>CACZDN010000010.1 GCA_902779945.1 Oscillospiraceae bacterium | reverse complement strand
CATGGCGATACGGGCCGCCTCGATCTGGTTGGAGGTGATCCAGCCGGGCTCCTGCGCGGCCAGACCGAACTCACCGTAGTTGACGACGTTGCCGCGGGTGGCTTTGCCCTTCATGCGGCCGCGCTGTACTCTGCGGTATTTAACTCTCTTGGGCATTAACATTAGTTGTTGCCTCCTTCCTGAGCGGCGGGACGCGGGCCGCGGTTAAAGCCGCCCTGACCCTGGGGCCTGCTGCCGTAGGGCGCGCGGCGGTCGCTGTTCTGGCCCTGGGGACGTCCCTCGCGGTTGTAGCCGCCCTGGCCGCCGCGGCGGTCGTCTCTGCGGCCGCCTCTGCGGTCGTCGCGACGGCGGCGCTCGCCGGCGGGCTTGGAGAGATCCATGGTGCGGGGGGTGGTGCGGAGCGTCTGGGAGAGGACCTCGCCCTTGTAGATCCAGACCTTGATGCCGATGCGGCCGTAGGTGGTGTTCGCCTCGGCGAAGCCGTAGTCGATGTCGGCGCGGATGGTCTGAAGGGGAATGGTGCCCTCGTGGTAGCACTCGGAGCGCGCGATCTCGGCGCCGCCGAGACGGCCGCCGCATTTGACCTTGATGCCGCGGGCGCCCATGCGCATGGCGCGGCCCATGGCGTTCTTCATCGCGCGGCGGAAGCCGATGCGCTTTTCGAGCTGCTGGGCAATGTTCTCAGCGACGAGCTGAGCGTTGGTGTCGGGAGTGCGGACCTCGACGATGGAGAGGGCGACGGACTTGCCGATCATCTTCTCGACGTCCTGTCTGAGCTTCTCGATCTGCTCGCCGCCCTTGCCGATGACGACGCCGGGTCTGGAGCAGTGGATATAGATGCGGACCTTCGCGGAATCGCGCTCTATCTCGATGGTGGGGACACCGGCGGAATAGAGGGTCTTCTTCAGAAACTGACGGATCTTGTAGTCCTCGACGATGAGGTCGCCGACCTTGTCCTCGCGTGCATACCAGCGGGAATCCCAGTCCTTGATGACGCCTACGCGCAGGCCGTGCGGATTAACTTTCTGTCCCATAATTCTGCCTCCTTCCCTTAGTCTCTCTCAGCCACGGCGATCATGATGTGGCTGGTGCGCTTGTTGATGCGGTACATGCGGCCCTGCGCCCTGGGCATGCCCCTCTTGAGGATGGGGCCGGCGCCGACGTAGGTCTCGCAGACATAGAGCTTCTCGGGGTCCATTTCGAAGTTGTTCTCGGCGTTGGCCGCGGCGCTCTTGAGCACCTTGAGCATCAGCTCGCAGCCGGCCTTGGGGGTGTTCTGCATCAGAGCCTCGGCGAGCTTGACGTCCTTGCCGCGGATCATGTTGCAGATGATCTCAACCTTGCGGGGAGAAATACGGGCGTATTTATGCTCCGCGCGGGCAATTTTCTTTTCGTCCATTGTCTGACCTCCTTACTTGCCGGTCTTGCTGCCGGCGTGGCCGCGGAAGGTACGGGTGGGGGCGAACTCGCCCAGCTTGTGGCCGACCATATCCTCGGTGACGTACACGGGCACATGACGGCGGCCGTCGTGGACGGCGATGGTGTGTCCGACGAAGGACGGGAAGATCGTGGAGGCGCGGGACCAGGTCTTGACGACCTGCTTGGTGCCGCTCTTGTTCATCTCATCGACTCTCTTCAGCAGCTCGGGCGCTGCGAAGGGGCCCTTTTTAATGCTTCTGCTCATTTACGATTCCCTCCTTACTTCGCGTTGCGGCGCTTGACGATGAACTTATCGGTGCGGTTCTTCGTCTTGCGGGTCTTGTAGCCGAGCGCGGGCTTGCCCCACGGGGTGACAGGGCCGGGACGGCCGACCGGGGACTTGCCTTCGCCGCCGCCGTGCGGGTGGTCGACGGGGTTCATGACGGAGCCGCGGACGGTGGGACGCCAGCCCATGTGGCGCTTGCGGCCGGCCTTGCCGATGTGGATGTTGGCGTGGTCGATGTTGCCGACCTGGCCGATGGTGGCGAAGCAGTCCATGCGGACCTTGCGCATCTCACCGGAGGGGAGACGCACGGTGGCCATGCCGTTCTCCTTGGCCATGAGCTGAGCGGCGACGCCGGCGCTGCGGACAAGCTGCGCGCCCTTGCCGGGGTAGAGCTCGATGTTGTGGATGACGGTGCCGACGGGGATGTTGGCCATGGGCAGGGCGTTGCCCGGCTTGATGTCGGCGGAGGCGGAGGCCATGACGGTGTCGCCCGCGTTCAGGCCCACGGGGGCGAGAATGTAGCGGCGCTCGCCGTCGGCGTACTCGATGAGGGCGATATACGCGCTGCGGTTGGGGTCGTACTCGAGGCGGAGGACCTTGCCCTCGACGTCCAGCTTGCTGCGCTTGAAGTCGACGACGCGGTACTTCTGGCGGTTGCCGCCGCCCTGGTGGCGGACGGTGATGTGGCCGTAGCTGTTGCGGCCCGCGTTCTTCTTGAGGACCTCGGTCAGGCTCTTCTCGGGTCTGACATGCTTCTCAACGCCGTCGAAGCCGGAGACGCTCATGTGGCGTCTGGAAGGAGTTGTCGGTCTGTAGGTTTTGATGGACATTTATTCTTCCTCCTTAAACCATGCCTTCGAAGAGCTCGATATTCTTGGAATCGGCGCTCAGCTTGACGACGGCCTTTTTCCAGGAAGCGGTCTTGCCCTGGGGGTAAGCGCCCTGGCGCTTGGTCTTGCCGTGGACGGTGGTGGTGGTCACCTTGACGACGGTGACGTCGAAGATCTCCTCGATGGCCTTGGCGATCTCGATCTTGTTGGCGTCCTTTGCGACCTCAAAGGCATACTTCTTGATGTCGAGGTCTTCCATGGACTGCTCGGTGATGATGGGGCGGATGATGACGTCGTATGCGGTCTTCATCAGGCGAACACCTCCTCGATCTTGGCGAGGGCGGCCTTGTCGACCACCATCTTGCCGTTGGTGAGAATCATATACGGGCTGAGGACGGTGGCGAAGGTGGTCTCGACGCCCTCGATGTTGCGGGCGGATTTGAGGACCTTTTCGTCCACGTTCTCGGTCACGACGAGGGCCTTGCCGTCCACGCCGAGCTTGTCCAGGAAGGACTTGAAGGTCTTGGTCTTGATCTCGTCCATTTTCAGGCCGTCAACGACCAGGATATCGCCCTCGGCAGCCTTGGAGGACAGGGCGGACTTGAGGGCCAGGCGTCTGACCTTCTTGTTGAGGGTGTAGCTGTAGTCGCGGGGCTTCGGCGCGAAGGCCACGCCGCCGTGATACCACACGGGGGAGCCTGCGTAGCCGGCGCGGGCGCGGCCGGTGCCCTTCTGACGCCAGGGCTTGCGGGTGGTGTAGCTGACCTCGCCCTTGGTGAGGGCGCTCTGCGTACCCTGACGGCAGTTGGCCAGGTGATTCTTGACCACGTCGTGCAGGACGCTCTTGTTCGGCTCGACGCCGAAGATGGCCTCGGAGAGCTCGATCTGTCCGATCTTCTCGCCTGCCATATTATAAACGTTCGCAATAGGCATTTATGCTGCTCTCCTTTCCTTACTTGGTACGCGCGGAAGCCTTCTGCGGGTTGACACGCGCGGAGGCCTTCTGCGGGTTGAGGGAGATGCCGGCGGCCTCGCCCTTCTTGACGGGCTGGACCTTGACGGTATCCTTGATATAGACGATGCTGCCCTTCGGGCCGGGGACGGCGCCGCGGACGGCGATCAGGTTCAGCTCCGCGTCGACCTTGACAACGTCGAGGTTCTGCACGGTGACCTGCTCAACGCCCATGTGGCCTGCCTGCTTCTTGCCCGGGAAGATGCGGGAGGGATCGGTGCTCGAGCCCATGGAGCCCGCGTGACGGTGGACGGGGCCGCCGCCGTGGCTGGTGGGTGTACGGCCCTGGCCGAAGCGCTTGATGACGCCGGCGTAGCCCTTGCCCTTGCTGGTGCCGGTGACGTCGACCTTGTCGCCCTCGGCGAAGATGTCGGCCTTGACGGTGTCGCCGACTTCGAGCTTGGAGCTGTCCGCGAGGCGGAACTCCTTGAGGTGCTTGACAGCGCCCACGCCGGCCTTTTTCAGGTGTCCGGCCTCGGGCTTGGTGAGCTTCTTCTCGGCCACTTCCTCGTAGCCGAACTGGACGGCCTCATAGCCCTCCTTGTCCATGGTCATCTTCTGGACGACGGTGCAGGGGCCGGCCTCGATGACGGTCACGGGAATGACCTTGCCGGCCTCGTCGAAGATCTGCGTCATGCCGACCTTCTTGCCGATGATGGCTTTCTTCATTATATTTCCTCCTGTTTGGTTATTGGTTGCCCCGCTTGACCCGCGCCTTCGCGCGTCCAGAGGCTGGCAACTTAACCCGTCCGCACTCGCAAGCTGCGGACTGCGGGTCATTTAAGATGGGGTTTCCTCAGAGCTTGATCTCGATCTCGACGCCGGCGGGAACCTCGAGATTCATCAGGGCCTCGACCGTCTTCTGGGTGGGGGCGATGATGTCGATGAGGCGCTTGTGGGTGCGGCGCTCGAACTGCTCACGGCTGTCCTTGTACTTGTGGACGGCGCGCAGGATGGTGACGATCTCGGTCTTGGTGGGCAGGGGAATGGGACCGGAGACCTTGGCGTCCGTGCGCTTGGCGGCCTCGACGATGGTCTCGGCGGCCTTGTCGATGAGCTGGTGGTCATAGGCCTTGAGGCGGATGCGGATCATGTTCTTTGCTGCTGCCATGGGTGATTTTCTCCTTTTCGTACGTTTTTTGTGACGGCATTGGGTCCGTCCTTATGCGTACGGATGAAACCCGGTAAATCCTATACACACAACCGTGCGTATCAGACCGCGACCGAAAAACAAACCGGCTTGTTGGGCCGGTCCGCACTCCGCGCCGCGCGATATACGCGTGTATCGGAGAGGTTTCAGCCGCCCGATTCTCAGATCGGACATACTCCACGGAAGTTACCCCGGTCAGGCCGGGCAATCTCCCGCTTCATCGCATAATACGCGCACGCCTTCGCACGCGCGCTCTGATAATATATCAGCTCGGGGCCTCTGTGTCAAGCTTTTTTTGGCTTTTTATAAGAAAATTTTCTTAGGCAACACCGCACAATCCGCCATCGGCATCTCCTGGAAAATTTGCGCCCTGATTTCGTCACTTTTTCTTGAGGTACACAAAGTACATCTGCGTAAAAGTGCCTTTATCAGAACCCAAATTTTCTCAGGATCTGCTCTTGCCGAATTATGCGGTATTGCCCTTATTTTTTTGCATATTGAGCCTGTGGCTACCTCAAAGCGTTCCTCGTTTGTCATCCTGAGGAGCCGGGTGACGAAGGATCTTTCTTTTGCTGTTTCCGGGCGCTTTGGAGGAAGGATTCTTCTCCTCCGCCTTGCTTCGCTCAGGATGACAGAGCTATTGTATTATTGTATGGAACACCCCCGGTCAGATGACCGGGGGTGCTTTTTCGGTTGATGCGGTTTCAGCCGGGAGGCTCAGCTCACGCGCGGGTCTTCTTTCCCTTGCGGGCCTTGCCAAGTACAACGGCCGTGCCGACGAAGGATGTGAAGCAGAGGGCGCTCCACAGGCCGAGGTTCGACATGTCGCCGGTCTTCGGGCTGGTGCTCGACTTGTTGAAGACGACGGAGAAGAGCATGGGCTGGTTGATGGTGCCCAGTCTGCGCGAGACCGCGGCGCCGGACGAGCTGTAGTTGCCGCCGTTGAGGGACCAGTGCACGTAGGTGCTGGATGCGGGCGTCATCGTGATGTTGAGGTCGGTGGCGCTGCCGTCGCGGACCAGCCAGATGGTGTTGACGAAGTGCTGGATATCGGCGGTTCTGGTGGTGCTGGTGAGGGTGGTGGAGCCGTTTTTCATCGACACGGTGCCGCTGCTGCCGGTGGTGTCGACCTCATAGCCGACGGTGAACCAGTTTTCAATGTAGTAGGTCGCGTAGCCGAAGGTATAGGTACCGGGGATGCCGATTTCCATGAAGCCGTCCGCGGCCGACTCAGGCACCAGGTACTCCTTGCCGTCCTTGTAGAAGGTCGTGCCCGGGACGACGCCGTAGACATAGGCGTACTTGGAGTAGGGGTAGGCGTCGCTGCCGTTGTTGATGATGATGAGGTCGTCGTCCTCGGCGTAGGTGCCGACGATCTTGGTGTTGCTCTCGACCTCGTTGGTGGCCTGCGGGTGGGACACGACGCAGACGATGGGCTTGCCGTAGTCCTCCTTGCTGACGAGGTAGGTGTTGTCGGAGCCGGACTTGACCGGGTTGCCGTCGACCTGCCAGGTGTAGGTAAAGCCGGACTTGAGCACGGGGTCGTTGACCACCGCGGTCAGGGTCTCGCCCCAGACGGCGAAGTCGTCAAGCCCCGTCACCTCGCCGGTGATCAGGACCGCGTTGGCGCTGATGGCGGTCTTGTACCACTGGGCATAGAGGGCGGTATCCTGCGCGATCGTGATGTTCGTGCCGTCCTTGTAGACGTCGTTCGTGGTCACGTCCTTCGGGTCCTTGTTGGGGTAGGGGTCGCTCTTGGTCTTGGTCCAGTACTTGAAGATGTACTCGTTGCGGGAGAACCTGTTCTCGTGCAGGGTGACCTCGACGCCGCTGGGCACGCTCTGGGACGCCATCGAGCCGGAGGCGTCCGAGGCGTTCTTGTTGTAGGTGATGGTGACGGCGGGGGCCCAGACGGCGGTCAGGCTGGTATCCTTGTCGAAGACATACTGCTTGCCCTCATAGTACCTGTTGCCGGCGCCATCCTGCCAGTAGGCGAAGGTCGCGTTGGCGGGCGGCGTGAACTGGGCCTCCGAGGCGGTCTTGACGCTGGTCTCGACCCCCTTGGGAACCTCGCCCGTGTTATAGGTGCCGCTGCCCTCGCCGGGGTAGTAGCTGATCACGAGCTCGTCCACCCAGATGGCCTTGAGATCCATATCCCGCGTGGGGATGATCTTCTCACCGGGGTAATAGATATCGGAGTGCTCGGAGCCGCTCTCGCCGGCCTGCGTCATGCTGTACACCCGGTCTTCCTTCCAGTAGGCGAAGACCTCGCCTGGCTTCGGGTTGTAGGCGCAGTCGCGGATGGTGGCGGTGCTGCCGACGGAGACGTTCTGCTGCGGCATCTGGGAACCGCCGCCGCCGTTTGCGTCATAGGTGATGGCGTAGGCGATCTGCTTCCAGACGGCGTAGAGGGTGACGTCCGTCAGCGTGTTGATCGAGCCCTGGTCGGCGTACTTGTCGCCGGTCCCGTCGGGATTGGTGGTCCAGCCGTCGAAGCTGTAGTTGATGCGCTTGAAGGCGTTGGCCGTCAGCGGCGTGTCCACGCCGGTCTCGACGACCTGCGCGGTCATCGTGCCAGTGGCGTCGTCCGCGTTCTTGTTGAAGGTGACGGTGGCGGCGTTGATCCACTGGGCATAGAGCGTGATGTCCTTGCTGACCTTGACGTTGGCCTTGTCCTTGAACGCGGTGCCCGTGCCGTCGCGCTTGGTGTTCCAGCCGTTGAAGGCCAGACCCTTGGGCGCGATAAACTGGTTTTCCTTGAGCGCCGTGGCGGTATTTTTGAGGATGGACTGGGTATAGGCTTCGCCTTCGACGGCGTCGTTATTCTTGTCGAAGGTGACGGTGCAGGCGTCCTCCAGCCACTGGGCGTAGAGGGTGATGTTCTCGGTCGGGGTGATCTCGGCACTGTCGGCGTACGCGGTGCCCGTGCCGTCCGCTTTGGTGTTCCAGCCGCCGAAGGCCATGCCGGTGGGGGCGGTGAACTTGTTGGCGTTCAGCGTGACCTTCTCGCCCTTCGGGGCCTCCTGGGCGGCCATCGTGCCGGTGCCGGAGCCGCTGTCGCTGTCGTGGTTGAAGGTGATGGTGACTTTGTCCTTCCACACGGCGTAGAGTGTGAGGTCCGTATACGGCTCCCTGTTCAGATCCTCCCACCTGATGGCGTCGCCGACCTTGTAATCGACGGCGTTCTCCTGACCGGGGGTCTTGCTCCAGCCGATGAAGATCCTGCCGGCGGGCGCGGTGAACCTGTTGGCAGCGGCCTCAACGCCGCCGTCCTTCGGGATGGTCTGGGAGGCGGTGGTGCCGGTACCGCCGTTGGCGTTGTAGATGACGCTGTAGGAAACGCGCTCCCACTGGGCGTAGAGGGTGACGTCGCCGCTCAGCCGCTTTTCCGCGGTGTTGATCGCGGCCCTGTCCCGGTAGATGTCGGTCGCGGTCACCACGTCCGCGCTCTGATCGGGGTACGGATCATCCGCCGTCTCGGTCCAGTACTTGAAGGCGAAGTTTGCGGGCGCCTTGAAGCTCACGGCGTTCAGGCTGGTCTCCGCGTTCCTCGCGACCTTCTGGCTGGACATGGTGCCGGTGGCGTCGGCGTTGTTCTTGTCGAAGCTGACGTTGTAGACCGAGCGCTCCCACTGGGCGTAGAGCAGCATGTCGTTGGTCGGCGTGAGCTTTGCTCTGTCCTTGTAGACGTCATCCGTCGTGACCTCGTCCGCGGTCATGTCGGGATAGGGGTCTGCCGCGGTCTTGGTCCAGTACTTGAAGGCATAGTCTGTCGGGGCCTTGAAGGCCACGGCGTTCAGTGCGCTCTCCCTGTCGGCGTCCATCTTCTGGACGGCCATGGTCCCGGTGGCGTCCTCACGGTTCTTGTCGAAGCTGACATTGTAGACCGCGCGCTCCCACTGGGCGTAAAGATTGAGTATGGAGGGCAGGGCATTGAGCTCGTCCTTTGTAAAGGTCTTGCCGTCGGCATAGGGGGTGCCGGAGCCGTCGGGCTGCGTGTTCCAGCCGGCGAACTTATAGTCCGCGGGCGCGGTGAACCTGTTGGTGTTGAGGCTGTCCGTCCTGCCTCTGATGAGCTGCTGGTCGGCCATGGTGCCGGTGCCGGTCTGCTGGCCGTCGGTGGGATAGAAGCGGACGGTGACGATCTCTCCCCAGACGGCGTAGAGCGTCAGATCCTGGTCTCTCGTCTCAAGCGTGCCGGCTTCCAGTTTCTGGCCCGGGTTGTAAGCGGGATCCTCGTCCACGGCGTCGGGGTCCTCGCTCCAGCCGAGGAACGCCTTGCCGTAGGGGGCGGTGAAGCCGTTCTGGCTGATGCCGACCGCGCCCTTGAGCGGGATGGTCTGTGTGTTCATGCTGCCGGTGCCGCCGTTGCCGACGTAGGTGACGGTGTAGGCGGTGCGCTTCCACTGGGCATAGAGGGTGGTGTCCTCCGTCAGGCCCTCGGCGATCTCCTGTCCGTCGGCGTACGCGGTCCCGCTGCCGTCCTTCACGGTGTTCCAGCCGTTGAAGACGAACATGTTCGGGGCCTTGAAGCTGTTCCTGGTCAGCGTGAATTTTCTGCCGCCGGGGACGGTCTGGTCGGCCATGGTGCCGGTGCCGGAGGCCTTGTCGCTCTCGGGAGAGTAGCGGACCGTGACCTTGTAGTCCCACACGGCGTAGAAGGTCTGGTCGCTGTTCGGGACGCTGATGGTCTGGCCGTCCGTGTAGACGACCGCGCCGCCCTCCTCGGTGGCCCAGCCGGCGAACAGCTTGTCGTCATTCTGGAAGCTGTTTTGGGCAAGCGTGAGCTTGCCGCCGAGAGCGCCCGTCTGCGAAGACATGGCGCCGGTGCCGCCGTGGGGGTCAAACGTCACGGTGCTGTGGGTGCGGGTCCACTTGGCGAAGAGATCGAGGTTTTCGGTCGGGGTGATCCGCGCCTCGTCGTCGTAGCTCTTCTCGCCCTCAGCCGTTGTGCTCCAGCCCGCGAAGGCGTGGTTTTTGAGCTCGAAGCTGTTCTTCGTCAGCGCGATCTCCTCCCCCTCGGGAACAAAGAGCGCGTCCATGGAGCCGGTGGCGTTGTTGTTGTTCTTGTCGAAGGTGATGGTGTGGCCCTCTGTCCACTGGGCGGTCAGGGTAAAGTCTCCGCTGAGCGTCCCGGTCTTGGGAACGGTCGCGCCGACTTCATAGGTCTCGCCGTCGCTGCCAAGCCAGTTTTTGAAGGCCTTGTCTGCCGAGGCGGCAAAGCTGCACGCGGGGGCGGTAAAGGTCGTGCCCATGTCGACCGTCTCGTTCTTCGATTCGTTCGACCCGTTATTGGCCACGAAGCTCAGCGTGACCTGCCTGATGCCAATGACCGCAAACGGGGAGAAGTCTGTATAGCCCTTGATCTGCACGCCGTCGGGCAGCAGCTCGTAGCTGGCTTTGCCGATCTGCTCCCACTCGCCGCTTTTGACGTTGTAGTGGTAGGCCTGGACGAGATCCTTCGTATGGTCGATCCCGTTCGGGTAGGCAAGCACGAAGGGCTGGATGAGATTTTCGGCAGTCGCGGTCTCAATCGCGCTCTTGCTCATGGCAAGCGCGTCGCTGGCCCAGATGGGGGTCACATAGCGGATAATCCCCTTCTCCACGGTTCTGTTCGATCCCGCGAGGTCTTTCCGAAGCGCCTCCAGCTTGTTCTCCGCTTCCCTGGATATGTAGAGGTCGCTGTCGTCGCCCAGGGTCGGCTTTGCTTCATTGTACAGACTCGGGATGTCCGTCTCAAGCAGATAGCTCGTCGCGCTTGAGGTCGTAACTGTAAAGGTATAACTGTTTGTTTTTGTGTCCGCGTCATAAACGGTGTTCTGTGCCGTGTACGTATTGCCCCTGATCGTGGCGATACGGCGGAAGATATGGGTGTTCAGATCCGGCCTGACGTAGAAGGTGACCTTGTCTCCCGTCAGGAATACGGGAGGCAGCTTGCTGATCGTGTCTGCCCCTTCCTGTCCAAGGCGTGTGAAGCTGTATCTGAACTCGCCCTGGCCGCGGGTCGTTACGTCGAGCGAAACCTCTTTTCTGATACGGAGTGTGTCGGAGCGTCCGGCCTCCTTGTTGCCGTTTTCGTCAATGACGACGCATACGATCGTGCCGTCGATATACGACTCCGGCACCGTATAGGTGTCTTCCCGAATCATCTCGATCGTCTGCTCGTCGGTATTGTTTGCCCGCTTGGGAATCCAGTAGACCTTGAAGCCCTCCGGCAGCGCCGGATTGAATTGGGGTACAAGCGTCTGACCGGCAAGGACGACGCCCTCATATCGGTTGCCCTCGCCCGTGATGCTGAGCTCGACTTTGATTTCGCTCGCGTTGAAGGTCTCGGTGTCGTTCACGCCTGCCGCGCCGGCTGCGACGAGCTCAACCTCTTCTTCGTTGTCTTCGCTGTTTTCATTTTTGCTGCCGAAGGTCTCGGTGTCGGAGACGGCGGGGCGGTTGGGATTCTCCACGCCGCAGAAGACGCAGTGGTTGTCCTCGCCGTATTTGTGCGCGGCGGGGATGACGGCGGTCTCATGCGCGCCGCAGACGGTGCAGTCGCGCTCCTGTACGCCGTCCTCGGTGCAGGTGGCCTCCTTCGTCACGGTGAAGGGACCCTTGTGGCCGAGTGCGGGGATCTCCCGGATCTCCTCGGCCTGGCAGACGGTGCAGATGCGCTTCTCGCTGCCGGGTTCGGTGCAGGTCGGCGCCTTGACGGTGGTGAAGGGGCCCTTGTGGCCCAGCGCGGGAACGGTCTCCTCCTCGACCTCGCCGCAGACCTCGCACACGCGCTGTCTGAGTCCGGCCTCGGTGCAGGTGGGCTCTCTGGTCACGGTGTAGTCGCCGAAGCGGTGGCCCTTGGCGGGGATGGCCTGGTAGCCCTCGACCGCGCCGCATTCCTCGCACACGCGGTAGGCCTCCCAGCCGTCTTCCAGACAGGTGGCGGGCTGGCGCTCGACCTCATAGAAGCGGTGGCCCTCGCCGCCGACCTTGAAGGTGTACTGGTTCTGGATCTCCTCGGTGGCCTGGCGGATCCTCGCCTCCCAGTCGGTGACCGCCGCGCCGTAATAGGCGAGCTCGCGGTTGTACTGGTCCCAGAGATCCTGCTGCATCTGCATCATGGCGGACTGGTACGCAAACTCCGCGATTTGGCCGCACTTGGAGCAGGACTTGTAATACAGCGTCGGCGTCAGGCAGTCGCCAAGGCTGATGAGGTAGTCGTCCGCCATCACGCAGGCGCTGAAGTCATGCTCCTCGGTGTGCGGGATGATCTCCGTCCCGAACATCTCCCCGCAGATCTGGCAGACGGCGGCCGTATACCCGTCCTCACCGCAGACGGGCTCGACCGTCACGGTGGTGAGCGAGTCATGCGAGCACCAGTCCGCATGGCTGATCGCGGGCAGGAGGGACAGACACATCAGCCCCACCAGCACCAGAGCCAGGATTCTGACAACGTTCTTTTTCATAGCGCAAAACCTCTTATTTTGGGGTAATTTGTAATCTTTTGTAACTATTTGACTCTTTTACAAGTGTTATTATACCATAGCTCCCCGGCGGACGCAAGGGCTTTGTTGACAATAATTCATAATTTATGTAAACCCTGCCTTGTAGAACTTTTTTCCATTTGCGGCAGCAGGGCGGAAAATCCTGTTTCTTTGAGGGGCGATTCACGAATCGCCCGGCGTCGGAAGACGTGAACAACAAGAAACGTGCGGCGAATTCGCAATGCCGAATTGACCGCACATTTCATGATCGGGCGCCCGGGAGAGCCGCCCGGTATATTATATATGGAAGCAACGATTCAATCCTGCGTGTCGTCCTGAGCGCAGGCGAAGGAGCTTTTGGGCAACACCGCACAATCCGCCTTCGGCGCCTCCTGGATAATAGCGCTCCGATTTTGTCACTTTTTCTTGCAATACACAAAGTATTCCTGCAAAAAACCGCCTTCATCAGAACCTAAGGCAACACCTTTTTTCTTGCAATACACAAAGTATTCCTGCGAAAAACTGTCATCGTCAGAACCCAATTTTTCTCAGGATTCGCTCTTGCCGCATTATGCGGTGTTGCCCTAAATTTTCTCAGGATTCGCTCTCGCCGAATTATGCGGTGTTGCCTTTGCGGTATTTCTGAAAAAGGACAGGATTCTTCGTCACTTCGTTCCTCAGAATGACAGTGACTGAATCGTTGCCGGCGTGCGCCTGTCTCACAGCAGCTCGCCGAGGATGGGGAGGGCGCGGATGGCCGTGCCTACGATGAGCCAGATCCTGGCGGCGGACAATAGGCGGTACTTCTCGGCCCGGTCCTGGGTCTTGCGGGCCTTGATGGTTTTGATGAGGCCGACGATGCCGCAGATGCTGAAGGTGCAGCTCAGGATGATGCTCCAGATGAGCATGAGCGTCTCGTCCGGGAGCTTCTTCCCGTCGGCCGACACATCGCGGCCCGACATGGTGTAGTCGTTCGGGATGCTCGAGCTCGCCTGCTGCCAGCCGGTATCCTGTTTTGGAGCCTCCTGCCGGCCGGTATCCTGCTCCGGGGCCTCCTGCCGTTCGGGCCTTGCGGGACGGGTCTGCTCGCGCTGGAAGGGGATCTCCTCCTTCGCGTAGGCGTAGGTGGAATCCTCCTCCTTCGGCGCGGGGATCGCGGCGGCAGCCGCGGCGGCGGCCTGCGGGGCCTGTGCGGCCGGGGCCGGCTCCGCCGGCTTTGCGGCTGCCGCGGCAGCGGCGCCCAGGCCCCACACGTCCGGCTCCAGCGTCAGCTCCGGCGTCTTCTTCGGGGGCTTCGGCTCTGCCGGCTTGTCGGGTCCCATGCCCCAGACGTCAGGCTCGAGCGTGAGCTCCGGCACCTTCGGCTCCTTTTTCTGCTTCGGGCCGGGGTTTTGGGATGTTCTCAGCGCGGGGTCGTTTTTCAGGTGCTCGTCCTGGGTATAGACGGGCTCCGCCGGCAGCGGGTCAAACACAAGCTGTGCGCCGCACTCGCCGCAGAAGCGCTGGTCGTCCTCGACCTCAACGCCGCAGTTCGGGCAGTATTTCATCGGTGAAGCCTCCCTGTTTGTACAGTGTGGAGTTATGGTGTCGCTTCGCGACGATTGAAATCATTTGTCACCCTGAGCGCCAGCGAAGGGTCTTTTGTTGCCGTATGGTCCGGGGAAAGATCCTTCGCTTTGCTCAGGATGACACGTTTTTTACTTGTTCTAAAAATCGGCGTTGCCGGTGGTTCTGGGGTGCAGCTCCACGTCGCGGATGTTGCTGACGCCGGTGAGGTACATGACCATGCGCTCGAAGCCGAGGCCGTAGCCCGCATGGCGGCAGGAGCCGTAGCGCCTGAGGTCCAGATACCACCAGTAGTCGTCCTTGTTCAGCCCCAGCTCGTCCATTCTCGCCTCGAGCACGTCCAGGCGCTCCTCGCGCTGGGAGCCGCCGATGATCTCGCCCACGCCGGGGACCAGGCAGTCCGCCGCCGCGACGGTTTTGCCGTCGTCGTTGAGGCGCATGTAAAAGGCCTTGATGTCCTTGGGGTAGTCGGTGACGAAGATGGGCTTGTTGAAGACCTGCTCGGTCAGATAGCGCTCATGCTCGGTCTGGAGGTCGATGCCCCATTCGACCGGGTAGTCGAACTTCCGGCCGCTCTTTTGCAGGATATCCACGGCCTCGGTATAGCTGATGCGGCCGAAGTCGTTGGAGACCACGTTGTGCAGGCGGTCAAGCAGTCCCTTGTCCACGAAGGAATTGAAGAACTCCATCTCCTGCGGGCAGCGTTCGAGCGTGCGGTTGATGATGTACTTGACCATGGCCTCGGCGGTGTCCATGTAGTCGCCCAGGTCGGCGAAGGCCATTTCGGGCTCGATCATCCAGAACTCGGCCGCGTGGCGCTGGGTGTAGCTGACCTCGGCGCGGAAGGTGGGGCCGAAGGTGTACACGTCGCCGAAGGCCATGGCAAAGTTCTCGGCGTTGAGCTGGCCGGAGACCGTCAGGCTCGTGGGCTTGCCGAAGAAGTCCTGGCTGAAATCGACGCTGCCGTCCTCGTTCAGCGGGGGGTTCTTGGGGTCCAGCGTGGTGACGCGGAACATCTGGCCCGCGCCCTCGCAGTCGGAGCCGGTGATCAGCGGGGTGTGGACGTAGACGAAGCCGCGGCTCTGGAAAAACTCATGCACCGCCTGGGCGGCGACGGAGCGCACGCGGAAGGTGGCGGAGAAGAGGTTGGTGCGCGGTCTGAGGTGCTGGATGGTGCGCAGAAATTCCACGCTGTGGCGCTTCTTCTGCAGGGGGTAGTCCGGGGTGGACGTGCCCTCGACCGCGATGCTGTCGGCCTTGAGCTCAAAGTCCTGCTTGGCGCCGGGGGTCAGCACCAGGGTGCCGTGGACGATCAGGGCCGCGCCCACGTTCTGGCGGGCGATCTCGTCGTAGTTTTCGAGCCTGCCGCGCTCGAAAACGACCTGCAGGGACTTGAAGCAGGAGCCGTCGTTGAGCTCGATAAAGCCGAAGTTTTTCATATCGCGCACGGTCCTGACCCAGCCGCAGACGGTCATGGCCTGATCGGCAAAGGCGCTCTGATCGGCATAAATGCCGGAAATTTTCTGACGCTTCATGTGGAACACGTTCCTCTCTTTCAGAACAGACAAAATAGACGCCGACAGAATCGACGGATAATTATTATAGTAGCATTTGCGGGAGATTGCAAGCCTCAGAAGATCAGCTTCACGGGGCAGTGGATGTTTCGGATCTCGATGTCGTCGTACTCGCCGCCGGCCTCTCCGTCGCGGGTCCAGGCGACGGGCTTCTCGAAGCGGAAGCGGGCCTGTTTCGTGTGCAGGATCAGAAGATTTTCGCTGTCGAAGCGCTCGGACAGGACGGAGCTGACCACCTCGGCGAAGGCGGCGACGCTGCCGGGGTCGCGCACCAGCACGAGCTCGCTCACGCCGTCGCCGAGGCTGACCATCGCCTCCGGCAGGCGGACGACGCCGGCCACCGACGTGGAGTTGGAGATACCGCCGTAGAGGACCTTGCCCTCGAACACACCGCCGTCGTACTCGACGCGGGTCTGGATGGGCTCGATCTTCGGAAGCTGCTGCATCCCCTGGAGCACGTAGGCCAGGTGGCCCAGCACCTTTTTCTGGTCCTGGGGCGTGGCATAGCTGACCTCGGTGAAGGCGCCGAAGGCCGCGATGTAGGAGAAGTATTCCCGCTCGCCGAACTGACCGACGTCAAAGGGATGGGGCGTGCCGGTCACGATGCGGCGCGCGGCGGCGACGGTGTCGTTCTTCGGCAGGCCGAGAGAGGTGGCCACGTCGTTTGCGGTGCCCATGGGGATATAGCCCACGGGCGGGGGATTGTCGAGCTCCATGAGCCCCGCCAGCACCTCGCTGAGCGTCCCGTCGCCCCCGACACAGGCCACGGTGTCGGAGTCCTTCGCATATTCGGCCGCGAAGCGGCGCGCGTCCCCGCGCTGCCCGGTATAATACAGGGTCACGGCGAAGCCGCCCCGGGCGAGCGCCTGCATGGCGTCGCCGAAGTTGGTCTTATACGCGCCGCGCCCCGCGGCGGGGTTTATGATGAGCATGAGTTTTTTCATTTTCTTCTCCCGTGCGATTCGAGCATTTCATCCTTCAGGGCCATGAGCTTCGGCGACAGGTCCACATAGTAGGAATGGGGGTTGTCGAAGCGCTTGACCTCGGGCCAGAGCGTGGAGATCTGGTAGCCGCATTCGGTCCTGATCTCCCTGAGCGTGGGCAGCTGATATACAAGCTCGCCGCCGAGGAAGACGGGGACCTGCAGCTCCTCGGCGCGGAAGTTCTCCATCGTCTTGCGCTTCCAGCGCTCGGAGGGGTCGCAGATTTCGAGAGGCTGCGTGTCATCCACGGTCTCGTCGCGCATACAGATATAGTCGGCCTCGGCCATGCCGGTGTCGCGGTTGTAGAAGCGGTAGACCTTTTTAAAGCCGGGGTTTGTGATCTTGCCCGGGTTCTCGCTGACCTTGATTTTCGGGATGAGGGTCCCGTCCGCCTGCTCCACGGCGCAGAGCTTGTACACTCCGCCGAAGACCGGCGAGCTCTTGGAGGTGATGAGCCGCTCGCCCACGCCGAAGGAGTCGATCTTCGCGCCCTGGCGGATGATCTCGGTGATGAGCCGCTCGTCCAGGGAGTTGGAGACCGTGATGGTGCACTCGGTCCAGCCCGCGTCGTCGAGCATCTTGCGGGCCTTGCGGGTCAGATACGCCATGTCGCCGGAGTCGAGGCGGATGCCGCATTTGGTGATGCCGAGGGGCTTCAGAACCTCGTTGAACGCGCGGATGGCGTTGGGAACGCCGGATTTGAGGGTGTTGTAGGTGTCCACCAGCAGCACGGCGTTCCGGGGATAGGTGCGGCAGTAGCTCAGAAACGCGTCGAGCTCAGAATCGAACATCTGGACCCAGGAGTGGGCCATGGTGCCCGCGGCGGGGACGCCGTAGACCTGGTCCGACACCGTGCAGGCCGTGCCGGCGCAGCCCCCGATGAAGGCGGCGCGCGCGCCGGTGACCGCGCCCGCGATGCCCTGGGCGCGCCGCGAGCCGAATTCCAGCACCGCACGGCCCTCCGCCGCGCGGCAGATGCGGCTGGCCTTGGTGGCGATCAGGCTCTGGTGGTTGAACTCCAGGAGCAGGTAGGTCTCGAGAAGCTGGGCCTGAATGGCAGGGGCGCGCACGGTGAGCACCGGCTCCATCGGGAAGATGGGCGTACCCTCGGGTATGGCCCAGATGTCGCCCGTGAACCGGAACGTGCGCAGGTAGTCGAGAAAGCCCTCGCTGAAAATCCCGCGGCCGCGGAGATAGGCGATGTCCTCCTCGTCGAAATGCAGGTTCTGTACATAGTCCACGATCTGCTCGAGCCCCGCCGCGATCGCGTAGCCGCCCTGATCGGGCACGTCGCGGAAGAACATATCGAAATAGCAGATGCGATCGCCCTTGCCGTCGGCAAAATAGCCGTTGCCCATGGTCAGCTCGTAAAAATCGCAGAGCATGGTCAGATTGATGCCGTTTGCACTTTTCATGGTAAGCTCCATTTCCAACAGATATTTAATATGGCGCGGAGAGCTGCGAGGTCGAAGACTCGCGGCCGGCGCGTCCGGGTAAAAGAGATCTCTCGGCTCGCTCTGCCCGCTCAGGACGCCGCTTCAAGTTTTTACGAAGCCTCCGGACGGGCGCGATTACGGTTATTATATCCTGTCTCGCGGCTTCGCGCAAGCCAATTGTGTACGGACTTTAAACTTTGTCTCCCATTTTTTCCCACGGGCTCCAAAGCTGTTGACTTTCAAGGCTTTCTTCGTTATACTTTTGTTAATAAATGTTAGGGCAGCACCGCATAATTCGGTGAGTGCGAATCCTGAGAAAATTTGGGTTCTGATGAAGGCAGTTTTTTGCAGGAATACTTTGTGTATTGCAAGAAAACGTGACAAAATCAGGGCGCTAATTTTCCAGGAGGCGCCGAAGGCGGATTGTGCGGTGTTGCCCAGAAAGGTTGGCGACGCGCCATGAAGAAAACCCTGTTCACTCCCGGCCGGACGGAGCTGGCCGGCAACCACACGGATCACCAGAACGGCCGCGTGCTCGCCGCCGCCATCGACCGCGGGATCACCGCGGAGTTTGAAGCCAACGGCGGCAAGGTCGTCCATATTCGCAGCGACGGGACCGAGCCCTTCGAGCTGCGGCTTGACCATCTCCAGCCCAGGACCGCGGAGTTCGGCACGTCGAAATCCCTGGTACGCGGGATGCTCGCCGCGTTCGACGAGCTTGGGCTCAGGATCGGCGGCTTTGACGCCGTGGTCCACAGCGCCCTGCCCGTCGGCGTGGGGCTGAGCTCGTCCGCAGCCTTCTCGGTGCTGATCGGCAAGATTCTGAGCGAGCTTTTCAACGGCGGCACGGTAGAGCCCGTGGTCATTGCTCGGGCGGCCCAGTCGGCGGAGAACACCTTCTTCGGCAAGCCCTGCGGACTCATGAGTCAGCTCACCTGCGCCCTCGGCAAGACCATCTACGTCGACTTTGCGGACAACAGCATCGAGCCTGTCACCGCTGATTTTGAGGGCATGGGCCTCACGCTCTGCCTCACGTTCACCGGGGCCAGTCACGCCGACCTCGCCACCTCCTACGCGCGCATCCCGGCGGACATGGTGTATATCGCGAATCTCTTTGACAAGGGCGTGCTGGGGGATGTGGACCCGGCTGCGTTCCGCGCCAAGGGCTGGGACCCGGCGAACCGCCCGGTCCGCCGCGCGATGCACTTCTTCGACGAGAACGAGCGCGTCCCTCTCATGCGCGACGCGCTGAAAAAACGCGACGGCGCCGCCTACATGCGCCTGATGAACGAGTCTGGCCGCTCCTCCGAGGAGCTGTTGAACAATATCGTCACCAGCGCCACCGGCGACACGAAGCTCAAGCAGGGCCTCACGCTCAGCCGCAGGCTCCTTGAGGGCCGCGGCGCCTGGCGCGTCCACGGCGGCGGCTTTGCCGGCTGCGTCCAGGCGCTGATGCCGAGCGAGCTGTTCCCCGCATACAAGGACGAGATGGAAAAGAGCTTCGGCAAAGACAAGTGCGTGAAGATCAATCTGCTGTAAATTGTGTAACCCCGGATCCCCGGGGCCCGCGCGACCGGACATGTGAAAGCAAAAGACGTACGGCGATTTTGCCGTACGTCTTTGCTTTCATAAAACCGATTCACACGCGGGTCCCGGCGGGACGCGGGAGCTTTTGCTCTCGCCGAATTGCTTCATGGCCTGAAAACAGCCAAAACCGGAGGGCATATGCTCTCCGGTTCATTAAACCATTATTCAGCTCAGGCCAGCTCGTTGAGCTTGGTTGCCATTGCGGACTTCTTGTGGGCTGCGTTGTTCTTGTGCAGCAGGCCCTTTGCGGCCGCGCGGTCGACTGTCTTAACAGCAACTTTATAGGCATTGACGGCATTATCCTTGTTGCCCTCGGCAACGGCTGCGTCAAACTTCTTCACCATGGTCTTGAGCTCGGTCTTGTCGGCACGGTTCTTGGCTCTCAGTTCCTTGGACTTGATGTCTCTCTTTGCAGAAGATTTAATGTTGGCCATGTTTCAATCGCCACCTCCTCCTATAAAATTGAGTTATTTCAACTCGCGTTTAGTGATTATAACAAAAGAGAATCTGAAAATCAAGGGTTTTTTCAAAAAAATTTTCACTTTTTTTGTGCGCTTATCTGTTGTGCCTCCGATGGGTATACTACACTATATCTTGATTTTTTTGTGCCGTTTTGAGTCGGGCTTCTTCACCCGTCTGCGGACATCCGGCTTCCGGCTCAAAGCGGCTGTTTTCAGGAGGTATGACCATGAAATTCTTTCGTACCGACATGGCAAGTGAGCTGCGGCAGCGGCACCCGGGAGAGCTGTCCGGCGTCGTCTGCCGTGAGGAGACGCTGCGCGGGCTTTCGGTGTTCTCGGTGGAGGTGACGGGAGAGGAGGGGGAGCGCTCTCTCGGAAAGCCGTGCGGGCGCTACTACACCCTGAGTCTGCCGCGCTGGTTTGACCGCGGCAGCGACGCCTTTGCCGACGCGGCGCGCGCCCTGGCAGAGCTGATCACGCGCTGCCTTCCGTCCGACGCCTCCGAGGTGCTGGTCGCCGCCCTCGGCAATCCGGACATCACGCCGGACGCGCTGGGTTCTCTCGCGGCGGGTTCGGTGCTGGTGACGCGACATTTAAAAAGGAAGGAGCCCGACAGCTTCCGCGATTTCTGCTCCCTGTCCCTCTGCCGCCCGGGAGTGCTCGGCACCTCGGGCATTGAATCCGCCGCGCAGATCAGAACGCTCTGCGCTGAGATTGGCCCCCGCCTCGTTCTGGCCATTGACGCGCTGGCCGGGTGCGAGGCCGGGCAGCTCTGCCGCAGCGTGCAGGTCTCGGACGCGGGCATCTCCCCGGGCTCCGGCGTCGGCAACGACCGGCAGGAGCTCAGCCGCGCCACGCTCGGCGTGCCGGTCGTCTCCGTCGGTATGCCCACGGTCATCGACGCCGGCCTCTTCGGCGGTGAGGCGGTGCGCGGCATGTTCGTCACGCCGAGAGACATTGACAGCCAGGTCCGCGCCGGTGCAAGACTCATTGCCTACGGGCTGAATCTCGCTGTGCACCGGATAGAAATCGGGGATGTGGACGCCCTCGTCGGATGAATGCCCGCAGCGGCGGTCTGATGAGGAAAACTCCCCGTCATTCTGAGGCGCCGCGGCGAGCGGAGCCGGGTCCTGTCTTGTTTCACGTGAAACGTCTTTTGTTACGGCTTTTTGTTTCACGTGAAACATTCTCCCGCGTGGGCAATTTTGTTTCATGTGAAACATTGCATTGTCCGCGCGATGCTGTTATAATAGGGCCGCATTAAATAGAAAGGTCAAACTGTGCATGGCAAAAATCATAGCGATTGCAAACCAGAAGGGCGGCGTCGGGAAGACCACCACCTGCGTAAACCTCACCGCCGCGCTTTGCCTTCTGGGCAAAAAGGTGCTGCTGGTGGACTGTGACCCGCAGGGAAACGCCAGCTCCGGCATGGGCGTAGCGAAGACAACCCGGCCCAATACATACGATATGCTGATCTCCGGCAAGACCGCCGCGGAATGCGTCGTGCAGACCGAATACGGCGATGTGATCCCGTCCTCCAAGGAGCTGGCCGCCGCCTCGGTCGAGCTTATCAACGCGGAGCGGCGCGAATACGTGCTCAAGGACAAGATCACCGCCCTCTACAGTGAATACGATTACATCTTCATTGACTGCCCGCCCTCGCTCGAGCTGCTGACTGTCAACGCCCTTGTCGCGGCGGACAGCGTGCTCATCCCCATGCAGTGCGAGTACTACGCGCTGGAGGGAATCGCGGACCTGCTGACCAGCATCAAAATCTGCTCCCGCCGTCTTAACCGCCGGCTCGGGATCGAGGGCATCGTGCTCACGATGTACGACTCCCGCGCCAATCTCACAGCCCAGGTGGCAAACGAACTGCGCAAATACCTGGCCGACAAGGTCTACGAGACCGTCATTCCCCGCAGCGTCCGTCTCTCGGAGGCGCCGAGTCACGGCATCCCCGGGGTAGTGTACGACCGCATCAACCGCGGCAGCAAGGGCTACATGGCGCTGGCCGTGGAGTTTTTGAAGCGAAACGAGTAACAGCGCCCCGTCCGTGTTCTTTGAAGGGGAAGCGGCAAGGTTCCTCCTGCGCTTTCTCTTCCATGCAGCACGGCAGTTGAAAATTACAGCGTCAAAGGAGTATCTATGCCAAAGGACAAGAAGGGCCTCGGGATCGGGCTGGACGCTTTGTTCGGCGTCGATGAGTCCGAGGAGAACGAACTGCAGCTGCTGCCGATCTCCAAGGTGGAGCCCCGGCTTGAGCAGCCGCGCGAAGTATTTGAGGAGCAGAGTCTCCAGGAGCTGGCCGACTCCATCGCGCGCTACGGCCTGATTCAGCCCATCACGGCGCGCAGGCTGGACAGCGGCTACTATCAGATCATCGCCGGCGAACGCCGCTGGCGCGCAGCCCGCCTCGCGGGACTGGAAGAAATCCCGGTCCGCGTGATCGAGGCCGACGACCGAAGAACCGCGGAGCTCGCGCTGGTGGAAAATTTGCAGCGCGAGGACCTCAATCCCATTGAGGAGGCGCGGGGCTACCGCTCGCTGATCGAGGAGTATGGACTTACCCAGGAGGAGGCGGCGAAGAGCGTTGGCCGCTCGCGCCCCGCCATTACAAACGCGCTGCGGCTTCTGAGTCTTTGCCCGGCGGTGCTGGAGATGGTGGAGAAGGGCAGCCTCTCCGCGGGCCACGCGCGGGCGCTGGTGCCCATCCTCGACGAGAAGCAGCAGATCGCCGCGGCGAAGGAGGTCGTGGACAAGGGCCTCTCCGTCCGCCAGACCGAACAGCTCGCCGCAAGGCTTCTGAAGCAGCCCAAACCCGAGATGCCCGACGACGGCGAGATCCGCGTCGACTATGCCGCAGAAGTCGCAAACCGTCTCAGCCAGTCACTCGGCCGCAAGGTCAAGCTCGTCGACGGCAGGAAAATTGGCCGCATTGAAATCGAATTCTACGGCGCGGATGACCGCGAAGCGCTGATAGCGGCGCTGGAAAGATTGAAATAAACTCCTCTGCCGGGTACCCATACCTGTATCATGGTCCCGGCGCAGCGCCAAACATAAGCAAAAAAAGCAAACCAATATGAAGGAGAAGAAGAAAATATATGCTCGACATCAAATTTGTCAGGGAAAACCCTGAGCTCGTCAAGGAGAACATCAGAAAAAAATTTCAGGACCAGAAGCTGCCCATGGTGGACGAGGTCATAGAGCTCGACCGGCTCAACCGCGCGTCCATCACCGAGGCCAGCGACCTTCGCGCGCAGAAGAACCAGCTCTCCAAGGCCAACGGTCCGCTGTTCGGCAGGCTCAAGAAGGCCTCCGACGAGGAAAAGCCCGCTATTCAGGCCCAGATCGACGCCAACATGGCCGCCGTCAGGGCCAATGACGAGCGTCTTGCGGAGCTGGAGCGACTGGAGGGGGAGTACGCCGAAAAGCTGCACCGTCTCATGCTGAATATCCCGAACATCATCGACCCCTCCGTCCCCATCGGGCCGGACGACTCCGCCAACGTGGAGGTCGAGCGCTTCGGCGAGCCCACAGTCCCCGACTTTGAGATCCCCTACCACACCGAGATCATGGAGCGCCTGCACGGCGTGGATATGGACGCGGCCGGCCGCGTCTCCGGAAACGGCTTCTACTACCTGATGGGCGACGTGGCGCGGCTGCACTCCGCGGTGCTGGCCTACGCGCGCGACTTTATGATCGGAAAGGGCTTCATCTACTGCATCCCGCCCTTCATGATCCACGGCAACGTGGTCGAGGGCGTCATGAGCCAGACCGATATGGACGCCATGATGTACAAGATCGAGGGCGAGGACCTCTATCTCATCGGCACCAGTGAGCATTCTATGATCGGCAAGTTCATCGACCAGATGATTCCGGAGTCCAGCCTGCCCCAGACGCTCACCAGCTACAGCCCGTGCTTCCGCAAGGAGAAGGGCGCCCACGGCATCGAGGAGCGCGGCGTCTACCGCATCCACCAGTTTGAAAAGCAGGAGATGATCGTGGTCTGCAAGCCGGAGGATTCCATGGCCTGGTATGAGAAGATGTGGCGCTTCTCGGTCGAGCTCTTCCGCTCGCTCGAGATCCCGGTTCGCCAGCTCGAGTGCTGCTCCGGCGACCTGGCCGACCTCAAGGTCAAGTCCTGCGACATCGAGGCCTGGAGTCCCCGCCAGCAGAAATACTTTGAGGTCTGCTCCTGCTCCAACCTCGGCGACGCGCAGGCCAGACGCCTGCGTATGCGCGTCAAGGGCGAGGACGGGAGGATCTATCTGCCCCATACCCTCAACAACACCGTCGTCGCGCCCCCGCGTATGCTCATCGCCTTCCTCGAAAACCACCTCCAGCCCGACGGCAGCGTCACCATTCCCGAGGTCCTCTGGCCCTACATGGGAGGCACAAAGGTCCTCAAGCCGTGAGGACAGCTTAACTGTGTTCGCAAAAGCTCCAAATATTTTAATAAGAAAGGCTGGTATCACATGAAAAAGTTCTTTGAAGAGTTCAAGACCTTTATCTCCCGCGGCAATGTGATGGACATGGCGATCGGCGTCATCGTCGGCGGCGCGTTCGGCGCCATCACCACCTCGCTCGTGTCCAACATCATCACCCCGCTGCTGGCCGCCCTGTTCCAGTCCCCGAATCCCGACGCGCTGAACATCACCCTCCGCGCCGGCGACGCGGCCGCCGGGACCGAGCCCATCGTCCTCGGCCTCGGCACCTTCATCGGCACGGTCATCAACTTCCTCGTCATCGCGCTGGTCCTGTTCTCCGTTATCAAGGCCATGAACAAGGCCAAGGAAATGGCGGAGAGGCTGACCAAAAAGAAGGAAGAGGAAGCGGCCGCCGCCGAAGCCGAGGACCCCAAGCCCACCACCGAAGAGCTGCTGGGCGAGATTCTCGAGGAGCTGCGGAAAAAGTAAGCTCCGCACCGCACAAGCGTTCCCCGCGGCGGGTCCATCCAAAATGAAAATTACAGTTCAGGCCCTGCCATTTTGAGAAACGAAGCGGCGAAGAGTTGATAAGATCCTTCGATTTTGCTCCGCTCTGCAAAGCCGTGACAAAAGGGCTGAATCCTCACAAACAGAACAAATCCGGGGTCATACGCAGAGTTTTCGCGTATGACCCCGGATTTTTACAGCTTTTTTCAGAGACCCAGTAGCTCGGTCACCGCGTCTACCGCCTCGCCCATGGTTTTGAGCGTGCGGCCGGCAACCGTTTTGACGCTTTTCTTCTTCGGCCGCATCGCCATCGCAGCAAGACCTCCCACCATCAGTCCCATACCGATGCCCATATAAAAATTGCGACTCATTCCCGTCTGTCCTCCTTTTTTTAATCTGTTGATAGTATGTGCGCAAAGCTCTTGCTGTCTCCATGCAATTTGTGGTAGAATAGTATAATAGAAATAAGATTAATCCCACGGAGGAAATACAGCATGGTCGTGAAAATACTGGCGGTGGGGGACGTCTGCGGGCAGCCGGGGCTGGACGCGCTGGAGAAAAAGCTCAAGCCCTTCCAGCAGGAGCAAGGCATCGCCTTCACCGTCGTCAACGGGGAGAACGCCAACGTCGTCGGCATCACGCCGAAGCAGGCGGACATGATCTTCCGCGCCGGGGCCGACGTGATCACCCTCGGCAACCACACCTGGACGCGGACGGAGCTGCAGCCCTACCTGGACGAGCGCGCCCGTATCCTGCGCCCGGCAAACTACGCCCCCCAGTGCCCGGGGCGCGGCATCAACGTCTACCGCCGCGCGTTCGGGGACGTCTGCGTGCTGAACCTGCTGGGCCGCTTTACCCTTGACACGAACACCGACAACCCCTTCGTCATCGCCGACGGCTACATGGCGGAGATCAAGGAGAAGATCATCCTCGTAGACTTCCACGCCGAGGGGACCAGCGAGAAGCGCGCGATGGGCTTTCTGCTGGACGGGCGGGCCAGCGCCGTCTGGGGCACGCACACGCACGTCCAGACCTCCGACGCGGAGGTCCTGCCCAAGGGCACGGGCTACATCAGCGACCTCGGCATGACCGGCTCGGTCAACTCCGTCCTCGGCATCGACCCGGAGCAGAGCATCGGCAAGTTTATGGGCGACCCGCCGCGGCGCTATGAGTCCGGCAAGGGTCCCGCCAAGCTGGAGGGCTGCGTGTTTGAGATCGACACGGAGACCGGCCGCTGCATACACGCGGAGGGGGTGCGTCTGAGATGAGCGCATTGAAAATACTCCACGCGGCGGACCTGCACCTGGACTCCCCGTTTGAGGCCCTGTCCGCGAACAAGGCCGCCCTCCGGAGGGCGGAGCAGCGGGAGCTCCTGTCGCGTCTCGCGGAGCTGGCGGTCAAGGAAAAAGTTCAGCTCGTGCTGCTGGCCGGCGATCTGATGGACAGCGACACCAGCTATTACGAGACCGGGGAGGAGCTGTCGCGCTGCCTTTCGGGCATGAGCGTGCCGGTCTTCATCGCCCCGGGCAACCACGATTATTACACGCCCAAGTCCCCCTGGGCGCGGCTCAAGCTGCCGGGGAACGTCTGCGTCTTCCGCGAGAACGCCATCCGCGGCGTAAATCTGCCGGACCTCGGCGTGAGAGTCAGCGGCGCAGCCTTCACCGAAAAGCGCAGCGGCCCGCTTCTGAAGGGCTTTGCCGCGCAGAAAACGCCGGGCGTGCGCAATCTTCTGGTCCTGCACGGCGAGGTCGGTGCGCAGCCCGACTCCCCCTACAATCCCATCACGGAGGAGGAGCTTGCGCAGAGCGGCTTCGACTACGTCGCCCTCGGCCACATCCACAGGGCAGGCGGGCTCAGGCGCGCGGGGCAGACCTGGTACTCCTGGCCCGGCTGCCCGGAGGGGCGCGGCTTTGACGAGACGGGCGAGAAGACCGTTAGCCTCGTGACGCTCACGGACGACGGGGACTGCGCGCTCGAAACCCGGTGCATCGCCCTGCGGCGCTATGAGGATCTCACCGTCGACGTGACGGGACAGGACCCCCTGCTCGCCATCCACACGCTGCTGCCGGACGAGACCGTGCGCGACGTGTACCGCATCACCCTCACCGGCGAGACCGAGGACAGCCCCGATCTGAACCGCCTGCGCATGAATCTGGACGAGCTGTTTTTCGCCCTGCGTCTGCGGGACGAGACGCGGCCCCTCGTCTCTCTCTGGGAGAAGGCCGGGGACGACACTCTGCGCGGGCTCTTTTTGAAGAATCTGCAAAAACAGGTTGAACAGGCGCCGGACGAGCAGGCGCGCCGTCTGATCGAGCAGGCGGCCCGCTGGGGTCTGGCCGCGCTGGACAACCGGGAGGAGGTGGTCCGCCATGATGATCCGTAAGTGCACAGCCTCCTTCGGGAAGCTGGACAACGAGAGCCTGAGCTTTCACGGCGGTCTGAACGTGATCTACGCCCCGAACGAGAGCGGCAAATCGACCTGGTGCGCCTTCATCCAGGCCATGCTCTACGGCATCGACAGCGCCGAGCGCGCGCGCGCCGGCTATCTGCCCGACAAGCTGCGCTACGCCCCCTGGTCCGGCGCGCCCATGGAGGGCACGATGGAGCTGGAGGCCGACCGCTGCGACATCACCATCACCCGCCGCACCCGCGGCAAGGGCGGGCCGATGCAGGATTTCAGCGCCGTCTATACCGGCAGCAACGTCCCGGTCAAGGGGCTCAACGGCCAGAACGCCGGGGAGCTTTTGACCGGCGTGCCGAAGGAGGTCTTTCGCCGCAGCGCCTTCATCGCCCAGGGCAACGTGGGCGTCACGGGCAGCCCGGAGCTGGAAAAGCGCATCAGCTCCATCGTCACCACCGGCGAGGAGCAGTGCTCCTACACCGAGGCGGACGAACGGCTGCGCGCCTGGCAGCGGCGGCGGCGCTACAACCGCAAGGGCCTGCTGCCGGCCTATGAGGTCAGGATGGACGAGACGCAGCGCCGGCTTGAGGAGATGAGCGCCTCGATCCACGACGCGGAGGAGCTGGAGGCCCGGCTCGAGCAGAAGCAGCGGGCCTGCAAGGAGCTCGAGCAGCAGGTGGCCGACAGCCGCAAGCGCCAGCGCCGCGAGGCCCTGGACCGTCTCTCGAAGGGTCAGAGCGCACTGGAGGAGAGCACCAGCCGCCACGACGAGGCCACCGAGGCCCTGTCCCGCGCGCGGGAGGAGCTGCGCGCCGGCCGCTTCGGCCTGCGGGACCCGGACAGTCTCGAGGCCGACACCGCCGAAGACCTCGACGCACTGGAAAAGCTCAACAGTCAGAAGGCGAAAAAGAGCAGCCCCCTTCTCGCGGTGCTGTTCATGGCGCTGGCGATGGCGTGCGCGGCCCTGTACACGCAGTTCAACTACATCGCGCTGATCGCCGCGGCGGGCGTGTTCTGCGCGGCGGCGATGTTCTTCCTTTTCCGCTACACCCGCGAAAAGCGCGTATATGAACAGTTCATCGCCGATCAAAAGCGCCTGCTGGACAAATACCACGCCCAGACGCCGGACGAGATACGCGCCGCCCTGGCCGAGCACCGCGCCCTCTGGGAGCGCATGGAGGAGGCCGAGGAGGCGGAGCGCGCGTGCCGCGGCAGCTTTGAGGCGGCGCGCGGCGCGCTGAATGATCTGCAGGAGACCGCGCTGCGGGCTCTCGACTTTACGGACCTGAACTCCGAGGCCGCAAAGCTCAGCCGTCAGCTCGCCTCCAGCCGGGGTGAGCTCGAGATCCTGTCCCGCAAGCTCGCCGCGGCCAACGGCAGGCTCGCCGCCCAGGGCGATCCGCTGGTGCTCGCGAGCTCCTTGAGCTATATGCGCGGCGAGTACGAGACCATCAGTGACGAGTTCGACGCCATCGCTCTTGCGCTCGACACGCTCAAGGAGGCCGACAGCGAGATCCAGCGCCGCTTCTCGCCGGAGTTGGGGAAGCTGGCCTCGGAGTACATGTCCAAGGTCACCGGCGGCCGCTACGCCGACGTGCTCATCAACCGCGACTTCTCGGCCCAGACCCGCCTGACGGACGAATCGGTCAGCCACAGCGCCGACTACCTCAGCGCCGGCACGCTGGACATCATGTACCTCGCCGTGCGCCTCGCGGTGTGCGAGCTGGCCCTGCCCGACGGCGAGCCCTGCCCCCTCATTCTCGACGACGCCCTCGTAAATCTCGACGAGGAGCGTCTCGACCAGGCGATGAAGCTTCTGGGCGAGATTGCCAGGGAGCGCCAGGTCATTCTTTTCACCTGCCGGAACACGGACGCGGCGTGAGGACGAGAGTGGAGTGTGGAGTGTGGAGTGTGGAGTTATGGTGTCACTTCGCGACAATTCAAATCATCCGCGGAGCGGATATTTTATCTCCACTCTTCACTCTTCACTCTAAAAAATTTGTAAGTCTTGAAAAAAGCTCTCGAGCATCTTGATTTTTCCTCCGCGATCGCATATAATAGTCTTGCCAGAAGGCAGAGAGTACAAAACATCGCGTTTACCGAAAGCGAACCCCCTGGGAGCTGCTACTCCCAGGGGGTTCTACCGTCTTATTTTGGCAGGGCGGTGCCCTGCAGGCCATGCTGCCCGCTCATCCGTCTAACCATTTGCAGATGTAGTACGCTACTACGCTTGCCAGGACGGAGAGGATGAAAGAGTACAAAACATACACGTTGCGTTCACCTCCCTCGTACCGAGGTGTCGGCAGCAACCATATTATAGCAAACCGTGTCGAATAACTCAATTGAAAAAATGTCCCCGCAGGGGACACAATATCTCCACTCTTCACTCTTCACTCTTCACTCTAAAAAAATTTCTTGACAAATCCCCGTCGCTCTGTTATATTGTCATGGCGCTCCGGAGACAGCAGGTGGGTTTGCCCGTAAATCCTGCCGAGGACATCAACATGATTACTTGATTGTTTTTGTGTCCTTGCGTCTTTTTGACGCGGGGGCTTTCTTTTTGGGCGCGGATCAAACGTGTGGAGGTGAAAAACACACATGCCTAACGCAAAGGTTCTCAGCGAAAAGCAGGCGATCGTCGAAGCTCTCGCCAAGCGCATCCAGAACGCGGGCGCAGGCGTCCTTGTCGATTACCGCGGCATCACCGTGTCGGAGGACACCGCACTGCGCGCAGAGCTGCGCAAGGAGGGTGTTGAGTACAGCGTCGTCAAGAACACGCTGACCAGAAAGGCCCTGGACAAGCTCGGGATGAACGCCCTGGACGACGTTCTCAACGGCACCACCTCTCTGGCCACCGCAGAGAAGGACCCCATCGCTCCTTTCCGTATCATCAACGATTACAGCAAGAAGCTGGGCGATCGCTTCAACGTCAAGGCCGCCTTCATGGAGGGCAAGGTCCTGGACGCGGGCGAGATCGAGATGATGTCCACCCTCGGCTCCAAGGAAGCTCTGTATTCCAAGGTTCTGGGCACCATGATCGCTCCCATCACCGGCCTGGCCGTCTGCCTCGGCCAGATTCTCGAGCAGAAGGGCGGCTCCGTCGAAGCCCCCGCAGCCGAATAAGCTTCGGCACCAAAATATTAAATGGAGGATAATACCATGAGTGAAAAAGTCACTGCCATGATCGAAGAGATCAAAGGCCTTACCGTTCTTGAGCTCAGCGAGCTCGTCCACGCGCTGGAGGATACCTTCGGCGTTTCCGCCGCCGCCGTCGCCGCCGGCCCCGCTGTCGCTGCCGGCCCCGTCGTCGAGGAGAAGACCGAGTTTGACGTTGTCATGACCAGCTTCGGCGCTGAGAAGATCAAGGTCATCAAGGAAGTCCGCGCCATCACCGGTCTCGGCCTGGCCGAGGCGAAGGGTCTGGTCGAGGGTGTCCCCGCCAAGATCAAGGAAGGCGTTTCCAAGGAAGATGCCGAGGCCCTCAAGGCCCAGCTCGAGGCTGTCGGCGCCTCTGTCGAGCTCAAGTAAGTTCATACCTGCAAAAAGAACCAGGACTTTCACGGCCCTGGTTCTTTTCTGTTTTTCAGGTTCTTCACGGAACTTTATGGCAATACCGCATAATTCGGCAAGAGCAGATCCTAAAGGCACTTTTTCGCAGATGTACTTTGTGTACCTCAAGAAAAAGTGACGAAATCAGGGCACAAATTTTCCAGGAGATGCCGAAGGCGGATTGTGCGGTATTGCCTTATGATACGAAAGTGAAAGCGAAGGAAAGCCCCCCTGCCGCAGGGGCGGCTATCAGCCGCCCGCAGCACGCGACACGGTACAGCCGTACCATACAGCCCCTGCTCAGCCGTCAATACCGCTCGAAGCAGGCGCGGATCTCGCCTACCGAGTACAGGGAGCCTACCGCGCAGACCATGGTGTTTTTATCGGCGCGGTCGAGGGCACGGGAGACGCCGTCTCGGATGCTCCCGCAGACGGATACCGGCTTGTCGCAGCGCCGCAGATACGCGGCCAGCTCCTCCGCCGGGAGGGCGCGGGGGCTGTCCGGTGTGATGCAGACATATTCGTCCGCCGCCGGGTCGAGAATCTCGATCAGGCCGGCATAGTCCTTGTCCCGCAGCACGCCCAGCAGCAGAATGCGCCGCCGGTCGGGGAAGTAGTGCAGCAGGCTCTCCGCCACGGTGCGGGCGCACTGGGGGTTGTGCCCGCCGTCCACGACGAACTCCGGCTCCTCGGACAGAAGCTCGAAGCGGCCGGGCCAGTGTACGGCGTAGAGCCCGTGCTCCAGCTCGTTCTGGCCGATGTGGAAGCCGCGCTCGCGCAGGACCTCGACAAGCTCCAGCACCACGGCGGCGTTTTTGCGCTGGTGCGCGCCCAAAAGCGGCAGGGCGTACGCCTCGCCCTTGTAGCGAAAGCTCTGTCCGTAGAGGGAATCAAACTCACAGGTGATCCCGGAGAAGTCCGGGATGTGCAGCGGCACGCCGAGCTCTTCGCAGCGGCTTCGCACCACGGCGGTGACGGCCTCGCTCTGCTCGAAGAGCACGCAGTCGCAGCCGGGCTTGATGATGCCCGCCTTCTCGAAGGCGATCTGCTCCACCGTGCCGCCCAGCACCGCCGTGTGGTCAAGCCCGATGTTCATGATGACCGCCGCCTCCGGCGCGTCGATGATGTTGGTCGCGTCAAAGCGCCCGCCGAGGCCGGTCTCCAGCACCACGACGTCACAGTTTTCCTGCCGGTACCACAGAAGGGCGGCGGCGGTCATGAGCTCAAACTCCGTCGGGTGGTCCTCCATGGCCTCCGCCAGCGGCCTGATCCGTGTGACAAGCGCGGCGAGAACGTCGTCCGGGATCTCCTTGCCGCCCACCTGCATCCGCTCGTTGAAGCGGTAGAGGTAGGGCGAGGTGTAAAGCCCCGTCCTGTAGCCCGCCGCCTTCAGGACCGAGGCGGTCATGGCCGCGCAGCTTCCCTTGCCGTTGGTGCCAGCGACATGGATAAAGCGCAGTCCCTTCTGCGGGCTGCCGAGCTGCTCCAAAAGCGCCCCGATGCGCTCAAGCCCGGGCTTCGAGCCGAAAAAACCAACGCCGTCCAGATAGGCCAGCGCCTCTTTATAATCCATGGCGATGCGTCTCCTTTGAAAAATCTTTCCTGTGAAAGCTCCGCTTCCACAGGAATATTGGATTCAGGTGCGTGATTGCCCCTGTCGAGGCAACCGAATCACATGCACACAAATCCCCATGCGCGTTCGTGGTGCCGATTTAGGGCGCATGGGTGTTTGCTATCATAGCACCTTTTCCCCGGAGCCGCAAGAGACGGGATTTCACTTTTTTTCATTATTTATATTTAGTACTCCGAAAACCTTGAAAGTGCGGCGGAAATCTGGTATAATATAATGGTTATGATAGGTCCTGACCGGACGGGGAGTGTGGGTTATGAATTCCGTCAAAGATATATGGCAGAAGGTCCTGGACATGCTGGCGACGCAGCTTACGCCGACGGCGATGGACACCTGGTTTTCCGACTGCGTGCCCGAGGAGCTGGACGACTGCCGCCTGATCCTGTGTACGAGCTCGGAGCTCAAGCAGGACATCATTCAAAAGCGCTTCAGCGACCGCATCAAGGCCGCACTGTATGAGCTTTTCGCGGCGGATTTTGAGATCGTCGTCGTCACTGAGGACGAGCTGAGCGAGGTCGTCACCGCGAAGACCGAGAACAGCCTGCCCGAGATGGCGGGCTACACCTTCGACCACTTCATTGTCGGCAACTCCAACCGCTTCGCCCATGCGGCGGCGGTGGCCGTCTCGCAAAACCCGGGCAAAACCTATAACCCCCTCTTCATCTACGGCAACTCCGGCCTCGGCAAGACGCACCTGCTGCTGGCCATCGGCAACGCCATCCACGAGCGGGAGCCGAAAAAGCGCATCGTCTACATCAAGGGGGACGAATTCACCAACCAGCTCGTCCGGGCGATCAAAAACGGCACGACTGAGGAATTCCACAACAAATACCGCAGTGTGGACCTGTTTCTGGTGGACGATATTCAGTTCATCGCCGGGAAGCAGCAGACCCAGAACGAGTTTTTTCACACCTTCAACAGCATCTACGAGGCCGGCAACCAGATCGTCATCACCTCCGACCGGCCTCCGCTGGACATGCCCACGCTGGACGACCGCCTGCGCACCCGCTTCGAGTGGGGCCTGATGGCGGATATTGAGCCGCCCGATCTCGAGACGCGCATGGCCATCACCCGCAACAAGGCGGCCCAGCTCGGCCTCGTCCTCTCGGACGACGCGGTGGTCTTCATTGCCGACAACATCACCTCCAACATCCGCAGGCTCGAGGGCGTCATCAAAAAGCTCACGGCCTACAAGGAGATCCTCAACGAGGTCATCACCATCGAGTCGGTCAAAAAGGCCATCGTGGACGTGCTCAAGGAGGGCATCTTTACCCCGACGCCGGACATCATCATCCGCGAGACCGCACGCTACTTCGGCATCAGCGAGGAGGAGATACGCGGGCAGAGCCGGTCGAAGAACACCGCCATGGCGCGGCAGGTCTCCATGTACCTCATCCGCACGCTCACGGACCGCACACTCGATTCCATCGGTGAGCAGTACGAGGGCCGCAACCACGCCACGGTCCTCAGCTCCATCCGCAAGGTGGAAAACCTTCTCCAGACAGACCGCAATACCGGCATCATCATCAGAGACATCACGTCGAACATCAATTCAAACGACCGGGCGCGCGTCTGAGTCCGTGCCGTTGCAGCGGCCGTTATGTCTCCGCATGATAACAAACATTTTTCCGTTGAAATGTGGAAAGCCGATTGTGGACAAGCTTTTGACAATTCTGTCTGTGGAAAGCGCTCTTCTTTTCCACATTTTTCTGAACAGTCAAACCCGGCCTGTGCCGCGGCCCCGGGTCAGTTTTCCACATTTTTTTGCTCTACTACTATTGTTTCTAAAAATATATTCTATCTTTCTTTCTGAAAGAAAATTCTCAGCATTCTCTCCGCAGGAGCGGACCCCGCGGATCAAAACACCGATCCGTTATAAAACAGCGTCGATCAATCTTATTACGCCGGAGGAAACATTATGAAATTCAGCTGCGAAAAATATCTGCTCCAGGGGGCCAGCGCCATAGCCTCCCGCGCCGCGGCCTCGAAGAGCCCCATCACCTCGCTGGAGGGTTTGCAGATCAGCGCGGAAGACAGGCTCTATGTCAAGGGCTACGATCTCAAAAAGGGCATCGTCACCGGGATCGACGCCGACATTGAACAGCGCGGCGTGATCGTTGTGGGCGCGCGGCTCTTCGGCGAGATGATCCGCCGCCTGCCGGACGGGATCGTCACCGTCTCCTCCGACGAGAAGGACAATATCAGCGTCAAATGCGGCAAGAGCCAGTTCAACATCCTCGGCATCAGCGCGGAGGATTATCCCGAGCTGCCGCGCTTCGACGTGCAGAACTCCGTCCGCCTGCCTCAGCGCATTTTGAAGGACATGATCAACAAGACCATCTTCGCCGTCTCCACGGACGAGGTGCGCCCCATCTACACCGGCACCCTCTTCGAGGTGGAGGAGGACAGTCTGACTCTGGTCTCCGTGGACGGCTACCGCCTCGCGCGGCGCACGGAGAAACTGGAGAGCTCCCAATTCAAGAAATGCAGCTTCGTCGTGCCCGGCAACGCTTTGAGCGATGTGGAGAAGATCTGCACGGACGAGGAGGGCGAGGTCTCGATCTCCGTCGGCCAGAAACATATCTCCTTTGAGCTGGGCGACACCGTGGTCATCACAAGAAGGCTCGAGGGCGAATTTCTCAACTACCGCCGCTCCATTCCGGAGAGCTTCCAGTTCGAGATCAAGATCGACCGGGCCGAGCTCACCGCCTCCATCGACCGTGTATCCCTCATCGTCAGCGAGAAAAATTCCAGCCCCGTGCGCATGACCATCGGAGACGGCGTCATCGACTGCCTCTGCGTCACGCCCATCGGCCGGGCCGAGGACGTCTGCACCTGCGAGGGCGACGGCAAGGGCCTGCTCATCGGCTTCAACGACCGCTATCTCAAGGACGCGCTCAAGGCCTCCGGCAGGGACGAGCTGCTGCTGTGCGTCAACAGCGCCTCCTCCCCCTGCATCATCAAGGCCGCCGACGGGACAGAGGACTTTACCTATATGGTTTTGCCGGTACGGCTGCACGCCTGATACAGTGTGAAGTGTGGAGTTAGGAGTGTGGAGTTACAGAAACTGCACGCAAAACTACACACTCCAAACTTCAAACTCTTAAAGAGGGTTTTAACATGGAACAAATCACAATCACAACCGAATTTATCAAGCTCGACGCTTTTCTCAAATTCGCCGCGCTCGTCGGGACCGGGGGAGAGGCCAAGCAGCTCATTGCCGAGGGGCTCATCGGCGTCAACGGGGAGACCTGTCTGATGCGCGGCAAGAAGCTCTATCCCGGCGACCGGGTGGACTTTCAGGGCGCGGTGTTTGAAGTGGTGCGCGGATGATCGTCAGGCGCATCGCACTCAGCTGCTTTCGCAATTATGAGTTTGCGTCCACGGAGTTCGACGCGGGCACCAACGTCATCTGCGGCCGCAACGCCCAGGGCAAGACGAATCTTCTGGAGGCCGTGTACATGCTCTCCACCGGCAGGAGCTTCCGCACCCGCTTCGACCGGGAGCTCATCAGCTTCGGCGCGGACGGCGCGGATATTCTGGCGGAGCTCTCGAGCCACGGCCGCGAGCAGAGCGTGAATCTGCGCATGAGTCAGGGCAGGCCCAAGCGCATCCTGGTCAACTCCGTAAAAAAAAGCGCGGGAGAGCTGTCGGAGACCGTCAATACCGTGCTCTTCTGTCCGGACGATCTGAACCTCATCAAGGAGGGCGCGGCGGTGCGGCGTCGGCTCATGGACAACGCCATCAGTCAGATACGCCCACGCTATGCCGAGATCCTGTCCGACTTCAACAAGCTCCTCGAGAGCAAGACCCGCATCCTGCGCGACTGGCACGACAAGCCGGCGCTTCTCGATACGCTGGACGATTTTTCGGACGGCCTCGCGCGGGCGTCGGCCCAGCTCATCCGCTACCGAGCGGCCTTCGCCCTGCGGCTTTCTGAGGCCGCGGCCCCCATCCACCGGGATTTCTCCGACGGGCTGGAGGAGCTGTCGCTGCAATACAGGACCGTCAGCAGCGTCCGCGACCCCTTCGCGAGCGCGAAGGAGATCTATTTCGATATCTGCGAGCATCAGGAGCGCCACCGGGACGCGGAGCTCGAGAGCGCCCAGTGTCTCACCGGCGCGCACAAGGACGATCTGGAAATCGAGATCAACGGGAAAAACGCCCGGTCCTTCGCCTCCCAGGGCCAGACCAGGACGGCGGCCCTGTCGCTCAAGCTTGCGGAGCGGGAAATATTTCTGAAGGAGACCGGGGAGTACCCCGTGCTGCTGCTGGACGACGTGCTGTCCGAGCTGGACGGAAAGCGGCAGGCCTTCGTCCTCAACCGCATCGGCGGCGGCCAGACCCTCATCACCTGCTGTGAGGATGAGGGCATCTCCCGGAAAACCGGCGGCCGCGTGATCTTCGTGGAGGGGGGGTGCATCCGGTGAACTACCTCCATCTCGGCAAGGGCTGCGTCGCGCGGACGGACGAGATCGTCGGCATCTTTGACCTGGATGTGACCAGCCAGTCGCACCTGACGCGCAAATACCTCGCCGCCTGCGAAAAAGCGGGCGAGGTCGAAAGCGCTTCGGAGGACCTGCCCCGCTCCTTCGTCGTCTGCGCAGGCAAGGGCGGCAGAAAGCTCATCCTCAGTCCCATGAACACCGCAACGCTTTTAAAGAGAGTGAAGAGTGGAGAGTGAAGAGTGGAGATAAGGAGTCGCTTCGCGACAATTTTAATAAGTCCCCGAAGGGGACACCACAACTCCACTCTCCACTCTTCACACTCCACACTATTAAAATTCCTCCATTTTGGATTTAGGAGAAAAATATATGTCTGACATCAACGAAAAAGTGACCCAGGAATATGATGCCTCGCAGATCCAGGTTTTAGAGGGACTGGAGGCCGTGCGGAAGAGACCGGGCATGTATATCGGCTCCACCTCATCCTCGGGCCTGCACCATCTGGTCTATGAAATCGTCGACAATTCCATCGACGAGGCCCTGGCGGGCTACTGCACCCACATCGAGGTCGTGATCGAGCCGGGCGACGTGATCCGCGTCTCCGACAACGGCCGCGGCATCCCTGTCGATATTCAGGAGCAAACCGGCAAGTCCGCGCTGGAGGTCGTGTTCACGGTTCTGCACGCGGGCGGCAAGTTCGGCGGCGGGGGCTACAAGGTCTCCGGCGGCCTGCACGGCGTCGGCGCCTCGGTGGTCAACGCCCTGTCGGAGTGGCTGGAGGTCGAGGTCTGCAAGGACGGCAGGCGCCACGCCATGAAGTTCTCGCGCGGCGACATCGTGGAGCATATCCACGTTCTGGGCCCGACCGACAAAACCGGCACCACCGTCCGCTTCAAGCCCGACCCCGAGATGTTCGACGACACGGTCTACGACTTCGACATCCTGCGCCGCCGTATGCGCGAGCAGGCGTTTCTGAACGCGGGGCTTGCCATCTCCATCGAGGACAAGCGCGAGGGAATGGAGCAGGGCCAGCGCTTCTGCTACGACGGAGGCATCCGCGAATTCGTCCGCTACCTGAACCGTCACAAGACCCCCATTCACGAGGATGTGATCTACATCTCCGGCGAGAAGGGCGACGCCGTGGCCGAGATCGCCATGCAGTACAACGACGACTTCAAGGACAGCATCATCTCCTTCGCAAACGACATCCACACCCCCGAGGGCGGTATGCACGAGACCGGCTTCAAGACGGCCCTGACGCGCGTCATCAACGCCTACGGGCAGAAAAACAACATCATCAAGGGGGATGACAAGGTCTCCGGCGACGATGTGCGCGAGGGGATCTCCGCCGTCATCTCCGTCAAGCTGCCCGAGGCGCAGTTCGAGGGCCAGACCAAGCAGAAGCTCGGCAACGCCTACATCCGCACCCTGGTGGACAGCATCGTCAACGACCAGCTCACCACCTATTTTGAGGAGCACCCCCAGGTCGCAAAGGCGATCCTGGACAAGGCCCTCATGGCAAACCGCGCCCGCGAGGCAGCCCGAAAGGCCCGCGATTCCGTCCGCCGCAAGACGGGGCTCGAGTCCGGGCAAATGCCGGACAAGCTCCAGGACTGCAACGAGCGCGACCCCTCCCTCTGCGAGATCTACATCGTCGAGGGCGACTCCGCCGCGGGCTCCGCGATCCAGGGGCGCGACTCCCGCTTCCAGGCCATCCTCGCCATGTGGGGCAAGATGCTCAACGTGGAGAAGGCCCGGGCCGACAAGATCTACGGCAATGACAAGCTCTATCCCCTCATCGTCGCCCTCGGCGCCGGCATCGGGGACGAGTTCAATATCGAAAAGCTCCGCTACCACAAAATCATCATCATGGCGGATGCCGATGTGGACGGCTCCCACATCCGCACCCTGCTGCTGACCTTCTTCTTCCGCTACATGCGCCCGCTCATCGAGCACGGCTACGTCTACTCCGCAGTACCGCCGCTCTATAAGCTGACGCGCGGCAAGACGCAGAAGGTCGCCTACTCCGACGAGGAGCGCGACAGGCTCTCCGGCGAGATGCGCGCCGACAACCCCAACGCCAAGGTGGACATCTCCCGCTTCAAGGGTCTCGGCGAGATGGACCCGCACGAGCTCTGGGAGACCACCATGGACCCGGAGACGCGCACCCTGCGCCGCATCACCCTCAACGACGCCATTCAGGCCGACGAGGTCTTCACCGTCCTCATGGGCGAGGAGGTCGAGCCGAGACGCGAGTGGATCGAGCAGAACGCAAAGTATGTCGTGAACCTGGATATCTGATACAGAGTGAAGAGTGGAGAGTGAAGAGTGAAGTGAAGGAGTCGCTTCGCGACAAATTTAAAATCGTCCCCGAAGGGGACACCATAACTCCACTCTCCACACTCCACTCTCCACTCTCTCATAACATCACACTCCATTAACGGGAGGATACGAACTTGGCACATAAACGAGACTACAAGCCTGAGGACATCCAGTTTCCGAATCAGGCCATCACCGAATCCGAGCTGGTCTCGGAGATGCAGACCAGCTACATCGACTACGCCATGTCGGTCATTGTCGGCAGGGCGCTGCCGGACGTGCGCGACGGCCTGAAGCCCGTGCACCGGCGCATCCTGTACACCCTGTACGAGGACGGGCTGACCGCCGACAAGCCCTTCAAGAAGTCCGCCACCTGCGTGGGCGACGTGCTGGGCCGCTACCACCCGCACGGCGACGCCTCGGTCTACGACGCGATGGTGCGCCTCGCGCAGAGCTTTTCGATGCGCTACATGCTCATCGACGGACACGGCAACTTCGGCTCCGTGGACGGCGACCCCCCGGCCGCCTACCGTTACACGGAGGCGCGCATGGCGAAGATCTCCAACGAGATGCTGCGCGACATCGACAAGGAGACCGTCGACTGGGACCCCAACTTCGACGAGACGCGCAAGGAGCCGCGCGTGCTGCCCTCCAAGTTCCCGAACCTGCTGGTCAACGGCTCCTCGGGCATTGCGGTCGGCATGGCGACGAACATCCCGCCCCACAATCTCACCGAGGTCATCAACGCCTGCGTTTGCGTGCTGGACAATCCCGAGGCCACGCTTGCCGACCTCATGCAGCATATCACAGGCCCGGACTTTCCGACGAAGGGCATCATCATGGGCCGCAGCGGCATCCGCCAGGCCTATCTCACCGGCCGCGGCAAGATCATCGTCCGCGCCCGTGCGGAGTTTGAGGAGTACGGCCAGGGCCGCACGCGCATCATCGTGACGGAGCTGCCCTATCAGGTCAACAAGCGCCAGCTCATCAAAAACATCGCCGACCAGGTACACGACAAGCGCCTCGAGGGCATCTCGGATCTCCGCGACGAGACCGACCGCAACGGGATGCGCATGGTCATCGAGCTCAAACGCGACGCCAATCCTCAGGTGGTGCTGAACCGGCTCTTCGCCCAGACCGCCATGCAGACCAGCTTTTCGATCAACATGCTGGCCCTCGTCAACAACCAGAGCCAGCCGAAGATCCTCTCCCTGCGCCATATCCTGGACGAGTATCTCAGCTTCCAGGAGGAGATCATCGTCCGCCGCACGCGCTACGATCTCCGCAAGGCCCAGGAGCGCGCCCATCTGCTGGAGGGCCTGCTCATCGCCCAGGACAATATCGACGAGGTCATCCGCATCATCCGCACCAGCTACGACAACGCAAAGCAGCGCCTCATGGAGCGCTTCAATCTTGACGACGTGCAGGCCCAGGCCATCTGCGACATGCGCCTGATCGCCCTGCAGGGCCTCAACCGCGAGAAGCTCGAGACCGAGTATAAGGAGCTCGAGGAGCGCATCGCCTACTATCAGGAGCTGCTGGCAAGCCCCGAGATGGTCAGGTCCGTGCTGAAGGACGAGCTCATCGCCCTGCGCGACAAGTACGGCGACGACAGGCTCACCGAGATCCAGGACGTGGCCGACGAGATCGACATCGAGGATCTCATCGAGGAGGAGCAGTGCGTCTACACCCTGACCCACGGCGGCTACATCAAGCGCACCCCGGTGTCGGAGTACCGCGCACAGGGGCGCGGCGGCCGCGGCATCCGCGCCATGGCCACCAAGGAGGAGGACTATGTGAAATCGGTCTTCACGGCCTCGACCCATGACTACATCCTCTTCTTCACCTCGAAGGGCCGCGCCTTTATCAAGAAGGGCTACCAGATCCCGGAGGCGGGCCGCAGCGCCAAGGGCACCAACATCGTGAACATCCTGCCCGTCGAAAACGGCGGGGACCCGGAGAAGGTCAGCGCCATGATCCGCGGCCGCGGCATGGAGGAGGAGAGCTTCCTCTTCTTCGTGACGAAAAACGGCACCGTCAAGCGCATCGAGCAGACCGCGCTGCGCAACATCCGCTCCAACGGCATCCGCGCCATCACCCTCGACGAGGGGGACGAGCTCATCTCCGTCCTGCCCACGACCGGGCATGAGGACATCTTCATCGCCACGAGAAACGGCATGGCCGTCTGCTTCAGCGAGACGGAGGTCCGCGCCATGGGCCGCCAGGCCGTCGGCGTGCGCGGCATCCGCCTGCGCCCGGGCGACTATGTGATCGGCGCGGGCTCCAGCGAGAGCGGGGACGAGGTGCTCACCGTCACCGAAAAGGGCTACGGCAAGCGCACGGCGCTCAGCGAGTACGCGGTCAGGGGCCGCGGCGGCCTCGGCGTCAAGAACTACAACTGCACGGACAAGACCGGCCTCATCGCGGACGTGAAGATCGTCACCGGTGAGGAGGACCTGCTGGTCATCACGGACGACGCCACCATCATCCGCATGGCGGTGGACCGCATCTCCCTGCTGTCCCGCGCCACCCAGGGCGTGCGGATCATGCGCCTCATCGAGGGCAGCCGCGTCATCTCCATCGAGTGCACCGAGAAAAACCAGACCGAGGAGAACGCAGAGCCCGCGGATGACGGCGAGGAAGCATGAAGCGGGAAAACGCGGGCGCCATCCTGCTGGCGGGGCTCCTCCTTGCGATGCTTCTGCTCAAGGGCGTCGCGGAGCTCACGGGGACCATGCGCTGTGTGAGACCTCTGGGCCTCGCGCTCACGGCCTTCGCAGCCTTTGCCTTTATCGGCATTGTGAAACAGGGCAGGGACGAGGAAAAAAACGAGAAGAAGACGCAGCGGGAATACTATCTGGAGCAGCTCGAGGCCCAGCGAAAGGCCGGCCTTGTCGACAGGCAGGAGTACGAGCTGCTCAGGGAGCGCTATCTGAACATGGAAAAACCGAAGGACGAGGACTGAGAAAGGAGCGCACGGCATATGAGCAGCAGAAACAGCAAAAAGCCGATGGACAAAAAGAGCATGGCGATCATGTGGGTCATCATTGCGGCCATCATGGTCTACGCCGGTGCCTCCGACGGTGATGCGATCATCCCCGCGGCCAGCACGCTCATCGTCACCACAATCATCATCTTTGTCTCGATGGCCGCGAACAAAAAGAGCGCGGCGAAGGCCCCCGCAAAGGAGCAGCCGGTCCGGCCGGAGCCCGCCCGCGTCCCGGCCGCGCGCACCGAGGCATCCCGGCTCCGCGCGCGCAGGGGGCTCTGGATCTGGGCGGTCATCCTCTCGCTCGCGGCGCTCGTTCTGCTGCCGAAGGAGCGGCTCGGCATGACGCTCAGACTTTTCGACAGGTACGGCTTTGAGCGCGCGATGCACATTCTGACACAGGCGGACAGGGGCTCGCTGATCGGGCTTTCGATCTTCGCCGTCCTCGCGCTGATCTGCGTGATCGGCGCCCTGCGCATCCCGGCCCTCAGCCGCCGCATCACCCGCGAGCCGGACAATATCCCCGCGAGCCGGCCCGTCCGCGCGGCCCGGAAGGCCCCGGCAACGGAGGAGGCCATCTCCTGCGCCCACCACACGGGCAGGGAAAAATACATGCAGCAGCTCGACAGCTATCTCAAAGCCGGCCTCATTGACAAGGCCGAGTACCGCACGCTCAAGGAGCGTTATGCAAAGCTCGACATTCCGGAGGATTACCATTGAAAACAGAAAAGCATTACAGAGAGATAGGAAAAACGAAAATACAAAAGAGACTGGTTTTATTCTTAATGCTTTTTATGCTCGTCTACGGACTCTCTAATGTTCAAGAGTATGGACGACCGACGGATGAGACAACTGAAATATGGATTCTTAAAACAAATATATTGGAATACGCCCGACTCTTTCTTCCGGAAAACAGCAATTTTCTCGCAAAGATTCAGAAGTCGGCAAAGATTCCGATCAGTGAAAGTGGTGAGCGAGACCACGGTATTGCCGCCTATTATTTGTTTTCTCCTTTTCTTTATCTTTTTCATAATAAAAATGCAGAGTTAATTTATGCATGGCATACCTATACTTTTCTTATCTGGTTTGCAGGCATTTTGTCTGTGTATTTTCTGCTCAAAGAAATCTATAAGCCCCCTGTTATCTCCGTGATAGGGGTTATTATGTTCTTCTTTATTCCTCGTTTTTTTGCCGAAGGACACTACAACAACAAAGACAATGTATTTCTGGTGACTGTACTTGCAGCGCTTCTTTTTGCCGTTCGCTCTATGAAGAGGATGAAATGGCAGGATGTCATTTTGTTTTCCGCGGCCTCTGGTTTTTTAATGAACGGAAAAGTCATTGGAATTGCAATATGGGGTTTAATCGGTTGTTTTACAGTTATATACCTTGTTTTACGCAGAAAATTTACAAAAGAAAATACAGCCAAAATCTTGACAGCCGTTTTGCTCTCGCTTGCTTTCTATTATTTACTGACGCCCGCGAGCTGGAAGCGCCCAATTGCGTTAATACGTTATTGTCTTGACAATGCCGCTCACTTTTCCCGATGGAATAATCAGATCCTTTTCCGCGGAAATGTCATTATGCCGGGAACAAACGGCACTCCTCACAGTTATTTGCCGATTTACTTTTTCATAACGACACCGGCTTATATCACAGCGCTGGCTTTATTGTCCGGCGGAACCTTTATTTGGAGAACCATACATACAAAAGGAAAAAATATTATTTCCGAAGACAGCAGTTATTTTTTTCTGCTGATGGCGGTTGGCTTTCTTGTGCCTTTTGGATATGTGCTTCTTAACGCACGAAATATGGTATTATACAATTCGTGGAGACACCTGTATTTTTTGTATGCTTTCTTTTTTCCATGCAGTTTGTATTGTCTCAATTTCGTTCAAACAGAAAAAGGCAGGCAGTTTTCCAGAAAAATGACAGCCCTGCGTATTGCGGCGATCCTTTTTGTTTGTTCTTTTTTGACATGTACATGGGATATGATCTCAAACAGGTCTCATGAGTATGTCTATTTCAATCGGATCGCACGGGCAATAACAGATGTGAATGACTATGAGGGTGATTTTTGGGACTTGTCTGTCACTACAGCGTTAAGAGAGTTTTCAAAGGCATACTATGACGGTAAGGAACCTTTAAAAATATCCGTCCCGGGTTCGGCAAAAAACGGCTTTGCAGCCGAACTGCTGGATGAGAAATGCTTTGAATTTGTCGCACCGGAAGAAGCGGATTATTTTGTTTTTAATCTGTCCAAAGCGGATGACAGAGAAAGCGCCAGGAACTACGAAAAGATTTTTTCTCTCATATATTTTGACTACGAAACGACTGGCATATATAAGCTGCCGGCGCACATGGAGTAAATAAAACGCGCGTTGATTTAGGAATGTATGATGAAAACAGTTGAAATCTATACCGATGGAGCGTGCAGCGGCAATCCCGGGCCCGGCGGCTGGGGGGCCATTCTGCGCTATCAGGGCGCGGAGAGATGCCTGTCCGGCGGGGAGGAGATGACCACCAACAACCGCATGGAGCTCACCGCCGTGATCAAGGCGCTGCTGGCCCTGAAGGAGAGCTGCGTGGTCGAGCTCTATTCCGACTCCAAATACGTCATCGACGCGCTGGAAAAGGGCTGGGCCTGGGGCTGGCGCAGAAAGGGCTGGATCAAATCCGACAAAAAGCCCGCCCTGAACCCCGATCTCTGGGAGCTGCTGCTGGACCTCACACGCCAGCATGAGATGCACTACCACTGGGTCCGCGGTCACGCAGACAACGAATACAACAACCGCTGCGACGCCATGGCCGTCGCGGAGCGGGAAAAGTTTGTTTAGGGTGAAGAGAAGGAGCGGCTTCGCCGCGCTTGTAGGAGGCTCCGCACACAGAGCGGTATGTTTGCTGCACACCGGTTTCCATCCTGATTTGATTGCCGTTTCGCTCGTCCCCTGACGGGGCAGGCGCGAAACATGACTATAAAGGCAACACCGCACAATCCGCCATCGGCGCCTCCCGGAAAAATTGCGCCCTGACTTCGAGCCTTTTTCTTGCAATACACAAAGTATTCCTGCGAAAAACTGCCATCGCCAGAACCCAATTTTTCTCAGGATTCGCTCTCACCGAATTGTGCGGTGCTGCCTAAAACGTCCGCGCAGCGGACACCACAACTCCACTCTTTACTCTCCACACTGAAAAAGCGGTGATCACATGACAAACGACATCGACTATAAATCTCCGCCCCTGCGTATCTTCGCGCAGTACATCGCGCGGCGCCGGGGACTTTTTCTGCTGGATATGGGCTGCTCCGTACTGGTGGCGCTCATCGACCTCGTGTTTCCCTGGGTGTCGCGCACGTCCATGTATACGCTGCTGCCGGACAGGGCCTACCGCGCCTTCTTCACGGTCATGCTGCTGATGACGGCGGCATATGTTCTCAAGGCGGCGCTCATGTACCTCATCGTGGTCTTCGGCCACCGCATGGGCGTGCTGGTCGAGTCGGACATGCGGCGCGATGTGTTCGAGCATATGCAGGGCCTCAGCTTTTCCTACTACGACCGGAACCGCACCGGCGTTTTGATGAGCCATATCACCTCCGACCTCTTCGACGTGACGGAGCTTGCCCACCACGGACCGGAAAACCTGCTGATCAGCGGGCTCACGCTCTTCGGCTCGTTTGCCGTCATGCTCACGATCAACTGCAAGCTCGCCCTCGCCCTCGGCATCGTGCTGGGGCTGAGCCTGTGGTTCACCCTCAGCCAGCGCGTGCGTATGCGCAGGGCCAACACCGAGGTCAAGCGCAAGACCGGCGAGATCTACGCCGCCATCGAGTCGTCCATCTCCGGCATCCGCACGGCCAAGGCCTTCGCCAACGAACAGAAGGAGAGCGAGAAGTTCGAGCAGGCCAACGCCCTCTACCGCGGCGCGAAGGTGGAGTTCTACCGCGCCATGGGCCTGTTCCAGAGCGGGATGGAGTTCTCCTCCGGCATCGCCCAGGTGGTGGTGATCGCGGCGGGCGGCCTGCTCATCATGCGCGGGGAGCTGGACTATGTGGACCTCATCACCTTCTCGCTGTACATCTCCGCGTTCATCAACCCCATCCGCCGCCTCACCCAGTTTTCCGAGGTCTACATGCAGGGCATGGCGGGCTTCCGCCGCTTTCTGGAGGTCATGAATACCGAGCCCGCCGTCACCGACGCGCCCGACGCAAAGGAGCTCCGGAGCGTGCGCGGCGAGGTGGAGTACCGGGACGTGAGCTTTTCCTACGGCAACGGGACCGAGGTGCTGGAGCATGTGGACCTGCACCTGGAGCCGGGGAAGACGCTCGCCCTCGTCGGCCCCTCCGGCGGCGGCAAGACCACGCTGGCAAGTCTCCTGCCCCGCTTCTACGACGTGTCGGACGGCGCGGTGCTGGTGGACGGGCAGGACGTGCGCTCCGTCACGCAGGCGAGCCTGCGGCGCAACATCGGCGTTATCCAGCAGGACGTGTTCATGTTCGCGGGCACCGTGCGCGAGAACATCCGCTACGGCCGTCCCGACGCGACCGACAAGGAGATCGTGGAGGCGGCGATCCGCGCCGAGATCCACGATGAGATCATGCAGATGCCCGACGGCTACAGCAGCTACATCGGCGAGCGGGGCATCATGCTCTCCGGCGGTCAGAAGCAGCGCCTGTCCATCGCGCGGGTCTTCCTCAAAAACCCGAAGATCCTGGTCCTGGACGAGGCGACCTCCGCCCTCGACACCGTCACCGAACAGCGCATCCAGGCCTCGCTCGACGAGCTCAGCCGCGGCCGCAGCACCATCGTCATCGCCCACCGCCTCTCCACGGTGCGAAACGCCGACAGCATCGCCGTCGTGGAGGAGGGCCGCATCACAGAGCAGGGCAGCCACGAGGAGCTCATGGCGCGCGACGGGGCATACGCGAAGCTGTACCGGGCGCAAATGCTTTAAACGGGAGGAACAGCCATGCTGGAATTGGTAAAGCTCGGCCACCGTGAGCTCGAGCGCTATTACCCTTTGCTTGAGACGGATTTTGACAGCGAGGAGCTTTTGCCGCGCCTCGCGATCCACCGCGGGATGCTGGGCGGCAGCCTCGAATTTCTCACCCTGCGCGACAGCGAGAGCGGTCTTGACGCGGGCTACGCGCTCGTGCTGACGAAGAACCTGTACGGCTATGTGGACCTCAAGTACATGGCCGTCATGCCCTGGTTCCGGGGCCGGGGCTTCGGCATCCAGCTCATGCGCGAGCTGAACAAACGCTACGCCGACACACAGGGCGTCATCGCCGAGCTCACGGAGTTCGACGACCCGGACCCCGACCGCCTGCGGAAGCTGCGCAAGTTCTTCAAGCGCTTCGGCTATGAGGAGATCGCGAGCGATTACACCATCCGCGGCGTCAGGGCCAACATTCTGGTCAAGCCCATCCGGGGCAGCGCCGACCTCACCCCCATCCTCCACCGCGTGCTCCCGGATTTCTACACCAGGTTCATGCCGGAATCGGCAGTGTATCGGATGATGGAGATCAAAAAGTGTGGAGAGTGAAGAGTGGAGAGTGGAGTTAAGGTGTCGCTGCGCGACGGATTATAAAATTTGTCATCAGCGAAGCGAAGGATCTTTCCTCCGACATTTGTGGCAAGAAAAAGATCCTTCGACTCCGCTTACGAGGTAACGCACACTTCCCGCGCGTCAGAATGCTTCGCTCAGGATGACAGATGCGCTTCGCGCAATTTCAATCGTCCCCGAAGGGGACACCATAACTCCACTCTTCACTCTCCACACTCGTTTTCTCCCAAAATCTCAGTATTTTTATAAAAAGGTAACTCATGCAGCAACTTATAACCCAAATCCTGACCCACAAGGAAGCGGCCGCCCTCCCCTCTTTGCTGGAGAGCGGAGGGCTTCCCGCGCTTGTTTCCGGGCTCTCGCCGGTGCACCGGGCAAACCTCGCGGCGGCGCTGTACGATCAAATCGGCCTGCCGCTCTTCGCCGTGTGCCCGGACGACACCGCCGCCGAGAGCTTCGCCCGCGACCTCGCCGCGATGCTCGGCAGGGAGGTCGCGGTCCTCGGGATGCGCGACTATATCTTCTACCCCGCCGAGGCCGTGTCCCGGCCTGCGGAGCAGAGGCGCCTGAGCACTCTCGACCGCCTCGCCCGCGGCGAGAGCGAGCTCACCGTCGCCTCCGTGTCCGGCCTCATGCAGCGCACGCTCCCGCCGGAGACCCTGCGCCGCGCCGTGTACGAGCTGACGGACGCCTCCTCCTGCCCGCCCGAGGAGGCGGAGGAGGCCCTGCTGCGCTGCGGCTATACCCGCTGCGAGCAGGTGGAGGGCCCCGGCCAGTACGCGCGCCGCGGCGGCATCCTCGACTTCTTCTCCCCCGCGGATTCCGAGCCCGTGCGTGTGGAGTTCTGGGGGGACGACGTGGACTCCATGGCCCACTTCGACGTCTCGACCCAGCGCCGGGGCGAGCCGATGCACGTCTGCCGCATCCTGCCCGCGGTGGAGACCCTGCCGTCTCTCGCGGACGGCGGTGTGCGGACTCTCGCAAAGGAGATCGGAAAGTTCGCCGACACGTATCAGAAGCGCCGCCGGGGCGAGAACGCGGTCAAGCTGGCCGAGACCATGCGGGCGGACGCGGAGAAGCTCGCAAATCTCATCCCGCTGACGGACGCGGACCGCTATCTGCCGATGATCTATCCGGAGGCGTACGGCCTCGACTACGTCCCGGAGAACGCCCTCGTCTTCCTCGACCAGCCGGGGCGCTGCGCCGAGCGGGCCAGAGCCTTTGAAAAGCAGCTCTCGGAGGACGTGACGGAGCTTCAGAAGCGCGCCATGATCGCCATGAGCGGCGACGCCTTCCGCCTCTCTGCCGAAAAGCTCTTCAGACGCCTGCCGGACTTCCCGCTCTACATGGCGGACGCCTTCACCGTGGGCACGTCCCCGGTGCCGCCGCGCACCCTCACCAGCATCGCCGCCAAGCAGCTGCCCAGCTACGCGGGCTCCGCCCAGGCCGCCTGCGACGATGTGGCGGCGTATCTGAAACAGAACTACCGCGTCGTCGTCCTCGCCGGGGACGAGCGGCGCGCCAAAACCCTGCAGGACTTCTTCGGGGAGCGCGAGATCCCGGCCATCATCGACCCGGAGCTCAAAAAGCTGCCGGAGGCGGGCGCGTGCCGCATCGCGGTCGGCGCGGTGTCCGCGGGCTTTGAATACCCGTCCCTCCGCCTCACGGTCCTGACGGACGCCCAGCTCGTCCGTGCCCGGGGCAGACAAGCCAAAAGCTCAAAAAAGCTGCCGCCCAACCGGCAGCGCATCGACTCCTGCGCAGACCTGTCGCCGGGGGATTTCGTGGTGCACGAAAATCACGGCATCGGCAAATTCGCGGGCATCGTGCGGATGCAGGTGGACGGCTTCGACAAGGACTATATCAAGCTCGACTACGCGGGCGGCGACACGCTCTACGTCCCGGCCACGCAGCTCGACATGGTATCCAAGTATACCGGCGCGGGTGAGGAGAAGCCCGTGCGTCTCAGCAAAATGGGCGGGGCCGAGTGGGCCAAAACCCGCAGCCGCGCCAAGGCCTCGGCAAAGGATATGGCGGAGCGCCTGATCAAGCTCTACGCCCAGCGCCAGCGCCTGCCGGGCCACGCCTTCTCGCCGGACAGCGAGTGGCAGCGCGAGTTTGAGGAGAACTTCGGCTACACCGAGACCGACGACCAGCTCAAATGCGTGGCCGAGATCAAGGCGGATATGGAGTCCTCCGTGCCCATGGACCGCCTGCTCTGCGGGGACGTGGGCTTCGGCAAGACCGAGGTCGCCCTGCGCGCGGTGATGAAGTGTGTGCTGGACGGCAGACAGGCCGCGATCCTCGTCCCGACGACGGTGCTGGCGCAGCAGCACTACCAGACCGCCCTGCAGCGCTTCTTCGGCTTCCCGGTGGAGATCGGCGTCCTGTCCCGTCTCGGGGCCGGGGCACAGTCGACAAAGCTCCTGCGCGACCTCGCGAGCGGCAAGTGCGATCTCGTCATCGGCACGCACCGGCTGCTGAGCAAGGACGTGAAGTTCAAAAACCTCGGCTTGCTGGTGGTGGACGAGGAGCAGCGCTTCGGCGTGACGCACAAGGAGCACATCAAGGAGCTGTCAAAGGGCGTGGACGTGCTGACCCTGACGGCGACGCCCATCCCCCGCACCCTCAACATGGCCATGTCCGGCATCCGCGACATGTCCGTCATCGAGGAGCCGCCGGAGGACCGCCTGCCCGTACAGACCTTTGTGCTCGAGCACGACTGGGGCGTCCTCGCGGACGCGATCCGGCGCGAGCTCCAGCGCGGCGGTCAGGTCTACTACCTCCACAACCGCATCGAGGACATCGACCGCACCGCCGTGCGCCTGCGCTCTCTCGTGGAGGACGCGAGCGTCGCGGTCGCCCACGGGCAGATGGACAAAAACATGCTGGCCGCGGTGATGGACTCGGTGGTCACGGGCGAGACGCAGATTCTGGTCTGCACCACCATCATCGAAACCGGCATCGACATCCCGAACGTCAACACCCTCATCATCGAGGACGCCGACAGGCTGGGTCTCGCGCAGCTCCACCAGATCCGCGGCCGCGTGGGCCGGTCGACGAGAAGGGCCAGCGCCTATCTCACCTTCCGGCGCGACAAGGTCCTGACCGAGATCGCGGAAAAGCGCCTCAACGCCATCCGGGACTTTGCGGCCTTCGGCTCCGGCATGAAGATCGCCATGCGAGACCTGGAGATCCGCGGCGCGGGCAGCCTCCTCGGCGCGGAGCAGTCGGGCCACATGCTGGACGTGGGCTACGACATGTATATGAAGCTCCTGAACGAGGCGGTGCTCGAGGCCAGGGGGATCGAGGTCCCGCAGCGCGCCGAGTGCTCGGCCGACCTCGCCGTCGCGGCGAACATTCCCGAGCGCTATATCGAGTCCGCCGAGCAGCGCATGGACATCTACCGCCGCATCGCCCTCATCCGCACCGAGGCGGAGGCCGACGACCTGACAGACGAGCTCATCGACCGCTTCGGCGACACGCCGCCGGGGGTCAACGCCCTCATCCACGTCGCCCTGCTCAGAGGCGAGGCCGGGCGCGCCGGCATCACCGACATCTCCCAGAAGGCGGGCTGCCTGCGCTTCACGGTGGCGGACTTCGACATGGAGAAGGTCTCGGCCCTGTACGCGAAGCCCTCCTATAAAAACCGCCTGCGCGTCGAGGCCGGGTCCAGGCCGTGCCTGAGCGTCAAAATCCAGAACAAAGCCCGCGTCATCGACGAGGCGCGGAGCTTCGTCCGGGACTGGGCCGTATAAAAAAGGGCTGTGAAGAAAAGGTGAGAAAAAACGCACCTGGACTTCACAGCCCTTTTTTCACTTTTCCGCGCCGGGGTCACGGCTCCTCGCGCTCGACTCTCACGCGCACGCAGAACTGAAAGCAGTAGCCCGTGTCCGAAAACGTGGTGCGGTAGAGGTAGGCGGTGGTGTCCGAGACGGGGCGGAGCCCGTGCTCCTTCAGATAGCTTCGGACCGCGGCGAGCTGGTCGGGGCGCACCGCGAAGAGGTCATCGGTCTCAAGAAAGAAGCTCACATAGATCCCCTGCGGGAAGGAGCGGGCCGACGGCGGGATCTCGATCCGCTCCGCCTCCAGCACCCGCTGATAGGTCCCGATGCCGATGCGGATGGGGATGCGCTCTGGCAGGTCCTGCATTTTGAAATACTCCTTCTCAATGCACACAACGAGCGTGAAGAGGTCCACGTTCTCGATCCACTTCCGCAGGCCGGGCTCGATGCGGGCCGCCTCAAAGTAGCAGTCGTACTTGGTCCCGAAGGACTCGATCTGCCGTATCTTCCAGGGGTCCACGGCGTCCCGCTCATAGTGGCGGTAGGTGAGGCGGAGCATCATCTCGCGCCTGCGCAGAAGCTCGATCTGCTGCTCGAGCGCGTCCAGCGTGTCCCGGTAGCCGCGCAGCAGGGCCTCGGTCCCGTCGCAGCTGTAGGTCTCCCCGATGGTCTCCAGCGAGAGGTTGGAGCCGCGCAGCTTCCGGATATACAGGAGATTCAGAAAGTCCGCGTTGGAGTATTCGTAATAGCCGTTGTCCGGATTGCAGCGGGGCCGCAGGAGATCGCGGTCCCGGTATTTGCGTATCGTCTCGGAGCTCACGCCGGACAGCCCTGCCAGTTCGTTGATTTTCATAATAGTCCTGACTCCTGTTTGTAACAATTGCCCATTGACTCTGTACCGGGGGCAGGGTTTATTTTATGTACAGCATTATAGCAAAATCCCATAAAAATTCAAGAACAGGAGTGATTTCATGTCTGACCTTTCCAGAAGAGACTTTTTGAAGGGCTCCCTCGCCGGCGCGGCTGCCGCCGCCCTGGCCGGGATCGGCCTCGGAACCTCCGCTTTCGCCGAGAGCGGAATCTACACTCCCGGCACCTACTCCGCCACCGCGCAAGGCATCGGCACCGTCACGGTCACGATGACCTTTGACGCAAACGCCATCACCGACGTCGTGGTCGACGTCTCCCAGGAGACCCCGACCATCGGCGGCCTGCACGGCGAGACGCTGGCAAAAGCTATCATGGACGCCCAGGGCGCCGAGATCGACGCTGTCTCCAGCGCCACCATCACCTCCACCGCCGCGAAGAAGGCCGCCGAAGCCTGCATCGCCCAGGCGAAGGGCGAGGCCGTCGTCCTCGGCGAGGCCGCCGAAGGCGATTATGAGATCCCTGCCGAGCTGACCAAGGCTGAGGTCGAGGGCTCCAAGGCCGAGCTGTGGGCCATCACCCCGGACGAGATCAAAGAGTATGACATCGTCGTCGTCGGCGCAGGCGCAGGCGGCGTTCCCGCGGCCGGCGTTGCGGCCGAGGCCGGCGCCTCCGTCGCCCTGCTGCAGAAGGAGGCCATCGTCGTCTCCCAGGGCAACTGCGCTTCCGCCATCATCAAAGAGAAATCCACCCCCGCCGGCATCCAGAAGTGGGTCCACCACACCAACAGCCTGAACAACTGGCGCTCCAACGAGAAGCTCCTGCGCGCCTACGCGGAGAACTCCGAGGAAGCCCTGCTCTGGTACTGGAACCGCGCCGGCCTCACCACCGAGACCGAGTACGGCGACGGCAGCAAGATCGACTCCAACACCGACTGCGCCCAGCTGCTGAACGACGGCAAGGGCCTGTTCGCCTACATGAGCACCAGCCAGGATCTCACCGGCGTGTGGCAGGACCGCCAGGATACCTATGACTACGGCGACGACCACTGCTACTTCATGGCTCCGTGGATCGGTCCGAAGCCCCAGAACGTCGGCAACGTCCTGCAGAACGTCCTGAACAACGTCCAGGCCAAGTGCCCGAATCTCGAGGTCTTCTATCAGACGCCCGGCGTCCAGCTCGTCAAGGACGGCGACAAGGTCGTCGGCGTCATCGGCAAGACCGAGGACGGCAAGTACATCCAGTTCAACGCGAAGAAGGGCGTCATCCTTGCCACCGGCGACTACATGAACAACGACGCCATGGTCGCCCGCTGGTGCCCCGACACCTTCGACTACGACAAGAAGCAGTACCACAAGACCGGCGACGGCCACGTCATGGCGATCGCCGCGGGCGCCAAGATGGAGCCTCTCGGCCACACCAAGATGATGCACGACTTCGACTCAGCCCAGATGTACGAGGAGCCCTTCCTCTACGTCAACATGAACGGCGAGCGCTTCACCAACGAGTACACCGGCTTCGTCTACATGGGCAACCTCACCAAGTTCCAGCCCGCCTTCAAGGGCAGCAATGTCGACGCCAACCACCCCGACGGCTCCAAGGGCTGGTACTGCCAGGTCTATGACAGCAGCTACATGGATTGGCCCGCCGAGGACTTCGTCAGCAGACGCTGGGACCCCGATTCCATGCTCAAGTACATCCCCGGCGCCGTCGAGAATCCGCAGGGCGTGTTCGTCGAGCTGATCGATGCCCACAAGTGCGACACCCTCGATGAGCTGGCTGCAGAGCTGAACATCCCCGCCGACACCTTCAAGGCTACCGTCGAGCGCTACAATGAGCTGTGCGAGAAGGGCGAGGACGCCGACTTCGGCAAGCCCAGCCGCTACATGAAGCCCATCAAGCAGGCTCCGTTCTGGGCCATCCGCAAGCACATCCGCGTCAGCTCCATCGACTCCGGCGTCATGACCAACGAGTTCGGCCAGGCGCTGAACGCCGCGGGCGAGGTCATCGACGGCCTCTACTGCGTCGGCAACCTGGGCGGCCCGTTCTACGGCGGCGCCGACTACCCGTTCCACCAGACCGGTCTGTCCCTCGGCCGCTGCTACACCTTCGGCTACATCGCCGCCAAGCACGCCGTCGCGAAGTGATCCCGGTCCTGAACAGTCAAAAACACATGGAAAAGCAGCGGGGCTCCGGCCCCGCTGTTTTTTGAATGTGCCGATGAAATCCTGAATCAGGCTGCGGCCTGATGCCCGGCACATCAATCATGATTTGATTGCCGTTTCGCTCGCCCCTTGACGGGGCAGCCGCGAAACATGGCAAAATTGCTCCCCATCAAATTCAAAAATTGATCGGGGGAGCAATATACGATGGATTCTACTTGTTTCGTTCACAATTTGGTGTTATAGTAGCATCGTCAATCCAAAGGCAGCGCCGCGGTTTTCGGCGGGAGCGGATCCCGGAAGACCCGGGTCCCGACAAAGCGGACTGCGCGGTATTGCCTGAACGCCAAGGAGAACGTTATTCATGAAAAAATTCATCATCGGCATTGTCTGTGTTCTGCTGGTTTTCGGCGCCTTCACGGCCTGGAACCAGAGCAAGCTCCAAACTCCGGCGCTGGCCTCCGCACCTGCTGAGACGCCGGACGCCACGCCCGAACCGCCCGAGATCCACGGCCTGGACTACGAGGCGATCCGCGCCCTCTATCCCGCCGACACCGCCGCCATCACCCTCGAGGGCGAGAGCATCGACTGGGGCTTCTACGCCGACTTCCTGCGTGCGACGGGGCTCCAGTTTGAGGACTACTTCCGCCAGATGGCCTCCTACTACGGCATCGCCGCAAGCTGGGACGGCTCTGTCGGGGACGGCAGCGGCATGACCTATGCCCAGAGCCTGCTGAACGAGACCAGCGAGACCCTGGCGAGCTTTATGGCCATCCACGCCTTCGCAAAGGAACAGGGCGTGGAGCTCGACGAGGAGACCCTCGCCAAGCTCGAGCCTGAGCAGATGGCGATCGACTACTGCGGCGAGGGCGCGACCGTCGAGGATCTGGCAAAGGAGCTCGAGGAGGGCAGCCACCTGACCGTGGACGGTATGCGCTATTACAGCGAGTCCGTCGCCGTCTACAGCGCGCTGTATGAGAAGCTCTACGGGGCCGAGGGCGAAAAGCTCACGGACGAGGAGATCATCGCCGCGCTCGAGGAGGACGGCTATCTCTCTGCCGCACATATCCTGTTCATGACCATCGACCCCATGACCGGCAAGGAGCTGGACGAGGCCACGGTCGCCGCAAAGCTCGCGACAGCCACCGCGCTTGCGGAGGAGCTGCGCGGCATTGAGGATCAGGAGGCCCTGCTCAAGCGCTTCGCGGAGCTCAAGGAGCAGTACTGCGAGGACACCGGCAAGCAGACCTATCCCGACGGCTATACCTTCACCCCCGGCACCATGGTCGCCGAGTTTGAGAGCGCCGTCAAGGCCCTGGGCGAGTATGAGATCTCCGACCCCATCAAGACCAGCTACGGCTACCATGTCATCATGCGCCTGCCCCTGAGGAGCGACAGCACCCTCATGAGCGGCCAGAGCTCCCCCGTCAGCGCCCGCCAGAGCGTTGCCCAGAACGGCATCACCAAAATGCTGGACGAGTACTACAAGGCCCACCCGGGCACCTACGCCGAGGGGCTGGAGGAGCTGGATCTGACGAAGTATATCCAGTAAAGCCGCAGCAGGGGCCGACGCCCTGAACCGGCATCATACAGGCATAAACAATACGGCGAAATCGCAGTTTTGAAGCGATTTCGCCGTATTGCCTTCATAGATTTATACTCGCGGTTTCCGGGACTCATTTCAGCGCGATTTCGGTGAAGCCCACCGGGCGGATGTGCATGACGCAGCAGCTGCCCTCGCCGAAGACGGCCTCGATCTGCGCGCGGAAGCTCTCCAGCAGCTCGTCCGGGACGAAGGCCTGGACCGTGCCGCCGAAGCCGCCGCCGTGGATGCGGTACGCGCCGCGCCCGCCCAGAGCCTTTTCGCACAGGGCCAGGGCGATGGCCGCGGCCTCATCCCGCGTGCTGCCGCAGACGGTGACATTCTGCAGGTACACCCAGGAGGAGCGCCCCGACTCCCGCACGAGGGCGAGAAAGCGGGCAAAGTCGCCGCTGCGCAGGGCTTCGACGATCTGTCCGACCCGGCGGTTGTCGTTGTAGATGTGGATGGCGCGCAGCACCGCGCGGTCACCGGTCTCCCTGCGCAGGGCGGGGATCGCGGCGTAGAAGGCGTCCTCGTCCACTTCGCGCAGGACCTTCTTGCCGAAGTGGGCGGCGACCGCCCCCAGCTCGCCCGGGATGGCGGCGTACTCCTCGGTGAGGTCGGCGTGGTCGGACTTGAGGTTGATCATGCACAGGCTGTGCCCGGCGGAGGCAAAGTCGAAGTCCACCGGCGTCACCCTGGGCGCCGCGGGGTCGGCAAAGTCGATGGCGATGATGCCGCCCCAGGCCGAGGCCATCTGATCCATCAGGCCGCAGGGCTTGCCGAAGTAGACGTTCTCGGCCTTCTGGCCCATGATGGCGAGATCCGTCGCCGTAAGGGACGAGCCGCAGAAAAGGCCGTTGACCACCGCACCCATCAAAACCTCAAACGCCGCCGAGGACGAGAGGCCGCTGCCCTGCAGGACGTTCGAGGTCACGCAGGCGTTGAAGCCGCCGACCGCAAAGCCGCGTGCCGCAGCCTCGGCGCAGATGCCGCGCACCAGGGCCGTCGTCGTGCCCTCCTCCCCGGGGACGGGGGCGAGGCTGTCGAGCGTCAGCGTGATCATGTCGTAGCCCTCGGACTTGACGCGCACGGTGTTTTCGCCGTTTGCCGCCGCCGCCGCGAGCATGTCCATATCCACCGACGCGGCCAGAACGCGGCCGTGCTGGTGGTCCGTGTGGTTGCCGCCGATCTCGGTCCGGCCGGGGGCGGACCACACGCGGGCCTCCCCGCCGCCGAAGAGCGAATGATATTTCCGGAGCAGCGCCTGTATTCTCTGATCCATGCCGATGTCCTCCTGCAAGGCTGTTTTGTATGGGCTCCTTTTGAAAAAGGGAACTTCCTGCCGTATCAGCAAAAGCATACCGCGGCGCGGGCCGGGTTGTCAACTGGTTTTTCACGCATTGCAAAGCGGGCCGCGGCGTACTATACTGGATGCGATTTCTTTTCACGGAGGACCGCGCCATGCTGTATGTCCGGCCTGATTTTTATGACGATTTCCGGTGCCTTGCGTCGCGCTGCCGCCACAGCTGCTGTGTCGGCTGGGAGATCGACGTGGACGCGCAGACCCTCGCGTACTACCAGACGCTCGGCGGCCCGCTCGGCGACGAGCTCCGGGAGAAGATCGCCCTCTCACCGGCGCCGCACTTTCGCCTTTCGGAGGGGGAGCGCTGCCCCTTCCTGCGCGCCGACGGCCTGTGCCGACTCATCCTCACGCTCGGGGAGGACAGGCTCTGCGACATCTGCGCCCTCCATCCGCGCTTTTACAACGAACTGCCCGGCCGCACGGAGATGGGTCTCGGCCTCTGCTGCGAGGAAGCGGCCCGCCTGCTCACGGAGGGCAGGGGGCCGCTGCGGCTTCTGACGGAGGACGACGGAGAGGGCGGGGCGGCGATGCCGCCGCTGATCGCGCTGCGGGAGAAAATTTTCGCGCTCCTTGCGGACGAGGGCATAGCAATGACGCTGCGCATGGAGCGCGCCCTGGGGCTTCTGGGGCTCACGCTCCCGCCCTTTGACGCGCGCTGCGCGGCGGCGTTTCTCCTCACGCTCGAGCGCATGGACGAAAGCTGGACGGCGCTGCTGGACGCGCTCGCCGCCCGGGGTCCCGAAGCGCTCGAGCCCCGGCTGAGCGGGGAGCGGTACATGCGCGTCGCGGCCTATCTCGTCTACCGCCACTTCGTCGCGGAAGATCCGGAGGAGGCCGGGCGCCGTCTGCGCTTCTGCTTCTTTGCCGCGCAGCTCGTCTGCGCGCTCGATCCCCTCAGCGCCGACGCCCTGCGCCTCTTCTCCGCCGAGATCGAATATTCGGACGAAAATGTGGAGAAGCTTTGCGCGTGGTTAATCGCCCGCTGACGGCTGCTTCAGCTTCTCCGCCTTGTCGATGATGAACTGCCGCAGCCAGGCTCCGGCCTCGTCGTTCTGCAGGGCAAAGTCGATGATGGACTCGAGATAGCCCTTGAGGTTGCCGGTGTCGTAACGCCTGCCCTCAAAATCGACCGCGCACATCTTCTCGCGGCGGCAGAGCACGCGCATACCGTCGGTGAGCTGGATCTCGTTGTTGCGGCCGGGGGAGGTCTTCTCCAGAATGTCGAAGATCGCGGGCGTCAGCACGTAGCGGCCCATGATCGCAAAGTCGGAGAGCTTTTCGTAGACGGACGGCTTCTCGTTCATGTCGCTGATGCGGAAGACATTGTCGCCCAGCTTTTCCTCAAACTTGACAGAGGAGTACTTGCAGATCTCCTCGCCCGGGAACTGGCGCACGGCGATGGCGCTGCAGTCGTTTGCCTCCGCCGCGTTGACGAGCTGCTTCAGGACCGGCGTGTCGCTGAGCATGATGTCGTCGCCGAGGAGGATGCCGAAGGGCTCGTCCCCGACAAAGCTCCGCGCGCGCCAGATCGCGTGGCCGAGACCCTTGGTCTCCTTCTGGCGCAGAAAGTAGACGTCCGCCATGTCCGCCACCTCGCGCACGGTGCGGGCCTCCTTCTCCTTGCCGTCGGCCAGCAGGCGGGACTCCAGATCGGGGGCGTAGTCAAAATAGTCCTCGATGGGGGACTTGCCGCGGTTGGTGATGATCAGGATCTCCTCGACCCCGGCGGCGACGGCCTCCTCCACGATGTACTGGAGGACGGGCTTGTCCACCAGGGGCAGCATCTCCTTCGGGATGCTCTTGGTGTTCGGCAGCAGGCGGGTGCCCAGTCCCGCCGCGGGGATGATCGCTTTGCGGACCTTCATAACAGACTCCTTTCACCCCGTAGTGCGGGGTTTTATTTATATGTTGACCCGGTCGACGAATGCGCGGAAGCGCCTGATCTTCGGCAACTGCCTCAGCAGCGTGTAGCCGATGAGGTACAAAACGCCCGCCTCGCCCAGGCCGACGGTGAGGGCGTTGAAGCCATACACGCCGGGGTGCTCCCGGATGACGAGACCCTTGTAGCCGCGGGTGATGACCGCGCCGATGATGACGGCGTTGAACAGCACCGGCATCAGGCAGCCGAGCAGGCGGTTTTTAACCGTGTTCCCTCTGCGCCCGAAGTACGCCGTGCACAGTGCCGCCAGCAGCGTCGCGAGCGAGCCGAACACGATGTCGAAGAGATTGCCCGTGAAGAGATTGGCCAGCACGCAGCCGGCCCAGAGGCCCCAGACCGTACAGGGCATGAGGAAGGGCAGCACGGTCAGCGCCTCGCTCACGCGAAACTGCACCGCCCCGTAACTGATCGGCGCAAGCGCCACGGTCAAAGCCGCATAAGCTCCCGCCGTCACGGCAGCGACGGCCATTTTGAGCGTCTTTCGGTTGATGTTCATGCTTGACTCCTGTGATGATCTGCTTTTCGTACCGGCATCAGGCGGACGGAGCGGGACGCGGGCCCGTTGCCTGTCCGCCGCCCTCCAGACGCCGCAGATAGCTGTATTCGCACCCGCAGTAGAGCTGGCGGTAGACGTCGTACCGCTCGCAGAGCTCGATGGAGCGGTTTTCCCCGTCCTGCTTCTTGAAGTCCGAGGGCAGCCAGCGCACCCCCTCGCGCGCGGCGATCTCCTCGGCCAGGGCGTTGATGCGCACGGCGTCCTTGTGCCGCGAGAGCGTGAGCGTGGTGCAGAAGTAATCGAAGCCCTGCTCCCGCGCCAGTCTCGCCGTCTCCTCGAGACGCAGGCGAAAGCACGCGGTACAGCGCGCGCCGCCCTCTGGCTCGTTTTCGAGACCCCTGACACGCTCGTAGTATTCGGCGCTGCGGTGCTCCTCAAAGAGAAATTCCACCTTCTCCGAGAGCCCCATGTCCGAAACCAGCTTTTCCAGCGTCTCGCGCCGGCGTATAAACTCGCTCTCCGGATAGATATTGGGATTGTACCACAAAAGCGTGAGCCGGAAATACGGCGTCAGCCGCTCCAGCACGGAGCTCGAGCAGGGGCCGCAGCACACATGCAGCAGCAGCCGCGGCCGCGCGTCCCCCTGCCGTTCGATGATGCGGAGCATTTCCCGCTGATAGTTACGTCTGTTCATGAGACCATCATAGCACACGGGGCAGAAAAAAGCTACCAAATCCTGAGCGGGCGTTACAGCGTCGCTTCGCGGACGAATTATCATCAGGCGATTGACAGCCCTGGCGTTTTCTTATAGAATAATATTCCTTACAGGGGACGTTGAGGAGCAAACAAAAAAACATACACGCAGGCGTCTGGCTCCATCCCCTCCGGGAGAAGGCGATGCGTCTGACCTTTCACACGGGACAGTTTACCGTGACGATCATCGTCCGGAAGACTGCCCAAAAGAAGGCAACGGCACAGCACGGCAAAAAACAACCGCCACTCCGCAAAAGTGACGGCAGTCTCGTGGCTATGCCACAAAAAACCACTCATTTGAGGAGCTAACCGTGCTGCGTGGCTTGCTCTTCACTGTCATTGTACGGCCTCGCGGCGCGTTTGTCAATTGCAGGAACATCGGAGGTTTGACTATGGATACCAGGACGAACAAGCAGAATTATTATCTGGACATCGCCGACGCGGTTTCGGAGCGCTCGACCTGCCTGCGGCGCAAGTACGGGGCGATCATCGTGCGCAACGACGAGATCCTGTCCACCGGCTACAACGGCGCCCCGCGCGGGCGCAAGAACTGCTCGGACCTGGGCGGCTGTATGCGCGAGAAGCTGGGCATCCCCTCCGGGGAGCGCTACGAGCTGTGCCGCTCCGTCCACGCGGAGGCCAACGCCATCATCTCCGCCGCCCGGCGCGACATGATCGGCGCGACCATCTACCTCGTCGGCCGCAGCGCCAGGACGGGGGAGCTGCTGCCCGACGCCATGAGCTGCTCCATGTGCAAGCGGCAGATCATCAATGCCGGCATCGCGCAGGTCGTCATCCGTACAAGCCCCTCCGAGTACCGCGTCATCCCCGTCACGGACTGGGTGGAGAACGACGATTCGATCTTCAACCTCCTGGGCTGAGCGCGTACTACTGAAAAAAGAAACCAAAAAATCCGAAAAAATGTAAAAATCATATTGCAGTTTTCACAAAGAATGTTTATAATAAATTGGTTTTATGAGACAGAAAGCTGTATGATAAGAAACGGAGTATTCGGATGAACATTGCTTTGATGGCACACGACAGGAAAAAAGAGCTGATGGTGCAGTTCTGCATTGCCTACTGCGGCATATTGGCGGAGCATTCCCTCTGCGCGACCCACGTCACCGGGAAGCTCGTCGCCGAGGCCACGGGGCTGCCCATCACGCTGTATCTCCATGCCGACCAGGGCGGCTCCCAGCAGATCGGGGCGCGTATCTCCTTCAACGAGATCGACCTTGTCCTCTTCTTCTGCGACCCCGCCAACCCCAAGGGCTTTGACGACATCAACAAGATCGAGCGCCTGTGCGACCAGTATCAGATCCCCTTCGCCACCAACGCCGCCACGGCCGAGGTGCTGGTCCAGGGCCTGCGCCGCGGCGACCTCGACTGGCGCAACATCGTCAACCCGCAGAAGAGATAAACAATCATCGTGTCTGAAGGGGCGCTTCACAAAGCGCCCGTTTGACCTGTATATTGTCGGCGGGCGCTTCGTGAAGCGCCCCTCCGGCGTTTTACGGGCATATTCCACGGAAAGGAACGTACTTATGCCAAAGGTATCCCCCCGGACCCTGTCCGGCTTTATGGAGCTGCTGCCCGCGCAGCAGATGAAGATGGAGCGCATGATGGCCGTTCTGCGCGAGAGCTACGCTCTCTACGGCTTCACGCCGCTCGACACCCCGGTGATCGAGTCGGCGGAGGTGCTGCTGGCCAAGGGCGGCGGCGAGACCGAAAAGCAGATCTACCGCTTCCAGAAGGGCGACAGCGACCTTGCGCTGCGCTTCGACCTGACGGTACCGCTGGCAAAATACGTCGCCCAACACTACGCGGAGCTCTGCTTCCCCTTCCGCCGCTGCCAGATCGGCAAGGTCTACCGGGGCGAGCGCGCGCAGCGCGGCCGCTTCCGCGAGTTCTACCAGGCCGACATCGACGTGATCGGCGACGGGAAGCTCGACATCCTGAACGAGGCCGAGATCCCGGCGATCATCTATAACACCTTTACAAGGCTGGGCTTGAAGAAGTTCAGGATCCGCGTCAACAACCGCAAGCTCCTGAACGGCTTCTACGCCATGAACGGCATGAGCGAGAAGGCCGGCGAGATCATGCGCACGGTGGACAAGCTGGACAAGATCGGCGCGGAGAAGGTGCGCGGGCTCCTCATCGACGAGGTGAAGATGCTGCCCTGCAAGGCGGAAAACGTCCTCGACTTCATGGCCATCTGCGGCACGAACGCGGAGGTCGTCGCGGCGCTCGAGCGCTACCGCGGCATGGACCCCACCTTCGACCGGGGCCTCGACGAGCTCATCACGGTCACCCGCTACCTCCGCGACTTCGGCGTACCGGAGGAGAACTTCGCCGTGGACCTCACCATTGCCCGCGGTCTCGACTACTACACCGGCACCGTCTACGAGACGGAGATGACGGATCACCCGGAGATCGGCTCCGTCTGCTCCGGCGGGCGCTACGACAATCTGGCCGAGTACTACACCGACAGGCAGCTGCCCGGCGTGGGCATCTCCATCGGTCTGACGCGGCTGTTTTATGTGCTGAACGAGCAGGGCCTTTTGTCGGACGAGCTGGTCACCGCCCCCTGCGACGCGCTGGTTTTGCCGATGACCGAGGACATGGGCTTCGCCGTCGCCTCCGCCACCGCGCTCAGAGCTGCCGGCGTCCGCACCCAGCTCTACGGCGAGAAAAAGAAGTTCAAGGCAAAAATGGCCTACGCCGACAGGCTGGGCGTTCCCTTTGCGGTCTTCGTCGGCGAGGACGAGATCCGGGAAGGCGTCCTCTCCGTCAAGGACATGCAGACCGGCGAGCAGGTCAAGCTCACCCCCGCCGACGCGGCAAAGCGCATCGCAGAACGCATCGCCGAACTGAACAGCGGCGCGGTGATTAAGGAATAAAAAAGCGTCCTGATTTTGTCACTTTTTCTTGCAATACACAAAGTATTCCTGCAAAAAACTGCCTTCATCAGAACCCAAATTTTCTCAGGATTCGCTCTCGCCAAATTATGCGGTGCTGCCCTAAGGCAACACCGCACAATCCGCCTGCGGCATCTCCTGAAAAATTTGCGCCCTGATTTCGAGCCTTTTTCTTGAGGTACACAACGTACATCTGCGAAAAAGCGCCTTCATCAGAACCCAAATTTTCTCAGGATTCGCTCTCGCCGAATTATGCGGTGCTGCCCTAAAGGGGGCTGTCAGCGCCGTTTACGGCGATGACCAGGGGATGGCGCACTTCGGTGAACGGTATCCCCCCCTGCCCCGGTGTGCGCACTGGGGCATCCCCACCTTAGGCAAGGGGGGCAAAGAGGAAGAAAGGATTTGATCAAAATGACACAGTCCCGCACCCATACCTGCAATGAGCTCCGCCTGGAGCATGTCGGCCAGAAGGTCCGCATCGTCGGCTGGATGGAGAACGTGCGCGAGGTCGGCAGCAACTTTGCCTTCGTCGTCGTGCGCGACTTCTACGGCACCACCCAGGTCGTCATCGAGAATGAGGAGATGATGCGCGCGGTCAAGGCCATCAACAAGGAGTCCACCATCGCCGTCGAGGGCACAGTCCGCGAGCGCGACAGCAAAAACCCCAGGCTGCCCACCGGCGACATCGAGGTCGTGCCCGAGAAGATCGAGGTCCTGGGCCGCTGCCGCTATAACGAGCTGCCCTTTGAGATCAACCGCAGCCGCGAGGCCGACGAGACACAGCGTCTCAAATACCGCTATCTCGACCTGAGAAACCCCGCCGTCAAAAAGAACATCATCCTCCGCTGCAATGTTGTGGCGGCCCTGCGCCAGGCCATGACCGAGCACGGCTTCCTTGAGATCACGACGCCCATCCTCACGGCCTCCAGCCCCGAGGGCGCGCGCGACTACCTGGTCCCGGCGAGAAAGCACCCCGGCAAGTTCTACGCCCTGCCCCAGGCCCCGCAGCAGTTCAAGCAGCTTCTCATGACCTCCGGCTTCGACCGCTACTTCCAGATTGCCCCCTGCTTCCGCGACGAGGACGCGCGCGGCGACCGCTCTCCCGGCGAGTTCTACCAGCTCGACATGGAGATGGCCTTCGCCACCCAGGAGGACGTGTTCGCGGTCCTGGAGGACGTGCTGCCCCCGATCTTCGCCAAGTACGGCACCTATAATATTGCCTCTTCCGCCCCCTTCAAGCGCATCCCGTATCTCGAGTCCATGGAGACTTACGGCTCCGACAAGCCGGATCTGCGCATCGACCTCGTGCTGCAGGACATGACCGCGCTGGTCCGGGGCTCCGACTTCGGCCCCTTCGCCGAGGGCAACACCGTCAAGGCCATCGTGGTCCACGACTGCGATCTCACCCGCAAGCAGATCGACAAGCTCTGCGCCGACGTGGAGGTCCAGGCGGGCGCAAAGCCCTTCTGGTTCAGGCTCGACGAGAAGGGCGAGCTCGCGGGCGGCGTCGCCAAGTTTCTGGCGGATAAGAAGGACGCTGTGGTGGAGGCGCTGGGTCTCAGGCCCGGTACCCTCGTCGGCGTCGCAGCCGGCAAGCACGATCTCGCCCTCAAGGTGGGCGGCGTGATGCGCAGGCTGCTGGGCGCCGCGGTGCCCGGCCACATGGACAAGGAGCGCTACGAGTTCTGCTGGATCGTGGACTTCCCGATGTACGAGATCGGCGAGGAGTCGGGCGAGCTCGAGTTCTGCCACAACCCGTTCTCGATGCCTGCCGGCGGTCTCGACGTGCTGCTCCGGGCGGAGCGCGGGGAGATCGACCCCCTCACCATCACCGCCGACCAGTACGACCTCGTCTGCAACGGTGTGGAGCTCTCCTCCGGCGCGGTCCGCAACCACGATCCCGAGATCATGATCAAGGCATTCGAGATGGTGCGGCTCGGTGAGGAGGACGTGAAGAAAAAGTTCCCCGCCATGTACAACGCCTTCTGCTACGGCGCGCCCCCGCACGCCGGCATCGCCCCGGGCGTCGACCGCATGGTCATGCTCCTGGCGGGCGAGGACTCCATCCGCGAGGTCATCCCCTTCCCCATGAATAAAAACGCCCAGGACGTCCTCATGGGCGCCCCCGGCGAGGTCACGCAGAAGCAGCTCGACGAGCTGCACATCGCCGTCGTCGGCGAAGTGGAGAAAGACGAATAAGCCAAAACACCGGAGACCCGCGTCTCCGGTGTTTTGAAATCTTTCCTGCCTCTCCCTCCGGGAGAGGTGCCCCAGTGCGCACGCTGGGGCGGAGAGGGTTACAAGGAGGTCCCACCATGTTCTCATCCATCAAGAGTCTCGGCGTGAGCGGGATCGGCGGGTATCCGGTCTCGGTGGAGGTGTATATCTCCAACGGGCTGCCGCATTTTGACATCGTCGGCCTGCCGGACGCCTCGGTCAAGGAGGCGCGGGAGCGGGTACACGCCGCCATCAAAAACAACGGCTTCCGCTTCACCTCGAGCCGCCTGACCGTCAATCTTGCCCCGGCGGACACAAAAAAGACCGGCACGGTCTACGACCTGCCGATTCTGGTGGGCATCCTCGCGGCCTCCGGGGATCTCAAGCAGCCCGCGCCCGACGCCGCGTTCATCGGCGAGCTCAGCCTCACCGGGGAGCTGCGCCCCGTGCAGGGTGCGCTGCCCATGGCCCTGGCCGCTGCGCGCGAGGGGCTGCGCCGCCTCTTCGTCCCGGCGGAGAACGCCGCCGAGGCCGCCTTTGCCGAGGGGCTGGAGGTCTACGGCGTGGAGAACGTCGCCCAGCTCGTGCGGCACCTTCGGGGCGAAAAAACGCTCGAGCCCGCAGCTGTGCCCCCGCTGACCCTGGGCGAGGAGCCGCTTTTGGATTTTGCCGACGTGAAGGGACAGGAGAACGTCAAGCGCGCCTTTGAGATCGCGGCGGCGGGCGGGCACAACATCCTGATCGTCGGCCCTCCGGGGGCGGGCAAGTCCATGCTGGCCAAGCGTCTGCCCGGCATCCTCCCGGACATGAGCCACGAGGAGATGCTGGAGAGCACCGAGATCTGGTCCGTCGCGGGGCTGACGAGCCACAAGCGCCCCATCGTGTCGCAGCGGCCCTTCCGCTCGCCCCACCACACGGTCTCCGCCGCGGGCCTCGCGGGCGGCGGCACCTTCCCCCGGCCGGGGGAGATCAGCCTCGCGCACAACGGCGTGCTGTTTCTGGACGAGCTGCCGGAGTACCGCACCGACGTACTGGAGGTCCTGCGCCAGCCGCTGGAGGACGGGCAGGTCACGGTCTCACGCGTCGCGGCCTCGGTCAGCTTTCCGAGCCGCTTCATGCTGGTCTGCGCCATGAACCCCTGCAAGTGCGGCTGGTACGGCCACCCCTCGGGGCGCTGCAAATGCTCGGAGGCGGACGTGCGCCGCTACCACGCCCGCATCTCCGGCCCGCTGCTGGACCGCATCGACCTCATCGTCGAGGTCCCGGCGCTGGACTATGAGGAGCTGAAGCGCCGCGCCCCGGCGGAGAGCTCAGCCGCCGTGCGCGAGCGGGTCAACAGGGCGCGGGAGCTCCAGCGCGCCCGCTTCACCGACCGCGCAATGTGCAACGCCCGGATGCAGACAAAAGAGCTGCGGCGCTTCTGCGCCCCGGATGAGGAGGGCGACGCGCTTTTGAAGGCCGCGTTCGACCGGATGCGCCTCTCGGCCAGAAGCTACGACCGCATCCTCCGTGTCGCGAGAAGCATCGCCGACCTCGAGGGCAGCGAGACGATCCGCGCCGACCATATCGCGGAGGCGATACAGTATCGGACGTACGAGCTGAGCTGAGTGCGGAGCTCCGCGCCACGGCGGCGGCCCTCTTCCTCGCCCCGGACCCCGCCGCGCTCGAGCGCTGGTCCACCGCCCTCATTCCGGCGCTGAACCTGGGCTTTGTGTTTTTGCCCTTATTATATTGTAGGAAAACGCGGGAAATGACGGGACGCATTTCCCGCGCTCTGTTTCTTACGAAGCCCGGCGCAGCGGCGAAGAATCAAACGCTAAAAGGGGCTTGTTTTTTTCTGCGCAAGCGTTATACTGTGCGCTGTGCGTAAAAAAAGCTGTTATGGAAATGAGGCATATTTATAATGGAAACTCTATTGGCTACTTCAACCGCGCTCCTCGCGGGGCTTCTTATGACCCGTGTATTCAAGCTGATCCATCTGCATTTTCCGGATGTGACGGCCTTTCTGCTGGCAGGGCTCCTGGTGGGGCCTTACTGCCTTGGACGGCTGGGAATACCGGGGCTCGGCTTTGTCAGCATGCAGGAGGTTGACAGTCTCAGTGTAATCAGCAACACCGCCCTCGGCTTTATTGCATTTGCCATCGGAAACGAATTCAGGCTGTCCCAGCTGAAAGCCACCGGCAAGCAGGCCACGGTGATCGGCATCATTCAGGCGATAACGGCTACTTTGCTGGTGGATCTCGCGCTTATCGGGCTGCATTTCTGCTTTGGGGAAGACGTACTCCCCCTCTCCGCGGCCATCACGCTGGGTGCGATCGCCGCAGCTACCGCGCCCGCGGCCACTTTGATGGTTGTCCGGCAGTACAAGGCAAAGGGCGAGGTCACGGATCTGCTGCTGCCGATCGTCGCTCTTGACGACGCGGTGGGGCTTATTGTCTTCGCCGTATCCTTCGGCATCGCGCAGGCTTTGAAGGGCGGAGCGCTGAATGTTTACGCCATCATCGTAAACCCCGTTCTGGAGATCGTCTGCTCCCTGATCCTCGGAACGCTGCTCGGCGCTCTTCTCACGGCGCTGGAAAAGCTCTTCTTCTCCAACTCCAACCGTCTGTCTCTCTCGATCGCCTTTGTGGTGCTGACGATTGCCCTGTCCTCGATCACGATTCCCCTGGGTGAGATCGAGATATCCTTCTCCTCTCTCCTGGTGTGCATGATGCTGGGGACCATGTTCTGCAATATGAGCGAATATTCGGCAGATATCATGAACCGGGCGGACAAATGGACGGCGCCTCTGTTCGCCACGTTCTTCGTCATCAGCGGCGCAGGGCTGGAGCTCAGCGTTTTCCGGTATCCGGCAGTCCTTCTGATCGGCCTTGTCTATATCGTGGTGCGGTGTCTGGGCAAGTATTTCGGGGCTTCCTTCAGCAGCGCGATTACGGGATGCAGCGAGAACGTCCGGAAATATCTGGGGATCACGCTGTTTCCGCAGGCCGGTGTGGCCCTTGGGATGGTCGTGATGGCGCAGGCTCTGGGCGGGAGCGAGGCCTCCCTGATCCGGAACGTCATTCTCTTCAGCGTGCTGGTTTATGAGATCGCAGGCCCGATGATGACCAAGATGGCGCTCTCCGCTGCCGGCGAGATCGAATCGATCCCCGCCCAGAAGAAGACAAGGGAGCGGTTCGCACATAGATAACGCGCATTTTTGCGAAGCCCCCATCGTCTACTTCGCCCTCGCCTGCGGCGTCGCCTACATGCTCTCCGGCTACTTCGGCCTCTACTCGAGCCAGAAGATCATGTACTCCAAGCTCAAGGCCGAGTTCATCAACATCCACGCGCGATAAGAGCGGCGCACCTGCGGTGAAAACGGCATTTTTATCCGCAGAGAAGCCCCTGCCGGACGGCAATTCGTGAACCGGCAGGAATCCACACTTGTAAAATGCCGGCTTTGCCTGTATAATGCAGATATTATCAAACATACATAAGGAGCACCTTCTCATGCCTAAGAACAACAAGCGCCGCTTTGGCGACCGGAAGGACGGACGGCTGCTGCGCTCCCTGCCCGCCTATTCCAAGTTCGGTCCCTATATCATGCCCACGCGAAACGACGCCTGCAATTACTATGAGGACAGACTGCAGGTCAACGACGTGGACCGCCGCCTGCGCGCGCTGCGGGTAGAGGGCTACAAGGGTATCGGCTTTCTGCACTTCATCATCGCGGCCTATATCCGCCTCATCTCCATGCTGCCCGGCATCAACCGCTTCGTCGTGGGCCGCCGCATCTACGCCGCAAACGACATCTCCGTCATCATGACGGTCAAGCGCGCCCTGTCCATCGACGCCTCCGAGACCTCCATCAAGGTCCACTTCGAGCCGACCGACACCATCTTTGACGTCTACCGCAAGATGAACGAGAAGATCGACGAGGTCAAGGCCAGCGAGGAGCACAACAGCACCGAGGACGTGGCCGAGGCGATCTGCCGCCTGCCGCGCCCGATCCTGCGCCTGGTCATCGGCATCCTGCGCGTGATGGACTACTTCGGCTGGATCCCCGAGAGTCTGCTGGAGGCCAGCCCCTTCCACGGCTCCTTCATCGTGACAGACCTCGGATCTCTGCGCATCGGGCCCATCTTCCACCACATCTACAACTTCGGCAACCTGCCGGTCTTCGTCGCCTTCGGCGCCAAGCACCACGTCTATGAGCTGGACCGCCACGGCAACATGGTCGACCGCAAATACATCGACGTCAAATTTACCACGGACGAGCGCACCGTCGACGGCCACTACTGGGCCCAGGCATTCCAGGGCCTGCGCTACATCTTCCAGCACCCTGAGATCCTCGAGCAGCCCCCCACCCGCGTCGTGGAGGATGTGTACTGATCCCGGGCCTCCCTGATGCTGTGTCATGACTTCGTACAAACGAAGGATCTTTCCTTTGAAGATTTCGTACAACCTTCAAAGGAAAGATCCTTCGTCACTTTATGCGATTCCCTCACGGAAAGCAGACACACAGCTTGTTTATCATATTCGCTTTTCGTCAAAATGTCAATAGCACGCGGTGGATATATCGAATTTTTAAAGCAAATTTGTATGGACTGTACAAAAAACGGACATGCGATTCGGGAACTATCCCATCTTGCAAAATCAGGAAAGCTTTGATATATTATAGCCAGAAAGGGAGATCGAAAAGAATCCACTTTCCTCTATCCCCGGACAGGCAATCGGAGCCGTCAAACATGGGGGGCACGCTGCAGGCCCAAAATAACAGGAGGACGACAGCCACTCTGTTCATCCCACATACGGGAGTATCGTGAAACGATTAAAAATGTGCGCTGGAGAAACAGGTCCCGTTGGCGAGGCAGCGTTCCGAAATTTGAAGAAAGAGAGGTAACCAGGATGTTAGATACTAAGAATTCAAAGAAATGACCCTTGACTGCTATGAAAGGCGAACGGAAAAAAATCGCTGCAGTCAAGGGTCGTTTCTATTTAAAAACAAAATACGCTGCAACGCTGCCGCGGCCAACGCCGGGGCGGTCTTTTTTTGCCGCGGTGTTAAAGTGCCGGTGTCCGCTTCGCCGTCCCACCCGCACCCATATCGAACACGATCCCGACGGGTACCCGGGGGCCGATGCCCTCACCGGCCCGCAGATGTGCGTGGCGGTATGATTTCGGGTCGATCTGGAGGTCGACCCCTGCGGACGAGGGATACACTCGGCGCACCCTCGATCCCCCGTCACGGCCTTGCACGGGATCGGCCGCAAAGCGGTATCATAACGCTATGCCGCGCTCACGCGAGGTTGCCTGTCGCGTACATCGCCGCGGTGAGGGCAACGATCGGGGCGGTTTCGCAGCGGAGGATGCGCTCACCCATGGAGCAGACGCGCAGGCCGCAGATTCTGGCGAGCTTCGCCTCAAACTCGGCAAAGCCGCCCTCGGGCCCGGTGATGATGGAGATGCTGGCGGCGTTTCTGTTCTCCTCCAGAACGGCGTTCAGGGCCTCGCGCTCGCCGGTCTCATACATGAAAAGGCCCAGCTCCTTTTTGACCGCGACGTCGAGGGCCTGGGCAAACTCGCCCGCCCAGCCGACTTCGGGGATGATGCCGCGGCCGGACTGCTTGGCGGCCTCCTCGGCGATGCGCTGCCAGCGCTCCAGCTTCTTTTCCGGCGTCTCGGGCCGGGCGACACAGCGCTCGCAGTTGAAAAACAGGATCTCGCTCGCGCCGGCCTCCACGCCCTTCTGAATGATGTAATCCACGCGGTCCCCCTTGGGCAGACCGCACAGCAGCGTGACCTTCACGCTCGGCTCCGCGGGGCAGCGCACGACCTCCAGGACCTCCGCCTCGGCCCGGTCCTTGTCGGCATAGACCAGGCGGCACTTGTAATCCGTCCCCTCGCCGTCGCAGATGATCAGGTCTTCGCCGGGGCGCAGGCGCAGCACGCGCACATGCTCGGCGTCACGGCCGCGGATGACGGCCATGCCCCCCTTGATATTCGTACCGGCCATGAAAAAGCGTGCCATAGACGATCCCTCCGTATCCTCTTTTTGCCGATTATCGCACATTTTTCACAGCTTTGCAAGAGCGCGCGTAGAATGGAACGGTGATGCTCCATGAAGGACAATCGAGACGACTGGGCGCAGAGGCTGCGCCACTTTGACAGGGTCTGGGACCGCGTGCAGAGCGCGGAGCGAAGACCGCCCCCGCCGGGGCCTCCTCCTCCGCCGCCGGGGCCGCCGCCGCGCAAAAACTGCTGCACCAGGGCGGTGAGGTTCAATCCCCGTTACGGCCGGTAAGCGAGCCCCGGCATTCCTCCACGCGGTTCAGAAGCTCCCCCCACAGCTCCACGATGCGGAAGCGGAGCTGCCAGCCCTCCTCGCGCGTGATGAGGGCGTAGTCCTCCGGATTCATGACGGGGCGCAGGGTGTCGCACCGGGCGGCTTCGATGCAGACCGGCGGGAACACGACGCACCACCAGTTGCGGCCCTGCCCCTCGCCCAGCACCACGCGCAGCGAGCGGTAGCGCCCCGCCGGAAGGCTGAAGCCCGCGTAGTCCCGGGTGGGGTAACGCTCCTCGTCCAGCGTGACCGCGACCGCACGCCGCTCCGCCGCGTTCTCCGCGGCGGAGCGGATCTCGCCGAGCGACGCGAGGAGCACGGCCTCCGCCTCCGATGCGCTCTGCACCTCCGCCAGCATCGGCGCGAGACAGTCCAGCACCGCGTCGCGCACGCGCAGCTTGACCGCCTGCTCCTCCGCATCGTCCGAGACCGCCAGCACATGCAGGCGCACAAGCTGCCCCGCGATCCCGCTCTGCCGCCCCTGCGCCCAGAGCCCCGCCGTCATCAGCACGCACAGCGCGAGAAGCCCCGCAGTCTCCCAGATTTGCAGATGTCTGCCCGTATCCATAACAAAACCGCCCTCCTGTATTCGGATGCAGACAGTATGGGCGGCGCGGCGGTTTTTTAAACGGCAAAGCAAAGAGCTTTTTCCGGCGGCCGCGCGAGCTCTTTCGGCTCCGCTGCGCCGGTCAAAAAAGACGTATGGCATATTCGTGAAAAGCAGCGAATTTGCCATACGTCTTCCGTGTTTTTGCGCCGCCGGCGGTTGTATCAGTAGATCAGATTCGGCAGCAGCAGGGAGATGCCGGGGATGTAGGTGAGCAGGAGCAGCGCGATGATGAGGGCGAGGATGAAGGGCTGGACCTCTTTGATGAACTCGCCCATCTTGCAGCCTGTGATGGATACGCAGGTGAACATCATGGAGCCGAAGGGGGGCGTCAGGCCGCCGATCATGATGTTGACGTTCACGACGATGCCGAAGTGCACAAGGTCGATACCCGCGGCCTTGACCAGCGGGACCATCAGGGGCGCCAGAATGATGAGCGCCGCGCCCGGCCTTGCGCTTTTTCTGCGGGCGTGTTATAATATCATATCTTTTTCTTCAAACGCGGGAGGGGACGCACGGAATGCCTGTGTATGAGGCGGAGATGCGGCATGACCGCAAGACGCTTACGGACCTTGCGCATATGCAGTATGATCTTTTCTGCGGGCGCAACCGGACGGCGCGCGGACTCTTGAGCGTGACGCTCATCGTCATCGGCGTGGTCTACGGCGGCGGCAGCTGGTGGAGCCTGCTGCTGATCGCCTATGCCTGCTATCTCATGACCAGCACCTACGCCGCCTCCAACCGGACGGCGCGCAGGCTGGCCGACCAGCTCGAGGCCGCGGGGCAGGCGCTGCCCGCCTCGCGATACGTCTTCGAGCAGAAGAAGATGCGCATTTTCAATCTCGCCGATGGGGAGGAGCTGGACCCCATGCCCTACGGGGAGGTCGTCGGCCTTGGCGAGGATTACGACGCCTTCTACCTCTTCCGCAGTCAGTACGGGGGCTACCGCGTCCCGAAGGAGGCTCTCGGCGACCGGCAGGGCGCTTTCCGGAGCTTCATCCAGGAGAAGACCGGCAGGCTCTTCATGCGCCGCGTCACCCCGCTCAACCGTCTGCGGGAGTGGCTGCGTGCCAGAGAGCGGGAGCCGATGCATCTGTAAACGTCGCTCCGGCATAGACTATATAGAAACGGGTGAAGCACGTGACAGAATTTGAAAAACGCTGCTGGGCGGAGATCAGCCCCGACAATCTGCTGCATAATTACCGCACGCTGCGCAGGGCCCTGCCGGAGGGCTGCCGCTTCCTCGGCGTGGTGAAGGCGGACGCCTACGGCCACGGCGCGGTGCAGACGGCCGGGATTCTGGAGAAGGCGGGCGCGGACTATCTCGCGGTCGCCTGCCTGGACGAGGCGCTGGGGCTGCGCGCAGAGGGGATCGAAATGCCCATCCTGATCCTGGGCCACACCGCGACCGCCTATACCGGCGCCCTCATCGAGCACGGCATCACCCAGGCCGTCGCGGGGCTTGCGGAGGCGGAGCGCTTCTCGGCGGTGGCGCAGGCGCTGGGCCGGACGCTCAGGGTCCATATGGCGGTGGACACCGGCATGTCCCGCCTCGGCTTTCTCTGCACGGGCGCGGACTTTGAAACGGGCGTCACGGAGCTGGTGCGGGCCTGCAGGCTCCCGGGGCTCGAGGTCGAGGGCGTGTTCACCCACTTTGCCGTGTCCGACGAGGAGGGCGAGGAGAACGAGCGCTACACGAGAGAGCAGTACCGCTGCTTCCTGGCCGTGATCGAGGCCGCAGGCACGCAGGGGATACGTTTTCCGATCCGCCACTGCATGAACACCGGCGCGCTGCTGCATTACCCGGAGTTTGCCCTCGACATGGCGAGGCCCGGCCTGCTGCTCTACGGCTACGGCGACGAGGCCGGAAAGCTGGGGCTCAGGCCCTGTATGCGGGTGATGACGCGCATCCATACGATCAAGCACTACGCCCCCGGTACCACGATCAGCTACGGGCGGCGCTTCACCACAGCGCGCGAGACGCGCATGGGCGTGCTCGGCATCGGCTATGCCGACGGGCTGCCGCGGCTCTGCTCCGACAAGTGCTCCTTCGCCGTCGCGGGCGGGATGGCCCCCCAGCGCGGGCGCATCTGCATGGACATGTGCATGGTCGATCTCACCGACCTGCCCGGCGCGGAGCGCGGGGACGAGGTGGAGATCTTCGGCCCCCGCGCCGATCTCAATGCGCTCTCACGCGCCGCACAGACCATCCCGTACGAGCTGCTGTGCGCGGTGTCCAAGCGCGTCCCGCGCGAACTTAAAAATTTCTGAAGGGCAAAGCCGCATCATCCGGCAAGAGCGCAGTTTCCGAAAGACGCCGAAGCCGGATCATGCGGTGTCGCCAAAGGGGTTTTCATGAAAATTGTTGTTTTGGGCGGCGGTATCAGTACCGAACGCCATGTCTCTCTGGTCACGGGCACCTCGGTGTGCAGGGCGCTGCGCAGTCTCGGGCATCGGGCGATCTTCGTCGATCTCTACATGGGACTTGAAAATTACGACGGCGCGCTCGAGGCCGCCTTCGACGCGCCCGACGGCTTCATCGGCCAGGTGGCCATCGGCAAGACCGCGCCGGATCTGGAGAAGGTCAGGGCGGCGCGCCGGGACCGCAGCCCCAGCCGCATCGGCAAAAACGTGCTGGAGCTCTGCCGGCTTGCCGACTGCGTGTTTCTCGGCCTGCACGGGGCCGACGGCGAGGACGGCAAGATCCAGGCCGCGCTCGATCTGCTGGGCGTGCCCTACACCGGCTCCGGCCCGCTCGCCAGCGCCATGGCCATGGACAAGGCGGTTGCCAAGCGTCTCATGGAGGGCGCGGGCGTACTGACCCCGAAGTGGCAGGAGCTGCGCTACACCGAGGCGGATATCCCGCGCCTCGTGTCCGGGCTGCCGGTCCCCTGCGCGGTCAAGGTGGTCAACGGGGGCTCCTCCATCGGCGTGGCCCTGCCCGATACGCGCGCGGAGCTGGAGCAGGCCCTGCGGGAGCTGCTGCGCTTTCACAGCCGCGTGATCGTCGAGGAGAAGATCCGCGGACGCGAGATCACCCAGCCCATCCTGGACGGCCGCTACATGTGCGCCATCGAGATCGTCCCGCCCGCGGGGAGCTACTTCGACTACGTCGCAAAATACCAGAGCGGGGCCGAGGGTGCGCAGGAGATCTGCCCGGCCCGCATCACCGAGGCCGAGCAGAAGGCCGTCGGCGAGGCGGCGCTTCAGGTTCACCGGGCGCTGGGCCTCTCGGTCTATTCCCGCGTCGATTTTATTCTGGACAGCGAGGGCAGGCCCTGGTGTCTCGAGGTCAACACCCTGCCCGGCATGACGCCGAACTCTCTCATCCCCAAGGCCGCCGCCGCCGAAGGCATGAACTTTGCCCGGCTCTGCGAGAAAATCGTGCTGCTCTCGCTCGAGGAACGGAAGAAAGCATAAAACACAGGTCTGTCGTTAAGGCAACACCGCGCAATCCGCCTGCGGCATCTCCTGGAAAATATGCGCCATGATTTCGTCCCTTTTTCTTGGGCAACACCGCGCAATCCGCCTGCGGCATCTCCTGAAAAATATGCGCCCTGATTTCGAGCCTTTTTCTTGAGGTACACAAAGTACATCTGCGAAAAACTGCCTTTATCAGAACCCAAATTATCTCAGGATCTGCTCTTGCCGAATTATGCGGTATTGCCCTTGAGGTACACAAAGTACATCTGCGAAAAAGTGCCTTTATCAGAACCCAAATTTTCTCAGGATCTGCTCTTGCCAAATTATGCGGTGTTGCCTTAAGGGTCAGGTAAACACAGGACAAAACACGCAGCATAAGGGGCGCGCGTATGAAAAAAATCGTCGTCTTCGGCGGGGGCACGGGGCTTTCGTGCCTGCTGTCGGGGCTCAAGCTTTTCCCCGTGGACGTCACCACCGTCATTGCGGTCAGCGACAACGGGAGCAGCACCGGCGTGCTGAAAAAGGAACTGGATATTCCCGCCGTCGGCGATGTGGGCAAGGTGCTGATCTCCATGGCCAACGTCGACGAGGACTTCACGCGCCTGCTCCGCTACCGCTTCTCGCGCGACGGGAGCCTCTACAACCATCCGGTGCGCAACATCATGCTCGCGGCGCTCATCGACCTCAAGGGAAGCCTCACCGAGGCGGCGCGCTACATGTGCACGCTCCTCAACGTCAAGGGCACGGTCCTCCCGCTCACCGAGGAAAAGGTGGAGCTGGTGGGGGAAACCGCCGATAAAAACCGTGAGTTTTTCGGACAGGTGGAGGTCAGCAACAATATCCGCAGCATCACGCGCCTGAATTACGACCACGATGTACACGTCAGCCAGGAGGTGGTTTCCCGCATCCTGGACAGCGACCTCATCGTGTTCAGCCCCGGCAGCCTCTACACCAGCATCCTCCCGCACCTGATCGCCCGCGAGGTGGTGGAGGCCGTTGCCTGCGCGAAAGCGCCGATCTTCTACGTCTGCAATTTCTTCACGCAGCCGGGGGAGACGGACCATTATCGGGTCAGCGACCATCTGCGGGTGCTCAACCAGTATCTGGGCAAGCGCAGGGTGGACATCGTGCTGGCCAACAACGGGGCCATCGACCCCGCCGTCACCGAGGTGTATCTCACGCGGGAAAACAAGAGCGCCGTCGAGCTGGACCGCGAGGCGGTCGAGGCCCTCGGCGCGAGGATCATCGAGGATGACCTCGTCTGCATCGAGGACGGGATGCTCCGCCACGACGCGATGAAGACCGCGTTTCTCGTTTTCTCGTACCTGATGGGGAAATAGCCATGGCCGGAACGCAAAAGAAAAAGCCCGCCCCGGAGCATGAGCTGCGGGCGAGCTTTATGGTGGCTTTTTGCAGCCTGATGGCGGCGCTTGGGACGGGACTCATGATGACGGGCGGACTGATCCCGGTGCTGACCTACTGTTCGCCCCTGCTGGCGGGGGCGCTGCTGATCCCGGTGCTGCGGGAATACGGAACAAAATGGGCCCTTCTCGTCTGGGCGGTGACGGCGCTTTTGACGCTGATCCTCTGCGCGGACAAGGAGGCGGCCTTTTTTTATCTGTTTCTGGGCTGCTACCCGATCTGGAAGGGACCGCTGGACCGCGTAAAGCCGCGGGGCCTGTCGCTGCTCTGCAAGCTTTTGTACATCGTCCCGGCCCTCGCCGCGATGTACGGGCTCATTACCCTCGTGTTTCGTCTGGATATCGGCATGGAGGAGCTGGAGGATCTGGGTCGTTACGCCGCCCTCGCCTTCTACGCCCTGCTGGCCGTGACCATGTTGATCTACGACCGGGCCCTCCGAAACCTGGCGCTCCTGTACGAATACAGGCTGCGGCCAAAACTCAGGCGTCTGCGGTGACTTTCCAGGAGCAGGAGCGGCTGAGAACCGCATGACTGCGGCGGAGGGGCTTGACGGATATTTCCGGCCGCGGGGGCGCCGGCCCCTCCCGTGCAGTGAAAAACGGGTGCTTTCGCAGCCCCTTGTCAGCGGCAGACAAGCTCGCCTTCGGCCTCGTCCACGATGATGGTGCTGTCGGGGGCCACCTCGCCGGACAGGATGCGGCGGGCGATCAGGGTCTCCACGCTGCTCTGCAGGCAGCGCCGCAGGGGACGCGCGCCGTAGAGGGGGTCGTAGCCGCGCTGGATGATGAGGGCCTTGGCGGCGTCCGTGATCTCAAGGCCGAGCCCGCGCTCCGCAAGGCGATCGCGCAGGGAGGCGACCATGATGTCGATGATGCCGTTGAGGTTGTCCTTCGTCAGCGGGCGGAAGAGGATGGTCTCGTCCAGGCGGTTCAGAAACTCCGGGCGGAAGGCGCTCTTGAGCTCTGCCATGACGGCTGCCTGCGCGTCCTCGGAGATGCTGCCGTCGGGCTCGATGCCGTCGAGCAGGTACTGGCTGCCGAGGTTGGAGGTCAGGATGATGATGGTGTTCTTGAAGTCCACCGTGCGGCCCTGGGAGTCGGTGATGCGCCCGTCGTCGAGGATCTGCAGCAGGATGTTGAACACGTCCGGGTGGGCCTTCTCGATCTCGTCGAAGAGGACCACGCTGTAGGGCTTGCGGCGCACGGCCTCGGTGAGCTGGCCGCCCTCGTCATAGCCCACATATCCCGGAGGCGCGCCGATCAGACGCGAGACGGAGAACTTCTCCATGTACTCGGTCATGTCGATGCGCACGATGTTGTGCTCGTCGTCAAACAGGCTCTGGGCCAGGGCCTTGGCCAGCTCCGTCTTGCCCACACCCGTGGGGCCGAGAAAGAGGAAGGAGCCGACGGGCCGGTTCGGGTCCGCGATGCCGGCGCGGGAGCGGAGGATGGCCTCCGTCACCTTCTGTACGGCCTCGTCCTGGCCGACCACGCGGCGGTGCAGCTCGTCGTCGAGGTGCAGGAGCTTTTCGCGCTCGCTCTCCATCAGTCTCGCGACCGGGATGCCCGTCCAGCGGGCGACGATGCCGGAGATGTCGTCCTCGGTCACGGAGTCGTTGACCAGAGTGCCCTCCCGGCTCTCGGCGGCGCGCTTCTCGGCGTCGGCGAGTTTGCGCTCCAGCTCCGGGATCTCCTGGTACTGGAGCTTCGCCGCGCGCTCATAATCATAGCGGTGCTGGGCGTTTTCCAGCTCAAAGTTCAGCCGCTCGCGCTCCTCCTTGAGCATACTGATCTCGTTGACGGCCTCCTTCTCGCTCTCGAGGCGGGCGGCCATGCCGTGCTCCGTCTCCTTGTAATTTGCCAGCTCCTCGCGCAGCTTCGCAAGGCGGTCCTGGCTGAGCCGGTCGTCCTCCTTCTTGAGCGCCCGCTCCTCGATCTCAAGCTGGGTGATCCTGCGGCGGATGTCGTCGAGCTCCGCGGGCACCGAGTCCATCTCCGTGCGGATCATGGCGCAGGCCTCATCCACAAGGTCGATGGCCTTGTCGGGGAGAAAGCGGTCCGAGATATAGCGGTTGGACAGTGTCGCCGCCGCGACGAGGGCGTTGTCGTGGATCGTGACGTGGTGGTAGTTCTCATAGCGCTCCTTGAGACCGCGGAGGATGGAGATGGTGTCCTCCACCGTCGGCTCGTCCACCTGGACGGGCTGGAAGCGCCGCTCGAGCGCCGCGTCCTTCTCAATATACTTGCGGTACTCGTCCAGCGTGGTGGCGCCGATGCAGTGCAGCTCGCCGCGCGCCAGCATGGGCTTCAGGAGATTGCCGGCGTCCATGCTGCCCTCGGTCTTGCCCGCGCCGACGATGGTGTGCAGCTCGTCGATGAAGAGGATGATGCGGCCCTCGGATTTGCGGATCTCCTCCAGCACGGCCTTGAGCCGCTCCTCAAATTCGCCCCGGTACTTGGCCCCCGCGATGAGCGCGCCCATGTCCAGGGAGAAGATGGTCTTGTCCTTGAGTCCCTCGGGCACGTCGCCGCGCACGATGCGCTGGGCCAGACCCTCGGCGATGGCGGTCTTGCCGACGCCCGGCTCGCCGATGAGGACAGGGTTGTTCTTGGTCTTGCGGGAGAGGATGCGGATGACGTTGCGGATCTCGCTGTCGCGGCCGATGACCGGGTCCAGCTCGTTCTCCCGCGCGCGCTCGACAAGGTCCGTACCGTATTTCGTGAGGGCGTCGTAGGTGCTCTCGGGATTGTCGGAGGTGACGGGGCCGGATTTGATCCTGCTCAGCTCCCTTGTAAACTCCGCCTTCGTGATGCCGTGGTCGGAGAGGATGCGCTTGATGTCCGGCGTCGCCGCGGCGAAAATGCCGATCATCAGGTGCTCGACTGAGATATACTCGTCGCCCATGGATTTGGCGGCCTTGGCGGCGGCGTTGACGGCGCGGCTCGTCTCGTTGGAGGCGTAGATCTGCGGCTGGCCGCTCACCTTCGGCAGGCGGGAGATGGCGGTGTCCAGCTCCGCGAGGATCTGGTTGCAGTCCGCGCCGAGCTTCCGGAAGATCGTCGGGATCGTCCCGCCGTCCTGATCCACCAGCGCGTAGAGCAGATGCTCGGGCGTGATATAATTGTTGCGGTTTTCCTGCGCCATGGCCTCCGCAGTCTGCAGGGCCTTCACGGAATTCTGCGTGTAGTTGTATTCGTTCATGGTATCCCTCTTTTCGTTGGGGTATGCTCCCCCAGTCAAATCATGATGGATGTGCCAGGCATCAGGTCACATCTTGATTCAGAATTTCATTGGTACATCATTATCCGGCCTCTCCCTTTGGGAGAGGCGCCCCCGTTCGCAAACCGGGGCAGAGAGGGTCGCTTGCCGCCCTCTCAGTCACGGCACTCGCGTGAGATCGCGCCGTGACAGCCCCCCCGGAGGGGGAGCCGAATTGAGCGGTTTTCTGGCTTAGATATGCACGCTGCTGTTTCTCATCTGGGAGAAATAGGCGGCCTCCACGTCGTGGGCGTCGAGGCGGCCGGCGAGGTAGGCCTTCATCAGCTTGTCGAAGAGCTTGATGTACTCCGACAGCGCCGCGGCCAGCTCGTCCGTGGTGCAGTCCCGGTCCGGGGCCGCGATGGAGCGGATAAATTTCCCGTCATAGAGCGCGTAGTCGATCTCCGCGCCGGTGAGGGGCTTGAGGTGCGTGTCCTCGATCTGCTTCCAGAGGCGGAAAAACTCGGTCATCGCCTGGATGAGCCCCAGGGACTGGGTGCGGAACACGACCGACAGCTGCCCGATCGACGCCTCCCGGCCGCGGTAGAGCTCCACCTCGTACTTGACGGTGGGGCGGTATTTGTATTCCAGCGAGCTCTTGAGCGACATCGACAGGCTGTTCGGCGCAAAGAAGGGCACCAGCTCCCTCGAGGGCTGCATCAGCGCCTCAATGGCGGAGAGCACGTCGTTGATCCGTCGCTCGGGCGTGGTGTAATTGACGTACTCGGCGAGGATCTGGTTGATAAGCGCCGAGCGGTTCGACCCCGTCCGGTGGGCAAGACGGTCGATCTCCCGTACGACCTCGTCGTTGAGCATAAGGCTGTAAAGGGTCTTTTTCATATGCGGTCATCCTTTTCCTGTGTTCTTGGGCACAGTATACACCCAGCCATAAATTTTGTCAAGCAATTTATATAATTTAAAATGCAAAAGATATAGACGCGGCAAAAAATAATTCTCCTTGATTTTTCTGCGCGTTTCCATTATAATAGCGAAGCAACTCAATACGGACAGGTATCGAAGTGGTCATAACGGCCCTGACTCGAAATCAGGTAGTCTCGCAAGAGGCTCGTGGGTTCGAATCCCACCCTGTCCGCCAGTATAGGATTGCTATTTTTACATAATAGCAATCTTTTTTATAATGTTTGAGTACTGCAAAAATAGTATAATTATTAAATAGATTATTGGGTAATCGGCGGTGAAAATGATATGAGCAAAATAATCACAACGGAAGCCTTTAAAGATGCGCTTAAGTACATTTCTCCCGAAATAGAGGTTCTTGGTCAATACACGAAAGCAAAGGATCCTATTCACTGCAAATGCAGAAAATGTGGTCATGAGTGGGATCCAACGCCGAGCAATTTGAAAAAAGGTCGTGGTTGCCCTCGTTGCATGGGAAAGTATCGCCGTTCTAATGAAGAGTTTATAGCTGCAGTTGCAAAAAATAATCCAACTATCGAAGTTCTTGGAACGTATGTAGATATGCATAGCCGCATAAAGATTAGATGCAAAAAATGCGGCAGACAATGGAACCCAATTGCGCAAAGTATAATTGTTGGTTACTCATGTAAAGAGTGTGCCAAGAAAAAAATAGGAGAGAAGAACAGCCTTCCCTCAGAAGAAGTCTACAGGCGGATGCAAGAAGCCCATCCTGAGATTGAGATATTAGGTACTTATATTGATGCAAAGACTCCAGTAAAGTGTAGATGTTCTGTCTGCGGCTATGAATGGCCGGCAAAAGGATCCAGCCTCCAGCAAGGGAAAGGATGTCCTTCTTGTACTCATCAATTATCACTATCCCATGATGAGTTTGTTCAAGTAATTTCAGATCTCTCTCCGTCTATCGAAATACTCGGCAAATACAAAAACAGGAAAACTAGAGTAACTTGCAGGTGCAAAAACTGCGGGAATATTTGGAATCCCACAGGTGACAACCTGCTTGCTGGAAATAAATGTTCTAAATGTGCTGATAAAGCACGTGACGAAAGAATCCTTGCATCACGAAAACCTCATGAGCAGTTCGTGTCAGAACTAAAAGAAATCAACCCATACATTGAGGTTTTGGGAACCTACGTTAATTCAACGACACCAATTCTTGTACGCTGCAAGCACTGTAATCATGAATGGGAACCACAGCCGCCAAAACTTTTGAATGGTGGTGGATGTCCAGAGTGTTCCTCATCTTCTACATCATTCATGGAGAAGATGATACTTGAAGCATTTCGTAAACGATTGGGAAAAGACGCGGTAGCCTCAAGAAACTCAACAGAAATGGGCTGTGAACTAGACATCTATATTCCTGCACTCTCTCTAGCAATAGAGCCCGGATCTTGGTTCTGGCATAAAGACAAAATAAATTCTGACAAAAGAAAGCGAGATATTTGTTCAAATAAAGGAATAAGGCTTGTAACTCTTTATGATTGTTATGACGGTATACAACCTCCTTTTCCTTCCGACTGCTATACCACTTCAATTGACTTAGGGCAGGAAAAGAATCACGAAACGCTAAAGAATATCATTGCGGATTTATTCAAATCGGTGGATTTAGAGTGTAGCTTCTCTCCTAAAGAATGGAAAGAAATTGAAGACCACGCCTATATTTCATCGAGAAAAATGAACACAGAAGAGTTCCGGCAACTTATGAATGAGATTAATCCAGTAATTGAAGTGTTAGGAGAATATAAAGCTTATAATAAAGCCATTCATTGCCGTTGTAAAAAGTGTGGCCATGAGTGGGATCCTCTAGTATCTGTACTTACATTCAACCGTGCTGGGTGCCCTAAATGTGCAGGTAATATGCAGCTGACGCATGAGGAATTCGTTCAAATACTTGGAAAGAAAAATCCTTCAGTAGTTGTTTTAGGAAGATATGTTAATAGTCAGACTCATATAGAAGTTCAGTGTAAAGAATGTGGTCATGTATGGCCGGTCAAGCCTAATAATCTTATGAAAGGCACAGGTTGCCCTAAATGCGCTAAGGTGCATTCATCAATCAAACAAAAAAGGACACACGAACAGTTTCTTTTAGAGATGGAGGAAAAAGGAAACGCTGCTGTTGAGGTCCTGGGTGAATATATTAATTCTAGCACGAAAATACTTTGTCGTTGTAAGGTCTGCGGCTATGAGTGGAGCCCTTACCCCAGTGCACTTCTGCAAGGGCATGGGTGCAAAAAATGTGCTGATGCCGCTTTACGAGGGAAAAAGAAGAATATACGAATTAGAACAAATAATGAGTAAGACTCAACGATTACTGCTGATTTGTTAAAATCGCAATCCTTAGCCACGTCAGAAGAACGCAGCTCCATTCTGTTTCCGCGGTTTGCGTAAGCGCCGCGAAAACTGCATATCCGCTGCGTCCTTCTTCCTTTCCAAAACGGAGGTTCTCACGGGGAAACCTCCGTTTTGGTATATTCGAGCGGCATCATTCGTGTAATGATTAGACACTTATCGCCGATTTAGACAATAAATCGGCGTTTTTTTGAACTTTTGGGAGATGTTTACAAGGCCTCAAAAATACCAATTATTAGTAATTTGTTCGGGTCGGGAGAAACTAACCTCGTAGTGTCGGGAGATAACGACCAAAAGTAGCCGGAAAAGAAAAAGCCACTACCGCAACTCTTTCATATCCTTTACACTGGAGAGTGCCAACAACCCAGGTGAAAGGAGAACAATGAAAGAGATACTCAGTAATGGCTCTATGCGTAGTATAGCACAAGCCATTGAAGAAATGAAAGCCGAACAGGGAGAATCTTTCTCTCTGGAGAACATCAATCTTGCAGAGCTGGAACGACGAAGTGGTGTGTCACGCGGAAAGCTGCGCCGCCTGAAGCGAAACGGATTTCAGGATCTCCCACGCGCGACGAAAGGCCGCAAGCATACGGTTACAAAGCCTGTTTCTTCGGGCGATGACCGTCTGCATCGCATTTTCGGTTTGCGCGATGAAGTCCTCCACCGCCGGGATGCTGTCCAGCTTGTGCGCGGCTGCCAGCTTTGCCTGGGCAGAGTAGCGGTCCATGCGGCGCACCGCCTCCCGCATCTCCGGCGACAGGGGCTTGTATGGCTTCTTCCGCGGAAGATAGCCCAGCAGATAGCAGTAATGAAGATACAGTGCCCGGAGGCCTGTGACCTTCTTCACCTGATGCAGACTGCCACCGAGCCGAATCTGCGCCGGTTTGCTCTCACGCAGTTCCCGCTGTTCCTGCCAGAACTCCCGATTGCCCCGGAAACGCGCCGGACTGCTGTCCAGGCAGATGCGCTCCATGATAGATTTGTTGTCGTAGCCCTCGCCCAGACGTGCCATGCGGACGGGTTTCTTGCTGCCGACGGAGCAGATCGTGAAATATTTCCTCCGTTCGTCCAGCTGCACGATATAGCCCTTGGCGCGCATGATGGCGTCGAAATCTCGCGGCGTCCGGGCGATGGCAGAGGCCTCGTCGATGGCCTGCCGCATGAGATTGTAGCGGGTGGGCTCGCCGTTTTTCTCCGCAAAGTAGATGCTCCGCGGCGTTCTGCCGCCGGGCGCACGGATCACGGAAAGCCCGTGCTCTTCGCATAGCTCGTCCGACAGGCGGCGCAGCTCATAATAGGCCCGTTTGCTGCAGTCGAATTTCCTCCCGTCCCACATGTTCACGGAGCTGATGACCAGATGATTGTGATAGGTGCCGGTGTTGAAGTGGGTGGCGACGAGGACCTGATAATCCTCGCCCCACATCCGCTTTGCAAGCTCCACTCCCATCTGATGACAGAGCTCCGGCGTGACCTCGCCGGGTTTGAAGCTCTGGTAGGCGTGGTAGGCCACATTCCCGCCGGTTTTGCCGAAGCGCTCCTGTACGGCGTACATCTCCTGAAAGGCACGGTCCCGGCTGCAGTTGATCCCGGTGACATACATGGTCTTTTCCGCGCCGTGCGCCGTCTTCTCGCCGTTGGCTGCGTAATGAAGCACGCTTTGGAGATCGCTGTACTCCGTCTTGGCAGGGTTCTTCGCATAATCCACCACACGGCGCAGACTGTCCTTAATCGGCCAGATCTTCGTGACTGCCATCGTCGCTGCTTCCTCCTGCGGCGCAGACCCGGTAAAACTGTTTCGTCAGGTCCTCGAAGCGCTGCTCGATCCAGTCGAGATCCTGATGCGGATATTCGTCCCGCAGCTGACAGAAGCCACGGTAGAGTGTATGGACTTCGTCCGCCGGGAAGGACTGCACGTTCTTGCCCAGGCCAACGGCCCGCATGTAGGCCGAAAGGCTCATTCGGCAGGCGCGTGCATTGCGCTGCAGCCGCCGCTTCTCGCTCTCGGTCACGCGGATCTGAATGGGGTATTCTCTGGTTCTCTGCAATGGATCTCTCCTTTCAAATTCGGGGTTACAGGGGCAGCGCCCCTTTCGGCTTGAGCCGTTCCGGCTTTGTCAGCACAAAGCCTATGCTCGCTACTCCGCAGGACAGGCAGTACCCGTACTGTCTGCGAGGGGATCGACCCCCAGCTGTTTTGCCATAGCCTCCGCAGGATCGGTCTCATCAGGGAGCCATTCGGCGTAGATAAGCCAGGCTTTATCTCCATGGATTTCCCCGTCAATGTCGATATCGACAATGGCGCCGATCGGAATATCAGCAAAGCCCAGATACGGAATGCCGGTGGGATTCTGCTGAAAAACCGGGGCAAAGACTTTGCAGCCCCGATCCAGTGTAAGATACAGGAACATGCAATGCGCGCCCCAGCGTTTGCAGTCGAGGCGGGCGCAGGCTGTACCGGAGTCATCTCCAGTCAGCTTGCGATAGGGCGTTGTGTCAAAGTTAAGCGCGTAGAATTGCCGTTTGGAATAGGCGTGAAAACTCATTTCTTTTTCCTCCTTGTTGGTGACGGTTATGACGGCTGTGACGGGTTTTCGGCTATATCCCGAATTTGCCGTCATTGCTGTCATGGCCGTCATGGGTGAAGCACAGCAGGCGGCTTTGACCTGTGCGCCTGGTGCGATAGGTGATGCCGGCGGGGCGCAGCACATCGTTTGCGTAGCGCCCCAGGTACTTTGTGATGACATTGCTCGGGGTCTCCCGTTCGCCCAGCGCGCTCAGCAGCTCCGTCGCGGTGCCTGTCCACTCCGTGTACTGCCTCAAAAACGCGACCAGCCGGAATAAAACCGACGGGATCTGCTCCCGCTGGAGCTCTGTACTCTCCGTGCGCTCCACCAGCTGCCAGCTCAGGTTTTCAAAGCGGAGCGTGAGGCGCTGATAGTCGATATCGCGCCCGGTGGCCAGGAGCGTCGCGGTGTCGGAGCCGCGCTGCCGGAGCAGCACCATGCTGGTGTCGGCCGCGCCCGTGATGCCGGTACTGCCCGAAAGCTGGTTGAAGGGGTCGTTGCCGTCCGGCAGCTTCCGCAGATGGTGCACCAGCACGATGGCGATGCCCTGCCGGTCCGCAATCTGCTTGAGGGCGGACATGTCGTCGTAGTCGGCGGAATAGAGGCCCGTCTTGCCTGCTGCGCTGCGGGAATCCCGCGCCTTTTGCAGCGTGTCGATGATGACAAGCTTTGTCGCCGGGTAATCGCACAGGGCCTGGGTGATCTGTTCCTCCAGTCCGCTGCCCAGTTTTCCGCAGACGGTGGCAAAGCGGAGACCGGGCGGTGCCTCATCGGTCAGGCGATAGAGCCGACTTTGCAGGCGGCTCATGGTGTCCTCCAAACTCAGGTACAGCACGTCGCAGCGCTGCGTCCGCAGTCCCCAGAGTGGGAGGCCCTGGGCAACCTGTAGCCCGAGCCGGAGCATGAGCCAGCTTTTGCCGATCTTGCTGGACCCGCCCAGCAGCGTCACCCCCTGTGGGATCAGGCCCTCTACGATGAACAGGGTCTTCTCGAGCGGAGTCGAGAGCAGTGTGTCGGCATCCACAATGCTCAGCTTTTCGGGGATCATGACACCGCCTCCCCGTGCTCTCCGTCGGAGAGCACATAGTTGATGACGTTCACCTTCGGCACTCGCAGGGCATTGCCGATTTTGATGCCGTGGATCTCGTTTTCGCGGACCAGCTTGTAGGCCAGCCCCCGGCTGATCCCCAGCATTTTTTGCAGCTGGGGAACGGTTACGATGTCCGGATAGTCCGGGTACATCATGCCATAGAAGTCTTTGAGCTCTGTTTTCTTGATTTTGATCAATCCTCCTTTGATCGCAGCAGGAGCGCCACGACTCCTGCCCTGTGTTTGGTCAGACAATGCCTGCCATGGTTTGCGTGCCGTTTGGCCTGGATGGCGTTCCGCCCCGGACTCTTTCACCGCGGTCGTTGCCAACTCCCCTTGGTACGCTCGCTCCTTTTCGGGAGGTCCTGGCATACTTCGCCGGGGTGAGTAATAACCATCCAGCCGGTCATTCAGTTGTTCTTTTTGCCTTTCTTTTTTCCCTCCTATTCAAAAAAAACCGTTACATATCAATACGAATCCAGCGGGAGTAAATGGCCTCCCGCGGACCGTATTGATATGTAACGGTTTCGCTGCTACAATACATCGGTAAGCCTTTTCAGGCTCGTACCGGAGTATTCTTCGACAAGTCTTTACTGGCCTGTCGGATAACGTTATTCAATTGTTCTCCCTGACCGTGGTTTCGCCTTTCTTCAAGGCTAACAGACAGGATTCGACAAGAAAGTATTATAGATTACCACGGCGAAGATCGCTTGTCAAGTAAAAATTCTCATTTTATTAAGAATGTTTACCTGCGTGCGTCTGCGCCTCTCCACTGACTGATGGAGTATAGCTTCCGAAAGAAAAAAGAAACTGCCCGCGAGACTGCAAGGGCAGTTTCTTTCGCTTGTTGTCAAGGGCCTTCCTTCTCATATGCCAATATAGAAAATCACAATTCGTCCATCACAAATTGATTTTTGATTGATGAAATGCTATGGTGATCAGACGTTCCGTGTTCCATTACCTTCTCCATCGCCTTTCCTTTGGCAAGCTCGTCGACCAGTTTTTCCCGGCATGGCGTACCTCCAAAATGCGAAATCTGAATCCCGGCGAAAGAGACGAAATCAGACGTTCCGCCTGACAAGCTTATAAATACCGTATCCAATGGCCACACCGGCCGTATTGAGGATCAGATCATCGATATCGCTTACACTTCCGGGGAAAAACAATTGAATCATCTCAATGACGAGCGACAGTCCCGCGCCGGCAAGAAGAACTTTCCAAAAGCGGTCCAGGCGCTTGTACAAAATCGGCAGGATGATACCCGACGGGATAAACATGCTTATATTTCCGATGATATTGATTGCAGCTTCGCGTTTATTGTCATAATCGAGAATATTCACAAACGGAATCAAATTGATCCGAATCGGCTGAATACCGCTCAGATTGATCATAAGCGGCCGCACATGACCGTTGACAGTGAAAAACGGATAAAAGACGAAGCGAATCAGAACGGCAAGATTGACAAACATCAAAAGAAGAACAGCTTCTCTTTTCCAGACAATCTTCTTCTGCCGCAGCCAAAGGATCCCCCGGCAGAGGAGCCACAGCGCTGCGAAAACCAATTCGCCGCTCAGCAAAGAAATCTCAATCATGCGCCGCACCTCCTCAAATGCCGAATTGTTTCCAGTATTCGGAGAATCACGCCTTTTTCCGGGAGAGCATGCCCTTTATCACCGCGAGCGGGATGCTCTGGTGCTGAGGCTTGTAGTCTTTGCCGCCGAGGATCAGCTTCTCGACCTTGAGATCAAGCAGCCGGTCACCCGGGAGTTCATAGGGATTGGCGGAGAGGATCACCATGTCCGCAATCTTGCTCTCTTCCAGCGAGCCGCGCTCCTGCTCATCGAAGCTCGTCCAGTAGCCGTTGTAGGTTGCCATGTGCAGGGCCTGCCGGATGCTGACGGCCTCGGCGGGGTTGGAGTGGTTCACAGCCTTATAGAGCCAGACGATCGGATCCGGGGAGGTGCAGGGCCCGTCACTGCCGAAGGAGACCACACAGCCGTTTTCCATAAAGGAGCGGACCGGGTTGAGCCGCGCGTTGCGCTCCTCGCCCAGAAGCCGGAGCGTGTATTCCTGCGGCTCCTGCCGCCAGTTGTCGAAGGCAATCTGCATGGGGAGCTGGATGTGGTACTGCCGGCAGATCTGCATGCCGTACTCCGTGGGCAGACAGGCGTGGATGATGCCGTGGCGGTGATCCTCGCGCGGGAAGTCGTCCAGCGCGGCCTTGAGCGCGCGGGCGGCTTGATCGAAGGCCCGATCGCCGATGGCGTGCATCTCGATCTGCAGCCCTGCCCGATTTGCTTTCTTGCAAAAGTCGATGACCTGCTCGTCGGTATAGTAGAGGATGCCGCGGTTATTGGGATCGGAGGCATAGGGCCGCTTCATGGCAGCGTCCTGCGAGCCGAAGCATCCGTCAAGCGCACAGGCAAAGCAGCCGCCGATGCGCGGGAGCCTGCGCGCTTTGGCCACCCCCACATCCATGGACTGGGGGAAGACACGAAGCTGCAGACCGTTCTGCAGACTTCTGGCAAACCAGGTCTCCATGGAGATGTCCAGATTCATGGCAAAGCCCACGCCGCTGACGGTGTGGATGAGGCCGATGCCGCGTGCAGCTTCAAAGTCCGCCGCCATCTGCATGTCGCGCAGCAGCTCCAGCGGGGAGATGGAATTGGTGATGAAATCCGAAACGGCGAAGAACGCCTCCTGATTCATCTCGCCGGTGTCCGCGTGATAGCCGCGCAGCTTCTTCGTCTTATGCGGCAGCTTTTTGAGCAGCGCGGTATTCACCACACAGGCGTGACCGTCGTACTTCACCATGAAAAGCGGCTTGCCGTGGGTGACGGCATCCAGCTCCTCGCGGCTCACAAGGCGGCGCTCTTCCACGGAGTAGGGGGACGCGCCGAAAGCAATCAGCGTTTTGGAGGGACATTCGGCGGCAAAGCGATCCACCATGGCGAGGATCTCCGCATTGGAGCGGGCTTCCATCACGTTCAGCCCCGCGTTGAAAGCGGAGAAGGAGGCAAAGTGCTGGTGCGTGTCCGCAAAGGGTGGGATCAGCGCCCGGCTGCCAAGCTCCACGACGGGAGCCCGGCGGTACTTTTTCGGCAGGGTATCGCCCACATACACGATGCGGCCCCTGTGCTCAACCAGATACTGAAAGACATCGTCATTTGCGTTGACGGTGACGATCGCTCCGTGATAGACGGTCATAGTATTATCCTCCCGGCGTATATTCTTTGTTTTGCGTTTTCCTTAAATAATACCCAGCGGGATCAATGTGATCAGCAGCAGCGCATCCAGCGCCCAAATGCCGATCAGGAAAGCTTTTCTGTTTTTCGGCTTCATATCCGGCACATAATTTGCAGCCAGGAAAAAAGGTATATATGTGGTGACGAATACGGGCAGCACACCCCACCATTTGTAAACCCAGATGAAGGAGTGGTTGCTTGTTCCAGCTAGGAACGATTCAAACAGCGCAAACAGCAGCGCCATTTCCAGCGCCCCGACCAGCTTGCAGCTGATGCCGCCCTTTCCGTTTTTGGAGAAGAAACGCGTGCTCCGGTCCTGTGGCAGCATTTTGAAGGAAATAATGCCTGCCAGAGAGAACATCATGGACAGCTCCCAGCACACGCCGATCAGCAGAATGAATGTCGTCGATTCGTTGGAAACCGACCACAGCGGATACCCAAAAACGTGGCCGATGATGGCGTTGCAGATTTCATAAAGCCAGTGAACGCCGTACAGGGCCAGGCCAGCATAAATCACCTCATAGTTACGCTTGTTGATCTCGCTCCGCTCCAATACACATAGAACACGACTGCAAGAATAAAGATAAAGGTCCAGTTGAAGTTTTCCGTACTGCGCACGCGGATCGCGTTGACCAGATCCATTGCCTGCTGTGAACCGTCTCCCCAAAATACGAACATCATGATCCCTCCTTATCTCTGACTGTTGATAACCATCCCGGCACGAAGCAGTGGCATTGCTGTGCCTCTACCGTGCCGCCTGTTGACTTGCAATAAGTATACCATAAAGATAATCTGCAATCTACCGAAATAACAGAAAAGGCCGCCCGGAAACAGGCGGCCGATTCACGTTGCATTGTTACTTGCTATAAACGTTACAGGTGTTCTGCACAGGAAACGATGGCTTACTATATGCAAATATGATAAAGGCAGTTATATCGGTACAGTAATACAGCATTTTTATACTCGTTCGGGGATAAAACTATTTCAAATTTCAAAACTATATCCGAGCTGATATAATTATTTGGCTATTGGCTCTCGCACTTTTCCTCGACGGTGTTATCCTTGATGTACAGGCCTGCTTATGGTAAAATAGTTATATAGTAAGCGGAGAGAGGAGCTGAGAAAATGCCGAATCAGGACAGCTGGCAGCTTGCACTAAGCGAGTACATTCGTCAGGGAGAGCCTGACCGGGCCGAGAAGAGCGCGGCATGGCAGACGGCCATCGGGCTTCAGGCGGTGGATGGGCTGAAAACCTCTCCGTATCTGCTGGAAACTGCGAAAGCCCATATCGAGGGCGATATTGACATCGTTGATGTGCAGCGGCGTATTCAAAGCTACTACAAAGAGCAGGCCAACCGCAAAACGGTAGAAGCCGGAACGATGGAGGCGGATATTGTCTCCGCGCGTATCACCGAACTGTTGGGAGAGAAAACCTTTCAGTTTTCTCCGGCCGAGCTGCAGAGCATTCATCGCCGCCTATTCAGCGGGGTGTTCAATCACGCGGGACAATTCCGCACCTATAACATCACGAAAAATGAATGGGTGCTCGGCGGCGATACGGTCACATACTCTTCCTGGGAGAGCATCCGCGACACACTGGATTATGACTTTTCACTGGAAAAGCAGTTTTCCTATGAAAAGATTTCGATGCCGGAATCTATCCGCCATATGGCAAAGTTTGCATCCGGGATCTGGCAGATCCATCCTTTCTGTGAGGGCAACACACGCGCAACGGCGGTGTTTGTCGTGAAGTATTTGAAGACCTTCGGTTTTCACGTGAACAATGACGTTTTTGCGGCAAATTCATGGTATTTCCGCAATGCGCTTGTCAGAGCCAACTACAACAATCTGCAAAAAGGTATCCATGCTACAAGCGAGTTTCTCGAAATGTTTTTTGAAAACCTGCTTCTCGGCACGCAGCATGAATTGAAGAATCGCTATCTCCATGTGGGCTTCAAGGAGGAAGCACCGGCCCAAAGTACAGAGGCAGAAATTTCAAAGTGCAAAAATTGCACTTTGGATTGCACTTTGGAAGAACTGGCTGTGCTTCGCGCGATCGCCGCAAATCCGGCGATCACGCAAAAGGACCTTGCTTCAGCGATCGGCAAATCGGAGCGCACGGTCAAAACACGGACAGTCGCGTTGCAGGAAAAAGGCTATCTCCGCCGCGAGGGCGGCAAGCGCAGCGGCCGTTGGAAAGTGCTGGTTGAAATCTCCTGACCATGATCTGATAAGTGTGCCTGAAAATGCAAGAATAACAATATTATTAGAGAGTTTCGCATCCCGCAGCGCGAAGCTCTCTTGTTCTATCTGAACAGCACGAACGGAAAAAGAACAATATCAATCAGGAAACCATGAGGCTATTATTGACCCGGAAACCTTCGAGATGGTCCAGCGAGAACTGGCCAGACGGACCAAACAGCAGAACGGCGAGATCACCGCCTTCAGCGAAAAGCTCTGGTGCGGCCTGCTGGATTATGCCACGGCCTATGCGGATGGCCGCCTGACCTTCACCTTCAAAAACGGCTCCACCTTCGAGGGCTGAGCCGGGTAAATGCATCGCTCCCGATCATCGGTTTTACGCCGGTGACCGGGAGCTCTTTTTCATGCTGCTGGAACTATGCTTTTTTCTTTACCGGCACCCAGATTGCACTATGATAATCCGGGTCCGTCATTTCTCCGTTTATACAGTCATACCACTCTACCGTGGCGTTTCCGCTCAGCTCATAATCTGGATTTCCGGGTAACCATTCAGAGAAGATGCGGATGTTCACACTCTGCAGTGTCTGAGGATTCGGACCGATGCAATCGAATACTGCCCATTCATTTCTCGGAAACTGATAAACTACCATTCCCTCCGGCACGGGTCCACCCGTGTACTTACCAGCAATCAGATAGCGGAATTTGCCTCCGCCGATATCGTCGATGCAGACACCGTATTCACCGATGCAGTTGTCCACCAATGTTTCATTCCAGAACTTTGGAATTTCCGTATAAGCAGTTTCATTATCAAAAATCTTCTGGAAGCCGATGACTTTGAAAGGAAACATTGGAGCAATTTTGAAATCCATTTGGCTACCTCCCTGTACAGATAATTTGATTGTCAAGGGAAGAAAGACTTTTCCGACGGCTCCGTCTCGAACCTGTGAAGGTGTCACACCGTGAAACCGAGAAAAGGCTTTTGTGAAGCTCTCCGGAGTTTCATAACAGTATCGAAGGGCAATATCGAAAATTCAGAGACTGGAAGATTATTCGTTCTTTACACAAATTTGTTCATGTGCTATAATGGCTGAGAACGTGTTGAAACAAGCTTTTGCCTGCATGATTGTCAATGTTTTTTTAATGGTATAGAACAGGAGGATGGTATTGAAGAAGTTTGTTTTGGGATTATTGTTTGTGCTGTTGTTTTCCTTAACGGCCCATGCTGACGCAGCCAGCCAGCAGGACAAAGCCGAAGAAACGCCGGGGACAGATC
>CACZDN010000009.1 GCA_902779945.1 Oscillospiraceae bacterium | reverse complement strand
ATGCTTCCATCAGTTCCAAGGACTTCTACGCTATCTATCGCCTGTGGTGCGAGGAAAACTCCCTTGCCCCTCTGAAAGCCCGCAGCTTCAGCGATGCCATGGTTGCCAATGCGAAGAAATTTAATTTGGAGCATTGCAACAACATCACTAATTCTGCCGGACGGCGGGTATGGGGGTTTATGGGCGTGGAAGCTGTGGCACGACCTAATATAAACGGGTTTTACGACGTTTCGCCATGTACGTACGTACCGGAGGAATGGCAGGACTGATTCCTGTCTTTCATTTTCTGTATGTATGTACGCAGTGTTTTGCCCGTTTTTCTTTTTTATAGGAACAATCAGCGGTCAGAATTGAGCTGTTTTCGGGCATTGAAAATCAATGGTAATGAAAACAGCAAAGTTCTTGACCGCAGAACGAAACCATTTCACCAAATCGTGCTTCTCCAAACCATGCACCCGGTTCACGGAACAGTAGGTGTTTTCACTGTTCCAGACCAAACCGCATGGAACAGTAAAGTGGGATATATGCCTATATGGACAGAGTATCGCACCCATAAAATTAAAACGATTTAGGAGAAAGCAGATTTTTTACTGTTCGGTGCATCTGCTCCGCTTTGGAGAGTAGCCTTTGCACCAAACCACAAATCAAAAATATGGAGGATTTTTCAATATGAATGTACGCAACGAAATAAAGGCACAGATCATCCGTGCTGGGATGACCATGCAGGAAGTTGTTGACCTGCTCTCGGACGAATACGGTTGGAGCGACAGCGTTTCCAACCTGTCCGCAAAATTACAGCGGGAAAGCATCCGATACAAGGAAGTATTGGAGCTTGCCGATGTGCTGGGATACGACATCGTATGGCAGCAAAGACGGGAGAAATGATGCCCCGGCAGCAGCCCCTCGCTTCTCCCGTCCCCATAGGCGCACCGCAGTGCTGCCTATGGATGGCAGTGAAAGATACGGTTTTCGCTGCCACCGTCTGCAAGAGGAAGTTCGCCGGAACAGCTTCATGCAGACGGGCTGACCATAAGAAAAGTTGCAGACATTTTCGCCTTGGTCAGCAGAGGTCGCCGCAGCGACCGCACTCCCCCTCGGGAGAGCCCTCGGAGAGCCCACGGCACTTTGCAGCCAGTATGGATGAAAGTGTTATAGTGGGTTATTACACTTTGAAAAAGTGCCTCTCCGTAGCTCCCCGCTGTCTGCAAATCTCAAAGAAAGGACAAAAAATCTATGGCAAGAAATGATGGAATAGACCGCACCGTAGCCCGGAATCAGGACTTGGAAACTCCGGACGATGTAGCAAAAATACAGGAACACAATGAGCGTGAAAAGGACAGCTACAGCAATCAGGACATTGTGCCGGAACGCACGACCCTGAATGTCCATTTCAAAGCTCCTACCGATGATTATGTAAAAATGTTTGAGCAGATGGAGCAGGACAAGATCATCTCTACCAGAGGTCTGAAACCGGACGCAGTTAAATACGGCGAGTTAGTTTTTGATGTGAACTCCGCTTACTTCTATAACCACGGCGGCTATGAATTTGCAAAACAGTTTTATGCCGATGCCTATAAAGCCGCTGTGGAGATCGTGGGCGGTGAACAGTATATCCTCTCCGCTGTGATGCACGCCGATGAACGCAACCAGGCAATGTCCGAAGCGCTGGGCGAGGATGTGTACCACTACCATCTTCATGTGGTTTATATCCCTGTGGTGGAAAAGCAGATCCTTTGGTCGAAGCGGTGTAAGGATGAAGCCCTCCGGGGAACCGTAAAGGAAACGATCACGCAGGTCAGTCGAAGTAAGAAATGGGACTGCAAGCCGGTGCTTGACGAAAACGGTAATCCCATGATTAACGCAAAAGGAAAAAAGATATTGAAGTCATCCTACAGTGTGTTGCAGGATGACTTCTTTCAGTTCATGCGTGCAGCCGGATATGACGATGTGGAGCGTGGAGAACGTGGCAGCACTGAAGAACATCTGACGGTGACACAGTTTAAGGTGCAGGCAGAGCAGCAGCGTTTGGAAGCTGTGACCGGACAGGTGGCACAGGCAGAACAAAGTTTGGAGGATGCCAAGGCTGCCACAGAGAAACAGAAAAAGAAACTGGAAGCTCTGCAAAAGGAAACCAAGGCAGTAAAGACCGTTGCTCTGACGGTGCAGGATATTGAAGCGATGGGTAAGAAAGTTAAATTCGGAAACAATATCACGCTGACACCGGATGAATGTGACACGCTGAAACGCTATGCCACCAATGGCATTATCATCAATGCAGAGAATGAGCGATTGAAAGGGAAACTGGAATCGGCTCAAAAGTCTGCATCCATTTGGAAGCAGCGATGTGAAGAAGCAAATAAAAAATATCAGGAATTGAAACAGAAAGCCCAGCCTTTCCTTGATGCACTGGAAGTTGCATCCGAAAAGGTTTGGGCTTTTATCAATTCTATCCTCGCCAGAGGAAAGGAAACACAGGAACACAAAGCACCTGCCCGCAAGCGTGGACAGGACATGGAAATTTGATGGAGGTAACTGCCTATTGAAGAAATATTATGAGGATGCAAAGTATAATGCGGCATTTGTCCGCTGTGTGGATGTTATGAGCCAGATGCTCCAGAAATACGGACATCAGGTTTTGGATAAATTGGAACAGGATGCCCAGCAGAAAGTAGAGCATTCCGAGGAAAGAAATCAAGCGCAGCCTTTGACGAATAAGGCTGCGTAAAAATTTACAATTTACACGTTGCGTATTCGGTGTAGCTATGCTATAATGATTACGCAACGTGTATTTTTGTTTTTAATGGAGAAAAGACAGATGGATTGTAAGAACAGAATTATCAAGTTGCGGGAAAGTACAGGACTGAACCGGAAAGATTTTTGCAAGCTCGTCCATATCCCTTACCGGACTATGACCGAGTGGGAATTGGATAACCGCCATGCACCGGATTATGTGCTGTGGCTTTTGGAGTATTATATCCGCAACGAGGGACTTATGGTAAAAGAAATGGATGAGGGAGGTGGCGATTCTGAAAAAGAAACAAACTAAATGCTATCTTTATACAAGAGTGTCCACCTCTATGCAGGTTGACGGGTACAGCTTGGATGCCCAGCGTGACAAACTGCGGAAGTATGCGGCATACGAAGATATGGTTATTGCGGGGGAGTATTCTGACGAGGGCTTTTCCGGAAAGAACATCCAAGGACGGCAGGATTTTCAACGGATGCTGAATGACATTCAGGACTGCAAAGACGGCGTTTCCTATGTGCTGGTCTTTAAGCTTTCCCGATTTGGCAGAAATGCAGCGGATGTTCTGAACTCTTTGCAGCTCATGCAGGATTTCGGTGTCAATCTGATCTGCGTGGAGGATGGCATTGACAGCTCTAAGGACGCCGGAAAACTGATGATTTCCGTGCTGTCTGCGGTGGCAGAAATCGAGCGAGAGAATATCCGCACCCAAACAATGGCAGGACGGGAGCAAAAGGCTCGTGAGGGCAAGTGGAACGGCGGATTTGCCCCTTATGGATATAGTCTGGAAAACGGCGATCTTGTTATTGCCGAGGATGAAGTGGAAGTAATCCGTGTTATTTATGACCGTTATATTCACACCAACGAGGGGGTTGCTGGAGTTGCAAAATACCTGAATCGCAATGGCTTTGTCAAGAAGCTGCGGCAGAACAATACCATTCCCGGATTTTCAAGGAGCTTCGTGCAGGACGTACTGGACAATCCTGTTTACATGGGTAAGATAGCCTATGGCAGACGCAGGACGGAAAAGAAGCAAGGTACAAGAAACGAGATGCACGTGGTTGAGCAGTCAGAGTTCCCTATTTATGATGGGCAACACGAAGCAATCGTTTCGGAAGAAGATTGGTATTTGGCACAGGAAAAGCGCAAGATCAATTCCTTTAAGCGGGAAAAGGTCAATAATCCAGATCACGCACATATCCTGTCCGGTATTCTGAAATGTCCATGCTGCGGAAAGAGTATGTATGGCAATATCGCCAAGGCTCACAGCAAGGACAAGAAAACAAGATATTATTACTACTGTAAAAACACAGTAACACCAACCGGGCATGAGTGCAGCTTCCGACTGAATATCGAGCAGACGGAAATCAATAAGTTTGTGGCAAAGATTATATCCGCTATGGTCAACAATCCTCGGTTTGTAGAAGCGATTCAGGCGAAAATCGGCTCGGCAGTTGATACAGAGGATATGGAAAAGCAGATCGCCGTTCTGCAAGGTCAGTTAAAGCAAGCCTTTGGAACAAAAAGCCGCTTGGAGCGTCAGATGGACACCTTGGACATCAACGATGCCCACTATGACAGAAAGATTTTGGACTTGCAGCGCCGCTATGATGAGCAGTATGATACCATAGAGGATATCGAAGTTCAGATTGGGGAATTGCAAAGCCAAATCCGCAGCATTCAGCAGGAGAAAATCTCCGGCGACAATATCTATCGGCTCTTACTGGCATTTGATGAAGTCTACCATTCCGCAACGGAAGCGGAACAGAAAGAGTTTATGAAAGCCTTTATCGAGCGAATTGAAATGTTCCCGGAGAAAAGGAAAGACGGAAGCTGGATAAAGAAGATCGTATTCAATTTCCCTGTGCCTGTTGATGGCGAGGAAGTGAAAGAACTTCCCTTGGAAACTGAAACAACTGTCGAGACCGTCTGTCTGCTGACGCATACAGGCTGAGTGCAAGCGAATATAAAAGCTGATCGGTGCCCTGCTCGCCTGTGAACTGTCTCAGAAAAAGTGGGCTCAAAAACTGCTGCCTCTGTGGGTGGCGCTGGCGGTGATGATAACTGCCGGAATCATCTGGCTGACTTACTATCCGGTAGAAGGATATGTATTCCTGGATAACGAGGGATTAGCTTAATCGTGAACAAGACTCCGGTGAAGATGCCGGATACGCTCGGCCATTGTGCGGGGCTCACGAAAAAGAGTTTTTCGCAGGAATACTTTGTGTATTGCAAGAAAAAGTGACGAAGTCAGGGCACTATTTTTCCAGGAGGCGCCGATGGCGGATTGTGCGGTGTTGCCATAAGTACTTTGATGAGGGTTTGCGATATGGGTAAGTTTCGGGAGATAAGCATTGACGGATGCCCGGAGATAGGCCGCGGCGCACACGGGATCGTCTATCAGACCGCACCGGATATGCTGGTCAAGGTTTATAACGAGAATACCTCCCTGGATTCCATAAGGAAGGAAAGAGAACTGGCCCGCTGGGCGTTTGTGAAAGGAATACCGACAGCCATCCCCTTCGACATCGTGTGTGTCGGTGATCGGTACGGCATTGTATTTGAACACCTGGAGGCAAAATCCTCTGCCGATTATATCAGGGAATCTCCGGAGCACTTTGAGAGCTTCCTTAAGCAATCTGTAGCTTTGCTGAAGCAGATCCATGCAATTACGGCAGAGCCGAGTGAGCTTCCGGATATGAAGCAGCAGACATTGAGCTGGCTGCCGAAGCTCCATTCGTTCCTGCCCGAGGAGCTTTATGCGGCGCTTTGTGACTTCGTGAATACGATACCGGACAGGAATACGATCCTTCATGCGGACTTTCACATGAACAATATCCTGATATGCGGCGATGAGCTGATGCTCATTGACATGGATACGCTCAGTACGGGAGATCCGATTTTTGAGCTTGCGACCGTATTTGTATCCTATCGTCAATTCCCCTCCATAGAGCCGAAAGCTGCGTTTATGCTGGGGATCGACGTCGAAACGGCTGCGAAAATCTGTGACCGGATATTCGAGCTGTATCTTGACGGGGCGAATGAGGAGACGCTTCTTGAGGTAAAGAACACTGCACAGCTTCTGGGCTGCATCAGAATCATAGACTATGTGGACCGACACACAGAACTTCCGGCTTCGGATCGAAAGAAGTGTGTCGACCGCTGCATACAGGATATTACGAGACTCCTTCAGAACAGGGGGTAAGATAATCAGCCTCCGTGCAGCGAGATCCCGGGTGAGCCTTTCACCGGCGCCGGATTTGGGGGTGAAATACAGCACCATGGTATCCAATTATTTTTTGCAGAACTGGGCACTGATCCTGATTCTGCTCGCGTTCACAGCAACGCTCAAAACAACGGTTTTTCTGGAGAGAAGGACCATTCGGGGCATGTTTGTTTTGATTTCTCTGGTTTTTCTTCTTTCCATTATTGTGTACACCGAATTCACTCTGGCCGATCTGGGCAGCCACAGGACTCTGCGGCTCATTCTGATGGCGATAAGATACAGTGCGACTCCGTTTATCATTGCGCAGGTCGTCTTTACACTGGTCAAGAAGTTTCGCCCGTTTATCTTCATCCCCGCGGTCGTCCTTGCCGTGATCGACTTCCTTTCGATCTTTACCGGGATTGTGTTCGGCATTGACGGCGACAGCACGTTCCGCCGCGGCCCACTCGGCTTCCTGCCCTTCTTTGTGGCCGGGTTATACTGTGTTTTTCTGGTTTATATTCTCTCCAAGCGCAGCAACAAGAAGTCCATTGAGATCATTCCCATCGTCTTTCTCTGCTTTGCCTTTATTTCGGGGCTGGTTCTGCCCTTTGTGTACGGCAAGGAATATGCGCATATTTTCTGCTCGATCATCGCCATTGCGCTGTTTGTGTATTATGTTTTTTTGATCCTCCAGCTGACAACAATCGATTCGCTTACGGGGCTTCTCAACCGGCAGGCCTTCTATGCCGATATATGCCGCAATCCCGAAGATATCACCGCATTGATGTCTCTTGACATGAACGGCCTCAAAGCCATCAATGACACCGGCGGTCATTCAGCCGGGGATGAAGCATTGATCACACTTGCGGTATGCTTTACCCGCGCGCTGAGACGCGGACAGTCAGGCTACAGGGTTGGCGGTGATGAGTTTGTTATCGTCTGCCGTAAGACTTCCCGGAGCGAGGTAATACAGCTTGCTGAGCGCATCAAACACACGGTCGCTGAGACGCAGTACAGCTGCTCCATCGGCTACAGTTATCGCTCAGACGCAGCAGAATCGATCGATGTTCTTCTCAAAGAGTCAGACGAAATGATGTATGCGGATAAAGCACAGTACTATACGAGCTTCAAGCGGGACAGGCGCCGGAGATAGTCTCTGTCGTTACAGGAGTCGTTACAGGAATAGAATATTCAGGAAGGTATGAAAAATGCGGAATAAGGGAAGGCATTTGGTTTTATTGTTATCGGTACTGGCGGCAGTGTTTGCTTTTACCGCCTGTTCCCTGGCCCCTCCCGCTGTCCATTCAGATGAGCACAGCGCTTCCGTCGAAACGGAGATAAGCGCGGAGAGCCGGCCGGTCGAAGCGTCAGTCCCTTCCGTGTCGGATGATTCCCTGCGCAGCGCGGTGGACTTTCAGCATGAGCTGGATTCCTATGAGCCGTTGAAAGACCACTACAGCTTTTATTTCACTTACAAGACCGTCCACTCCTGGTGGGACGCGGTAGCGCTGGGAATGGAGGACGCGCAGAGACAATATCTGGAAAAAGGGATCACGATTACCTACGAGTACATGGCGCCGGAGGGTGTTTCCGCTGAGGATCAGATTCAAAGACTGCGGATGGCGCAGAAGAAGGGCTACGATGTCATCGGGGTGGATGTCGCGGATGAGAAGATCCTGTCCCCTGTTCTGGATGAGATGGTGGATTCCGGAACGAAGGTTATGACCTTTTCAAGCTCGGATGCATCCGCCGGCTGTAGAAGGATCGCTTATGTGGGCAATACGCATAATTACCAGGACGGTGCGGATCTGACAGAGGCGCTCTGCGAAAAGCTGGGATATAAAGGAAAGGTCGCGATCCTCGTCGGAAGCGCAGGCGCGCCCTGCCATGAAGACCGGGCAAGGGGTGCCCGGGATACGATCGCCAAATACGGCGATATGGAGATCGTCGCCACGGAATACGATATGGATTCCGTTGACCTGGCTTATGATCTGACCGTTCAGATTCTGAAGGACTGCCCGGAGCTTGACGGTATTGTCTGCTGCAACATGAGCAATCCTGTCGGAGCGGCGAGAGCGGTCGTGGAAACGGGAAGCGGCGCGGTCATTGTGGGAATGGATCACGACGAGGAGGCCCTGCGCTATTTATCCGATGGCGTGATCTATTGTCTCGGCGTACAGGATTGCTATTCCATCGGCTTTGACACGATCCAGACAGCCGTGAAAATAGCGGACGGAAACCTGGCCGGCGAGCTGTTCCCCGAAAAAAAGAATGAGATAACGACGATCATCTTTCAGAAAGACGCAGCTTTGATGCGTGAGCTGCTGTATGGTGAGATCTGATGGACACGAAATTTCGGACAGCAAAAAAAGCTGTTGTTCTGACAGCCGTCATAGGCACCCTGCTGCTCATTGCCATGGAAATTGCCAATACGCTCTGGGTGTCAAAACAGATCGGCATCGCAACCGATGAGGCTGTCTCCGCGGTCAGTTCCTTCTATCTTGAGGCCATGGCGGACCGCCGCGCAAAATCCATCACGAACCTGATCGACGACAGCTTTGACGAGATGGAGCAGGCCGTGAGCTTTATTGCCGGGGAAAACATCGCGTCACAGGAAGAGCTGCGGAATACGCTCGGCGTGGTCAAATCCTTGCTGGGCTTCAATCGCTTTGCGCTGGTCGATGAGGACAATATCGTGTATACGCAGTACACGACCTATACCGGCAGAAGCCGGCATGATTTCTTGTCCGAGCCCGAGATAAAAAACCGCCTCATCAGCACGGTTTATCTCTACGGCTCGTCCAAGCAGCTCTGTCTGGTGATCCCGACGCCGGACCTCTCCATTATGGGGAAACGCTTCAAGGCCTGTTTCATTCAATTCGACATCGACGATATCGTCAATCTGCTGGCGTTTGAAGATCAGGGCAGAACCTATTATGCTCTGTATTCAAATAGCGGCACCAACTTATCCGCTACCGAGCTCGGGCCCGTGATCTCCGATCACAATCTGTTTGAGGCGTTGAAGGGCATCGTTTCGGAGGACGTCCGGGAAGAAAGCTGCGAGAATTTTACAAACGAGGCGATGGGAAGCCTGTCGTTCATCTCCGGCAGCGCACATGAGACGCTGTGCTATGTTCCGATCCAGGGAACGGGCTGGGAGATGGCGGTCCTGATCCGCGAGAGTGTCATACAGGATCAGATCCACGATATCAGCGAAAGATATCTTGTGACCGGCAGGAATATGATCCTTTTCACTTTGGTGTCGGCACTGGCTCTCTGCGTCGTTCTGATGCTTCAGATCAGACGTCTTTCCAATGCAGAGCTTGATGCGGAGAAAGAGACCAGCCGAACCTTCCGAAACATGGCGAATACAGATTCCATGACCGGCGTCAGGAACAAGCACGCTTATTCTGAAAATGAAGCGGCCGTCAACCGGCAGATACAGGCGGGAGAATTGCAGAAGCTGGCGGTCGTGGTCTGCGACATCAACGGGCTGAAGCTTGTCAACGATTTGCAGGGTCATGCGGCCGGGGATCAGCTGATCAAAGACGCCTGCGCGTTGATCTGCGACTGCTTCACGCACGGCGCGGTATATCGGGTCGGCGGTGACGAGTTCGTCGTCCTCCTTCAGGGGAAGGGCTATGATACCATGCACGGAGTGATAGACGAGCTGAATCGTAAGGTCGAAGAAAATATCAAAAACAATGCCGTGGTCGTTTCGATCGGGTACTCCGTTCTGAACCGTGAGGATCAACAGCTGCGCGATATTTTTGAACGGGCAGACCAGATGATGTACGAACGAAAGAAACAGCTGAAAGCAATGGGCGCACTGACAAGCCGTCTTTGATACGGCGCTATCCTTGCGGACAGGCGGGCCTGACTTGAACCGGCACAGGTTTGGAGCGCTGCGCCGAAGGCGGATCGAGCGGTGCTGACTGAAACGTTACACAAAAGGAGGTTCTCATGAAATCATGTCTCGGACATCTTATGTCGTTTTTGCTGGCGTTTTTGATGCTTTTGCCTCCGCTCGCCTCGGCTGAGGGCGGCGAGCTCTTTTGCGAATGGGAGTCGGGTATCCGGCTCTCCATCACGGGCGAATCGGCTCTCAGGCGGGAGGCCGGGATGGAGCTTGCGGTGTGGGACGACGCGGTCGCGGCGATGAAACAGCTCGGCCTTGCGGAGCCTGTTTCCAAAGAGGCGATCCTGGCCGCGGACGAAAACGCCCGGATTCTGGAGGAAGACGGTGTCGTCTATTTCATCGGTCCCTGCGGCCTGTTCGGCTCTGTCACGAATGCGCAGGACGCATACCGGCTGGCGTATCGGCTTGTGGATATGCTGGGCGGCTCCTCCCTGACCCTGCTGGTTCTAAAATCCAGGCTCACCATGAACGGCGAGACGGTCTACTCCTTTCAGCAGGTCTGCGACGGGGAGGAAACGAAGGGCGCGGTTCTGAAGATCGCCGTGGACGAAAGCGGCGAGGTGACGGCTGTCTTCTCCTCTGTCAGCGCGGAGGAGAGCCGCGAGCAGACATTGGTTTCCCGGGAAGAGGCCGAGGTGCTGATCTCTGCCCGCTGCGCAGAGGACGGGCTCTCGCCTGAGGTGCTGGCAGAATACACGGACCGGGTCTTCCGCTCGCCCATGACCGTGGAGGACTTAAACCTGGATGAGGATGCTGACGTGATCCTGAGTGAGCGTGTCTGGGTGGTCTATACCCATAACGGCGCTGAGGATGCGGATATGTATCCCTATCTTGCGAACTATGTCAGGATCGACGGCGAGTACCTCTGCTCTCTTCCGGTCAGACAGCCCGGCGATGCGGAGGCCGTGAGCGGATACCGCCATCAGGATCTCTTTGCCGGCATGACGGCGGCCAGCTATACCGGCGCGTACACGAACGAAAACGGCGACACGAAGAGCATTACGGTCCCCGTCATGTACAGCGAAGCCGACGGGTGCTGGTACCTTGGCGATGTTGATAGGCGCATCGTTTTCGCGGACTTTTTTGAGGCCGCTTACGGCGAGAATCATGAAATCGTCCCGCTGCGGAGCGCGGACAACATCGACTGGGATATGGAGGATGTGTATTTCTTTTATAATTACCTGCGCGCATATGATTTTTACGCGGGCATGGGCTGGGTCGGTCCGGACGGTCAGGGCACCGATGTGCTCATCCTCCGGGAACTTTGCTACAGCAACGGTATGATCTATGAGAACGCGTGCAGCCTGGGCATGGTGGAAGGCTGGCAGATGTTTGCATACGCCCCGTATTCGAGACTGGGGTCTGCGACTGGATTCGGCTTGGCCCTGGATGTGCTGGCACACGAGTATACCCACACCTTTACCGCGACGGTCATGAACCAAAATCTCTATGAAAACGATTTTGGTGCGATCAACGAGGCCATGTCGGACATTCTGGGCAATCTGGTCGAGTTTATCTGTGAGGATACGGAGGATACAGCCTGGCAGCTCGGCGAGAATATGGGAACTGTTATGCGGAATATGAGCGATCCCGCCGCCAATCATCAGCCCTCTTCCGTGTGGGGACTGTACTATGCGCCGCAGACAGTCACGCCGAACGCGATCAACGACATGGGCGGCGTGCATTCCAACTCCTCCCTGCTGAACATGATCGCAGCGAGACTCTGCCTCGATTATGGGATGAGCTATGAGGAGGCGATTTCCCTCTGGCTCATGACCGCCATGGGCATGACGCCCAGGACGGATTATCGCCGGATCGAAGCGCTGCTCACCTGGGCTCTGGAGCGCTGCGGACTCTACGGCGCATACGGGAACGCGCTCAGCGCGCTGGTCGGGCAGACGAACATCGCCGCCACCGGGCTTCCGCAGACCCTGCCTGAGGGACAGAAGCTCGTCCGTCTTGTCCTGCCGGATACGGAAGCCTTTCAGAATAAGGAATGGGCTCTGATTGCCGTGCAGTATGTGCCGAAAACGCCCGAGGAGATGGCTGACGACATCTCTGCCCTCGTCATGGATCTTCTGGAGGACCCGGACAGCAGAGGGGCTTATTCTGAGAAAGCGCGGCATTTCTCCGAACTGCTGGACTCGTTGGATCAGCAGACGGAGAACGCCGTTGAGGATGAGATCACGGATGATGCTCCCGAGGCAGAGAATGAGGCCCCGACGAATCCGGCCTGCGAGCTCCTGTCCGGACTTCTGTCGCAGACGGAAGCCATGTTGTACAAGGACGCCGTGCAGCTTATTTCCTGGGAGGATATGGACACCGGCGTGATTCCGGTTATTCTGGAAAACAAGCCGACAAATTACGCGCTGATGAACATCTCGGCGGGAGGCTCGCAGATCAACAAGTGCCTCTGTCTTGTGGACGACCGGTGGATCGATCTGACCGATTTTATGGTGAATCAGGATTTCGGGGAAAACGGCGCAGAGGATGCCATAGCCTGGTGGCGTTCCAGGTTTCTGAGCGCCTTCGCCGGGAGCGAAGTATCGACTGCGTCCGGCGCGAGGACCTTTTTGATCGAATACCTGCCCACAGCGGGGCTTGAAAGAGTGGAACTGCCTGTCGAGGCGGCAGAAGAAGCCGCGTGACGGATCGTTCGGAGGTGACATGATGGCATCTTCAAAGGAATACCTGGATTACGTACTCGAACAGCTCTCCCCGCTGCCGGACGTGTCCTCCAGACCCATGATGGGTGAGTACGTGCTGTACTGTGCGGGCAGGGTCGTCGGCGGGATCTATGACGACCGCTTCCTGCTAAAGCCCGTACCGGAGGCTGCGGACATGATGAAGGAGGCCGGGCGCGAGCTTCGCCTGGAGCTCCCCTATCCCGGCGCGAAGGAAATGCTCGTCCCGGACGTCGACGACAGCGAGCTCTGTTGCCGCATGGTCCGCGTCATCGCGGAAAAGCTGCCGCCGCCGAAGAAGCGGCGCTGAGCACTGGCACAACGGATGTCACAGGGAAAGGCTTCGCGGCGTTTTCCCCGCGGCAACCCCCATTGATGAAACATATTCCCCGACGAATACGCATATTTTTACGTATTCGTCGGGGAATCTTGCGATGAATAACAATAATTGTGCACAACGTCAGGGGATACCGCCCCCTGCGGTCACTGACGTATATCAGCAGCCGCAGCCGTGGTCGCCGCAGCCGCTGCAGCCTCCGCAGCCGCCGCAGTCACCGCCGCACGCACCGTCCGTGATCAGCGGAAGCTGGCCCAGTATGAGCAGATCCGCCGCGTCGTCCGCATTGCCGGAATAACCCGCGACGGGGACGATGCCCAGACTCAGCAGCGCGGCCCTGGCCTCACCGCCCATGCTGCCCGAGATCACCGCGTCGACCCTCTCGCTCTTCATGCGCTCTGCCATGGCCTGATGGCCGTGCAGATCCCCGGTCTCCACAAGCACCTTGGTGCAGCGGTTGACATCCGCGTCTTCATAGTCGTAGATTGCGAACATGGCGGCGTGCCCGAAATGCTCGCCGATCTGCCCGTCCTGATAGCTCACCGCGATGCGCATGTCACAGCTCCTTCTGGATCACATCGACGATGGGACTGACCGCTTCGCCGCTGACGGACTCCACCTCGCCGGCGTCCACCATGGTTGTGATCACCGGGTCGATGGGCAGCTTTGCGGTGTGCGCGATGCCGTACTGCGCCGCGAGCTTTTCGACCCGGGACTCGCCGAAGATGGCGTGCTCCCTGCCGCAGTCCGGGCATTTGAAGTAGCTCATATTCTCCACAAGGCCGATGACCGGGATGTGCATGAGCTCCGCCATGTGCACGGCCTTCTCCACGATCATGCCGACAAGGTCCTGCGGTGTGGTGACGATGACGATGCCGTCCACCGGCAGGGACTGGAACACGGTCAGCGGCACGTCGCCCGTTCCCGGGGGCATGTCGACAAACATATAGTCCACATCCTGCCAGAGCACGTCGGTCCAGAACTGGGTCACCGCGCCCGCGATCACGGGGCCGCGCCAGACAACGGGCTCGGTCTCGTTCTCGAGGATGAGGTTCATGGACATGAGCTGCAGGCCGGTGTGAGTGGTCGCGGGCAGGAGATATTCGTCCGTGCCCATGCAGGGCTCGTGTACGCCGAAGGACTTCGGGATCGAGGGGCCGGTGATGTCGGCGTCGAGCACCGCGCAGCGGAAGCCGCGGCGCTGCATCTCGGACGCCATCAGGCAAGTCACCAGCGATTTGCCGACGCCGCCCTTGCCGCTGACGACGGCAATGACCTTTTTGACGCTGGCCCCCTCTCGCAGGTTTTTGCGGAAGCTCTCCGCCGTGCGTTCGGAACAGTTCTCTCCGCAGGTGGAGCAGTCGTGTGTGCATTCACTCATGGTCGTGTATTCTCCTTTTTTATAAATAGTCATTACCAGATCCGCGTCTTTTTCAGCGCGCGCAGCAAATACTGTGCGGCAAAGCCGGTAAAGACACCGGTGATGATGCCGGAGGCCGCGAGGATCGGGGCATAGGCGAAGACGCCGGGGGTTTTGACCACCAGGACGCAGGCCAGAAGCTGCCCCGCGTTGTGCGCGATCCCGGAGAGCGCCGAGACGATCCAGAGCTGATCGTCCCCAAAGCGGCCGACGAGAAGGCACATTACGAGGAAGGCCAGCAAGCCGCCCGCCGCGCTGAACAGCAGCGTCGAAGGGCTGCCTGCATACACGGCCCCCATCAGGATGCGGACCAGCAGAACCGCGCCCGCCTCCTTTTTCCCGAGGATTTTCATGGTGATGAGCGTTATGATGTTGGCAAGACCCAGCTTGACGCCGGGGACCGGCACAGGCGCGGGGATCTGGTTTTCGATCACAAAGATCGTCAGCGCGATCGCCGTCAGAAGCGCCATCAGCGCGAGCTTTCCTGTCTTACGCATCCAAATCACCGCCCTCGATCTCGATCACAAGCCGGTGCGGCATACAGATGATGGGGATGCCGCTGCCGGTGAGCTTTCCCTGGGCTACGCAGATTTGATCGGGACAGTCTGCCTGTGTCACCGAGATCGCGCCGTTTTCCACATGGACGGTATTGTGTCCGTATTCCGTGGAGATATCCAGATCATACGCCCTTCTGACTTTTGAGAGATCTATCCTTTCCAGTTCCTCTCCATTGACAGAGACGACGGCGACCGTTCCTTCCCCGTGTCCGCGCGAAAAAAACAGCAGCAGCCCGCCGGCGACAAGCACAGCAAACAGCAAAAGCCAAAACATATTCTGTTTCTTCATGGCCCATCTATTTTAATTGACGCGGGCACGGTTGTCAATACGGGCAGGCTTGTGATATAATATCTTTGTTTTGCGGTTCCGCAGCCGCATGAAGGCGGGACTGTCATTGTCTGACAGCCTGTCATCCCGAGCGCAGCGAAGTCGATTGCGCCCTGCACCCCGGGATGACGCGGTATTTTGTTTTTCGCTTGAAAAGAATGAGAAGGGAGGCGATCGTACGGGCGGACTTGCGGATTATGTGCTGGCGCTGAGCAAATACGTGCTCATCGCGATCTCGGTCGCGATCCTGCTGCGCTGCATACGCTCGCTTCTCTCCGAGCATGTGGAGCCGGAGATCTGGGGCTACCTGCGCTACAACGGGGAGACCTATCCCCTCACGCACTGGGAAAACCTGATCGGCCGCTCTCTGAGCGCGGACGTGCGCGTGATCTCCCCGGGCGTGAGCCGCGCGCACGCGGTCCTTCGCCGAGGCGGCAGCGGACGCTGGCGCGTTTATGACATTTTCTCAAGGCACGGCGTCTGGATTCAGAACGCCCAGGCCGGCGCGCAGGGCCTTCCGGTGGAGACGGGCGACGTTATCAACATCGGCGGAGAAAAACTGCGCTTTCGCGCCGCGACGCCGGAAAAGCGCGAAAAGCTCGACTCTAAGCGCGCGCGGGCCGGGCACGGCGTCTCCCCTGCCGGGACTCTGCTGGAGCTGACGGTGTTCCAGCTCGCCCTTCTTTTGCAGCATACGCTGTCACCGCGGGAGAAAAACCTCCTCGCAGTCACACTGGCCTTTACGGCGCTCATCGCGCTGGAGTGGAGCTGCTATCACTTCATGCGCTTTATCAACCGCTCCGGCTTTGAGATCGAGACACTGGCCTTCTATCTCACGTCTCTCGGCATGTCCGTCGCCGCCACCTCCGCACCGGAGGATCTGCTCAAGCAGCTTTTTCTGACCATCTCGGCGGTGGTGCTCTTCGCGCTGCTCGGCTGGTGGCTGCGGGATCTGGAGCGCACGATGGCGGCGCGCTCACTCGTCGTGATCGGGTCTGTGATGCTGCTGTTTGTGAACATCGCATTCAGTGACGCCGTGCTCGGCGCACGGAACTGGCTGATGGTCGGCGGGCTGTCGATTCAGCCGTCGGAGCTTGTGAAGGTCGGCTATATCTACGTCGGCGCGTCCACGCTCGACAAGCTCTTCAGCCGGCGGAACCTGCGCATGTTCATCATGTTCTCCGCGTTCTGCGTCGTGTCTCTGGCGCTGATCGGCGATTTCGGCACCGCGCTCATCTTCTTTATTACCTTTCTCGTGATCTCCTATCTCCGCTCCGGCTCCATCGCCACGGTGCTGCTGGCGGTGACGGGGGCCGGCCTCGCGGGCTTTCTCGCCGTGACCGTCAAGCCCTATATCGCCAATCGCTTCGCCACCTGGGGCCACGTCTGGGAGGACGTCTACGGCAAGGGCTTCCAGCAGTCGCGCGCCATGTCTGCAGCTGCCTCGGGCGGGCTCTACGGCAAGGGCGCGGGCTCAGGCTGGCTCAAGGACATTTTTGCGGCGAACACCGACATGGTCTTTGCTGTCGTATGTGAGGAGCAGGGCCTCATCATCGGCGTGATCATGGTCGCGGCCATGCTGGTCCTCGCTCTCTTTGCGGTGCGCACCGCGCGAAACGGCCGCTCCGCGTATTATTCCATCGCGGCCTGCGCCGCCATGAGTATGCTTTTGGCGCAGCTTGCGATGAACGTGTTCGGCTCGCTGGACATTCTGCCGTTTACGGGCGTGACGTTTCCGTTTGTGTCCCGCGGCGGCACCTCGCTCCTCTCCTGCTGGATGCTGATGGCCTTTATCAAGAGCGCCGACAACCGCCGGGAGGCGAGCTTTGCCGTGCGCCCGGCGACGCAGGACACGGACGCGCAGGAGGATCTCTCCGACTGGGAGGTGTGGCAGCCACGAGAAAAATAACGAACCGCGCCTTCGCCGTGCTCCTGATCGCCGCCTTTGTCGTCTGGGGCATGGGCGTATATGTGTCGCGCTACGTGGAGCACGGAGAGGACTGGGCGCTCTATTTCTCCCGCGCAAACTCCGGCGCGACGGGACACATCGTGGACCGCAACGGCATCACTCTCGCCTATTTTGATGAGACGCGAAGCGTTTACTCCCCGGACCGCATCACGCGCGCGGCCAACTATCACATCACCGGCGACTACTGGGGGCGGACCGGCACCGGCATTCTCTCCCGCCTGTGGGATAATCTCCAGGGCTTCAGCCTCCTGACCGGCACAACGCACACAGGCGTCAGCAAACAGCTCACCCTGACCTACGACGCGCGGCTCAACAACCGGATCTACGAGGCCATCGGCGAGTGGGCCAGCGGCTGTATGCTGGTGTGCAACTACCGCACCGGCGAGATGCTGGGCATGGTGTCCGCGCCCTCGGTCGATCCGCTGGACGGCAGCGGCGAACAGCGCGACGGCGCGTTCATCAACCGCTGTATCTCCGCGTCGTTCACGCCGGGGTCGATCTTCAAGCTCATCACCGCCGCCGCCGCCATCGAGCGTATTCCCGACATTGACAGCAGGCGCTGGTACTGCGAGGACGAGTATAAGATCGCGGGCGTTCCCTTTGTTTGCGTTGCGAATCACTACACGCAAAACTTTGACCAGGCGCTCGCCAATTCCTGCAACGTGGCCTTCGCGCAGATCGCGGTCGACCTCGGGCAGAACACGCTGATCCAGTATGTGCGGGACTACGGCTTTCTCGACGGCCACAGTCTGAGCGGCCTCCCTACGGCGAAGGGCAGCTACCCGCTCGAATTCGTCGGCGACCCGGAGACCGGCTGGTCCGGCATCGGGCAGTCGACCGATATGATGGTCCCCTACTCCATGCTGCGCTTCCTCTGCGCGATCGCAAACGGCGGCGTACTCATCGAGCCGCATTTTCTCCCGGACGAGACGCCCGTGATCAACCAACTTGTAAAGCCTGACACCGCGGACAGGCTCAAGCGCATGATGCGCAACAACGCCGTCACACACTACGAGGCGGACGTGAACTTCCCGGGCCTGCCCATCTGCGCCAAGACCGGCACCGCGGAGCTGGGAGACGGAGCTTCCCACTCCTGGTTCGTGGGCTTTCTGGACGACGAGGACCACCCCTACGCCTTCGTGACGCTTATCGAGCGCGGGGGCTTCGGGCTCTCGAAGGCGGGCGGCATCACGAACGAGGTTTTGCAGTGGGCAGTGAAGAACATGTGAGTCAGTCTTCAAATATTGAAAAGAAACGCGGACGGCTTCCGCCGCGCGGAAAGAGAGAGAAAAATGTTTATTATGCAGCTTTTGAAAATGGGGACGATGCAGGAACTTCTCAAGTCCGGCCTTCGCATCGTAAAGCAGCATGGGATTTTGAAGGAGGGCCAGCACCGCATGACCGTCACCTTCACGATCACCGGAGACGACGGCAAACAGTCAAAGGCCGACGTCCGGGTGAGCTACAACCAGGGCAAGCTCGCCAGGTTCCCGCAGATCCTGGACATGAGCAGCGACGGCTGGACCGTCAGCGAATAAGAACGCAAGGGGCGCATTGTCATGACTGATCTCTCCGTCAACAATCTTATAAAATCCTTTGAGGTCGGCAGCAACGTGCTGGACGGGCTCTCCTTCACCGTGACCGAGGGGGAGCGCGTCGGCATTCTCGGCCACAACGGCTGCGGGAAAACCACGCTCTTTCGCATCCTGACGGGCGAGCTGCGCGCCGACGACGGGGAAATCGCCGTCGCGCCGGGCAAGCGCCTCGGCCTCATATCCCAGATCCCGGTCTACCCCGAGGGCTGGACGACCGAAATGGTCCTCAAGGATGCTCACCGCCGCCTGTACAAAATCAGCGAACGGCTGGACGAGCTGACCGAGCGCATGGAGCGCGACCAATCCCCCGCCCTTCTGCGGGAGTACGACAGACTGCAGGAGGATTTCCGCCGTCTCGGCGGCTATGAGATGGACGTGGACAGGGCAAGGGTCGCAAACGGACTGGACATCCCGCCCGCCATGATGGCCCAGGACTTTGCCTCCCTCTCCGGCGGGGAGAAGACCCGCGTCAACCTCGCGCGCCTCATCCTCGAGGATACGGACATCCTGCTGCTGGACGAGCCAACGAATCATCTTGACCTCCACGCGACCGAATGGCTGGAGGACTATCTGCTGCGCTTCAAGGGCACGGTCCTCGCCATCAGCCATGACCGCTATTTCCTCGATCGGGTGGTCCAACGCTGCATCGAGATCAACGAGGGCAAGGCCGAGTTTTACAGCGGCAACTACAGCTTCTATGTGGAGGAACGGCAGCACCGCTTTGAGGAGAAGCTGAAGAAGTACGAGCGCGACCAGGCCAAGATCGAGCAGCTCACTCGCGCCGCGGAGCAGATGCATCTCTGGGCCTTCATGGGCAACGACAAGCTGCACAAGCGGGCCTTCTCCATGGAAAAGCGTATTGAAAAGCTCAGCCGCAGCGAGAAGCCCACCCGGCAGCGCAAGCTCAATGTCAAATTCAGAGAGCGTGAATTTGTCGGGGACGAGGTGCTGGTCCTGGACGGTGTTGAGAAGTCCTACGGAGACCGGACGCTTTTCTCGGGGCTCGACATGCTGGTCACCGGCGGAGAGCGCATCGCCCTTGTCGGCGACAATGGGACCGGCAAGTCCACGCTCGTCAAGCTCATCATGAATCTGGAAAAGCCGGACCGTGGCTGGCTTTATCTCGGCCCCACGGTGCGCACGGCCTATCTGCCGCAGCTGGTCGGCTTTTCCGACGAGAGGCGCTCCGCGCTCGACACCATGCTCTACGACTGCCGCTGTGAGCCCCAGCAGGCGCGGGACCGTCTCGCTGCCTTCGGCTTCCGGGGTGAGGACGTGCTGACCCCCGTCGGCGCGCTCTCCGGCGGCGAGAAGAGCCGTCTGCGCCTGTGTATGCTCATGGGCGGCGACATCAACTTTCTGATCCTGGACGAGCCGACGAACCATCTCGACATCGCGAGCCGTGAGTGGATGGAGGACGCGCTGTCGGATTATGAGCAGACTTTGCTCTTTGTTTCCCATGACCGCTATTTCATCGAGAAGTTCGCGACCCGCGTTTGGGAGCTTCGCGACGGGCAGATCACGGACTTTCGCGGCAGCTACGGGGAATTTCGCGCCTGGCGGGAGCGTCAGGCTCTTGCGACACAGCTCGAAAAACAGCGTGAACGGGAAAAGCCTCCGGAGAAAAAGGGCAGGCCCGAACGCACGAAGAACAACGACAAGGCCATCCAGAAGCTCGAACGCGAGATCGCAAAGCTCGAGGAGAAGATCGCGGTGCTCGACCGTGAGGCTGAAAACTACGGCAGCGACTACCAGAAGCTCATGGAGATCGGTGCCGAGAAGGAAACGCTGGAAAGCTCTCTGCTGGAGCTGTATGAACGCTGGGAGGCGCTGAACGAATGAAAAGCATCAGGAAAGTCATTCAAAAACATCTCGGCGCTGTGGTCGCCCTTCTCACGGGCGCGGCACTCGTTCTGCGCTTTGCCCTGCGGGGCTACGCCTGGTGGGGCTATATCTGTCTTTTTATCGCAGCGCTGCTGGTGCTGCACCGCTTCCTGTCCGCGGCGCTCTGGCGGGCGCTTGTGGTGCTGGTGTGCATTGGATTCTGCTACTTCTGCTTTGTGGAATATTTCATTATCAAAAACGCCCGCACGGATGCGGAGCCGGGACACGACTATCTCATCGTCCTCGGCGCGGCAGTCTACGGGGATCAACCCTCCCTGACGCTGGTGCGGCGCCTCGAGGGCGCGAACGCGTATCTGGAGACGTACCCCGATTCCGTCGCCATCGTCACCGGCGGCATGGGGGCCGGCGAGAAGATTACCGAGGCGCAGGCCATGTACGACTGGCTGACGCGGCACGGCGTCGCGCCGGAGCGCATTTTGACCGAGCCCAGGGCTACCTCCACGCTCGAAAACCTGCAATTCTCCTTCGACATCATCCGCTCCCGCGGGGACGAGCCGGAGGGCAAGATTGCCATTGTGTCGAGCGCCTACCACCTCTACCGTGCAAAGCTCATGGCGCGTTCTCTCGGCGTGTCGGACGCGGCGGGCGTCGCGGCGCCCTGGGGCTACTTCTTCGTCATGCTCAACTACTTTATCCGCGAGGCCTTCGGCGTGACCCACCTGTGGGTCTTCGGGAACTGAGGTGAGGCTGTGAAAAAGAAGCTGTGCACACTCAGCCGCTCCCGGCTCCTGCTCGCCTTCGTGTGCCTGTGCATTTTCGGCCTGATGCTCCTCTGCAACCGGCTGACGGATCTTGTGGCAGATGATTACCGCTACTGCTTCAGTTACGCGGACAACAGCCGCATCCGCTCCGTCCTGGAGATTTTTCCCTCCATGGCGGCCCACCGTCATATCATGAACGGGCGCGTCGTGCCGCACTTTCTGGTGCAGCTCTTCCTCCTTCTGCCGAAGGGAATTTTCGACGCCGTCAATTCTCTGTTTTTCGTGCTGCTCGTGTGGCTCATCCACCGGCTGTCCGTCGGGAGGGGGCTTTCAAATCCCGTTCTCACGGCGCTGGCGTTTTTCTCCTTCTGGGCCTTCCAGCCGGATTTCGGGCAGGTGTTTCTGTGGCTTACGGGCTCGGTCAACTATCTATGGTGCGGGGTGTTTTGTCTTCTGTGGCTCCTGCCGCTCGCGCGGAGCTTCCGGGACGGCGCAGAGCCGGGGCCTGCTCTGCGGGTTTTGTATGTGCTGTTTTCCTTCCCTGTGGGCGCGTACTCGGAAAACGGCACGGTCGCAATGACCGCGATCTGGCTCGCCTTCGCGCTCTGTGAGCTGGTGTATTTCAAACGGCGTCCCGCGCCCTGGAAGCTCTTCGCGCTCTTTGTGCTGCTTCTGGGCTTTGCCTATATGATGGCGGCCCCGGCGGAGACCGTGAACAAAGCTGCCGAGCTGAACCTTCGCGTGCTGTTTTCAAACTTCCTTGAGACCGGGCGGCAGTATCTGCGCTTCTGGCCGCTGCTGCTTGTCTTTGCGCTCCTCTACGCCCTGGCCCTCCGCCGCGGCGTCGGGCTCAGGCCCCGGCTTTTGTCGCTCGTGCTGATCTTCGGCTCGCTTGCCGGGCACTTCGTGCTGAGCTTCGCCCTCTACTGCGCGGGGCGCAGTATGCACATCGGGCTCGTGCTGCTCGTCGCGGCGGACGCGGTGCTGCTTGCGGGGCTCTATGATCTGCCCGGGCGAAACGCGCTGATCCTCGCCTCCTGCGTCTCGGTCGCGGTCATGGCGTGCTGCTGCGTGCCGGGGCTTGCCGATATCCGCGATACACACTATCTGCTCCAATACAATGAAGAGCTGATCCTGGACTGCGCCGCGCACGGTGAGCGCGTGGTGCATGTGCCGCGCCCCTATCCCCGCACGCGCTACAGCGCCATGGCGGGGCTCGCCTATCTCAACGCGGATGATCCCGGGGACTGGCCCAACGTATACATGGCGAAATACTACGGAGTAGACGGCATTGTGGCCGAGTGAGGAGGAAACCATGAAGCATAAAACCGGCTTGCAGACGGTCCTGCTGCTCCTGCTTCTCCTCTCTCTGGCAGGGCTGCTGTTTCTCCGCTGCTTGACGCGGGAGCCTTCCGCGGTGCCTGAAACCGCGCTTGCCCCCCCTTCCCCTGCTCCGACGGCTGCGCCGTCTCCCGCGCCCGCATTGACCGCCGCTCCCGCGCCGACGGACACGCCCGCGCCCTTTATGCCGCCCAAGGGCTACACCGAGGAGAGCTACCGGCTTGTCAGCGACATGGTCTACGCCTACGCCGACAGGCAGGAGGAGGCCGCTGGGATCATACAGGATGACCTCTCAAAGCTCAACGTGCTCGACCCCGCGCTCGCTTCGCTGTGGGGAAAGCTCATGGATTACTGGGCGTATGTCAATACAAATCCGGAGATTTACAGCGGAGTACTCCCCGACGGGCTGCCGGACGACGACAGCCTCTGTATCGTGGTCCTGGGCTTTCAGCTCCACCCCGACGGTACCATGAGTGAGGAGCTTTTGGGCCGCTGCGAGACGGCGCTGCGCTGCCTGGAGAAATACCCGCGCGCCCTGATTGCCGTGACAGGCGGCCCGACCGCGTGGCAGAACCCCGGGGCCACCGAGGCCGGCGTCATGGCCGACTGGCTCACGGAGCACGGCGTCTCGCGCGAGCGTATCCTGGCAGAGGACGCCTCCCGTACTACGGAGGACAACGCTGCCTTCACCTGCGCGCTCCTCCGCTCGGAGTATCCGCAGGTCCGGTCCCTCGCCATCGTCACGAGCGACTACCACCTGCCCCTTGGGATGCTGCTGTTTCAGGCGCAGGCATATCTGTATGAGTATGAGACGGGGCAGCTCCCCTTCACGGTCGTCGCGAATGCGGCGTTGGATACCGGGGGCCGCAGCAGCCCGGACAGCCCCATGACACAGAGACTCTATCTGTGGAGCCTTGCAGACCCGAAATACTGATTTGATTTCCGGAGGATGCCATGAGAAAGACAGCCCTGCTTTGTGTTTTGTGCCTTGCCCTGTTCTTGAGCGCCTGCGCCTCTTCTTCACCGCAGGCGGCGCTCCCGGCCTCCGCGGCGACACCGGAGCCCTCCGTGCCCGTTTTGGAGACGCAGGTCCCTTTGCCGGCGACGCCCTCCGCGCTGCCCGTGTCTGCTCCGGCTAAGGATGCCGGGGAGACTGTGCCTGAGTCCGACATCTACGCACCCTATCGCGAGCTGATCGAGCGCGTGGAGCAGGGGGTTCGGGACGGCTGGACTGAGATCACGCCGGAGGAGCTCGGGGTCAGCGACGTGTTCAAGCGCACAGAGAATCTCAAGCCCGGCTGGGTCCGGCTCGACATCAACGGCGACGGCCGGGACGAGCTGCTCTTCGGCGAAATCGTTGAGGACGGCGAGGCGAGCGTCATCTATGACATTTTCGCGCTGCCGGGCGATCAGCTCACCCACCCCGTCACAGGCTGGGAGTTCAACCGCTGGTATCTGCTGGAGGGCGGCCGGCTCGTCAATGAGGTCAGCGGCACCGGATATGACCTCAGCCGCACCGGCTACGGGTTTTTCAACGGATCGCTGGTGCCCGCCAAAATTACTTCCGACCGCAGCGAATACCTGCACCTGTCCTTCGAGAGCTTCGGCGCGCCCGCCCCCTGAGCGGTACGCGGCACGATACCGCGGCTGTATAAAAGAATGGCTTGACAATTATTTCGGCGAATACTATAATTTCCAATCATTATTCGCCGAAGACATGAATGGGAACTGCGATTCAAACGTCCCCGGAACTGTTTCCGGGGACGTTTTCCGGGAGGATGGAACATGGCTAAACTGACCGATCTGGAATTCAAGATCCACGAAATCACGGACCGCATCCGTGAGTTGCGCATGATCCTCGGCATTTCCGAGGACGAGATGGCCTCCCGTCTGGGAATGCGGACGGACGACTATCAGGCCTATGAGGCCGGCGAGGAGGAGCTGAACTTTGCCTTCCTCTACACCTGCGCGCAGATTCTGAACGTCGACGTGACAGAGCTCATCGAGGGCGTCACTCCCCGGCTGTCCAGCTATATCCTCACGCGCAGCGGCGAGGGCCGGCGTGTGGAGCAGGCACACGGCATGACCTATTACAACTTGGCCTACAAGTTCCGCCGCCGCATCGCGGAGCCGCTTTTTGTCCACAGCGTCTTCAGTGAAAACGCCCAGCTCCGCCCCATCGAGGTGACCACCCATGAGGGCCAGGAGTTTGATATCGTCATCAAGGGCCACCTCAAGATCCAGCTCGGCCGTCATACCGAGATCCTTGGTCCCGGCGACACGATCTATTTTGACTCCTCCACGCCCCACGGCATGATCGCCACGGACGGCGACGACTGCGATTTCTACGCCATCGTCCTCACACCCGAGGAGCAGCTTGAGCCGCAGCCCGCCGCGGAGCCCGCGATCACCGCTATCCGCAGGGCCGGCCAGCAGCGCATCTACGAAAGGTTCATCACCCCCATCGAGGACGGCAGCGACGTACTGCGCAGCATCCGCTTTGAAAACGCGGAGCGCTTCAATTTTGCCTTCGACGTGGTGGATGCCCTCGGCGAGCAGCAGCCCGACAAGCTGGCTCTCCTGCATGTGGACCGGAATAAAAAGGAGACACGCATCACCTTCGGCCAGATGCGGAAGATGAGTGCCCGCGCGGCCAACTATTTCCGCGCCCTGGGCATCCGCAAGGGCGACAAGGTCATGCTGGTGCTGCGGCGCAACTGGCAGTTCTGGCCCATTCTGATCGGGCTTGAGAAGCTGGGCGCAATTGCCATTCCCGCGGTCGATCAGCTTTTGGAAAAGGACTACCTCTACCGCTTCGAGACCGCCGGCGTCTCTGCCATCATCTGCACCGCCGACGGGGAGAGCACGAAGCAGAGCGCGCCCGCCATTGAGAAATACGGCAAGATCGCGCTCAAGATCGTGACCAACGGCACGGTCGAGGGCTGGCACAGCTTCGACCAGGAGTACGAGATGTATTCCAGCCGCTTTGCCCGCACGGACGACGCCATCTGCGGCGACGATCCCATGATGATGATCTTCACCTCCGGCTCCACGGGGTATCCGAAGCTGGCCGCGCACAACTGCAAGTACCCCCTCGGCCACTTTGTCACCGCGCGCTACTGGCACTGCGTTGACCCGGACGGCCTGCACATGACCATTTCGGACACCGGCTGGGCCAAGGCCATGTGGGGCAAGATCTTCGGCCAGTGGCTGTGCGAGGCGGCGGTTTTCGTCTACGACTTCGACCGCTTCTCCGCCGAAGATATTCTCCCCCTCTTCGCCAAATACAAGATCACGACCTTCTGCGCGCCGCCCACCATGTACCGCTTCTTCATCAAGCAGGACCTGAGCGCATACGATCTCAGCTCCATCCGCCACGCCTCCACCGCCGGCGAGGCCATGAACCCCGAGGTCTTCAACCGCTTCCGCGAGGCGACTGGCCTTTCGATCATGGAGGGCTTCGGCCAGACGGAAACCACCGTCGTCATCGGCAACTTTGTCGGCATGGTGCCGAAGATCGGCGCGATGGGCAAGCCGAATCCTCAGTACGACGTGGAGCTCATCACCGCGGAGGGCACTCCCGCTCCCGCCGGCGAGATCGGCGAAATCTGCATTTTCACCGGCGACGGCGCGCCCTGCGGCCTTTTCGCCGGGTACTTTGAGAACGATGAGGAAACCTCCGCCTGCTGGCACGACGGGTACTACCACACGGGCGACCTCGCCTGGCAGGATGAGGACGGATACTTCTGGTATGTGGGCCGTGCGGACGACGTAATCAAGTCCAGCGGCTACCGCATCGGGCCCTTCGAGATCGAGAGCGTCATCATGGAGCTCCCCTACGTGCTCGAGTGCGGCGTCTGCGCCGTGCCGGACGAGATACGCGGCCAGGTCGTCAAGGCCTGTATCGTGCTGGTCAAGGGCACCCGGGGCAGCGAGGAGCTCAAGAAGGAGATCCAGACCTACGTCAAGACCCGCACCGCACCCTACAAGTACCCGCGCATCGTGGAGTTCCGCGAGGAGCTTCCCAAGACTACCAGCGGCAAGATCATCCGCAGCAAGCTGAAATAAGACATTTTTGCAACGAAGTGACAAAGGAGCTTTTCCTCTGAGGTTTCTCAAACCTGAAAGGGAAAGCTCCTTCGCTTCGTTCCGGATGACAGGATGTTATGCTGCGGCGTTTTATCACAGCGCATAGCGCAGGATGCATACCGCCTGTAATATACTGCCCAGCAGCACAAAGATGTGGAATACGCCGTGAAACCAGCGGCGCTTTTTGCCTGCGCCGTACAGCACTGCGCCGAGTGTGTATGCAACGCCGCCCGCGAGAAGCCACCAGAAACCCGTCAGCGTCACGGCCTCGATCGTCGCCCTGAGGGCGACGAGGACGAGCCAGCCCATGGCGATATAGCAGGCCATGGAAAGCCGGCTGTATTTTTTCAGGTCGATCGCTGTGAAAACCGCGGCGAGCAGGCCGAGTCCCCATTCGGAACCGAGTACTGCCCGGGCGAGGCGGGGATGGAGCGGACGCACGGCAGCGCTCAGGATCGGCGTATAGGTGCCGGCGATGAGCAGATAAATCGTACAGTGGTCGACGATGCGCATAAGCTTTCTCGCGTTTCCCGACGGCAGCGCATGGTAGAGGCTGGACATTGCGTACAGGAGGATCATGGAAAGGCCGTAGATCCACGAGGCCGCAACGGCAAAGGGGTCCCCGCCCCGATGCGAGAGCGCGAGACTGTCCCGCAGGATGCAGATGCCGAGCACGACTCCGACGAGGTGGGAACAGACGTTCAGCCTCTCCTCCCCGCGGGTGTACTGCGGAAGCGTGACCTTTTCAAGCCGGGGTGCCATCATTTCAAGACCTGCCTTCCTGTCTGCATGATTCGTCTCTATTGTATCACTGCCGCCGGGGTATATCAAGGGCTTGTGGTTTTGTCGCTTTTATACAGTCTTCCCGAAAAAGCAGACGCTGACCGCGCGCTTTTTCATGTGTATTTCCGATTGTTCGACACGACGGCCTGTGATACACTATGCAGAGTAAATCCCCCATGCGGCAAGCCTCGCCACAATGAATAAAAAAACTGATTCATGGGGATTTCGCACACTTAAGGCAACACCGCACAATCCGCCGTCGGCATCTCCTGGAAAATTTGCGCTCTGATTTCGTCACTTTTCCTTGAGGTACACAAAGTACATCTGTGAAAAAGTGCCTTTATCAGAACCCAAATTTTCTCAGGATCTGCTCTTGCCGAATTATGCAGTATTGCCTTAAAAAACAACTATAATGGCGTCGGCTTTTACAGAAAAAGGAGTGAGGGCTTTGCGTATCCTGGTGGTCAATGACGACGGCATCCGTTCTCCCGGCATCGCGGCGCTGGCGCGTGTTGCGGCGGAGCTGGGTGAGGTGTGGGTACTCGCGCCGAGCGAGCAGTGCAGCGGGATGAGTCAGAAGCTCTCGATCTTTGACGAAATGCCCCTTCGAGAGGCGGACTTCCCCGTCCCGGTGAAAGCGGCGTGGAGTCTGGGCGGCACTCCGGCCGACTGCGTGAAGGTCGCGCTCGAGCATCTGCTGCCCTTCAAGCCGGACTATATCTTCTCCGGCGTCAACGACGGCTGGAACGCGGGCTATGACATTGCGTACTCCGGGACCATCGGGGCCTGCTACGAGGCCGTGATGAACGGCATCCCCGCCATCGCGTTTTCCGCGAAGGGACGGGGCGATCTTGAGATCGCCGAAATGTACATGCCCTCTCTTGCGCGGGAGCTGATCGAAAAGGGGCAGCAGCCCGGTGAGATCTGGAACGTGAACTTTCCCTCCGGTCCTGCGTCGAAGCTGCGCGGCATTTTACGCGAGCGCTCCATCGCACCCATGCAGCTCTATAACGGCGTCTTCTCCGCGAGGCAGCACCCCGAGGGCCACATGATGATCAGTCAGACAGGCGTCCCGGTAGGTAGCGGCGTCGCCCCCGAGGGCAGCGACATCGCCGCGGTGCTGGACGGCTATATCTCGATCGGCAAAATCAGGAGTCCCGTGATGTGAGAGAATTCGTTTTCCTTCTTGCCAAATTCTGTTTCGCGTGATAGAATATTTATTAGGGATATTTGGTTCACATAACCACGTTTTTGTTCCGTTTTTTTAACTTTTTTGGATTCACTGCCGCAAGGCGTGAAGATATTTTGTTAGGAGGAATTATCCAAATGAAGAAGTTCATTGCCATGCTCCTCGCGCTTGTCATGGTCTCTGCGCTGTTCGTCAGCGGCTCCGCGTTCGCCGACAACCAGCACTTTGACAAGCTGACTCTCGAGTTTGTCCCCTCCAAGGACGCCGACGTCATCATTGCCGGCACCGCCAACCTGCCCGAGCTCGTCCAGGCTGAGATGAAGAGACTCGGCTACGACATCGACGAGGTCGACATCACCGTCGGCACCAACTACGACGCGACCGGCGAGGCCATGTCCGCCGGCGCCATCGACCTGGGCTGGCTGCCCGGTGGCACCTACGCCCTTTACTCCGACGATACCGACGTTATCCTGACCGCCACCCGCAACGGCCTCAGCAACGACTCCACCAATCCCGCCGACTGGAACGGCGAAGCGAACGCCACCCAGAAGAACGGCCCGCAGGTCACCTTCTACCGCTCTCTGATCTACGCCGCTCCCTCCGAGTACGGCAAGAAGCTGGCCGAGAAGGTCAACAACGGTGAGAAGCTCACCTGGGAGGATCTCGACGGCGCCAAATGGGCCGTGCAGAAGACCTCCTCCTCCGCCGGCTACATCTACCCCACCATGTGGCTGATGGAGAACTACGACGGCAAGAAGATCTCCGACCTCTCCAACGTCATCCCCATCGACTCCGGCTACGGCACCGCTTTCTCCTATGCCGCCGCTGAGCAGGTCGACGTGATCGTCTGCTACGCCGACGGCCGCAACGACTACGAGGCGTCCTGGACTCTGCCCACCGACCAGCAGGATCCCACCGGCAAGCAGGGCATGGGCCGCAGCGAGTCCATCTGGAACGAGCTGAACGTCATCGGCGTGACCGAGGGCATCTACAACGACACCGTCGCCATCTCCAAGGAGAGCCCCTACTACACGCCCGAGATCGTCGAGGCGCTGCAGAACTGCTTCATCAACATCATCAATACCCCCGAGGGCAAGGCCATCTTCGACGTCTACAGCCACACCGGCTATGCCAAGGCTGTCGACTCCGACTATGACGGCGCCCGCGCTGCCCTGAAGGTCGTCGGCTGATCTTCGGCATAATCCCCGGGCTCTGTATCCGCGCAAGTGAATACAGAGCCCGTTTTTGCACCCTGCCGCAAGCGTTGAACGGCGCGCCGCCGCGCCGCTGACCGGTTCCGACATGATCGAAATCAGAAAGGGAGAAAGACGCCGCATGATTGAATTTAAGAACGTCTATAAAACCTATCCCAACGGCTTCACCGCGCTCAAGGACATCAACCTTCAGATCGAACAGGGTGAATTTGTCGCCATCATCGGTCTGTCCGGCGCGGGCAAGTCCACGATCCTCCGCTGCATCAACCGTATGCACGACGTAACAAAGGGCACCCTGACCGTCGACGGCGTGGACGTCAACAGCCTCAAGGGCGCGGAGCTGCGAAAATACCGCCGCAAGGTCGGCATGATCTTTCAGAGCTTTAACCTCGTCAGCCGCTCCACCGCCATCAAGAACGTGCTCACCGCCGATGTGCCGGAGATGGGCTTTTTCCGCGTGCTCTTCGGCATCTTCTCGAAGGAGCAGAAAATGCGCGCGCTGGAGAGCCTTGACAAGGTCGGCATCCTGAACAAGGCCTATACCCGCTGCGACCAGCTCTCCGGCGGTCAGCAGCAGCGCGTGGCCCTGGCACGCACGCTGAATCAGAACCCCAAGATCATTCTGGCGGACGAGCCCGTCGCCTCTCTCGACCCCATCACCGCGCGCCAGGTCATGCAGGACTTCGTACGCATCAACAAGGATTACAACATCTCCATTCTCCTGAATATCCACCACATCGACCTCGCGCTCCAGTACTGCGACCGCGTCATCGGCGTGCGCGCGGGCGAGATCGTCTTCGACGGCCCCGCCTCCACCATCACGCAGGAACAGATCGACTTTGTATACAACGGCACGAAGGCCCCTGTGCTGGGCGACGGGGAGTGAGAACATGGATAACGAAAACAATTCCGGCGTCAAGCTGACCTGGTTTGACAAGATCTTCAAGCCGCAGGTCATCACACTTCCGAACGGCCACTCGACGATACGCTGCCGCAGCCGTGCGCCCTTCATCGTCGCGCTGCTGGCGCTTGCGATACTCCTTTCGCTGCAGATGACAGGCTTTGACATGGGCCTCATCATCCGTAAGTTCAACAAGCTTCTCGACCTCATGGTCAAGCTCTTCCACCCTAAGTGGAGCTTTTTTGAAAAGGTCACGCGCCCTCTGGTGGACACCATCAAAATGTCCATCCTCGGCACGGTCATCGGCTGTCTCCTGGCCCTGCCCATCGCGGTGCTGGCCTCCACGAACATCGACAAAAACCGCGCCATCGTGGGCGTGCTGCGCTTCATTCTGGCCCTCATCCGCACGCTGCCGACGCTGGTCATCGCGCTGGTGTGCGCGCTGATCTTTGGTCTCGGCACCTTTGCCGGCACGCTGGCCATCGCGATCTTCACCTTCGGTATCGTCGCCAAGATGCTGTATGAGAGCATCGAGACCATCGACATGGGCCCCTTTGAGGCCATGGAGGCCATGGGCGCGGACAAGTTCCGGGCCTTCTGGTCTGCCTGCGTGCCGCAGATTCTGCCGGTCTATCTCTCGCACAGCCTCTACTGCTTTGAGATGAACGTGCGCGCCTCCGCCATCCTCGGCTACGTCGGCGCGGGCGGCCTCGGCATCACGATCAACGAGCGCATTGGCTGGCGCGACTATGAGGGTCTCGGCATGGTGCTGCTGACACTGTTTGTGGTGGTTGTCGCCATTGAGTTTACCAGCGAATATCTGCGCGGCAGACTGAGCTGAGAGGAGGACGGAACATGGCTATAAAACTGAAGGATACTGAGAAAGCGATCAACGAGCATCTGAGCGTCGCCGAGATGTATATGCAGCGGCCGCGGATGTGGTGGCTGTACACCCTGATCGTCCTGATCATCGCCGTCCTCGTGAGCTGGTCCGGCTCCACCATCGAGTTTGAGGGACTGACCGTGCAGGGCCGCACCGTCGCCCACGGCGTCATCAGCGGCATCACCCACCCCGATCTGGGGCTCATGTTCGGCACCGGCGAGACCGACGTGCCCTATCTGCTCCTGCAAACCATGGCGATCGCGGTGCTGGGCACCCTCTTCGGCGCGATCCTCGCGATTCCCTTTGCCTTCCTCGCTTCCACAAACATCCTGCCCAAGCCCATCGCCTATCTCTTCCGCGTCGTCATTCTGCTCATCCGCACGATCCCGAGTCTTGTCTGGGCCCTCATGTGGATCCGCGTGACCGGCCCGGGCGCGGCCTGCGGCGTTATCACGCAGTCGGTCTGCTCCATCGGCATGATCTCAAAAATGTACATTACCGCGATCGAGGATCTGGACACCCGCATTCTGGAGAGTCTGGACGCCATGGGCTGCAACGCCTTCCAGAAGATCCGCTACGGCGTCATCCCCCAGCTCACGGCGAGCTTTATCTCCACCACGATCTACCGCTTTGACATCAACCTCAAGGACGCCACCACCCTCGGCATCGTCGGCGCCGGCGGCATCGGCGCAAGCCTGGTGCAGTGCCTCAACTCCCGCCGCTGGGCCATGGTCGGCTCCTTCGTCTGGGGTCTCATGATCCTGGTGCTGATCATCGAATTTCTGTCCACGCGCGTGCGCAAGAAGCTCGCCCGCGGTGAGTGAGAAGCGCATGGACCGAAAGCTGACCGTCTTTTATACGAGCGACATCCACGGCTGTTTTGCCCCGGTGGACTACGCGCGCAGCAGCTTCGCTCCGTCGGGCCTTGCCAACTGCGCGGCGAATTTTGAGAATGACGGCAATACACTCATCCTCGACGGGGGCGACACGATCCAGGGCAGCCCCTTCACCTACTGGCTCTACAGCCGCACGGAGGAGCGGAGTCTGCTGCCCGCAAAGCTCATGAATCTCGCGGGCTTCCAGTTCGTCACGCTGGGCAATCACGACTTCAACTACGGTACGGCGGAGCTGGAGCGCTTTCTTGCGGCGCTCGACGCCAAATGCCTCTGCGCAAACGTGGAGGGCCTGCGCTATGCGGAGAAGACCGCAGTGGTCACGCTGAGAAACGGCCTGCGCGTCGGCCTCACCGGCGTGACGACGCAGGATATTCCACTGTGGGAAAAGCCGGAAAACATCGCCGGCCTCCGTTTTCGGGACGCTTTTGAGACCGCGCGGGACATGCTGGCGGAGCTGAAAAGGCAGGGCGCCGACGTGACGATATGCATCTACCACGGCGGCTTTGAATGCGATCTGGACAGTGGCGCGCGCCTCACGGCCAAGAAGGAAAATCAGGGCTATCGCATGTGCCGGGAGCTTGATTTTGACCTCCTGCTCACCGGACACCAGCATATGCCGTTTGCGGACCGCTGCATCTGCGGCACCCACAGCTGCCAGCCGCCTGACAAGGCGAGGCAGTACATCCGGGTGGACGCTGCTGTCGACGGCGAGGGCCGCTTCTCTGCAAACTCCCGCCTTCTTCCGGCCGGCAGCAGGACGCCGGCGGCGTTTTCCGAACTGCTCGAGGAGCCTGAAAAAAAGCTCGCCGCCTTTCTCGATACGCCGCTCGGGCATCTGGACTCTCCCCTGCCCTCTGCCGACCCTCTTGACCGCGCCCTGCACGGCAGCCTGATCGCGAACTTCTTCAACCAGGTCCAGCACGACGCAAGCGGCGCGGACCTCTCTGCGACCTGCCTTTCCAACAGTGTGCCCGGCTTCCCGGAAAATGTCACGCTGCGGGACATCGTCTCCAACTACGAGTTTCCGAACACGCTCAGGACCATCCGCGTGGACCGGGAAATCATCAAAAAGGCGCTCGAGCGCAGCGCCGCGTACTTTTGCCTCGGTGAAGACGGCGCACCGCACGTGAGCCGGGAGTTTCTCGTTCCTGTCGTCCAGCACTTCAATTTTGACTATCTCTCCGGGATCGAGGCAACGGTCGATCTCCGCAGGCCCGTCGGCGAACGGGTCAGCTCCATGCTCTGGCACGGCGGGGAGCTTCCGGAGGATCAGACGCTCACCCTCTGTCTCAACAACTACCGCGCGTCAGGCGCCGGCGGCTACGCGTTCTACGCCGACTGCGAGACGGTAAGCGAGCTGCCGGATGAAATTTCGGAGCTCATCATCCGATACGTCGACCGAAACCGCTACATTGCGGTAGACCGGCGGCAATGGCTGCACGTAATCTACTGAACCAGATAAAGGAGAAGCACATGAACAAGGTATTCAAGATCGTTTTATTGCAGGCCCTCCCTGCCTCCGGCAAGTCCGAGGTGCGCAACTTCATGGCCCATGTCGAGCCGGAGCGCCTGCGCGACGAATTTCACATTGGCGAGAATCTGCAGCTTGACGATTTCCCCTACGTCCACATGATGCGCCGCATCGACGACGAGCTGACGTCCTTGGGCGAGGCACGCATCTTCTACCCCGGTGACGCGCCCTTCATCGACGGGCGCGACTGGGGCACGCTCTGCAACCTGCTCAATGAGGACTATCACGATCTCATGAACCGCACGAGGGTCTCCCCCGACTCCGCCGCGCAGCATCTATTCGAGCGCATCGACCGCGCAGCTCTGGGCGCCGGGATCGCCGCGCGCATGGGATCATTGAACGCGGATATCCGCGCAAAGCTCGCCGACAGGCTGGAGGCCGAAGCGCGCGTCATGCTGGATGAGAAGCAGGCGGCCTATCCGGACAGCTTTGAGGACAAGACCGTCGTCATCGAGTGCGCCCGCGGCGGACCGGACGGCTCCACCCTGCCGCTGACCGGCACCTTCGGCTATCAGTATTCCCTGCCCATGTTCTGCCCGGAGATCCTGGAGAACGCGGCGATCCTCTACATCTGGGTCACGCCGGAGGAATCGAGGCGCAAGAACGCCGACCGCGCCGACCCCAACGATCCCGGCTCCAACCTGCACCACGGCGTACCCATGGCCGTCATGCTGGGCGACTACGGCTGCGACGACATGGAGTACATGCGTGCCCACTCCAGAGAGAATTGCGTGAGCTTTGAGGCCTACGGCAAGCACTGGGACATTCCGATCGGCGTCTTTGACAACCGCGTGGACAAGACATCCTTCCTGCGGACGGAACCCTCCGCATGGGACCCGGAGAAGGTCGCGGATGTGACCGCCGCGATCCGCGCCGCGACTGACGCCATGTTTGAAAATTACAAGTGTTGAACGAAGGAGGAGAAGCATATGCTGCTCAAGGAACTGCGCAAACAGGTATATGAGGCCAATATGGAGCTGCCGCGCCGCAATCTTGTCACCTATACCTGGGGCAATGTCAGCGGCATCGACCGGGAACAGGGGCTTTTTGTGATCAAGCCCTCCGGCGTGGAATATGACGAGCTGCGGCCTGAAAATCTGGTGGTCATGGACCTTGCCGGCAACAAGGTGGAGGGAGAGCTGAACCCCTCGTCGGACATGAAGAGCCATCTGGTTTTATACAACGCTTTTCCGCAGATCGGCGGCATCGTCCACACGCACAGCCCCTACGCCGTCGGCTGGGCGCAGGCCGGGGAGGATATCCCCTGCTTCGGGACGACGCACGCGGACTATTTCTACGGCCCCATCCCCTGCGCGCGCCATCTGACGCAGGAGGAGCTGGACGAGGGTTACGAGCTCAATACGGGCAAGACGATCGTTGAAACCTTCCGGCTTCGGAATATCGACCCCGTCGCGGTGCCCGCCGTGATCTGCCACAGCCACGGCCCCTTCACCTGGGGAAAGGACGCGGACCAGGCGGTGTATCACGCGGTGGTACTCGAGGAGGTCGCCAAAATGGCGCTCTTCACCCGTCAGGTCAATCCCCAGGCCGTGCCCGCGCCGCAGCGGATCGTGAACAAGCACTACACGCGCAAGCACGGACCCAACGCCTATTACGGACAGATCAAAGGGTAACGCGCCGACAGGGCTGTGCTGTGCTCCATCCAGGCCGGGATGAGCTTGCGGCTTTGCAAATCTAAAGAAATATTAATTCACAGGTTCTTCATTGATCTTTCTCTTTCTTCGGCGTACAATGCCCGGGAACAGGAGGGATACCCATGAAGAAGCTGATGATACTGGCTCTTGCAGCCGTTTTGATTTTGACCGCGTGCGCTAAGGAGACTCCCGCGCCACAGACCGTTACATTTTCGCTGGACGCAAACCCCACCACCGGATACGGGTGGCAGGCCGTACAGTCGGAGGAGCTTTTCAGGATCGAGAGCGCCTATGCCGAAAACGCGCATCCCGAGGGCATGGTCGGCGTCGGCGGGGTCGACACCTTCACCCTCACGCCGCTGAAGCCCGGCGTCACGGAGGTGACGCTCACTTATGCAAGGCCCTGGGAGGGCGGCGAGCAGGCGGATCAAATCGTCTATACCTTTGAGATCGACAAGAATTTGCAGGTCAAGATGATCAACGGCTACAGCACCGGCGTTGAAGAGCCCGTCCCGGCTCCGACGCCCGAGATCAGATAAGCCGGCCCGGCAAAAAGAGGGGCTGTCTCAAAACGTTTTCCGTCGGAAACAAAGCGACGAAGGATCTTTCTTTTGAAGTTTCTGAGAACTTCCGTAGAAAGATCCTTCGCCTCTGTTTTGCTCAAGATGACAGGTTGTTTTGAGACTGCCCCGTTTTCTATGCTCTTTCCCCTTCTGCAAGGCGGCGTGAGAAACGCAAAGCCGCCCGGCAGAGGCGGGCAAGAGCCCCTCTGTCCGACGGCTGCGTATCGTTCAGGCAACACCGCAAAATTCGGCGAGAGCAAATCCCGAGAAAAATTTGGTTCTGAGGAAGACAATTTTTTGCAGGAATACTTTGTATATTGCAAGAAATAGCGGCAAAATCAGAGCGCAGCTTTTTTGGGAGAAGCCGATGGCGGATTGTGCGGTGTCGCCTTTAGTCAGGCGTTGACCTGCGGGAGTCCTGCAAAGCCGCGCTCCAGATCCTCGTCTGTGGGGATGTAATCGGTCATGACACCGTCGTTGAACTGCTCGTAGGCCTTGAGGTCGAAGTAGCCGGTACCGGTGAGACCAAAGAGGATGTTCTTCTCCTCGCCCGTCTCCCTGCATTTGAGCGCCTCATCGACCGCAGCGCGTATGGCGTGGCTGCTCTCGGGCGCGGGGAGCAGACCTTCGCTGCGCGCAAAGAGCTCCGCCGCCTCGAAGACAGAGGTCTGTTCGACCGCGCGGGCTTCCATGTAGCCGTCGTGGTAGAGCTGGCTGAGGATGGTGGACATGCCGTGGAAGCGCAGACCGCCCGCGTGGTTCGGCGAGGGGATGAAGCCGCTGCCAAGCGTGTACATCTTCGCCAATGGGCAAATCATGCCGGTGTCACAGAAATCATAGGCGAATCTGCCGCGTGTAAAGCTCGGGCAGGAAGCGGGCTCCACCGCGATGATGCGGTAGTCCTCCTCGCCTCTGAGCTTCTGACCCATGAACGGGGCGATCAGGCCGCCCAGATTCGAGCCGCCGCCCGCGCAGCCGATGATGATGTCCGGCTTGACGCCCAGCTTGTCAAAGGCAGCCTTGGTCTCAAGGCCGATGATGCTCTGGTGCAGCAGGACCTGGTTGAGGACGCTGCCCAGCACATAGCGGTAGCCGGGGTTCCTGACGGCGACCTCGACCGCCTCGGAGATCGCACAGCCGAGAGAGCCGGTCGTGCCCGGAAACTCTGCCAGGATTTTTTTGCCGACCTCCGTCTCCATGGAGGGAGAGGGCGTCACACTCGCCCCGTAGGTGCGCATGACCTCGCGGCGGAAGGGCTTCTGCTCGTAGCTGATCCTGACCATGAAGACCTTGCAGTCGAGTCCCAGGTAAGCGCAGGCCATCGACAGGGCCGTGCCCCACTGGCCGGCGCCGGTCTCGGTGGTCACGCCCTTGAGCCCCTGCTTTTTCGCGTAATAGGCCTGTGCGATGGCGGAGTTGAGCTTGTGGCTGCCGGAGGTGTTGTTGCCCTCAAATTTATAATAGATCTTCGCCGGCGTGTCCAGCACCTTCTCCAGGCAGTAGGCGCGCACCAGCGGCGAGGGGCGGTACATCTTATAGAAATCCAGGATCTCCTGCGGGATGGGGATATACGCGGTGTCGTTGTCGAGCTCCTGCCGGACAAGCTCCTCGCAGAAAATGGGCGTGAGCTCTTCCGCGGTGAGCGGCTGACCGGTGCCGGGATTCAGCAGCGGGGCGGGCTTGATCTTCATGTCGGCCCGGAGGTTATACCATGCCTTCGGGATCTCGTTCTCTTCAAGGTAGGTTTTGTAGGGGATGTTGTTTGCAGACATGGGGATCGCTCCTTTTCAAAGATGTCAGAGGCAAAACAAAAACTCCTGCCTCTGCAAGATTTGCAGGGACAAGAGCAATAACTCCTGCGGTACCACCCGGCTTGACGCATACGCGCCCACTTTTGCGTGCCAACACACGCCGGCCCTTTTATAACGGATCGCCAGCTCCGTCGCCCATACTGAGGGGGCAGCCCCCTGTTCTGTTTGCCCTCACGGGTCCATTCCCCCGCGCGCCCCCTGCTGTCTCGCACCAGACGACAGCTCTCTGAAAAGAGACACCCTGCGGAGTACTCCTCCCGCTCCCCGGTTTATGGACGCATCATAACACTGCTGTGTTAAAGTGTCAAGTCCTTTTTACAGGCTGAGCGGTGTTTTTTTGCGTCACGCGCCCCCGGGAAAACACCTTGGGCAATACCGCATAATTCGGCAAGAGCAGATCCTGAGAAAATTTGGGTTCTGATAAAGGCGCTTTTTCGCAGATGTACTTTGTGTACCTCAAGAAAAAG
>CACZDN010000008.1 GCA_902779945.1 Oscillospiraceae bacterium | reverse complement strand
AAACCATCGAGCGGGACGGAAAGACCTATCATCGCTTCTACCGCTTGGATCGCATTGAACGGGTAGAGAAGTATGAGCGGCTGTTCGACGAAGCTGCAAGCTCCCATGATCCGGAAAAGCTCCGCCTCCTGGATGCTTATTACACTTTCGGCGAGTGGCGGGAGGACTATGAAGCGGATGAACGGGGTGAACTGCCGCCTGACCTGAAACGTGGCGTGCTTTCCCAGGATGCGCTGTATGATCTGCTGGAGGGAGCAGGGCTATGATCCTATTCGGAAACATCAATAGAGGCATGGAGGAGTACCGCGCTACACCAGGCGCCATCCTGGTTGATGTTCGGGAAGTGAATGAGTTTGCTTCTGGGCATATTCCCAACGCTGTGAATGAGCCCCTCTCAACCATCAAACAGACAACGTTCCCGAAAGGCAAGCCCCTGTTCCTCTACTGCCTGCGCGGAACACGCAGCAAGCGGGCGGCGAGGATACTGAGGAGCATGGGATACACGGTAAAGAGCATAGGAGGAATCGGTAGATATAAAGGAGAGCTGGAAAGATGAGCTACACTTTCTACGGCTGGCAAACGGCAACCATAACTGATTCCCACGGCTTGACACCCCGCAACTATTACGACCTGCTTTCCGGGATCTGGTGCGCCAATACCTGTGCTCCGAGGATGAGATCTGAATGGACACCGGAGAACAGGACGCTCGGTCAGTGCTCCATCACAGCTTTTCTCATACAGGATATCTTCGGCGGGAAGGTCTGCGGCGTGCCGCTGGAAGATGGAAACTACCACTGTTTCAACGTAGTCGGTGACTGTGTGTTTGACCTGACCAGCGAGCAGTTTAGGGACCAAAAGCTGGACTATGATAACTGCCCGGAGCAGGAGCGCAACGTCCACTTTTTGAAGCCAGAGAAGAAGGAACGGTACGAAAAGCTGAAGGCCGCACTGGACGGCATCCTTTCGAGAACGCTCGTGACGGAGAGGCTGATTCTGCGCCCGTTTATCTCCGATGACGCCGCTGATGTGTTTGAGTATTTGGCGGTTCCCGCTGTGAACTGCTTTGCTTGCATGAAACTGGACTCTTTGGATTCGGCAAAGACTGAGATGGAGAAGCGGGCGAAGGATGAATTCTATCTCGCCATTGTTCTGAAAGAGTCCGGCAAAGTTGTCGGGGAGCTTTTTGGGCATCCGGAGGGGACAAATCCGGAAGATGAAACGATGGACACATTCAGCCCCTGCTGGATGCTGAATCTCAAATATGGCGGTAAAGGCTACGCACATGAGGCGGCTCATGCGTACTATGACTGGTTGTTCTTCCAGAAGGGCATCCGGCGCATCTATGCCTATACCGAGGATACGAACCTGCCAAGCCGGCATCTGTGTGAGCGGCTCGGCATGCGGAGGGAGGGGCTGTTCATGGACTTTGTGAGCTTCATCAAAAACTCGGACGGCACGCCGCTGTATGAGAACACAGTGCAATATGCGATTTTGAAGAAGGAGTGGGAGCAGCTGGCAAAGCCCACCTTCAAAAACGCAGATGAAAATGGACCTATGGAGGCATGAAAATGATATAAGCCCAGTCGCTTTCTTGCTCGCGGCGAGCAGGTTAGCGGCTGGGCTTTGTTATATCCTGTTTTCATTTCCCCAATCACACAGCTTATCAAGCACCTTTACCAGAGAGCGTCCACGCTCTGATAATGAATACTCTACCTTCGGGGGAATCTGATCGAACACTTTGCGGATGATGAGATTGTCCGCTTCCAGTTCCTTCAGGTTTTGGCTTAGTGTTTTGTCCGCGACCTTTTTCAGGTATCGCTGCATCTCATTGAACCGCACGGGCTCATACTCCATCAGGCAGTAGAGTATAATGGGCTTGTATTTTCCTGAAATGAGCGACAGCGTGTAGCTATATCCCGTTTCATAAAAATCCGCCTCACTGATTGATTTCTTATCCACGCTTACCTCCGTGTAAGTACCTTACGTAGATGTAGGTACTTGATATTTCGATGGTTCTATGATACCATTATTCATGTGAAAACGCAACAGCAAATGAATCAGGAGGAACCAGACCATGAAGCAGCAGATCAAGACCACAGAGGCCATTTTCCCGATGCCCGTCCTTCTCATTTCCACCTTCAACGAAGATGGAAGCGTGGATGTCATGAACGCCGCCTGGGGAACCATGCTCGACCGGGATATGGTGGCGCTGAACCTGACGGAGACGCATCGAACCGTGCAGAACATCAAGGCACGGAAGGGCTTTGTCGTCCACCTCGCTGACGCGAAGCACGTCCTGGAGGCGGATTGGTTCGGTGTGGTCAGCGGAAACAAAGAGCCGAGAAAGTTTGAAAAATCCGGCATGACCTTTGTTAAGTCAGAACTGGTGGATGCGCCGATCATAAACGAACTGCCAGTTGCTATTGAGTGTGAGTTTGTCGAATACCAGAGCGATGAGACCGGTCTGGGCGTGATCGGGAAGGTCGTGAGAACCTCCGTCGAGGAAGCCAACATGAAGGATGGCAAGATCGACATCGACTCCCTTGAGGCTATTGCCTTCGACCCCTATACCCATGGCTACTACAAGGTTGGCGGCAGAGTCGGAGAAGCGTTCAAGGATGGATTAAAGCTGAAATAATGTGAATGACGAGAGCCCAGCGGCTTTCTTGCTCACAGTGAGCAGGTTAGCGGCTGGGCTTTCTTTCCACTTACGAAGTACACCTGTTTTTATAGCTATAGGCTCAATCCTCATAATTGAATTGCCCCGGTGAACCTTGTCATAGGACTCGGACTAACACCATGTAACAAACAGTTCCGGCAATGATGGACAGGTACATATTCTTTTTGACGATATGCAAAAGCGCCACCAGCGTACAGGCGGCAATCTCCGGGATGCCGAACGGGAAATGAGCAAAGGAAACATTGCGCAGGCAGTAAATGACGAGTACGGTCATGATGGCAGGCGGAAGAGCTTTTCCGAGATAACGCATCAGATCAGGCAGCGGACGGCTGCCGAACAATATAAATGGTGTGGCACGAAGGCTCCATGTGACGAGGGCCACTACGGCGATGGCCGCGATGGAGTACAGCGTCTCAGGCATTCTCTCGTCCCTCCTTTGCTTCAATGGGCTTGCGCAGCGCGAGCAGAGCAAGCAGGCAGGTAAGGAGAGTGGGAATGAGGAAATAGTCCTTCCCCAGCAGGAGGTAATAGCCAAGCGCGCAGGTGGCGGCAGTGAGAAAGGGCAGCTTGGTTCGGTACTGCCGCCACTGGTTGATGACGACGACCAGGAAAAAGGCGGTGGCGGAGAAGTCGATCCCCGTCATGTCAAAGGGCAACAGCCTGCCCACGCACGCGCCGACCAGACAGCCGAATATCCAGTAGAGGTGATTGAGCAGGGCGATGTAGAAAGTCGCCCTGTTCTCGTCCAATCCGGGTTCGTATTGTATCGAGCAGAGCACGGAGTAGGTCTCGTCCGTCAGCGTCAGGATCATGTACACGCCACGCCAGCCCATTTTGCGGAAACGCTCTACGAAGCTGATGCCGTAGAAGATGTGGCGTGCGTTGATAAAGAAGGTCATCAGTGCCAGTGTGGCCAGCGAAGCCCCGGAGGTCATCATGGGGATCATCACCAGCTGCATGGAACCCGCAAAGATGAAGAACGCGGAGGCGACGGACAGCAACACACCGTACCCGGCGTCGACGGTGAGTATGCCAAAGGCGATGCCAATGAATAAATAGGTGAAAAAGATAGGGATTGTACTTTTCAGTGCAAAACGTAGCTCTTGCATACTTCCGTTTCTCCTCTGGTTGACAATTCAGGGACTATGTTCTATTGTACATAATATAGCTTGCATAAGCAAGTACACAAAAATCTGATATATACTATCAAATTTGATACTATAGGAGCGCGTCATGAAGAAGAAGCGAGAATTCAACTGCACGATAGAAGCGTCCATGTGCTTCATTGGTGGAAAGTATAAGCCAATTATTCTCTGGCATCTGATCGATAGTGAAAAGCGGTTCAGTGAACTTCAGCGTCTTATGCTCAGCCGTCCACCACGGCGAACATATACGCTCATGTCATCGAAGACGCCGACCAGCAGAACGCCGATATTTTGGCAGACATATTCCTCAAAAAAGCGTGATTTTTGAGGCCGAGTTGAATTAAAGTTGAACTATCGGAAAAACGTCAAAATTAAACATCCTCAAAAAGTGCGGAAAAAGACCGGTTTCGATTTGAAACCGGTCTTTTTAGTGGTTGCGGGGGAAGGATTCGAACCAACGACCTCCGGGTTATGAGCCCGACGAGCTACCAGCTGCTCTACCCCGCGATATTGTTCTCTGCTCTACTGAGCTTATAAAGAATAGCACAGAGAGCAGAGAATGTCAAGTGTTTTTTTGCTTATCGCAGGTTCGTTTCAAAAATGCCTTTGGGCATTTTCGCGAAACAAGAAGGCTTGCAGCCTGCTGCGCGCACTCGCTTGCGGGGGACGCGCGCGCATTTGCAGGCTGAGCGGTGTTTTTTTGAGGTACACACCACCGCAAAAAAAACGGATTTATTGGTTTTTCGCCTTGCAAGGCGAAAAACCGGCGGGGCTGAGGCCCCTCTGAACTCCCCGGGGGATTTTATGAAACGTCCGTGTGCTTATTCGTAGTCCACGACGTTTGCCCAGCGGAGGAGGAAGTCGCGCTCCTCGAGGTTGCCCTTGACGGACTGGGAGGCGGCTACGATCGGCATCCACTTCTGGACGTAGCTCTTCTCGATGTCGCTCTTCTCGCAGAAGAGGTCGAGGTACCTGTCGGCCAGGTCGGCCTCACCGCGCAGGTGGAAGGTCAGGAAGCTGCGGGCCGCGTCCGCGGAGGCGTTGCCCTGGGTGGCGTGGGCCCAGTCGATGACGTAGAGCTCCCCCGCCGGCGTGAGGATGATGTTGGACGGGCAGAGGTCGCCGTGGCAGAGCTTGTCGTGCGTGGGCAGGCCCTCCAGACGGATCAGCAGCTCGTAGCGGGTCACGGGGTCCAGATCGGCGGAGAGGATCTTGCGGTTCATCTTGTCCTTGAGCCGGCTCAGCAGCGGGCAGCGCTTGGTGTGGATCAGAGTCTGGACGTCCACCATCATCTCGAGGTACTTGTCCGTGTTCGCGGAATCGTCGCGCATGAGGTGGGACAGGGTCGTGCCCTCCACATACTCGGAAATGATGGCCCACTTGCCGTCGACGGTGCCGACCTCGTCGATCTTCGGCACGTTCAGGCCGATGTCCTCCACGCGGGCCTGGTTCAGCGCCTCGTTGAGGATGTCCGCCTTGGAGAAGCTGTGGTTGAAGACCTTGATGCATCTGTCCCCGTCGCGGTAGATCGTCTTATTCTTGCGTTCGGCAATCACATTATCGAGGTTCATACTCATTCTCTCCCTTCAAGCTGAGCGGCGTCGGGCTTGGCCGTCTCCTGAAACTTCTTGCCGTAGTATGCGTTGAGATACATCTGCCTGATCTCGCCCATGAGCGGGTAGCGGGGGTTGGCGCCGGTGCACTGGTCGTCGAAGGCCTGCTCGGTCATCTCGTCCAGCGTGGCGAGGAAGGCATTCTCGTCCTCCACGTAGTCGCGGATTGTCGGCTTGATGCCGATGGCGGCCTTGAGCTCGTCGATCTTTCCGATCAGCGCCTCGAGCTTATCACTGTCCGTATCGCCGCCGCAGTCCAGGGCGTCGGCCACCATGGCGTAGCGTGCGAGGGTGTGCGGGTGGTCGTACTGCGGGAAGGTGCCCATCTTGGTCGGCGCCTCGCAGGCGTTGAAGCGCAGCACCTCGTCCATCATGAGAGCGTTGGCAAGACCATGGGGGATGCGGTGGAAGGCGCCCAGCTTGTGGGCCATGGAGTGCATCACGCCGAGGAAGGCGTTGGCAAAGGCCATGCCGGCCATGGTGGCGGCGTTGGCGACCTTCTCGCGAGCTTTGACATCGCTGCCGTCGGCATAGGCGACGGGCAGCCAGGTGAAGAGGTTTTTGAGCGCCTGGAGCGCAAGGCCGTCGGTGTATTCCGTGGCCATGACGGAGGCGACGGCCTCCAGTGCGTGGGACACGGCGTCGATGCCGGAGGAGGCGGTCAGGCCCTTCGGGGCGGTCATGTGGTAGTCCACGTCGACGATCGCCATGTTGGGCATGAGCTCGTAGTCCGCCAGCGGATACTTGATATGGGTGGTCTCGTCGGTGATGACGGCGAAGGGCGTGGCCTCGGAGCCGGTGCCCGCGGAGGTGGGGACACAGATGAAGTACGCCTTCTCGCCCATCTTCGGGAACTTGTAGATGCGCTTGCGGATGTCGGAGAAGCGCATGGCCATGTCGGCAAAGTCGGCCTCGGGGTGCTCGTACAGGACCCACATGATCTTGGCCGCGTCCATGGGCGAGCCGCCGCCCAGGGCGATGATCACGTCGGGCTTGAAGGAGGCCATCTGCTTTGCGCCCTCCCGCGCGCAGGCGAGGGTCGGGTCGTTCGGCACGTCGAAGAAGCAGGTGTGCTGGATGCCAAGCTGCTCGAGCCTTTCAAAGATGGGAGCGGCGGCGCCGGTCTTGTAGAGGTGCGGGCCGGTGACGACGAAGGCGCGCTTCTTGCCCATGTCCTTCAGCTCGCCCAATGCCACGGGCAGGCAGCCCTTCTTGATATAGATCTTCTCGGGGGCGCGGAACCAGAGCATGTTCTCCCTTCTTTCGACGACGGTTTTGATGTTCAGCAGGTGTTTGACGCCCACGTTCTCACTGACGGAGTTGCCGCCCCAGGAGCCGCAGCCCAGCGTCAGCGACGGGGCCAGAGCGAAGTTGTACAGATCGCCGATGCCGCCGTGGGAGGACGGGGTGTTGACCACGATGCGGCAGGTCTTCATCCGGGCCTGGAAGGCGGCAAGCTTGTCCTGCCCCCTGGAGACGTCCAGGTAGATCGAGGAGGTGTGGCCGAGACCGCCGCCCTCGATGAGCGCCTCGGCCTTGTCCACGGCGTCGGCGAAATCCTTCGCGCGGTACATGGCGAGGACCGGGGACAGCTTCTCGTGTGCGAACTCCTCCTCCTTGTCGGTGGACTCCACCTCGCCGATGAGAATCTTGGTCCCCTCGGGGACCGTGACGCCGGAGAGGGCGGCGATCTTCGCGGCGGACTGGCCGACGATGGCGGCGTTGAGCGAGCCGTTGATGATTATGGTCTTGCGCACCTTGTCCAGCTCCTCGCCCTGGAGGAAATAGCAGCCCCGCGCGGCAAACTCGCGCCGGACCTGGTCGTACACGCCGTCGAGGACGACGACGGACTGCTCGGACGCGCAGATCATGCCGTTGTCAAAGGTCTTGGAGTGGATGACGGAGTTCACGGCCAGGAGGATATCCGCCGTGTCGTCGATGATGGCGGGGGTGTTGCCCGCGCCGACGCCCAGGGCCGGGGTGCCGGAGGAATAGGCCGCGTTGACCATGCTGGGGCCGCCGGTGGCGAGGATGATGTCGGACTCCTTCATGAGAAGGCGGGTCATCTCGCGCGAGGGGGCGCTGATCCAGCCGATGATGTCCTCGGGCGCACCGGCCTCGACCGCGGCCTCCAGGACGAGCTTTGCCGCCTCGACCGTGCTGCTCTTCGCGCGGTGGTGCGGGCTGATGATGATGCCGTTGCGGGTCTTGAGGGCCAGCAGCGTCTTGAATATGGCGGTAGAGGTCGGGTTCGTGGTGGGGATAATGGCACACACAAGGCCCAGCGGCTCGGCGATCTTTTTGATGCCGTAGGCGCTGTCCTCCTCGATCACGCCGCAGGTCTTCGTGTCGCGGTAGGCGTTGTAGATATACTCCGCGGCGAAGTGGTTCTTGATGACTTTGTCCTCGACGATGCCCATGCCGGTCTCCGCGACCGCGGCCTTCGCAAGCGGGATGCGGGCCTTGTTGGCCGCCGTGGCCGCCGCGAGGAAGATGCGGTCCACCTGCTCCTGGGTATACGTCGCATAGAGCGCCTGCGCCTTCTTCACGCGGGCGATCTCTTCCTCCAGGCGTTCGAGGCTGTCAATAACAGGGTATTCTCTGCTCAAATCCATTCAACTCCTTCTTTTTGGATCGTCAAAATATTAACACGAAACGGGCGTCTTTGCAATTGGCATTGTATCCGAATAATCGGAACCTCATAACAGGAAAAGCGTAGAAAAACCGTCGTTTTCACAAGTAACAGGACCGCCCGGAGCCGCGGCACGCGCTTCGCGATGCCGCTATCAGGTCAGCGGGCGGCCGAGGAGATCGGCTGTGCGCACCACGCCGAAGCTGCGGGAATCCACCGCATCCTCCCGCGCGTCGCCCAGGACGAAGTACTCGCCCGCGCGGAGGATGATGGGATAGGCCGGGCCGTCCGGGCGCGGGTCGGTGCGGGTGAAGCTGTAGCTGCCGCGCTCGGCCAGACCGTTGATGTAGGCGATGCCGCCGCGCAGGTCCACGCTGTCGCCGGAGGTCGCCACCACGCGGCGCACGGCGATGTTCCCGTCCGGCAGGCGCAGGACCACCGGGTCGCCCCGGCGGAAGCTGTGCGCCGTGCGCAGGTATACGATCGGGCGGCCGCTCCTGTAATCGGGGCGCATCCCGTCGTCCCGCAGGACGGCGAAGCCCAGCAGCAGTCCGAACACGACCGCCGCCAGGACGATCAGCCCCACCGCGATCCTGATCCGCCTCATCAGGCCAAGATGCTCCCGGTCATAGCCGGAGCCGGTATTTTGATTTGCCATGCGCCCACTCCCCCGCCGCTGGTTTTCTCTCTGTCGTTATTGTAGCATGGCCCGCCGCAAAAGAAAACAGGGCTTTTCATTTTTTCCTTATTTCACAAAAATGCCATGATGGCATTTTGCGAAGCGAGAAGGTTTTTCGCCTTGCGAGGCGAACGATCAGAGAGACCGAGGCCCCTCTGAACTCCCTGAGCGGGTTCTATGAAACGCCCGTGACATCTTTTTCACTTTTTATATTCATACAAAAGCGACAAAGTGACTGTTTACAGCGGCCGGGCCGTTTGGTAAAATAGTAAAAAGCCCGGCTTACTGCCCAACAGCATTTTACGGAGGAGGACGAGACGTGTATCCGATTGTGGAGAGGGACAGCGCGCTGCGCCCGTTTGAGCGGGACATCAACCTGCGCATGGACAATTATTACCGCACCCGCGGGACGCTGACGGGGGGCGGCAGGCTCCGAGACTTTGCCAACGCCCACGAGTATTACGGCTTCCACCACACGGCGGAGGGCTGGGTCTACCGCGAATGGGCCCCCGGGGCAGACGCCCTCTATCTCAGCGGGGAGTTCAACGGCTGGGACGCCACCGCAAACCCCATGAACCCCATCGGCGGCGGAAGCTGGGAGCTCCGCCTGCCCGAAGAGACCCTGCACGACGGGTCGCGCGTCAAGACCGTCGTCCGAAACGGTGGGGAGCTCACCTGGCATATCCCGCTCTACGCCCGGCGCGTCGTTCAGGATCAGACCAGCTTCGACTGGATCTGCGAGGTCTGGGACCCCACGACGCCCTACCCCTGGACGGACGCGGGCTTCCGTCGCGACGAGCACCTGTTCATCTACGAGACCCACGTCGGCATGGCAACGGAGGAGCTGCGCGTCGGCACCTACCGCGAGTTTGCCGACAGCGTCCTGCCGCGCGTGCAGTATCTCGGGTACAACACGATCCAGATCATGGCCGTCATGGAGCACCCCTTCTACGGCTCCTTCGGCTACCAGGTGTCGAACTTCTTCGCCGCCTCCAGCCGCTTCGGGTACCCGGAGGATCTGAAGTATCTCGTGAACAGGGCCCATGAGATGGGCATTGCGGTGCTGCTGGACGTGGTGCACTCCCACGCGGTCAAGAACACCGTCGAGGGCATCAACCGCTTCGACGGCACGGACACCCAGTTTTTCCGCGCCGGCAGGGCGGGCGATCACCCCGCCTGGGATACCAAGTGCTTCAACTACGGCAAGCACGAGGTCATCCACTTCCTGCTCTCCAACCTCAAGTTCTGGATGGAGGAGTACCATTTCGACGGCTTTCGCTTCGACGGCGTGACCAGTATGCTCTACCACGACCACGGCCTGGGCGCGGCGTTCACGAATCTCAAAATGTACTTCTCGCTCAATACCGACACCGAGGCCATCACCTATCTGCAATTGGCAAACGAGCTCATCCATGAGCTGCGGCCCGACGGCATCTCCATCGCGGAGGACATGTCGGGTATGCCGGGCATGACCGTCAAGGTCTCCGACGGCGGCATCGGCTTTGACTACCGCCTCGCGATGGGACTGCCCGACATGTGGACCAGACAGGTCCGCTGGGTGAAGGACGAGGACTGGGGTCTCGCCTACATCTGGAACGAGCTGACGGGCCGGCTCGCCGCCACGATCGCCTATGTGGAGAGCCACGACCAGGCCCTTGTCGGTGACCAGACCATCATTTTCCGTCTGGCCGGGGCCCGCATGTACACCGACATGGACAGGTGCTGCCACAACGAGGTCATCGACCGCGCCGTCGCCCTGCACAAGATGCTGCGCCTTCTGACCGCCGCGGCCGGCGGCAACGGCTACCTCAACTTCATGGGCAACGAGTTCGGCCATCCCGAGTGGATCGACTTCCCGCGCGAGGGCAACGACTGGTCCTACAAATACTGCCGCCGCCAGTGGAGCCTTGCGGATAACGGCTACCTGAAATACGGCCAGCTCAATCTCTTCGACCGCGACATGATCCACGCCTTCCGCGAGCACAACATCCTCGCCGACGGCACGGCCCACCTCCTGCGTCTGAGCCAGGACGACCACATCCTCGCCTTCGAGCGCGGCGGTCTGGTCTTCGTGTTCAATTTTGACCCCGTCCACACGCGGCAGGACTATATCATCCCCGTAAGTACGGGACGGGATCACGCGGTCCTCTTCACCACGGACGACGGCTGCTACGGCGGCTTCGACAACATCAGCCACGAGACGCTCTCCGCCTGCGTCCCGGGCCAGCGCAGCCCCGCCCTCAGCGTCTGCCTCCCTCCGCGCAGCGCGATGGTGCTCAGGCCGGCGGACTGACGCGGCAAATCCGCCGGAGGCACGGATCGCCAGAGCGGCGGCGGGGCGGCCGGCAATTCCTACCCCTGTAATATGTGGCGAAATCGGGCCGTTTGGTAAAATAAACCCCTGTATGGGATGAAAAAGTTCTTGACCCCGGGTGCATATGCCCTGTATACTGGAAGCAGAAATTCCAAAAGATTTCAATATTTAAAGGAGAGAACACATGAAAAACATTTCCCGCCGCGACTTTCTGAAGGGCGCACTCGCCGGCACTGCCGCCGTCGCGCTCGGCTCTGCCACCGGCATCGCCGCCTTTGCCGACGACGCGAAGGCGCTCTACACGCCCGGCACCTATGTGGCCAGCGCCAAGGGCATCGCAAGCGACGTGAAGGTCACCATGACCTTCTCCGAGACCGCCATCACCGATGTGAAGATCGACGTCTCCGGCGAGACCCCGAGTATCGGCGGCGCCATCGGCGAACAGATGGAGCAGGCCGTCCTCGCCGCCCAGGGCGTTGAGGTCGACGCGGTCTCGGGCGCGACCGTCACGTCCGACGCCGTCAAGAAGGCTGTTGCGGACTGCATCTCCCAGGCCAGCGGCAAGGCCGTCGTCGTGCAGGAGGCCGCCCCCGCCGCGAACGCGGACTGGCTTGGCCAGGCTCCCGAGATCGCCGAGGCGGACATCAAGGAGGAGCTTGAGACCGAGGTCCTGGTTGTCGGCTGCGGCACCGGCGGCTGGATCGCCACCATGACCGCCGCGGAGGAGGGCGCAAAGGTTCTCGTCATTGAGAAGCGCGAGGCTCCCACCGGCATCCGCGAGGATATCGGCTCCATCGACTCCAGGCTCCAGCGCGCCTCCTTCGCACAGTACCCCGAGTTCAAAATCGACAGGACCGAGGCTCTGCAGGAGATTGTCCGCTACGCCGGCGGCTATGTGGATTCCGACCTTGTCAAGGTCTGGATCGACAACTCCGGCGAGCTTGTGGACTGGCTCACCGATCTTATGGAGTCCACCGGCGACTGGTACATGAGCCTTGAGGGCGGCGTAGGCGATCTTGAGCATCCCGAGCGCGACAAAGCCTTCGCCACCGGCCACAGCCCCCACAAGACCCAGCAGGGCCAGGAGAAGAACGTGTCCACCAGCTCCACCTTCCGGGACTTCTGCGACGCCACCGGCAATGTCGACTGGCGCTTCCAGACCGCGCTCGTCAAGCTCGAGCAGGATGAGAGCGGCAAGGTCACCGGCGTCATCGCCAGGGACGAGGCAAACGGCGGCTATGTCCGCGTCAAGGTTTCCAAGGGTGTCATCATGGCCACCGGCGGCTATGCCACCAATACCGACATGATGCTGGCTCTCCAGCCCCAGACCATGAAGATGAAGGCCAATGTCCCCATCGGCTCTACGGCCGACGGCTCCGGCATCAAGGCCATGCTCTGGGCGGGCGCGGAGCTCGACCCGACCCACGCCTCCATGATGTTCAACCGCTGCTCCGTCCTGCCCGACGAGACCGCCGGCTACAAGACCAACGGCAAGTGGTACTGGTTCGGCGAGCAGCCCTTCCTCAAGGTAAACCTCAAGGGCCAGCGCTTCTGCAACGAGTCCGGTCCCTATGAGTTCATGCTGCACTCCATGTACATGCAGCCCAACCACACCTATGTGGACATCTTCGACGCGAACAACAAGCAGTACTGCGAGCAGTTTGACGAGGTCGGCTGCTGCCGCCTCTTCAAGTTCCCCAACGGCGCCGAGAGCAACATGCCCTATGACTACGTCTGGGGCCAGATGACCGAGGGCGAGAACTCCCACCTCGCGCTGGGCTACCTCCAGAAGGCCGACACCATCGAGGAGCTGGCCGGGAAGCTGAACATTCCCGCCGACGAGCTTGCCAGGACCGTGGCGCGCTACAACGTTCTGTGCGCCAAGGGCGTGGACGAGGATTACGGCAAATCCGCCCACCGCATGACTCCGGTTGACACCGCTCCCTTCTACGGCATCCGTACCTGCGCCTGGCACCTGACCACGCTCAACGGCTGCCGCATCAACACCGATATGCAGGTCATCCGCGAGGACGGAACCCCCATCGAGGGCCTCTACGCCACCGGCGACTGCTCCGGCGGCTTCTTCTCCCAGACCTATCCCAACCTCTTCACCGGCCTTGCCTGCGGCCGCACCATGACCTTCGGCCGCCGCGCCGCCAGGATCGTGGCAAAGAAGTAAACCCCCATGCGGCAAGCCTCGCCATAATAAATAAAGGCAACACCGCACAATACGCATGCGGCTGTCTCAAAACACCGCGTCATCCCTCGTCACTCTGTTCTCGGGATGACAGCGCGGCAACTGTTTTGAGACAGCCTCTTTTTTTGCGCGGACCGGGGTACAGGGTTCGCGCTTTTTGTCTTCTGCCTCCTGTTATAATGGTTACAGGCGAAACGCCGCACGGCGTTTGGCCGAGCCGCAAAGCTGCTCGGCGCCGCAGGATGGCTGCGGCGCCAACTATTCATTACAATGAGCATCGCGCGAATGGTTTTCAGAATCATTCGCCATGCGATGATCATTATAATCAACACATCATGCCAATCAGGAGGTAACACCAATGAAAAGAACCCTGTCCCTTGCGCTCGCGCTTGTTCTCGCGGCCACCGCTCTGGCGGGCTGCTCGTTTCCCGCTCTCCCGCGGCTGAACACGGCGCCCTCCCCAACGCCCTCACCGGAGCTGGCAAAGGGCATCGAGGCGATCAAAACCGTCGGCGACACGCTGGCTCTCGATTCGCCCGAATACCAGTCCGCGGCGTATGAGAACGCCTTCGTCTGCGTCTTTCTGCTTGACGGCGTGTACTACCGCGCGGTCGCACCACTGAGCGCGGAGACCGCGGCGGAGATCTGGGCCCTCGACTACGACGAGAGCTACGACGCGCGCCGGAGGGAGCTTGTCTCCCCGCTGCAGATCGAGAGAGTGGAGAACCTGAGCAATCTGATCCCGACGCAGGCGGAACTGGACGAGCTGGTCGGCCGGACGGGCGCGGAGCTTCTGGACGAGGGCTGGCAGAGCTACGGCTACAAGCTCGACACCATGGAGTTCTATCTGACGAAAGGGCCGTTCAAGTACACGGTCGTCTTTGACGGGGAGCCGGAGCCCGGCGAGGACTTCGACGCATACGAGACCCTCGGCCCGCTGACGGTCAGCTCCGTCACGTTCAGCGGTCTCGGCGACGCCGCGACACTGGACTGACCCGTGTGACATTTGTGTGACGTTTCCTGTGCTATCCTGTGCCCGAAAGCAGGAGAAACCGATAATAACGCCTGACAGATACAGAGGAGGAATCACACATGAGCGATAGAATTTCTGTTGAGAAGCTGAGCGACGAGACCCTCGGCGGCGTGGCCGGCGGTATGACCCGCGATCTCGCGGCGGCTTATGACGTGATGAACGGCAAGTTCGGCGACGGTGAGGAGCGCAAGGCGAGACTCGCGGCGGCGGGCTACGACTACCGGACCGTGCAGAACCTGGTCAACGGCCTGTCCAGAGGCTACGACAAGGTGGCGCGCAGCGTCATCGACGGCGCTTACGGCAACAACCAGTTCCGCATCAATGCCCTCCGGGCGGCGGGCTACGATCCCGCGCTGGTGCAGGATATCGTAAACGGCCTGCTCGGCTGATCCGGGCGGCAAGGCATCCCTTCCATCCTGCAATCGGAATGGAAGGGATGTTTTTATTGCGTTCACGGTCGCGTGTGGTATAATGAGCACACGATTATCTCCAAATTTCCGGTGAAAGGAGTCCGCATGCATGGCGCATCCCCTGATCGACAAAAGCTTTTACGAGGCCATCCTCCGCTTTGAGGAGAGCGAGGAGGCACAGAATACCTATTACCGCATCATGGACACCGCCGTGGAGCGCAACGGCCGGCGCTACACGGTGCGAAACCAGATCCTGCGGGCCTATTCGATGCTGTTCTGCGACGATCTCGGCGCGACGGCGGGGCAGCTTGCCACGCCGGAGGATGTGGAGGCGACAGCCGACCGCCTGTATGTGGGCGAGCTGCGCTACGATCCCGGGCACTGGTACCGGATGCAGCACCACTTCCCGGTGATCGACGAGGACAACTACGACCGCTTCGCCGCGCTGGTCATCGCCGATCTCAGCGCCGGCCCTCTCCACGAGACCGCCGCCTCCGGCGAGGGGATGCTGCTCGTCGGGGAGCTCAACCCCCTGATCATGAGCCGCGAGCAGCGGCGGCGGCAGAAGATCCGCAAGCTGTCCGGCTGCGATCTGCCCGGAGGTGAAGAGGCATGACGATTCTGAGCGTTCTGAAAAACGAGGAGTCGCTGCGCGCGCTCGTGCTGCTGCGGGAGCTTGCGCCGGAGGCGGAGCTTCTGAGCTTTGACAACGGCCTGCCGGCCCTGGCCGCCGCGCGCGGGAAGGAGATCGACATCGCGCTGCTCGACGTGGACATGCCGGAGCTGGACGGTCTCGACCTCGGCCAGTATCTCCAGGAGCTCTATCCCTACGTGAATCTCATCTATCTCGCGGAGAACAGCGACAGGGGCTATGAGGCCATGGTGCAGCACGCCAGCGGCTATCTTCTCAAGCCGCCGACGCAGGCGACCATGAAGCGCGAGCTGGACGATCTGCGCCACCCCGCGGTACAAAAGCGGGAGAAGCGCGTCTTCGCCCAGACCTTCGGAAACTTTGAGCTCTTCGTGGACGGGGCGCCCGTGGCCTTCAAATACTCGCGGACCAAGGAAATCGTCGCCCTGCTCGTCAACAACCGGGGCGCGCAGACCACCAACGGCGAGATCATCGCCGCCCTCTGGGAGGACGACGGCGACCCCGAGAAGAAGAGCTCCTACCTGTCCAATCTCCGGCAGGATCTGCAGAACACCTTTTCGCGCCTGAAGCTCAGCGGCATCCTCATCAAGCAGCGCGGCAGTCTCGCCATCGCGGCGGAGCGCATCGAGTGCGATCTCTACGACTGGCTTGAAAAGAAGCAGGCGTCCCGCTACCGCTATCTGGGCGATTACATGAGCCAGTACAGCTGGGCAGAGGTCATGCACGCCGAGCTCGACGAGATCAGCTGGTCGTTTGACGAGGATTGAAGTGCGGGCTGAGCCGCCGGACGGTACGATATAAAATCCCGAAAGCGCCGGGAACATTTTCCTTTATACCTATTCAGGAGAAACAGAGATGGCAATGAATCGCATGAAGCTGAGTGACGAAGAACTGGACGGGGTGGTCGGCGGGAAATATACCGGACCCACCTTCGTATACACCCTGCAGAGCAGGGATGATCTGTATGAGCTTGCCACGCGCTACGGGACAAAGCTGCGCGTGCTTCTGGAGCTGAACAATCTCCAGTCCCTCGAGCAGCTCAGGCCCGGGATGCAGCTCCTCTTCCCGCAGAAATAGGATGCGGCGGCTGTACCTTTGCCTGGCGGCCGCCTTTGCGCTCTGGGCAGGCGTGTTCGCGCTGTGCCTCGTGTTCGGCGGCGGCGGGCTGACGCTCTATTTTGAGGTGCCGCCCGAGGCGGCGGGCATGTCCTTCTGCACGGAGCCGGAGGGGATCGTGGAGCTCGCGGACAGCGCGTATTCCGGCGACGGGTACGAGCTCGCTCTCCGCCTTGTGCCGCTCAGGCACGGCGTGACCGGGGGCGTGCTGCGCTGGGAGGGCGTCGGCCCCGACAGCTTTTACGCAAGCGAGATCCGCATGACCCTGCGCTCCCTGCCCCTCGGGATCGTGAGCGACAGCGTGACCGGGAATTTCACGGGCTGGGGCTATCTCACCGCGTGTCTGTCCCTGTTTCTGCTGAGCGCTGCGCTGATCCTCTTTTTTGACTCGCGCAGACAGAGCCGGGCCGCCTTCTTCTCCTACCGGGCGACCGGGGAGCTGGGCGTCGCGCTTTTTCTGCTGCTGACGGGCTTCTTCCGTGTGGACACGGTGCTGCCCTTCCTGCGCGGCGAGAACGCGGGCACGGTCTGGTCCCTGATCATCGGCATGATCGTCTCGGCGCAGACCTTCATGCGCTGGACGGCGGTGGCGCTTGCGGCCTTCTCCCTGCTGCTGGCGGTGAGCAATCTTGTGCTCATGCGGCACGAGGGGGCGCGGCCGACCAACATGCTTGGCATCGGCGTGGGCGTGGCGATCGTCGGCGGGGCGGCCTTCGGGATCTGGATGTCATACTCGCTTTTGACCTTTCCGCTCCGAAACGTGCTGCTCAACGCATACGCGGGCGTGTTCGTCTATCTCGAGTGCCTGCTCGCCGCGACGGTGATCCACGCGCTGAAGGCTGGCCGGCATGAGCCGGCCTATGACAAGGACTATGTGATCGTGCTCGGCTGCCGCATCCGGCCCGACGGGACACTCTATCCGCTGATCCGCGGGCGCGTGGACCGGGCCGTCGCCTTCTGGCGCAGGCAGGCCGCCGCCACGGGCAGGACTGCCGTTTTGGTCCCCAGCGGCGGCAGGGGGGATGACGAGCCCCTGTCCGAAAGCGAGGCCATGGCGGACTACATGCTGTCCTGCGGCGTCCCGGAGGACAGCATCCTGCGGGAGACCGCCTCGAAGACCACGCTGGAAAACCTGCGCTTTTCCCGCAGGCTGATCGAGGCGCGGAACCCCGCCGCGAAGGTCGCGTTCTCCACCTCCAGCTACCATGTCTACCGGGGCGGCATCCTGGCCTCCGACGAAGGCTGGAACATCGACGGGATGGGCAGCCGCACCAGATGGTATTTCTGGCCGAACGCCTTCCTGCGCGAATTCATCGGCCTTCTCGCGGCCAGCCGTATGCAGCAGCTGGCGGCCCTGTCCCTCATCACCGCCCTGAGCGTCGCCCTGACGACGCTGGTGATGTGAAAATAAAAACATGCCGCCCGCAAGAAAATACTGGACACTTGGTAAAAATTATGTTAACGTATATCTGTAAACCATATTTCCCCGGCATTTCACAATACCCAACTATGAGAGGAGAAAAGCAATGAAAAACAGACGTGCACTCAGCCTTCTTCTGGCAGCAGTGATGCTGTTCTCTCTGGCGGCCGGCACAGCCTTCGCCGAGGAGCCCGCGGATATCGACAGCCAGCTCTCGCTGATCTTTTCCCAGGTCGACCAGCTGCGCCAGCAAAACGGCGAGCTGACCTGGTATTACACGGTGGCCGATCTCGACCACAACGGCTGCATCGAGTTCATCGCGGCCTGCCAGCATCCCCAGGACCGCTCCACCAACCTGAGGATCTGGGAGGTCAGCAGGGACGGGACCAGCCTCACCGAATGTCAGGTGAACAAGCGGCCGGAGGAGTCCTTCCCCGACATCCTCACCGACAGCTGCGACACCTATCATGATCTCTCGTCCGACTCCTGGTTCTACCTGTTCTACGACAACGTGGTCCTCTCCGCGACCAACGTCTACACCAGCAAGAGCGCCTTCCGTCTCAAGGACGGCGTCATGGGCTATCTGGCCTATGCGCTGGAGCACACCGTTGTGGAGAACGGCTACCGCACCGTCAGCCACATGGACTCTGAGGGCAAGGACATCACGCCCGAGCAGTACAACGCCGCCGGCGTCAGCGCCTTCACCGGCACCGAGCGCAGCAGCACCAACTTTGACTGGTTCCCCGGCGAGGAGCTGAACTCCCTGACCCGTCTGGTCGACAGCTATTCGGTCTTCACGGGCAGAAAGAGCGCGCCGCAGTACTTCCCCGTGCCCAAGCCCGCCGCGCTGGACAAGCCGCTGGCGACGCCCGCCCCCGGCGCGACGCCCGCACCCACCGCGACGCCCGCGCCCAGCACCTCGCCCGCGCCGGTCTACCTCAACGTGACCAAGAACCCCACCAATGAGAGCCGCACCGAGGGCGACACCGCCTATTTCGTCTCCTGCGCCAACGCCTTTGACTCCCTGACCTGGACCATGGTCGCGCCGAACGGCGGCGAGTACTCGATCCAGAACTTCCAGAACATGTACCCGGGCTGCCCGGTCTCCGGCCAGCTCAGCACGACGCTCTCGATCGCGAAGCTCGTCCCCGACCTGAACAACTGGGGCGCCTACTGCACCTTTACCTACAAGGGCCAGACCGCGCGTACCTCGACGGCCTACATGTACGTCAGCCAGAAGAAGACCACGCCCAGCGGCACCTACTCCGGCACCGTGAGCGACTGGTCCTTCAGCACCGTGACCGTCAGCGTGAACGGCATCAATGCCGTGATCCCCTGGAGCCTCTGCGATGTGGACGGCGATCTCTACTACGGCGCGTCCGCGTCCGTGGTCTATAACGGCAAGGACATCACCTACTGCTACATCAAGGGCAGCTACACCCCGGCTCCGATCTACGGCTCCATGAGCGGCACGATCTACAGCAACACCGCCTACACTGTGTACGTCGTTCTGCAGAACGGTCTCGGCCTGACCCTGAACGCGGGCCTTGTCAACTGGATCAGCGGCGGCGAGCTTGACGGCGCAAGCTGCACCGTGTACTACACCGACTACCCGAGCGAGAGCACCGTTTACGAGATCGACGTTTACGGCTACACGCCTCAGCCGATCTACGGCTCCATGAGCGGCTCCGCCTACTCGGGCGGCGGCGGCTACGCCGTCTATCTGTCCAACGGCAGTCAGGTCTTCGTCGATTCGTGGCTCTGCGACGTGATCGGCAACTTCTACGAGGGTGCCGACTGCGTGGTCTACTACACCGACTCCCCCACCACCGGCAACATCTACTCCGCGACGATCTACGGCAACCAGGGTCTGATCGTGGACCCCACCCCCATATATGACGACGGCTGGGCGGGCTCCAATTATTACGACTACGATTACAGCTACGACTATTTTGACTGGCCCGACTACGGCGGCGGCTGGGCGGGCTCCGACTACAGTGACGACTTTGACTTCGGTCAGGGCGGTTACGCGGGCTCCAGCACCGTGACATGCCCGAGCTGCTACAGCCAGGTCGCCTCGGCCTACGATGTCTGCCCCAACTGCGGCGCATCCCTGTGGTAATGCGCGGCGACGGTGTGACACTTGTGTGACAAAAGCTGTGCTATATTGTGTACGGAAACAAAAACAAACCAAAAAACGGAGGTACTGAAAAATGGCTATGAATAAAGCGGCTCTGAGTGACGAGTCCCTCGATCAGGTGACCGGCGGCACGATTCTTCCCTACACCCCCAAGTCCGGCGACAGCTGGACCAAGCTCGAGACGGAATTCCATGTCACAGCGGCACAGATCAGGGCGTGGAACAATCTCCCCGAGAACTCTCCCATTCCCATCGGCAAAACGCTCGATATCTACTACTGATCCCGGCAGGCATAATCCCCGGAGCGTCAAAAACGGCGCTCCGGGGATTTTTTGTGGCTTTTTTCCTCGGCTTCTGATATGATGTTATTATCACGCGAGGGAGGAACGACAATGCGCAGAAATTATACGAGTGAAGCCATGGACCCTTCCGGCTTCGTCCTGCTGGCGGATTACGTGCCGCAGATTGTACAGGAGATCCGCTATTATTCCACCTACAATTTTATCGGCGACCGGATCGACGGGTACGAGGAGCCCTGCGCCCTGCTCACGATCGAGGCGGCGCGGGCGCTCAAGGTCGTCAGCAGCGAGCTGCTTGTTCAGGGCTACCGGCTCAAGGTCTTCGACGCCTACCGCCCCGCCTGTGCGGTCAAGCACTTCGTGCTCTGGGGCATCGAGGATCAGGACGTGCGTATGAAGCCCTATTTCTACCCGGAGCTGCCGAAGCAGGAGCTCTTTTCGCGGGGCTACATCGCGAGGCAGTCCAGCCACAGTCGCGGCAGCGCTGTCGATCTCACGCTGCTGGACATGCGCACGGGCAGAGAGCTCGACATGGGCAGCCCCTTCGACCTGTTCAGCGAGGCGTCCCATCCGGACTACCGGGGGATCACGCAGGAGCAGTACGACAACCGGATGCTGCTGCGCCGCGCCATGCTCCGCAGCGGCTTTGCGCCCATCTTCTGCGAGTGGTGGCACTTCTCCCTGCAAAACGAGCCCTACCCCGACACGTATTTTGAGTTTCCGGTCTCGTCGGAGTACCTGCGGCGTTGAACGTGCAGGCGGCCCGCAGCAGAGAAAAACAGACATTCAAGGGGAGGGGCGCAGGCCCCTCCCCTTGAATACGGCGATCAGCGGGCTTCTCCCCGGCCCCCTTGTACGATGGCGGCCCGCCGCCTACAGCCGGAGGGTCAGGTTGTTCAGACCGTAGCTGTTGAGATAGGACGCATCCCTGGCGGCCGCCATGACCATGCGGATGCCGAGGTGCGCGCCGGGATTGTCCTGCCTGTGCAGTTCGAGATAGTGGACGGGGTCGAAGTTTGCGCAGTCGTCGCGGATGCGGATGAGGCTCTCCCCTTCCCGCAGGATCAGGCGCACGTCGATATTGTGGCGGCGGCTGTCCATTCCGAAGCCGTAGCGGATGATGTTGACCGTGATCTCCTCGATGCAGAGGGCGACGAGCGCGCTCATCCTCCCGTCGCGGCCGTGGGCGCGGCAGAAGGCCATGGCGCCCTCCGAGGCGGCAGCCGCGTCCGGGATGCTCTGTACGCTGCAGAGATAGCAGTCGTCCGCATCCGCGCCGAAGCCGGGCGGGAGCAGGGCGAAGCTCTCCGCGTCGATGCTGACGCGGGCATTTTTGTGCCAGACATAGAGGCAGATGAGCAGCAGCGTCGCCCCCTCTCCGCACAAAAAGCAGAGCCAGACGCCCGTCACGGCAAACAGCGGCCCGAGGGCGAGCGCCGCCAGCGCGGGCAGCGCGAAGTTCTGGAGCACGGAGATCAGCTCCATCAGCCGCACCCTCCCCGTCCCCTGGTAGAAGAACTTGAGCGTCGTGTTCAGCGCGCTGGGCACGAGGCAGAGCGCGAAGAGCCGCAGTCCCCGCACGGCCAGCGCCATGGTTTTCGTCTTGTCCGCGAGAAACACCCCGACCACGGGCCTTGCCCCGAGCAGCACGGCGAGCGTCACCGCGCTCAGAACGACGACGGCGCTGCGGCAGGCGACGGCTGTGAGCGCGTGCAGGGAGGCGCGGTCCTCGTCCGTATAGAAGACGGCGGCCAGCATCAGCGCGACGGAGCCGATGCCGGAGCCGAAGGCATAGCAGAGATTGCTGAGGGTGGAGATCACGGAGTAGGCCGCCACGGCCATATTACCCCCGATGCGGCTGAGGGTGTGGTTCAAAAACAGCACCAGCAGCACCAGACTGAGCTGGTTGACGACGGTGGGCACGCCCTCCTTCAGGATGGGCCGCAGCACGTCGGCGCGCAGGCCCCTGCGGCGAAAGTGAAAGAGGCAGTCCCTGCGCAGGAAGTACGCGCCGCCCGTGACAAGCGCGATGTAATAGCTCAGCGTGGACGCGGCGCCCATGCCGAACATCCCGCCGTGAAAGACATAGACGTTCAAAAGGTCGAAGGCCACGTCGCTCGCCGTCATGAGCAGCACCGCGACCACGAGACGCCTGCGCCTGCCGGCCATCTGCATGAAGGGCACCAGGATCTGCACCGGCAGAAACGCCGGCACGCCGAGGATCATGCCGGTCAGATAACGCTTTGTGAGGATGTAGGCGGGATCGCCGGACCCGGGCACGCCCGCGCCGAGCAGGGTGCACAGCGGCCCCGAGAAGCACAGCACCAGCGCTGTGCCGACCGCCGCGATCGCCAGCGACAGCGTGAGGGCGAGGGTGAAGCAGGCGTCCGTGCCCTCTCGGTCGCCGCTGCCCATGGCCCTGCCGCACACCACCTGCACGCCGGCGGAGATCATCGCGCCGGGCGCGGCGAAGGCGAGCACCACCGGGGCCGCAAAGCCGTAGGCCGCCACGGCGTTCACGCCGAGGTGGCGGGCGATCACGGCGCTGTCGATCAGCATACACAGCGTCACCGTCATGGCGGAGACGATCTGGGTGAGCATCATCTGTCTGAACAGTCTGCGAATCATTTCTGTATCTCCATTGTATGTTGTCCATTTCGATTTCCTATAAAAGCCGACGCTTTTATAGAATTTTAAAAGTGTGCGAAATCCTCGCCGCTCACGCGGCAACCGGATTTCATGCACATGTAAATCTCCGTGAATCCGTTTTTATTTTTTGTGGCGAGGCTTCCCGCATGGGGATTTACTGGGTAATTATACCACACGCGCCCCCGGATAGGCAACGGCTTTTCCGCAATTCCCGGATTGCCAAGCGCCTCCGCTTGCTTTATAATAGAAAATATCATATGATTCAGGAGGACACCATGAAGAAATTGCTTGCCATTCTGATCGCCGCACTGATCCTCTGCCAGGCGCTCGCGCCGGCCGCGTTTGCAGATTCGGAAACGCCTTCGGTCGAGAAGAAGGAATACACCGTCTACTTCGGCGACCTGGACACCTACCTCGAGGAGGATTACCCGCTCTACTTCGTAAACGGCGCGCAGGATATGCCGTATACGGAGCTCTCGGACTTTGCGCATCTGCTGATCATCATGAATCAGGAGTACCTGGGCGACGAAGGCTATTCGCTGCGCTGCATCCGCAAGGGCAGCGTGTTTCGCTTCAAACGGGAAAACGGCTACACAGCTGACTTTGACTTTCAGAACGGGACCATCGTATTCAGCGACTACGACGCCTTCATCCACGGGTCCACGGACTCCACGCTCATAGACCTTGTGTCCGAGTCCGACTTTGACGCGGAAGGCACGTCTCAGCTCTACCGGCGCAACCTGAGCGCGTCCTTCGACCGCTACGGCGACGTGATCACCCTGGACCTGAACGCCTACCACATCCCGATGCTCTGGCAGGACGGAAAGTACTACGTCCCCTTCCAGACGCTGAACGATTTTCTGATCTCCGTGCCGATGAATGAGAGCTTCGTGTTCAACGGCAGGGCCCTTATGCTCGGCGGCGACCGCTATTTCTTCGATGCGGACGGCGAGCGCACCGCGATGGGCGACTATTATTACGACGTCCCCTCCCGCCAGCGCAGCGAGGCCCTGGCGGAGTACAGTTACGACGAGCTTTGTCTGCTGCTGGACTCCATCTACGGGCTCAAGGAGACCCATGACATCACAAACTTCTCACAGCTCTTCTGGCAGATCGGCTTTGACGAGCCGCTGCTGAGCCGCGACCCCGAGGATGCGGACACCGCGCTCTACCACCTGATCTCCTACTATCTGGATGACCTGCACTCCTGCTTCAACGGCATCTCCTGTCTCTGCGAAGGGATCGACGTGCCGGAGCTCGGCGGCGCGGCGGACCGGAAGTACGATGACCACCTTCTGGATTACGAGGCGGCCCGCAGTCTGTATTACCCGGACGGCGTACCCGGCTATGAGGAGGTGGGCAACACCGCTTATGTGACCTTCGACTCCTTTGATTCCGACTACTACAGCGCCGCCTTCTACGCCGCCGCGAGCATGGAGGATCTGCCGGACGATACCGTCGGCCTGCTGATCTACGCCAACAGCCGCATCAACCGCGAGGACAGCCCCATCGAAAACGTGGTGCTGGACCTGAGCGTGAACGGCGGCGGCGCGGTCGACGCGGCGGCGGCGGTGCTGGCCTGGTATCTGGGCGAGGCCTCCTTCAGCGTCAAGAACACCTTCACCGGCGCGCTGTCCAATTCCGTCTACCAGGTCGACCTGAATCTCGACCACGAATTTGACGATCTCGACACCGTGCGCGGTAAGCATCTGTACTGCCTGATCTCGCCGCTGAGCTTCTCCTGCGGCAATCTCGTGCCCGCGGCGCTCAAGTCCTCACAGCGGGTCACGCTGCTCGGCAAGACCTCCGGCGGCGGCAGCTGCACGGTGCAGCCGCTTACGACCGCCTACGGCACCATGTTCCAGATTTCCGGCTCCTACCGCATGTCCTTCCTGAAAAACGGCTCCTTCTACGACATCGACCAGGGCGTGGAGCCGGACTGCTACATCGACGATCTGGCCAGCTACTACGACCGCCAGGCGCTGACGGATTATATCAACGAACTCTTCTGATTCAAATCGCCGCCCCGGTCCAAACGGACCGGGGCGGCGATCATACCCGGGTTCAGGTTTTCACATGCTGGCAGAGGTTGATCAGAAAGCCTGTCGGGGCCTTCATCAGCGCGAAGATGGAGGATGTGGTGCAGAAGATCTGGTCCTCCTCGATGTTCGTAAAGCCGCGGGAAATCAGCAGCTCGTACGCCTCGTCAAAGTCATCCACATTGATCCTGACGGCCGTCCTCTCCGGCGGCAGGGGTTTGGCCTGTGTGATGTCCAGGCGAAAGCCGCTCTTGTCCTTCATGCGGACAACCGTGTTGTCCCGGTCGACGGTCTCGATCCCCTGCTTGGTATGGCGTCTCTGAAAGCCCAGCTCCTCGAACAGCGCGACAGCCTCCTGCGCGTCTTCGACGACGACGATCGGGTTGAAGCTTGTGATTTTCATGGTCCATTCTCCTTCCATGATCGCTTGGCACGCGGCGCGCCGCCCGCAAGCGGAACTATTGCTCCCGCAATACATTCTTGAATCTGTTGGGGCGCAATTTTGCCATGTTTCGCGCTTGCCCCGTCAAGGGGGCGATCGAAACGGCAATTCAATCGTTACGGATGTGCCGGAGAAATGCTGCGTTTTGATTCAGGCACCTTAATATTATACCAGAGCCGTCTTCGGATTTCCAGCCGCAAAACGAAAGATTTGGCAAAAAACGCGCCCGGCCCCGCTTTGATCCGGGCTGCGGACAAAAGCGATTTTTCCGTTGCTATTTTCTCGCGGACATGGTATGCTTTAGCGTGCAACAATCGGCAGTATCCACACATGAAAGGAGAGCAAAAATGGAAAACAATCGCAGTTCCTTCGGAAGCAATTTCGGCTTTCTGATGGCGGCCATCGGGTCGGCCGTCGGTCTGGGAAACATCTGGGGTTTCCCGTACAAGATGGGCAGGAGCGGGGGCTTTACCTTCCTGCTCGTGTATCTTCTGCTGGCGGTCTTCGTGGGTCTGATCATCATGGTGAGCGAGCTCGCCCTCGGCAGAATGACGCGGATGAGCCCCATCGACGCCTATCAGGCCGTGTCGAAGAAGTATAAGTGGATCGGCTGGCTTGCGATCGCGGCGCCGTTTCTGGTCATGACCTTTTATGCGGTGCTGGGCGGCTACGTGCTGCAGTACATGTCCCTGAACCTGGCGGAGCTGAGCTTTGATCTGAGCAATATTTACGGTCAGCAGATCACCGGCGCGGCCACCTTCAGCGCCATGCTCGCAAACCCCTTCGGCTGCTTCTTCTTCACGCTGCTGTTCATGCTCATCTGCATGGTGATCGTGATGGGCGGCGTGTCGGGCGGCATTGAACGCTTCAACAAGATCGGCATGCCCGCGCTGGCGGCAATGCTGGTCGTGGTCATCGTGCGCTCGCTCACGCTGCCGAACGCCGCGGAGGGCCTGAAATTCATGTTCGTGCCCGGCTACGCCATCAAGGGCGGCTTCATCGACCAGGCGCCGGATCTCATCTCCGTTCTCGGCACGGCGGGCGGGCAGATGTTCTTCTCGCTGTCGCTGGCGATGGGCGCGATCCTGACCTACGGCTCCTACCTTGGGAGGGAGGAGAACCTGGTCAACAACTCCATCACGATCGTCTTTGCGGACACCGTGATCGCCATTATGGCGGGCATCGCCGTCATCCCCGCGGCGGTGGCCAACGGCATCAACAACGGCATCCCGGTCAATGAGATCGCGCTGAACGGCCCGAAGCTCCTGTTCGTCACGCTGCAGGACGTGTTCTCCCACATGGGCCATGCAGGCCCGCTCTTCGGCCTGATCTTCTACCTGCTTGTGCTGCTGGCGGCCATCTCCTCTGCGATTTCCCTGATGGAGGCGATCGGCGCGCACTGGATCGACAAGGACCTCCAGGCGGGCAAGGGCGACAACCGCAAGAAGATCACCATCAACGTCTCGATCCTGATCACGGCGGCGGCGCTCATCGTGGCGGTGGACGGGCTCGGCTCCAACCACATCCACCCGGCGGCCCTGCTGGGCATCCAGGGGAGCGTGCCGGACTTCATCGCCGACTGGCTCGACTTCATGGACTGCTGGTCCGAGGGCATCGCCATGCCGCTCGGCGCCATGCTGATGGCCCTGATGATCGGCTGGGAGCGCAGCCCGAAGCTCATCCTCGACGAGGTGGGCCACGGCAACCACTCCTCCTTCTTTGCAAAGTTCTACACCCTCTGCATCCGCTATGTCGCGCCTGTAGTGATGGCCTTCGTGCTGGCGGGACAGATGATCGGCTTCTTCGGCGGACCGGATATCCTGTGGTACGCCCTTTCCTTCGCGGCGCTTGCTGGATTTGCGTTCTTCACGATCAACGGACGCGAGAAAGAGGAATAACCTCAGGAATCCTGCGGGGCTGTGAAAACTCACCGCCGGGAGGGCTGACCCCTCCCGGCGGTACATGATATTACCGATACAAAAACGGGGCTGTCTCAAAACACCCTGTCCTTCTGAGCGAAGCAAAGCGGCATGAAGTATCTCTTCTCAGAAAAAGAGCTCCTTCGTCACCTCGTTTCTCAGGAGGGCAAGCGGGATTTGAGACAGTCCCTTTCCGTGCAGCCGTACCTCGTCGGTGCCGGAAGGGGCGGGTCCCTCCCCTGCGCTCACGCATCGGAAGCTGGGCTCCCGATATACCGCGCCCTGCGTGTACGGCTCCGCGTCGGCGTGAGCGTTGAGGGCGGCGGAGATGGTGAGGAAGCTGAACAGGGCCAGGAGGGCGAGGATGATCGCGGCCCGCTTCATCATGGCCTGGCGGTGCTTTTTGAGCTCCTCCTGCTCGCGTCTGATCGCGGCGAGCTTTTCCCGTGTCTGCGCCTGCGCGCGCCTGACGCTTTTCTCCGTCTCCCGCGCGCGGGCCGTATAGAATTTCTTCGCGTCGCCGACCGTATCGTCGCCGACCTCGCGCAGAAAGCTCTTCACCGGGCCGACGAGGTCCCGCCTGAGGCTCTGCTTTTCTTCGTCGCTGAGGAGTACGCCCATGTCTCTTCCCTCCGTGTCTGGCCTTTGATCCGTACGGGGAGAGCATACCACATCGGCGCCGTCCTTGCAAGCCTCGCGCGCTCAGCGGCGGCACTGTCTGCCGGTGTTGTCGATGAAGCAGTCGCCCTCCAGCAGGATCTGCGAGACCGGGACCACGCGGTAGCCCTCCGCAAGAAGCGACTCCAGGATCTCCGGCAGGGCCTCGGGCGTGTGAGCGGCCGCGTTGTGGAAGAGGACGATGCTGCCCGGCTGCACCCGGTCAAGGACGCGCCGCGCGATCTCCTGCGCGCCTGTCCCCTTCCAGTCGAGACTGTCCACATCCCACTGCACCGCCGTCATCCCCAGGGCGCGCACCGCCTTGATCACATGGTCGTCATACTCCCCGTAGGGACAGCGAAACAGCGTCGGCCGCACGCCGGTGACGGCCTCGATCCTGTCGTTGCAGCGGCTCAGGTCGCTTTTGATCTCAGCCGTGCTGAGGGTGGAAAAATGCGCGTGGGTGCTGGAGTGGTTCATGACCTCGTGCCCCGCGTCGGAGAGGGCCTGCACCGATTCCGGGTACTTGTCGACCCAGTCGCCGACCACAAAGAAGGTGGTGCTGACGCCGTAATCTCCGAGAATGTCGATCAGGGTCTGGGTGTCCTCGTTGCCCCAGGCCGCGTCAAAGCTCAGCGCGACGAGCTTCTCGTCCTGCTGCACGCAGTAGACGGGCAGCTCCCGTTTGGAAGCGGAGACGCCGACGACGGCGGGCGTGTTGACCGCCCAGAAGATCAGCAGGACCGCCCCCAGCATGGCCAGCGCCTGCAAAACGGCGCCGTGCCGGCGCAAAACAGCGTTGCGTTGCATGTGCATCCCTCCTCGTCCCCAGCATATGCGCCCTCCCCCGCACTCATGCCGAGGCGGCGAAGCAAAATGGTGTTGACAAACGGGCTGCGGGACAATACAATAATATAATAGACTCATGAAAATGCTTGCGCGTCCCCGGGGACGGGAGACGCGGGTTCAAGCCAAAAGGAGGCAGCCGATACAAGATGAAGAGAGGCTATAGATTGCTTGCTTCGATCCTTGCTCTCGCGTTTTCTTTCTCCCTTCTGGTCTCCGGACCGGGGATGGCAAGCGCGCAGGAGAACAGCTCCGTCGCGAACCGCCTGAATGTGGTGATGGTCATTGACAAGAGCGGCAGCCTGCGCGATATGAAGGGCGTCGGCACAGACCCGGAGGGCCTGCGCTATGACGCCATGAAGCTGTTTCTGGGGCTGCTCACGGAGACCGGGAACAACGTCGGCGCGGTGGTCTTCGACGATGAGATCCGTTACGACTCCGGCCTGCTCCGGATGAACAGCATGGAGGACAAGCGCGCGCTCGTCAGCGCGGTCGAGGCCCTGGGGACGAGCTATGACACCGACATCGGCAGCGCCGTCCTGCGGGCGACCGAGATTCTCCACGGGATGCAGGAGAAAAACGGCCTGCCCTGCGCGATCCTGCTGCTCACCGACGGCATGACGGACTTCCCCCTGGAAAACCGCACGGTTTTGATGCAGCGCTCCGCTGAGGCCGCGGAGAAGGCCCTGCAGACCGCGCAGGACGAGGGCATCACCATCCACGGCATCCTCCTGAACGTGGACGACCGCGCAAGCTCCGGCGAGGAGGAGCTGCGCCGCTTCACCGACGGCACCGACGGTGAGTTTGAGGAGGTCTCCGCGCCCGAGGATCTGGCCGCCGCCTTCCGGCGCTTCTATTCGATCATCAACAAGACCGAGTACAACGGCGCGCACCGCGTCATCTTCTCCTCCAACGGCAAGGCCGACACCGATTTTCTGGTCCCCGGCTTCGGCGTGGAGGAGGTCAATCTGGTCATCGAGCACGGCGCGTCTGAGGCGGACGGCGTCCCCTTCGACCCGCAGAGCATACGCCTCACGCAGCCCGACGGCAGCGTCTATGACATCGACGCGCACGCGCTGCAGACCTCGCGCTTCCTGCTCATCAAGGTTCCGCGGCCGGCGGCCGGGAAATGGAACGTCAGTCTCCTGGGTGAGCCCGGAGACTCCATCGACGTCTGCATCATCTACAACGCGTCCCTGAGCGCCGCGCTCAGCCGCGACAACACGGGCGAGGCCTGCGAGGTTCTCAAGCCCGTCCGCTTCACGGCGGCCGTCCGTGATAACGACATTCCCCTCAACGAGGACGGGATGAACAGCGTCACGGTCACTCTCGCCGTCAAGGACCTCTCCACGGGCGAGACGCAGACCTATCCCATGGAGATCGACGGCAGCGTCTTCGCGCGCGAGCTCACCTTCGAGCAGGGCGGCGATTACAGCTTCACCGCCGGCGTGGAATTTGCGGGCATTGAGGTCCATTCCAACACCGTCAAGACCCGGGTGATGGTTCCGCCGACCGCCGCAAAGGTCAGCGCCGTGACCGACGTGTTCGCCTGCGGCAGCATCCATGATAATACCTGGGAGATCGCCCTTGACAGTCTCTTCGAGGACCCGAAGGGCACGGCGCTCAGCTATGCGCTGTCCGACAGTCTCGGCGGCGCGGTCACGATCGAAAACGGCGTTTTGAAGGTCAGGCTCGCGGAGCTCGGCGGCAAGGCGGCCTTTACCGTCACGGCCACCGACGCCTATGATCTCAGCGCGGAGCTGCCCTTTGATCTGAAGACCGAGCTGCCGGCCCCGAAGCCCTCCGCCGTCACGGATATTCTCGAGCTCGGGCAGGTGCGGGACAACATTTGGGAGCTTGACCTCGCGACGCTCTTTGACGATCCCGCGGGCCAGGGTCTGCGCTATACGCTCTCGGACGGGCTCGGCGGCGCGGTCACGATCGAGGACGGGATGCTGCGCGCGAAGCTCGCGGAGCTTGGCGGCAAAGCAGCCTTCGAGGTCACCGCGGCAGACGCCCACGGCTTTACGACAACGCTGCCCTTTGAGCTGACCGTGTCCTTCCCCGTTGCGAAGCGCAGCGCCGTGACGGATATTGCGGACGTCGGACAGGTGCGCGGCAACGTATGGGAGGTTGAGCTCGGGGAGCTGTTCTTCGACCCGGACGGCCAGGGCCTCCGCTATACGCTCTCCGACGATTACGACGGCAGGATCACGGTCGAGGACGGCGTGCTGCGGGCAAAGCTCGACGAGCTTGCGGGGAAGGTCGCCTTCACCGTCACCGCCGCCGACCAGCGCGGCCTGAGCACGACGCTCCCCTTCTCGTTTGAGGTTATGCTCCCGGAGGCGAAGGTCGAGAGCGTGACGGACGTTCTGAGCGCCGGCAGCATTGAGGACAATGTCTGGTCGCTGGATCTCCGGGAGGTCTTTGAAAACGGCGAGGCACTTGATTATGTGCTCTCCGACGAATTTGACGGCGCGCTCGGGATCGAAGACGGCATCCTCGAGGCGCAGCTTGACGAGCTTGACGGCAGCGCCTCCTTCACGGTCACGGCAAGCGACGAGCGCGGGCTGAGCACGGAGCTGCCCTTCGAGCTCGCTTACACCATGCCCGCGGCGAAGCTCGACAGCGTCACGGATATCGAGGCGCTCGGGGAGCTCCGCGACAATGTGTGGTCGCTGGATCTCGACAGTCTCTTCGAGGACCCGAAGGGCACCGCGCTGGAGTACACGCTCTCTGACGAGCTCGGCGGCGCGGTCGGGATCGAGGGCAGTGTTTTGCGCGTGAAGCTGGACGAGTGCGACGGCAGCGCCTCCTTCACGGTCACGGCCACGGACGAATACGGCATGAGCACGACTGTCCCCTTCGAGCTTGCGATAGAGCTGCCGAAGGCGAAGACCGGCGCGGTGACGGACCCCCTGCAATACGGGCGCTTCACCGAGGACGGGTGGGAGCTTGAGCTTTCAGAGCTCTTTGACGATCCCGCCGGCAAGGGTCTCCGCTATGCGCTCTCCGACGACGGCAGCGGGCTTGTGAAGATCGAGGACGGCGTTTTGAAGGTGCGCATCGAGAACGAGGACCCCGTCTCCTTTACCGTTACGGCCACCGACGCGCGCGGACTCAGTACGCATCTGCCCTTTGAGCTCCGCTTCCCCGCCCCCACCGCGAAGGTGGATGAGGTGAGCGAGACCGTCAAGACCGGCCTTCTCCAGGACGGCGTCTGGGAGGCGCCGCTCACGGAGCTCTTTGAGGACCCGAAGGGCAGCGAGCTGGAGTACACCCTCTCCGACGATCTCGGCGGCGCGGTAACAATCAGCGAGGACACGATCCAGGCGTCGATCGACGGTCTGGGCGACGTGGACTTCACCGTCACGGCGACGGATGACTTCGGCCTGAGCTCGGAGATCCCCGTACAGCTCGTGGAGAAGGATATGACCTGGATCATCATCCTGATCGCGATTCTGGCGCTGATCGTCCTCATCGTGGTCATTGTCGTGCTCCGGAAACGCAGCAAAAAGCAGGCGTAATGCGATAATCCCCCCATGCCATGGAGGAGGGGCCTGCCCCTCCCGGCGGTACAAGGTACAGAAAATGTACGGCGATCTCGTATTTTGATACGATTTCGCCGTACATTTTGCATAATCGGTACGTTGTCACAGCCGGGAGGGGCAGGCCCCCGTGCAGTTATCATGTCTCGTCCAGCACCGGAAACGGCAGGCGGTCCAGGATGTCGCGCTGCTTGTCCACACCCGGGTAGACCTCGATGAGAGCGAGGCCCTCGGGCCGCAGGGCAAAGACGCAGCGCTCCGTGACGTAGAGCACGCGCTGGCCGTTTCGGATCGCGCGAGGGCCGGAAAAGCTGATGCTGCGCACGTTTTCCACGATCTTGGGGATCGCGCCCTCCTGGCGGATGCGGACCAGCCCGTCCTCCTCCGTGACGAAAAGGCCCTTGGTGCTGAAGGTGAGGCAGAAGACCACGTTGCGCGTGGCGGAGGTGATGTTGCCGAAGCCGCCGATGCCGGAGGCCTGGTCCACGCCGCGGTGGGCGTTGACGCTGCCGTGACGGTCCATCTCCAGCGCGCCCATGAAGCAGCAGTCCAGGCCGCCGCCGTCATAGAAATCGAACTGCATGGACATGTCGCTGATCGAGTCCGCGCCGATCATCGCGCCGAATTCCGGCCCGCCCGCAGGCAGGCCGCCCGTGCCGCCGGACTCCACCGACAGGGTGAGCTCCGGCAGGATGCCCTCGGCCGCGGCGTACTTGCTGACCTTCTCGGGGATACCGACGCCGATGTTGATAATGTCGCCCCGGCGCAGCTCCTTCGCCGCGCGGCGGCCGATGATGTCCGCCGAAAAGTCGCTTCTGACCTTGCCGCTTCTGGCGTTCTCCTGCTCGAGCCGCCGGTACCAGTACTGCATGTGCGTCGCGGGGACGTGGATATCCCCGGAGAGGGTGCCGAAGGCCTCGTCGTCCTTCTCCGGCTCGCAAACGACGACCACGTCCACCAGCACCGCGGGGATGATGATGTCCCGCGGGCGGCTGAAGTCCGAGCGCACCCGGTCCACCTGCACGATAACCTTGCCGCCGTTGCGCCTGGTCATCTGGGCGATGGAGAGCGCGTCGATCGTGCTGTACTCCCGCTCGAAGGAGATGTTGCCCTTGGCGTCCACGCTCGTCCCCTTGATGAGCGCCACGTCGAAGGCGGGCAGCCGGTAGCGCAGGTACTCCTCCCCCTCGATCTCGACGAGCCTTACCAGCGTGTCGTCGTGGGAGACGGGGTTTAATCCCGGGCCCTCGACGCGCGGGTCTACGAAGAGGCCGAGACCGACCCTGGTGATGTACCCGTCATGCCCGCCCGCCTGGGCGCGCATCGCGTGGGACATGGGGCCGAGGGGCAGGTTGTACGCCTCGAACTGCCCGGTCAGCACCAGCTTTTTGGTGCTGGGCATGGCCCCGTAATGGCCGCAGATGATCCTGCCGACCGCGCCCTCGCGGATGTAGTTCTCCGCGCCCCGGTCGGGGTCGAAGAGACCGAAGCCCGCGGAGGACACCAGCGTCAGGTTTTTCGGATGCCCGGTTGCCCGGTAGCGTTCGGTGATCGCGTCGTGCAGCTTCTCGGGGTTTGCGGTGCCGACGAAGGAGTTGAGTCCGATGACGGCCCCGTCCGGGATCAGCGCCGCCGCCTCGGCCGCGCTCATGATGGTGAACATGTGTTTTCCCCCTTCTCAAAAAAGCGGGGGGACTGTGAAAAGCTCCGGATAAGCGGCACAGCGTATGGCCGCAGGAGAGGGGCAAGCCCCTCCCCTGCGGCCATAACAGGACTGCTTTCACAATCCCCGTCTTGATGCGGCGTTTACTTCTCCGAGAGTGTCTTGCCGATCTGCCAGCCGAAGGCCACGCAGCGCGTGTGGGACAGGCAGTTCATGGAGTGCGGGTAGGTGCCGGAGAACATGGAGCCGGAGGTGTTGCCGATGGCGTACAGGCCCTCGATGGGGACGCCGGCGGTGTTCAGCACCTGCGAATACTCGTTCACCTGCAGGCCGCCGGAGGTAGCCAGGGACTCCGCCATCTCGCGGGTGGCGTAGAAGGGGGCGGTGTCGATGCGGTGCATATGCTCGCCGGGGTAGCCGTAGTCCGTGTCCGCGCCCGCGTCGCACATCTCGTTCCAGCGCGTGATGGTCGCGACAAAGTTGTCTGCGGGCACGCCCATTTTCTCCGCCAGCTCCTCGAGCGTGTCGGCCACCAGGGCATTCGGTCCGGTCGCCGCGCCTGCCCAGACCTCCTTCGGGCCGTAGCAGGAGGAGGAGGGGGACCACATGGCGTCCACCGCCTCGAGGACGTTCGCGTCGGTGATGAAGTAGTCGAAGCCGCCGTACTGGGCCTGCATGGCTCCGGCCAGATGGTCGTAGGTCTCATACTCGCCGATGAAGCGCCTGCCCTGGTGGTTGACGCGCACATAGGGCATGAGCTGCATGGGGTCGAGCATCAGGGGATGCGGGTACTCGTCCTCCATGCCGCCGACGGCCTTGGCGATCTCGTGCCCGTCGCCGGTGCAGTTGCGGGCGTAGGTCAGCCAGCCGCAGAGCTGCAGATCGCGGGGACGGCAGCACTCCCTGAGCTTTTTGAGGTTATGCTCGTACCCGCCGGTGGAGAGGACGACGCCTTTGGCGGCGTTGAATCTGATGTAGCCGTCCGCGTTTTTGCCGTACGCGCCGACGACTTTGCCGGCGTCGTCCGTGATGAGCTGGACGACCGGCGTCTCAAACAGGGTCTCCACGCCCGCCTCATGGATGCGGTCGGTGAGATACTCGCGCATGGCGGTCGGAGACTCGAAGGGGATGTTGATGGAGGTGTTCCAGCTGTGGTCGCGGGAGGTTTTGTCGTACTTCTCGCGGAAATCGAACTCGTGCCCGGAGTAGCCGAAGAAGGTCAGCGGGTAGTCGCTGTCGGCAAACGGCATCTGGTCCAGCCACCAGTTGACCGCCTCCTCGTTGATCCTGACGATCTGGCGGTAGAGGTCCTGGTTGGCGCGGTAGTTGGCCTTGTTCATCGCCTCGCCGATCATCTCGTCCGTGTCGAACTCGACGCCGTAGAGCCTGTGGATACGGTCGGTGATGCCGCCGATGGTGCAGGAGTTGATGGTGCCGGTGTCGTTCTTCTCAATGGCGACGGTTTTGAGACCGCGCTGCGCGCAGGAGAGCGAGGCCGCGAAGCCCGCAGGGCCGAGGCCGCAGACCAGCACGTCCACATCCCGCTCCTCGACGACCCTGGCGGGGTCGATGGGGTCCAGCTCATAGGCGATCCTGCCGTCGCCCGCGGCCACCGGGGTATAGGCCGGCTCGCAGCCGGGCCAGCTCACAGCGCCCGGCTCCTCTGTCGCTTCGACGACGGGCTCCGCCATCACCGCGCTGCCGCCCGCCTGATTGATGCAGTCGACAAGGGCCTCCTTGACCGCGTTGGAGGTGATCGTCGCGCCGGAGACGCCGTCGATCTGCGGGCCCTGGGCGTTCAGGATCTGCTCTCTGAGCGCGTCCCCCGCGGCGGCGCCGATGCCCTGGGTCTCGCCGGAGACGTCCAGCAGCACCTCGACGATGCTGTTCTCGTCAAAGGTCGCGGTGACGGTGACCGGGCCGTTGATGCCGTTGGCGGCCGCGGTGTAGGTGCCGGGCACATAGGTCGCGGCGGCGGCCTTCGGCGGCTCCGCAAAGCCGGCGAGAGCGGCTCCGAACGCGGCGGCGGCGACGCCCTTCAAAAAGCTTCTGCGGGAGAGGGTTTTTTCGTTCATGGCTTTTCCTCCGTATCTCTTTTGAATAATTGGGTCAGCGAATCCAGTTGTATTTATTGAAACATTGAAGCGCCCCCGGTGTCAAGTTTTTTTCGCGCCCGGACGGAAAAATTTTGCCGGGAAAGACTGCCGGGCCGGCGCTGATACTATTACCCGATAAGGCGGTTTGAAAGATTTCCGAGACAGTTTTGCGTCAGGCAGGGCAGCGGACGCAGAGCATCCTTTGTATATGGTCAAGTCCGATAACGAAGCCCGGCACAAATCCGGCCGGATAGATGCAAACTGTTCTGTCGCATAACAGTATGAAAATTCCGCGAAAAAAGACTTGCAATGCCGGTACGCCTGTGCTACAATGCTTTTTGCGTCTTGTAACTATGCCCGTTCCGGCACAATCAAGACAGCCTGAGTTTGAGGAGATAATGGAAATGAAGTCTGGCATCCATCCCAATTACCAGCCCACCACGATCCGCTGCGCCTGCGGCGCCGTGATCGAGACCGGCTCCACCAAGAAGGACATCACCGTTGAAATCTGCTCCAAGTGCCACCCCTTCTACACCGGCAAGCAGAAGCTGGTCGACACCAGCGGCCGTGTCGATAAGTTCAACAAGAAGTACGGCATCAAGTAATTGGGTCTATAGAGCCATTACGGCAGCAGCCCCGGATCGCACGATCCGGGGCTGCTGCGTTTTTTGTTGCCCTGCGCGGGCGCCCTGTACGTCCCTGTATAGCCAGAAGCGGCGCGGCGGGGCCGTAGTCCCGCAGGCTGCACAACACGATCACAGTGGATGGGCAAGCCCCTCCACTGCGCTGCGGGCATATGTTTCCCCTTTTGTCATTCTGAGGAGCAAACGACGAAGAAGCTTGAGATCCTTCGACTCCGCAAAGCCATGACAGGGGGAGGCACTCCGCTCAGGACGGCAGCGGGTCAGCAGAAGGCGTATTTTCTCAGTCTGTCCATGGCCTCGACGAGGCGGGCTTTGGGCAGGGCGAGGTTCATGCGAATGCTGTCCGGCAGGAAGAAGTCTTCGCCGTTTTGCCAGATGACGCCACAGCGCACGCCGCGCGCCAGCAGCTCCCGGATCGTGACGCCGTGGGTACGGCACCAGCCGCCGCAGTCGAGGAAGAGCATGTAAGTCCCCTGCGGGCGCATGACGGAGACGCCGGGAAAATGCGTTTTGATGTAATCACAGGCATAGCCGAGGTTTTCGTCGATGACCCGGACCATCTGATCCGCCCAGTCGCCGCTGTCCCGGTACGCGCCGATGAGAGCATGGACGGAGAGGATGTTCGGCTCGTTGTAGTGCGTGACGGCGGCCATCCGGTGCAGACGTGCGCGCAGGTAGTCGCTGTACACAATGTCGTACGAGCCCACGAGTCCCGCGAGCGAGAAGGTCTTGCTGGGGGCGTAGAGGGCGACGGTGCGCGCTCTCGCATCCGCGGAGACGCTCTGGGTGGGGATGTGGCGATGGCCCGGCATGATGATGTCCGACCAGATCTCATCCGAGATCACGACGCAGTCGTTTGCGGCGTAGACCTCCATGGCCCGCTCGATCTCCCGGCGCTCCCAGACCCGGCCGCAGGGGTTGTGGGGGGAGCAGAAGATCGCGAAGTGGATGCCGTGCTCCCTGAGTCTGCGGTCCATGTCCTCATAGTCCATGCGCCAGATCCCGTCCCCGTCCCGCACGAGGGGCGAGTGGACCGCAGTGCGGCCCGTGTCCTCGAGGGTGTGGGTAAACCCCACATAGGTGGGCGAATGCAGCAGGACCTTCTCGCCGGGCGCGGTGAAGGCCTGCAGAGCGGAGCTCAGGCCGCCGAGGACGCCGTTTTCGTAGCCGATGTGCTTCGGCTCCAGGCCCTCGACGCCGTTTCGCGTCCGCTGCCAGTCGATGATGGCGTCGTAGCAGCTTTTCGGCTGGGTAAAATAGCCGAAGTGCGGCTGCTCCATGCGGGCGCGTATCGCCTCCAGAATCGGCGGCGCCGTCGGGAAGGACATGTCCGCGATCCACATGGGGATGGGATCGAAGCCCGGGTCCACCGCGGCGTCGGGGAAGGGAATCCTGTCCGCCGCGAGACAGTCGTGCCCCGCGCGGTCCAGGACGGTGGTGAAGTCGTAGTTCATATCAGTTCAGAAAATCTCTCAGCTTCTTGGAGCGGCTGGGGTGGCGGAGCTTGCGCAGGGCCTTGGCCTCGATCTGACGGATGCGCTCACGCGTGACGTTGAACTCCTTGCCGACCTCCTCGAGCGTGCGGGTGCGGCCGTCGACGATGCCGAAGCGCAGCTCCAGCACCTTCTTCTCGCGGGGGGCGAGAGTGTCCAGCACCTCCTCCAGCTGCTCGCGCAGAAGGGAGAAGGAGGCGGCCTCCGAGGGCTCGGACGCGTCCTCGTCGGGGATGAAGTCGCCGAGGTGGGAGTCCTCCTCTTCGCCGATGGGCGTCTCGAGGCTCACGGGCTCCTGGGCGATCTTGAGGATATCGCGCACCTTGTCCACGGGCATGTCCATTTCCCGGGCGATCTCCTCGGCCGAGGGGTCGTGCCCCAGCTCCTGCAGGAGCTGGCGGGAGACGCGGATGGTCTTGTTGATGGTCTCGACCATGTGGACCGGGATGCGGATGGTGCGGGCCTGGTCCGCAATGGCGCGGGTGATGGCCTGGCGTATCCACCAGGTCGCATAGGTGGAGAACTTGTAGCCCTTGGTGTAGTCAAACTTCTCGACCGCTTTGATGAGGCCGAGATTGCCCTCCTGGATCAGATCCAGGAAGAGCATCCCGCGGCCCACGTAGCGCTTGGCGATGGAGACCACGAGACGGAGGTTCGCCTCGGTCATGCGGTGCTTGGCGTTTTCATCGCCGAGGGACATCTGCCTGGCGAGCTCCACCTCCTCCTCGGGGGTGAGCAGGGGCACCTTGCCGATCTCCTTGAGATACATGCGCACGGGGTCGTCGGTAGAGAAGCTGTCCATGAGCGCGTCGGTGTCCACCAGCTCCGCCGCTGCGACCTCCTCGATGTTGGCCAGGTCCTCGGCCTCGGGCACGTCGTCGTCCAGGGGCGGGAGCAGGTCTTCGCTGCCGACGTCGATGTCGATGCCGGCCTTCTCGAGAGTCTCGTAGAATTTCTCCACGGCCTCGCCGTCCATGTTCAGCTCTTCCAGGATCTCCAGCTCCTTGGGCGTGAGCTTGCCGGCCTTCTTGCCCTTCTCGAAGAGCTCGTTCAGGCGCTCCTCGGGCGTCTTGTTCTGGTCGCCGCGCTCCTCCTTCTTGCGGGAGCGCTTGGGCTTCGGCGGCTCGGGGATCAGCTCGGTCTCGCCGGCGGCGTTCAAAAGCTCGTCCGCCATCTTGCTCAGTTCCTGCTCGGTGTAGATGTTGTCTTCTGCCATTTGTTATCCCTCATATCCTTTTTTCTTTTTCAGTTGGCTCTGCAGCGCCAGAAGGTCTGTCGCGCCGCCCCGCTGCTGCTTTCTGTCTTCGATCTTTGCTATGTAATCGGCCATGCTCTGCCGACTCTTGCTCAGAATCTCCGGTTTTTGCAGGATGGAGACGAGAAGGCCCAGCTCGTCGCCGCTGAGCTCGCCCGCCAGCATGTCGGTGCTCACGCTCTGCCCGGCCCGGATGCGCCGGCACAGCACCGCGTAGATCCTGCCGAGGCCGGGCGCGGAGAAGTCCTCGGGCGGGGGCAGGCCGGCCGTCTCAATGAGCGCGGGCTCGAGATACAGCAGGCGCACAAGCCCCTCCTCCGCCGCGGCCGAGGCGGGATCGTCATAGCGCAGGTCCCGGGATGCCGGCTGCATGAGCTTTTCGGGTCTCGCCTGCTGCTTCTGTGTCTCTTTGTACGCGCCGTTCACGATGCGCTTTCGCCGCCGCTCCACGTCGCTGACGACGACGTCCGTGGGCAGGCCCAGCTCGCGCGCGAGATCCATCGCGTAGACCTGCCGGCGCACCTCGTCCGGCAGCCGCGCCAGAAGGTCCACGGCCTCGCGCAGATAGTCGGACTTCTGCTCGGTCACCGTGAGGTCGTACTTCTCGCGGATGGAGCGCAGGCGGTAGTCCATCTGGTTCTCGGAGCCCTCGAGAAGCTTGCGGAAGGCCTCGGGGCCTTTGGCCCTGATAAACTCGTCCGGGTCCTTCGCGCCGGACATGCGCAGGACGCGCACCTTGATGTCCAGCTTTTCGAGGATGCCGATGGCCCGCTGGGAGGCCTTGAGCCCGGCCCCGTCGCTGTCGTAGGCGATGATGACCTCGTTCGTATAGCGTGAGAGGAGGCGCGCCTGCTCCGGCGTGAGCGAGGTGCCGAGGGACGCCACCGCCGAGTCGAAGCCCGCCTGATGCAGGCTCACCACGTCTATATTGCCCTCTGATAAGATGATATATCCGCTTTTTGATTTTTTAGCCAGATTCAGCGCAAAAAGGTTCCTGCTTTTGTTGAAAACCAGGGTCTCGGGGCTGTTGAGGTACTTCGGCTCCCCGTCGCCGAGGATGCGGCCCGAGAAGCCGATGACGTTTCCGCGCACGTCGATCACGGGGAACACGAGGCGGTTGCGGAAGGCGTCGTAAAAGCCTCCCTCCCGGCCGCGCTTGACAAGGCCGGCGTCGAAGAGCTCCTGCTCCGTGTAGCCCTTCTCGCGCATGGCGTTCAGGAGGCTGTCCCAGGTATCGGGCGCCGCGCCGAGGCCGAAGCTTTTGACCATTGCGGGCGAAATGCCGCGCTTTTGTATGTAGGCCACCGCCGCCCTTCCCGCGGGCTGGGAGAGCCGGGAATAGAACCAGCGGGCCGCGTCCCGGTTCAGCGCCAGCATCCGCGCGCGCTTTCGCCCCTCGGCGCTGTCCGTCTCCTCCGGCATCTGCATCCCCGCGCGTCTGGCGAGAAAGGCGATCGCCTCGGGATAGCTGAGGTTTTCGATCTCCATGATGAAGCTGATGACGCCGCCGCCCTTGCCGCAGCCGAAGCAGTGGTAGATCTGCTTGTCCGGCGCGACGGAGAAGGAGGGCGTCTTCTCGCTGTGAAAGGGGCAGAGGCCGAACATGTTTGCCCCGCTGCGCTTACTCAGCCGCACATAGTCCGACACGACCTCCACAATGTCCGAGCGGTCCACCAGGTCCTGTATGAACTTTTCCGGGATGGGCACGGTATCACCTTCTCAAAAACCCAGCGGGCGCCTGTCTCTCCCTCCGGGGGAGGCGGTATCAGCTGATCCCCCGCGAGGCCGTGACTGGGGGATTCCGTCCTTTTTCGGCGTTGCCGCAACACCGAATCCCCCCGCCCCAGTGTGCGCACTGGGGCACCCCCCTTTAGGCAAGGGGGGCTTTCCATTATTTAATCGTCGCGTAGCGACTCCTTAACTCCACTCTCCACACTCCAAACTCTATTTGACCGTCCAGGCGAAGGGGATGTAGATTTCCCCGAACTTCTCCATCGCGTAGCCGTCGGTCATGCCGGAGATGTAGTCTACCGCCGCGCGGCCCCGGCCCTCTCTCTCCGCGATGGTCTGGAGCTCGTCGGGCATTTTCTCCGGATGGTTTACATAATATTCGTAAAGCTTTTCCAGGACGCCCTGGACCTTGTTCTCCTCCCCCTTGGCCAGGGGGTTGGTATAGACGTCGGAGAACATGTAGCTGTGGAAAAACCGAAAGGTCTCCTGCATCCGGGGGGACATGCGCAGCTCCCCGTCCGCGCTGTTTTCGATGAGGTCGGTGATGAGGGAATTGATGCGCACGCTGTTGCGCTCCCCGCAGTCCCGGCGGATGCGCGCCGGCACGTCCTCCGCGCGGATGATGCCGGCGCGGATGGAGTCGTCCAGGTCGTGGTTTATGTAGGCGATGCGGTCGCACAGGCGGACGGTGGTCGCCTCGCGGGTGTCGTCCGGCGCGCCGTGGGTGTGGTTGAGGATGCCCATGCGCGTCTCCCAGCAGAGGTTGAGGCCCTGCCCGTCCCGCTCGAGCACGTCCACCACGCGCAGGCTCTGCTCGTAATGCTTGAAGCCGCCCTCGTAGATGGCGTTCAGCGCGCGCTCCCCGGCATGGCCGAAGGGCGTGTGGCCCAGGTCGTGGCCGAGGCCGATGGCCTCCGCCAGATCCTCGTTGAGCTTCAAGGCCCGCGCCACGGTCCGCGCCAGCCGCGTGACCTCCAGCGTGTGGGTCAGGCGGGTGCGGTAATGGTCGCCCTCGGGCCGCAGGAAGACCTGGGTCTTGTGCTTGAGACGGCGGAAAGCCTTGGAGTGGGTGATGCGGTCCACGTCCCGCTGAAAGCAGGTGCGGATCGAACACGCCTCCTCCGGCGTGAGTCTGCCGCGGGTGTTCTCCGCCAGCACGCCGTACGGCCCGACGATCAGCCGCTCGAGCCGTTCTCTCTCTTCTCTCGGACAGGACATGGACGCACCGCCCCTCTCGGATATAATAAGAGCAAGGGATTTTTCCTTCCCTTACTCTTATACGACGCAAATTGTTATTTCCCTTTATTTTTTTAAAAAAATTTTGTGGTATCGGGTTTAAGCAGACAGCGGCGTGAAGGCAATACCGCATAATTCGGCAAGAACAGATCCTGAGAGAAAATTTGGGTTCTGATAAAGGCACTTTTTCGCAGATGTACTTTGTGTACCTCAAGAAAAAGTGACGAAATCAGGGCGCAAATTTTCCAGGAGATGCCTCAGGCGGATTGTGCGGTGTTGCCTGAAGGGTTCGCCTCGCGATGCTTTATAATCACGCCGAAGGCGCTCCATAACTTCACTCTCATTTATTTTATATCATCCCGCGCCGGGCCCTGCCGGGCGGAGACTCAGCCGAGCGGCACGGCGCGGCGGCTCTCGCCGGTGACGCGGACGGTGACGGTGCCGCTGCTCCGGTCGAAGATGCGGGCCGCGAAGCGCTCGCTCTCCCCTTCCGGGATCAAGACCTTGAGCGTGACGCCGGCGCCGTATTCCACGTCCTCTACCACCCCGCCGGCCTCGGCGGCCTCGAGCTTCAGCTTTTCTGCCTGCGCGTAGCTGCACGGCAGCTCCGTCTCCACCCAGCGGCGCACGGCGGAGATGCCCGCGGCCTGGAGGGCGTCGGCGGTGCTTTTGGTGTAGGCACGCAGCAGTCCGCCGGTGCCCAGCAGGACGCCGCCGAAATAGCGCGTCACGACGCAGACGGCGTTGGTCACGCCGCGGCGGCGCAGCACCTCCAGCATGGGGATGCCGGCGCTGCCCTGGGGCTCGCCGTCGTCGCTGTAGCGCTCGGCCCCGTCCCGCAGGCTGTAGCACCAGCAGTTGTGCCGTGCGTCGTAGTATTTCTTTTTCATCTCGGCGATGAAGGTGCGGGCCTCGTCCTCGGTCTCGACCATGCGCACATGGCCGAGAAAGCGCGAGCGCTTTTCGGTGAACTCGCTCTCGCCCGGGCCGGTGGGAATGTAATACTCGCTCATGTCTCCCAGTCCTCTTTCGGCTCCACGTAGCCGGGGATATACGCCTTGACCCGCCCGAAGATCTCCGGCGGGACGATGGCCTCGAGCTCGACGCCGTCCTCGGTGTACTCGCTTTTCAGCACCGCGCCCTCGCGGTTGAGCGTGTCGAGCAGGGCGGCTGCCGCGTAGGGCAGTCTCAGCGTCACGCGCCGTCTGCCGCGGTCCAGGCGCTCCGACAGAAGCCGCAGGAGCTCCGCCGTCCCCTCTCCGCTCCTGGCGGAGATGCAGACCGTGTCCTCCCCGTGGGGCAGGATGCCGAAGTAGGCGTCGCACTTGTTGTACACGCGGATGCAGGGCGTGGTCTCGGCCCCAAGCTGTCGGATCAGCTCGTCCACCACGCGGGCCTGCTCGGGCCACTCGGGATTTGCAATGTCGATCACATGCAGGAGCACGTCGGCGTATTGCAGCTCCTCGAGCGTGGCCTTGAAGGCTTCGATCAGGTGGGTTGGCAGCTTGCGGATAAAGCCGACGGTGTCCGACAGCAGGATCTCCTGCGTCTCGTCCACCCGGAGACGGCGCGTCGTGGTGTCCAGCGTGTCGAAGAGCCTGTCGTTTGCCGGGATGTCGGAGCCCGTCAGGCAGTTCAGGAGCGTGGACTTGCCTGCGTTGGTGTAGCCGACGAGGGCCACGACGGGCATGGCGTTCTTCTCGCGCCGCCTTCGCTGGGTGCCGCGGACCTTGCGCACCTCGCCCAGCTCCTCCTCCAGCTTCTGGATCTTCCGGCGGATGTGGCGGCGGTCGGTCTCCAGCTGGGTCTCGCCGGGGCCGCGGGTGCCGATGGGGGACGAGCCGCCCGAGGCTGTCTGCCGGACCAGATGGGTCCACATGCCGGTCAGACGCGGCAGCAGATATTTGTACTGCGCAAGCTCCACCTGGAGCTGGCCCTCGCGGGTCCTGGCGCGCTGGGCGAAAATGTCCAGGATGAGGCCGGAGCGGTCCAGTACCCTGACCCCCAGCTCCTCCGACAAAACACGCATCTGCGAGGGGGACAGCTCGTTGTCGAAGACGGCGAGCTCGCACTCGTTTGCCTCCAGGAGCTCCTTGAGCTCCTTCACCTTCCCGTCGCCGAGAAAGCTGTGGGGGTCCGGCGCGGGCCGCGACTGGAGGAGGACCGCGACGGTCTCGCCCCCGGCGGTCTCCACGAGGGCCGCGAGCTCCTCCATCGTCACATCGCTCGAGCGCTCATGCCCGTCCATGCTCGAGGCCGCAAGCCCCGCCAGGATCGCCCGTTCTCTTTTCGTTTCGTTCGCTTCCATATCGACTCCTGCTTAAAGTGTGGCTCCCTTGCCTGAAGGGGGCCGACACGGCCGATCCCCCGCAAGGCCGTGACTGGGGGATTCTTTTCCGTATCCACAGCCGTAGGGGTCGATCCCCGGATCGACCCGAAATCGTACCGCGACGCACATCTGCGGGCCGATGAGGGCATCGTCCCCTGCGGCGCGCCCTTACCGACGGCATGAACCGTCAATCCTTCCGGCCTGCGGCCACCCCCCTTTAGGCAAGGGGGGGCTTTGGGGGTTATGCCGCGCCCTTCTCCCCCTTGGCCGGCAGCCTGCTCGGCTCGGGGGTGACGATCTCGCTGCCGTCGCTGTAGCGGAGGAGATAGCAGGCGGCGGCGATAAACTCCTCGTCGCTCATCCCGAGGCCGCAGGTCAGCGTCAGGAAGACCTGGCGCTGCGGCACAAAGCTCTCATCCTCGGCCCGGGCGCGGCGCGCGTCCGCAAAGTAGGAGGCGGGCGTGAGCTTCATGAACTGCGCCACCCGCTGCTCCCCGACCTTCGCGAGCACAAAGTCCTTGAGGTAGTAGGTGGACAGATGCAGCTTTTCCCCCTCCGGCAGAATGAGGTGAGGGTAATTTCCGTTGTAGATCTGCTGCGCCGCGTCCAGGGAACAGAGCTCCGCCATGACGTAGAGCCCCTCGTCCTCCTTCCCGCTTTTTGGCAGGTACTGGAATTCGATGTACGCGTGCTCGGCGAGCTGTCCGCTCTCATCCAGCATCACGTCATGCTGGGTCTTTTTGAGCGTGAGCTTGCCGTAGGCCGCATAGCTCTCCCCGAAGACGGAGGCGGGCAGGAAGGTATAGGGAAAGAGCGCGAGACACTGCTTGTGGCTGCAGCTCTCCTGCACGCTCTCCGGCGCCGCGCCCGGATTGCCCATATTCATGAAGGCGGCCTCATTCCAGACGTAGCGCTCGGGACTGCCGCCGCCGAAGGCCGGAGCCGCGGTCGGCGCTGTTGTGGGCTTCACGTCCACGGCGGGCATCGTCCAGGGCTCCAGCGGTGTCTCCCTGCGGCAGGAAACCAGCATCGGGCAGACAAGGCACAGCACGAGAAAACACGCGATCATCCGTTTCATGTTCCGTCCTCCCGGATCTGATGAATGATAGATTATTATACTCTAAATATTCTCTCTTGCCAAGAGACAGGTTTAAAACCACCGGCTCTCGCGTTTGCGGCGCGGGAATTCGCCCTTCATCTCGACAAGGATGATGTCGCTGCCGACGCGGACGATGTTTTTCCAGGGCAGAATATAGTCCTCCTCCCGCCCGAAAAGGCCGAAGAAACGCGGCCTGCCGGGCGTGATCAGCGCGGCGACGCAGCCCTCGCGGTCGTCCAGCTCCAGGTCGCAGGCGTAGCCGAGGCGATAGCCCGTGTGGATGTCGATGATCTCCTTGCAGCGCAGCTCGGAATAATAGCTCATCATCCGGATCCCCCCTCCCGGGAAATCCTATTCGCGGCGGGTTTTGTCCTATTCCGCCGTTTTTCTTCCGCCCGGCGCCGGGAGCTGGACCAGCACGATGGCAGCGAACATGATGACGCAGCCCAGAAGCTCGCGCCCGGTCATGCGCTCATGCAGCAAAAGCGCGCCGCCCAGCACCGCGAAGACCGATTCCATGCTCATCAGAAGCGAGGCGACCGTCGGGTCCGTGAAGCCCTGGGCGATCATCTGCAGCGTGTAGCCCACCCCGGCGGACATGACGCCGCAGTAGAGGATCGGCACCGCGGCGGCCTTGATCGCCGCCAGGGAGGGGTGCTCAAAGAGAAGGGCGATCACGAGCGAGACCAGAAACACCGTGAAAGACTGGATGGCCGCGAGGCGCACGGGGTCGCCGCGGGGCGCAAAGTAGTCGCAGCAGAGGATCTGTCCGGTGAACAGGACGGCGCAGAGGCAGACCATCGTGTCCCCCCGGGCGAGGCGAAAGCCCTCCGTCATGCACAGAAGATACATGCCGACGACGCCGACCGCGATCGCGAGCCAGACCTGCGGCGCGCAGCGCTTCCGGAAGAGCAGGAGATTGACGAGCGGGACGAGCAGGATATACAGCGCGGTGATGAAGCCCGCCTTGCCTGCCGTGGTGGTCGCAAGGCCCACCTGCTGAAAGATGCTGGCCGCGGCGAGAAAGAGGCCGCAGCAGATCCCGCCGACGATCGTCGCGCGCTTTTGCTCCGGCGTATCCTCCTGCGGACGCTTTCTTTTGAGGAGCAGCGACGCCGCCCCCACGGAGAGAGCCGCAAGCGCCATGCGCGAGGCCGTGAAGGTGACGGGCTCCACGCTGCCGCTGCCCATGCGCTGAAACGCGAAGGCCGCGCCCCAGATCATGGCCGTCAGCAGCAGGAGAAGGCTCCCCAGCAGCTTTTTGTTTCCCATAACAGATCACGTCTTTTCGTCAGTCGATAGAATATGCCACAGTATAATTCGCTTTTTCCTCCGGTGCAAGTGTGGAAATTGCACAACTCTGCTGTTGACTTCATGGGGTGTATATCGTAAAATAACAATAGAAAATGGAAGCAGTATGCCTGCCTCCTGACGGACAACAACACAATGCAAAGGGATGAAACAGAACATGAAAAAAGAAGACAAGAGCAAAAAAACCGAGAAAAAGGCCGAAAAGGACGAGAAAAAGAGCGTGAAGGACGCGGAGAGCGAGAAGCTCAAGGCTGAAATCAAGGAGCTTCGCGCGCGCCTCATGGCGCAGCAGCAGACCGTGCGCGAGAAGGGCCTGCCCATCCTGGTGCTGGTGGAGGGCTGGGCCGCCGCCGGCAAGGGCAGCCTCATCAACGAGCTCATCAGCGAGATCGACCCGAGAAACTACAACGTCGTCTCCCCGGTCATCACGCCCGAGTCGGAGGCGCGCTATCCCTTCCTCTACCCTTACGCCAGGGCCATCCCCGAAAACGGAAAGATCATGTTCTACGACTCCGGCTGGATGGAGGACTGCGTGCGGAAATACCTGCACCGCGACATCACGAAGGACGAGTATAAAAAGCGCGTGCGCGCCGTGTGCGAGTTTGAGCGCCAGCTGCGCGACGGCGGCTATGTCATGCTCAAGCTCTTCGTGGACATCAGCGAGAAGGAGCAGCGCAAGCGCATCGCCGCCCTGCGCGAGAGCTTTGAGACCGAGTGGCGCGTCACCGCGGAGGATCTGTGGCAGATGAACGAGTACCGGCTCTTCAGGGACGGGTACGAGAGCTTTATGGAGAAGACCGGCAAGCTGATCCCCTGGCACACGGTGGACGGCAGCAGGCGCGCCCTCGCCGCGCGCGACGCCCTGAAGCTTTTGGTGGAGCAGATCGACAGGGCCGTGGAGGAGGGCCGCTATGTGGGCGAGCCGTTCAAGGAGAGCTTCCCGCTTCTCAAAATGCCGAAGCTCGCCGAGGTGGACCTCTCCCCCGCTCTCACGGACGAGGAATACAAAAAGGAGCTCAAGAAGCTCCAGAAGCGCCTGGACGAGCTGCACAACGTCGTCTACCGCAAGAAGATCCCCGTCATCCTCTGCTACGAGGGCTGGGACGCGGCCGGCAAGGGCGGCAACATCCGCCGCATCGCAAGGCCCCTCGACCCCCGCGGCTGCGACGTGATGCCCATCGCCTCGCCCGAGCCGCACGAGAAGAACCGCCAGTATCTCTGGCGCTTCTGGACGAGGCTCCCCCGCAGCGGCCACGTCTGCATCTTCGACCGCACATGGTACGGCCGCGTCATGGTCGAACGGCTGGAGGGCTTCTGCAGCGAGGCGGACTGGAAGCGCGCCTACAACGAGATCAACGAGTTCGAGCGCCAGCTCACCGACTGGGGCGCGGTGGTGCTCAAATTCTGGATCCACATCGACCAGGACACCCAGCTCCAGCGCTTCAACGACAGGCAGAACACCCCGGAGAAGGCGTGGAAGCTCACGGAGGAGGACTGGCGCAACCGCGAGAAGTGGCCCCAGTACGAGGAGGCCATCGACGAGATGCTGGAGAAGACCAGTACCGAGAACGCCCCCTGGTTCATCATCGAATCCAACGACAAGAAGTACGCCCGCATCAAGGCCCTGCGCATTGTGGTCAAGGCGCTGGAAAAGGCCTGTGAGGAGCGGCTTGCCTGAAGGAGAACATAGACAGCTATGGCGCAGAAAGAGAAAAAGGGCGGGCCGGTGAAGACGGTCCCCGTGAAGAAGGCCCAGCCTGAGAAGAAGGCCCCGGACGAAAAGCGCATCGCGGTGGAGCGCAAGGCCGCGGCCAAAAGCATCTACATCAACCGCGAGCTGAGCTGGCTGGCCTTCAACGAGCGCGTCCTGCTCGAGGCCGCCGACCCCGCCGTGCCGATCCTTGAGCGGCTCAAGTTCCTGATGATCTATCAGTCGAACCTCACGGAGTTCTACCGCGTGCGCATCGGCATTCTGACCCACCGCGCCCTGCTGACGCCGGAAAAGAGCGACCCGCTTTCGGGGATGCTGCCGGAGACGCAGATCCGGGAGGTCCTGCGCGTCACGCGCGAGCAGCAGACCCTGATGGAGAGCATCTGGAAGGGCATCCGCGAGCAGCTGCGCGAGAGCGGCGTGGACGTGCTGGATTTCAAGAAGATCAGCAAGGTGGACGAGCTGATGAGCAAGAAGCTCTTCGGCGACATCAAGGACCTGCTGCTCCCCAAGCTACTCGATCTCAACCAGCCCTTCCCCTTTCTGTGGAGCGGGGAGTCGAACATCGTCGCCTTCCTGGGGCGCGGGACCGTACAGAAGCTGGCCGTCATCCCCCTGCACCGCGTGCCGGCCTATCTGAGCTTTGAGATCAACGGCTGCCAGAAGATCGTGCTGACGGCGCAGCTCGTCCGTCACTTTCTGCCCCTGCTCCTGAAGAAGGAGAGCATCCTGACCTCCGCCGAAGTGGAGGTCACCCGCAATGCGGACGTGTTCCTCTCGGACGTGGCCGACCGCGCGGACAGCGACCTGCGCGAAAAGGTCTCCACCATGCTCACCAAGCGCAAGCGGGAGATGCCGGTGCGCGTGCGCATCTGCGGCAAGCTCAGCGACGCGGAGCGCGCCCTGCTCATCAAAAAGCTGCGCGTGCCGGAGTCCCGCGTCTTCACGCAGACGGTGCCCTTCGACCTCTCCTTCCGCTCCTGCATCGGCGCGCACGAGAATTTCCGCTATGAGGACCGCCGCCCCTCCCGCGACATCGGGCTCAAAAAGGGCGAGTATTTCTCCTATATTGAAAAGCACGACCTGCTCATGAGCTTCCCCTTTCAGAGCATGATGCCCTTCGTGGATCTCATCTACGAGGCGGCGGACGACCCGGAGGTCTTATCCATCAAGATCACGCTCTACCGCATGTCCGGCAGCAGCAAGATCGCCGCGGCCCTGGCCTACGCCGCCGACAAGGGCAAGGACGTGCTGTGCCTCCTGGAGCTGCGCGCCCGCTTCGACGAGCAGAACAATATCGACTATTCCGAGATGCTGGAGGACGCGGGCTGCCGCGTGATCTACGGCCTGCCCGACCACAAGGTCCACTCCAAGCTCTGCCTCATCACCCGCCAGCACGGCGGCAATCTCAGCCGCATCACCCAGGTGGGCACCGGCAACTACAACGAGGTCACGGGCGAGCAGTATACCGACCTCTCCCTCATCACCTGCAAGGAGGAGGCCGGGCTGGATGCCGAGGCCGCCTTCACCGCCCTGACCGAAGGCGAGCTGCCGCCGGAGGCCCACTGCCTCTGGATCGCCCCCAACAGCTTCAAGTCCCGGGTCCTTGCGTTTCTTGACCGCGAGAAGGAGAAGGGCAGCGCCGGCCGCGTGGCCATCAAGATCAACGCGCTGAATAACCTCGACGTCATGGAAAAGCTGATCGAGTGCTCACAGGCGGGCGTGAAGATCGAGCTCTTCATCCGCGGCATCTGCTGCCTGCGCCCCGGCGTTCCGGGCATGACAGAGAACATCACGGTGACGAGCGTCGTGGGACGCTGGCTTGAGCACTCGCGCATCTACAGCTTCGGCGAGGGGAACGAGCAGCGCCTCTTCATCGGCTCCGGCGACCTTCTGAGCCGCAATCTGGAGCGGCGCGTGGAGGCCTTTATGGAGGTCGTGACCCCCGACACGCGCGAACAGATCAACACCGTGCTGGACGCGCTGCGGCATGACCGGGAGAAGTCCCGCCGTATGCAGCCGGACGGCAGCTACATCCGCGAGAAGGGCGGCGACGGCACCAGCTCCCAGGAGGCGCTGTACCGCTATTTCAGCGCCTACAAGGTCGGCGTCGAGCCTGAGCCCGTCGTCGTGCGCGTCGCGCCGGAGCATAACATGCCTGTGCCGGTCGAGAGGGTCCCGGCCCGCGCGCCCACCGTGGCGCTGGAAAAATCCCCGCCGCCGGAGGAGCACACCGGCTTCCTGCGGCGCCTGCGGAGCTTTTTCTCGTAACTGCCCGTCCCCGCGCTCCGGCGCCCGGCCCCGTGCGAAGCGGTACAGGTCACCCCCTCATAAGGAGGACCGGACCGCGCGATCAATCCGCAGCAATGGTTTTCGTAATATAGTTAACATAATTTTAGGAGGATTCATCCATGGCCGAAAAGTACAACATCTGTCTCGACGTGGGCGGGACCAAGGTGCTCGGCGCGATCTTCAACGAGAAGGACGAGATCATCTACCGGCTGAAAAAGCGCTCCAAGAGCGAGGGTGAGGGCACGACCGATGTGGAAAAGGTCATCATCAGCGTGGTGGAGGAGATGATCAAGGCCTCCGGCATCGACCGCAAAAAGCTCAATGCCATTGCCTCCTGCGCCCCCGGCGTCATCGACCAGGACAGGGGCGTCGTGCTGTTCACGCCCAACCTGCCCTGGCGCGACTACGACATAGCGGGAGCCATGCGCCAGAAGTTCGGCGTGCCCTTCTTCGTGGGCAACGACGTGAATCTCGGCGTGCTGGGCGAATTCAAGTTCGGCGCGGCGCGGGGCTATGAGAACATCGTCGGCTTCTTCCCCGGCACCGGCATGGGCGGCGGTCTGATCCTGAACGGCAAGCTCTACACCGGCCACCGCTTCAAGGCCGCAGAATACGGGCACATGATCCTCGACCCCGAGGGGCCCCTGTGCGGCTGCGGACAGCGCGGCTGTCTGGAGGCCTTCTCCAGCAAGAAGGGCATGTCCGACTACATCCGCCAGCAGGTCTCCCGCGGACGGGAGTGTATGCTGGCCGAGGATGTGCAGAACGGCGTCTTCCGCAGCAAGCGGCTCAAAAAGGCTCTCGCCGCGAAGGACAAGGTGGCCATCGAGGCCGTGGACCGCGCGTGCCACTATCTCGCCATCGCCACCGGCAACATGATCAACACCATCTCCCCCGATCTGGTGCTCTACGGCGGCGGCATCATGGAGGCCCTGGGCCCGCTCTTCCTCGAGAAGATCCTGGCGGAGCTGGACCGCTACTGCATGACCTCCATCCGCCCGACGGTGGAGCTCAGGATCGCGGAGCTGGGCGACGACTCCATCCTCTACGGCGACCTGGCGCTCATCAAGGGGCTTTGAGCCGAAGCCACCGTATCCCCGCGGCAGTGCCGAAAGGCCGTGCCGCGGGGATCTTTCTGTGCCGGTTCCGTCGGCGCAAGGCTTGCTCTCGGCGCCGCTTCCTGCTATAATGCCTTCATTCCCCATGAAATGAGCTGATCCCATGAAAGCAGTTTCCCCGCGTATGCAGATCGTCCTGTCCATGCTGATCTTCGGCACCATCGGCGTGTTCCGGCGCGCCATTCCCTACCCCTCCGGCGTCGTGGCCCTCGCCCGCTCCGTGATCGGGCTTCTGTCCCTGCTCCTGCTGCGCGCCGCCAGACACGAGCCTTTGAACGGCGGGGCGATCCGCAGGAATCTCGGCAAGCTCCTGCTGCTCGGCGCGATGCTGGGCTTCAACTGGATCTTTCTCTTTGAGGCGTACAGTTACACCTCCGTCGCCGCCGCGACCATGTGCTATTACATGGCCCCGGTGTTCATCATTCTGGCCTCCGTGCCGCTGTTCGGCGAGAAGCTCACGCCGCGCAAGGCCGTCTGCTCCGCCGCGGCGGTGCTCGGCATGGTGCTGGTGTCCGGCGTTCTGACCGGCGGTCTCCACGGGGCGAAGGGCCTGCTGTTCGGGCTGATCGCTGCGGGGCTCTACGCGGCCATCGTCCTCGTTAACCGCACGCTGCGGGACATCTCCGCCGAGGACCGGACCATGCTGCAGTTTGCCGCGGCCGCGGCCGTGATGCTTCCCTATGTGCTGCTGACCGGGGAGACGCGCGGTCTGCCGCTCACGCCCGCGATCCTGCTTCTGCTGCTGACCCTGGGCGTCGTGCACACGGGGCTTGCGTATGTGCTGTACTTCGGCGGCATTGCGAAGGTCCCGGCCCAGACCGCGGCGCTGCTGAGCTATCTTGACCCCGTGGTCGCGGTGATCCTGTCGCTGACCGTGCTGCATGAACCGATGAGCGTGTCGGCCGCCGTCGGCGCCGCGCTGGTGCTGGGCGCGATGATCGTCAGCGAATTCGAGCCGCGCGGGACCTGATGTGCCGACCGTCCGTGCGGCGTCCCGTTTCCGCGCCGGAAGGCAGGCGGGGCGGGCGCTTTCCAAACCATTTCAAACCTCGGGAGGACTGAATATGTTTGCATTCAACCACTTCAATTTCAACGTTTTCGACCTCGAGCGCAGCCTGAAATTTTATGATGAGGCTCTGGGGCTCCGGCCCGTGCGGGAGAAAAACGCCGCCGACGGGCATTATAGAATCGTCTTCCTCGGCGACGGGCGCAGCGACTTCCAGCTCGAGCTGACCTGGCTGCGCGACCGGGAGGAGCCCTATGACCTCGGCGAGCAGGAATACCATCTCGCGCTGACGGCGGACGACTTCGACGCCGCCCACGAGAAGCACAGGGCCCTCGGCTGTATCTGCTTTGAAAATCCCGAAATGGGCATCTATTTTCTCGAGGACCCGGACGGCTACTGGATCGAGATCATCCCGCCCAGAAAGTAAGCCGCGATGAGGATCGTCAAAATGCACGGGGCCGGGAACGACTTTGTGATCGTGAACGGCATGGACTCGGCGCTCCCGGCGGAGTGCTTTCCCGCGCTCGCCCGGACGCTCTGCGCGTTTCACACAGGCGTCGGCGCGGACGGGATGATGGTCGTTGTCCCCCCGGTACGGGGCGGCGACTACGGGATGCTGTTTTATAACGCGGACGGCAGCGTGGGCGAGATGTGCGGCAACGGCGCGCGCTGCATCTGCCGCTACGGCTATGACCACGGTCTCGCGGGCGAGCGGCAGACCGTGGAGACCACGGCGGGCCCCGTCGTCGGGGAGCGCATCGACGATACGCGCTACCGCGTGCGGCTCAACGATCCCTCGCTCGTCGACCTCCACCGTCCGGTCCCTGCAGACGGCGCAAGCTGCGACTGCGCCTATCTCGAGCTCGGCAATCCCGGCCTGCCGCACGCGGTGCTGCTCCTGCCCGACTGGGACGCGTGGGACCGGGATCGCCTCCGCGCGCTGGGCCGGGCGCTGCGCTTTTCTGCGGTCTTTCCGAAGGGGGCGAACGTCAGCTTCGTGAAGCCCCTCGGTCCCGGCGAGGTCAAGGCCGTGACCTACGAGCGCGGCGTGGAGGATTTCACCCTCGCCTGCGGCACGGGCTGCGGCAGCATTGCGGCGGCACTGTGCCTGCGGGGTCTCACGTCCGGCGGCGAGCTCAGGATCTCCATGCCTGGCGGCGAGCTCTCTGTGAGCCTCACGCGGGACGGCGATACGGTCCGCGACATCCGCCTCACCGGCCCGACCCGCCTCGTCTTCGAGGGGGAGGTCTCGGCGGAGCTGCTGGAGGGCCTGTAGATAAGCCCTGCATAAAACGCCGCAGGGGCAGCTGTCAGCCGCCCGCGCGCCGGAAGAACAAAGAACGTAAAAAAGTTGGACAAATTCGTAAAATACTGCGAATTTGTCCAACTTTTCTATTAATCTGCCGGGCGGCAGATAGCCGTCCCACAGGAGGGTAAGCATATAAGGCGCGTTTTTCACAGCCCCTTCTTTATTCAAGCGGCTCGTAGAAGCGGTCCAGGTACTCCTCCAGCGTGAGGCCCAGCGCGTGCATCTCCTTTGCGGCCTCGACGCCGACATAGCGGTAATGCCAGGGCTCGTAGATGATGCCGGTGACGTCGCTCTTGTCGACCGGGTAGCGCAGGATGAAGCCGTAGTCCCAGCAGTGCTCGATGAGCCATTTCGACGTCGGGCTGTTTTCCTGCTGCTCGTCCAGATTGGGATAGTTGTAGTCGATGATGTCCGCCGCAAGGCCGAGCTGATGCTCGCTCGTTCCGGGGACAGCCACCGACTCCGCCGCAATGCGCGCCGCGGCTTCCTCGTCCGCCCCCTCCACATAGACGAGGCGGTAGAGCTTGTTGTTGAACAGGTTTTCCTGCTTTTCCCGGCTGCGGTAGGCGGAACAGACATAGGGGTCGTTGCCGGCCTCGGCGCAGTCAAAGACCATCTGATACAGGGCGTCCGCCGCGCGCGCGTCCATGAACTGCTCCTCGTCATAGCCGTAGGTCACCTGGCGCAGCTCCGCCGGCTCGTAGGCGTCCGGCAGCTTGTGCCAGGGGTTGACCAGGGTCAAAAGCTCCGTCCGTTTGCGCAGGGCCGGCGTCGGCGCCGGCGTGGGCATGGGGGTCGGCGCAGGAGTCGCTGCGGGGGTCGGCGCGGGAGTAGGCTCCGGCATCGGCAGGAGGCGGCCGATGCGCGCCCGCGCGTCCGGGCGCATGAGGCGCATCGTGGAGACGCCCAGCGCGCCCGCCGCCAGCAGAAGCGCAAGCACTGCGATCACGATTTTGATTTTTGCTTTCAACGTACAGGCACGCCTCCTTACAGGATCCCCAAATGCTCCAGCAGGATCTTCAGGCCGATGAGGATGAGGATGACGCCGCCCGCGATCTCCGCCCTGGCCTTGTACCTCAGGCCGAAGACGTGGCCGATGCGGACGCCGAGAGCCGAGAGCAGAAACGTGGTCACCCCGATGAGGGCAGCCGCCGGCAGGATGCGCACCTGCAGGAAGGCGAAGGTCACGCCCACGGCGAGCGCGTCGATGCTGGTGGCGACGGCGAGGGGAAGCATGGCTTTGAGGCCGAAATCGTCCCCCAGCTCCTCGGTCTCCTTCGCCTCGCGGATCATGCTGACGCCGATGATGACGAGCAGCACGAAGGCGATCCAGTGGTCCACGCTCTTGATGACGCTCTCGAAGCGGTAGCCCAGCGCATAGCCGATCACCGGCATGAGCGCCTGGAAGCCGCCGAAATATAGCCCCGCCAGGACCGCGTGCCGGGGTTTGAGCGTCTTCACGCTGAGGCCCTTGCAGACGGAGACCGCGAAGGCGTCCATGCTCAGCCCCACGGCGACCAGCAGCAGTTCTATGATACCCATTTCAACCCTCACTCATCGAGCTTGTAGGTGATGTCCTCCTTGAGACTCAGGCGCGGCTCCGTCTTTTGGAAGAGGCGGATCACGGCGGGGATGTGCCGCAGCAGGACGAGGCCCGCGGTCATGAGCGCCAGACGCAGCAAAAGGCTGTCCTCCACCGCGAGGACCGTGACCATCGCGTACACCACGGCGCCGCCGATGGCCCCGAGGGAGAGGTAGCGCGTGAGGCCTGCCACGGCCGCTGCCACGATCAGCGCCGCCGCGCCGACGGAGGTCCCCACGCAGAAGGCGGCGACGACCATGGCCAGCGTGGCGTGGCTGCCGTGAAAACCGTAGAACACGGGCCAGAGCCTGCCGAGGACGAGCACGAAGCCCGCGAAGGCACGCCCAGCGTCCGCGTGGCCGCGTATCCCCAGCAGGAGCGAGCCGAGCAGAACGGGGACAAGATCCTTGACAAGCTCCACCGCAAGGAGCTTGAAGAAGCCGGGGACCCCGTACAGCCGGTAGAAATTCGACAGCCAGCGGCTGTGGTCGCCCAGGCGGAGGAGGTTCCGGTGAAAGACAAAGTTCGAGGCGAGGACCATCGTGTCCATGCTGCCGAAGAGATACGCGATGATCGCCGTAGGCAGCAGCAGGAGCCAGTAGACGCTCATTCCTTGTCTCCTTTCTGGCGGATCACGATGCGGATGGGCGTGCCCTCCAGGCCGAAGACCGCGCGGATCTGGTTTTCCAGATAGCGCTGATAGGAGAAGTGGAAGAGCTCCCGGCTGTTGCAGAAGATGACAAAGCAGGGCGGCTTGACGCCGGTCTGGGTCATGTAATAGATCTTGAGCCGCCGGCCCTTGTCCGTGGGCGGCTGCACGCGGGCCTGCGCGTCCGCCAGGACGTTGTTGAGCATACCGGTAGAGATGCGCATGTTCGACTGGTCGTTCGCGAAATTGATGAGCTCGAAGACGCGGTCGGCGCGCTGGCCGGTCAGGGCGGAGATGAACAGGACGGGCGCGTAGCTCATAAAGCTCAGGTCGCGCATGATGTCCTTGCGCATCTTCTCCATGGTTCCGGTTTCCTTCTCGACGAGGTCCCACTTGTTGACGACGACGATGCTGGCCTTGCCCGCCTCGTGCGCGAGCCCCGCGATCTTGGTGTCCTGATCGGTCACGCCGTCGCGCGCGTCCAGAAGGATGAGGCAGACGTCGGCCCGCTCGATGGCGAGCTGGGCGCGCATGACGGAGAACTTCTCCACGCGCTCCTCCACCTTCGACTTGCGGCGGATGCCGGCGGTGTCGATGAACATGTAGCGGCCCTTGTCGTTTTCAAAGAGCGTGTCCACCGCGTCGCGCGTGGTGCCCGCCATGTCGCTGACGATGAGGCGCTTCTCGCCCAGGATGCGGTTGATGAGGGATGACTTGCCCACATTGGGCTTGCCGATGACGGCGACCTTGATGCAGTCGTCCTCCGCCTCGTCCTCCCCGGCCTCCGGGAAGTATTGCAGGCACGCGTCCAGCAGGTCGCCGGTGCCGTGGCCGTGGACCGCGGAGACCGAGATGGGGTCGCCGAGGCCGAGCTCGTAAAACTCGTAGAGGGCGGGGTCCTCCGCGCCGGTGGAGTCCGCCTTGTTGACGGCCAGCACCACAGGCTTGCGCGAGCGCTTGAGCATGTTGGCCACGTCCTTGTCCGCGGCGGTCACGCCGGTGCGGATGTCGGTGACCAGGATGATGACGGTGGCTGTGTCGATGGCGATCTGCGCCTGCTCGCGCATGAAGAGCAGGATCTCGCTGTCGGTGGAAGGCTCGATGCCGCCGGTGTCCACCATGTCAAAGCTGCGGCCGGCCCACTCGCAGGGGGCGTATAATCTGTCGCGGGTGACGCCGGGGGTGTCCTCCACGATGCTGAGGCGCTGCCCCACGAGGCGGTTGAAGAGCATGGACTTGCCCACGTTCGGGCGGCCCACGATGGCGACAAGAGGTCTTGACATGTTCTCGTTCCCTCCAATGTATCAATGTACACCGCAGAGGCGGCTGTCAGCCGCCCGCACAGCAAAGCCTGAATATCCGGCTGTGTTTTCGGGCGGATATTATCCGCCCCTACGGATTGGTATTATACTTATAAAACTTTTCGTCCCTCTCCTCCCGCACGGGGTCCGGGATCGTCGGGAGATTGCCGAACATCGCGTCGCAGAGGGCGAAGCCATCCGACTCCACCGGGTAGATGGGGACGCCGAGGGCGGCGCTCGCCTCCTCGAGCTTCACGTCGTCCAGAAAGTCCAGCTCCCGGCGGCGCAGCATGTTCCGGGAGACGAGAAGCCGTGCGCCGAGCTCTTTGCCCTGAAGCTGGCGGATGAGATCGCCGCCGGTCACAAGGCCGGTGACGTTGATGCTGCGGCCGAAGAAGTCGTTCTCGACGGCGTAGACATGGCCCCTGAGCTTTGGGAACGCCTCGCGGGCGTGGAGCAGGAGCTTTTCGATATAAGGCGCGGCGGAGACGCCGGTGGCCACGGAGAAGTCGATCCCGTCCGGCTCGTCCGCCAGCTTCACGGCGCTTTTGAACTCCGTCTCCAGAAGGCGGAGCGTGCCCACGCCGTTTTCAAGCTGGGTGTACTCCTCGTAGTATTCGTCGGGCGGCAGCTCCCGCCCCGCGAGGATATAGAGCTCGTCCCCGCAGAAGAAGACGCGGCTGCCGTGCCTTTTGCGGCAGCTCTCCGCGAAGCCCTCCACAAGATCCAGGGTCTCCCCCGCGTGCTCCTTCGTAAAGGGCGTGAGGGGATACAGGTGCTGCCGGAAGCGCGTGAGGCCGACGGGGACGACGGAGACGCTGTGTACCGCGGGCCAGAGGGCTTCGAGCTCCCGCATGGAGCGCAGAAGCTCCTCCCCGTCGTTGAGGCCGGGACAGCACACGATCTGGCAGTTCATGACGATGTGCGCCTCGGCAAAGCGCCGCATGATCCCGATGCTCTCCCCCGCCCTGGGGTTTCGCAGCATTCTGCGGCGCAGCTCCGGATTCATGGTGTGGACCGAGACGTTGATGGGACTGACATGCAGGGCGATGATGCGCTCCACCTCGCGCTCCGAGAGATTCGTGAGCGTGATATAGTTTCCAAGCAGGAAGCTCAGGCGCGCGTCGTCGTCCTTGAAATACATGGTCCTGCGCATCCCGCGCGGGAGCTGGTCGATGAAGCAGAAGACGCAGGCGTTGGAGCAGGCGCGCGGCGCGTCCATGAGGTAGCTCCCGAAGTCGAGACCCAGGTCGCCGCCCTCCGCCTTCTTCACGTCCAGGGTATAGCGCCCGCCGTCCGGCCTCTGCAGACAGACCGTGAGGGCCTTGTCGTAGGCGTAATATTTGTAATCGAGCACATCGAGGATTTCGTTCCCGTTGATGGAGACGATGGTGTCCCCCGGCGCGACTTTTCCGCAGAGAGGACTCGTCGGATCGACGGACTTGATATAATTGTCTTCCAAGGCGCGTCCCTCCCTGTAGAGGACCGGGCAGCACGTCTGTCGAAGGAGCTGCTCCGTCAACGCGCGGCCTGCGATCTTTTCATTTCAAATCGTTTTTGCCGCAGCTCTGCCGCGGCAAAACCACCTTAAGTGAGCAAGGCGAACTCTCGCGCCGACCAGGCGGAGCATCCCCCGCAAGCGAAGCTAAAGCAAAAGGAGGAGAGGCTTTTCACACCTTTCCTCCTCAAGCAGCATTACTTGCTCTCTTCAACGGCGATGACTGTCCGGCCCTTGTACTGACCGCAGGCCTTGCAGACACGGTGGGGCATGCAGAAAGCACCGCAGTTGGGGCACTTGACGACATTGGGAGCGGTGAGCTTCCACACGGAAGAGCGCCTCTTGTCACGTCTCTGTCTCGATACTTTTCCTTTTGGGACTGCCATATTGACACCTCCTGTTGACAGCTGTTCTGAGCAGCTTCATAATTATAATACTATTTATCCAAAAGCTGCTCAAGCACAGCAAATCTTGGATCAAGCTTTTTCCGGCACCCGCAGGGGCCGAGGTTCAGGTTTTTGCCGCATGTGGGACACAGGCCCCTGCAGTCCTCACGGCAGAGGAACTTGGTTTCCATGTCCAGGATCAGGCAGGTGGAGAGGATCTCGTCCAGGTCGATCTCGTTGCCCTGCAGCGTGAAGAGCGAGGGATCATCCTCCGGGTTCTCCTCCACGATCGTGGCGTCCAGCCGCATCTCCTTGAGACTTTCAAACTCCTCCCCGCAGCGGTCGCAGACGCAGATCATCTCCGCCGTCAGCGTCCCGTCCAGATGGAGGATGCCGGCCTCATTGTAAACGCGGCCTTCCGCATAAGGTCTGCGGGGATAGGCCCTGACCGAAGGGAAATCCAGCCTGTCCGTCTCCAGCTCACACGAGAAGGGAACGGAGCCGCCGGGGACTTCGATTATCGCACTCAGATTCAGACGCATATCCAGCACCTCGCACAATCGCTTTAGTATTATAGATGAATCGATGGGTCTTGTCAACACTATTTTCTTATAGTATAATGCAAAAAAAATGAGATCGCAAAGGGGATTTTTTGTTCAAATGAAGGAGTTTTCCATAAGAGACAACGACGCGGGGCAGCGTCTCGACCGTTTTGTGGGCAAAAGCGTCCCCCTGCTGCCGGAGTCCCTGCTGCAAAAATACATCCGTCTCAAGCGCATCAAGCTCAACGGCAAGGGCGCAAAGCGTGACGCAAGGCTCCAGAAGGGCGATCTTGTCCAGCTCTACATCAACGACGAATTCTTCGAGAAGCCCCGGGAGGACAACGCCTGGCTCAAGGTCGGCACGCCGCGGCTGAGCATCGTGTACGAGGATGAGAATATCCTGCTGCTCGACAAGAAGCCGGGCGTCCTGTGCCACAGCGCGGGCGTCTGGGACTACAACACGCTGATCGCGAACGTCCAGGCCTACATGGCGCAGAAGGGCGAGTGGCGGCCGAAGGAGGAGCACGCCTTCGCCCCGGCCCTGTGCAACCGCATCGACCGGAACACGGGCGGCATCGTCATCGCGGCGAAGAACGCCGAGGCCCTGCGCATCCTCAACGACAAGATCCGCGGCCGGGAGATCGAGAAATACTATCTCTGCGCCGTGCAGGGCAGGCCGAGGCCCGCGTCCGGCAGGCTTGAGAACTATCTCTTCAAGGACGCGAAAAAGAACCAGGTCTTTGTCAGAGACAGGCCGGAGCCCGGGGCCCGGACTGCCGTGACGGAGTATCGCGTGCTGAAAAGCGAGGGGCCGCTCTCGCTGGTGGAGTGCCGCCTGCTCACGGGGCGCACGCACCAGATCCGCGTCCAGATGGCCCACGCGGGCTGGCCGCTGCTGGGCGACGGGAAGTACGGCAGTGAGCGCTTCAACAGGGGCTTTGAGGAGAAGGGACAGGCGCTGTATTCCTACCGCCTGCGCTTCGATTTCCCGACGGACGCCGGAAAGCTCGAATACCTGCGCGGCCGGGAATTTCGCGTGGAGCGGGTCGACTTTGCGGAGAAGTATTTCGGCATGACGGAGCTTGCTTTTGCGTGAGAGTTACATCCGCCGCATCCCCTTGCAGGAGGACGGGTCTTCCTGTATAATACGGTCCGGCTGTGTGCATTTTGTGTGACGGTTCTGTGACAGTCGCGGTGCTATCCTGTCGGCGTATGGCACAGGACCGATTCAGCGGGAAGGAGACAGAACAAATGATCGACAAAAACAAAAAGAGCATGTCCGCACTGAGCGACGACTCGCTGGAGGGCGTGGCGGGCGGCTTCGGCGAGGGCGGCGCGATCGGCTCGGGAAGCTTCATGTCCAACACCGGCACCTCTCTGAACATCATTGTCAACTGGTACGCCGGCGCCGATCTCTACGGCAACCACGAGCTGATGGTCGTGGTGAGCGCGAGCTCCGGCAATCTGGTGGCGGGCTCTCTCTTGAACGGCGTTGAACTGAGCGTGAACGGCATGATCTATTCGGCGACCAACAACGCCGTCAACTACATGGGCGGCGGCATGACGACCACTCCCCTGGCGACCTTCGTGATCCCCAATGTCTACGGCACCGTGAATCTCGCCGCGGTCTGGCACTTCAACGGCAGCTACAGCGGCGTCCCCATCGGCAACGTTTTCGCCAGCGGCACGGCGTACGTGTGACCCGCCTTCACTTTTTCGCAGATGTACTTTGTGTACCTCAAGAAAAAGGCTCGAAATCAGGGCGCAAATTTTCCAGGAGATGCCGCAGGCGAATTGTGCGGTGTTGCCCAAAACATTTTCTGTTTTGTCGTCCCGAGAAACGAAGTGACGAAGGAGCTTTCCTTTGAGGTTTATGCGACCTCTGGAGAAAGCTCCTTCGTCATTTTGCTTTCACTTCAACGGGGTGTTTTCGCGTTATTCGTGGATCCCCTTGTAGATGGAATCCTGCAGATGTCTGTTGTTGACCGAAAAATCCGGGATCACATAGTAGCCGGAGCCGGTGTTTCCGCTCTCGTAGGAATCGTCGATCGGGATGCGGTCGGAAATCCGGCTGTACTGCCGCAGCTCAGAGGCGTTCATGGCCAGTGTCAGGAAGGTCTCGTCCGGGATATTGGTCGCCATCTTCTCGTAGAAGACGCTCGCAAACTGCAGCATATCGGAGGACGAAAGCCGGAAGGCTTTGACAAGCACCTCGGCGATCACGTCGCGCACACGCTCGGTCCTGCCGGCGTCGTAGCCGCCCTCTGCGGGACGGATGCGGGCATAGGCCGCGGCCTGCACGCCGTTGAGCGTGACCGGGCCGGCCTGATCGACATTCAGGGCGTTGTCCTCATAATCCGTGTGGGTCTCGGAGGAGACGCCGCGGATCTTCGGCTCCATGAAATAGATCTCCTCCATGCTCAGGTCGATCTCCACGCCGCCGACGGCGTCAACGATGTCCACTACGTCAAGATATGTGAACATCGCATAGTAGTCGATCGCGACGTCGAAATTCTGCTCCAGCACCTCTTTCAGAAGCTCCGGCCCGCCGATGTGGAAGACGTTGGTGATCTTGTCATAGCCGCGGTCCTGGACTCTGACGCGGGTATCGCGCATGAAGGAGGTGAAGATCAGCTCCCTGGTGTGGGGGTTGACGGTCGCCAGGATGACGCCGTCCGCGTTGCCGCGCGTCTCTTCGCTGACGCCGTTGACGGCGTCGACGCCGATGAGGAGGATGTTGAGGGTCTGCGTCAGGCTCTGCGCCGCGCCGGCAGAGGACTGCTTCGGCTTCGGCGTCGGCGTGGGCACGGCGTGGACCGCCTGGCCCGCCTGCTCGATCTGCGGGGCCTCGTAGCTGATCGCCCGGCGCATACCGAGGAGGATCACGGCGACGACGAACAGGAGCGCAATACTCAGAACCGCCCAGAGGATCAGGCGTGTCCGTTTTTTCTTCCTGCTCATGGGCTCATTTTCTCCTGAGAAGCGCATAGATCCGGTTGTTGAGCTCGTCAAAATAATCTGTCGCGCTGTCGAGCCGGATCACCTCGGCCGCCTGACCCATATTCGGCTCCCGATCCTCCATATTATGGCAGTCGGAGCCGACGAAGTGGATGCGCCGCTCGCGCAGATAGCGCAGAGCCTCCTGCGCGCTGTCGCCGTGGATGAAGTAATTGGCGTTCACCTGGATCAGAACACGGCGGTGCCTGAGCCGGTCGAACAGCGAGGGATCGCGGAGCATACGCATATAGCGGTCCACATGCGCCACGACCGGGATGCGGTGGAGGTTTTCGCCGGTCTGCTCGATCTCGTCGAGCATACTCTCCCGCCAGGGGATCATCGGCGGCTCGATCAGCAGAAAGGGTGTGGAGCCCATGCTGAGCTCGACCAGCTCCTCCGCGACGCTCATCCCCGGGAAGAAATAGATCTCAGCGCCGAGCTGAATCTCCGGAAAGTCTCCCCCGTCCTCCTCCATTGCCTTGCGCAGCGCGGCATAGGCCTCCGTGCGGTTTTCGAGAAAGGTCTCGGGATCGTCCTCGTCTGCGTAGAAATGCGGCGTGGCGAATATGAGGTCCACGCCCTGGCGCCGGCTCTCCCGCAGCATGGCGAGACTGGTCTCCACACTGTCCGAGCCGTCGTCGATCCCGGGAAGGAAATGGGAATGAAAGTCGATCATGCGGTTCAGCTCCCGTAGTAGCTGCCGTAATAATTGCCGTAATAGCCGCCGTAGCTCTTGTAGCTGGTATAGCCGCTGCCGTAGCCGTACTTCTTGCCGGAGCCCTCCAGCGCGCCGTTGATCACGAAGCCCAGGATCGCGACGTTGGCCTCCTGGATCTGCGCGACGCAGTCCTTGAAGACGCCGACGGGGCAGTGGTTTTCCCGGATGACGACGATCATGCCGTCCGTATTCCGGGACACGGAGACCGCGTCAATGACCGCGCCGACGGGCGGCAGGTCGATGATGATGTAATCGTAGGCGCTGCGCAGGGTCTCCAGCAGCGTCGCCATGCGGCGGGAGTTCAGAAGCTCCGAGGGGTTGGGCGGGATCTCGCCGCCGGGGAGAATGTCAAAAACGGTTTCATTCTTGCTGCTCTTATAATTCCGGATCGCGGAGGTGATGGAATTGGAGTCGCCCAAAAGGTCCGCAAGGCCGGGCGTCCTCTCGATCCTCGCCTTCAGGTGGATGGAGGGGCGGCGCATATCGGCGTCGATCAGCAGGACCTTCTTCCCGAGCTCCGCCAGGGAATAGGACAGATTGAGCGCAACGGTGCTCTTACCCTCGCTCGGCTGTGCGCTGGTCACACCGACGATATGGCAGCGGTCGCCCTCGGGAAGCTTCAGCATGAGGTTGGTGCGCAGGCGTTTGAAGGCCTCCTTCGCGGCGAAGGTCAGATGCTCGCACACTCTGTCATGCGCGCCGGAGATCGGCGCGGCCTTGGATTTCTTCTTTTTTTCGTCCATTGCTTACTAGGCCTCCTTCTTGCTGTCCTTATTGCTCTCTCCGTAATAGGAGGAATAGTAGTATCCCTTCTTCTCGGACAGACGCATGTCCGGAATGAGCGCGAGAACCGTGATATCGGGGTAGATCGCGCGCAGCTCGTCCGCGGAGTGGATGACGGTGTCGTTGCTCTCGTCGATCAGGAACTTGATGGTGAAGATTCCGGCTGCGAGGATGGCGCCGAAGAGGAAGCCGATGACCGTATTCTTCGTGAAGCTGGGCGAGGAGCGGCCGGCCGGCACGATCGCGTAGTCGATGATCCTGACCGAGCTGCCGTCCACGATCTCGGAGATACGCTCCGGCAGGATCTGGGCGATGGTGTTGGCGATCAGCTCCGCCTCCGTGGGGCTGGAGCTTTTGACGGTCACGTTGAAGGCGGCGGTGCCGGTGACGGATTCGGTGCTGATCATTCTGTCCAGCTGCTTGTAGGTGTACTGCAGTCCGGCGGTGGAGATCACATCCTCCAGCGTCGTCCTGGATTTCAGGATAAAGATATAGGTGTTGACCAGGGAGTTGGAGGCGCTGACCTCAGACGCAGAGATGGAGAAGCGCTCCAGACCGAGAGAGAAGGAGCTGTTGTTGACGTACAGGGCGGCTGTAGCCTCGTACTTCGGCGAAATGAAGAGCAGCGTCCCGGCGAAGGCAAAGCTCGCCATCAGGACGGCGATCAGAATGATCACAAGCGCCTTGCTCCAGAGAACGCCAACCAGCTTCAATAAGTCGATTTCGATTTCGGGATTGTTTTTGTTCATGCTTCCTCCTGCCTGCTCCGCGCTTCGGAAAGGGCGCGGAGGCGGTGCGATATTGTAGGGTTCGGGCGGCGCTTATCTGAGTATGTTCTTGATGATGGTATCAAAGTGTGCGGGATCGTCCTTCAGGATCTTCTTGGTGGCGTCGGAGAGGCTGAGCTCGCTGTTGATTTCATCAAAATAGCCGAGGCTCTCCATCCTGCTGAAGACCAGCTTGCCGAGCAGCTTGTGAGCCGTGCTGTTGAGCTCCACGGTGTTGGAAGAGACCAGAAAGCTGGGCGGGACCGCGTCGTTCGAAATCGAGAAGCTGTCCTCATAGGTCGGGCTCATGCCGGCGTCGCGGTAGCCGTCGCCCAGGAGATATTTGCGGACGTTCACATAGCGGTTGCCGAAGGCCTGCAGCATGGCGGTGTCGATCGCGTCGAGCTGGTAGGAGGACGAGGTCCAGCCGCTGACGGAGTACGGGCCTATGACGATGAAGCGCTCGCTGTTCTGGGTCTGGCGGGCCAGGAGCGTCTTGACCTGCTGGACAAGGTCGTCCGCGGTGTCATACTCGCCGTAGGTGCCGATGAACACGATGTGGATGTAGTTCTTGTACATCTCGGAGGCGGCGGTCTCGATCACGCTCTCGGCGGGAACCGTCACCTCGCCGCCGGGAGCGGTGCGGGTGAAGAAATAGGTATAGGAGCTGTTGTAGTTGTATGCCTCCGAGTCGATGGAGAGGACGCCCTCTACGCCGTTGATGTGGACATTGTTGATGCCCGCGCTGCCGCCGGTGAGCGGCGTGACCTTCTTGCCCGACATGGACTTGATCTTGATCTCAACAGGCTCCGTCCCGGCGGGGATGGTGAAGTCCTCCGCGACGATATAGGGCACGGCGCCGCAGCGGCCAAGCACGGTGTACGAGGATTCCTGTCCGGCGCCCATGTTCACGACCGGGATCTTGACGGTGTAGTCCGACCACTTGAGGCGGGAATACTCCTCCGCGTTCTCGATGGTGCTGGAGAAGTCATAGATGTCACAGAGGTAGGTGTTGATGTAGGTCTGCAGGACGTAGGGATAGTTGAGATAACCGGAGTTGCCGGCGGTGATGTTATCGCCCCAGCAGACGATGCCGGGGATATAGTCTGCAACCGTCTGCATGTCCTTTTCATATTCGTTCTGGATCGAAGCGAGCGACTCCGAGCGCGCGGCGGCCTGCTGCTGCTGCTGCTGATAATAGATCTCGGACAGCTTCTCGTCCTGGATGGCATTCATCTCGCGCACGCGGATCATGGCGTACAGCAGTCCGCCAAGGAGCGCAGCGATCAGAATGACCAGCAGGATATTTTTCACGATCGTAGACTTACGGTTGCTTTCCCACATAGCCAGTTCTCCATTTTCTGAAAATAGTATAAAAACAATATGAAAGAAGGATGTTCCAGAAAGAAAACAGAGCTTCGCGCCGAAGCCTTTTCCGGGCAGAGCGCAACGCACCTATTTTCAGTACCATATAATGTACCATAAAAAGCGGAGAATGACAACTGTACGAAAAAAATAATTTTTAACAATTCTGGATCGTATTCAATTCTTCTTTTTTGTTTCATATCCCCAAGCCCCGCCGCAAAAAGAAAGACTTGCGCGGGAGGGGGATGCTGCGGTAAGATAGTGCAAAAGCCAAAGCAAGAGGTGAGCCTGTGGAGAGGGAATATCTTCTGATCCCGCCCCGCTTTCGTGTGCTGAGCGGGAGCGCCCTGAAGCTGATCGCGGTCGTCACGATGCTGATCGACCACATCGGCCTGCATCTTCTGAAAAACGACAAGACCGTCCTGTTCACCTTTTTCGGTCAGGACGTGCTGCGCTATACGGCCATGCGCCTGATCGGGCGGCTCGCCTTTCCGATCTATGCGTTTCTGCTGGTGGAGGGCTTTCTCCATACCTCCGGCAGAAGGCGCTACGGGGCGCGGCTTTTCGTGTTCGCGCTGCTGTCGGAGCTGCCGTGGAACCTGGTGCACGGCGCGCTCTGGCTTCCGAAATCACAGAACGTCATGTTCACGCTGCTGCTGGGCTTTCTGGCCATGTGCGCGCTCGAGCGCATGGAGCGGCACCCGGCGGAGAAAACACGCCTGACCTGCGCGCTGCTGGGACTTCTGCTCGTGTCGGTCCTGCTCAAGGCGGACTACGGGTGCAGCGGCTTCGGCTTCATCATAATGCTGTATCTCTGCCGCCGCAGGCCCCTGTATCAGGCTGTGCTGGGCTCATGCTTTCTCTCGTCCCGCTGGCAGGCAGGCCTTGCATTCATCCCCATCTCCCTGTACAGCGGAAAGCGCGGGCTGATCCGCGGCCGCTTTGTCTCGCTCCTGTTCTATGCGTTCTACCCCGTTCACATGCTGGTGCTCTATTTCATAAAATACGGCGCCTCCTGGAAAAATAGTGCCCTGACTTCGTCACTTTTTCTTGCAATACACAAAGTATTCCTGCGAAAAACTGCCATCGCCAGAACCCAATTTTTTCTCAGGATTCGCTCTCGCCGAATTGTGCGGTGCTGCCATAATGCAAACCATCCGCGTCATCCTGGGCGCCGGCGGAGGAGCTTTGTCCCGACCTGTGCAGCGGGAAAAGCCCTTTGCCGCCCGCACGCCTCAGGTTGACGGAAAAAGGGAGGCACAGCTTGAAAAAAAAGGGAATACGGGCCCTGGTCCTCGTCCTGATCCTGGTCCCGCTGCTTCTGCTCTGCGGCTATGCCGGCTGGCAGAGCCGGCAGGCGCGGCTGCTGCAAAACGCCGTCGACGCGGCCGAGGCCCTCTATACCGCCGGGGACTACGCAGCGGCGCGGGAGGCGTTTCTCACCCTCGGGCTCGACGGGCGGGCGCAGGACTGTGAGGGGCAGCTTCTCCGCCTGCGCTATGAGGCGGCGGAGGCGCAGCTCGAGGCCGGGGACTATGCCGGCGCGAAGGACGCCTTTCTCGCCCTCGGCGATTACCGGGACGCAGCGGCGCGCGCGCCGGAATGCGATCTGCGGCGGGCCGAAGCCTGTGTGCAAAGCGACAGGATCACGGAGGCCATCGCGCTTCTGGAGGCCATCCCCGATGTGCCGGGCGCGGCGGCGCTCCTGACACAATGCCGCGACACGCTCTATGCCCGGGCGCTGGAGGCAACCTACGCCTGCCGCATGGAGGAGGCGGTGCGGCGCTGGGATGAGCTGGGGAGCTACCGCGACAGCGAGAGTCTCCGGCAGCGCTGTCTCAGCCGCATCGCCGCCATGGCGTCGGAGTCCGCCGAGCCGGTGCGCTACTCCGAATACGCGGGGCAGGACCTCGGCACGGGCACGCTCTACTACCACCGTCTGGGGCTGATCTACGTCCCGAAGGACGCGGGGCCGGAGACGGGCTGCATGATCTTCTACCCCGGCGGCTATGACGAGGCGCTGGCGAACGGCTATCTCAACGACTACCTCTACGCGCCCGACCCGCCGAACGCTCTCATGCTCCTGTGCTACGCCAACGGCTACGGCGACATGGCGGAAAAGGTGGAGGACTCCTACCGCGCGCTCGAACAGGCGGCGCTGGAGAACGGCGTCTTTCTGCATGATCTCGTCCTCTGCGGGGCGAGCATGGGCGCCTATACCGCCTGCCAGGGCGCGGCGCTCCTGTACGAGCGCTATGGCATCTGTGCCCGGGCGGTTCTGACCTTTGACGCCGGGATGCACTGGGAGGTGGAGGACCACACTCTCACGCCCGCCCAATGCGACAGCACGGCGAAGGCGGGCACGAGCTTTCTCCTGCTCGAAGGCGGCGGCATCGGTATGAACAGGCGGGCCATCGCGCTCATGGTCGCCCACGGCAACGACGTCACCGTCGTCGAATGCGCCGCCGGAGGGCATTACGGCCTCATCTACGACGCCATGGAGTACGGCATGATCGACTGGGCTCTCGGCCAGGGGCCGCGCCCGGACAACAGCAATTACACCTATCACCCGCTGGACCGCCAGTCGACATACCCCTACGGAGGCTGAGCGCGGCGGATCATCACGGGCAAAGCGACGAAGGATCTTTCTCCGGGAGGTTTCGGATAGAAAGATCCTTCGTCGCTTCGCTTCTCAGGATGACATGCAGTTTTTCAGGGGATATGCTGTTTGAGAAGACATGCCGTTTTTTCTGTGCGCGATGCGGTCCCGGAAAGGCGCGCCGGGTTTACAGGATGTCCCGGACCCAGGCCTCCAGCTCCAGGCTGTTGTGCACGAGGCGCGCGTCCAGCAGCTCTCCGCCGGCGACGAAGGGGCGCAGGCGCTCCGCCGTTTTGCCGATGCCGCTGCCGCCGGAGGTGGCGAAGGCCGCGATGCGCTTGCCGTACCAGCTGTAGCCCTTGCAGAAGGTGTTGACCACATTGGGCGCGCCGCCGTACCAGATCGGGAAGCCGAGGAGCACGGCGTCGTATTCATCAAAGCCCTCGATTCTGCCGACCACGGGCACGTCCCTGTTGCCGAACTTCTCCCGGTTGCAGCGGGCGAGGGGGTTTTTCCAGTTGAGGTCCGCCTCGGTGTAGACCCGCTCGGGCTTGATCTCGAAGAGGTCCGCCCCCAGGGCGAGGGCCGCGTCCTTCGCGATCTTGAGCGTCTTGCCGTGCTCGGCGCTGAAACAGGCGATCAGAAGTTTCATCGTATATCCTCCTTGCTGTGTGTTTTATACCCCTTTATTGTAACATAGGATGGAGAGGAACACCAGCCCCATCTTTTGCGCTGGACAGACGGCGGGATATGCTTTATACTGTTAAGGCAACACCGCGCAATTCGCCTGCGGCATTGAGGTACACAAAGTACATCTGCGAAAAAGTGCCTTTATCAGAACCCAAATTTTCTCAGGATCTGCTCTTGCCGAATTATGCGGTATTGCCTTAAAAAACACACAGGGAGGGACCACACATGTCATCGACTGCACTGGAGCTGTTCGGATACCTGGGCTCGCTGCTGGTCCTGGTGTCCATGCTCATGAGTTCGGTCGTGCGGCTGCGCGTGATCAACATGATCGGAAGCGCCATCTTTGCGACCTACGCGATCCTTATCCGCTCCTACCCGACCGCATTTCTCAACGCCTGCCTGGTGGGCGTCAATCTCTATCATCTGATCCGTATACACCGCAGCCTGAACAGGAACTACCTGGTCCAGCCCCTCGGCGCGGGAGAGGGCTTCACCGCCTGGTTCGTCGACCGGTATCGCGACGACATCCGGCGCTTCTTCCCCGCCTTCGATCCCGCGCAGGCGAAGGAGCTCAGGGGCTACGCCGTGTTCCACGAAAACATCTGCGCCGGCCTCCTCCTCGGGACGCTGGAGGCGGACACGTTTGAAATCGCGCTGGACTACGCCGTGCGCAATTTCCGCGACCACTCGGTGGGCAACTATCTCTACGACGAGCTTGCGGCCGCCGGCGTCGCCCGCCTGCGCTGCGTATCCGACGCTTCCGAGCATGTGCGGTACATGGAAAAGCAGGGCTTCGTGCGCTGCGAAGACGGGAGCTATGTAAAGGCGATGCCGCACAAGCTGCCTTCGGCGGGCAAAGCCGAATAAAGCGCTTCAAAAAGCGCTTGACAAAGAAGGTGACTTGTGCTATAAACATATTAACCCGGTATGCTTATAGAAGAAAACCGTAAGGGAGATGCATTTCATGCGCAGGACAGACAGGCGATGTCGGGCGTAACGCAAGACGCACGACACCTATGGCAACACCGCACAATCCGCCTTCGGCATCTCCTGGAAAATTTGCGCTCTGATTTCGTCACTTTTCCTTGAGGTACACAAAGTACATCTGCGAAAAACTGCCTTTATCAGAACCCAAATTTTCTCAGGATCTGCTCTTGCCGAATTATGCGGTATTGCCCTATCATACGCGATCATCCGTCCCCGCTTGTTTCCGAGCAGCACGAAGCCGAAGGGTCCCGGAGATCCTTCGCCGCCGGCGCTCCTCGGAATGACGGGCATATCATAAAGGCAACACCGCACAATCCGCCTTCGGCATCTCCTGGAAAATTTGCGCCCTGATTTCGTCACTTTTTCTTGAGGTACACAAAGTACATCTGCGAAAAAGTGCGTTTATCAGAACCTAAATTTTCTCAGGATCTGCTCTTGCCGAATTATGCGGTATTGCCTAAAACAACAATCAGGAGGTAAAAACCATGTCCCATATCTACACATCCGCCGATCAGCTCATCGGGAAAACGCCCCTGCTGGAGCTCCGGCATATCGAAGAGAGCGAGGGTCTGGAGGCCACGGTGCTCGCCAAGCTCGAGTACTTCAACCCCGCCGGCTCCGTCAAGGACCGCATCGCCAAGGCCATGATTGACGACGCCGAGGCGAAGGGTCTGCTGAAAAAGGACTCCGTGATCATCGAGCCGACCTCCGGCAACACCGGCATCGGCCTGGCCTCTGTGGCGGCGGCGCGCGGCTACCGCATCATCATCGTCATGCCCGAGACCATGAGCGTCGAGCGCCGCCAGCTCATGAAGGCCTACGGCGCGGAGCTGGTGCTCACCGAGGGTGCCAAGGGCATGAAGGGCGCGATTGCGAAGGCCGAGGAGCTTGCGCAGGAGATCCCCAACGCCTTCATCCCCGGTCAGTTCGTCAATCCCGCGAATCCCGCCGTCCACAGGGCGACCACCGGCCCGGAGATCTGGGCGGACACCGACGGCAGGGTGGACTTCTTTGTCGCGGGCGTCGGTACCGGCGGCACCATCACCGGCGTGGGCGAATACCTCAAGCAGCAGAACCCCGCCGTCAAGGTCGTGGCAGTGGAGCCCGCAAGCTCGCCCGTGCTGTCCGGGGGCACGCCCGGCGCGCACAAGATCCAGGGCATCGGCGCTGGCTTTGTCCCCGACGTGCTGAACACCGGCGTGTACGACGAGGTCATCCCGGTGGAAAACGAGGACGCCTTCGCCGCCGGCAAGCTGGTCGGAAAGGCCGAGGGCGTGCTGGTGGGCATCTCCTCCGGTGCGGCGGTCTGGGCCGCGATCCAGCTCGCAAAACGCCCGGAGAACAGGGGCAAGACCATCGTTGCCCTTCTGCCGGACACCGGCGACCGCTATCTGTCCACCCCGCTCTTCGCAGAATAAACGCAAGTAAAAAGCAGCAAAATGTGCGGCGATTCGCAGAAAAATGCGTGATCGCCGCACGTTTTTTCGATATATGCCGTCTCTGAAAAAAGAACGTAAAAAGTCGGAGAATACCATGGAAAAACGGCGGAGGATGTGCTATATTATAGTATACTGCAACGATTCGGTCCCGCGTGTCAACCTGAGCGTAAGCGAAGGATCTTTTGTGGTATTTCTGAAAAATGATAAGGGCAACACCGCATAATTCGGCGAGAGCGAATCCTGAGAAAATTTGGGTTCTGATGAAGGCATTTTTTTGCAGGAATACTTTGTGTATTGCAAGAAAAAGTGACAAAATCAGGGCGCTAATTTTCCAGGAGGCGCCGAAGGCGGATTGTGCGGTGTTGCCTAAGATACTTCGTCACGTCCTTTCTCAGAATGACAGTGACTGAATCGTTCTTTATGCTTATGAACGCAGGATATTAAGGCAACACCAGTATTTCTCACACAGATGGAAAACGACAGCGGGGATTGAACTTTTATGGATATTCTGAGAGAGCTGCAGCCCGATACTATGCTGGTGCTGAGTGCCGTTTGCGGTACTCTGGCGCTGCTTGTATATATGGCGAAAACCATCGGGCAGAAGCGGAAGCTTGCGCTGATGCTGGTGGAGATCAGCGCGATGCTGCTGCTGGTCTCCGACCGCTTCGCCTATCTCTATCGGGGCGACGGGAGCGAGCTGGGCTGGTGGATGGTGAGGATCAGCAACTTCCTCGTGTTTTTCCTGACGCTCGTGGTGCTCTGGGGCTTCAATCTGTATCTGGAAGACCTGTATACGCACGAGGGCGGGCTTCCCGACACGCCGCGCTGCCTGAAAATCGCGGGCATCCTGGTGGCGGCCTCGCTTTTGATGGTCGTCGTCTCCCAGTTTACCGGTCTTTACTACAGCTTTGACGAAATGAACCGCTACCACCGAGCGCCGGGATACATCGTAAGCTGTCTGTTTCCCATGACGATCATGGTTTTGCAGGTGTCCGTCGTTTTGCGGTATCGCAAGCTTTTGAACCGCAACATCTGGTTTTTGCTCCTGCTGTTTGCGAGTATGTCCCTCCTTGCCTCCGTGCTGCAGACCTTCCTGTACGGCATCTCGCTGAACAACATGACGATCGCCGTCATGGCGGTTCTGCTGTATGTGTTCGCGCTGAAGGATCTGGAAAAAGAGGTGGACCACGGGCGGAAGCTCGAGATCGAATATTACAAGGACGAGCGGGAGAAGGAGCACGCCCTGTTTGAACAGACGGCCGAGGCGCTCGCCATGGCCATCGACGCCAAGGACAAGTATACCCACGGTCATTCGACCCGCGTGGCCATGTACTCCACCCAGATCGCCCGGGAGGCGGGCAAATCGGCGGAGGAGTGCGAGAAGGTCTATTTTGCGGGGCTGCTGCATGATGTCGGCAAGATCGGCATTCCCGACGCCATCATCAGCAAGGACGGCCGGCTGACCGAGGACGAGTTTGCCCAGATCAAGAATCACCCCGTCTACGGCAACCAGATCCTCTCCTCCATTTCCCGTATGCCCTATCTCAGTATCGGGGCGCACTTCCATCACGAGCGCTACGACGGGCAGGGCTACCCGCGCGGTCTGAAGGGCGAGGATATCCCCGACATTGCCCGCATCATCGCCGTGGCCGACGCCTACGACGCCATGACCTCCAAGCGCAGCTACCGCGATCCGATCCCACAGCAGAAGGTGCGCGAGGAGCTGGTGAAGGGCATGGGCTCGCAGTTTGATCCGCAGTACGCCGGGGTCATGCTGCATATGCTCGACCAGGATCTTGATTACGGGATGCGCGAGCGCAAGGTTGATACGGACGACGCCTTCATCAATCATATCAAATGCGATCAGATCTACTACAACTGCTCGCTGGGCATCCCGGTCAACGACAAAAAGGTGCAGATCCGTCTCACCAGCCGGCCGGACGACGGCTTCCCCGAAGCCGAATGTCTGCCGACGATCCTGCTGTTTGACGCGCTGGACGCCCGCGTCCATGTGGAGGAGGCCAAGCGCAAGGACCTGCTCTATCTGGAATACGCGCGGCTGCGCTTTGACGGGCATTCGGTCTGTGAGGGCGCGCGAAAGCTCGAAACCCGCATCAAGCACAAGGCTCAATCGCCGGAGAAGACGCCGGACACGCCCTACAGGGAATACAGCATCGAGGGCGTGCGTGTGAAGGACCATATGCTCATCCGGATCTCGGACGGCAGGAAAACGGCGGAGACCATCGTCGCGCTGCCGGACAGCACGCGCTTTTCCTATATCTCTCTCACCGGCGAGCACTGCATGATCAGCAGCATCCATGTGGACCGCGTGGACTTTTCCGCCTCCGAGGAGGAGATCCCGCGCATCGCCGAGGAGGTCAGCTTTATCCGCGGCCTCCCGCAGGGCGACATACCGAACGTGCAGATCGACAGCTGGCGCTCAAACGCCTCGAAGGGCATCAGGCTCGACGAAGGCATGAGACTCAGGTTCCACAGCAAGAGCCTGCCCACCGCGCGTCTCGTGTGGCACTGCCCCTTCGTCAGTCTCTATACCTCGCAGGACGGCAGGATCAGCGGGGAAGGCTACCGGGAGTTCCTGCTGCTGCGTCTGGACGGCGAGAGCTGGGATTCCGACGCCCACGCCGTCAACGAGACGAGGATCGAGCACACGGACAGCTTCCCGGGCTGGGGCGTCTGGAAGGAAATGAACAGACAGGGGCTCGACTTTGAGGTCCTGATCCGCCGCGACGGCCGCTGCATCGAGATGCGCACCGAGAATCTCGGCATTTCGATCTTCAACAAGACGCATGTCCTGGACGATGTCGACGACCTGTACATCGCGCTCACCGGCGACCAGTGCGCGCTGTCGGATATCCGCATCACGCAGGGGGCGGATCTTCCTCAGGACAGCGGGGACTGAACAGAAATCCAACAAATCAAAGGAGTGATGCTTGATGATCGATCAGCAACTGGTAAAATGGGGCCGCAGCGGCAACATCATCCGCGAGATCGCGGAGTACGGCGCGGAGCAGGCGAAAATCGTGGGTGAGGAGAATGTGTACAACTTCACCATCGGCTCCCCGAGCATCGACCCCCCGGCCTGCGTGTTTGAGACGATGGAGAAGCTGCGGGCCGAGATGCCGCCCGCGAGGCTCCATACCTACGCGCCCGCGCCCGGCTTCCCTGAGGTACGCGAAAAGGTCGCTGCCTATCTGCGCGAGAGCTTCGGCGTCCCGTACCGCGGACAGGATGTGGTCATCACCTGCGGCACCTCCACGTGTCTGGCCGTGCTGACAAGGGTCCTGCTCTCCGGCGGCGGGCGGGCCATGACTTTCACGCCCTACTTCATGGACTACAAGTACTACGCCGACGCGTACGGCGACGGACTCACGGAGTGCCCGACCGACCCGTACACCTTCCAGCTCGACCTGGACGCGGCCGAGAAGGCCCTGACGAGCGACACCATGATGCTCATCATCAACTCTCCCAACAACCCCTCCGGCGTCGTGCTGCGGCGCGAGGGGCTGGAGGAGCTGGCCGCCCTGCTCGAGCGCAAGCAGAAGGAGTACGGCCACCCGATCTACATCGTCGCGGACGAGCCGTACCGCGATCTCATCTATGACGGGGAGGAAGTCGTCTATCTCCCCTCCATCTACAAAAACACGATCTACTGCTACTCGTTCAGCAAGTCCATGTCCCTGCCGGGCGAGCGCGTCGGCTTCATGGCCCTGCCGCCGGAGCTGGACGACCATGACGACATCCTGACCGCGTCCCTGGCCATGATCCGCGCCTTCGGCTACATCTGCGTGTCCAGCATGTGGCAGCGCGTGGCGGTCGAATGCCTCGGCGCGACCAGCGACATCTCCATCTACAAGGACAACCGCGACCTGCTGTATGACTCGCTCACCGAAATGGGCTACATCTGCGTCCATCCGGACGGGGCCTTCTATCTCTTCATGAAGACGCCGGACCCTGACGCCGAGGCCTTCTGCCGCCGGGCCATGAAGGAAAACCTGCTGCTCGTCCCCGGAGACAGCTTCGGCACCCAGGGCTACGTGCGCATCGCCTACTGCGTGAGCCGCGACGTGATTGAGCGCTCCCTGCCTGTCTTCCGCGCCCTTGCGGAGGAGTACGGGATCGCCCCTGACGGGAAAGGATGCTGAATATGAAAGCTGCTGTTTTGAAAAACTGGTTCGATCTCGAGCTCTGCGATGTTCCGGTCCCCACGCCGGGTCCGAATGAGGCCCTCATCAAGGTGCGCTACGGCGGCGTGTGCGGCTCGGACATGACGGTCTACCGCGGCAAGCACATGACCGCGACGCTCCCCACCGTGCTCTGCCATGAGATCCTGGGCAACATCGTCTCCCTCCCCGAGGGCTACAACGGGCCCTTCCGGGTCGGGCAGCGCGTGCTGATGAACCCGGTCATCTCCTGCGGCCGCTGCGCGGCGTGCAGGCGCGGTCTCGGCCATGTGTGCGAAAATCTCAAGCTCCTGGGCATCCATGTGGACGGAGGCTTTGCGGAGTATACCAAGGTCGGCGTGGACAAGCTCTGCGCCCTGGACGACGATATCCCCGACGAGGTCGCCATCCTGGGCGAGCCCTTCGCGGTCGGCTACCATGTGATGCTCCGAAGCCAGATCCAGCCGGGCGACCGGATCTTCATCTCCGGCGGCGCGACCGTCGGGCTCTACATTGCGATCTTCGCCAGGGCCTTCGGCGCAGGGCGCGTCATCATTTCCGAAATCAACGAGCCGCGGCGGCAGTTCGTGGAGTCCATGGGCATCGAGACCATCAATCCCGCCGAGACCGACGCGATGCAGCTCATGCGCGAGGTCACGGACGGCGGCGGGTTCGACATCGTGTACGACACCTCGGGCGCGGCGTCCGCCGTCCTGCAGATGCCGGATCTCACCCGCTGCGGCGGCAAGATGCTGTCTCTCGGCCTGTCGGGGGACGCCTATCAGTTCATCATCGGCAAGGTCTCCTTCAAGGAGATCACGCTGATCGGCAACCGCCTGTATACGCAGGAGGATTTTGAAAACGGCGTGCGCTTTCTGGAGGACAACTGGCGCAGGCTCAGTCTCGACCGCATGGTCACGGACCGTCTGCCGCTGCGTGAGATCGACAGGGCGATCAACATGATGATCGACGGCACGAACCTCTGCAAGATCATCATCGACTGCCAGGACGTGTGAAGAAGACGCTCTCCCGATACGCAGGCAAAAAATATGTCATGGCTTCGCTTCGCGAAGCCATGACGTTTTTTCAGGGTGATACAGGCCGGACGCTTTCGTGCGGGCGTTCCTGCTCAGAGAATGTCCAGCAGCGAGGAGAAGCTTGCGAGATTGCAGTCCTCCAGACCGCAGTTTTCCGCGTCGCCGTGGAGGGCCAGAGCGGTCATGCCCGCGGCCTTGGCGGCCTGGATGCCGGCCTTGGCGTCCTCCACCACCGCGCAGAGAGCGGGGTCCATCCAGAGCTTCTGCGCCGCGATCTGGAAGACCTCGGGGTCGGGCTTGGAGCGGGTGATGTCCGTCCCGTCCGCGATCGCGTCAAAGAACGTCGCAAGACCGATCTGCCCCAGGATGAACCTGGTGTTTTTGCTGGACGAGCCGATCGCCAGCAGGTAGCCGCGCCGGCGCAGCTCCTCAAGCGTCTCGCGCACCTCGTCCGTGAGGTCCGCGGGGCTCATGTTTTTCAGCAGATTGCGGTAGGTGTTGTTCTTCTCCTCCGCGAAAGCCAGCTTCTCCTCCTCGGTATAGCTCTTCTCCGCGCGCTCGAGGATGATCTCGAGACTCGCCATGCGGCTCACACCGCGCAGGCGGTTGTTGATGACCTCGTCAAAATAGATGCCCAGCCGGTCGGCCAGCGCCTTCCATGCCTGATAGTGGTATTTGTCGGTGAAGCAGATCACCCCGTCAAGATCGAAAATGACAGCCTTGCAGTTCATTGCGTCCTCTCCTTATTTCATATTCAGCCGGCCATCCCGCCGGACGGACTTCCGTCTGTAGTTTATCAGGCTTTTTGCCAAATGGGAAGACCGCAAATGCGAAAAGTTTGCGCCGGTTTCTCCGGCCGGACGAAGCGGGGCGGCGCCGGCTTTTTCGGCGGAGCAGAAACACAACTTTTTTCGCCGGCGAAAAAAACTCTTGAAATCGGCGGACGCTTGTGGTAATATGGACGAGCTATGGAGGGTTAGCTCAGCTGGTTAGAGCGTCCGCCTCACACGCGGAAGGTCGACGGTTCGAGTCCGCCACTCTCCACCAGCGAAAAACGACGTGTTTCGGCACGTCGTTTTTTTGTTGGCGGACAGTTTGCTGCGCAAGCCGAGCCGCGCGGCGGGGTTCCTGATCGTGAAAGACACCCCGCCCGGGTTTCTTTTGACAGGCTATAAGCGCACGATGCCGCAGTTCGGTGATCGCGTTTTTTGACGGAGAAGTCTTGTCATATTCACACAAATTTTCAAAAACGTTTTTGTTTTTTTATACAAGTCGGGGAAAAATTTTTCAGCCCTTGACAAATCGCTTTTCATCGCCTATCATCACAGCCAAGATAGAGGCGCGAGGTTCATCAGTAAGCTCCTGCACGGAAGCAGCTTTCGCAGAAGCCGAAAGGGAACATCGCCGAAGTGAAGAGATGCAGCTGCGCTCTCTTTGCTGGGCCGTCAGGAAAGACTTGACGGACTGTCACGCAAGTGGAGCGCTATCGAGTACAGTTTCCAGGCCGGGGCCCCGGCTGAAACGGGATTTGTGCCGTAAACGCTCGAATGCGTTTACGGCTTTTGTTTTGCGCTTCTTCTGAATTTTTATAATTAAAGGAGAGTACACAATGAACACCACAAGAAGACTGATCGCCGTTCTGCTGACTATGCTCATGGTCCTGGCCCTCTGCGGCAGCGCCGCTTACGCCGAGATCCCCGAGGCCGATCTCTCCTACCTCAACGGCCAGCTCCGTGTCGGTATGGAATGCGCCTACGCCCCCAACAACTGGCAGGAATCCGAACCCAGCGACACCAACGTCCCCGTTGAGAACGTGCCCGGCGCTTACGCCGAGGGCTACGACGTTCAGATCGCCCGCCTCATCGCCGAGCAGCTCGGTCTTGAGCTGGTCGTGGTCAAGATGGACTGGGACGGCCTGATCGAGGCCCTCAACCAGGGCCAGATCGACGCCATCATCGCCGGCATGGCCGACACCGCCGCCCGCAAGGAGGCCATCAACTTCTCCACCCCCTATCACGACAGCGTCTACGCCCTGATGGTCAACGCCGGCACCCCCTATGAAAATGCCACCAGCCTGGCCGACTTCAACGGCGCCAGCGTCCTGGGCCAGAAGGACACCCAGCTCGACTGGGTCATCGACCAGATCGAGGGCGTCAACCACCTGCCCGCCGTCGCCAGCGTCCCCGACATGATCGGCCGTCTGACCCAGGGCACCTGCGACGCCATCGTCATCAACCTCGAGAACTTCCCCGGCTATGTTGCCGCCAACCCCAACTTTGTCGCCATCTCCTTCCCCGCGGGCGAGGGGCTTGATCCCGGCTTCACCGGCGCCTGCGTGGGTCTGCGCAAGAGCGACGACGCGCTGCTCGACTGTGTGAACGCGGCCCTGGCCACCGTGGATCAGGCTCAGCGCGACGAGCTGTGGGACACCGCGCTCAACAACCAGCCCATCTGATCGCAAACCGACAACCACACCGGGACTGTCCCGCTCCCATGCCGTCAGATCATTCTGAGCCGTGAGGCGGCGAAGGCTCTCTCCCCCGAAGGCCCGGCGGGCCTTCGGGGAAAGCTCCTCCGCTCCGCGCAGAATGGCACGCAGGGACAAAAGATGTTCCCAGAAGGAAGGTAGACCATGAATCCATCCGCCAAGGGCAACTTCATCACCCGCAATCACCCCTACGTCTTTCTGGGCGGCAGTCTGATCGCCCTGCTGGGGCTGAGCCTGCTGTACGGCGAGGCCCACCCCCTGAGCTTTCTGACGGGCAACGCGCCGGAGCTTCTTTGCAGGCTCATCCTCTGGGCCTTCCTGGCGCTGAGCGCCGTGGCGCTCGTGTTCAAGCTTTTCCGCGGGAAGAGCTACCGCACGTGCTTTTTGTGCCGGGAGCCCATGCTCACGGTCAGCCGCCTGGCCTCGTACCTCGTCGTGCTGGTCTGCGTGCTGGTGTTTGCGGACCGGGGGATCATGCAGCTCATCTACACGGTGCAGGTCTGCATGGAGGCCAAGAGCAATCCCCAGGGCTTCGTCCCGTCCATGATCTACATGAGTCTCAAGGGCAAGGACATGCTGCTGACCGGCATCTGGACCACGGTGCGCATCGCGCTGCTGGGCACGGCCATCGCGTTTGTGCTGGCGATCCTCATGGTCTTTCTCCGCATCCAGGAGCCGGACAAGCGGGACAACGACTTTGTCAAGGCTCTCAAATGGACGGCCAACCGCTTCGCCCGCTTCTACATCTTTGTCATCCGCGGCACGCCCATGATGGTGCAGGCGCTGATCTTCTATTACTTCGGCTTCAACCTCTTCAAGCGCACCGGCATGACGGTCACGGAGATCAACAGCGTGTGGAGCTTCTTCATCTCCGGCCTGTGCACCGTGTCCCTCAACTCCACCGCCTATCTGACCGAGGTGCTGCGCGGAGGCATCCAGGCCATCGACCGCGGTCAGACGGAGGCCGCGCGCTCGCTCGGCATGAGCAACTGGCAGAGCATGATCAAGGTGGTCTTCCCCCAGGCGGTGAAGAACTCCATCCCCGCCATCGGCAACGAGTTCATCATCAACATCAAGGACTCCTCCGTGCTGTCGGTCATCGGCGTCATGGACCTGATGTACGCCACCAAATCTGTCAGCGGCATCTATTTCCGCTCGCTGGAGATCTACTGCGTCGCGGCGCTTTTGTATCTGATCCTCACCTGGCTGTCCTCCCTCCTGCTCCGATACCTGGGCAAGAAGCTCGACACGCCGGTCAAGGGGATCCCAAGCTCGAACTGAGGGGTGCGGCATGGACGAATGTGTTTTGAAAATCGAACAGCTCGAGAAGTCCTTCGGCAGCCTCGAGGTCCTCAAGGGCATTGACCTGGAGATCCACAAGGGCGAGGTGGTCTGCATCATCGGGGCCTCCGGCTCCGGCAAGTCCACGCTGCTGCGCTGCATCAACCTCCTCGAGGAGGCTGACGCGGGACATATCTGGTTTGACGGGCAGGACCTGATGGACCTCTCGGTGGACCTGAACGCCCTGCGGCAGAAGATCGGCATGGTGTTCCAGAGCTTCAATCTCTTCAACAACAAGAACGTGATCGACAACTGCACCCTGGCCCCCATGACCGTGCGCAAGGTCCCCAGAGCCCAGGCCGAGGAGGCTGCGGTGCGAAACCTCACCACCGTCGGGCTCAAGGACTTCATTTACGCCGATTCCACGCGCCTGTCCGGAGGACAAAAGCAGCGCGTCGCCATCGCGCGGGCCCTGTGCATGGAGCCGGAGATCATGCTCTTCGACGAGCCGACCTCCGCTCTCGACCCCGAGATCGTGGGCGAGGTGCTGGACGTCATGAAGGATCTGGCGGCCCAGGGCATGACCATGGTGGTGGTCACCCACGAAATGGCCTTCGCCAAAGAGGTCAGCGACCGCGTGGTCTTCATGGATCAGGGCGTCATCCTCGAGCAGGGCAGCCCCCGGGAGATTTTCGGCAGCCCGAAAAACGACCGCACCCGGGAGTTTCTCAGCCGCTATCTCGAGGACAAGCAGCAATAACTGCGGGATAAACAAAAAGGGGCTTGTCCTTCCCGACGGAGCAGGCGATCCGGTTCCCAGATGCACGGCAAATTCGCAATTGGATGCGATTTTGCCGTGCTTTTTTGTCCGCTTGTCCATCGCTGCCGGGGAGCAAGTCCCTCCTCTGTAAAACGGACGCGGCGGCGCGGGAATAAGCGCTTGTCTGCCCTGTCAAAGCGTGGTATAATAATATGTCATATTATAAACAGCAAAGGAGCAGCAATGGAAACGATCAGCCAAACCCTGGCCCGGGAGCTGGATCAGCCCCCGGAATACATTGAAAACGTCATCAGGCTTCTGGACGAGGGGAACACCATTCCCTTCATCGCCCGCTACCGCAAGGAGCTGCACGGCGCGATGGACGACACCCTCCTGCGCACGCTGGAGGAGCGGCTTCAATACCTGCGCGGCCTTCTGGAGCGCAAGGAGACCGTGAAAAACAGCATCGCCGAGCAGGGCAGGCTCACGGACGAGCTTGCCGCCGCCATCGACGCGGCCGAGACCCTGGCCGTGCTGGAGGACCTCTACCGCCCGTACAAGCCCAAGCGCCGCACCCGCGCCACCATGGCGAAGGAGAAGGGCCTTGAGCCGCTGGCGCTCAGGCTCTTTGCGCAGGAGCCGGACTGCCCCGCACCGGAGAGTCTGGCAGAGGCGTATATTAACCCCGAGAAGGGCGTTGAGACCGCGGCGGACGCGCTGGCAGGGGCTTCCGACATTATCGCGGAGCTCGTGTCGGACGATGCCTCGATCCGCGCCATGCTGCGCGAGCTGATCCGCGCCCGCGCCCTCCTGCGCAGCGAGGGCGATGCGGAGGAGGACTCCGTCTACCGCCTGTACTACGATTTTCATCAGCCGGTCGCCCGGATGCAGGGCCACCAGATCCTCGCCATCAACCGCGGGGAGAAGGAGGGCTTTCTCAGGGTCTCCGTCGAGCTCGACCGGGACCTCGCCCTGCAGCGTGTGCGCCGCGCGGTCGTCCGCCCCGGCAGCCCCGCCATGGCCTTTGTGCGCACCGCCGCAGACGACGCCTACGACCGCCTCATCTTCCCCTCCATGGAGCGCGAGACCCGCGCCGCCCTGACGGATGCGGCGGACGAGGGCGCGATCCGAATGTTCGGGCTCAACCTGAAGCCGCTTTTGATGCAGCCGCCGGTCAAGGGCAGGGTCACCATGGGGCTTGACCCCGGCTACCGCAACGGCTGTAAGGTCGCGGTGGTGGACTCCACGGGCAAGGTGCTGGACACCGCGGTGGTCTACCCCACCTTCTCCGAGGCGAAGAAAAACGAGGCCATCCGCACGCTCTCGGCCCTGATCCGCAGGCACGGCGTCGAACATCTCGCCATCGGCAACGGCACCGCCTCCCGCGAGACGGAGCAGATGGCCGTGGAGATGATCGAGCAGCTCGGCGGGAGCGTGAGCTATGCCATCGTCAACGAGGCGGGCGCGTCCGTCTACTCCGCCTCGAAGCTCGCGGCGGAGGAGTTTCCCGAATACGACGTGAACCTGCGCTCGGCGGTGTCCATCGCGAGACGGCTCCAGGACCCGCTGGCGGAGCTGGTAAAGATCGACCCCATGGCCATCGGCGTCGGCCAGTACCAGCACGATATGCCGCAGGCGAAACTGGAGGAGACCCTGAACGGCGTGGTTGAGGACTGCGTCAACGCGGTGGGCGTGGACGTAAACACCGCCTCCCCTTCCCTTTTGCAGCGTGTGTCCGGTCTGAACAGGACCACGGCGAAGAACATCGTCCTCTACCGCGAGGAAAACGGTGCGTTTCTCAGCCGCAAGGCTCTGGGCAAGGTGCCGAAGCTCGGGCCCAAGGCCTTCCAGCAGTGCGCGGGCTTCCTGCGCGTGCCGGAGAGCGGCCAGGTGCTGGACAACACCGCCGTCCATCCGGAGAGCTATGCCGCCGCCGAAAAGCTGCTGGCCCTCTGCGGCTACACGCTCGACGACGTGAAGGCCGGGCGCATCGCGGAGCTCAGGACCCGCGTCGCGGCCCTGGGCGCGGAGACGGCCGCGTCCGAATGCGGCGTCGGCGTGCCGACCCTGAACGACATCATCACCGAAATCCTCAAGCCCGGCCGCGATCCCCGCGACGAGCTGCCGCCCGTGCTGCTGCGCAGGGACGTGCTGGAGATCAAGGACCTCAAGCCCGGCATGGTGCTCACAGGCACGGTGCGCAACGTGATCGACTTCGGCGCGTTCGTGGACATCGGCGTCCATCAGGACGGGCTGGTCCACGTCTCCCAGATCAGCAGCAAATTCATCCGCCATCCCAGCGAGGTCCTCGCGGTGGGCGACGTCGTCAAGGTCGTGGTCCTCGAGGCGGACGAGAAGAAAAAACGTATATCGCTGTCTATCAAACAGGTAAAGGAGTACAAGACATGATCGACGAGAGCATTGAAAAGCTGGTTAACTACGCCATCGCAAACGGGCTGATCGAGGCCTGCGACCGCGTGTGGGCCGAAAACGCCCTGCTCGCCGCCCTCGGGCTCGAGAGCTTCGACCGGCCCGAAAACGTGCCCGACGCGCCGCTGGAGGACATCCTCGCGGAGCTCATCGCCTGCGCCGCGGAGCGTGGGATCATCGGCGACGGCATCACCGAGAGGGACCTGTTCGACTCCCGTCTCATGGGCATCCTGACGCCGCGCCCCTCCGACGTGATCCTCCGCTTTCGCAAAAAGCAGATCGAGAGCCCGCAGGCCGCCACCGACTACTACTACGCCCTCAGCCGCGCGAGCGACTACATCCGCGCCTACCGCGTCGTAAAGGATCTCAAGTGGAAGAGCACGACGGAGTACGGCGAGCTGGACATCACCATCAATCTCTCCAAGCCCGAGAAGGACCCCAAGGCCATCGCCGCCGCCGGCAGGGCCAAGGCCGCGGGCTATCCCAGGTGTCTGCTCTGCCGCGAGGCGGAGGGCTACGCCGGCAGGCTCGACTACCCCGGGCGCAGCAACCACCGCCTCATCCCCATCGAGCTCAACGGAGAAGACTTCTTCCTCCAGTACTCCCCCTATGTCTACTACAACGAGCACTGCATCGTCCTCAACCGGCAGCACGTGCCCATGCGGATCAACCGCGCGGCGTTTCAGAAGCTGCTGGACTTTGTGACGATCTTCCCCCACTACTTCCTCGGCAGCAATGCGGACCTGCCCATCGTGGGCGGCTCCATCCTGAGCCACGACCACTTCCAGGGCGGGCACTACGACTTTGCCATGGCCAAGGCCCCGGTGGAGACGGAGCTTCGCTTCGCGGGCTTTGAGGACGTGCGGGCCGGGATCGTCAAGTGGCCTCTGTCCGTCATCCGCCTGCGCTGCAGGGACAAGGCGCGCATCGCGGAGCTCTCGGACCGGATACTCGCCGCCTGGCGCGGGTACTCCGACCCCTCCGTCACGGTCTATGCCGAGACGGACGGCGAGCCCCACAACACCATCACGCCCATCGCCAGACGCCGCGGCGAGGACTATGAGATGGATCTCGTGCTGCGCAACAACCTCACCACGGAGGAGTACCCGCTCGGTCTCTTCCACCCGCACCAGGAGCTGCACCACATCAAGAAGGAGAACATCGGCCTCATCGAGGTCATGGGTCTCGCGGTGCTGCCGCCGCGCCTCAAGACCGAGCTCTGTGAACTGGAGGAGGCGCTGGTCACGGGCGGCGACCTGTACGCCACGCCGACGCTCGCCTCCCACGCCCCCTGGGCCGAAGAGCTCAGGGCCCGCCATACCTTCACGCGCGAGAACGCCGGGGAGATCCTGCGTCAGGAGGTCGGCGTCGTATTCGCAAAGGTGCTCGAACATGCGGGCGTCTTCAAGCGCGACGAACAGGGCCGCGCCGCGTTCCTGCGCTTTGCCGGGAGCGTGAAGTAACCCATGTCCGATTCGATTGCGAAGCCCCATGCCGGCCGCGGAGCCTGCCTGCGCACAGCTTTGCTTCTCAACGCCGTCCTGGCGGCGCTGACGGTGCTGATCGTGCGCGTCGGCTTCGAGAGCAACGACGATCCGACTCTCGCCGCCTTTGTCGACGGGCAGATGGCGCACAGCACCGCCTGTATCCCCTATCTCAACATTGTGCTGGGCGCGCTGCTGAAGCTCGTCTATACCGTCCTCGGGCGGGACGCGGCCTGGTTCACGTTCTGCCAGTACGCGCTTTTATTCGCGGGCTTTACGGCGCTGTGCCATGTCCTCTGCGCCCGCCTCGGCGTCCTGCGCGGGGCGGCGGTGGGCGCGGTGCTGCTCCTGTTCTTCGGCGTGGACGCCTATACCGTCATCAGCTACACCAAGACCGCCGCCGTGTGTACGGTGGGCGGCATGGCCCTGCTGCTGTACGCCGCGGAGCGGGAAGTGCGCAGCCCCTTCGCCCTTTTCTTCGGCGCCGTTCTCGCCCTCTTCGGCTTCATGCTGCGCGATATGGAGTTTCTGCCCTGCTTTGCGCTCATGGCCGCGCTCATCCTGCGGCCGCTGTGGGATACGCTCGCGGCAAGGGAGGGGCTGCGGCGCGTCGTCAGGCTCGCCCTCCCCTTCGCACTGGTCGCGGTGCTCGCCGCGGGCCTGTACGGCGTGAACGAGCTTGCCTGGTCGAAGGAGCCGTGGAAAACCTACCACGATTTCGACCGCGTCCGCGTGGCCTACTCCGATTACGGCAGGCCCGCCTATGATGAGATGCCCGAGGCCTACGACGCCCTCGGTCTCTCGGAGACGGACGTGCGCCTTCTCCACGACGGGGACTACTTCGACCCCGGGGTCTTCTCCGCCGAGACCATGCAGGCCGTCAGCGACGCGCGGGACGAGAGCTTTCCGCGCCCCTCTCCCGGGGTGTGCCTGGGCCTGCTGCTCGACCGCGCGATCCCGGGCTTCTTCGGGAACCTGCATGTCTACGGCTTTTTGCTCATCCTCGCGCTCTGGCTCGCCGCCGGGGAGCACGGTCCGCGCGGCTGGCTGTGCGCTGTATGCGCCTTCGGCCTTTTCGCGCTGGCGTATCTGTATCTGATCTGGCGCGGGCGCTACCTGGTGAGCCGGGTCGATCTCGGCCTCTTCCTCGCTCTCGCGTCGGTACTCGCTCTCACGCTGGACGCGGAGAAGCTGCGGCGCGAGAAAACGCTGACCGCCGCGATGCTGGTCCTCGCCCTCTGCGTGAGCTGGTATCTGACCCGCGGCTCCTTCCGCACGGCGGACACGGAGGACAAAAGCGAGGTCCGCGCCGCGGTCGGGACGCTGCTGCGGGACGAGCAGCATGTGTATCTCGCAAAGCTCGACGCCGTGCCCGACGGACTCTGGTCGCCCTTTGAGCCCTGTCCCGCGGGTTACTGGGATCGCATTGTCCTGCTGGGGGGCTTCGACTGCCTGCACCCCGCGATCATGCAAAACCTCGCCCTCTACGGGGTGGAGAATCCCTACCGCGACTGCGTGGGCAACGCAGGGGTGTATCTCATCGACGGGGACATCGAGCTCACTCTCGCCCACATCCGCGAGCATTACGCCCCCCGCGCGAAGGCCGTGCCGGTCGAACCCATGAGCCGCGACACCGGCCTTCCGATCTACCGCATCCTGAAATGAGGGACCGACCATGACGCTCAGGGAACAATGGAATCAACGGGCCTGGCCGCGCGTCCTGCTGGCTCTCGCGCTGAACGCGGCCTTTCTCGCCTGTATGCTCACCTGCTTTGCCCCCGTTTGGGAGACCAACGACGACCTCTTCATCTCCAAGTTTTTCGACGGGCAGCTCAGCACCAAAACGATGTACGTCCCCTTTGTCAACATCTGTCTGGGCTTTGTGATGAAGACGGCCTACACCCTGCTGGGCGACAGCTTCAACTGGTACTCCGCCGCGCAGTATCTGCTGCTGTATTTCGGCTTCTCCGCGATCACCTGGACCCTGCTGCGGCGGTATCACCCCGGCCCGGCGCTGGTAATGACGGCGGTGCTGCTCGGCGCCTTCGGGACCGACTGCTATCTGAGCATGAACTTCTCCAAGCCCGCCGCCCTCGGCACTGTCGGGGGCATGTGCCTCATGCTCCAGTCTCTGTCGAAGGCTCAGCGCGCGCGGAAGGCGCCCATGGCGCTGGGCATTGTCCTCGCGCTCTGCGGCTATGTGTGGCGCTTTGAGGAGTTTGGGGTCTGCGCCCTGCTGATGGCGGCGGGCTGTCTCAGGCTTCTGTTCGAGCGCGGCGCGGAAAACCGGGGGCGGCCTCTCAGCGTCCGGCTGTCGCAGTACGGGCGCTGCCTCGCGCCCTTCGTGCTGCTGGCGGCGCTGGCCGTCGGCCTCTTCGCCTTCGACCTTGCCATGTGGAGAAAACCGGAGGCGGGCGGCTTCATGGACTTCAACAACGCCCGCAGCGGCTTTCTCGATTTCCAGACACCGGATTACGGGCAGATGCCGGAGGTCTACGACTCCGTCGGCATGGACGCAAACTTCGTCTATATGATGAAGAAGTGGAGCTTCTACGACACGGAGAAGTTCAACCTGGAAAACCTGCAGACCCTCATCCGCGCGCGGGACGAGCTGGTCCCCCGCCGCACCCCGGGCGAATGCCTCGGTGTGTTTCTGAACACCTGCCTGATGGGCTTTACGCTCGACCGCCCCTTCGCGGGCTTTGCGCTGCTGCTGGTGATCTGGCTTGCCTGCGGGAAGCGCGGAGCCGGGACCTGGCTGAGTCTCGGGTATCTGCTCGGCATGTTCGGGCTCATCTACCTCGTCATGATCTGGTCGGACCGCTATCTCGCCAACCGCGTGGACATCGGGCTCTTTCTCGCGATGGCGGCGGCGCTGGGGCTCTGGATGGACGAAGACCGCCTTCGGAGCGAGAAGCTCCTGCTGACGGCGGTGCTGCTGCTGAGCCTGTTCGTCACCTGGCGGGCCAACCGCAGCCGGTGCCTGTACGACAGCCACAATCTGATCGAGGACAAGAGCGCCGAGAAGGCTGCCGTCGCGCGGCTTCTGGAGGACGACGACCGCCTCTATCTCGTGAAGATCTGGGCCATTGACCATGTGCTCTATACCCCGCTCGAGACGCCCCCCGCCCTCTTCTCCGAAAAGCTCCTCCTCCTCGGCGGCTGGAGCATGGGTCACCCGGAGATCGAGCGCATCCTGGGCGACTGGCAGCTCGAAAACCCCTTCCCCGATCTCGTCGACCGGGAGGACGTCTATCTCATCGACCATGACATCAAGCGCACGATCACCTACCTGCGTACCTTCTACTACCCCAAAGCCTCGGCAGAGCTCATCCAGCCCCTCAGCAAAGAGACTGGCCTGAAAATCTACCGGGTCAGATCATAGGCAGAAAAAGGCGGACAAGTCTTCGCGGCAAAAAGCGCGCCTTGACTTGTCCGCCGCGCCGTGATAAAATCACCACAACACAACACGGAGGGTTACCGAAGCGGTCATAACGGGGCGGTCTTGAAAACCGTTAGGGCAGTGATGTCCACGCGGGTTCGAATCCTGCACCCTCCGCCAATCCGCGGCGAAAACCGCGCAAAACAAGCCGTAGACGAAAAGTTTGCGGCTTGTTTATTTACTTTATGTAAATAGTAGAACATATACAGTCTGCCGACGAATACATAATATTCTCGGATAATTTTCAGAGGGAGTCAGTAACTATGGCAAAACGGTTGTATGACGTCCTGTCAAAATGCGAGCAGGAGGAAGAAGTTAAGTCTGAGTTTGCAAAATACTTCAAGTTGAAACTCATTACACGGCACAGAATAGACTTATATACTCCACAGGTTCTGTTTGAATTTAAGTATAACCAAAATTTTAAAAGCAGAACCGCAAAAGCGAAAGCAATTGCACAAACTCTTTACTATATCAGGCGACTAAAATATGGTGCATCATATGACCCTGTGCCTCCTTCTATATGCGTAGTAGATAAGGATGAAGGCTTTTTTATAAAAACTTCTGATTATAGTGTTTTTTATACCGCAAGTAAAAAATATGACTGGGATCGCGCCGCGAGTCAGCCTTGCCCTAAATTGGTGGAAGCGATTCGACTTTCTGAACAGTTAAAGGATATTCACGTATATGATTTTAACAATGCTTCAGATGAAGACATGTTTGTCGTTGAGGTTTTCGCTCTTATTCAAGCGCAGCTTTTCAATACAGCAAAGAAGACTATAACAGAAGAAAACTTTGCTAATATTTTTCTGTATTGGCAATCGCTGTTCGGAAAGTATGTACAAAACGGGCATAAAGCATCAGAGTATTTTGTTTCGGATATTGAAGACGGTCGTTCAAAGGCTATTGGGAAGACAGAAGTGCTGTTTAGGCTTGGGGATGGGACTGTATCTAAAAATGTTCCCATGACGGAATACAATTATTTTTGGAGCATCTACGAGAAAATACAGAATCCGGAAGAAATAAAAGCCATTCGACAAAAGATTGATCGTTTGTCAGAGGACTTTATGCGCCGCTTCACTGGGGAATTTTATACCCCGATTGAGTTTGCGGCAAAAGCATTCGAGTATATTGAAAGAACCGTCGGCCCTAAGAAGTACCAGAGCGGGAATTGGCGTATATGGGATATGGCGGCAGGAACAGGTAATCTCGAGTTTTCTTTGCCAAGCAGCATTCTGAAAAACTGTTATATTTCCTCACTTCTGGAAGATGATATTGCTTATTGCAAACGTATATTCCCGACAGCAACGGTATTCCAGTATGACTATCTCAATGATGATGCTTTTCTTATCGATAATCCAACTGTACTACCTTTTGGGGTAACGCCTAAAATGCCCAAAAACTTATATGACGATTTACGCAATCCTGATATTAGCTGGATTATTTTTATCAATCCGCCCTTTGCAACAAGCAATAGTTCCGGTAGTGCGGTCGGAAAGAAATCAAAAGACGATGTCTCTATGACGTTAATTCGGAAGTTAATGACCGATCGTGGGTTAGGGGAAACAAGTCGAGAACTGTTTTCGCAATTTTTGTATCGCATTTCTGTAGAATTTGCAGGGAAGAACGCCTTCCTTGGTTTATTCTCAAAAATCAAATATCTGAACGCGAATAACGATCAGATGCTTCGGGACAAGTTTTTTCAGTACAAATTCGAACGGGGTTTAGTGTTCTCGTCTGAGGTATTTGTCGGAAGCAAAGGGAAATTTCCCGTCGGTTTTCTCATATGGAATCTGTCGAAAAAAGCTCACATAGATGAGCAGGAAATCATCCTTGACGTTTATAATGAGTCGTGTGAAAAAATCGGCACGAAAAAGATAATAACCACAGAGCGCGATCAGTTTCTGAACAAGTGGGTTCCTCGCGCCAAAAATACGATAATATTTCCGCCGTTCAGCAGCGCGATAAATATTAACCAAAGAACACTTGATGTTCGTGATCGAATCGCATCGGGCTTCCTCTGCTCGCTTATGAGTAAAGGAAATGATATGCTAAACCAAAACTATGTGGCTATACTTTCAGGACCCTATGCCAGTGCTGGTGCATTCTCGGTTGTTCCCGAAAACTTTGAACGAGCTATGATTCTTCATGCTGTCCGTCGGCTTCCAGAGGCCAGATGGGACAATGACAGAGACCAGTTTTATCAGCCGTATTCCGACGATTTACCAAACGAGTTCATATCTGATTGTGTTGTGTGGAGTGCTTTTGCATCATCCAATAACACTGTGGCATTAAAAGACATTACTTACAAAGGGCATGTTTACCAAATTGAGAACCAGATGTTTCCATTCCTGCTTAGCGAAATAAGAGACTGGGGATGCGGACTTTCATCAATAAAAAGTCAGTTGTATTCTGCGAATGAGGATCGTTTTCTTGCAAAATGGATTACAACGCATACTCTGTCTTCTGAATCTGAATCTGTTATGAAAAGCGCAAAATCACTTTATAAATATGTTTACCAAAATCTTGATTCTATTCGGTGGTTAGATTACAAAATTGAACTGTGGGATATAGGATGGTGGCAGATACGCTTTGCAGCAAAAGATATGGACGGTGCAAAAGTATTTTATTCTGACTTTACAGATTCCATGAACAAACTCGGTAATAAGATACGTTTTCAAATACCGACGTTAGGTTTTACTCCTCCCCAGATAGAGCCTCTATCTGATACTGTGTAAGCTTCCCATACTTAAGAAGATAAGCAGCCGTTAAATGGTGAATGGAAATGAATGAAAAAATAATTGAAGAAATAATAAAAAATTTAAAGAATCCTCGTTTTTATGTGTATTTTCTTGTTTTACTTCTTGTCTTTCTGCTTTTATTTCCCTATATTGATGCTAATTTTTTCTATTATCGTCGTGTTAACAACAGGATCGATATTCTAACGAAAATGGCAGAAGCTGACTTGTCGAAGATAGAAGAGAATCCTGTCTTAAGCAAAGAGTATGAGAATCTTTTAACCGAAATTGAAAAGCAAACAGATGGCAGTATTGGAAGCATATTCATGAAAGATAAGGAACCACATGTACAATTATTAAAATTCGTGACTGGCGGTTCCCTTATTTGGATCATAGCAATTGGAGTATTATTTTCAAAGAAAAACTCGACTGGAAATCGTTTAATATCCTCTGTTGTTTTTGGAATCATTGGGTGCATTGCTGGAGCAATATCTATGGTTCTTCCTACTGTAATCACTCCTATGGTAAATTATATTGGCTTTCCATTCCTTTTAGCCATTATAATTGTTTTACTCGCAGCGGAAAGTATGAAGCAGAAAAAGGCCGATAATCAGAGATAAGGCAGGGTAAGAAATCGCGGCACAGCGGCGGATTTTGGGCCGAATTTGCGGCAGTACCCACGACTCCCGACAGCGCGAAAAAACAGGCATGCCATCCGTATTTCTCGGACGGCATGCCTGTTCATTCTTATTACTTTTTTTCACCTACCGGAGAAAAGCGGTTCTCCGATGGGCTCAAGAGAAGAGCCTATTCTTCTCAAATGTCTTCAGCGATAATTTTGCCTCGTGTAAATGAAGCATGGATCAGTACAGAAGCGCTCCGTTCATCCACCGAGTACAATACGATATCATTTCTGAGAACATATTCCCTGATGCCTTGGCCAGCCCACACACCAACATCATATGGCTGGTACTTATACGGTAAGAAAGATAAATCCTTTTGAATCTGTGAACGCAGCCGAGTGTACCACTTGTAGGCAAGATCGCTGTCGTGATAAGCCTTTTCTATGTATTCCGCTTTGGAAAAGATGTCCTCCTTTGCGGCTTCTGTGTAGACGATTTTATATTGCTTTCACTCATCCACGCGCAAATCTCTCCCCCATCTTCGCATCAAGCTGATCCTGAGAGAGCACTCTGCCCGCCGATACATCTGCCATGCTCTTGCGGAGCCTGGCATCAATTTCATCCTGTGTAAGCTCATCCCATGATTTCAGTGAGGGAGTAAAGGGCATACCGCCCTCACGGATGCTCTGCTGTGCGAAGATGCGAACTGCTTCCGCGAAGCTGGTGCCGAGACTTTTATAGAGCGCTTCGACCTCCGCTTTTAAGGCTGAATCCATCCTTACTTGAAGTGTAGATTCCATTGCCATACTATTGCCTCCTTGTAATGCGATTGTACTACAATTCACCTGCTGTGTCAACAAACACAATGAAAAAACTGCATCATTATATATTTTCCTATAAGCATGATCTTATGAATCAAGTTAACAGCAGCATCATGTTGTTCCTCATGTCCCTGTACAGAAGCTGTAATCATGGCATCCTGATATTTTGACAGTCAGGGTTTTCAGCTGTATAATACGATTATCATAAATCAAATCGACACAGGTCGGATCATTCATAAAAGGCAGGAATTGACACATGTTCAATCATCATGACATCAACCGGGACGCATGTATGCTCCATGGTCCGCTGGCCCATCACGGCTATGACTGGTGGTGGCACTCCTTTACGGCTCAGGACGCAGTGACCGGTGAAGACAAGCCGTTCTTTATCGAGTTCTTCGTCTGCAATCCCGCGATGGGCGGGGACGAGCCTGTTCTCGGCCAGCTGCCCGCGAACAGAGCGGCAGGCAAACAACCCTCCTATCTGATGGTGAAGGCCGGTACCTGGGGCACGGATCACTGCCAGCTTCACCGCTTCTTTGCCTGGAAGGACGTCGACCTGCACGGGGCGGCGCCCTATCGGATAGAGGCCGCGGACTGCCTTGCCGGTGAAACGTCCTTGAAGGGCAGCATTTCTATCACAGCGGAGGAAGCGGCGGCACACCCGGAGTGGATGTGCGATGCGGGAGAAATGTCCTGGGATCTGACCATCGACAAGCAGATCGCCTTCAACGTGGGCTACGGCGCGAGCAAGCCGCTGCGGGATGCCGAGGCCTTCGCTATGTACTGGCACGCGGAGGGCATGAAGAGCGCGTACAGCGGCGAGATCACGTTCAACGGGAAAAAGTACAACGTCACCCCGGAGAAGTGCTATGGCTACGCGGATAAAAACTGGGGCCGGGATTTCACCAGTCCCTGGGTTTGGCTGTCTTCCAACCATCTTGTCAGCAAGGCGACAGGAAAGCAGCTCATGAACAGTGTGTTCGACATCGGCGGCGGCAGGCCGAAGATCTACTTCGTGCCGCTGGATCGCCGTCTGCTGGGTGTTTTTTACTACGAGGGCAAAGAGTATGATTTCAATTTCTCCAAGCTCCATCTGAAGGTCAAGACGGACTTCTCCTTCGAGGAGCTCGACGACGTGGTGCACTGGACGGTACGCCAGGAGAACATTCACGCGGTGATGGAGACGGAAGTTTTTTGCCGAAAGGCGGATATGCTGCTGGTAAATTATGAAGCCCCCGACGGCAGCAAGCGGCATAACCGCCTGTGGAACGGCGGCAACGGCTGGGGCACAGTGAAACTCTACGACAAGAAGGACGGCACACTTAAGCTGGTGGACGAAGTGGAGGCCACTCACATTGGCTGTGAATACGGAGAGTATGATCCGGAATAAGCCTGTGCGCAAGTAAGATAGTCTCCATATAAGAACTTGATAATGTATGTGCCGGGGAGCATCGTAAATGATGCTGACCGGCACTTCTCTTTCTGAGCCTAAATAGGCTCTTTGAATGAGAGCGGTGGGTTGACGCTGACCAAACCACCGCATTTTATCGCTGCCTTTATCGCCGATGGGCAGCGGAAAATCGGCGATAAAAATCGGCGATAAAAACAAAACGGCGAAAAAGCAGCTTATTATCGAGTATTTAACCGATCATCCTGACGCCAAATCCGCAGAGATAGCTGCATATATAGATCTAAAGCCCTCTCGAGTCAGGGATTATCTTCTTGAGCTGATCAAAGAAAATATTGTTATCACTTCCGGCGGAAACAGAAATCGAACTTACCGTCTGAAATCTTGAGCAGTGAATGGCGTCAATACGCACAATAGTGCAGCGGCCATAAGTCAGCTTGATAATAGATACCAACTTTTAATTGTACGACTTAATACGGGAATAAGGAGAGAAATCATGAAAGCTGTAGGAACGGAGCCGGTAGCTGCGCGAATGAATAGATACAGGGCTTCCGTTTCTTGACAATCCCCGCAAAATCTGTTAAGCTACGGGAGCCTCGGAGGGCAAATCATTCATGAGAAATGAGAAGCCGGATAAGAGAGCGGGCTGAGACGCCTGCTTGCTTATCCGGCTTTTTTGGAGGAAGTTGTGGAACAGGAACAGATCAAGGATTTTACCAGGGGGCCGATCCTGGGGCCGCTGCTGGCCTTCTCGATGCCGATTCTGCTGACTTTGTTTTTACAGGCGCTCTACGGCGCGGTGGATCTGCTGGTGGTGGGCAAGTACGCGCTGGCGCAGGACGTGTCCGGCGTGGCGGTGGGCTCCCAGATCATGCAGACCGTCACCGGGCTTGTGAGCTCCTTTGCCATGGGCACAACCGTCCTGCTCGGCCAGAAGATCGGTGCGGGCAAGCGCGAAGAGGGCGGCCAGATCATCGGCACCAGCGTGGTAATGTTTTTCCTTGTGGGCGCGGTGCTCACGGCGCTGATCCCGCTGCTGTCCGGCGCGCTTGCCGGAGCCATGAACGCGCCGGAGGAAGCCTTTGACGAAACGAAACGCTATATCGCCATCTGCGGCTTCGGATCGGTGATGATCGTGGCCTACAACGTGCTGGGCAGCATCATGCGGGGCTTAGGCGATTCCCGCACGCCGCTGATGACCGTCGCCATTGCCAGCGCCTGCAACATTGCGGGCGACCTTCTGCTGGTAGCAGGGCTCCATATGGGCGCGGCGGGAGCGGCTGTCGCCACGGTCGTATCCCAGACGGTGAGCGTGCTGGTCTCCCTGCTGGTGCTCAGCCGCCGGACGCTGCCATTTTCGTTTTCAAAGAGGGATATCCGCATTGAAAAGCCGATCCTGCGTCGCATTGTCCGCTTCGGCACACCGATCGCCCTGCAGGATCTGCTGGTTGGCCTGTCGTTTCTGGTGATCCTCGCCATCGTGAACGCCCTGGGGCTTATCGCTTCGGCGGGCGTGGGCGTGGCAGAGAAGGTCTGCGCCTTCATCATGCTGATCCCGCTGGCTTTCATGCAGGCCATGAGCGCCTATGTGGCGCAGAATCACGGTGCGGGAAAGAACGAACGCGCAGAGCGAGGCTTGAAAATTGCCATTCTGGTTTCCACCGCGTTCGGCGCGGTGATGTTCTGGGCGGCGTTCTTCCACGGCGATCTGCTGTGCGGCATTTTTGCGCGGGATCAGGACGTGATCGCAGCAGGCTTTGACTATCTGCGGGCCTACGGAATCGACTGCCTGCTGACCTGTTTTCTGTTCTGCTTCATCGGTTTTTTCAACGGTCTCGGCGAGACGGGCTTCGTCATGGTGCAGGGCATCGCGGCGGCATTCCTGATTCGCATTCCGGTGGCCTGGTGGATGAGCCGCGCGACGGGGCGGCTGTTCTATATCGGTCTCGGTGTCCCCTGTTCGACACTGGCACAGATCACCGCCTGCTTTGTTTTCTATGCCCATATCCGCAGGAAGGAGGAACTGATGCGCCATGCGGAAACAATGCTTTGAGCTGGACGGGCGCGCCGTCACACTCTACACGGACGACGAGCCGCAGATCCTTTTCATCCAGCCGGTGGACGAGCATGACACGGAGTTGCTGGACGGCGAGATCGAGGCTATGCGGGACTGTGCGCTGCCCTTTGCGCTGGCGGCGTTTGAGGTCAGGGACTGGAACCGGGAGTTGAGCCCCTGGGAAGCGCCGCCGGTATTCGGGAAAGTTCCCTTCGGCGGGATGGCGGAGGAGACACTTTCCTTCGTCCTCGACCGCCTGCTGCCGGAGCTGCGCACGCGGCTTGCTGCGGATATGAAGCTCTGCATCGGCGGATACTCCCTGGCGGGTTTGTTCGCGCTCTGGGCTGCAACGCGGACAGACGCCTTTTCTGGCGTTGCGGCGGCTTCGCCCTCGGTGTGGTTTCCGGGCTGGATAGACTATGTGAAAGCAAATCCGATTCAGACAAAGGCTGTGTACTTGAGTCTCGGCGACCGGGAAGAACGGGCAAAGAATCCCGTCATGGCTACGGTCGGCGACTGCATCCGTGAACAGTACGCGCTCCTGCAGGCCGATCACAGCGTCACGCTGGAATGGAATCCGGGCAATCATTTTCAGGACTCGGAGAAGCGCACCGCGAGAGCCTTCTGCTGGATCGCGGCAACGGTCAGTTGAAAGCATGTATTTAGAATAAAAAACAGGAGAAAGCATTGCATATGGACAGAATCATCACCGACACCATCCCCAAGAAAATTGAGATCCGGGGCGCGAGGGTCCACAATTTGAAGAACATCGATGTCGACGTTCCTCTGAACTGGATCGTCGGGATCGCGGGCGTGTCCGGTTCGGGGAAATCCTCTCTGGCGCTGGGCGTCCTGTACGCCGAGGGCTCGCGCCGCTATCTGGAATCTCTCTCCACCTATACGCGCAGGCGCATGACCCAGGCCGCGCGGGCCGACGTGGATGACGTGCTGTATGTCCCCGCATCTCTGGCCCTGCACCAGCGGCCCGGTGTGCCCGGCATCCGCTCTACCTTCGGCACGGGGACGGAGCTATTAAACAGCCTGCGTCTGATGTTCTCGCGCCTTGCCTCCCATCGCTGCCCGAACGGGCACTATTGCCCGCCGTCGATGAGCGTCGCGGCGGAAAGGGAAATCGTCTGTCCCGTCTGCGGCGTCTCCTTTTACGGTCCCGGCGCGGAGGAGCTGGCCTTCAACAGTCAGGGTGCCTGCAAGCGCTGCGGCGGCACGGGGACCGTCCGCACCGTGGATGAGCGCACGCTGATCCCGGACGAAACGCTGAGCATCGACGAGGGCGCCGTCGCCCCCTGGAACAGTCTGATGTGGTCTTTGATGACCGATGTGTGCCGCGCCATGGGCGTCCGCACGGACGTTCCCTACCGGGAACTGACGGACGAAGAAAAAGAGATCGTCCTCCACGGCCCCATGGTCAAGAAGCATATCTTTTACCGCCCAAAAAAGGCGGACACGGCCACGGCGGGCGAAATGGATTTCACCTATTACAGCGCCACGGCCACCGTGCTCAACGCCCTCAACAAGGTCACGGACGAGAAGGGCATGAAGCGTGTGGAGAAGTTTCTCCGGGAAGAGCTCTGTCCCGACTGTGGAGGGACGCGGCTTTCCGACGCGGCCAGAGCGCCGAAGCTCCGGGGCCTGGGTCTCGATGAGGTCTGCCGCATGCCGCTCAGGGAACTCTGCGATTGGGTGCGCGGCGTGCCGGAATCCCTGCCGGTGGAGATGCGCCCCATGGCGGAGAGCATCTGCGCCTCCTTCCATCTGGTCGCAAAGCGCCTGATGGACCTGGGCCTTTCTTATCTCTCTCTTGATCGGGCGGCGTCCACGCTCTCCACGGGCGAGCGCCAGCGGATGCAGCTTGCCCGCGCGGTGCGAAACCGCACCACCGGCGTCCTGTATGTGCTGGACGAGCCCTCGATCGGCCTGCACCCGTCCAACATTGTGGGGCTCACCGGCGTGATGCATGATCTGGTGGCGGATGGGAACTCTGTCCTGCTGGTGGATCACGACACGCAGATTTTGAAGGAGGCCGACTGGATCATCGAGATGGGGCCGGAGGCCGGGGCATCGGGCGGTAGGGTCATCGCGGAGGGGACGATCCCCCAGATCGCGCAAAACGCGGCGTCCCGCATCGGGCCTTTTCTCTCCGGAAAAACGGGAGCCCTGCGTCCGCAGACGCCGTCGGAGGCGCTTTTTGTTCCGGGGACGATCCATCTGTCCACCGGCTCCCTGCACACGGTAAAGCCCCTGGATGTCGACATTCCCAAGGGTCGACTGACAGTCGTGACCGGCGTATCCGGTTCGGGCAAGACGACGCTGATCCTGGAAAGCCTGGTTCCGGCGCTCGAAGCGCTCACCGCGGGGAAAGCGCTCCCCGAGCACGTCAAAGCGGTGACGGCGGAGGGGATCGAGCATGTCAAGCTCATTGACGCCACGCCCATCGGTATCAACATCCGCTCTACGGTGGCCACCTATGCCAATGTCCACGACGAGCTGCGCAAGATCTATGCTCGGACGCAGGATGCCAAAGACCGGGGACGCAAGGCGTCGGCCTTCTCCTACAACACCGGCGAGCTGCGCTGCCCGGTCTGTGACGGGACGGGCTCCGTGAGCCTCGACGTACAGTTTCTGCCGGACGTGGATATCCCCTGCCCGGAATGCCGGGGTTCCCGCTACGCAAAGGAGGCATGGCAGATCCGCCACATGAGCAGGGGCGGCGAAGCGCTGTCTCTGCCGGAGCTCATGGCGCTGGACGTAAACACGGCGCTCGGCTTCTGTAAGGACATGAAGCTCGTTCACAGCAGGCTGGAGGTGCTGCAGCGTCTCGGGCTCGGGTATCTGACACTGGGTGAGGAGACGCCCAGCCTCTCCGGCGGTGAGGCGCAGCGCCTGAAGCTGGCAAGCGAGATGGGACGGCTGCAGACGGATTCCGTGTTTGTGTTTGACGAGCCGACCATCGGCCTGCATCCGCTGGACGTGCAGACGCTGCTCCGGGTCTTTCAGACCCTGATCGAGAACGGCGCGACCGTCATCGTGATCGAGCACGATCTGGATGTGATCCGCAACGCGGACTACATCATCGACATGGGGCCGGGCGGCGGCGAGCAGGGCGGCCGGGTCGTCGCCTGCGGCACACCGGAGGAAATCCGAAGCAATAAAGACAGCATCACCGGACGGTTTCTGTAAGCGCTTCCCTCCTATCCTCGTATCGGCAAAAACTCGCCAGAGAGTCGAATAGCGGTTTACTTTTTGCCGATAGCGGCGTATAATAAAGCCGGGGTGAGGTGAATGGAAATGATCTCGGTTGCCGTTTGTGCGGAGAAATGGGGCGTCGCGGAACGAACCGTGCGCAATTACTGCGCAAACGGCAGGATTCCCGGCGCAGTGCTGAAGGGTAAAACATGGTGGATTCCCGAGGACGCGGAGCGACCGGAACGCTTGAACAAGCGTGATGATCTGCCCAGAACGCTGCTTGAGCGGCTGCGGCTGGAAAAGAAGATACAGCTTCGCGGCGGCATCTATCACAAGGTTCAGGTCGATATGACCTACAATTCCAATCACATTGAGGGCAGCCGCCTGACACATGACCAGACGCGGCTCATCTTTGAGACGAACACCATCGGCGTGGAGGGAGAAGCTGTCAACGTGGACGATGTGGTGGAAACGGCAAACCATTTTCGTTGCATGGATTTGGTTATCGAAAATGCCACGCGCCCACTGAGTGAGGCTTTCATCAAGGAGCTGCACAGGACGCTCAAAAACGGCACCAGCGACAGCCGTCAAAGTTGGTTTGCGGTCGGGGCATATAAAAAGATCGCCAACGAAGTGGGCGGACAGGCCACCACCGCTCCCGGCAAGGTCGGTGCGGCCATGGCAAAGCTCCTGCGGGAGTACAACGAAACGCAGGACAAGACGCTGGATGAGCTGCTGGACTTCCATGTGGCCTTTGAGCGCATCCATCCCTTTCAGGACGGCAACGGCCGCGTCGGGCGCCTGATCCTGTTCAAGGAATGTCTGCGCTGCGGCATCGTACCCTTCATCATTGATGACTGGCATAAGATGTTCTATTACCGCGGTCTGAAGGAGTGGCCGAAAACACCGGGCTACCTGCGCGACACCTGCCTGCTGATGCAGGACGACTTCAAGGCCTCACTCCAATACTTCGGGATCAAGTGGTAAATATAGCTTTGGAGCCCTGCGCTTTTGCCTTTCAGCTTGAGACAAAGCCTCTCGATACATCTACAGACCAGCGTTTTTTTAGTTTGATATGCAGTTTTAGAATATCATGATATTCATTATAGCTATTAGTATTCCTTTTTGCGATGTGTTATTTTATACATGTAGAAAAAGCGATAGTCATACAGGGGGCGGGCATGGAAGGAAGACGTTTTGCGCATAGAATTCTGTCGTTTGCACTGCTTGTGCTCTGCCTGTTTGCTGCATGGCAGGCGGAGGCACCGCAGGCTGTCGGCGCTGAGGATCCGGTGGGAAAGCATGAAGGAGCAGACATGATCGGGAAATTTGACTTTGAAACGAAAACCGTGCTGCTGAACAGCGGTTATAAGATGCCGATTCTTGGACTCGGCACCTACGCGCTGGATTATGATACCTGCGTCAATTCTGTAAAGACGCTGCTGGCTAACGGCGGGCGCCTGATCGACACGGCCTACATGTACGGAAACGAGGATGCTGTCGGCGAGGGTGTGCGCCAGGCCATGGCGGAGTACGGGATAGACAGAGAGGAAATCTTCGTCATTACGAAGATCTACCCCAACCAGTTTCACGATCCGGAGGCCGCCATCAACATGGCGCTTAACAAGCTGGATATCGGTTATATCGATATGATGCTGCTGCATCATCCGGGCACGGATGATGTGAAGGCATACAAGGCCATGGAGCGCTATGTGGAGGCGGGAAAAATCCGCTCCCTGGGTCTTTCCAACTGGTATATAAAAGAACTGACCGCGTTTCTGCCTCAGGTTTCGATCACCCCTGCACTGGTGCAGAATGAAATCCACCCGTATTACCAAGAGAAGGACGTCGTGCCGTTCATTCAGGAACAGGGCATCGTTGTCCAGTGCTGGTATCCCCTGGGCGGGCGTGGGTATACGGCTGCGCTGCTGCATGACGATACCATCTTTGCCATTGCAAATGCGCATGGGGTATCCGCCGCGCAGGTGATTTTGCGCTGGGATCTGCAGCGCGGCGTCGTGGTGATCCCGGGTTCAGGCAATCCTGAACACATCAAAGAAAATCTGGATCTGTTCGGCTTCGAGCTGTCAGAGGCGGAGATGGACGCCATAGCCGCCCTGGATCGGGGCGAAAAACACGATTGGTACTGATGTCTTTATAGGTAAAAAATAGTTTAAGGAGGAAAGAACAATGGCACTGAAATCAACACTCGGCTTTGGCATGATGCGTCTGCCGGTCAAAAACGGCAATCCCACGGACTTTGACTATGATGAGCTCAACCGCATGGTTGACACCTACCTGGAAGCCGGGTACAACTACTTCGACACATCCTTCGTTTACCACAACGGCAAGAGTGAGGAAGCCGTCCGCAAGGCCGTGGTGGAGCGGCACCCGAGAGAAAGCATCCGCATTGCCACCAAGTTCCCGACCTTCTTCCTGAAGCCTGGTGACGAAGACAAGATCAAGGGCTATTTCCAGCATCAGCTTGATGAGCTCGGCGTGGACTATATCGACTACTATCTGCTCCACAATTTCCAGACGCGCTGGTACGACGGCTATGATGGAAACGGCGGCGTCATCCAGTCCGAGCACCTGATCGAGCATGCGCTCAAGTGGAAGGCAGAGGGCAAGATTAAGCATCTGGGCTTTTCCTTCCATTCCTCTGCAAAGCTCCTGGACCGTATTCTGACCGAGCATCCCGAATTTGAATTTGTCCAGATCGCGGCAAACTATGTGGACTGGAGCTCGCAGCTTGTGCAGGCCGGGCCCTGCTATGACGTCATCCGCAGGCACGGAAAACAGGTTGTCATCATGGAGCCTGTCAAGGGCGGCGGGCTTGCGAAGGTGCCGGAGGCAGTCGAAAAGGTGCTCAAGGAGAAGGACCCGCAGCGATCCGTCGCCTCCTGGGCAATCCGCTTCGTCGGCTCTCTGGACGGCCTCATCTGCTGTCTGAGCGGCATGAGCACGCTGGAGCAGGTCAGGGACAACATCCGCACCTATCAGGAACTGGAGCCGATCTCTGCGGAGGAGAGCCGCTGGCTTTCAGAGGATATCAACGCCCTATACCGTGCGCAGGGGCCGGTGAAGGATCTGAGCCGCTACGAAGGTTTGACACTTTACGGTGTCCCCGTCACCGCCATCATGGAGGGGTACAGCGTCTGCTAGCTCCAGCCCGATCCCGGCTTTGCCGATGACAACAACTATCTGCTCAATGCTGTCGCGGAGGAGTACCACCGTGATTTCACGGTGGATCTTCCGAAGGTGGAACTTGTGAACAAGGCCGGGGAAGATGTGACAGAGGAAGTCTATCAGGCTTATAACTGGCTGCGGGAGCACACCTTCTGATCGCGTTATCGGCGTGACACCTGCCCGCTTATGCTGGATGATTTCAGGGGCGCACTCCAATACCTCGGGATCGAGTGGTAAGTACAGGCCTCACTTTCTCATGAGCGTTCGTGCATACCCGCCCGGAAAATCTGTACCGACAGAACGGGCGAAAAACAGAGAAAAATTGGGGGCGATCTAAGCGATTTCTAAGACGGGATCTTAGATACGCCTTAGATTTCCCCCGATTTCTGGAAATTCAGTGACCTGAGAAATACCACGGCTTTGCGGTCTTTTGGCTGCGAAAAGCATTGAAAATACTTGCTTTTTCCGCTGCACTATCCGGTGCTATCTTCCGTCAAAACCACGCAGGCGGGTCTTGACCGATCGGTCTTGAAAACCGTTGCAAGCGTCTTTGTGAAGCTAATCTCCGCTGCTTCGGCAGTCATAAGCCAGAACAGTTCCCCGAGTGTGCGGTCATCCGAAGCCGCCCGTTGGTTAACAGCGAGGATCATGTACCGAACCCGCGCTATGGTTACCTTGTCGGAATGCTCGATGTGCAGAGCGATGTCCCTCTCTACGGTCGATCATTTGGGCCGTCTGCAGGCATTCGTGATATACTGGTACGTAAAGGCGCCGGACGCAGGCTTTTTGAGCCTGCGTCCGTTTTTTCATTGTTTGTCCGTTTCGGTTTTCTTTACCGGGTAGCAGATCTCTGTCACAAACTCATCCGGATTCTGCGTCTCATGCGGGCTGACGTGGTAGATATTGAACATCGGCGCTGCGGGTCCATACCCGTTTGCCTCCATCCATGCAATCACAGCAGCATAGACCTCCGTGATCTGAGTGTAACTGCCCTGGTAGGTGCAGCTTGCAACCGTAACCTCCGGAAGCGTGCGGAACTTCACATGCTCCGTGTCGGGATAACTGCCCTTCACGGTCTTCCACGCCATCATCTCCACGTTTTCTTCCTTGTACTCACCGTCGAGATAGGTCACGGCACAAAGGCAGGGATCATCCTCCGCGAGGTTCATCCGGCAGGTTTCTTCTGTCATCTTTCCCCAGATGATCCCTTCATCTTCGTAACGGGGAATAGTCATATGAACGGTCGCGGCATAGCGTTCGGGGATGGTCTTGAGAGTAACGTTGTAGCTCATGTTTTCTTCCTTTCTCAACCTTTTTCGGGCTGCGTCCAGAAGCGTCAGCTTATGCGCCGTATCCTGCGACAGGGCTTCCAGTTCCTTCTGGCGGGCAGAAAAGAACTGCTCCATTTTCTCCCGGTCATCATAGACCTCCAGGATTCTGACGATATCCGCAAGGGAAAAGCCCATATCCTTCAGCGCGGCAATGCGCCCTGCGGTCGGAAGCTGATCCTCTCTGTAATACCGGTAATCCGTGAAGCGGTCGATTTCAGCCGGTTTCAAAAGACCGATCTCATCATAGTGGCGGAGCATTCTGACGCTGACTCTGGACAGTTTTGAAAATTCTCCGATTTTCAGCATGGCGATACCTCCTGCTGTATTTTGAGCTCGCGTCAAGCATAATGCCTGCCATAGTGTGAGAGTCAAGGGGTAAATGTATTGATGTGCCAGTTTAATCCTGAATCAGGACGCAGCATTTCTCCGGCACATCGATCCTGATTTCATTGCCGCGTCGCTCGCCCCTAAACGCGGCAGCCGCGAAACACGGCAAAGCTGCTCCTCAAAAAGTCAAGAATGTATTGAGGGAGCAATCATACTGCAAACCTGCCATTGTATGACATGGGACAGCATGAGCGTTCGGGCAGCGCCGTCCGGGAAATCTGTACTCTCCGCCTTTTCCCTTTTTGCATAATGGCGACCGTTTAAGGCAGATACAATACCGTTTAAGCCGAATCTGTTGATGCAGCTCGAGCTAAATGTTATTATTTTCGTAGTTTATACGAAGCAGACAGAGAACGGAGGGCGACATGGACGAAGAAAAAGACATCATCCGCTGTGCGTGTCCGCTCTTTGCCTGCCGGGTATGCAGGACAAAGACCGGATGGCGGCACCAGAGCTGGTGTGATCGTGCCGATGTGACAGAGCCGGGCTGTGCGGAGTGCCATTATTATGACGCGGATTGCGGCCGATGCCGCCATCCCGCTGAGGAAAGGAGGCGTCGCGTACATGAAGAGAATAACGCTCCGTTTCGAGCCTGATCCGAAGCTCGACCATATTGACGTGGTGATCCGTGCCGCTTCGCGGGACGAGGAAGTGGCGGCTCTGATGGCGCGGCTTTCTGAGCCTCCGTCCGGCAGTTTCACGGTATTTGACGGTCTCGGCAGTCTGCGCACGCTCTCGCCGGAGAGCATCATTCTGGCCTCCGTGGAAGGAAAGCTTGTGCACATCATCACCGGGGACGGCAGCTGGTACACACGCCAGCCCCTGTAGAGTCTTGAGGACATGCTGGATAAAAAACATTTTCTGCGCATCTCGCGCTTTGAAATCGTGAATCTGGACAAGGTACTGCGCTATGACTTCACTTTGGCCGGAACGCTGCGGCTGGAGCTTGCGGGCGGGATCGAGACCTGGGCATCCCGCCGCTGCATCCCGGTGATCCGCAAACGCCTGCTGGGAAGGGAGGACGCCCGATGAAAAAGAAGTTTCTGATCCGCTGCGCGCTCGGTTTCCTGTCCGGCATGGCGGCGATGCTTATTGTCCCTTCCCTGATCAGCGGTGAGCCGATCGGTTCCGTCATATACACCGACGAACTTCTCGCACGCGCAGGCAGCCCGACGGCGGCAGCGATCATATCGCTGCTGGTCATGGGCCTTTTCGGGTCACTCTGCATGGGCGGCACGCTGTTCTATGCGCTTGAGCGCTGGCCGCTGGCCTGCGCGACCGCTGCGCACTATCTGTCGATGGCGCTGGGCTATCTGATCCCCAATTGGCTTTTATGCTGGGACCTGCCCTTGAAGCTGCTGCTGAGCGTGGAGGGCTTCATGGCGCTCGGCTTTGCCCTGATCTGGCTGATCATGTACCTGCGCTATAAAAGGGAAGTACAGGAACTCAACGAATTATTGAAAAGAAAGATCGGAAACACAGGAATAAAGGAGGAACTGTCATGACGAAAATCGGATTCGGGAAAGTCCTGACGACGCTGCTGTTGTGCGCCGCGCTGTGCCTGGGGCTCAGCGTCACGGCTTACGCGGCGGCGGACGCTTCGCCCTTCGTCGGGAATTGGAAGATCTACGCCATGGAGGGAGACATGCCCGTCCCGCATGACCAGCTTGCGGGCACGTTCATGGACAGCATTGCGGCCACCTTGCAGGAAAACGGAACGCTGAGCGTGAATATGTTCGGTGAAGTTGTCGAGGATGTATGGACAGACAACGGCGACGGCACCGGCATCTTTAACATCAACGGATACGCCTGTCAGATGAGCGTGCGGGACGGCTTCCTGTGGATTGATATGGGCGCGGGCATGTCTGATTCCTTTTACGTGTTTGAAAAGAGCGGGCAGTCCGCCGAGAAACTGGCCGAGTCCACAGTTATAGACTGGGGCGCCATCCAGGAGGAATACAGCTATCAAATGCCCGAGCAGGTCAAGAGCGGCTCCCTCCTTGTGGGCGATTGGCGCTTTTATTCCCGCGAAAGCGTTGATGCGGAACAGAACGTACCGCACGAAAAGCTCCCGGCACTGAAGGAGCAGGGGCGCGACTACGCAGACGCTGAGACGCTGCACATCGGGGATGACGGTTGGTTCAGCATTACCGACTTCCGCGGTTTTGAGAGCAACACCTGGACAGACAACGGCGATGACACCGGCAAGTACTGCATAAACGGCAAGGACTGCACGGCTTCGATTGAAGACGGCCTGCTGGTGCTGCGCGCGCCCGACAGCGTGACACGGTATGAAAAGATTGTCCTCCTTGGCACGACCGGGTATTCTGTCATTATTCCCGCAGACTACACCGCGGGCGAGGTCACGGCAGAGGAACAGCAGGAGGATCAGATCGGCTATTATCGCAGCGACAGGCACCTGATGGACTTTGACGTGTATCAGTTTGCGGCCGGGGGACAGAGCCTTGCCGATTACGCTGCCGCAGAGGCGCGGGAATACGGCACAGATACGGTAGAGTACCTGGAGGTCAACGGTCTTGCGCTCGCGCTGTATTATTCCGAGGAAAGCGATGCCGGCAACACCTATCGCGTAGCAAATTACCTCTTCGCTGCCGGGGATGATTTCGGCGAGCTCTCCTTCTGGCTCGACGGCGGGGACGCGGAGACATTGACGGAACAGATCATCGCAAGTATCTGCAAAACGAAGCATGCACCCGAGGACATACACGGCGTCATCACAGAAAAGCTGCCGGGAGGCTTCCCTGATCAATTCCGGGTCAGAGCTGATGACGGCGCACTTTTTGAGGCGGAATATATCGGTTTTCAGGACCTGGAACCGGGAGTAAGGGTCACACTCTCCCAAAGGGGAGGCCAGCGCTGGAGCATCGAGCCTGAGGATGTCCGGCCTTTGCATGATTCCGCGCAGATAATCCCCGAAGGTGTGTACACCACGGCTGACGGTATCGTTATCGATGAGCTGAGCGTTCGCCTTGCCGGCGGGCGCACCTGGAGCTTTGGCTATGCGCTCCGCAATCCCAGGGGCGAAACCATGTTTTTTGATCCGTCTCTGTTTGTCCTGAAAACCGCCGACGGGACAGAGATCAAGACAGCGGCTTCCCTTGTATCCCCGGACGAGATTTGGCCCAACAACGTGACGCGGGCCTCTGTCACGATCATGTCCCCTGAGCTTGTCAGGCTCGGGGATGCGATCTCCTTCTGGTACAACGGCGCCTTCCTGGAAACGGTAATCGCGCAAGAGTTCTAAGGCAACACCGCATAATTCGGCGAGAGCGGATTCCGAGAAAAATCGGTTTTCGCAGGAATACTTTGTGTATTGCAAGAAAAAGTGACAAAATCAGAGCACAATTTTTCCGGGAGGCGCCGATGGCGGATTGTGCGGTGTTGCCCTAAGGCAAACTCGCTTCAGCCCTGTCAGCATTTACAACATTTACAGAAAAGGAGAAGCTCTTATGGAACCCAAAAAACTCATCCCCATTATCGCCATGGTCTCGGTCCTGCTCATGTTTATTCTGATGTACGCGGGCGTCAAGCAAAGCTGGCTGGCTGTCTTTGCGGGCGGAATTGCCATCACGGCCGTCTCGATCCTCGGCAAAAAGAAGCCGGAGCAGGACAAGGACTCGCAGGAGCACGAAGAAAGCTGACCGTCTTGTCACGGGAACACTCACAAGGAAGGAACTGACAAAAGCGAAAACGAAAACGGAACAATGAGATACCGCTGCTGGAGGATGGCGAGACCCAGACCGTCGAACAGAGCCTCGCCACAGGGCTGACCGAGGTCAACGGCCTCAAGGTCGGCGATCAGGTCACGATCCGGGTGGAGACTGTCGTGAATACCAGCAGCTTCCCCCCTGCTGTCGTTGAGGAGCTGTTCCCGGACGGCCCGGTCGTGTCCTCCGACCCGATCACCTTCACCATCGAGGACGAGAGCAGTTACCCCAAGACGATCACGCCCGGCCAGGAAGCGCGCATAGCCGAACTGCCCCCCAGGGCCTGACCTTCACCTATGACCGGAAGGAGCATCAGGGCGTGGTATCGGGCGAAGGTTACACGGTCGCAGGCGATTATTCCGCCACTGACGATGGAAACTACACGGGCTTTGCTGTTCTGGATCAGGGCTGGATATGGCCTGACGGCACCACCTCCCCCCAGATGGTTCTGTGGCAGATCAATCCCGTGCGGCTCAGCGATGTGACACTGGACAACAATGCCTTTGCCTATGACGGGACGAAGAAGGCTCCGCTCATCACAGAGGTCAGGGCGGGCGGCCTTGTCCTGAAGCGGAACGAATGGAAAGTAGAAGGCACTAAATCGGAAACGGCGGTTGGAAAGTACAGTATGCTTGTCTCCTCCAAGAACCTGAACATCATCGGCTACCAGTCCGTGTCCTGGTCGATCGTGGAGCCCTGTTCCTATGAGCTCAGCCTGCCGCTGAATCTGACGAAGATCGGCGAAGCTGCCTTTGCGGGGAACCGCTCCATCCCGTCGGCCTACGTCCCCGACACCGTCAGCGCCATCGGGGCGCGCGCCTTTGCCGACTGCACGAATCTTTCGCAGCTGCGCCTGCCGAAGGACTGCGACATCGCCGAGGGCGCCTTTGACGGCTGCACGGCTCTGACCACCGTTACGGCCCCCGCGGGCGGCACGGCCGAAAGCCGGTTCGCAGCAGGGAAAACTCCCCGCTGCGGGCCGGTGCTTCTTACTGTATGCTGCATGAAGCAGAAGACGCGTTTGCTGTGGCCGGGGCTCACGCCGGCGGGTCCGGTATTTCTCCCCGGATGCAGGTGCCGCGGGGACTTGTATCCACTGCGATGCGGCCCTCGTTGTCCCGCGCCTCCAGACGCAGAAAGTGGATCATGGTCAGGTTGTCGACCGGCGCCTCGGATACCGGATACACGGGCTCCTTGCCCTCAAACACACTGCCGGGGAGCGTGGCGCTGAAGTTGGTAACGCAAACCCGGTAGAGGGTCTGGCTGTCGTGGATGTCTACCTCCGTCCCGTCGGAAAGCGTGATGCTGACGACCTCAATGTCCGGCTGATCCTTGGTGCCGTGGTTGATGTAGGTATAGGTCAGCCCGCTCATCTGATCGCCGAGGTTGCTCTGGCAAAAGCCCTTTTCGATCTGCCGGGCAAACTCCTCGCCGGTGAGCTCATAGATCATCCAGAAATTGTTGAAAGGAGAGATCGCGAAGACATCGCCTACCGTGAAGTCACACCGGCTCTCCCCGGGGGGAATGGGGATATTGGCGCGGAAGCCGTAGTGGTTATAAAAAGCTGCCACGACCCCGTCGGAGGCCATCGCCCGCAGCATTATCCCGGTGTACCAGTTTCCGCCGCTGGTTTCGCGGGGACCGACGTAGCCGTTCTCCTCAAGGGGCGTGTCGATATAGCCCAGCACCTCGTCCATTTCATCGCGGATCTCATCCCAGGCCTGTCGGGAGATGGCGAGCACCGTGGGGTCCAGATGAGCGGCATTCTCCGGCGTGTCGAAAAGCGCCTCTCTGTCCCCGATGATGGAGGTATAGCGCGGCTCCTCAACGTGTACAGCCCCATCCCCGTCGATCACGATGGTGGCCGATGCATAGCCCTTGGCATAGCAGGCACCCTGAATGTAAGGGATGCCGCTCTCCGCCACGCCGTAAATCCCCTCGTGCGTGTGGCCTCCGGTGACCAGGTCCACGTCCTCCGGGCTGAGGGCCGACGCCACTTCCACAGGCGCAGCGTGGACCATGACGATGGTCACATCCGGCTGCTCGGCGGCATTGATCTCCTTCACCCGCCGGGAGAGGGCGGAAAGCTCCTCCCGAATGGCATAGGGGGCGATCATCTCGTGCATGATGGAGTTGGAATAGTCGGGAATATAACCGATCAGCGCGACGTGCAGTCCCGCTTTTTCCACGATCACATAGTCTCTTGTAAAGGGGACGCGCTCCTGCGTGTCCGCGAAATAGAGATTGGAGGCCAGAACGGGGATTTCCGGGTCGCCGGCGAAATCGCCGATCCGGTAGGCGGGGAGCGTCGCGTCCGCATCGGCACAGTATTCGCTCACGCCCCAGTCAAACTCATGGTTGCCAAGCACCACGGCGTCATAGTCCATGGCATCCAGCGCGGCGATCATGGCAGCGCCCTTGCTCATGTTCGAGACAGGCATCCCCTGATAGAGGTCACCGCCGTCGACCAGCAGCACATCGTCGTATTGCCCGTCGGCGCGGGCCTCGTTCACGATCTGGGCGATACAGGCAAGCCTATACTGAAACTCAGCCTGTTCTCCGCCGGTGGTGTCCAGCAGATAGCCGTGAATATCGCTGGTCTCAAAGAGGCGGATGGTCCGCCGGCCCGGAGCCTCCGGCACAGGTGCCTCGGCAGACGACTCCGCACCCTGCCCGTAGACGCCGCAGCACAGCAGCACCGTAACCAGCAGCAGACAGAGAAGATGTTTTCTTTTCATATAGGCATTTCCTTTCCTGACAGCTTCATTCTTTCCCGGGGTCCGTACAGATTGCAGACAAATAGTAGGCTGACATAATTATACAGCAAGCAGCTGTTTACGACAACAGAAAAGATTGCCTTGTTGTATAATAACAGCAATCCCAAGCGACGCCCCTTTCTGCTGCGGTGTGCATCTTCTGTGACACTTCGTATGTTATTCTCAGGCTGTCCTTGATTTCGCAGATGTACTTTGTGTACCTCAAGAAAAAGTGACGAAATCAGGGCGCAAATTTTCCAGGAGATGCCGCAGGCGGATTGTGCGGTGTTGCCTTAACAAAACAACATCGATCACATGAATATAAAGGGAGATTCGTAAAAATGAAAATGCTCAATGAAGCTGAACTTGAAATGATCGCCGGCGGCATCATGCCGATTTTTACTCTCGGCCCGGACCATGAACCCACCACCACCGATGAGCCGCGCGACGGCGGTGCAACCGGGGGCTGGTAAAAAACGCAGCGCGGGCTTCTGTCAAGGCGACACCGCATCGTGCGGCAAGAGCAGATTCCGGGAGGCGCCGATGGCGGATTGTGCTTAAGCGATTTGGCAGGGTGTAAAAGCCCTGCCATTTGTCGTCTGTTTGCCGGAGAACAGGTCGACGGCATTGCCCTTTGCCGGGAGCCTCGCGGCAATCCAGATCAAGGGGCATTTAGAAATTATTCTAAATGCCCCTTGACTGCAATCTGCTGAGGGTGTATATTGTATTTAGAAAATTATCTAAATTCCTTTTTGGGAAGGAGGATCGGGATGGCATTTGCGGAAACGTTTAAAGCCCTGTCTGATCCGGTGAGACGACAGATCCTTGAACTGTTGAAACAAGGGCCTCTCTCTGCGGGAGACATCGGATCGCACTTTGAGATGACGGGTGCAACGATCTCTTATCATCTCAAGATTCTAAAGCAGGCAGACCTGATTTTTGAGAGCAGGGAAAAGAACTTCATTTACTACCAGTTAAACACATCCGTGCTGGAGGAGATCATGCTGTGGATCTCGGAACTGAAAGGGGGCAGCTTTGATGCTGAAAAAGAATAGGAAACTGTTGATCATCACAAGTATCGTGACGGTTCTTCCCGCGCTGATCGGGATCATCTGTTGGAATCGCCTGCCGGATATGATGGCGACACATTTCGGATTGAATAATGAGGCAGACGGGTTCAGCGGCAAGGCATTTGCGGTGTTTGGAATCCCGGCGTTTCTTCTGGCTGTACTCTGGCTCTGCGCATTTGTCACATCGCATGACCCGAAAAGGCAGAACATCAGTCCCCGGATGTTCTCGCTCATGCTGTGGATTGTTCCGGTCGTCTCTCTTTACGTCGCTGCTGTCATGTACCCCGCCAATCTGGGCTATGAACTGGACATCACCTTTTTCAGTGAGCTGCTGTTAGGTCTGCTGTTCATCGTCGTCGGAAACTATCTGCCAAAAGCGAGGCAGAACTACACGATCGGGATCAAGATCCCCTGGACGCTCGCAAACGAGGAAAACTGGAATCGGACGCATCGTCTCGCCGGATACCTGTGGATGATCTGCGGTATCCTGATCATTGTATTCGGTCTGACACGCTTTGTTTCGGCTCCATGGCTGCTTGGCCTGCCCCTGATCATGGTGCTTGTGCCCTGCATATATTCCTACTGGCTGCACGCCAGGAAGGGGCTGTGAGCTTCGCGTAAACCAAGCGGGAGCGAGGAGGAGCTCTGCATGAGAGACACTGTAAAACGCAACTGGAAGTTTCTGCTTTTTGTTTTGATCAGCGGCCTGATCGGAGGATATTGTACCGGATTCTATCTCCCGGAAGCGTTTTCACAGGAGATGCTGCGGCAATTGCAGGAACAGGGTATGACAACCGAAATGCTGGCGCGCAGCGCTGCGGTCCAGTATGGCATCGTATTTGGCGTTATGCTTGCCGCGATCGGGCTGATTGTTTCCGGGAAGGTCGGTTTATGGAAGGAATTCCGATTTGAAAAAAACGCTGTCGTGCCGACAACGGTGATTGCGGTCATCGCCGCCTTGTGTTTATTCCCCGGCGACAAACTGATATTCGGCTCGTACAGCCGCTGGGTAAATGATATGTATCATACAGCTCCGGGATTGCCGAAAATCATTGCCGGCCTGCTGGTCGGCGGCGTGGTTGAGGAGGTCATGATGCGGCTGTTCCTCATGTCTTTGCTGGTACTTGTTATTTCGAAGCTGTTCCGTAAAAATGAAAAAGAGCCGCCGGCGGGGGTATTCGCCGCAGCCAATCTTATCTCCGCATTGTTGTTTGCGGCAGGGCATCTTCCCGGCACAATGGCCATGACGGCATTGACCCCGCTGCTGCTGTTCCGGTGTTTTTTGTTCAACGGCGGGCTGGGGCTGTGCTTTGGCTGTCTGTATCGTAAATACGGGATCGGCTATGCCATGATCGCTCACGGCGCTGCTCATCTGATTTCGGATACGCTGATGATTCTTTTTATTTAAGGCAGCACCGCGCAATCCGCCTGCGGCATCTCCTGGAAAATTTGCGCTCTGATTTCGAGCCTTTTCCTTGAGGTACACAAAGTACATCTGCGAAAAAGTGCCTTTATCAGAACCTAAATTTTCTCAGGATCTGCTCTTGCCGAATTATGCGGTATTGCCTTAAGGCAGCACCGCGCAATGCTATCGCCGCCTTCCTGTTTGACTTTCTCTCCCGTTTCAAGTAGAATAAGCGCATCCTTTTGAGGAGGGCCGCCTATGAACAAAAACCGTCCTCTGCTTCCCACCGTCATTTTATCAATCACATGCGCAGGCCTTGCAATCCTGGGCCGTGTCCTGCCGACCGACAGCATTTTGAGCCTTGGCGCCGTTTCAATTCCTTTCACCGATTTCTTTTTCGTAATCTCGGCCGGCATCGGCAGCCTGGGCAGCGGGCTCCTGTCGTTTGTCCTTGTGTTTGCCGCCGAATTCATCCGCTTCAGCGGAGATATGTCGCTTTATGCGGTATCCACATATCTTGTTCTTGTACTGCTTACGGCCAGTCTGTCCACAGCGGGCTGGTTCAAGACGGCGAAGAAGACCACGGTCGGCTGCATCCTGACCACCGCCGTGCTCGCCTTCTGCTGGCTGCTGACATTTACGGTCATTCTGCCGGAGGGTTCCCTCCCCTCTATCCTGTACAATGACACCCCATACTGGCTGCTCCTTGTGATGGCTCTTCCGGAGACGGCCCTTGCTTTTGCGGCTGTGTATCTGTTCTACCATAAAGCTCCCGTACATGTCCGCGTGAGGATGGCCAACTCCTGGATCTACGATCCCTGCGAATACGGTCAGCTCAGAAAGAATCAGGTGCTCTCCCGGCGCATCACCGCCTTCTCCATGGTGGAGACGCTGATTTTGTACGGCGCCGCCCTGTTCTGTACGAACCTGCTCTCTGCTGGTGCGGAAAAAACGCCTTTTAATCTGTCCTACGTCCTTACCAAGTGGCAGGACAACCTGCGGCTTGCTCTCATGATGATGTGCGTAGGCGTTCCGATCGCGTATCTGTTCAATCGCTTTATCATGCAGGCTGTCGTGTTTCCCGTCAATCGAATGTCCAACTACATGGATCGGTATTATATGCAGCAGCGGGAAGCCGGCGTCAAGCATGAATTCCCGGATCTCCGTATCCACACGGGGGATGAGATCGAGCGGCTGTATCACAGTCTCGGAAAAATGGTTCATGATATGGACGCATACGTCGATCATATCCTTGAGCAGGAGCAGAAAACCGCTCATCTTACAAGAGACTTCATGATGGCGCTTGCCAAGGCGGTTGACGCGAAGGACCATTATACCAGCGGGCACTCAGTCCGTGTGGCACAGTATTCCAGAGAAATTGCCAGGCGAATGGGGAAAAACCAGGAAGAGCAGGAGGAGATCTATACGCTGGGTCTGCTTCACGATATCGGAAAAATCGGCGTTCCTGAGTCCATCATCAACAAAAACGGAAGGCTGACCGATGAGGAATTCAGGATCATCAAAGAGCATTCTGTCATGGGCTATGATATTTTGAAGAACGTCAAAGAGCTGCCGACCCTGGCTGTGGGCGCGCGGTGGCATCATGAGCGCTTCGACGGCTGCGGTTACCCGGACGGCCTGAGCGGTGAGAGCATCCCGCCTGAAGCCCGTATCATCGGTGTAGCGGATGCTTACGACGCCATGACCAGTAATCGCGCCTACTCCAGCGTCAGGCCTCAGGCCCAGGTCAGAGCTGAGATTTTGCGCTGCAAGGGCAGCCAGTTTGATCCGGCCATTGCCGATGTGATGGTCGGCATCATGGACGACGACAAGGACTACAGGCTGCATGAGTAGAGCAGGTCTTGAGCTTTTTCGGGCGTCTGCCGGGGGCAAAGCGGAAATCCATATGTTCAAAAGGCCGGCGCATGATCAGCGCCGGCCTCTTCTGCCGCCAGGCAAGTCGGTGTTGCCGGCAGCGGGTATGGACGCCTCCCGGTCGGGAAGCAGCTTCCATACCACGCTGCCCTTTGGCCGGTTCAAGCCCGTAGTTCCCGGCGGCGCTTAAACCCTTTATTAACCTGATGATATAAATAAATATGCGTATCGGCTTAACTCAGCTATCTTTGCAAAATCAACAATGACAGCTTAAAAGTGTGCTCCGTAGGGGCTGATGCCCTCACGAAACCTTATGACTTGTACAATGCCCCGGTGTTCGGGTCGATCTGGGGATCGACCCCTACGAAATGGGCGGTTTGCTGATTAAAGCCGATACCCATATAAATAAATACGAGGATCTTTCTTTCGGCAAATACTTCACGGAACGCAATACGCGCCGCTGGCAAAGGCCGCGGCATTGATTGCGAAGCAGGCCCCTTCCTATCTTGTCTTGACGCCAAGCTTGCGCAGCAGGAAGGTCGTCCCCTTTCTCAGCCAATGCTGGCTCTCGGTATTCATCACCGGCATCTCCGTGAACGCGATCTGGTTCGTCCCGAGCCATACGTCCAACAGACGCTCGGCGATGAAGCCGCAGACGCGGGCGTTGTAGGCGTCGTAGCCGCTGGTGTCGAGGCGCTGTTCGATCTCGAAGAGGATGGGAAAGAGCCAGGCGCACCAGGCGTCGAATATCTCCCGCCGCATGACGAACATGTTGAAGCGGTGGCCGGAGCGCTTCTGCATCTCGCTGTCGTAGGCCGCGAGGTATTCCGGGCAGCGTTCCGACAGCACCGCGCGCGTGACGGTCAGGTCCTGCTCGTGGTGGGCGTGGACGTACTGCGAGTAGTTCGTCTCGATCCAGTAGTGCCGCTTGACCGGGACGATGACCGGCGTTTTTTCCAGCGCTTGTCTATAGTCCGCCTCGTCCGCGACCTCCCTGGAAAAGCGTTTTTTGGCAAAGTAGCGGCGGTAGTGGACGAGCCCGATCGCGTCGGCGTCCAGGTTCTTCCACGCCCAATAGAGCGCCGTCAGCTCGCAATAGCTTTTATTCTTCCCGGAAATGTTGTCCCCGCTGTTGTCGGGCGTAAAGCCCGGGATCGATTTTTCGTGCAGTGCCGCCCCGACCTCTACCGGCAGGTAGCACGCCCCGTCCGGCACGGGATACTGCTTGTGGCAGGCTATGAGGATTCTGATCTGCTGCGCCATATGCCGCCTCCGTTACAGCTCATCCCTGACGGCACGCAGGGCCGCCCCGATGACCTGATCCATGTCGTAGTATTTGTATTCGCCCAGACGGCCTCCGAAGAGCACCCTGCGCTCCTGCTCCGCAAGCGCCTTGTATCGGGCGGCCAGGCGCGTGTTCTTTTCGTCGTTCACGGGATAGTAGGGCTCGTCCCCGGGCTTCCACTCGGAGCTGTACTCGCGGCTGATGACCGTCTTCGGCAGCTCGTTCCCCTGCTCGTCCCGCCCGAATTCAAACCACTTGTGCTCGATGATGCGGGTCCACGGCGTCTCCCGGTCCGTGTAATTCACGGCCGCGTTGCCCTGGAAGTTCGGCATGTCCAGAAGCTCCGTCTCAAAGCGCACCGAGCGGTACTCCAGCGCGCCGAGGCGAAAGCCGAAGAAGGCGTCGACCGGGCCGGTATAGACGATCTTCTCCGCGGCCGCGTCCCACTTTTCGCGCTGCTCCAGATAGTCGACCCCGGTCCGAACCTCGATCCCGTCCAGCATCCGCTCCACCATGGCCGTATAGCCGCCCACGGGGATGCCCTGAAAGAGGGCGTTGAAGTAGTTGTTGTCAAAGGTCAGGCGCACGGGCAGGCGCTTGATGATGAAGGCGGGGAGCTCTTTGCAGTCCCTGCCCCACTGCTTTTCGGTATAGCCCTTGATGAGCTTTTCGTACACGTCGCGCCCGACCAGGCTGATCGCCTGCTCCTCGAGATTTTTCGGCTCGCCGCGGATCTCCGCCCGCTGCCCGGCGATCTTCGCCGCCGCCTCCTCCGGGGTCACGACGCCCCACATCCGGTTGAAGGTATACATGTTGAAGGGGAGGCTGTAGAGCTCGCCCCTGTAATTTGCCACCGGGGAGTTCGTAAAGCGGTTGAAGACGGCAAAGCGGCTGACATAGTCCCAGACCTCGCGGTCGTTCGTGTGAAAGATATGCGCGCCGTAGCGGTGGACGTGGATGCCCTCGATTTTCTCCGTATAGACGTTTCCGGCGATGTGCGGCCGCTTCTCAAGGACCAGCACCTTTTTGCCGGCGTCGGCGGCCTCCCGGGCGAACACCGCCCCGTACAGTCCGGCCCCGACGATCAGATAATCATACATGTTTACTCTCCGTTTTAATAATGTGTGAAAAATGTGCGATCCGGCCGTATACGCAGGGAGCGGCACAGGACGGGTCCGGCAGGCCGGAAGGCGGATTCCGCGCTATTGTCTCAATAAACGACACTATACCATAGCTTTCACCGTTCATCAATGAGAAAAATTGGGTTCTGGCGATGGCAGTTTTTCGCAGGAATACTTTGTGTATTGCAAGAAAAAGGCTCGAAGTCAGGGCACTATTTTTCCAGGAGGCACCGATGGCGGATTGTGCGGTGTTGCCTAAACGGGCATCAGTAGATATAGCAGCCGCAGCGGCCGGCTTCCTTTACGCGGTAGAGCGCGGTGTCCGCGTCCTTGAAAATATCGCCCTCCGGGTTCTCCCGATCCGCGAAGGCCACGCCCACGCTCAGCGAGGTCGGCGGCAGATCGTCCGCCGGCTTCTGCAGCATGACGTTCGCCTGGTCGATCTTGCGCCTGACCTGATCGCGCATGGCGCTGTCGACGTTGGACATGATCACGACGAACTCATCCCCGCCCAGACGAAACACCAGGTCGGTGGAGCGGAAGCTGTATTTCAGCACCTCCGCCACCCGCTTGAGGACCAGGTCCCCGACATCATGGCCGTAGGTATCGTTGATGCCCTTGAACCTGTCCACATCCACCAGCAGCAGAGCGTTCCTGGACATGTCCAGATCGTGCCGCATGAAGTCGTAGGCGCTCCGGTTGTAAAGGCCCGTCAGCGCGTCGTGCATACTGCCGTAGGTCAGGCGCTCATGCGTCCTGCGGTTTTCCTCAAAGATCGCGTTGTAGGTCTCCGACACGAAGCGCAGCTCCTCCGCGCCGGTCGGAGGCACGGTCTTCTCGGCGCGCATCTGCTCCACCATGCGGGTAAGCGGCTTGCGGATCCAGTCGCTGATATAGAGCACGATCGCCAGCACCACGGCCAGCAGCGCCACCGTCAGCGCCGTCTGAACGCCCAGCAGCACATTCATGCGCTCGTTCAGGCGCACCCGCTCCCGGTATGAGGCCTCGATCAGCTCCTCTGTGCAGGCGTCTGCGCTGCTGCGGATGCGCTCCTTGCAGTCCTCGTAGCGCTCGCCGTATACCAGCCCCAGCGCCTGTTCAAGCTTCTCGGCGGGGGATTTTTCCGCAGCCTCCGGGCTCAGCGCGGCCTCTCTGAGCGCCTTTGGGATCAGCGTGTCATCATATTTTCCGGCGGACAAAATGAGATTCATGGCCTCATACTCGTCGGCCATCAGCTCGTTGGACAGGGAGAGCGCTGCGGACAGACACTCATAGGCCGTACTGTCACGGGACATCATGGACTCCAGATCGGAGACCGCCGCATCCCTGCGCTGCGTCACGTCCGCCTCGGTAAAGTAGCGCTGCAGGTATTGGATCTCCCCGGTCACCACAAAGCCGCGCACCGCATCTGTCAGAGCGTCCGATCCAGCCTCCAGATTGGCCGCCGCCTGCCGGGCAAGGATGTAGCGCTCGCTGGCCTGCTCCATACGCAGATACCCGTGCGTTACCATGGAGTCGCAGATAAAGAGCGCTGCCGCGGCAAGGAAGGCCGCCAGCATGAAGATTCTGCAGGCCTTGCGCATGGGGATGCTCAGCTTCTCGCTCCACCGCTTAAGCGGCGAGATTCCGGACGCCGCCTTTTTCTCGCGCCGGGGTTTCTCCGGCGGCGCGTTTTTCCGGGCGGCCGCTTCCCTCTCTGCCTCGTGCAGGAAGGGCTCGAACTTCTCCGCCGGGACAGGCGGCGAGAAGAGATAGCCCTGTACCATGTCGCAGCCGATCTCCCGCAGCGCGTTCATCTGCTCCTCTGTCTCCACGCCCTCAGCCACCACCGGCGCGGACAGGTGACGGGCGATCTCCAGGATGATCTCCAGCATGTGGGTATCCTTCTCCTGACCGAAGGCGGTATTGATGAACTTCATGTCCAGCTTCAGCACGTCAATGGGCAGCGTAGAGAGCATGTTCAGGGAGGAATACCCCGTCCCGAAGTCGTCCATCTCCACCAGAAAGCCCATCGACCGCAGGCGCTTGACCGTCTCGATGATCTGCTCGGCGTCCTCGGCGTAGGCGGATTCCGTCACCTCCAGGTGGAGATCGCCCGCCTCCAGCCGGCTCTCCTCCAGGATGTCCAGCAGGGTGTAGACAATGCCGGCATCGTACATGTCGACCCGCGACACGTTTACGGACACAGGCACGGTGAAGCCGACAGTGTCCTTCCAGACGCGGATCTGCCGGGCGGCCTCGCGCCAGATATAGTGATCCAGCTTTTGAATGAGCCCGTTTTCCTCAAACAGCGGGATGAACACGCCGGGGCTGATGAGACCCAGCTCCGGGTGCTGCCAGCGCACCAGCCCCTCCGCGCCGGCCAGAAAGGGCTTTTCGCCGGTGATATTGAACTTCGGCTGGAAGAAAACCCTGAACTGCTTTTCGTCGATGGCCCGCGGAAAATCCTCGATCAGCTGCTCGGAATACAGCTCCGCCTTGCGCAGCGTGTCGTCATAGATGCCGATGTTGCGCGTGAAGCTGTTGCGCACGGAATCCGAGGCGATCTTGGCGCGGTCAAAACGCCGCTCGAGCTCCAGCGATTTATCCACGTTGGAATAGACGCCCATGCGCAGGCGCACGCGGTTGTTGGCATTCTGCTCGCCGGACAGGCCCGTCGAGGCATTGTCGAGGATGGCTTTATAGTCCTCGCGGTGCGGGCAGTACACCAGAAAAATATCCGCCTCGCGACGGCAGACAATACCGCCCGCGTCCTGCACCATCTCCAGGGCCTTCTCGCCGACGCGGCGAAGCACCTCGTCCGCGTATGCGCGGCCGTATCGCTCGTTGATGGTGCCGAAGCGGTTGATATCCAGGACGATTGCGTCCATCGGGGTGTCCCGGTGATACTGGTCGTACTGCTCGGCATAGCTGAAGAAAAACTCGCGGTTATACAGACCCGTCAGCGAATCGCGCTCGGTGGACTGGATGATCTGCCGGCCCTCGTACAGCTCGATGGTGCGGCGCACACGCGCGAGGATGACGCCCGGGTCCGGATAGGGCTTCTGGATGAAGTCGCCGGCCCCGGTATTCAGGCATTCGATTTCCCGGGACTGATCCCCGGAGGCCACGATAACAGGGAGATCGCAGGTATCGGGCGCAGCCTTGATGCGGCGCAGGACCTCCAGCCCGGACATGACGGGCATGATCAGGTCAAGAATAACCAGTGAGAGAAGCTCTTTCTTCTCCTCCACGACGCGAAGCGCTTCTTCTCCGTTTTCCGCAAAGAGGAGCGTATAGTCTTTTTCCAGGATGGTGCCGAGTATGTTGCGGTTGACAGCCTCGTCCTCCACGACAAGGATCAGCCGCCTGCCGTCGGCAGAATGGAACGTTGCCTGATTATCCAGCATAAAGGTCACCCTTTCCCGGCCGGCATGTTTTCTCCCGGCCCGCACACTTTGCCGCTGCGGGGAATCAAACGGGCGCAGCGCAGGCAAAGCGTCGGTACCCGTACGGACATTATTTTACAGGATTTGTATGGGAAATTCAACAGCTTCTCCCATGTTTACCCGTTTGTTTCACAAAAAAGCCTTTGGGCAGCACCGCACAATTCGTCTGATGAAGGCATTTTTTTGCAGGAATACTTTGTGTATTTCAAGAAAAAGTGACAAAATCAGAGCGCGAATTTTCCAGGAGGCGCCGATGGCGGATTGCGCGGTGCTGCCTTTGGGCATTTTCTGAAACGCCCGTGACATGTTTGTTCCGTACGGGCAGGCCGGGCGCGGCTCTTTCTTATTCGCCACTGGAAAAAGAAGTCTTTTTGTGTTATTATGACCATGGCGCTGCGCAAGGGCCGCATTTTTCCGAACGGGGGATCGTGAACATGGATTGGAACAGCTTCGCAGAATGTTTTGATTCGATGACCTGCATCATATCAGTTGAGAAGAAAACAGACGGCGGATGCGGAACCGTCCGCATTGTCACCGGGAACCGGCGGTATCTCGATTCTCTGGCGCTCGCCGCCGGAGGCGTCGAAATAGACAGCGGGAAAAAGACGGAGTTTGTCCCCAACTGCGAGTATACGCGCTATATCCCGAAGGACCTGAACTTTGAGGACGTCTGTTACCGCTGCGCCGTGCTGAAACAGCCGATCCACAACTGCATCCACGCGACCCGCTATCCCTTCGACATCATGGCCTTCTTCCAGCCCCTGCACAGTGGGGACGAGGGTATCGGCTATCTCTCGTACACGCAGGTGCTCGTCCCGAAGTCGGACGACAACCTGATGTCTCTCAACATCTCACAGGAAGTCGCCATGGAGGTCATCGGTACCTGCATCAAGCTGCGCGACAACAAGCCTTTCCACGAGATCATGCAGGGCGTGATCGAGGACATCCGCCGCATCTGCGGCGCGGAATTCTGCTGTGTGCTCCTGATGGACGACAATACGCGCAAGTGTTCCGTGCTGGGAGAGTCCAAGGCCCCCGATTCCGGTCTTGCGTGGATGGAAAAGTACCTGGACGACGATTTCTACGAGCTGGCGGAGACATGGATGGATACCATGGCCGGGAGCTTCTGCCTTGTCATCCGTGACGATGACGACATGCAGTTCGTCCGCCGGCGCAACCCGAAGTGGGCCCGCTCCATGGCTCAGGCCGGTGTGGAGCGTCTGGTGCTGTTCCCGCTCATCCCCCGCGGACAGTTTCTCGGCTACATCATGGCCGTCAACTTTGACACGGAGAGCACGCAGCACATCAAGGACACGCTGGAGCTGACCACCTACTTCATCGCTTCCGAGATCGCAAACAACCGCTTTATCGACCAGCTCAAGGCGCTGAACAAGGTCGATCTTCTGACCGGCGTCATGAACCGGAACGCCATGAACTGCCGGGCGTCCGAGCTGTGCGGGGCGGCGGACGGCGGGCCCTGTCCGAAGGGCGTCGTGTTCGCTGATCTGAACGGGCTGAAATACGTCAACGATCACCAGGGCCATATCGCGGGTGACCTGCTGCTGAAAAACGCGGCCATGATCCTGCAGAGCACCTTCATCGGCGACGAGATCTACAGAGTTGGCGGCGACGAATTTCTGGTCCTGCTGCACGAGACGGACGAAGCGGACATGGAACAGAAAATCGCGGACATCAAAAAGAAGTCTGCGCTGTTTGAAAACGTGAGCTTTTCCGCGGGCTGCTCCCTCCTGGAGAGCGGGCGGGACATTCGAAAGGCGGTGGAAAAGGCCGACGCCATGATGTATGAAGACAAAGAGGACTACTATCGAAAGCATCCGGACATGAGGCGGCATTGACGCCGCTCCGGTATCCGCGTGTGCCGCCGGCGCTCAGCGCCCGTCACCGCAGAGCGGAGCGCGTACAGTCGAGGCTGAAAAAAGTCCGTATACCGCCGCAGAGGAGGGGCTTGCGCCCCTCCCCTGCTGTTATGCGCTGCGGCATTTGACGGACCCCGTTTTTCCCGTCGGCGGCAAAAAAGGGGTGCAACTTACCCGGGAGATATGATATACTGCAGGCACAGACGGAAGCATCCTGCGAAACAAAGCGGAAAGGGGCACGAGCAAATGAATACAATGGATATCATCAAAGGCAGAAGAAGCGTCAGAACCTTTGACGGGCGGACGCTGACAGACGGGGACAGAGCGGCGCTGATCGCGTACAGTGAGAGCATCCGGAATCCCTACGATATTCCAGTGGCATTTGTTTTTCTGGACGCGGAGGAGCACGGCCTGTCGAGCCCGGTCATTGCGGGGGAGAAGCTGTATGTCGCCGGGAAGGTGGCAAAAAGAGCCCACGCGGAGGAGGCCTTCGGCTTTTCGTTCGAGAAGCTGGTGCTGTACGCCGGATCTCTCGGCATCGGGACCACCTGGATCGGCGGGACCATGAACCGCGCGCAGTTTGAAAAAGCGGCCGGCCTGACGGCGGGCGAGATGATGCCCTGCGTCAGTCCTCTGGGCTACCCGGCGAAGAAAATGAGCGTCCGTGAGACGCTGATGCGCAAGGGCGTCAAGGCCGGCGAGAGGCGGGAGGCCGCCGAACTGTTCTTCGACGGGGACTTCTCTGCGCCGCTGAAGGAGGAGGACGGGACGATCCTCGCCGCGCTTGAGATGGTGCGGCTGGCCCCCTCCGCCGTGAACCGGCAGCCCTGGCGCGTTGTCCGGATCGGGAGCGCGTATCACTTTTACCTCAAGCACGCGAAGGGCTACGTCAGCGAGGCCACGGGCGACCTGCAGAAGGTCGACCTGGGCATCGCCCTCTGCCACTTCATGAGCGGCACGGAGGGCAAGCTCCGGCTGGAGGACCCCGGACTGCGCACGGAGGGGGATGTGGAGTACATCGCCACGGTTGCGCTTTGACCCGGTGCCATAAGGGCGAGACGGCGCCGCAGCCATCCTGCGGCGCCGTCGTGGAATCATCGCAAAAGGGGCTGATACGGCCCTGAGCCGCGGCCGCCCGCGGAAACCCGGAAAAGGCGGAGACATCCATGGCAGCCGGAAAACCTGTTGCGGCGGAGCCCCGCGCCTTAAGGCAATACCGCATTACTCGGCGGCGCGGTTCTGCATCGCAAGGTCGAAGAAAGGGAGGCCGTAAAACCCGTCCATGTCAAAAAACAAAAAGAAAAAACAGGCGACGCTGCTCACCCGGGCGCAGGTCGTTAAAAAGTACAACATTTCACGAAATCTTGTCTCCAAATACTTTCCCCGGCCCGAGAGCGTGACCGTCCGCAGCCGCAAAGGGGCCTTGCTGACCCTGGCGGGCTGGACCGAGGAGACCGCGGAGAAGGCGTTCCGGCAGCCGGAGCTCCAGAAGCTGCTCCGGGAGCGGGAGGAAAAGGCGCTCCGGGACCGCCGGCTCCGGGAGATCACCGCGCTGTATGCGTCCTTCTCGCCGGAATCCTACATCGACAGGGCGCGCGGGCTGCACCGGATGTTCGTCCTGCATGTCGGTCCGACCAACAGCGGCAAAACCTATGACGCCATCGAGGATCTGAAGACGCACACGCCGGGGACCTACCTCGGCCCGCTGCGTCTGCTGGCGCTGGAGATGTTCGACAGGCTCAACGACGCGGGCGTCCCATGCAGTATGCTGACCGGGGAGGAGTCGATCCCGGTGGAGGGCGCGCAGGCCGTCGCGTCCACGATCGAGCTGTGCGACTTCAACACGCACTATAAAACCGCGGTCATCGACGAGGCGCAGCTCATCGCCGACCCGGACCGCGGCCCCGCGTGGCTGCGGGCCATCTGCCTTGTGGACGCGGAAATGGTGCATGTCTGCATGGCCCCGGAGGCCCTGCCGTTTATCGAGAGGCTGGTCACGAGCTTCGGCGACCCGTACAACGTGGTATGGCACAAACGCCTCGCGCCGCTGCGCTACGCGGGGGCCTGCGCGGGCTACGGGGACTTCCGCCCGGACGACGCGATCATCTGCTTCTCCCGCAAAAGCGTGCTCTCCACCGCCGCGATCCTCGAGAAGCACGGCTTCCGCGCCAGCGTCATCTACGGCGCCCTGCCTCCGGAGGCCCGGCGAAACGAGGTGCGCAAGTACCTCTCCGGGGAGAACAACATCGTCGTGGCGACGGACGCGATCGGCCTCGGCATTTCGCTCCCGATCCGGCGCGTGATCTTCGCGGAGACGGAGAAGTTCGACGGCAGAGAATTCCGGCAGCTCAGCACCGCGGAGGTCAACCAGATCGGCGGCAGGGCCGGGCGCTACGGTATGCATGAGTACGGCGAGGTCCTGGTCCTCGGCGGCAGCGAGCTGATCGGAGAAAAGCTCGGCAGGAGCGTACGGGAGATCAGGCACGCGTGCATCGGCTTCCCGCGGGAGGTCCTGGCCAGCGAGTACCCGCTGGACCTGCTGCTTCTGGCCTGGGACAAAATGCCCAGGGCGAAGGACTTCGTGCGAGAGAGTATGCAGGACGCCCGGGTCCTGCTGCGGCATTTCCGAAAGCACATCACGCCGGAAAACCGGGAGCTCGTCTACGATCTCATCACCTGCCCGGTGGACACCCGCACGGAGGAGCTGGTGCTCTACTGGTCGCGCTGCGCGGAGGCCATCGTGCGAAACAGGCGCGTCCCGGCCCCCTGGTTCGGCGACGACACCCTGCAGGCCTGTGAGCTCCAGTACAAGGCCTACGACATCCGCCACCAGCTTCTGCGGCGCATCGGGCTGGAGGACGACTGCAGCGCCGAGCGGCAGGCCATATGTGAGAGGATCGCGGAGCTGATGCGGGAGAACAAGGACCAGTACATCCGCAGATGCCGCGTTTGCGGGAAGGAGCTCCCGATCGGCGCCATGTTCAACTTCTGCGATAGCTGCCGTGCCTTCCGCGAGAGCCGGAAAACCATGTGAACTTAAACAGGAGGAGCTCGTCCCTCCCGGCGGTACAGGCCCGGAAAGACGTACGGCGAAATCGCAGTTCTTGCGATTTCGCCGTATGCTTCACAGAATCGCCGCCCTGTCGCTGCCGGGAGGGGCAGGCCCCTCCCCTGCGGCTTTGCGGCATGGTCTGCCGGACAGGCGGGCTTTTGCCCGCGATCGCCTGTCCGGCGCAGCTTACCCGCGGAGCTTTGTCTGCTCTCCGATCCGGGTTACTTTTTGTTCGGGATGTGGATGGCCTTCTTGTCGACCGCGAGGGCGCATTCACGCACGGCCTCGGCCACGGTGGGGTGGCAGTGGATGGTGCCGGTGAACTCCTCCAGCGTGGCCTCGAGGCGGATGGCAAGCGCGGCCTCCTCGATGAGCTCGGTGGCGCTGGGGGCCAGGATGTGGACGCCCAGGATCTCGCCGTACTTTGTGCCGGCGAGGATCTTGATCATGCCGTCCGTATGGCCCGCGACCAGGCTGCGGCCGTTGCCGCTGGTGGGGAATCTGCCGACCTTGTAGTCGAGCCCCAGCTCCTTTGCCTGCTCCTCGGTATAGCCGACGCCAGCAAACTCTGGGCCGACGTAGGCGCAGGACGGGCTCTGCTCCGGACTGAAGCTCCTGCTGCCGCCCATGGCGTTCTCCGCCGCGCACTCGCCCATCGCCATGGCCGCGTGGGCCAGCATCAGCTTGCCCGTGCAGTCGCCGACCGCGTAGACGCCGGGGACGCTGGTCTCCATCCTCTCGTTGACCCGGATGAAGCCCTTCTCCACCGCGACGCCTGTCTTTTCGAGTCCGAGATCCGCGGTGGCCGGTCCGCGGCCCACGCAGAGGAGGATCTTCTCAACGTCGAAGACCTTCTCCCCGTCCGGGCAGGCGACCGTCACCCTTGCGCCGCCGGCCGTGTCCGCGACGGACCTGACCTGCGAGCTTGTGAGGATCTCCATGCCCTCGCCCTGGAGCTTGGCCTGGAGGAGAGCGGTGAGCTCCCCGTCCATCAGGGGCAACAGGCGCGGCATCATCTCGACTACGGTGACCTTTGCGCCGAAGCGGCGGTAGACGCTGCCGAGCTCAAGGCCGATGACGCCGCCGCCGATGACCAGCATACTTGCGGGGATGTGGTCAAGCGCAAGGCAGGCGGTGGAATCCAGCACGGCCTTGCTCTCCTTCACGCCGGGGATGCCCGGGATAATGGGGCAGGAGCCTGCGGCGATGATGACCTTGTCGGCGCTGTAGCTGTCTGCGCCGACCTGGACGGTCTTCGGCCCGGTGAACACGGCGCGCCCGGAGACGAGCCTGACCTTGTTGGCCTTGCAGAGGGCCTTGACGCCGGAGGTGAGCTTTTCGACGACCGAGGCGCGGAAGGCTTGCACCTTCTCCCAGTCGACCTGCACGTCGTTGCCGAGAATGCCGATCGCGGCGCTCGCGGTCGCGGCCTCATAGACCTCCGAGGCGTGGAGCATGGCCTTGGTGGGCATACAGCCGCGGTTGAGGCAGGTGCCGCCGACCTTGTCCCCCTCGATGAGTGTCACCTTCGCGCCGAGCTGGGCCGCGCGGATCGCCGCGACATAGCCGCCGGGGCCGCCGCCCACGACCAGCACCGTGCCGCCCTCGGCCTTCACAGGGGCAGCCGGAGCCGCAGGCGCCGCTGCCGCGGGCGCGGGCGCTGCCGTGTCGGGGACGGCCTCGCCCTTCGCGCCGAGCCAGCCGACCGGCGTCTTGCAGGGGACAGTCTCACCCGCGGGGACGAGGATCTTGAGCAACACGCCGTCGTCCTCGGCCTCCACGTCGTTCGTGAGCTTGTCGGTGGCGACGGAGTAGAGGATCTCCCCCTTCTGCACCGTGTCGCCGACCTTCTTTTTCCATTCGTCTATGGTGCCCTCGGTCATGGTCAGGCCGAGCTTTGGCATCAGCAGTTCTGTTGCCATGTCTCATTCTCCTCTTGTGCTCCGCCGGGATGCCCACAGGATGGACAGGCGGCAGATTCATAATTTCGTTTCACGCCAGGCGTATGCGGCGTCCCCGCATACGCCTGGCGCCGCTGTCTCCGCTTCGGACCGCTGCCTCGAAACGGATCACGCGAGCATGAGCGCGGGATTTTCCAGCAGGCTCTTGACGCGCTGCAAAAACTGCGCGGCGACCGAGCCGTCCACCACGCGGTGGTCGGCGGTCAGGCTGAGATTCATCATGGGCCGGATGACCGTTTCGCCGTTTCGCACCACGACCTTGTCCTCCATGGTGTTCACGCCGAGGATCGCCACCTCGGGCTGGTTGATGATGGGCGTAAAGCTCTCAATGCCGTACATGCCGAGATTGGTGATGGTGAAGGTGCCGCCTCTGAGCTTTTCGGGGGGCAGCTTTCCCTCCCGCGCCTGTTTGGCCAGCTCCTTGACCTCCGCGGAGATCTGCGTGAGACTCTTTTTGTCCGCATCCTGGATGTTCGGGACCAGCAGCCCGCTGTCCAGCGCGACCGCCACGCCCATGTTCACATAGTGCTTGTAGACGATCTTGTTGTCCTCCACCGAGCAGTTGAGAAGCGGGAACTCCGTCAGCGCCTTTGCCACGAACCTGACCAGCAGATCCGTATAGCTGACCTTGATCTCCCTGGCCTTGAGCTGTTCGCGGTAGCGCTTCATCTCGCTCATATCGACGCTGAGATTGAAGGTGACCGTGGGCGAGGTCTGCACCGAGGCCAGCATGTTTTTCGCGATGGCCTTGCGCATCCCGCTCATGGGCTTGACCTCCTCGCGCGCGTCCGCGGCGGGCTCCGCCTTCTCGCGGGTGCTCTCCAGATAGGCGAGGATGTCCTGCGCCAGAACGCGGCCGTGGGCGTTGACCGTGCCGAGGTCGATGCCGAGGTCGGCGGCAAGCTTCGCGGCCAGCGGCGACGCCTTCACCGCAGGCTCCGCGGGAGCCGCGGCGGCGGGCGTATAGGCCAGCACGTCCTTTGCGACCACGACGCCCCGATAGCCGGTCGCCGGGATCTGCGCGAGCTCGAAGCCCTTCTCCTTCGCGAGCTTTTTGGCGTAGGGCGTGGCGGGGACGTAGGCCCCTGCCGCTTTCACGGGAGCGGCCGCAGGCGCTTCCGCGGCGGGCGCAGCCCCGGCGGGAGCGGCGGCGGGGGCAGCGCCGTCGGGCACCGCCTCGCCCTTCGCGCCGAGCCAGCCGACCAGCGTCCTGCAGGGGACGGTCTCGCCCTCCGGGACGACGATCTTGAGCAGCACGCCGTCGTCCTCGGCCTCCACGTCGTTTGTGAGCTTGTCGGTTGCGACGGAGTAGAGGATCTCCCCCTTCTGCACCGTGTCGCCGACCTTCTTTTTCCATTCGTCTATGGTGCCCTCGGTCATGGTCAGACCGAGCTTCGGCATCAGCAATTCAGTTGCCATGTCTGTCCTCCTTACCCGGACGGCTCAAAGCACAGCCTTGATGCCCTTGACCAGATCCTCGGGGTACACGCGGTACATCTTTTCAAGCGTCGGCGCGAAGGGGATCGGGGTGAAGGGCGCGCCGTAGCGCAGGATGGGGGCGTCCAGATACTCCAGCCCCTCCTCGGCCACGACCGCCGCGACCTCGGCCAGCGCGCCGCCCTGCTTGACGCACTCGGACACGAGGCAGAGCCGGTGCGTCTTTTTGACCGAATCCAGCACGCACGCCTTGTCCCAGGGGGAGAGGGTGATAAGGTCGATGACCTCGGCCTCGATCCCGTCCCTGGCGAGCATGTCCGCCGCGGCGCGGGCGTTCTTCATGCCGATGGAGTAGGAGACGATGGTGACGTCCCTGCCCTCGCGCTCGACGCGGGCCTTGCCGATCTCATAGGGCACCTCGTCCTCCTTCTCGGGGACCTCGCCGCTCTCTTTATACAGAACCTTGTTCTCGAAATACAGCACGGGATCGTCGCTCTCGATGGCGGCCTTCAGGACCATCTTGGCGTCGTAGGGGTTGGAGGGGGCCACGACCTTGATGCCGGGGATGTGGATGAACCAGCTCTCCACGCTCTGGGAGTGCTGAGCCGCGCCGCCACCGGCCAGGCCGTCGGGCGCGCGCAGGACCAGGGGGATGCGCGCCTGGCCGCCGAACATGTAGCGCACCTTGGCCATCTGGTTGAACACCTCGTCCATCGCGACGCCGATGAAGTCGGCAAAGTGCATGTCGACCACGGGGCGCGCGCCGGCCAGCGCCGCGCCGACGCCGCCGCCGACGATGAAGGTCTCGGAGATCGGGGTGTCGATCACGCGGCCGGGGAACTCTGCGGGCAGGCCCTTGAACTGACCGAAGATGCCGCCCTGGCGGGCGATATCCTCACCCATGACGAAGCACTCCGGGTACTTCTCCATCTCCTCGGCCATAGCCTCGCGGGTCGCTTCCGAAAATGTGATTTTACGCATGATTCCGCACCTCCCTTATTCCGCGTAGACGTCCGTCAGAAATTCAGACGGGTCCGGATATTCACAGCTTACGGCGTATTCCTTGGCTTTGGCGATCTTCTCCTTCGCGGCGGCGAGGATGCCGTCCAGCTCCTCCTGCTCGAAGACCATGCCCTCGGGGCACTGGATCTTGAAGAGCTTGAGGGGGTCGGTGCGGTGGAAGATCTCCATGGTCTCTTCCTTCTTGCGGTAAAGCTCTGGGTCGCCGACGAAGTGGCCCTCGATGCGGTAGGTCTTGGCCTCGATGAAGGTGGGGCCTTCGCCGCGGCGGGCTCTCGCGACGGCCTCCGCCGCCGCCTGATAGACCTCGAAGACGTTCTGCCCGTCGACGATGACGCCCGGCATGTTGTAGCCCTTGGCGCGGTCGGAGATATTTTCCACGGCGGTGGTGGTGCGGTAGGGCGTGGTGGAGGCCCAGCAGTTCATCTCGTTGACGAAGATGACGGGCAGCTTCCACGCGGCGGCCACGTTCGCGGCCTCATGGAAGGTGCCGCGGTTGGAGGCGCCGTCGCCGAAGAAGACGACGGAGACCGTGTCGTTTTTGAGGACCATCTTGTTGGCCAGGGCCGCGCCGGTGGCGAGGTTGTAGCCGCCGCCCACAACGCCGTTGGCGCCCAGCATACCGACGGAGAAGTCCGCGATGTGCATACTGCCGCCCTTGCCGTGGCACAGGCCGTCCTTCTTGCCGAAGATCTCGGCCATCATCTTGTTCACGTCCGCGCCCTTGGCGATGCAGTGGCCGTGGCCGCGATGGGTACTCTCGATGAGGTCGGTGTCGCGCAGGGCGGCGCAAATGCCGGTGCCGATGGCCTCCTCGCCGATATACAGGTGCACAAAGCCGGGGATCTCGCCGTTGAGGAAGTCGCGCTTGACGGATTCCTCAAAGCAGCGGATGGTGCACATGGTCTCATAGAACTTTCTTGCTTGCTCTCTGGTAACAGACTCAGGCAATGTTCTCACACCTTTCGTTGAAGATAAATAGTATTTCGTATATATGTCCGGCCCCTGTCGTCCGGTCCGGCTCTCCGTCATTCTGTCTGCCCCTCTGCCATTTCGGGGAGCAAAGCGACGAAGAATCTTCTTCCCGCAATTCCTGTAAGGGCAGCACCGCATAATTCGGCAAGAGCGAATCCCGAGAAAAAATGGGTTCTGATGAAGGCAATTTTTCGCAGATGTACTTTGTGTACCTCAAGAAAAAGGCTCGAAATCAGGGCGCAAGTTTTCCAGGAGATGCCGCATGCGGATTGTGCGGTGTTGCCCTAAGAAAAGAGCCTTCGCTTCGCTCAGGATGGCACGGGCGCCCGGGATGGCGCAGGCACTCAGGACGGTGCAGGCGCCCGGGATGGCGCGGGGCTCAGGAGGACGCAGGCGCTTCGTCCGTTTGCCGGGGAGAGAGGAGATAGACGTCCATCTCCGGGTCGTACTCCCGCAGCATGGAAACGCCCCCGATCTCGCCGAGGACGATATCCGCCGTCATCAGGACTCTGGTGCCCTCCACCAGATGTCCGCCCCAGGCTTTGCCGGTTTTGTCGCTCATGCTGATATGGATGTGGAGGTTGATGCTCCCCTCCGCGTCGCTGCAGATGACGCCGCCCGCGCCGGTGAGCTCGATGGGCTCGTCCAGACGGAGGACCGCGCCGTAGCCGTAGCCGCATTTTTTTCCGGGCAGCGCCTCCACATCGCAGTAGCGCACGCAGGCGAGGCTGCCGATGGCGCTGAGGATCACGCCGTTATGGATCGCATAGCGCTCGCACGCGCTCCGGATGCCGCCCAAAAGGTCCGTTCCCGGCTTGAGGCGCAGGACGAGCACCCGCTTGAGCGACCCCTGCGCCGCGTGATATTCCCCGTTCATACAGATACTCCCTGTGAATTCGGTTTGTTGGTCCTACCAATATGTCCCGGAAGATGCCCTGCGGGAGATCCCGCAGGGCACGTTTTCCGTTTTCCGGGTGCTTACTTGGTGAAGACGTCGATGAGGCTGCTCATCTGATCCTCGGTGAAGCGGTAATCCTTCACGCAGGTGGCGGCCCACTCCTCGGCGACCTTGGAGGCGCCCTCCTGGAAGGCCTTGACCTGATCGTCGTTCAGGTAGGTGAACTTGACGCCGGCAGCGGTCCACTTGTCGATGACCTGCTGGTCGCCCTCACGCTCGAGCTGGCGCTGCTGCGCCGCGGCCCAGGCGCCGGCCTCATCGACGAGAGCCTGGAGCTCGGGAGACAGGGAGTCGTACAGATCCTGGTTCATGCAGAAGAAGATGCAGTCGTACACGCCGGTCCAGTAGGTGCAGAACTTGTTGACCTCGCTGATGGAGCCGCCGTCAGCGGTGGGCAGGGGGTTCTCCTGGCCGTCGTAGGTGCCCTGCTGCAGGGCGGTGTAGACCTCAGACCAGTTGGCGATCTGCCAGTTGGCGCCCCAGTCGCCGTAGGCGTAGGTCAGAACGGCGGTGTTGGGGATACGGATCTTCATGCCGACCATATCTTCGGGGGAGGTGATCTCCTTCTTGCTGTTGGTGACATGGCGGAAGCCGTTCTCGGCGATGCCCAGCAGGTGCAGGCCCAGACCCTCGACGATGGGGGCCAGCGCCTCGTAGCCGGCGCCGCCCGCGCCGAGCAGCGCATCGACGTCATCGGTGGACTCGAAAATGAAGGGCAGGGAGACGACGTTCAGTCTCTGGTCGAAGCCGGACATGATGAGGTTGGAGTGCGCGCACATGTCGGTGGAGCCGTCGATCACGGCCTGGATGCCCTCCTGCTGGTTGCCGGAGGTCAGTGCGTCGGAAGCGTAGACGGTGACGGTGATCTTGCCGCCGGTGCGGTCGGACAGGTACTTGCCGAACTGACGGCCCATGTCGGCCCAGCAGGTGTTGTCGGTGGCGGAGCAGGCGAAGGACCACTCCATCGGCTCGTCAACCTCGACGATCGCGTCGTCGGCGAAAGCGGCGGTGCTCAGCGAGAGTACCATGACCAGTGCGAGGGCGATTGCTAAGAGCTTTTTCATGATGTGCCTCCTGTTTTTTAAATTTTGTATGGGAATCACACGAATGTGACTTCTCCGAATGTAGGGGCTCAGCGGCCGAGGATGAAGAGGCTGAACCAGGGGACGTAGGTGATGAGAAGGAGCGCGATGACGCAGGACAGGATCATCGGCCACACGGCCCTGGAAATACTGGTGATGGTGACGCGGGTCCTGTCGCGCAGATTCTCCATCTTCTCCGAAATGCCGATGGCGACGAAGAGGTTCACGCCGACGGGCGGGGTGACCTGGCCGATGGCGAGGTTCACGGTGGCGATGACGCCGAAGTGGACAAGGTCGATGCCGAGCTGCTGGGCCACGGGGGCCATGATGGGGATGAAGATGTACATGGCAGAGTTCGCGTCCACGAAGCAGCCCGCGATCAGGAAGATGATGTTGATGATGATGAGGAACATGTACTTGTTCCCCGACACCCGCAGCAGCAGCGCCTGGGCCGCCTTGGAGATGCCGAACTTCATGCAGACGTAGGAGAAGATGGCCGCGGTGCCGATGATGATCATGATGGAGCCGGTGGTCTTGCCGGAGTCCACCATGATCTTGATGAAGTTTTTGAGCTTGATCTCGCGGTAGATGAAGATGCCGACGATCAGGGCATAGACCACGGAGACGGCCGCGGCCTCGGTCGGGGTGAAGATGCCGCCGTAGATGCCGCCCAGGATGATGACCGGGACCAGGAAGCCCCACATGGCCTGGAGGAAGGTCTTGCCGCGGTGGGCCCAGCTCGAGCGCGCGCGGCTGGCCTGAATGCCGCGCTTGCGGACCTCCACCCACACCACGCAGATCAGGGCGAGACCCATCATGATGCCGGGGACGACGCCGCCCATGAACATGTCGCCCACGGAGACGCCGGTGATGGAGGCGTAGACGACGAAGGCAATGGACGGCGGGATGACAATGGCGATCGACGAGGCCGCCGCCATCAGCGCCGAGGCGAAGGGCGCGGAGAAGCCGCCGGAGTTGATCATCGCGGGGATGAGGATGATGCCCAGGGCCGCCACCGTCGCGGGGCCGGAGCCGGAGATCGCGCCGAAGAACATGGCCACGATGACGCACACGATGGCGATGCCGCCCCTGACGTGGCCGATGCAGTCGTCAATGAAGTCGACCAGGCGGCGGGAAATGCCCGCCTCGGCCATCACGTTGCCGGAGATCACGAAGAACGGGATCGCCAGCAGCAGGAACTTCGCCATGCCGTTATAGAGGTTTGTGGGGATGACGCTGAACTTGACGCCCTTGTAGAGCATGGCGAAGACCGAGCTCAGGCCCAGGCTCGCCGCGATGGGGACGTTCAGCAGGAGAAGCAGGAAGAAGCTGCCGAAAAGGATAAAGTTTGTCATTTGGCCTCCTCCTTTTTATCCGGGATCTGCATACAGGGGTCCGTCTCGGTCAGGATGCCCAGCATGTATTCAATCGAGTGCAGGATCAGCAGCACGCCGCCGATCGGCAGGGCGATCATGAACATCCACTCCGGCACCAGCAGGGACGCCGTCAGCTTGTGCTGGGTCATGAGCTGCATGGTCTTGGCCCAGCCGGTGTGCACGATCACGCCGTAAAACGCGATGCTGAACACCGTGAAAATCACGGAGAGGATCTTCTTGCCGCGCTTCCCCACCAGGTCGAACACCAGCGAGAGGCTGATCAGGCTGCCGCTGCGGGCGCAGAGCGCGCAGCCGCACATGATCATCAGCACGAAGATGTTCACCGTCAGCTCCTCGGTGTAGGCGAGCTTGCCGTTGGAGAGATAGCGGACGCAGACGTTGGCGAAGGCGATCACCGTAATCACGACGCCGATCAGGACCTGCAGCGCAGACTCGACCCACGCGAGAACGTCCATAATTTTTTTATAGATCTTCATCACACCAGTCCTTCCCTTTTCGGAGTATGCGGGTCCGGTTTTTGGTCCTACCAATATTCCTGTTCTGATTTTACAACTTTCGTCCTCCGGCTTCAAGGGGAGTCCCCGCTTTTGTGTGACGAAATATCCTGCAAATATTTGTAGAGTTTTCACAAGTATCCTTTAATATAGCCAAATACACAGGCCTTGATTTATCGGAAATGACGATATTTACAAGCATGGGGGTGCGGCGTATAATGCGGGGCATGGAAAAGCTGAACGGAAAAACCAAATACGGCATGACCCGCGAGCAGGAGCGGGCGGCCAGCCGGGTTTTCGGGCGGCATGTGAGCGGGACAAAGGCCCTCGTATGCGTGGTCGTTTCGCTGCTCGTCTGCCTGCTGCCGATGCTGCTGGGCCTGCGGCTGTGGGGAAGCATCCCCGAAATCGTGCGGACCGGCCTCATCGACAGCGAGGGGGCGGACGACTCCATGCCCCGCGCGGTGCTGGTCTTCGGCGTGCCCGGTCTCATGGCCGTGCTGAATTTTGTCTGCCATGCGCAGCTCTGGCTCCACCAGAAGACGGAGCGCCTGCCGCCCATGTCCATCCGCCTGATCGGCCGCTGGGGTATCCCCGCCGCGGCAACGCTGCTGTGTCCCTTCTGGCTCCTGCGCGCCGCGGGACAGGCAATCAGCCTCCGCCGCTTCCTCCCCTGCGTGCTCGCCCTGCTGCTGCTGCTCGTCGGGGCGCATTTTCTCGACCTCAGGCGCGGAGCCCGGGAGGGCATACGCCTGCGCTGTATTGTGTATAAAGAAGACGCCTGGCGGAAAACGCACGCCCTTGCGGGCATATGCTGGATGCTTGCGGGCCTGCTGCTTTTAGCGCTCATCTATGGGCTGGGCACGGTCCCGCCCTGGTCCGCGCCGGTCCTGCTCCTGCTGCTCCTCGCGCCGCTGCCCGCGGCGAAGTATTACGCCGGCCGGGAATAACAAAACACAGGGGAGAGGCTTGCCTCTCCCCTGCTGGATTTTAAAAATCTGAAGAGCGAAACGATGATACGATTATCCGACAACGCGGTTTGATACTACTATTCCATAGGGCAACACCGCATAATTCGGCGAGAGCGAATCCTGAGAAAATTTGGGTTCTGATGAAGGCATTTTTTTGCAGGAATACTTTGTGTATTTCCAAGCCCGATAACGAAGCCCGGCACGAATCCGGCCGGAAAGATGCAAACTGTTCTGTCGGAGAATCGTATGAAGTATCCCGTACCAGTCCGGAACATGAGTGCGGGAGCCTTCGCCTGCGCTCAGGATGACACGGGAAAACGAACGGTTATGGCTTCGCGCCGTGGTCCTCGTAGTTTTCGATGAGCTTGAGATGCCGGCCCATCTCATAGGCGGCCAGCTCCTCGTCGCGGGCCCTGACCGCCTCGTAGATGCGGCGGTGGGCCTCGGCGGTCTTGCCGTGGTAGTCCTCGCGCTCGAAAAAGCGCATACGCAGCTCGAGGATCAGGCAGTTGACGAAGTCCAGCATGGCGGCAAAGATGGTGTTGTGGCTGGCGTAGGCGAGATTGACGTGGAACTCCACGTCCGCCAGGTAGTCGGTCTCGTCGGACTCCAGGCGCTCCACCGAGCTGCGCAGACGGTCCAGGTCCTCCTGTGTCGCGCGGCGGCAGGCGAGGCGGGCGATCTCCCGCTCGTTCGTGCGCCGGAACTCCATGAAGTCCTCAAAGGTGTCCGCGGAATAGGACAGCTCCAGCAGTGAGCGCGCCTTGCGGAAATAGTCGGCGTTCTTGACCAGCACCTTGCGGTTGCTCCGGTTTTCCACAATGCCCATGAAGCTCATGATGGACAGGCACTCGCGCAGGGAGTTGCGGGAGATGCCCAGCGCCTCGGCCAGCTCCCGCTCCGGCGGCAGCTCGCTGCCGAGCTGGAGCCTGCCCGCCTCGATGGCCCCGAGCAGGCTGTCCAGTACGAGCTCCGGCACGGTCGGGGCGGCGGTTTGGATCTTTTCAAACTGCATGTCCATAGGTTCACCTGTCCTTTCACCCGCACAGCAGTGCGAGCAGCATGTCCCGGCTAAGTCCGTGGATGAAGCGGGAGACGTCCACATCCGCCGTGGCGGCGGCGAGCTCCGCCCGCTCCGGTTTTTTCCCTGTCAGCAGCGCGGCCAGCGGCTCCGGCCCCTCCGCGCTGAAGAAATCGCCGAGGAAGTGCAGCTCCCGGATGACCCCGTGCTCCACGTCGAGGCGGGCCTCCACGGTGCCGCAGCCCTCGAAGCGGCGCTTTTTCAGCAGCGTGCACGGGGGCGACGCGCCGAAGTTCCACTCCCAGGAGGCATAGCGCTCCCGGCGCAGCGTCTCGATATGCGCAAGCTCCGCGTCCGTAAACGCGCGGGGCCCGCCCGGGTTTTCGTTCAGGATGTTCTCCTTCAAAAGCGCCCGGAACTCCGCGAGGGTGACGTCCTCCCGGAGATAAGGCCGGACGTTGGTCACACGGCTGCGCACCGAGGCTGTCCCCTTCGCGCGGATCTTGTCGGGGTCCACGCGCAGGGCGCGCTCCACCGTGTCGAGCTTTGAGTCAAAGAGGATGGTCCCGTGGTGCATGATGCGGCCGCCGCGCAGGTATTGGGAGTTGCCGGAGAATTTTTTGCCGGCGATGGTCATGTCGTTGCGGCCGTTGAGCTCCGCGTGTACGCCCATCTTTTCGAGCGTCCGCAGCACCGGTCTGCAGAAGGCGCGCAGGTCCAGGGTCTCGGCGTCGCCCGCGTCGGTGACGAAGGTGAAGTTCAGATTGCCGAGATCGTGGTAGACCGCTCCCCCGCCGGAGAGCCGCCGCACCACCTGGATGCCGTTCTCCTCCACAAAGCTCCGGTCGATCTCCGCCAGCGCGTTCTGGTATTTGCCGATGATGACGGCGCTGCGGTTTTGCCAGAGCATGAAATAGCTGTATGCACGCGGCAGGCAGTCGAACACCGTCTGCTCCGCGGCGAGGTTCCAGGCGGCGTCGGTCGTATCAAGATCGAGCACTCTGAGCTCAGCCACGGCCCAGCTCCCCCTCCAGCTTTTTCAGCACGCCCGCCAGCCGCGCCGCCATGCGCCTGTGGCCCTCCGGCCCGGGGTGCAGGCCGTCGATATAGAGCGACGCGTCCGCGTTCCCGGCCCCGTCGAAGAAGTCCGGGCGGAAATCCACGCAGCACAGCCCGAAGGCCCCGCAGAAGCGCACGAGCCATTCGCTGTAGCTCCCCAGCGCCGCGCGCGCCGCGTCAAAGTCCACCGCCGCGCTCCAGGTCTCCGGGAACATGCCGGGGACCAGCGGCGTGGGGATGCCGGCGATCGGCACGGCGCCCGACGCGAGGACCTGATGCAGCATGGCCCCCATGTCGGCGCGGGCGCTCAGGTCCGAGCCGGAGAAAAAGATGTCGTTCAAGCCGCCCATGATGAGCACCGCGTCCGGCCTGGAGGCGAGCTCCCCCTGCAGTCTCGCGAGCATACCGCCCGCGGTGTCTCCGCAGACGCCGCGGTTTATCACATGCCAGCCGCTCAGCTGCGCGGCAAGCGCTGTCCAGCGCTCGCGCGGGGAAACGCCGGAGCCGAAGGTCAGGCTGTCGCCCAGGCATAGCAGGTCCATCGTGCCCCTCCCTTAAACCAGTGTGATCTCCACACCGTACTCGTCCATGATCCGCCGGCGCAGGCCCCGCAGCTCCCAGAGCATGGAATCGCCGTCCCCGCTCTCGCCGCAGCACAGCCGGTAGCCCTCCGCGAAGGCCGCCGCGGCCTCCTCCTCCCGCTCGCCGGTGATCTGATACTCACCCAGCCCGATTGCATCTACACGCTTCATGTCTTCTCTCCGTTCCTCTCCGCATCTGCGGAGCTTTTTACTTTCCCGGATCCGTCCGTTCCGGAGGGAGTCGCCGCTGTCAAAGCGGCTTCTTTTTGATCTGTGCCCATCTTCGGGGGTAGCGCGCGGGGGTGGGCGCGATCTTGCGGATGACCGCCGCGCTGTGGCGGACGTCCGTGCCGGGGATCGTGTAGTCGATCACCCGCTCCGTTTTGCCGCCGAGGGCTTTGAGGGCGACATAGGCCTCCCGCAGCTCCGCGTCCAGCTCCGGCCCCTTCATGGCGAGGAAGGCACCGCCGGGTCTGACGCAGGGCAGGCACAGCTCGCACAGGATGTTGAGCCTTGCCACCGCGCGCGCCGAGGCGTAATCAAAGCGCTCGCGGAAGCCGTCGGGCAGCTCCTCGGCCCGGGCGTGGACAAGCGCCACATCGTCAAAGCCCAGCTTTTCGCAGGTGTCGCGCAGGAAGGCGAGGCGCTTGTCCAGACTGTCGAGCAGCGTGAGACGAAGCCCCGGGCGCAGGATCTTGAGCACCAGGCCCGGAAAGCCCGCGCCGGTGCCGACGTCGATGAGGGTCTTCCCGTCCAGCTCCCCCGCGTCCAGCAGGGCCGCGCAGTCGAGAAAATGCAGGCGCGCCGTGTCCTCCTCCCCGGTGATGGCGGTGAGGTTCATGACCCGGTTGTATTCCGACAGATTGTCATAGTAAATGCGAAAGCGGCGCAGGGTCTCGTCGTCCGGGCTTGCGCCCCGGGCCTCAAGTCCCTGCCGCAGGATCTGTTCCAGCGTCTGTTGCGGCATTTTCGTTTACTCTCTCAATGTAATAATTGTGGCGGCCGATCTTCTTCACAAACTGTAAATTGTTGTCGAACCAGAAGCTGCCGAAATCGGGGTTGACGAAGTAGAGGCACTCCCCCGCCACGTCTGCGCCCTCGAGCACAAGGCAGGCCGCGATGGTGTCCTCGGCCTTCGGCTCCTCGTGGATGGTGCCCTTGGAGATGGGCTCGAACTGCATCCCGTGCTCGTGGTCAAAGATCACGTCGAAGACGTTGTCGGGGAAATCCGGGCTCTTCACGCGGTTCATGACCACGTTGCCGACGCCGATCTTGCTCTCCAGCGGTTCGATCCCGGCCTCGGAGCGGATGATGTGCGCCAGCCAGTACAGGTCCCCCTGCGGGAAGTTGAGGTCATAGTAGTCCTGCCCGGCCTCCATCACGCGCACAGGGCCGCCGAGATACAGGGCCCCGTCCCGCTCCTCCGCCGTGAGCGTCAGGAGCCTGCACAGCGCGTTTACCGGCAGGTACAGCTCCCCGCCGCGCAAAAGCCAGTCCTCCGGCGCGAAGACGTAGCGGCCCGAGGCGGCATAGTATTCCTGTCCGGCCCGCCCTTCCACCTTGAGTGCGCCGAGCTCGAGCGTGAAGCGGGCGCGGTCCCCGGTCCAGCTCATGGTGACGTCCGCATGCGCGCACAGGGGCCGCAGGGCGACATAGACCGCGTCCTCCTTTTTGACGCCCCGGGCGAGCAGCAGCCCGTCCAGATATACGGGCAGCGCGTCGGCGTCCGCGTCGTCCGTTCTTCGCGCGAGGGGCGCGAGCGGCGTCTCGGTCGAGGCGGCTGCACGGATCGGGGCGCGCACGACGTCTCCGATCGCACCGCAGCCGGACAGCAGCAGCGTGAAGACGAGCGCGGCGCAGCAAAGGCGCTTACGCATGTTCCGCGCGGTACTGCCGCAGCGCCGCCGCGAGCTGGTCGGGACAGGAGGTGGGCTTCATCCCGCAGCGGATGCCCTCCATGCGGCGGATCGCCTCGTCGACCTCCATGCCCCGGAGCAGGCGGGAGATGCCCTGCAAATTCCCGCTGCACCCGCCGACGACCTGAACGGAGGCGATTTTGCCGTCTTCGATTTCGATCTCCATGAGCTGCGAGCAGACGCCCCTCGGGCGGTATGTGATCTTCATAGCGCTTCCTCCATGGGTTTTTTCTGATTTTATCATGCCGCAGGCCGTATTTCAAGTTGCCGCGCCGCGGTTTTTGATGTATGATAGCATGAAACCATCGAGGAGGATCAAAACATGAAACTGATCATTGCATCCAACAACGCGCACAAGCTGGTCGAGATGAAGGCCATCCTCGCGCCCTTCTTTGACGACGTACAGTCCATGCGCGAGGCGGGTATCGAGCACGAGACGGTCGAGGACGGCGAGACCTTTCTGGAAAACGCCGTAAAGAAGGCGACGGAGCTGGCCGCGCTCTCCGGCTGCTGCGCCATCGCGGACGACAGCGGCCTCTGCGTCGACGCGCTGGGCGGCGCGCCGGGGGTCTATTCCGCGCGCTTTTCCGGCGTACACGGGGACGACGCCGCAAACCGCCGCCGGCTTCTCAAGGAGCTCGAGAACGTCGAAAACCGCGCCGCGCACTTCACCTGCGCCATCGCCCTCGCCTGGCCGGACGGGCGGCTTCTGACGGCGCAGGACGCACTCTACGGCTGGATCGCCCACGACGAGCGCGGCACGAACGGCTTCGGCTACGACTCCCTCTTTCTCCTGCCCGAGCGCGGTCTGCGCACGGCGGAGATCAGCCCCGAGGAGAAAAACAGCATCAGCCACCGCGGCAAGGCCCTTCGGCAGCTCGTGAAGAAGCTGGAGGCGCTTTGACGTGCTCCCTGTCATTGATGAGCATACGGCAAATCCGCAGCTTTTGCGAATTTGCCGTATGCTTTTCGTTATTCTCATATTTCTCCGCCGGGCAATTCGTGCATTGTCCCCACGGCCGGAAGCGTACGTCGCTTCACGCTCTGTTCTTTGCGCTCTCCGGTCGGTTCACGATCCAGACGCCGAGGCACACGAGGAGCATGGCGAGAAGGCAGCGCGGGATGTTGAGGCCCTTCGCCTCGCCCAGAAGGATGGCCGAGAGGAGCACGCCGAAGACAGGGTTCAGAAACGAGTAGACCATGATGCGCGAGACCGGGTGCCGCTGCAGGAGCAGGGACCAGAGCGTGTAGGCCACGGCGGAGACCAGGCTCAGATAGACCATCAGCGGCCAGGCGCCTGTGCTCTCCGCGTGGAGCCGGCCGCCGCCGAGCAGGGCCGCCGCGGTCATGAGCGCGCCGCCGAGGATGAACTGCCAGCCGCTTAGCACCACCGGATCCTCACGCTCGGAATAGCGCTTGATGAGCACGGAGGAGCAGCCGTAGGACGCCGCCGCCAGGACGAGAAAGCCCTCGCCGTCCAGGCGCACGCCGCCCTCGAGACGGCCGGTCATGCTGACCACGACCACGCCCGCAAAGCCGATCAGACAGCCGAGCAGCTTTTTCGCCGTGAGCTTTTCCTGACGGAACACGAGGGCCGCGATCAGCAGGGCGAAGAAGGTGCTGGTGGGCGAAATGATGGAGCCCTTGAAGCCCGGCGCGTGGGACAGGCCGATGTAGAAAAACGTATACTGGATCACGGTCTGCATCATGGCGAGCTTGAGGATCATGCCGCCGGAGCCGCGCTTCGGCAGGAGCAGACGCCCGCGCAGGAGACTGCCGAGCAGCACCGTCAGCACTCCGGCCAGCGTGAAGCGCACCCCGGCGAAAAGGATCTGAGTCATCACGTCCTCGCCCGCGATGCCGAACCAGCGGTAGCCCAGCTTGATGCAGGGCGCGGCGCTGCCCCAGAGCAGATTAGCCGTGACCGCCGCCGCTAAAATCCCGGCGACGGTGGATAAAAAATCGGTCTTGCGTGTGGTCTCGTTCATTTGGCATATTCCCCCTGCGTTTTGTCGCTGGGAAAGAATATACAGGACTGCTCCGCAAAAATCAAGGGGTGTCTCATCCCGTCCGCGTTTGTTTCACAAATATGACTTTGGGCATTTTTGCGAAACGAGAAAGCCTGCAGGCTGAGCGATGTTTTTTGCGAGGTACACGCCCCCGCAAAAAACGGATTGTATTTGCTTTTTCGCCTTGGGCAATACCGCATAATTCGGCAAGAGCAGATCCTGAGAAAAATTGGGTTCTGACGATGGCAGTTTTTTGCAGGAATACTTTGTGTATTGCAAGAAAAAGTGACGAATTTTCGCAGGAATACTTTGTGTATTGCAAGAAAAAGGCTCGAAGTCAGGGCACTATTTTTCCAGGAGGCGCCGATGGCGGATTGTGCGGTGTTGCCTTAATGAAATGTCCGTTCATCCCGCCGCTTTTTGGAGGCGCTTCAGGATCTCGTCCTGGACGGGCAGGCGCATACGGCGGGGATATTGCTTCCTGTACGCGCCGCAGAGCGCCGCGGCGTCCGCCGGGGTCAGGGCTTCGACGAGGGGCAGGCCCAGGCCCTGGACCGCAATGAGCATCCAGTAGGCGCACTGCGCGTCCCGGTTGGCCTCCGCGGCGGAAAAGAGCTCCCGCAGGACTGCGGCGGCGTCTTCGCTCCCGGGCTTCGACGCGGCAAACGCCGTGAGCAGCGCCCTCGCGTCCTCCGCGTAGCGCTCGTGACAGGGGTCGTCCTTGGGGCCGCCCTTGATTCCGAACAGGCCCTCGGGGAACTTGCGGTTGCGCTCCAGCTCCGCGACCCTGTCGAGATAGGCGGACGTGAGCGCCCGCAGCGAGCGCAGGGTTTCATTCTCCATCGGGCTTCTCCTCCTCCGTTGTCAGTGCCTCTGCCGGCAGGCGGGCAGCCTCGAGATCCTGCCGCCAGCGCTTCCAGGCGTACACGCCGAAGGCCAGCGCCGCCGCGATGAAGACGATCCCCGCCGTCCAGCCGAGCCAGGGGGCCATGGTGGTGCTCCCCTCCCGCACGCCCACGATGACGCTGCGGCCGAGATAGATAAAGTAGATCGCCACCGCGGCGCGCAGGGTCGCGGCGGTGCTGGCGCGGGCGCGCTTCTGGATGTCGTATTCAAAATCAGCTCCGCTGTTGTTCACGTTTTTTCCTCATTTACGAAGGGGCCGTCTCATACTATTCCCTGATAGAAACCAGACAGTCCTTCCGGCAAAATTTGCGCCGTGCTGCGTTGAGGCCCTTGAACATATATCTCCATTATGCCCTGCGGGCTTCGCCTTGCCTGACACAAATTTTGCTCGAAATTTCTTGCCCGCTTTCTATCAGGGAATAGTATCAACTGACCGTTTTGCCATCCTCAGAAACGAAGTGCCGAAGGATCTCTCCTTTGCGGTTTCCGAAAACTGCGGGAGAAGATCCTTCGACTTCGCTTTGCGCAGATGACAGGGTGTTTTGAGACAGCCCCGTGGTTTTGTTTCTCGTCCGGCTCAGCCCTTGCCGGTCTTGTGGTTGGAGACGACGTCAAAGATAACGGCGATCAGGAGCACCGCGCCCTTGACGATGTACTGCCAGTTGTTGTCCAGGCCGATGATGGACATGCCCTGGTTGATGACGCCGAGGAAGATAGCGCCGATGCAGATGCCCGCCACCGTGCCGGAGCCGCCGTAGGCGGAGGCGCCGCCGATGAAGCAGGAGCCGATGGCGTCCATCTCGAAGGCGTTGCCGGTGTCGCCGTTGACGGAGGCGATTCGGGCGGCCATCAGCAGGCCGGAGAGGCCGGCCAGGAAGGACATGGACAGGTAGGCCAGGAAGTAGACCCTGCGGGTGTCGATGCCGGAGAGCTTGGTGGCCTTCTCGTTGCCGCCGACGGCGTAGAAGTAACGGCCGAGGGCGGTCTTGCTGGTGATGAAGGAGTAGATAAACACCACGGCCAGCACCCAGATCAGCATGACCGGGATGCCCTTGTAGCTGGCGAGCTTGTAGGAGTAGTAGACCACCAGCGCCGCGATGATGACCTTCTTGGCGAGCTCCGGGGCGAGCGGGCCGACCGCGTAGCCCTTTTTGGCGCGGCTGGCGCGGCTGGTAAAGACCGTGATCAGCAGCACGAGCGCGATCACCACGCCGACGATGAGGGCCGAGGGCAGCCACTTTTCCTTGGCGTTGTCAAGCCCGGGTATCTGGACGTAGGAGGCGAAGATCTTGAGGAACAGCGCGTCCTTGACCGGGACGGTCTTGGACTTGAGGATGACGCGGCCCAGGCCGCGGAACAGGAACATGCCGGACAGCGTGCAGATGAAGGGCGGGATGTGGATGTAGCCGATCCAGAAGCCCTGCCAGCCGCCGATGACAGCACCTACAGCCAGACACAGGAAGATGACAAGGATGGCGTTCATGCCGCTCTTGTCCATGAGCTGCGCGGCCAGCGCGCCGACAAGGCAGACGGTGGAGCCGACGGACAGGTCGATGTTGCCGCCCGTCAGGATGCACAGCAGCATGCCGCAGGCCAGCACGAGAACGTAGGAGTTCTGGAGCAGGAGGTTCGACATGTTCTGCGGATAGAACAGACGGCCCTGTGTCAGCAGGCCGAAGAGGATGAACACCGCGACCAGCGCGATAACCATCGTATACTTCTTGACAAAGGATTTCGCATTCATACTTGTTTTTCTCCCTCTTTTTTCTTTTCGGACTTGAGGATCGCCGCCATGATCTTCTCCTGGGAGGCGTCCGCGACGTCCATCTCCGCGACGATCCGGCCCTCGTTCATGACGTAGACGCGGTCGCACATGCCGAGGATCTCGGGCATTTCGGAGGAGATCATGATGACGGACTTGCCCTGGGCGACAAGGTCGTTCATGATGCAGTAGATCTCATACTTCGCGCCGACGTCGATGCCGCGGGTAGGCTCGTCCAGGATCAGCACGTCGGAATCGGCGAACATCCACTTGGCGAGCAGCACCTTCTGCTGGTTGCCGCCGGAGAGATTGCCCGCCGCCTGCTGGACGGAGGGAGTCTTGGTCTTGAGCTTCTCGCGGTATTCCTCCGCCGCCATGTTCTCCCTGACGGTGTCGATCACGGCGCCGTTGCAGACCTTGCCCAGCCTGGCCATGGTGGTGTTGACGGCGATGGTCTGCGGCAGGATGAGGCCGTTGCCCTTGCGGTCCTCGGTGACGTAGGCAAGCCCGGCCTCGATGGCCTGGCGCTCGTTCGTGATGTTCATCTTCTTGCCGCCGATATAGAGCTCCCCGGAGATGCCGGAGCCGTAGGCGTGGCCGAAGATGGACATGGCCAGCTCCGTGCGGCCCGCGCCCTGCAGGCCGGAGAAACCGACGATCTCGCCCTTGCGCACATAGAAGGACACGTCGTCGTCCACGACCTTTTCGGTGTACACGGGGTGGTGGACAGTCCAGTGCCTGACCTCCAGCCCCTTCTCATCGCTGATGTTCGGGACGCGTCTGGGGAAGCGGTCGCTGAGCTCGCGCCCCACCATGCCCTTGATGATGCGGTCCTCGTCCACGGTGCGGTCGTGGTTGTCTATCGTTTCAATCGTCGCGCCGTCGCGGACGACCGTGATCCGGTCGGCCACGTAGGCGATCTCGTTCAGCTTATGGGAGATGATGATCGAGGTCATGCCCTGCTTCTTGAACTCCAGCAGGAGGTTCAGAAGCATCCTGGAGTCCTCCTCGTTCAGGGAGGAGGTCGGCTCGTCCAGGATCAGCAGCTTCACGTTCTTGGACAGCGCTTTCGCGATCTCGACCAGCTGCTGCTTGCCGGTGCCGATGTCCTTGATGAGCGTATGCTCGCTCTCCTTCAGGCCGACCTGATCCATGTGTATCCTGGCCTCATGGAAGGTGCGGTCCCAGTCGATCCCGAATTTGCCCTTGCGCTCGTTGCCAAGGAACATGTTCTCACCGATGGAGAGCTCCGGGATCAGAGCCAGCTCCTGGTGGATGATGACGATACCGAGCTTTTCGCTGTCGCGAAGGGTGTTGAACTTGCAGACCTCGCCATTGTAAATAATATCGCCGCTGTAGGTGCCGTAGGGATAGGTGCCCGAAAGCACGTTCATCAGGGTGGACTTGCCGGCGCCGTTTTCGCCGACAAGGGCGTGGATCTCGCCGCGCTCGACCTGAAGATTTACGTCGTCAAGCGCTTTGACGCCGGGAAATTCCTTTGTGATGTTCTTCATCACAAGAATGTAATCAGCCAAAATACCATACCTCCTCTGTTTCCTCCCGTGCGCGCAGGTTAGGGGAATCGTTCAAAAAAGGAGGGGCGGGGGTGAACCCCGCCCCTCCGGTGTCATGCGGTGCTAAAGCTCAATGGGGGAAGAATCAGCCGAGGGTGGAAACCAGGTAGTGGTTGTCGGCATCCCACTTGTAGTTGCCGGTATCGACGAGCAGCTCAAGGTTGTCCTTGTCGATGGAGTACGGAACCAGCAGGTAGGAGGGAACGACGCCAAGGCCGTTGTCGTAGGTCTCGGTATCGAAGGCGGCTTCGGCGGCGAACTTCTCAACGAGCTCAGCGCCGGGGGTCGCGCCGTTCAGGATGGCGTCGACGAGGACGAGGGTGACGCCGGCTTCGTCGGCGACGTTCTTGTAGACGGTCATGGTCTGGTAGCCGTCAACGATGTTCTGGAGGTTGCCGATGTCGCCGTCCTGGCCGGTCACGATGGGCTGGTTGTCGCCGGCATAGTCGGAGATGATGGCCTGGGCAACGCCGGCCGCGGTAGAGTCGTTGGAGCAGAGGGCGATGTCGAGAACGGTGCCGTCGCCGTAGTAGGAGGCGAGGGTGTTCTGGAAGTTCTCAAGAGCGGTGTCGGTGCTCCACGCGGGCGTGGCGACCTGCTCAAAGGTGGTCTTGCCGGAGGGGATCTTCAGGGTGCCGGCGTCGATGAAGGGCTTGAGGGTGTCGAACGCGCCGTTGAAGAAGTAGCCGGCGTTGGTGTCGGCGGGGTCGCCGGCGGTGAACTCGATGTTGTAGGTCTTGTCGCCCGCGTTGTTGAGGTCGAGAGCGTCAATGACGTACTGGGCCTGCAGGACGCCGACGGTGTAGTTATCGAAGGAGACGTAGTAGGCGACGTTAGCGTTGTTGATCAGACGGTCATAGGCGATAACGGTGATGCCGGCCTCCTCAGCGTCCTTCAGGACGGAGCTCAGGGTGTCGGAGTCGATAGCGACGATGACAAGGACCTTGACGCCGTCGGCGATCATGTTGCTGATGTCGTTGTTCTGCTGAACAGCGTCGTTGTCGGAATAGGTCAGCTCGACCTTGTAGCCGGCAGCCTCGAACTGCTCCTTGAGGTAAGAGCCGTCACGGTTCCAGCGCTCCAGGGATTTGGTCGGCATGGAGATACCGATCAGGTCGCCCTCGTCGGCAAACGCGGTGAACGCGCCGAGGGAGCAGACCATGCATACCACGAGAATCATTGCGAGAAGCTTTTTCATTTGGGTGGTTCCTCCTTTTTTGATTTTGTTGACGGAAGTTGGTTCAACTTCTTTAAGATTATTTTAGCGAGGAGCTCTACAAACGTCAAGTTGTTTTTGCTATTCTCCTTGCTGTTTGTGGATTTTATTGCATTTTATTCCCGGATTTTGTGCATATTAACCAATCACCGGAATCGTCCTGTTTTGATTGATAAAGTTATTTTATTAAAGTCTCGAAAATAGCGGGAAAAACGCCTTGACTTGTGCGGAGCGCATGGTACAATTTGAACAGGATTTGATAAAAGGCGGTGGGGAACTTGTCATATCTGTCGCTGGATCTGTCGCGCTCCGTTCCGACGCGCAGCCGTATCTACCGGACCCTCTACAGCTCCCCGGATTTCTGCTCGCGGCAGAGTCTCGCCCGGGACTGTGAGATCAGCCTGCCGACCCTGCACCAGTATCTGACGGAGCTTTTTCAGGCCGGGCTCATCCGCTCTTCCGGCGAGGAGCGCGCCACCGGCGGCCGCCGGGTACAGGGGCTGGACATCGTGCCGGACGCGCGCATCGCCCTGGGGATCTCGGTCACGGGGCAGCATCTGCGCCTCGCCGCGGCGGACCTGCGCCTGCGGGAGCTGGCCTACCGCCGCGTGCCCTTTGCCCTGCCCTCCCATCTGCAGCGCGCGGACGGGGCCCTGGCCGGGATCATCGAGCAGTTTCTGGACGACTGCCGCCTGGACCGCTCCCGGCTTCTGGGGGTGGGGATCACGATTCCGGGTCTCATCAGCCCGGACGAGAGCCGCATCACCTTCGCGCCGACGCTGGACATTCAGGACGCGCCGCTCTATCCGCTGACGCGGGGCGTCGCCTACAGCGTGCATGTGGAGAACGACGGCACCGCCAGCGGACGTGCGGAGAGCTTTGCCCGCCGCCGCCAGAGCATGGCCTATCTCTCGCTGGAATACGGCATCGGCGGCGCGGTGCTTATCGACGGGGTGCCCTACCACGGCAACAGCGCCAAGAGCGGGGAGTTCGGCCACATCTGCGTGGAGCCGGGCGGCCTCAGATGCTCCTGCGGGCGCCACGGCTGTCTGGAGGCCTACTGCTCCGCCGCCAGGATCGAAAACGGCCTCGGCGTCGGGCTGGAGGACTTCTTCCGCGGCGTCGCCGCGAGGCGGCCGGAGTACGAGGAGCTGCTGTTCGACATGCTCCGTCACCTGGCCATCGGGATCAACAACATCCACCAGGTCCTTGACTGCGACGTGGTGCTGGGCGGCTTCCTGTCGGAGTATCTGCAGCCCTGGTTTCCGGCGCTCAAGCGCTATGTGCTCTCCGGCAACCCCTTCAGCGAAGACGCCGAGTTCGTCCAGCTCAGCGCCGTCCCCCGGCACATCACCCCTCTGGGCGCGGCATTGAGCTTCATACGCGATTTTGTGGCAAGCGTTTAAGTTTGCGCTCAGCGTGACATCGTTTTGTCCGTCTCCCGGGAAACGAACTCCGCACTCCGCTCCCGGAATTCCGCCTGTCGCAAAAAAAGCCCCCGCGCGTCACAGTCTGGACTGAACGCGCGGGGGTCTTTTCGCATTATTACTTTGCGGCCCTGGCCATCTCGCACAGGGCGGTGAAGGCGGCGGCGTCGTGGATCGCAGTCTCGGAGAGCATCTTGCGGTTCATGTCGACGCCCGCCAGCTTGAGACCGTGCATGAAGGTGGAGTAGTTCATGCCGTTGGCCTTGCAGCCGGCGCTGATACGGGTGATCCAGAGCTGACGGAAGTCTCTCTTCTTCTGCTTGCGGCCGACGTACGCGTAACGGCCGGACTTCATCAGCTGCTCATTTGCCATCTTATAGTGACGGGACTTGTTGCCCCAGTAGCCCTTTGCAAGACCGAGCACCTTGCTCCTGTGCTTGCGGGTCATCATTGCGCCTTTAACTCTTGCCATTTCAATATCCTCCTATATAACGTCAGCCCTTATTATTTATAAGGGATCATTTTCTTGATGGTGGCCTCGTTGGTCACATCGGCATAAGCCACATCGCGCAGACGGCGGCCGCGCTTGGTGGTCTTCTTGGTGAGGATATGGCTCTTGTAAGCGTGTGCGCGCTTGACCTTCCCGGACTTGGTGAGACTGAATCTCTTCTTGGCACCGCTGTGGGTCTTCAGTTTAGGCATGGTAGTTTCTCCTTCCGTAATCAATACAGGGAAAATTCCCGCTGTATACGTGTTATTCGGCCTCGGGCGCGGACTCCCCCTGCGCTCTGGGCTGCTTCGGCTTGGCCGGCTTCTTGGCCGGAGTCTGGGGCTTGGGTGAGAGGAACATGGACATATTCCGGCCCTCGAGCTTGGGGGCCTTGTCCATGCCCGCGATCTCCGCACACTGGGCGGCGAAGTCCTTCAGCAGGTCGGCGCCGATCTCGGTATGCGCCATCTCCCTGCCGCGGAAGCGTACGCTGACCTTGACGCGGTCGCCGTCGCTCAGGAACTTCTGGGCGTTTTTGAGCTTGGTGTTGAAGTCGTTGGTGTCGATGCCGGGGGACATGCGGATCTCCTTGATCTCGATCACGCGCTGGTTCTTTTTGGCTTCCTTCTCCTTCTTGGCCTGCTCGAAGCGGAACTTGCCGTAGTCCATGATCTTGCAGACGGGAGGATTGGAGCCCGGAGCGATCTTGACCAGATCAAGCTCCCGCTCGGTCGCGATGCCGAGAGCCTGTTCCACCGACATGATGCCGAGCTGCTCGCCCTGATCGCCGATCAGGCGCACCTCTTTGTCAAGGATCTCTTCGTTGATTTGATGAACAGCGTTTGCGATTGTGAACACCTCCGAAAAATCAAAAGCCCGGATGCACGGCATCCGAGCGTAAAAACACAGTCTCGCCCCGTAGAGGCGGTGTTTTATAAACCGCGGCTGGCGCAATTGCCGCCGGGTGAGGCAGGGTGGATGCCGTACCTTCTTTGTTTTGGCTTTGATAATATAGCAGGTTTGCGAAGCAATGTCAAGTTTTTTTTAGGCCAGCGCCGCACAATTCGGCGAGGGCGAATCCTGAGAAAAATTGGGTTCTGACGATGGCGGTTTTTCGCAGGAATACTATGTGTATTGCAGGAAAAAGTGATGAAGTCAGGGCGCGGTTTTTCCGGGAGGGGCCGATGGCGGACTGTGCGGTGTTGTCTCAGTAGTTTTCCTCCGGCGCGCCGGCGAGCTTCTCCTGCTCCATGGCGAGCCTGACGATGCGGCTGGTGCCGAGGCGGTCCGCGCCGAGCCGGATGAAGTCCTCCGCGTCCGCGAGACTCGCAATGCCGCCGGCGGCCTTGACCTTGAGCGTTGCGGGGGAATTGCTGCGCAGCAGGGCCACGTCCTCGCGTGTCGCGCCGCCCTTCGAGAAGCCCGTGGAGGTCTTGATGAAGTCGGCCCCGCAGTCGGAGACGATTTTGCACAGGTGCACCTTCTCCTCGTCGGTGAGCAGGCAGCACTCGATGATGACCTTGAGGATCTTGCCCTTTGTCGCCTCGCGCACGGCGCGGATGTCGTCCGCCACGTCGACCCAGCAGCCGTCCTTGACCATGGAGAGGTTGATGACCATGTCGATCTCGTCGGCCCCGTTCTTCACGGCGTCGGCGGCCTCGAAGGCCTTCGCGGCGCTGGTCATGTAGCCGTTGGGGAAGCCGATGACCGTGCAGATCGTGAGCCTGTCGCCCACGTAGCGTTTGGCCCCGGCGACATGGGCGGGCGGGATGCAGACGCTTGCGCAGCCGTATTTGATGCCCTGATCGCAGAGGGCGCGGATCTCCTCGCTCGTGCAGTCGACGCGCAGGAGGGTGTGGTCGCATTTTGCCAGAATATCCTTGATGTTCATAAAATCGGCTCCTTCTTTGTGGTTTGGTTTGGATATTATACCGCAGCGGGCGCGCATATTCAAGTGCCGCGGCGGAATATGATGGACTATCTCAACGAAAAGGACGGGGGCGCATGGACATGACGCAGGAGAACAATCAGGTGCGGCTGTGCGGGACGATGGCCGGGCCGCCGCGCTATTCGCACAGCGCGGGTGGACAGGACTTCTATCTGTTTCCGCTGGAGGTGCGCAGGCTCTCGGGCAGCAGCGACGTGCTGAACATCGTCCTGCGCCGCGAGCAGCTTGAGGCGGCGGAGGTCTCGGAGCGGGAGCGCCTGCTGGTGCAGGGGGAGCTCAGAAGCTACAACAACCGCCGGGGCGAGGGCGCGCGCCTCGTGCTGACGGTGCTGGCGAGGGAGCTCAGTCTCACGGACGAGGCGGACGACAACCGGGTCCTCCTCATCGGGACGCTGTGCAAGGCGCCGAATCCGCGCGTGACGCCGCTGGGACGCGACATCTGCGACCTGCTGCTGGCGGTCAACCGGCGGGGCGGGCGCTCGGACTATCTGCCGTGCATCTGCTGGGGCAGCCGCGCCCGCGAGGCGGCCCGCTGGAGCGTGGGCACGCCGCTGCGCCTGGAGGGCCGCTTCCAGAGCCGGCGCTACATGAAGCTCAGCGAGGACGGCCTGCAGCAGCGCATAGCCTACGAGGTCTCCGCCGCCGCCGTGGAGGTGCCGGAGCCGGCGTAGCACGGCAGGATGTGCAGTATGCAAAAACGTACGGCGAATTCGCAGAAGCTGCGAAGCTGCCGTACGTTTTCCTGTTATGATGCGGTTTCCCGGGTCTTCGTCGTCTCAGTCCGTACGCTCCGAGCCCCAGAAGAAGAGAGCCACGGTGCCGGGACCGGTGTGGGAGCCGATCAGGCCGCCGATGTCGTTGATGAGCACCTTGCCGTTGAGCCTGGGGAAGCGCTCCTCGACCAGTCTCGCGACCTCCTCGGCATCCTCGCGGCAGGCGGACATGGAGATAAAGCACTTGCCGCTGTAGTCGAGACCGTTTTCGGCGTTCTCCTCCATGCGGTCCACGATCTCGCGGATGACGGTCTTCTTGGTGCGGACCTTTTTGCGCGGGACCAGATGGCCCTCGCTGTCCATATTCAGCAGCGGGCAGATCTCGAACACGCCGCCGAAGAAGGCGGCGGTCTTGGAGATGCGTCCGCCGCGCACATAGCTCGACAGGTCGGTGGAGAAGAACCAGTGGTGCAGGCGCAGGCGGTTCTGCTCGATCCACGCGGCCAGCTCCTTCGCGCTCATGCCCTGATCGCGCATGGCGGCCGCCGTGTCCAGCAGCAGGCCGTAGCCCGAGGAGGCGCCGAGGGAGTCCACGACGTAGATCTCCCGCTCGGGAAAGCGCTCCTGCGTGACGATCGCGGCGAGGCGCGCGGCGTTGTAGGTGCCGGAGATGCCGGAGGAGAGTGTGACGTGCACCACGTCCAGGCCCTGTTTGCAGAAGGAGGCAAAATAATCCTCGTACTCGGAGATGTTGATCTGCGAGGTTTTGGTCATTGCGCCCTTCGCCATGCGCGCGTAGAACTCCTCCGCGGGCATGGTCTGGCCCAGATCGTCGGGGTATACCACGTCGTCCATCATGTAGTGGAAGCAGATGTACTTGACGCCGATGCGCTCAAAATGCTCTCTTCTCAGATCGGCGGCGGAGCAGCCGCTCAAAATATAGCCAGCCATGGCAGGCACTCCTTTCCCGTTAGGCGGTCATCGTTTCCGTTCACATATTTTACCATGCCCCGCCGTTTTCTTCAAGTCTTATCTGCGGTAGGTTCTGGTATAGAGCTTCAGCTTTTTGGCGAGCTCCTTGTCCGCCTTCCCGGGCAGCATACGCCAGCGCCAGTTGCCGGTGGGCTGGCCGGGCACGTTCATCCGCGCCTCGGGGCCGAGCTCCAGAAGGTCCTGCATCTGCACGACGAAGAGGTCCGCCGCCGTCATCATGCCGGTGCGGATCATGCCCCAGCACCAGCCCTCGTCCTCGGTGATGTGCATGTAGCGCGCGGCAAACTCGCGGTCGTGCCTGCCGGTGGATTTGAGCCAGCCCAGCACGGTGTCGTTGTCGTGGGTGCCGAGATAGCAGACGCTGTTGTAGGAGATGCAGTGAGGCAGATAGTCGGAATCGCCGTGGGCGTCGAACGCAAACTCCAGGATCTTCATGCCGGGCAGGCCGGAATTCTGGACGAGCTGGCGCACGCCGGGCGTGATGTAGCCCAGGTCCTCCGCGATGAAGCCGAGATCGTGGAACCACGAGGTCAGCACGCCGACGAGCTTCATCCCCGGTCCCGGCATCCAGGTGCCGTTTTTGGCGGTCTTCTCGCCGTAGGGAACGGACCAGTAGCTCTCAAAGCCGCGGAAGTGGTCGATGCGGATCACGTCATAGAGCTTCTGCGCGCCCTCGACGCGGCGGATCCACCAGCCGAAGCCGTCTCTCTCCAGCTCGTCCCAGTTGTAGAGCGGGTTGCCCCAGAGCTGCCCGTCCTCGGTGAAGGGATCGGGCGGCACACCGGCGACGGCCTTTGGCATGTTCCTGTCGTCGAGCTGGAAGAACTTCGGCTCGCTCCACACGTCGGCGGAGTCCAGCGCCACATAGATGGGGATGTCCCCGATGAACTGCACGCCCTTCTTATGGGCATACTCGCGCAGCTTCTCCCACTGGCGGAAGAACAGAAGCTGGACGAAGACGTGGTAGTCGATCTCCTCGCGCAGCTCCTCCGACCAGCGGCGCACGGCGTCCTCGCGGCGCAGGCGGATGCCCTCGTCCGGCCACTCGGTCCAGGGCAGCATGTCGAAGCGCTGCTTGAGCGCCATGTACAGGGCGTAGTTTTCCACCCAGCGGTTCTCTCTGCGGAAGGCCGCAAGCTCGTCCGCGAGCTCTTCGCGCCCGCGCCGGAACGCAAGCCGCAGGAGCGCGGGCCGCTGCTCGTACATCCTGCCGTAGTCGACCTTTTCGGGATCGTCGCCCCAGTCGCAGGCGTCGATCTCCTTACGGCGGAGAAGCTTCTCCCTGACCAGCATGTCGAGGTCGATGAAGTAGGGGTTGCCGGCGAAGGTGGAGAAGGACGAGTAGGGGCTGTCGCCCGCGCTCGTCGGGACGAGAGGCAAAAGCTGCCAGTAGCGCTGGCCGGCCGCGCTCAGGAAATCGACAAATTCGTACGCGCTTTTTCCCATGGTGCCGATCCCGTAGGGAGAGGGCAGAGAGCTCAGGGGCATGAGAACGCCGCTGCTGCGGACCATAACAATCCATCCTTTTCTGACCGGGGAACAGAGCCCCGGATATTTTCTTTAAAAACCTTAATCAATTTACCACACAAAGGCCCCCCGCGTCAAGGAAAGAGCGAACGATCTTCACAGGGCCGTGAAAAAAGCCCGTATTTCCGGCGGAGAAAACCGCATCGCCGCAGGGCAAGCCGGCGATAAAAGAGGTTTTGCGGGGTGTTTCCCTTTACAAGCCGCGCCTTTGTCAGTATAATGTAGAAGATAAAAATGACGATCTGCGGGAGGCGAGACCGATGCTCTCTGAACTGCTTGAACAGGCGCGCGCCGACAGGCCCCTCTGGCTGCCGGATCTGCGCGAGACCTTTCTCCGTGACCCGGACGCGCGGCCCGTCACGCTGCGGCTCACGCTGCACGACGGGAGCCGCCGGGATTTTCCCTGCGCCCTGCCCCGCTGGCAGAATGAGGAGGAGCGCGCCCTTGCGGCGGACTTTCTCTATGCCTGCGTGTATAACTGCCTCGCCGCCTGCAGCGGGCGCGAGCTGCGGCTGTTCTTCGATACTTCCGACGCAGAGCTCCGTGCGCTTTTCGACAGCCTCGAGACCGTCTTCCAGCTCCGGGAGAAACGGCGCCGCGGCTACGGGAAGGTCGTGAGCATCGCGGGGCGCATCGCGGCGAGCTGCGGCGGCGGGGCCTTCCGCTTTGAACAGGAGGACGCGGCCTCGTACGAGCCGCTTTCCGAGAGGGCCGCCGAGGCTTCCCCGGCTCCGCTGGACGAAAAGCTCCGTGCCCTCGAAAAGCGCTCCGCCGGACTTGCCCTGTGCGGGGTGGACGTCGGCGGGACGGACATCAAGCTCGCCGCGGCGCTGGACGGCAGGCTCGTCTGCACGCGGGAGTACGACTGGAACCCCGCCGCGTACGGGCATGTCGAGGAGATCACGGAGCCGATCCTGCTGCTCACGCGCCTCATGCGCGCCTGCCTTGCGGCGGAGCACGCGCTCCTGCCGGTCTCGGTCAACGTCGCGCTGGCCGGGGCGCTGCGCAGGGACGCCCCCGACGCCGCGGTCCGCGCGGCCGTGGAGGAGGCCGAGAGCTTCCTCGGTGCGGAGATCGACGTGCTCGACGGCGTGGGACTGAGCTTTCCGGACGTGGTCATCGGCGACCGCATCCTCGGCGGCGAGACCCCGAAGACCGAAGGGCTGCGCAGGAACGCGGACGTGGATTATGAGGAGGCCTTCGCGCGCCTCGGCGGACTCCGGGAGGAGCTCTCTGCCCTCTGCCGCAGGACCGGGCGCGTGCGCATCACGAACGACGGCAACATGGCCGCCTTCACCGCCGCGATGGAGCTCTCCGAGAGCGCGGACGCCGACGTGCTGTGCCGCGGCGTCGTGGCGCACAGCCTCGGCACCGATCTCGGCACCGGCTGGCTGACGGCGGACGGCGTGATCCCGTCCCTGCCCATGGAGATGTACGACGTGATCCTCGACCTCGGCAGCTTCCGCTCCCGCCTGTACGCCCCGGAGGATCTGCGCAGCACGCGCAACGAAAACTCCGGTCTCCCCGGCGCGCGGCGCTACATGGGTCAGGCGGCGGCCTACCGTCTCGCCTGGAAACGCGACCCCGCGCTGCTCGAGGGCTATACGGCCAGAGACGGGGAGCTGCTCGTCATCCCGACCGAGCCGCAGGACCTGCGCAAGCCCTGTCTCGAGCATCTGATGCTGCTGGCCGAGGACGGGGACGAGAACGCCCGCGGCGTCTTCCGCGAGATCGGCGGCAGCCTCGCCGCGGTGACGCGGGAGATGCAGTTTCTGCTCCGCCCCGAGGCGGACAGCCGCTTCCTCTTCGGGCGCTTCATCAAGAGGCCGGGCGTCTTTGCGCTGCTCCGGCAGGGCTTTTACGAGGGCGTCAAGGACATTGAGCTCATCCCCTCGGACGAGGAGCTTGCCAGGACGCCGCTCATGCGCGCCCTCGCCGCCGCGCCGGACGTGACCGTCGCCCAGTTCGGTCAGGCCGTGGGAGCCATCTATTATTCGCTGACATAGGCAGGAGGAATATCCGATGAAACGCAGCGAGATCAACGCAGCGCTCCGCGAGATGGAGCAAATGATACGGGACTACCGCTTTTCCCTGCCCGACTTCTGTCATTTCACGCCCGAGGAGTGGCTCACAAAGGGCCACGAATACGATGAGGTGCGCCACAATCTCCTCGGCTGGGACATCACGGACTACGGCCTCGGGAAATTTGACGAGGTTGGCTTCTCCCTCATCACGCTCCGAAACGGCAATCTCAAAATGCGGGACAAATACCCCAAGCCCTACGCCGAGAAGCTCCTCTATCTCCGGGAGGGACAGTACAGCCCCATGCATTTTCACTGGACGAAGATGGAGGACATCATCAACCGCGGCGGCGGCACGGTGCTCATCCGGGTCTACAACTCTCTTCCGGACGAGGGGCTGGACAGAGAGAGCCCTGTCACCATCCACGTCGACGGGTACGAGACCGTCGTCCCCGCCGGGACGCAGGTAAAGCTCCGCCCGGGGCAGAGCATCACGATCTACCCGACCCTCTATCACGACTTTGAGCTTGAGCCCGGCACCGGCCCCGTCCTGCTGGGCGAGGTCAGCCAGGTCAACGACGACGCGAACGACAACCGCTTCAACCCGCCGGAGGGCCGCTTCCCCGCCATTGAGGAGGACGAGCCGCCCTATCGCCTGCTCTGCACCGAGTACCCGAAGGCAACGTGAACGGGTGCCGGGCTCCGCGGGGGACGCTCAGCCCGAAGGCATCGGTATACGGAACGCAAAAAACGGGGCTGTCTCATATTACCGTTTTGTCATTCTGAGGAACGAAGTGACGAAGGATCTTTCTGTTTGCGGTTTCTTGCAGGAAGATCCTTCGACTCTGCTTTGCTTCGCTCAGGATGACAGGGTGTTTTGAGACAGCCCCATTGTATTTGTTTGGCGTTTTATACTGTGATCCGGCAAGGCGGTTTGAAAGATTTCCGAAACAGCTTTGCGTCAGGCAAGGCAGCGGACGCAGCGCAACCTTTGTGTATGGTCAGGTCCGATAACGAAGCCCGGCACAAATCCGGCCGGAAAGATGCAAAGGCAACACCGCACAATCCGCCTGCGGCATCTTCCGGAAAAACCGTGCTCTGATCTCGTCACTTTTTCTTGCAATACACAAAGTATTCCGGCGAAAAACTGTCTTCATCAGAACTCGGTTTTTCTCGGAATCTGCTCTTGCCGAATTATGCGGTGCTGCCCAAACTCTTCTGTCGGATAATCGTATTACTGCTTTCGCATCTGGCGGCTGATCTGGTCCGCGCCGGTTGCGGCGAGGCCGGAGACGATGCCTACCGCCGCGGCGCTCATGAGGTCCGACGCCGGGAACTCCGGCATCGTGTACATGCCCGCAAGCCCGAGAAGGCCGCCGGTGAAGCCGCAGATCACGGGGATCCACCTGTTTTCGAGCGCCGTCAGCTTGACCGTCTCGCCGACGAGCCAGGCGATCACACTGATTGCCGCCACGCCGGCCATGCCCATCCACTCCATGCTTTTTCCTCCTTATCTGTTCTCGTGCTCCAGGTCGCCGACGCGGCGGCTGAGAGCGCGTATCTGCTCCTCGACCACCGGCATACGCCTGGCAAAATTGTTGTGCTCGCGCACCTCCCGCGTGAGCGCCTCCAGCTTTGTCTCCGTGACCGCCTGCGAGCGGCTGTTGCTCACGAGCACGCCGATGAGCGTCAGCACACCCACGATCACGGAGCCGAAAAAACCGACCCATGCGTCAGTCATATCGCTTCGCCTCCAGCTCGCCGATATAGGCCCGGAGCGCCGCCGCAAACGCCGGAGACGGGAAGCCGTCCGGCTCGTCCCAGAGGCCCCGGACGCTCAGGATGAGCTGCATCGCCATCACGACGGGGTCGGGCCCGCGCTCCTCTTCCCGCGGTGCAGCTTCCTCGCCGATATAATCGAAATACGCCATGGCCTGCCGGGCGTATTCCAGCCGCGTTGCGAGGTTTTTGACGGCGGGGTTTTCGTAAACATTCAGGACCTCCCGCGTACAGGCGAGAAGATCCCCGGAGCCCCTCAGCAGGTCCCAGATGCCCCTGAAATCCTCCCGCAGCTCCCGGATGCAAAAGCGCACCTGCATGTCCTCATCCGCGACGGAGCAGCCCTGCGCCTTCGCGTAGTCCAGCAGCTTCCGCTTCCGGCTGGCCTCCGTCCATTGACAAAGGCCGTATCCGATGCCGTCGCCGGCAAAATCGTTGAGCCCGCTGTCGGTCTCCGAGGTATAGGCCTCGTCGTCCACATGGCAGCTGTCCTGCGCGTTTCCCGCGATCATGGCGGACTCCGCCATCATGTTCCCCATGAGGCCGCATGCGCCCTCCTTGGTCATGCCGGCAGCGCGCAGCTGCGCATAAATCGTTTTGATGCTCATGCCGCCCTCCTCAACTGAAAAACCACATCAGGCCGACGACGAGCGCCCCGGCAGCAAAGCCGAGCAGCGCGATCTCCCACGCGGGGATCAACGCAAGATCGGACAGCCATTCCCATTCATAGTACATAGCTTTTCCTCCCCAGGCGTCACGCCAGCACGATATACGTAAACTCGGTCGAGTTGCCGCCGGTTGAGACGCCGATGTAGTGCGTCCCGGTCAGCGCGGACACGTCGAGCGTGTGCGTCGCCTCCGTCAAGCCGATGCTCTCCGTCAGGGCGGCAGCGCTCGAGTCGATACATTTGCTGTAGTCGGGGTCGACAAAGAGCGTCGTGTCCCATCCTCCCTGCGTGCCGAGGACCTTGCCGATGACCGTCAGCGTGTCGTAGTCCGTGAGGTCGATCGCGGGGGAGAGATAGCACTGGTTGTACGTCGTGACCTTGTTGCCGCCCGTTTCGACCCTTGCGCCTTCGACGCCGCCGACGCCGCTGTAGCCGCTGGCAAGCCCGCCGTCAGGAGACAGGATCACAAGCTCGTCTGGATCATACGCGAGCGTGAGGATCTCCACGTCCCCCTGCGCGACGGTCGCGCTGCCGCTCTTGACCTGTGCCCCGTCCGTGATCGTCAGGGTCCAGGTCCCCGCCTCCGGCACGGAGAAGGCCGCCACGCCGGAGGCGCTGTCGGACGAGAGGCGCCTGCCGTCCTTCTCGCAGACGCAGGTGCTTCCCGTCGGAAACTTCGCGCAGATGAGCGCGACGCCGACGTCAAGCACGTCATTCTTCCCGCCCCTTCTCATCAGAAAGGCTTCACTCATGGCGGCCTCCTCTTAGAACGGATTCCCCGTGATCTCGGTGTAGTGCTCCGCCGTGAGCCTGCCGGCGGCCACGTCCTGCCGCAGGATCGCGTCAACGGCGGCCTTGCGGCTCTGTGGAACGTCCGCCCATACCTGCGTGCCCGCTTCCAGCCTGTTTGCCCAGATTCTGTTCATTTTCAAATCTCCTTTCATCTTTGGTTCCCTCTCTGAGGGAGCTTTCACGAAGTGAATGAGGGGTTACTCCTCCGCCTTGTCCAGCTCGCAAAGAGCATCCTCGATCTCCGCGATGTTCTCGAAGATGAGCTCCCGCAGGAGCTCGCTCTTCGACTTTTCCGCGAGGACGAACCAGTACCGCCCGTCGATGCTCGCGCAGTCCAGCACCTTCACGCTGCGAAGGATGCGCTCGCCCTCGTCGTCCGTCACATGCACGACGGACAAATCCTCCGGGAAGTCCGGCTTCCCGTTCAGGATGAAGCTGTCGCCGTTGCGCTCCGCAGTGAGCGCGGTGCCGTCTCTGAAAAGAATGCTTGCGGTCTTCATGCGTTTTCCTCCTCTTCCTCCCGCACGGCGCAGATCGCGAACGCGGGCTTGACGCCGATGGTCTGGGTGGCGTTCTGCGTCCCGAACTCGCCCGAGCCGTTGACCCGGCAGAAGTACGCCCCGGTATTCGACACGTCCCGCAGCCAGATCCCCTTCTGTCTGCCGTTGCTGATCAGCCACGGATTCATGGCGTACAGCGGCAGCTGGGTCTTGTCCGCCGTCGGCCTCTGGCACGAGAAGGCGGTCGCGCCGATGACCATCAGCTCGTTCATCAGGTCAACCGTGGAGTCGTACCACGCGCCGTAGACCGCGGCGTCGCCGTCCCAGACGTTCACGAAAAACTCCCGGTGCGTCATGACGTGGCTCTCGCCGAAGGCGGCGCCGATGATCGCTTTCGCCTCGTCGAGGTTTTCCGTGTACATGTCGGAGCCGACATAAGCACCGTCCAGCGTGTCGTATGTCGGGTCCACCGCGCCGCCCTCGGTGTTGTGCATCTGTGCCCTGTAAAGCGAATCCTCCGGCACGATCACGACATGGTGCGGCGTCGCGAGGGCCTCGTCCGAGTCGCCGGTGTGATACCAGTAGTCGAAGGCCGCGATGCGCCAGTTGACGCCGCCGATGGTCCAGTAGTCGCCGATGTACAGGTCCTCGAAGGTCCCCGCGTCGATGGCCTCGTACTGCGCGGCTGTGACCGCCGTGCCGAGGCTTTTGCCGCGGTACACGGCGTTGTGCGCGCCTGCGCTGTCCGTCCCGGCAGCCGCCATAAGCCGCGCGTTCACGTCGTCCTGCGTCATGCCCAGCGCCGTGTCCAGCACGCCGGCTGCGTCCCAGTGCCGGCCTCTCAGATGAACCGGTGTGTTGCTCATATCCAATCCTCCAATTTCTCATGGCAACACCGCGCAATCCGCCTGCGGCATCTTTCTTGAGGTACACAAAGTACATCTGCGAAAAAGTGCCTTTATCAGAACCCAAATTTTCTCAGGATCTGCTCTTGCCGAATTATGCGGTATTGCCTTTTTGGCTCCCTCTCTGTGGGGAGCTGCCGCGAAGAGACTGCGGTGTTACTCCTGTTCTCTGTCCAGCTCGCACAGCGCGTCCTCGATGGCGGCCCGCCATGCCTCGCCCGCCGCGTCCTGCTCGCACAGCGCGTCCTCCAGCGCGGCGACGCTCTCATGCAGCAGCTCCTTCTCGATCTCCTCCGCCGTCTTCTCGATGAAGGAAAACCAGTACCGCCCGTCCACGCTCGCGCACTCGATGAGTACCGCGTTATGCAGTACGAATGTGTATTCACCCTCGATGCGCACGACGGACAGGTCCTCCAGAAAGTCCGGCTTCCCGTCCAGGATGAAGCATGTGCCATTTTGCTCCGCGGTGAGCTGCGTTCCGTCTCTGAAGGTGATCGTTGCCATTGTCATCCCTCCTTATGCGCAGATTCCGAAAGCCGGACGGACGTCGATCCTATAGTTCGAAGGGTTGATGGCGTCGCAGATGCCGTCGCCGGCCACAAGGGCGAAGTGCGACGCGGAGACGACATCACGCAGCCACCAGTTGGCGCGGTTGCAGATGAACGAAGGCGCGAGCGCAAACAGCGGGAGCTGACCCTTGTTGATGGTGTGCACGTGGGGAATTGCTGTACCGTTAATCACATTGGAGAAGGCGCGGCATCCGTAGACCATCTGTTCATTCATCAAATCAACCGAGCTGTTACACCAAGCACTGCCACTCGTATAACCGTTGGTGACAGCATTTGGCAAAAATTCTCTATGATTGAGGACGTGCGCCGAGCCAAAAGCATTGTTGACGATCGTCTTGGCTTGCGCGAGATTCGTCGTATACATCTTAGACCCAACGTAAGCGCCGGATGTTGTGTCGCTGTTATTCATTGCGGCGTTATACAAGCACGTATCCGGTACAATGACAACGTGGTGTGTGGTACATTCTTTTCCGGTGTCTCCAGTATTAAGCCAATAGTCAAAGGCGGCAATGCGCCAGTTGACATTGTTGATGGTCCAGTAGTCGCCGATGTACAGGTCCTCGAAGGTCCCCGCGTCGATGGCGGCGTACTGTGCCTGCGTGACCTCCGCGCCGAGGTACTTGCCGCGATAGATGCCGTTGTGCGCGCCCGCGTTGTCGGCAAGGGCGCCGCCGCCGGAGATCTCGTCCACCCTGTCGGCGATCCGCAGAAGGGTCTTCTCGGTCGCCGGGAACAGTCTGTCGGCATCCGTGCCGCTCGTCTGTCCGCCGCCGTTCGCGTCCAGGCTGGCCGCGATCCGCAGCGCAGTCTTCTCAGTTGCCGGGATCAGTCCCATTGTTGTCCGCCTCCTCTTTGTAACTGTTGCAAGGGGATATCCCGCCCATCAGCATACACCAGGCGTTCCCGTCCCCGTCCGAAAGCTCCGCGTCGCCCGGCTCGCTCTCGCTGACGGGAAACTGCCAGACGACGCCGTCTTCGTTCTCCGCAAAGAGCCAGCCCTCGCCGTCTTCGCCGCGGGGCGCGTACCAGCAGCCGCCGCTCTCGTCCTCCGCCTCGAGGCCGTCCCCGCCGTAGCCGTCCCGGACGCGGAAGACGTGCTTGCCGTTTATGTCCGTGATGCACACCTCGTGCCCGTCCCGGACGCGCCGGATCTCTGCCGTGGGGGAAACGCCGTTCGCGCCGGGCATGCCGGGCCTGCCGGGCGGCCCCTCCACGCCGGCATGAAAGCAGTAGTGCGCATCCTCGGGCCCATGGTCAAAGCGGTCTCGGCCATGCGCACGGTTCATATTCCGTCCCTCCTCTCGCGCCGTGTTCCAGCGCCTCGATCACGTCCAGCTCCACGATCTCGCCCGGCTCCTGTCCGCCGTCGCGCCGGAGCTTGAGCGCCTGCATGAAGACCGGCTGCCGGTCGTTAAAGCGCAGCGTCTCCGCAGGGCTCAGCTCCCAGCTTGCGACCCAATGGCCGCAGCGCTCCTCGAAGCGGAGCTCCTTCTTCGTCCGGCGCATCATGATCCGGCCGTTCTGCTTATAGGAGATCAGAATGTCCCGGAAGCAGGCCGGCGGCTCGCGGAAGCAGAGCTCGTGCCGGTTTGTCGCGTTTTTATACAGTACGTTCATTTCTTCACCGCCAGAATCCGGATCTGAAAGGCCGTGCCCGGCTTTTCGGCGGCGTAAAGCGTGACCTTGTTGTCCGCGCCCACAACGCGGACGACCTTCGCCCAGGCGTCGAGCGCTGCCTCCGTCTGCGCCCAGGTCTCGCCCGGCGCCGCGTCCGCGAGCAGCCTGTCGTTTGCCGAAAGGCCGCTGACCGAGATTTCCTGCGTATAGGGTGCGGCGCTGCCCGTCCAGATCGTGCCGACGTTTGCGGTGTACACCGTGCTCACCGCGCCGGCGGCGAGCTTTGGCGCCGTGACCGCGCCGTTTTCCAGGTTCCCGGTCTTGACGACGATGGGGTCGGTCCCGTCCGGGAGGTGGCGCTGCGCGTGCTCCGGCAGGGCGGCGAGAGCGGCATAGAAGGTTTCCTCGTCCCCGCTGTAGCCGTTTTCCACCGCCGACTCGTAGGCGCTCTTCCCAGCGGGGCCGGGCTCTCCGTCCGCGCCCTGCGGGCCCATGATGTTCACGGGGTCGGGGTTTTCCAGCTCTCCGTCGTTGGTCCAGACGAGGTTTCCCGCCTCGTCCACGCTCGGGATGAAGGTCACGCCCTGCGTGCCCTCCGCCCGCACGGACACGAGCTCGCCCGCGTCCCGCCATCTGCGGCAGTGCATGTCCCAGATGTACACGCGGTACGGCGCGCTCAGGCCGACCGCCCAGGCCTCGCCCGGATGCGGGCAGCGCACGGTGTTCGCAAGCTCCGAAAGGCTCGGCGAAAACCCGCACACCACGATCCCCGCCCGGTATTTGAGCGCCGCGCATTCCTTCAGCGCAAGGTCCACGCGGTACGAGAGCCGTTCCAGCTGGCTCATGGGGATCTGGTGCAGCGGCGCGTCCACAAGGCCGGACTCCTTCACCTTGAGCAGCACCGGCGTCGTGGTGGCGCGCCTGTGCTCGTCGGAGCCCGTGAGATAGACGATCCACTCGCCCGCCGTCAGGTTCAGCGCGTCCCTCTCCGTGATCTCGTCATGGCGGTCGAGCTCGATGTCGTACACCGTGTCGCCGCATTTGAAGTGGGCCCAGCGGGAGAGCCCTTCCCAGCCGGGCTCGATGAAGTGTACCCGCGCCCGCAGATAGTGCAGGCTGTCCGCCGCGATGACCGGCGTGGTCAGCGTAAGCCTCTGGCCTCTGACATACAGTTCAATCATGCTTATCCTCCTCTTCGTTGAGGGCCTGTACCAGCCGGATCAGGTAGTCCCGCAGGGCCCTGACCTGCTGCTCGGCGTCCCCGCTCAAAAGCGGGGGATATTCCAAATCTCTCATCCCACGTCACTCCCGATGCTCAGGATCCGCGCGACGGAGTAGAGCCGCACGTCCCCCTTCCCGACAAGCCGCATCCGGAAGTGGTCGCAGCGCCGGGGTCTGACCGGGAGGGTGACGGTCCTCGTCCCCTTCGTTTTGATGCGCCCCTGCCGCACCCACTCACCGCCGGAATCGTATTGAAGGAACACGTCGAGCTCCGCGCCCTCCTCCATCCACAGCCGCAGATTGAAGCGGCTGACATACTTCCTGTCCGGGTACTGATAGCCGAGGACCCCGCTCTCCGCCATCCATTCGACATACGACTCCGGCTCTCCGGCGCTGCCGTTGAGCGCCCGGAGCGCGTCCCCGGTCATGGCGTAGAGCTCGCCGCCGAGGGCGGCAAACTGCAGCACGTGCGTGTCGTCCTCGCGCATCCAGAGCCCGCGCCTCACGTCGAAGACAAAGAGGCTCCACGCCCCCGCCGCGTCCCTCATGGAGATGCAGTAGCGGTCCCCGACGCTGCCGGCGGCGGCTTCGGAGTACGCGACGTCGCCCAGGGCCTCGCTCACGCTCTCGGGGAAGCTCCCCTGATAGGCGCAGACGTCCGCCCGGCTCTTGTAAAACAGTGTTTCGTTGACCACCTGCAGACTCTTCGCGCAGCCCTCCTGCACGCCGCGGCACACGGTCTCGGAGACCTGGTGCGCGCCGGCGGAGGACACGGACACGCGGTGGACGCGGTTTTCCTTGAAGAACATGGGGCAGCCCAGATAATTCACGGCCCCGGTCCAGGGCCCGTCCGAGCCGACGGAGGCCCGCCAGGAGTCGGTGCTGAGGCCCATGTACTGCTCCCAGTTGCGAAAGTCCCCCAGCGCGCAGCAGTACAGCTCGTTGATCCCGTCGCCGTACCGGCAGCCCCAGAGCCGGTTTCTGGCCTCGCACACATAGTCCATGTCCGGGACCGTGCGGCTGAGGGCGACGCTGCCCTCGCGCTGCGTCACGCTCTCCTCCAGAAGCCCCGCGACCACGACGTAGTCGCGCTCGCTCTCGTCCCCGCCGACGGCGTACAGGATCCTGCTGCCGTTGCAGTGCTCCACGTCCGCGCCCTCGATGGTCACGCCGTCGTACTGCCGGAAGCGCCTGGGCAGGATGCCGTTGGTGAGAAAGTCTATCCGCGTGTAGACCGTCGGGATCTCCACCCACTGCTCCCCCGCCGCGCTCCACTCGTAGAGGATTCTGGCGCCGCGGTCGAGCCAGCAGGCGGCGTTTGCCGGCTCCTCCGGCGCGTCGTCCGAGACCGTCACGCCCTCGTAGACCGTCCCGTCCGCGCGGCACATGCGGTAGCGCACGGCGCCGCTGCTCCGGTAGCCCGCCTCAAGGCTCCCGTGGTCCTCCGGGTCCGCGGTGTTGAAGTACACCTTGTCCGGAAAGATGCAGAGGTACGCACCCATGCTCACCATCTGCTTTTCTCCGGGGGCGAGATTGCGCACCCCGGTGGCCTCGCCGCCGTAGTACAGCGTCCCGCCGTCCACGAGGGCGAGCTTTTCCTTGGCAAGCAGCCCGCCGGGCGCCGCGAGCCTTTTCACGAGCCCGCGCTTTTTCCGGTTGGCGAGCAGCGGGTAGTGGGCCGTGCTCATGTTCTTCGTGTCGTAGAAGGCTCCGTCCGCGATCCTGAGCCGGTGGTCGTAGCCGGTAAAGACGTCGGTTACCTCCCGCTCGTTGTATTCATATGCAAGCTGCGGCAGCAGTCCCATGGCGTCCTCCTCAGAAGCGGAAGCGGCCCGGAACCGCCCCCAGCGGCATGTGCGTGCGGTTGTACCAGTTGGTAAAGCCCTGATAGGCGGCGTTGAACATGGTCATGCGCTTGTTGTAGCGCTGGGTCTCGCTGTTCTCCGCCGCGATCATGGCCTGCAGATAGTGGTAGTAGATGTCCTCCCCGTAGGGCGGCCCCACGATCAGCTCCTCGTCCCCGGTCCGGTACGGCCCGCACCAGGCGTTGCCGCCCTCGTGCGTATGGATGACCTTGCGCCAGATCTTCCCGTCCAGCGTACTCAGCCAGTGCAGCTTCTGCTCCGGCGAGTAGTCGTTCGGCTCCAGAAGATCCACGCGGTCGATGATGTCCATTGCTTTCATTCCGATCACCTCTCCGTTTTGCTCCCTCCCGCCCGTATGCCGTCCGTCCCGTCCGCGTCATGCCGGTCACGGGAGAGCGACGATACTCCCCTGCTGTCAGACGCTCTGCTTCAGGCCGTCCACGCTCTCGTAGAAGCGGTCGGCGGCGAGCTCGCCCCTGCGGATCTCGGCCGCGACGGCCGGGGGCACCGCGGACTTCTTGCCGCGGGGCAGCAGATAGTTGACGCCGTTGACGCCGACGAAGAGGTTGGGGTCCTCGCGGTCGCCGCCGCGGGGAATGAAGACCTCGACTCTTTTTTCTTTCATCGTTCATTTCTCCTTTTCATTATACCGCGGCAGCTTTGCCGCCCGCCGGCACCGTGAGCCGGGCTTTGCAGACCCTTGCACCTGCCGCGGGACGCGCGGCAGGCGCGGGGCTGCCGTTTTGAAAACGCGGTTTTCAAAGCGGGATCAGTTGGCCTGATCGGTTGCCGAGAAGCTGGACGTGCTCATCACGCGCAGCAGGCGCTCAGGGTAGAGGATGGTGGCGCCGTTGGTCTCGAACTTGTAGCCGATGGTGCTGAACTGGTTGAGCGGGCCGCCGATCTCACCCTTGTCGTGGACGATCATTTCGAGCGCTCCGCCTTCTGGGTCGATGATCCCGAAGCTGTCCTTTCCGAAGAAGTAGGAGGCGTAGGCCGCCACGCCGCCGCCCGCGCCCTCGCCGGGGTAGATGACCGCGTTGTCCGCGACGGAGCCGAAGTTGGTGCCGGCAAAGCTGATGGAGCTTGCGGTGTTGCCGGTGACGACCGCCGTCACGCCGTTGATCAGGATGGTCCTGCCGATCAGCGCATCCGCCTCCACCGTGCCGCCGTCGAAGGCGACGCTGGTGATCGTGCCGCTGTAGCCCGCCGCGTGGTCGACCGTGAGGGTGCGGCTGTCGGCCGCCAGGTTCTCGCCCTGTAGGATGGGGGCGAAGACGTCTTCGATGAAACGCACGCCGTGCAGCTCGCCGATCTCGCCGTTGAAAATCTCCTCGGGGGAGGCGTACTTGTGCGCCGCGATCCAGCTTTCGTCGGAGCGCAGGTCGTGCGCCACCGACGGATGGACGACCGCGAAGTACTTGCCGCCGATCTTGGGCACGCGATTTTTCTTCATCACGGTGACGGCCCTGTTGACCATCTCGGGCGTGAGGCGGCAATGATAGGTCGCGTCCTCGGTGAGCTCGCTCTGCCTGACGGGCGTCGAGACGACGCTGCCGTCCGCGCAGGCGGTCTTGTCGCAGTAGAGGACGTTGGTGTTGGTATACAGCGCGTCGCGGATCAGGGCCTCCTGGGTCTCGGCGGCGGAGGCGCCCATCTCCTCGGTCGCGCCGAGGATCACGTCGTCATAGGCTCTGAGCTCCAGTCTGTCGGTGATGGCGGTGTACGTACCGTACTGGTCGATGCTGCCGGTCACCGCGGTCACGCCGAACTTCTGCCCCGTGGGGATCACGCCCTCGGTGAGCCTCGCGGCCTTCTCGAAGGTGTTCCACTTGCGCCATTCGACGCTGCCGTGGTGGTTCTTCGGCAGGGGCTGGCGCTTGCCGAACTGCGCGTAGATGAGCTCCGCCCGCGCATTCTCCAGCAGCTCCGTGTCGTAGAAGGCCTTGAGCTCCGGCGTCAGCGTGTGCGCGCTGTCAAACGCGGTGGTCTCGCCGGTGGCGGCGTTGACAAAGCTGCCGGTGGCGTTGACCAGCGTTCCCGCCTCGGCAAAATGCTGAAGGTCAAATTTCATATTGCAGAATCATCCTTTCTTTTATCATTCAGGCGATTGTGAAAGCATTGGATATGGGTCCCGCAGGGAATCCAAACCGTTTTTGAAGGAGCGTTGCTTCTTCAAAAACACCTTGAGCCGAGCAATGCGAGGCCTCGCGCCGACCAAACGCGGCGTGTTACGCACCGCCGCGTGCGATATGCGCGAGTCCCTCGATTGCAAACAGAGTTTGCAATCGGTTTTTTACTCCCCGACGCCGAGGCTCCTCCCCTCGGCGCCGGCCTTGCGGATGCGCTTTTTGAGGTCCTCGCGCTCCTGTCTCGTCATGGACCGGGGATCGACGGTGAAGCGCGCGCCCGCTGTGGTCTCCCGGAGTTCGCGCGGCCTCGCGCCGAGACTTTGGAGGCTCCGGCTGACCGCCTCGAGACTGCGCCGCGCGGTCTCCTGCTCGCGCGCCCGGCGGTGTCTCGCGTAATAGGCGTCCTCAAGGGAGACCTTGCTGTGCGGCGCGGTCAGGCGCAGGAAATCCGGGTCCTCCAGCTCGCGCAGCAGGTCGAAGTCCGGCACGCTCCGGCGCAGGGCCTCGGCCTCGCTCAGAAGGCCCTGCAGGTGTTGCTCGATCTCTTCCGCGCGCGGACGGCGCAGACCGGCGCTCTCGCGCAGGGTCTCGGCGAGGGCGGAGGCGTCCGTGTCCTCCGCGAGACCGTAGGCCTCCTCCAGCGCCCGCAGCACCGGCTCAAGCCGCTGCAGCTTTTCCTCGGCCTGCGCTCTGCCGCGCAGCCGCGCCTTGACGATGCCCTGCACCGCCGCGTCGTAGCGGCTCCTGTAATCGGGGTCTTGCAGGATCTCCTCCCAGCTCGGGCGCGTCTTTGGCCCCTCGTCTTCCTGCCCGGCGTCGGCAGACGGGGCCGCGTTCTCCTCCGCGCCCTGCGGCGCTTCGGCTGTTTCGCCCGTGACCGGCTCTTCGGCCGGCTTTTTGATGTCTTCGCTGTGCATGTTCTCCTCCTTATCTATCCCCTCTGCAGCGGGGAACCGGCGTTTTCGCCGGGGAAGGGCTTTCTTCATAATATTGCTGCGGCCAGCGGGTTCTGCAGCAGGTACGCGCTGCGCAGCGCCTCGGCCTGCGCGCGGCTGAGACCCGCCGCCTCGAGCTCCTTGTCCTCGGGCTGGTAGCCGGTCTGGGCGATGAGGCTCACGAGCTTGTCGTAGCTCTTTTCACCGCGCTCATACTGCTGCTGCTCGAGCCGGGACGCCTGCTCAAAGCGCTCGTTCCTGCGTGCATACGCGCTCTCGGCGAGACCCTTCGCCGTGTTCAGGCTGCGGTACAGGGCGTTCCCCTCGTCGCGGTAGCGCTCGTAGGCGGCCTGGTAGAGCTCCGGCATCACCTGGCCCAGCTTCTCCAGATACAGCCCGTACTGCTGCCGGCCCGCGTTTTCGGCGTAGCTGGAGCCGTAGCCCCCCGTGAGCGCCGCCGCCTGGCCCATCCCGTCGCGCATGGCGCGGCCGCCCTCGGTCAGCATCTCGTCCCGGTAATACCGGTACAGGGGGTCGGCGACCGGGTCATAGCGGAAGGCCGGCCTGTTGACGATCTTCTCATAGAGGCTCGCGATCTGTCCGTCGTAGTCGCTTGTGAAATCCGGCAGGGCGCTCTCCGCCATGCGCAGCGCCTCCATCGTGTCGGCATACGCCGCCCTTCTTCTCTCGTCCTGGTTTCCGCTCATCCCTCGTCCTCCTCTTCCAAATCTTCTCCCTCCATGCGAAAGCATACGCAGTCCGCCCGGTTCTCCGCCAGGAGGGCAAGGCCCGCAGCCACGGTGTCGAAGCTCTCGCGGCAGAGCGCCTCGTCTTCCGCCTCGGGCCGGCATTCGAGCATGAAGCTGCCCGCACCACGGCGGATCACCGGGAGCGTTTTCTCGGCCCGCTCCTCCATGCGCCGCTCGAGCGCCATCATCAGGATGCTCAGCGCAGCGCACACGGTATCCGCGCCGTATGCCCCCGCACCGGCGTGGCCCTCCATCTCGAGACGGAGAGCGGCCCGGTCATAGCGCACGCGCGTCATCTTCCGTCTCCCGGCAGGGACGCGCCGGCCGCCCGCGCTCTCGCCCGCTCCATATGGGACGCCTCGCGCGGGGTCTTCCGTTTCCCGGCCGCGGCGGCTTTGACCGGCCTATCCGCGTGCCCCGTGATGCCCGCCATCAGTGCCCCGGCTCTGTCCGGCTCGTACTTCTGCGTCAGGGCCAGGGCGTACTGCTGATAGAGGGCGAGCTGCTTCTGCAGGTTCCCGTTGTAGAAAAGCTGCTGCATCAGCTCGTCCTTGCCCTCGAACTCCATCATGCTCATGCAGGCGAGAGCCTGGTCGCTCCTGTCCGCGGAGAAGAAGCCGAGCTGGTAAAACTGCAGGGCCAGCTCGTTCTGGCTCATGCGGGTGTAGGCGCTGCCGCGCTGCGGGATGACCCGCACGTCGAAGACCGGCCGCCGCAGGCCGAGGTCCACGCCCTCGGGGCCCTCGAGCGGCTGGTCCCGCAGCCCCGCGTTGTCAAAGCTCACGAACTGCTCGAGTCCCAGCCCGCCCGTGATGCGAAACTGGCGCGGCAGGTCGTAGAACTGGCGGATGAGCTCGATGCACAGCTCGATCATCTCCGCGTAGGCGCGGTAGCTTGCGCGGGTCGCGTCGCGGCTGCCCTTGCCGCTGGCCTCCTGCAGGGCCGCGATGGCCGAGGCGGCGGTGACGCCCGCGTTGACGAGCCCCGCCGAGGTCTCCGTATTGCCCGAGGTCTCGCGCAGCTCGTTGATGACGCTCGAGCGCATCTCGAGATAGTTGCCGCTGAGCGGGCGGTAGTCCACAATGCGCAGGCTGTCTTCGCCCAGGTTGCCGCTGACGTGGACGATGGGGTTATTCAGGTTCAGAAACTCCTCCTCGTTCACCGCGCCGTCGGCCCGCTGGAAATAGCGCGGCACCGCGCCCACCATCGAATTTTTGAGAAAGGCGGTCTGCAGCATGTCGATCTGCGTCTGGGCGTTGCGGCAGAGGTCGATGAAGCCGTAGCCGCAGGGGCTGCCCTCGATGGGAAAGAGGCTGTCGAAAACAAAGGGATAGCGCCCGTGGCCGTAGAGCCCGCGGGGGAAATCCGTCTCGCCCGCGCTCTCGCGCAGCGCGTCGCTGTTCTCCGTCGAGCACAGGAGCGTATTGCCCGCGTACTTGCAGAAGTGCAGCACGTCGCGGCCCTGATGCCTCCTCTTGTAATACACGTCGATGACCGTGGTCTTCCCGTCGACCGGGACGCTGTCGTCGTACAGAAAGCGCGTCGGGGCGAAGCCCGTGCCCTTCAGCTTTCCCGCAAGCTCCGGGTAGCGCGCCGCGAGGGCGTCGTTATCCTCCAGCCTGGTGTGGAAAAAATAGGCGCTGTCCTGCACGTCGCGCACACCGGGCTCCCAGAAGACGTTGAGCAGGTCGACGCGCTCGATCGCGATGTCGCCGAGGCCGCCGGCCTTCTCCGCATCCCAGCCCACGCGGTAGACGCCCGTACCGGTCTTGAGCTTCTGCCACATACCGTCGGAGTAGGTCTTCTCGAAGGCGTTCTGCTCAAGGATGACGGGCAGGATCTTCGACAGCACCCGCGCCTCCCGGCGGTCGTCTGGCTCGCGCGGCAGGATGTTCGGCTCCGGAAAGGCGTCCATCGCGTCGGCGTGCTTGGAGACGATCACGTTGTGCAGCCAACCGGACACGGCCTGAAAGCCTCCGTCCTTCTCATGCGTCCTGCGCTCCTCGGCGCTGTTGCGCAGCTTCCACCAGTTCTCCGCCGCCACCGCGCGCCGCTCGATGCTGGCCTTCCCGGCCTTGTAGCGCTGGAGGATGCGGGTAAACTCCACTTTTTCGCAGATGTACTTTGTGTACCTCAAGAAAAAGTGACGAAATCAGGACACATATTTTCCAGGAGATGCCGCAGGCGGATTATGCGGTATTGCCGTAGGGGCGGCTGATAGCAGGCCCTACGGTCTTGTCTTCAGCGGATCCACCATCAGCGCCTTCGTCTCCACGGGTCTGAGCGGCGTGACCGGCCTTGCCATGCAGAGGTAGCGCCACTCGTCGGCGGCGTGGTCCTCCTGCGCGCTGTCCAGGTCCTCGGGCTCCGTGTCGGAAAACCGCAGGAGCGGGACCGTGCGGACGAAGGCCCTGCAGTTGTCGAACACATACATGCGGCTTCTCCCCTCCCCATCGAACTGGAGACGGTAGTGGCACTGCATCCAGCCGGCGATGCGCTTGTTGTCCCCCGGCGTGAAGTAGACGCCATAGCGCGCCGCGGTCTCGGCCACGCTCTCGCCGCGGCTGGCGTCCCAGATGGCGGGGTCCGCCACGCCCTCGATGCGCCTGCCGCGGAGCCACGGGTGCTCCCGCTCGACGCGGGCGATCTCCTGAAACTGCCGGTCCGGGGTCCAGCGCAGGCCCTCGTTCGGTGTGCCCGTACAGCCGTAGAGCTCCAGCGCGCGGTACAGCACGCCGTCGTAATCCACGGCCCACCACGCGCAGGAGAAGGGCTTGCCGTAGCCGAAGTCGTAGCTGCGCAGTACGGTCCAGCCGCGCCGCGGCCCGCTCGTGAGGTCCAGCGGCGCGATCACATGGCACCAGCGCCCCTGAGCTCTGAGCTCGTCGCGCGTCAGCTCGCAGCCGTGCTCCAGCGCCGCCTTCATGTCCGGCTCGATGCGGAAGTCCTCGAAGAACTGGCCCTCGAAGATGTCCCAGCTTCCCCGGAGCCACGCCTCGCGCAGCTTGGGCGGGAGGGACTCGAGCTGTCTGACATAGTCCGGGTCCTTTTCCATGAGGGCGCGGTTGTCCGTGACGAGAGCCTGGATGAAGCTGTGCTCCTCCGGCTCCTCCCCCTCCTGAAAGCGCCGGTCGATAAACAGGCGCTTGACCCAGGCGTGGCCCTCGCCGCCCGGATTGCAGGTGATGTAGATGCGCTTGGGGAAGTCGTTCGCGCCGCGCACGCAGGCGCGGAGCTTCTGCATCCGGCTCTCGCTCTGGTGGGTGGCCTCGTCCACGAACAGGACGTCCACCTCCGTGCCCTGGAAGCGCAGCGCGTCCTTTTCGTTTTCGAGATAGCGAAAGAGGATGCGGCTGCCATTGGGGAAGACCATATGCTTTTTTGTGTCGTTGTAGGCGGCGATGCGCTCCTCCCCGTCGAGAAAGCAGCCCAGCATCTCGCACAGCGGAGTGATGTGGTTCTCCTGGAGCTCCGGATAGGTCTTGCGCACGATCATGACCTTGATCCCCGGGTACCGCAGGCACAGCAGCACCGCCTTGACGCGCACGGCCCAGCTCTTCCCGCCGCCGCGGGCGCCGCCGTAGCCGACATACTTATGCCGGTCCCGCAGAAACAGCTTCTGCTTCTCGCTCGGCGCCGGCAGTCTCAGCTCCGCCATCGCCCGGCTCCCTTCCGTGACGGCAAAACGATCACATGCTCATCTCCTCCGTCTCCCCCTCGAAGCGGACCGTGAGCGGCGCGCCGCTCTCGCCGCCGCCGTCCCAGAGACCCTGCAGCTCCTTGAGCGCCCCTGTCATGGTTTTGAGCTCCTTGAGCTCCAGCGCGTCCTCGTCGATGAAGCGCTCCATCCTGCTCAAAAGCTTCCGCGCCACGCGGCGCAGCGCCTCCAGATCCTCCGACGCCCCGCCCCGCTCCTCCCGCCCGCTCATCGGTCCGCGTACTTGCTCGCATAGGTGCAGCGGTACACCGGGCAGTCCTCGAAGCGCCCCACGCAGTAGCGCCCCATGTGGCGGTCCCGGAGCGTGAGACTGCGAAAGCGGCTGACCGCATCCACGCCCTTCTCATAGCCCTCGCAGCAGATGCTGCGCGCCGATCTGCTGTCCGACACATAGAAGGGGCAGCGCACGTCCGCGTCCGTCCAGCTCTGTTTTTTATAGTTTCCCATCGTTATCCTTCCCGCAGTCGGCCTCGCCGTCCCGCTCGCCGTAATCTGTCCCGCCGGGGAAGTACCAGGGCGGGTAGCCGCTGCGCTCGATGCAGCGCACAATCGGATCATCCCCGATCAGCTTCAAATCCCCGTCTCCTTTCTCTCATATATTTAAGATTATCTCTTGACAAGTCCGCGTTTTTAGCCTAAAATAAGGGCAACACAGCATAATTCGGCGAGAGCGAATCCTGAGAAAATTTGGGTTCTGATGTTTTGCAGGAATACTTTGTGTATTTCAAGAAAAAGTGACAAAATCAGAGCGCGAATTTTCCAGGAGGCGCCGAAGGCGGATTGTGCGGTGTTGCCCTAAGAGAAAACCGCGGAGCGCACTCTTGAATCTTTCAGATCCGCTTCGCAGTATATCCCATATTTTTCAGATTTTCAAGGTTGCGCTCGTGCTTTTTTCAGATTTGTGTGGGTTGCACAAGAACGGGGTGGGAAATTTGTTCCAATATGATAGATTCGAGGCGCTGCGTATGAAGAGCGGCGTCACCAAGACCTTTATCGCCCAGTCTCTCGGGCGCAGCGCCACGCTCTGCCAGGACTGGAAGCAGCGCAAATCCCAGCCGAGCGAGGCGCAGCTCAGGGAGGTGGCGCGCATCCTCGGCACCACGCCCGCCTATCTGCGCGGGGAGACGGACGACCCCTCGCCCTTCCCGCAGGAGGACGGGGAGATGGAGGCGCTGCTCACTTCCCTGCGGGAGCGGGAGGATATGCGTATGCTCTTCAAGCTGGCGCAGGACGCCTCGCCCGAGGACGTGCGCAAGGCCGTCGCGATCATCGAGGCACTCAGGGGCCATGGCTGAGACCTACGTCCGCCTCATCCCTCTGCCCGTGAAGGTGGAGGGCGTGACACTCCCGAACGACGACGGCAGCTTTGACATCTACATCAACGCCCGCCTCTCCCCCGCCCGCCAGCAGGAGACGCTGGAGCACGAGCTGCGCCACATCCGCCGGGAGCACTTCTACCTCGACATGCCCGTCTCACGCATGGAGCGGCAGGCCGACGGCGCGGCCCTCAACGAGATCCTGCATCCGCCCGCGGGGATGCTCCCCTGCTTCGACTCCGAGGAGGCCATGGCCCGCTGGCTCGACGCTCTCTGCACCCAGCTCGGCGTCACATTCTGACAGTACGGAGTGTGTCCGTATACGAGCTACACTTGACTTTTCAGTGCGCACATTGTATCATAGGCCCACTGTTTTATTGATGTGGCAATTGAATCTGGAATCAAGACGCAGCATTTCTCCGGCGCATCAATAACCGTTTTGCTCGCCCCTGCGCGGGGCAGCCGCGAAACACGGCGAAATTGCTCCCCGCCAAATTCAAGAATTGATTGGGAAAGCAATATGATGAATAGGAAGTGATCGTATGCTCTATCAAAGCACCCGCGGCGGTTCGCCCGCCGTCTCCTCCGCCCGCGCGATCGTGGACGGCCTGGCCCCCGACGGGGGGCTCTACACCATGGCGCCGGGCGAGATCCCGAAGCTCGACTGGCGCGCGCTCATGGACCTCGACTACCCCTCTCTCGCAGCGAAGCTGCTCTCCGCCCTGCTGCCGGACTTCGGTGAGGGCGAGGCGAAGGAGCTGGTGGAGGCCGCCTACCGGGGCAAATTCTCCGACGCGCGCATCGCCCCGCTGCATGACGCGGGGGGCGAGCTCTTTCTGGAGCTCTTTCACGGCCCCACCTCGGCCTTCAAGGACGTGGCGCTCTGCCTGCTGCCGTACCTGATGAAGCGCGCGGCCTCGAAATGCGGCGACACGGGCGACATCCTCATTCTCACCGCCACCAGCGGCGACACCGGCAAGGCCGCGCTCGAGGGCTTCCGGGACGTGCCGGGCATCCGCATCCTCGTCTTCTACCCGCGCGACGGGGTCAGCCCCGTGCAGAAGGCCCAGATGGTCACGCAGGCGGGCGGCAACGTCAAGGTCTGCGCCGTGGAGGGGAATTTTGACGACGCGCAGACCGGCGTCAAGGCCGTCTTCTCCGCGATGCCCGAGGGGCTGTCCTCGGCAAACTCCATCAACATCGGCAGGCTCGTCCCGCAGGTCGTCTACTATTTCTCCGCCTACTTCGACGCGGTGCGGACGGGGAAGATCCGGCCCGGCGACGCGCTGAACTTCGCCGTGCCCACCGGCAACTTCGGAGACATTCTGGCGGGCTGGCTCGCCGGGGAGATGGGCCTGCCCGTCGGCAAGCTCATCTGCGCCTCGAACGCCAACAACGTCCTCACCGACTTCATCAAAACCGGCGTCTATGACCGCCGCCGCCCCTTCCACAAGACGCTCTCGCCCTCCATGGACATTCTGATTTCCAGCAATCTCGAGCGCCTGCTGTACCTCATGAGCGGGGACAGTGCCCTTGTCGCCTCCCTGATGGACAAGCTCAGGACCGAGGGGCACTATCAGATCCCGGCAGCGCTGCTGCAAAAGATTCAGGACCGCTTCGTCGGGACCTGCTGCGACGATGCGCAGACCAAAGCCGCCATCGCCGACGTGTGGGAAAAGCGCGGCTACCTCTGCGACACGCACACCGCCGTCGCCCGGCGCGCAGCTTCTCTCTTCGGCACGGAAAACGGGCCCGTGGTGATCCTCTCCACGGCCTCGCCCTACAAGTTCCCGGCGGCGGTGCTCTCCGCCATCGGCGTCCCCTGCGGGCTCGACGAGTTCGGGATGATGGACGCGCTGGAGGAATACACGAAGGTCCCCCTGCCCGAAAACCTCCGCGGCCTGCGCGAGCGCCCTGTCCGCCACCGCGACACCGTCGCCCCCGCCGACATGCTCGAATACGTCAGGGCGCAGAAGGAGAAAAGCACCTGGGCCTGAAGCTCCGGGTCCTGCCTCTCCCTTCGGGAGAGCTGCTCCGGCGCACACCCGGGCGGAGAGGGCCGGCGCGATGGCGAACGCCCTCTCGATCACCGGTCTGCGAACTGGTGACCGCTCCCCCCGGAGGGGGAGCCGGGGCAAAATGCTGCCGCGTACTACAACAGAAAGGACAGATTCACCATGTATATCACCTGTTTGGATTTGGAGGGCGTGCTGGTCCCGGAGATCTGGATCGCCTTTTCGGAGGCCAGCGGCATCCCCGAGCTGCGGCGCACCACCCGGGACGAGCCGGATTACGACAAGCTGATGCGCTGGCGTCTCGGCATTCTGAAGGAGCACGGCCTCGGGCTCCGGGAGATCCAGGCCGTCATCGCCACGATCGACCCGCTGCCCGGCGCGAAGGAATTTCTGGACGAGCTGCGCTCCACATCCCAGGCCGTCATCCTCAGCGACACCTTTACCCAGTTTGCCCAGCCGCTGATGAAGAAGCTGGGCTGGCCGACGCTGCTGTGCAACGAGCTGGTGGTCGCCCCCGACGGGGAGGTCGTGGACTTCCGTATGCGCTGCAGGGAGACGAAGCTCTCCACCGTCCGCGCCTTCCAGTCCGTGGGTTACCGGACCATCGCCGCCGGCGACAGCTTCAACGATCTCGCCATGATCCAGGCGAGCAGGGCGGGCTTCCTCTTCCGTGCGCCCGAGAGCATCAAGGCTCAATACCCCGACATCCCCGCCTGCGAGGAATATGACGAGCTGCTGAGGCTCATCCGGGCCGCCGAGGCGGAAGCATGAACAGCGTGACCGTCCGCGTCCCCGCGACGAGCGCGAACTTTGCCTGCGGCTTCGACGTGCTGGGCTGCGCCTGGACGCTCTACGACACCCTGCGCTATACGAGGTCCGACGCGCTCTGTTTCTCGGGCTGCGGCGCTGCGCTGCAGAACGAAGACAACCTCGCCTGGCGGGCCTTTGAGGCGGTCTACCGCGGACTCGGACAGACCCCGCCGAAGGTACGCATCGACATCCGGGCGGAGATCCCGCTCTCCCGCGGGCTCGGCTCCTCGGCCGCGGTGCTCGCGGCGGGGGCCATGGCGGCGAACGCCCTGTCCGGCGCGGGGCTCTCGAAGGCGGCGCTTCTGGAGCTTGTCACGCCCATCGAGGGGCACCCAGACAACCTGGCCCCCGCGTTCTTCGGCGGCCTCGTCGCCTCCATGCGGGACGGGGAGCGGGTGCGCTGCGCCCCGTGGTCCCTCCACCCCTCGCTGCGCTTCACGGCGCTGTACCCGGACTATACCCTCCCGACCGCCGTGTCGCGGGCGGCCCTGCCGAAGCAGGTGCCCTTCTCCGACGCGGTGTTCGAGCTCTCGCGCCTCGCCCTGCTTCCGACCGCGTTTCGCGACGGCGATCTCGAGCTGCTGGCCCTCTGTCTGGACGACAGACTGCACCAGCCCTTCCGCCGCCCCCTGATCGACGGCATGGACGAGGTGCGGAAAGCCGCCGAAGCCCTCGGCTGCCGGGCCTTCTGCATCAGCGGCGCGGGGCCGAGTCTTTTGTGTATCACGGACGACGCGGGATTCTCGTCCCGGCTCTCCGCCGCCGTGGAAGAGCTTCCCCACGCCTGGACCGTCCTGCCCCTCTCGCCGGACGGGACCGGCGCCGTACAGATGGAGTGAATTGCATGGAGCCGATCAAGGTATTTATCACCGAGGATGAGAGCATCGTCCGCGAGGGCCTGCGGGACATGATCCCGTGGGAGCAGTACGGCTTTGTCTTCTCCGGGGAGGCCTCGGACGGGGAGATGGCCCTGCCCATGGTGCGCCGCATCAAGCCCGACATCCTGATCACGGATATCAAAATGCCCTTTATGGACGGGCTGGTGTTCAGCCGTCTTGTGAGCCGGGAGCTGCCCCGGACCAAAATCATCATTCTCTCGGGCTATGACGATTTTGAGTACGCGCGCCAGGCCATCGAGCTGCACGTGGACCAGTATCTTCTGAAGCCCATCACCAAGGCCAGCATGATCCAGGCTCTGGAGCTGACCAAGAAGCACATCGAGGAGGAGCAGGAGCAGCAGGATTTCCTGCGCCACTACTCCCGCGAATCCCAGGCCTACGAGCATTACGCCCGCCGCGTCTTCTTCGAGCGCCTTGTGAGCGGGGAGATGCGCGTGCCGGAGATCTTTGAGCAGGCCTCCCGGCTTGAAATCGAGCTGGACGCGGGCTGTTACAACATCGTCCTCTTTACGCTGCAGTCGAAGGACAACGCCGCCGTCTATTCCGAAAAGCTCTCCCTCCTGCAGGATTCTCTGATCCAGGAGCTGCTGCAGAGCCCGGACTTTCTCGTCTTCCGCGGCAGCGTTCTGAGCTACGCGGTCCTCATCAAGGGCACGCCCGAGTATATGGACGCCCTGACGCGGCGCTGTCTGAGCGTGATCGAATCGCACTGCGCGCGCGCGGATTTCCCGCTGGAGTGGTACGCCGCCGTCGGCGTGTCCACCGTGCGGCTGAGCGGCCTGCCCCAGTGCTACGCCGCGGCGGGCCACGCCCTGGCCTACCGCCATCTGCTGCCGCGCAGCCATGTGCTGACCGCGGACATGGTCATCCGCAGCGGCGAGACGGAGAGCTGCGGCGCGGCCGACAGCGGGGCCGCCGACCCCATGCTGATCCGGCGATTTCTCCTGAAGGGGCTTGAGAGCGAGATTGGCGATTTCGTCTCCGAATACTTCGGCACCCTCGGCGACGCGCCGGGCTCCCTGATGTTCCGGCACTATCTTCTTCTGAGCGCCCGCATCAGCGCCCTGAGCGCGATGGAGGAGCTGGGGCTTTCGCGCGCGTCTGTCGCGCCGCGCCTGCCCGCGCCGGAGCTGGACGCCGCCGAGGAGCTGCCCCGCTATCTCACGGAGGTGCTGCGCGTCTGCATCGCCGCCCGCGACGAGGAGACCCAGAAGCAGAGCAGCTGGATCGTCGAGAGCGCGCTGGAATACATCGACCGGCACTACGCCGACGAGAGCATCTCCCTCAACGTGGTCGCCCGCGCCATCAATGTCAGCACCAACTATCTCAGCGCCGTCTTCAGCCAGAAGATGGGCCTGAGCTTTGTCGAATATCTCACGCAGAAGCGCATGACCCGGGCAAAGCAGCTTCTGCGCCAGAGCCGCAAGCGCACCGGCGAGATCGCCGCCGAGGTCGGCTACAAGGACCCGCGCTACTTCAGCTTTGTGTTTAAAAAGACCCAGGGCTGCACGCCCCGCGAGTACCGGGGAGGCGAGCAGGAGCGATGATACGCACGCCCGTCCTCCGCGGCCGCCATTCCATCAGCGAGAAGATCCGCGCCCTCATTGTGCAGCTTGCGCTGCCGCTGTGTGTGCTCGCCGTATTTGTGCTGCTGCTGTTTTTCCTGTACAGCCTCCGCTTTGCCCAGGTCAGCAGCAACATCTCCACGGCCTCGCAGTTCAACCAGAACTTCAAGGACGAGGTCGACCTGAAGATGTACTACTTCGTCACCGGCAGCAGCGACGAGCTGCCGCTGGACGAGGTGGAGAAGGCCCGGGAGCTCGCCACGACGCTGATCGGCACGGCCCGCAGCCGTGAGAGTCTGCGCGCGGTCAGCAGTGTGCTCGACCTGTGCGAAAATCTCAAAAGCTGCATCTATGAGATCGAGAGCACCGAGGGCTACGACCGCCGCATACACCAGCTGGAAACCAACATCTACGTCATCACCAAGCTCATCCAGGACTACATGTACACCTACCTCTTCCACGAGGCGGGGCAGCTCGCCGCCCTGCGGCAGCGCCAGAACGTCCTGGTGACCGTGGGTCTGATCCTCTCGGCGGGCGTGATGGTGGCGGTCATCGTCTGTTCCCTGCGCCGCAGCATCGCGCTCACACGAAGCATCACGAGACCCATCGACGAGCTGTACGGCCGCGTGCTCGAGATCGGCAGCGGCGACCTCTCCCCCAAGCCTCCGGTGGAGGCTGAGGACGACAAGCTCCGCGCCCTGGGCGAGGGCCTGGAGGAGACGGTCACCCGCCTCAACGAGCAGATGGAGCTCAACCGTCAGGAACAGATCCGGCTGCGGAGCATGGAGCTGCGTCTCATTCAGGCGCAGATCAATCCCCACTTTCTCTACAACACCCTGGACGCGATCACCTGGCTTGTCGAGACCGGGAAGAACGACCAGGCGGTGCAGATGGTGTCCAGCCTTTCCACCTATTTCCGCTCCTTCCTCTCCAACGGCAAGGACATCATCACCCTGCGTGAGGAGGCCCTGCATGTGCGCAGCTATCTGGAGATCCAGCAGGTGCGCTACAAGGACATCCTGCGCTTCGAGCTCAGCATGGACCCCGCCCTCGACGACTGCCGCATCCCCAAGATGACGCTGCAGCCGCTGGTGGAAAACGCCATCTACCACGGCATCAAGCCCCGCCGCGGCGTCAGCCTGCTGCGCATCAGCAGCGTCTGCCGGGGCGGGCTTGCCGAGCTTGAGGTGCGCGACACCGGCGTCGGCATGGACGAGACCGCGCTCGCGGCCCTGCGCCGCTCGCTCGAGGAGGACGAGGGGACGGGCTTCGGCCTGCTGGCCTCCTACAAGAGGCTGCGGCTGATGTACGGAAAAGAGCTGGAGTTTCAGATCGACAGCGCGGAGAACCGGGGCACGGTCATCACCATCCGCTTTCCCCGCTGCACGGAGGAAAAGCTATGAGAAAAACGATCGCCCTTCTGCTGCTGGCGGCGCTGCTGCTGTCAGGCTGCGCCCGGCAGGCGGTCCCGGCGGCGGAGGAAAAGCTCATCCGCGTGGGCTTCTCCCAGGTCGGGGCGGAGTCGGACTGGCGCGTGGCGAACACCGTCTCCATGATCGGCGCGCTGTGCGAGGAAAACGGCTTTGAGCTTCTCTTCGACAACGCCAAGCAGCGCCAGGAGAATCAGTTCGTCGCCATCCGCAACTTCATCCAGCAGGGCGTGGACTACCTCGTCCTGGCCCCCATCGCGGAGGCCGGCTGGGAGGACGTGCTGCGCGAGGTCCAGGCGGCGGGCATCCCCGTCATCCTGGTGGACAGGCAGATCGCGGCGGAGGACCGGGATCTCTATGTCTGCTGGGTCGGCTCCGACTTCCAGGCGGAGGGCGAGCAGGTCCTGCGCTGGCTGGAGGAGACGCTCGAGAGCCGGGGCCGTGCGTCTGAGCCCCTGCGCATCCTGCACATCCGGGGCACCGACGGCTCGAGCGCGCAGCTCGGCCGCACGAAGGCCCTCGAAAACGCCGTGCGCACGCATCCGAACTGGAGCGTCGCCGCCGTCCTGCCCGGCGAGTTCACCGAGGCCAAGAGCTATGAGCTCGTGCGCGACTATCTCCGGGAGGACCGGGACATCCAGGTCATCTACAGCGAGAACGACAACATGAGCTTCGGCGCAATGCGGGCGCTGGACGAGGCGGGCATCAGCTACGGCCCCGGCGGGGACGTGACCATCCTCTCCTTCGACGCTGTGCGCGAGGCGCTGCAGCTGTGCATGGACGGGAAGATCGACGCCTGCGCCGAGTGCAACCCCCTCCACGGCCCGCGCGTGGCCGCGCTGATCCGCCAGATGGAGGAGGGCAAGACCCCCGGCAAGCTCAATTACGTGCTGGAATCGGTCTACGATGCCGACGATCTGACGCCGGCGTTTCTGGCCGCGCGGGAGTATTGATCCTGAGCGCTGCCGCTTGAAAAATCATCCGACGAAATTGTGCGTCATCCCGCGCAAAGCGAAGGACCTTTCCCCCGGTATACGCGGAAAGGTCCTTTGCCTCCGCCCGGGATGACCGCTTTGAAAGGGAGGTGCATGGATGACCCGGGAGGAGAGCATGGCCCTCGCCCTCGCCCTCGCGCGGGAGGCATACGAGCACGGCGAGGTGCCGGTCGGCTGCGTCGTTCTGGACCCGGAGGGGAATGTGATCGGCCGCGGCCGCAACCGGCGCGAGGAGACGGGCGACGCCACAGCCCACGCGGAACTCGAGGCGATACGCGAGGCGTGCAGAGCACTCGGCGGCTGGCGGCTCGAGGGCTGCGCGCTCTGCGTCACGCTGGAGCCCTGCCCCATGTGCGCCGGGGCCATCATCAACGCGCGCGTGCCCACCGTGATCTTCGGCGCGCGGGAGAGCCTGTCCGGCTCCTGCGGCAGCGTCATCGACCTGTTTTCCGAGCGCTTCGGCCACCGACCGGCGGTCTACCCCGGCGTGCGCCGCGAGGAGTGCGCCGCTCTGCTGCGCGGTTTTTTTGAAGAGAAGCGCTGACCCCCGGCCTGGTGATTCGGCCCCCTTGCCTGAAGGGGGCCGGCATGGCCGATCCCCCGCGAGGCTGTGACTGGGGATTCGGCCCCCTTGCCTGAAGGGGGCTCCCGCGAAGCAGGTGGGGGATTCGGCCCCCTTGCCTAAAGGGGGCTGTCATGCGAGCGCAGCGATGCATGACTGGGGGATTCCATTCTTTTCCTCGCTGTTCGTCACCAAATCCCCCCGCCCCAGTGTGCGCACTGGGGCACCCCCCTTTAGGCAAGGGGGGCTTTTTCATTTTTACTTTTGCTGCTTATCGTTCCGAAAAGATCTTTTTTGCTTTGACAAAAATGCACATTTGCTCTTGCAAAGCGCGGCGTTTTCCTGTACAATTTATGTATACTTCCCCTGCCATCACCTTTCTGGAGGAAATGCAATGAAACGCAATCTGGAGAGTAAATTCAGCAAGTTCGACATGCTGCTGATCGCGGCGCTTCTCGTCGTTCTGGTGATCAACATTGCCGTGAGCGGCAGGCTCCCCGATCCCGGTATGCGTATGGCCTCGCGCGACGCCGTCACCGTCACGGGCACCGGCGCGGGCAAAGTCGGCGACGTGGTCGTGGAGGTCACCGCCGACAAGAGCAATATCTATTCCGTCAAGATTCTCGATCAGAATGAGACCCCGGGCATCGGCTCCCTCGCGGTGGAGCAGCTTCCCGCCGCCATCGTCGGGGCCAACTCCGTCGCGGTTGACAGCGTTGCCAGCGCCACCGTGACGAGCGACGCCATCAAGGCCGCCGTCTGCGCGGCGCTCAGCGAAGCCGGCTACAATCCGGCGGACTTCGGCTATGTGGAGCCCACGCCCGCCCCGACGCCGGAGCCGACCCCGCAGCCGACGCCCGCTGCCGCCGCTCCCGCGGGCGGTGCGCAGACCGCGCAGGGCTCCGGCACCGGTATCGACGGCAAAATCGTCGTCGAGGTCAAAGCCGATGCGAACACCATCTACGAGGTCAACCGTCGAAAAGCTCCCCGCCGCCATCGTCGAGGCAAACTCCCTCGAGGTCGACGGCGTCACCGGCGCGACCGTCTCGAGCGACGCCATCAAGGCCGCCGTCTCCGAGGCGCTGACCGCCATGGGCTTTGACCCCGCCTCCTATCAGGGCGCCGCCGTTGCTGCCGCCGCTCCCGCCGAGCCCGCTGCTGCGGGAAGCGGTGCGATGAAGGTGCAGACCATGTCCGGCGTCACCGTGATGCACGCGGCCGACTGGAAGGAGCAGTTCCCCGACCAGTACGAGAGCTTCATGATGACAAAGGAGAGCAGCGAGGCCGAGGATTACCTTGAAATCTACCCCATGCTCCGCGGCCTGTATGAGGGCTACGGCTTCGCCAAGGATTACAAGGCGGCCCGCGGCCACTACTACGACGTGCAGGACATCGAGGCCACCGGCCGTCCGCACCCGCTGGCAAACTGCTGGACCTGCAAGACCCCCGACTTCACCAACATGGTGAACGAGGAGGGCATCAGCGCCTACCAGAAGGACTGGACCGAGGTGCAGGCCCAGATCACCGAGGGTATCTCCTGCTACACCTGCCACGCCAATACCCCCGGCCCCATCACCGTGACCCATACCTACTGGATCGACGCGGTGGGCGACGACTTTGACAGGATCGCCCCGGCGAATCTCGCCTGCGGCCAGTGCCACAACGAGTATTACTTCGCCCCCGACACGAAGGCCACCACCATCGCCCACAACAGTCTGGAGAGCATGGCGCCCGAGACCATGCTGGCCTTCTTCAACGACGGCGCGAATTTCCCGAACGGCGAACCCTTTGCCGACTGGACCAACCCCCGCACCGGCGTCAGACAGATCAAGGTCCAGCACCCCGAGTTTGAGACCTTCCTCGGCGCGGGCAGCCCCCACGCCGGCACCTTCACCTGCGCGGACTGCCACATGCCCACCGCGACCGCGGCGGACGGCACGACCTACCACAGCCACAATCTGATCAGCCCGCTGGACAATCAGGAGCTTCTGGACAACAGCTGCTCCCTCTGCCACGCGGACCTCAGAAGCGAGGTGAAGGCCCTGCAGCAGAAGGTGGAGACCCGCACCTATGAAGTCGGCTACGAGCTCGAGTATCTCACGGAGCTGCTGGCCCAGGCGGTGGAGAGCGGCGCGTACACCGACGAGCAGCTTGCCCGGATCCGCCAGCTCGCCCGCGACAGCCAGTTCTACTGGGACTTCGTCTTTGTGGAGAACGCCGAGGGCGCGCACAACCCGGCCCTCACCTATGACTGCCTCGACCGGGCCGACGCGCTCTGCGCCGAGGCGACCGGGCTCCTCCTCGCGCTCACCCGCTGAACGGAACCATAGCACAGGGGCTGCGAAAAAAGACCGGTCAAGCCGTAGGGGCGGCTGTCAGCCGCCCTTGCCGTGAACCAATTTAGATTGCAAAAAAGGTTGGGTAAATTCGCAAAATTGCTACGAATTTACCCAACTTTGCCAATAAATCATTTGGCTTTCTGCCGGGCGGCTAATAGCCGCCCCTGCAGGGAAAACCATATAACATGTTTTTTTCACAGCCCCTATAAAGGGGAAATACCCATGAAAAAAGTCTTTGCCTTTCTGCGCTCCATGCGCTTCGGCATTCTCCTGCTGGCGCTGATCGCCGCCTGCTCCGTGGCGGGCACCGTGATCCCCCAGGGCCGCGAGATCGCATGGTACGCCCGGAGCTACCCGTCCTTCCACGGCGCGATATTGCTCCTGCGGCTCCACCGCGTGTTTGAGAGCTGGTACTTCATCGCGCTTCTTGTGCTGCTGTGCCTCAATCTCAGCCTCTGTTCCCTGCTGCGCATCCGCACCGTCGTCCGCGCGTCAGGGGGCGAGGCGGAGCGCGCGGCCTCGCTGCCCGATACCGTCCTTCTCACGCCCGAGGGCGTGGAGAAGCTGCGCGCCCGGCTCACGGACCTGCGCTGCAGCCGCGAGACCGCGGGCGGCGTCGAGGTCTACCGCAGGCACGGCTTCGGCCGCTACGGGACCTTCATCACGCACCTGTCCATCCTGCTGACGGTGGTCTTCGGGGCCCTCGCCCTCTACACGCCGACGGTGACGGACCGCGATTGTATGCCGGGCGAGTCCATCTTCATGGAGGACGGGACGGAGATCCATGTCCACGACTTCCACATCGCGGACGAGACGGGCCGCCTCGATTACCGGAGCCGCGTGCAGGTCACCCTCCCCGACGGCCGCCGCAGCGGGATCGCCGAGCTCAAGGTCAACCACCCCTTCTCCTTCGGAGCGTACAAGCTCTTTCAGCAGACCTTCGGCACGGCGGGCTCCGTCACGGTGACGAACGAGGAGACCGGCGGCTCGGACGACTTTCTTCTGACCGAGCAGACCTATCTCTCCGCGGACGGCGTGAACGGCATCTTCTACGACACGCTCTACCCCGACTACCTTCGCGGCCCCGGCGGCGATGTGACGCTCATCACTGTCACCGAGGGCAGCTATCCCAACCCCATCTACCAGGTGCAGGTGATCTCCGACGGGGTCTTCACGCCGACGCTGGCCGTACCCGGGGACGAGCTCACGGTGATGGGCCTGCGTTTTCGCTTCAACGCGCCGGTGGAGTACCCCGGCATCCGCGTCAAGCACGTCTCGCCGCTGTGCAACGCCCTTCTGGTTGCTGCCTTCACGCTGATGATCGCGGGGCTTTTCATCACCTTCTTCTGTGAGCCGGTGGTCGTGAAGCTCGATGCCGAGGGCTACGCGGTAGCGGGCCCGAAGCCGGAGCACATGCGCGTCGAGCTCGGCGAGGAGCTGAGGGAATATGAAGTATCGCGTGAAGAGTGAAGCGTGGAGTGAAGGTGTCCCCTTTGGGGACAGATTGAAATTGTGAGGGGATAGGGTATGAAAGCACTGTTTTTTGCGGCCTTTGCGGTTTACGCCGTCGCCGTTATTCTGCAGTTCAGCGGCACGGCCTTCAAGCGGGATAAGCTCCTCGGCGCGGCCTGGTATGTGTTTCTCGGGGCCTTCGCGCTGCACACGCTCTTTCTCATCGTGCGCGGCGTTGCGGCGAAGCGGCTGCCGCTTTCGAATCAGTTTGAGTTTGCCAACGCCTTTGCCTGGGGCGTGGCGCTGATGCTGGTCGTGATGCGCGCACGGCTCAGGACGGACTGGCTCACGGTGGCCGCGATGCCGGCGGTGCTGCTGGTGATGGTCTATGCCGCGCTCCAGCCCATGGAGATCCACGATCTCATGCCCGCGTTGCGCAGCGCCTGGTTCGGGGTGCACATCGGCTCCGCGGTTCTGAGCTACTCCGCCTTTGTCATCGCGGGCAGCATCAGCCTGCGCTACCTGATCGCGGTGCGGAAGGGGAGCGCGGACGAGCGGGCGCTGGGGCAGATGGACTATCTCAGCTACCGCATGGTCGCGTTCGGCTTTCTGTTTCTGACGGTGGTCCTCCTCTCCGGGGCGATCTGGGCCGAGCAGGCCTGGTCCGCCTTCTGGACCTGGGACCCCAAGGAGGTCTGGGCGCTCATCACCTGGCTCATCTACGCGGTCTACCTGCACCTGCGCCTGCGCATGAAAAAACGCGGCACGGCCATGGCGTGGTTCCTCGTGATCGCGGTGCCGGTGGTGTTCTTCACCTTCGCCGGGGTCAACACCCTGATGCACGGCCTGCACACCTACGGCTGAACCCTTCCCCCGCACCGGGATAATATTTTATCCGGCGCACGCCGGACAAAATACGGAATATTGCAGAAAGGAGAAAGAGAGTATGAACAGACACATCACGCGCATCCTTGCCCTCTGCCTGTGTCTCGCCCTCTGCCTGTGCTGCGGCGCGCAGGCCTTTGCGGACACGAAACCCTCCCTCAAGCCCAGAGCGGCGGCAGCGGACTCCGCCGCCGTCCTGCAGGACGTCAAAAAGCTCATGGACCAGGGAAAGATGTACGACGCGGCCCTCGCCTGCTACGACGGCTATTACGATTATCCTGACGCGCAGGACGAGTTTGAGGCGCTCTGGGACGAGATCACCGACGCCTGCGCCAAAAAGCTGCCGAAGACCGGAGAGCTGGAGCGCACCTTCAAGTATGAGGGCGGGAACACGCTTCTCATGACCGCGCGCAGCGGCAATGTGGAGATGAAGGCCGTCGATCGCGACACGAAGGAGACGGTCCGCGTCTTCATCCGCGAGGGTGAGAGCTTCACGCTCTATCTTCCGTCGGGCAGGTATGACCTGAGCTATAAGGTCGGCGACATCTGGTTTGACGACAAGGTCGGCTTCGGCGACTTCTGCGCGGACTATCCCGATGCAGAGTTCCTTGAGATCAAGTACACCTCCGAGGGCGGCTGGACCACCTACTACAATTACACCTGGGAAATGTGATTTTTCCAATAAAAAAACGCTGCGTTTTCGCAGCGTTTTTTTATTGGGGCAGCACCGTATCATTCGGCGAGAGCGAATTCCGAGAAAAACCAGAGCACGATTTTTCCGGGAGGCGCCAATGGCGGATTGTGCGGTGTTGCCCTAGGGGGGTTACTGTAGCTTTTCCAGATACTCGACGATGCGGCGCACGGTGTAGAGCTGGGCCGCGTCCTCGTCGGTGATGGAGATGCCGTACATATCCTCGAGGGACATGATGAGCTCGACCACGTCGAGGGAGTCCGCGCCGAGATCGTCGATCAGGCTGGTGTCCGGCGTGATGGTCTCCGGGTCGACCTCAAACTGCTGGGCAAGGGCGTCTCTGACATTTTCAAAAATCATTTGTTTCTCCTCCGAAGCCAAATCCTTTGCGATCACATGGTACTACAAACAGCGTCCGGATGCAAGAGCGAATTAGGCCCACTCGCGGCTTTTGGGCTTGTTGTCGGGCTTTTCGGGCTTGACGTAGGAGACGACGACGCGGCGGTTCGGCTCGACGCCGGTAGAGCTCGTGGTCACGCCCTCGTAATTCTGGAGCGCGGTGTGGATCACGTGGCGCTCGTAGGAATTCATGGGCTCGAGAGCCATGCTTCTCTTGTACTTGATGGCCTTCTCCGCCATCTTCTCCGCCAGCTTCGTCAGCGACTCCTCCCGCTTGGAGCGGTAGGCCTCCGCGTCGACGGAGATATGCAGACGCTTTTCGCTGTCCTTGTTGACGACGTAGTTGGTCAGGTGCTGAATGGCGTCCAGGGTCTCGCCGCGGCGGCCGATGATCGCGCCCATGGCAGAGCCCGTGAGGTTGACGTTGATGCCGCCGTTGTCGCGGGGGCTGATCTCCATGTCCGCGCTCACGCCCATGCGCTCGAGCAGTCCCTCCAGGAAGCTGCGGATCGCGGCGTAATCGGGGTTCTCCTCGCCGTTCGCCGCGGGCACGGGGGCCAGGGCCTTCTCCTCGTCTCTGGCGGGGGCGGGCTTTTCGGTCCTGGGCGCGGCGGGCTTTTCAGCCTTGGGCGCGGCGGGCTTCTCCGGCTTTGCGGGCGCGGGCTTTTCGGCCTTCCTGGGCGCGGGTCTGACGGGCTCGGGGTCCGGGGTCTCGTAGCTCACGCGCACGCGCGCGGGCTGCGCGCCGAAGCCGAGAAAGCCGGTCTTGCCCATCTCCAGGATCTCGACCGAGACGTCGTCCCGGCTCATCCCCAGCTCTTTGAGGGCTTCGTCGATGGCGGCGTCCACCGTTTTGGCGGACTTTTCCAGTGTGTTGATCATATTATTCAGACTCTCCTGTTAACTCTTGTTCCTCGCTCTCCGCGGGGACTTCCGCGACCTCTTCCGCGGCGGCGGCTTCCGTGATGTCCTCCGCGGCGGCGTTCAGCTCCTCGATGTTCTCGTCGATGGCGGGGGCGTTCTCGGACGCGGCGGCAGCCGCGAGAGTCGCCTCCTCCGCGCCCTCGGGATTGCTGAAGCGGTCGGGGACGTAGGCGCGGCCTCTGGCGTAGCGGCGGTTGCCGACCTGAGAGGCCGGGATCTCGTTCTCCTTGATGCCGAGGCGCTCGCGTCTGGCGGCGCGGTCGGCGCGGTCGAGCGCGGCCTTGCGCTCGTCCAGCTTCTGCTTCTCGCTGGCCTGAAGCTTTTTCTTGCTGGTGTTGGTGTTGAGGGGGGTCTTCCCCTCGGCCTTGAGCTTCTCGTACTCCGCCTTCTTGGCCTCGATCTCGGCCTCCTTGACGGCGCGCTGGGCCTCCTTGACCTTGTCCTCCTCGTCAAGCTCGGCCTTGTACTTCTTCGTGAGGAAGTAGTCGCGGGCCATGCCGAAGACGGAGTTTGCGATCCAGTAGATACCCATGGCGGCGGGCATGATGAAGCAGATCCAGACGCTCATCAGCGGCATCATGAGATTCATGGTGTTCATGGTGGCGGCGGCCTGGGCGTTGTTGTCCGTGGTGGGGTTCGACGCGGAGCTGATCTTCATGGAGACCCACGAGAGGCCGGCCGAGATAAACGGGATCAGAAACAGGCCCAGAGCCGGACCCCAGACGGAGGCGTCGGACCAGTCGGTGCTGGTGAAGAAATTCCACTGGGGCTGGTCGCCGAGGTTCAGGCCGAGGAAGCTGAAGTCCAGGTCGATGAGATTGGGGTCCAGCTTGTCTGCCAGATCGGCGGTCACAGAGGCCCAGTTGGCGTGGGTGAGTCTGGCAAGCTCGATCTCCTGATAGGCGCCCGCGCGGCCGGCGGCCGCTTCAAAGAGGCCCTTGCCCACGAAATAGTCCTGCAGCGTCGTCACGAAGTCCTGGGCCACGAACATCATGCGGGTCAGGGGCTGGCGGACGACGGAGTAGAGGGCGATCAGGATGGGGAAGGGGATCAGCGACCAGAGGCAGCCGGACATGGGGTTGATGCCCTCTTCCTGATAGAGCTTCTGCATTTCGGCATTGAGCTTCTGCTGGTTGCCCTCGTGCCGCTTCTGCAGCTCCTGGATCCTGGGCTGGAGGCGGGAGGAGCGCATCATGCTCTTTTTGCTCTTGGCCATGAAGGGGGTCATGATGAGGTTGACGGCCAGCGCGAACAGGCACAGCGCCACGCCGTAGTTGCCGGTCAGCTCATAGAGCCAGACCATCAGCTTGGCAAAGGGCCAGGTAATGATTTCCCCAAATGACATAATTCATTCCTCAGTTCAATTCTTTGAGATGGACCCCTCAGGGTACGGGGTCGTAGAGGCCGCGCCGCCCGTGATAGAACGGGTGGCAGCAGCAGATACGGCGGAGAGCCATCCAGCCGCCCCGCAGGGCGCCGTATTTTTCGATGGCCTCCATGGCGTACTGTGAACAGGTCGGGGTAAAGCGGCAGCAGGGCTGGCGCAGGGGCGAGAGAAAGCGCCGGTAAAAGCGGATGAGGGCCAGCAGGACTTGCTTCATTCCGCGCCCTCCCGCAGGATACCGAGCTTCCGGCACGCCGTGAGATAGGCGCGCTCGAGCTTGCGGTACTCCGCATCCACGGCGCGGCTGCGCGCGACGAGCACGAGATCGTAGCCCGGCAGGAGTCTTTCCCGGTTCAGGCGCACGATCTCCCGAAAGCGGCGGCGGACCCGGTTGCGCACCACGGCATGGCCGAGCTTTGTGGACACGGTGTAGCCCGCGCGGTTGTGGTCCAGCCGGTTTTTCCGGCAGTAGAGCGCGAGATACGGCGTCGCCGTACTCTTCCCTTTTCCGTAGAGGCGGCGAAAGTCGCTGTTCTTTTTCAGGGTATAGCTCTTGTTCACGTCTCTCCCCGCTTTTTGCCCGCATAAGCGCCTAAAGGGCGGATCTCTCCGCCCTGTGAAATATTCCCGATTCTGTTCACGGTGCGCCTCAGGCGCTGAGCTGCGCTCTGCCCTTCGCTCTGCGGCGGGCGAGAACCTTGCGGCCGTTCGCGGTCTTCATTCTCTTGCGGAAGCCGTGCTCTTTCTTGCGCTGGAGCTTCTTGGGCTGATAGGTACGAAGCATGGGGTGCACTCCTTTCTTTGAATCCTTGGGATTCACAAAATTACTCAACATCCCCGGCCGGGAGGCCGGCGAAGCAGTTGACAGTTCCTGAGCGGCAGGGGCCGCCGAATTGGTATTATAATAGAAGCGCAAGCGTTTTGTCAATAAAAATCTTCTACTTTATAGAATACGTTAAAAAACACGTCCCAACACAAAAATTTTTTCTCCCGCCCCGGAACAAACGCGCACATCCTGCCGTCATATAAGCACAGGCGGAGCAAGGGCGGCATGGCGAGCCCCCCCTTCCCGGTTTCGGGATGCGCGAGGGCACTGAAAAAGCGGCCTGCGCTGCGCTGATCCGCTCGAAAAATGACGGCGGAAAACCTGCGTGATTTTCATTTTGGTTACAAACAGGAAAAAACTTACCGCAAATAAATGAAAAAACTCTTGCATTTTCCGGACGACCGTGTTACATTATAGCTGCACCGCAACAGTAGAGAACTGCAGGCTTTGCTTTTGCGTTGTATCATAACAGCTCAAAACAAATCAGTATATAAGGAGAGGACATCATGAAAACTTTTTCTAAAGTCTTGTCTATGATTCTGGTCGGCGTAATGTGCTTCGGCCTCTTCGCAGGGAGCGCATTCGCGGCGGAATTCAGCTTCAGTGACGGCGGCGACAGCGCAGGCTTCGCCCAGAGCTCCGACTTCGGCGGCGACAGCGGTTTCAGCTTCGACGGCGACAGCGGCTTCAGCTTTGATGCGGGCAGCAGCTCCGTCGCAGGCAGCAGCTCCAACGACAACGCCGGCTCCGAGTTTGCCTTCGGCGACGCCCCGGCGGCCCAGCCCGCAGGCGACAGCTTCGACTTCAAGGGCGACGCTGAGCAGCAGGACAAGTCCAAGGACGGCGAAACCGAGTTCGTGTTCGGCTCCGGCGTGTCCGACAAGGAGACGTTTGCGTCTCCCGCCCCCGCCAATGTGACCTACAACGATTTCTCCCAGAACAAGACGGTCATCCGCAAGACCGACACCGATGCTGACGCGACCGTCGAAATCAAGGGCACCTTCGGTCTTGCCGGCGACAGCTTCCCCGCGGGCTATGCCTACAGCACCTCCTCCACCGGTGCGAACCTGGTCAACATGTCTGCCGGTCAGAACTACGATATGGGCACGGACAAGATGATCCTCCGCGGCTCCTGGCTGAAGACCCTGACGCCCAACACCTATTTCTTCTACGGTCTGCGCAGGGACGACGTGCCTGTGAAGATGGCCTATGTCACGGTCAACGCGGGCGACTACAGCGACTCCAGCAAGTACGCCTTCTCCGCCAGCCCCGCCACCTACACCAAGTATAAGGACAACTCCATGGCCATCGCCGTCACCGGCGTCGGCATTTCCCAGATGAAGCGCTTCGGTGTCGCCTCCATCACCGGCTCCTACACCCACATTCTCGCGGTAAGTGAGTACAGCCTGGCGGGCAACACCGTGACCCTGTCCAAGACCTATCTGGACTCCATGCCCGATGATACCTACTACTTCATCGGTTTCCCCAACGCGTCGGACACCAGCGAGTATGTAAAGTCCACCAACACCTTCATTGTCAAGACCTCCGAGGACAACGGCTCCCTGAATCCCTACACCGGTCAGAACTGGTATCTGGAGCCCAGCTACTCCTACGCCTGGACCAGCGGCGACGATTACCTGATGTTCTGGTCTGATCTGATGAATCTGCGCCGCTTCCCCAACCAGTACACCGTCATTCTCCGCTACGGCTACGGCGCCGGCTCCATCCCCACCAAGGAAGTCAACTACAACCAGTTCTGGGACTTTGACAACGGCAACTTCGCCCTCGGCACGAACTTCCTGAACAGCCTGCCCTCCGGCACCTACACCCTGCAGGTTGTCGAGATGAAGTACGGCATGTGCACCAACACGGTCACCTTCCGCATCGGCGCGAAGCTCGTCCCGATCGACTCCGACAAGCACGTCATCAACAGCATCCGGAACCTCCGCTTCCTGTGCGACGATCCCGTGGCCCAGGTGTACGTCGGCAACATCCCGCTGGAGTACGGTGTGGACTACGCCCTGTCCGCCAACGGCAAGACCATCACCCTGAGCTATGAGTTCCTGAACAAGCGCAGCGCCGGCAACACCTACACTCTCAAGGCGCTGACCAGCTACGGCGATTACTGCAGCACCACCTTCCAGATCCTGACCACCGCGCAGGGCGGCGCGAGCCCGAGGACCGGCGACGAGAGCAATCTCGGCCTGTGGGCGGCCTTCCTCCTGCTCTCCGGCACCGCGGTCGTCGTCCTGATCCCCAAGCTCAGAAAGCACGACATCTGAGATAAGCGGCATCCGGAAACCCCATAACACAGCTTCTCCCCCGCCACACGGCGGGGGAGATTTTTTGCGCCGCCGGACATGCCTCTGCCAGCCGTCCGCATTGTTTTGGTTGTGCTTTCGGTGCGCGTGTGGTAAAGTATTTCCCGGAAATCAGCGTTCGGCAGCGCGCCATCCGAGCCCCCTTTCGAAAAAGGGGGCTCCCGCGAAGCGGGTGGGGGATCGACCCCTCCCCTTTTCGGAGAGAGGCAGGACGCGTCTGCGCTGATCCCAAAACGGCACGGGGAGGCGCGGACATGCGTACGACGCTTTATCTCGCCTCGACGGAGGCGCTGAAGGACGCGGCGCTTTTTGCGCGGCTGCTGCGGACCGTGCCCACGTCGCGGCAGGAGAAGATCGGGCGCCTTCGCGTTGCGAGGGCGCGGCGGCTCTCGCTGGGCGCGGGGCTGCTTCTGAACTATGCCCTCGCGGCGCAGGGGCTGCCGGTCACGGAGCCCGCCGTGTCGGAGAACGGGAAGCCGTATTTCCCGGCGCTGCCGGATTTTCACTTCAATCTCTCCCACAGCGGGGAGCTTGCGCTCTGCGCGGTCTCCCCCGCCCCGGTTGGCTGTGACGTGGAGACGGCGAGCGGGATCGACCTCGCCGTCGCGCGGCGCTTCTTCCACCCGGAGGAGCGCGCGTGGCTCTTCTCCCTGCCGGAGGGCGAACGGGAGGCCGCCTTTCTCCGTCTCTGGACCTGCAAGGAGAGCTTCATCAAGGCCGTCGGGCTTGGTCTCGCCCTGCCGCTGGAGGACTTTTCCGTCTCCCTCGGGGATGCGGTCACGCTCCGGCAGGGCGTGGACGCGCGCCCCTGGCGGCTGCGGAGCCTCCGGGACGGCGGCGCCTTTTATGCCCTCTGCGGCCTTGAGGGTGTGGAGGATGCGCCCTTCGTGCGCGTCTCGCCGGAGGCGCTGTGAATCCCCGTGTCATCCTGGGCACAGGCGATGGAGCTTTTGCCAAAAAGCAAAGATTCTTCGTCGCTTCGTCTCTCAGAACGGCAAGCGCTGCACATAACAGGCAGAAGATGTTTCGGACAAACTGCAAAGGGGCGATCCTGTGAAAGCGCCGAAGAACAAGACCATCGACCTCCCGCTCGACGAAGGGGGCGCATACCTCGCCCGCTGTCTGCGCGCGGATACGCCCTGCGCGCTCGGGGACGCGCTCGACCGCACGATCTGCGGCGACTGCTTCGACGTGCTGCCGCTGCTGCCGCGCTCGTGCGCGGACCTGCTGATCGCCGATCCCCCCTACAATCTGCGCAAGGACTACCACGGCGTGCGCTTCGACCGTATGCGGGACGAGGACTACGCGGCGTATACCGCCCGCTGGCTCGACCTCGCCCTGCCGCTTCTGAAGCCGGACGGCAGCGTCTACGTCTGCTGCGACTGGCGTTCGAGTCTTGTGATCGGGCCGCTGCTGAGCGAGCGGCTGACGCTTCGAAACCGCATCACCTGGCAGCGCGAGAAGGGCCGCGGCGCAAGCAGGAACTGGAAAAACGCCCTGGAGGACATCTGGTTTGCCACAGCGTCGGACAGCTATTGGTTCGACGCCGGGGCGGTCCGACAGCGCCGCCGCGTCCTGGCCCCCTACCGGCAGGACGGGCAGCCGAAGGACTGGGAGGAGACGGCGGACGGCCGCTTCCGCGACACCGCGCCCTCCAACTTCTGGGATGATCTCTCCGTCCCCTACTGGTCCATGCCGGAGAATACCGCCCACCCCACACAGAAGCCGGAAAAGCTCATGGCCAAGCTCATCCTCGCGAGCTGCCCGCCGGGCGGCGTGGTGCTCGACCCCTTCCTCGGCTCCGGCAGCAGCGCCGTCGCGGCGAAGAAGCTGGGCCGGCATTTTATCGGGATCGAGCAGAACCCGCGCTACTGTGTCTGGTGCGAAAAGCGCCTAGAGATGGCGGCGCGGGATGGGAACATCCAGGGCTACGCCGACGGCGTCTTCTGGGAGCGCAACACCTACGCCATGCAGAAACGAAAAAAATAATACGCGCCGCGATGCGGCGCGTATTTGCGTATATCTAAGGCAACACCGCATAATCCGCCTGCGGCATCTCCTGGAAAATATGTGTCCTGATTTCGAGCCTTTTTCTTGAGGTACACAAAGAACATCTGCAAAAAAGTGTCTTTATCAGAACCTAAGGCAACTCTTGAGGTACACAAAGTACATCTGCGAAAAAGTGCCTTTATCAGAACCCAAATTTTCTCAGGATCTGCTCTTGCCGAATTATGCGGTATTGCCCTAAATTTTCTCAGGATCTGCTCTTGCCGAATTATGCGGTGTTGCCCTAAAACTTTCCGCTGTGGTGGGAGCCGCCGTGGCTGCCGCTGATGGTGGTGCCGCCGTAGTGGCCTCCGCCCGGGCGGCTGCCGCCGCTCGGCGGGTCGCGCCGGATCACCTGGCGGCTGACTGTGCGGTTGACAAACTGGTCGTCCTGGCGGCTGAGCTTCACGCCGCCCTGGGCCACGTAGTTCTCCGCGCGGGTCTGCCTGACGGCGGTCTTCATCTGCCTTTTCATGCCGCCCACCATGGTCCCGCCGAAGACGGCGGCGATGAGCGCGCTCAGGCCCAGCTCGCCGGCGCTGAGACTCGGCCCCGGGTCCTGCACCGGATCGGGGATCCACTGGTCCACGGGGTCGCCGTTCTTCGCGCGGCGGATCATATCTTCGCTGTTGTCAACGAAGTCCCGGAAGCCGCCCGCCCAGTCGTTGCGGCGGAAGTTGTCCAGAAAGCTCTCCGCAAGCTGTTCCTTGCCGTAGTCGGTGAACGCGTAGTTGCCGAAATCGCCGTGGGCGTAGATGTCGTAGTCCCGCTCCGACATGCTCATGGCGAGCATCACGCCGTCGTGCGTGCTGCCATAGCCGAGGCCGTATTCCTCAAAGACCTCCTCGGCGAAGGTCTCGATGCCGCCGTTGACGTAGTCACGGCAGTCTTTGACCACGACGACGTACACGCCGCAGCCCGTGTCCTCGGAGATCTGCCGCGCCCTCTCGTTGAGCTCCCGGCGCGTGTCCTCGGAGAGTATGCCCGCCTCGTCCGTCACATACTCGAGCCGCGCCTCGGCAAAGGCGCCCGCGCCGAGACTCAGCAGCAGCGCGAGGGCGAGGAGGAGGGAGATCCAAAGCTTTTTCATGCGCGCCCCTCCTCAGAAAAAGTACATGATGACGGACAGCAGCGCCGTGAACGCCGCCGTCAGCCCCGCGAACCACGCGAAGGCCCGCCCGGAGGACACCGGCAGGTCGCCGATGAGCTTGCCGGTCTGGCCGTTCATGGCGAAGAGATAGCTCTTGCCGTTCCAGCGCGTGGAGAGCATCCAGACGGGCAGCAGCGCGTAGCTGACCCTGCCGCGGCGGATGTGGACCTGCCGGCCCTGGGGGACGACGCTGGAATACCCGCTGACGGTCCGGGATACCAGATCGACCGCGGTGTTCTCCGCCCGCTCGTCCGCGCGGGCATAACAGGCCTCGGGCTCCACGTCGTACTTGTCGGCCAGAAAGCCCGGCAGGTAGGCGTTGGAGAAGGGCTTGAGCTCGCTGTAATCATAGGGCTCGATGGCGTCCATATGCGCGTCCGGCATCTTGCTGGAGGCGTCGACGGGGATCTTCTCAAAGCTCACCGTGCCGGAGCGCAGGATGCGGAAGAAATCCGTGGTAGTGACCATGGCGTTGCCCTGCGGCATGGACGTGACGCGGGTGCCCTGAAACTGCATGTCCGCGTCCGCCTTGCCGTCGAAGAGCCAGAAGGGCACGTACACGCCCTTGATCTCCTCGATGTGGTTCTGATCGGAGAAGGCCCGGGGCAGGAGCTTCTTGCCGCGGTAGTAGTTTTTCAGCGCGGCCTTGGCCTCCTCCTTCGAGAGCTTGAAGGGGATGACGTAGTCGGGCCTGAGCATGTCGCTGAGCTGGCCGGGCACGATGGAGGGGTTGCCGCAATAGGGGCAGGAGGTCGCGGCGGTGGTCTCGTCGCAGATAAGCTCCGCTCCGCAGCTCGGGCAGTTGTAGGCCCGCAGGCCCTCTTCGCCTGCCCAGCTCGCGCTTGCGCCGCTCCACTCCCCCTCGGCGCTGACCGTGTTCTCCATGGCCTGGGCCGCCGCCTCGTCCTTTTCCTGATAGAGCGCCTCGATCTCCTGCACGCTGAAGCTGCTGCCGCAGTAGTCGCACTGGAGCCTGCCGGTCTTTCCGTCGAAGCGCAGGGGTCCCGTACAGGACGGGCACTGGTAATTGCTGATCTGGTCTGCCACAGGAATCACCTCACTTGCGGCGTCATGCTCACTTTACGGCGTCTTCCTCGGTGAAGGGGTCTCCGCACTCGGGGCAGAACTTCGGCGGATGGGCAGGGTCCTCCGGTTCCCAGCCGCACTTGTCGCACTTGTACAGGAGCGCCTCCGCGGGCTTTTTGGCCCCGCACTCGGCGCAGAATTTGCCCTTGTTCACCGCGCCGCAGGAGGGACAGGTCCAGCCGTCGGCCTGGGGCTTTTTGGCTCCGCACTCGGTGCAGAACTTGCCGAAGGCCTGCTTGCCGCAGGCGGGGCAGATCCAGCCGTCAGCCTGGGGTGCGGGCGCTGCGGGCTGCTGCGCGGGCTGGGCGCTGCCCATGGCGTAGAGATTCGCCGCGTTCACGCCGCCGGCCTGGGCCGCCATGTTCATCCCCATGAAGCCGACCGCCGCGCCGGAAGCGTTGTTGGCCGCGTCCTGCATGGCCGCCGCCTGCGCGCCGACGAGGTGCGCCGCCGCCATGGTGGGATCGCGGAAGGCCGCGTTGCGCTGCAGCTCCTTGATCATCTTCTCGTCTTCCTCGTTGGCCTTGACGCTGGACACGCCGAAGGAGACGATCTCGAGACCCCTGAGATCGCGCCACTTGGCGGACAGCACCTCGTTGAGGGCGTCGGCGATCTCGGTGGTATGTCCGGGCAGGCTGGAGTAGCGGATGCCCATGTCGGAGATCCTGGCGAAGGCGGGCTGGAGAGCGGTGAGCAGCTCGGTCTTGAGCTGGTTGTCGATCTGGTCGCGGGTGTAGGCGGTGCTCACGTTGCCGCATACGTTGGTGTAGAAAAGGATGGGGTTTTCGATGCGGTAGGAGTACTCGCCGAAGCAGCGGATGCCGATGTCGATGTCGATGCCGGCGCGCTGGTCGACCACGCGGAAGGGCACGGGCGAAGGGGTGCCGTACTTGTTGCCGACGAGCTCCTTGGTGTTGAAGTAGTACACGCGCTGGTCCTTGGGGATCTCGCCGCCGAAGGTGAAGCGCCTGCCGAGGACCTTGAAGGTCTCCCTGATGCTCTCGCCCAGGCTGCCGGAGAAGATGGACGGCTCGCTGGAGGCGTCATACTGGAACTCGCCCGGCTCGGCGCAGAGCTCGGTGATCTTGCCCTGATCGACGATGATCATGCACTGGCCGTCGGCCACGGCGACGATGGAGCCGTTGGAGATGACATTGTCGCTGCCGCGGTTTCCGGAGCCCTTGCTCTGCTTCTTCTGGCCGCGGACGACCAGCACGTCGCTGTCGAGGGAATCGCAGTAAAAATATTCCTTCCACTGATCGGCGAGCACGCTGTTGACGGCGCTCAGGCCTGCTTTGATAAGACCCATGGTTTTATCTCCTTTCCATTATCCGGGCAGAGCCCGGCCATATCCTTTCTAACAGTGACAGTATAACAGGATGCGCGTGAAAAATCCATAGGAAAAATCCATATAAACACAGTGTTTGGAACAAATCCCGCCTCCCTGTCGTCTGTCAGTTTGCAAAAAATTTACGCCCCGCCCTGTTTCGTCAGTTGAAAACCGCGGGAGAGCGTACTATAATAGCAAAGTTACCGAAAATGTCAAAGGAGTCTTGTGTCATGAAAAGAATCATCGCAGCCGTATTGCTGCTTGTTCTGTCGCTGTCCCTGTGCGCCCCCGCCTGCGCGGAGAGCGCCGATGTCGCGTCCCTCGCCGCGGAAGCCTCGGCCCTGTTTGACAGCGGCGATTATGCCAAAGCCTTCGAGAAGGCCAGCACCCTGGCCGACAGTGGGGACGCCTCCGTCGCGGCGCTGCTGGGCAAGGCGTACTACCTCGGTCTCGGCATCCGGATGAACCAGAGCCGCGCCCTCCACTTTCTGGAGATCGCCGCCGCGGGCGGCATTCCCAGCGCCGCCTACCTGCTGGCCGACGCGGCACGCTTCGGCAACGGGCGCGCGATGGATCAGGATGAGGCGACCCGCCGCTACATCAAGTTCGTCGCCGTCGCGGACGAGGTGGACCCCGCTTCGCCGGACTACGGCATGAGCATGTGCTACCTCAGCGAGTGCTTTGCGAAGGGCCGCGGCGTGGAGAAAAACCACGACCTCGCCCTCGACGCCGCAACCAAAGCCGCGGGCGCTTCGAACCTCACGCCCTTTGAGCTCATGAGTCTGGCGGACTTCTTCAACGCCGCCGCGCCCAACCACGTAAGCAACGCCGCCGACGCCACCGGTAATTACGCCGTGGAGACCGCCCGCAAGGTCGACGCCGCGAAGGCGGAGGAGCTGTGCGCCCGCGCCGTGCCCGGTCTGCAGAATCTCGCGGACGATGGCAATCCCGCCGCGATGAAGCTGCTGGGCGACCTGTATCTCGACGGTCGGGGCGGTCTGACCCAGGACTACGCGAAAGCGATGGAGTACTATCTCCGCGCCGCCGACGAGGATGAAGCCGGCGCGCAGGCCCAGCTCGGGTACATGTACCAGAACGGTCTCGGCACGGACATCGACTACGCCCGCGCCATGGAGTGGAACAACCGCGCTGCCCAGCAGGGCAACGCCCAGGGCCAGGCCCAGATCGGCTACCTGTACCAGAACGGTCTCGGCGTGACGCAGAATCTAGACGAGGCGGGCCGCTGGTATACCCGCGCCAAGGAGGGCGGCAGCGAGTGGGCCGCCGCCATGCTCGAGCAGACCGAGGCCACCAACCCCCACGCCTCCTTCGAGGCCCACGCTTGACCGGCGGGCGCTTCCGTGGTAAACTGACTATACGAATCATTTGGAGGTGGACCCATGGATTTCAGAAGTCTGACCGTAAAGGACTGCTTTGCAAACCCCCAGTGCAAGGCCATCATCGAGCAGTACGCGCCCCAGATCATGAAGTACCCCATCAAGCTCTTCAACAGGAAGACCTGCGGGGAAATCTTCGATCTCGTCGTCAAAAAGAAGATCGTCCCCGAGGATGTGGCCAGGACCATCGAGGCCAAAATCAACGAGCTTCTCTGAGACTGCCATGATCCCAAAGGACCCCATGATCCTGCTGAGCTGGGTCAACACCCGCCTGCGGGACGAATACCCCGACCTCGACGCCCTGTGCGAGGACCGGGAGCTCGACCGCGCCGCGCTGGAGGAAACACTCGCCGAGGCGGGCTTCCGCTACGACGCAGGGCAGAACCGGTTTCACTGACGGCGCCGGTGTAACGGCGCCATCGGCGGTGCGCGCGGGCGCGTGAAAATGGAAAACGTGCGGCAAATTCAATTGGGAATTTGCCGCACGCTTTTTCTGTTGTCGTCCGTTTTGGCGCCGGGGCTTACGCTTCCCGCGCGAGCGCCAGGAACTCCTCGACCGCGCGCCTGCCGCCCGCGACCACCGTGGGGCGCGAGGGGTCCAGAGGCATGGGATCGCCGTCGATGGTGCAGCAGACGCCGCCGGCCTCCTCAACGATGAGCTTGCCCGCCGCGTAGTCCCAGAGCGAGAGGCCCAGCTCGAAATACACGCCGGCCCGGCCCGCCGCGACCGAGCAGAGGTCCAGCGCCGCCGCCCCCTCGCGCCGGATATCAAGGCCCTTGAGAAACGCCTTCTTCATCAGGGCGAAGCTCCGGTCGGCAAGTCCGGTGTCGTACGGCGCTGTGCCGCAGCAGACCAGCGTCTCGCCCAGGGCCTCCTCCGAGGCATGGATGGGCCGCCCGTTGAGGAACGCGCCTTCGCCCTTGACGGCGGTGAAGAGCTCGTTTACATAGGGGTTGCAGATCGCCGCGGCGCGCAGCGCGCCCCGGCGCATGTACGCGATGGAAATGCAGCTGTGGTGAAAGCCGCGCACAAAGTTCATCGTCCCGTCGATGGGGTCGATAATGAAGACGTGCTCGGCGTGCAGATCGTCGTGCCGGTCGTTCTCCTCGCAGAAGAAGCGCGCGCCGGGGACGGCGGCGGACAGGCGCTCGATCAGCAGCTCCTGTACCCGCTTGTCGTAGGCGGTGACCACGTCGCGCCGGTCGGTCTTTTTCTCGGCCAGGATGTCGTGGGCCTGGAGGATGAGCGCCGCCGCCTCGCGCTCGGTTTGGCACAGCAGTGCCGGTATATCGCTGTCATGCATGGCAAATGGCCTTCCTTCTATCTTGAAATGCGCGTCCATTATAGCCGAAAAACGCCCGGACGTACAGGGGGAACTTTCTTTTTCCGGCGCAAATTGCCTGCCGTGGGGAATATACTATAAAAGCTGACGCCTCTATAGGGCAACACCGCATAATGCGGCGAGAGCGAATCCTGAGAAAATTTGGGGTTCTGATGAAGGCAGTTTTTTGCAGGGATACTTTGTATATTTCAAGAAAAATGACGAAGTCAGGGCGCAATTTTTCCAGGAGGCGCCGAAGGCGGATTGTGCGGTGTTGCCATAGTTGTTTTTGAGCGTGCGAAATCCTCGCCGCTTACACGGCAGCCGGATTTCACGCACATGTAAATCCCCATGAATCAGCTTTTATTTATTGCGGCGGGGCTTGCCGCATGGGGATTTGCTGTGTTATAATCATTTCCTGTTTTGAAATTCAAAATCGCAAGGAGAACGTTTTTATGTCTTTTCGTGCGTTTGTCGCGATCTGTCTGTGCAAGCTGCTGCGCGGCCTCTCGCGCGTGCTGCGCCGCGGCGGGACCGCCATGCCCGGACGCTGGGCGCTGAAAGTGTGCCCGGAGCTGCTTTCGATCCTCGCGCGGGGCGTGAAGACCGTCGCCATTACCGGCACCAACGGCAAGACCACCACCGCCCGCATGATCGAGCAGGCCTTTACGGAGCAGGGCAAAAGCTATTTTGCCAACCGCTCCGGCGCAAACCTCATCTCCGGCATCACGACGGAGTTTGTGATGAACTCCACGCTCCTCGGCAAATGCCGGAAGGAATACGCCGTCATCGAGTGCGACGAGGCCGCCGCCGTGAAGGTCTTCCCCCAGCTCAGGCCGCAGGTGGTCGTGGTGACGAATCTCTTCCGCGACCAGCTCGACCGCTACGGCGAGGTGACGCACACGCTGGAGAACATCCGCACGGCCCTCACGTCGCTGCGCGAGCCGATCACTGTCTGCCTCAACGCCGACTGCTCGCTGACCGCTTCGCTGCGGGAGCTGCACCATGAGATCCGCTTCTTCGGCATCGACCGGGGCGCGGTCCCCTCGGGCGAGCGGAGCGAGCTTTCCGACGCCAGCCACTGCATCCGCTGCAAGACGGAATACGAATACGACTACATCACCTACGGCCATCTTGGCGGCTACCGCTGTCCGGCCTGCGGCTACCGCAGGCCCGACGCGGACTACGCCGTGACCGACATCCCGGCCCAGACCGCCGAGGGCAGCAGCATCGTCCTGCGCGCGCGTGGGAAGCGGTATCTCGCCGAGGTCAATCTGCCCGCCATGTACAACGTCTACAACGCGATCGGGGCCGTCGCCGCGGTGACGGAGATGGGTCTCGGCACGGAGGCCGCGATCTCCGCGGTGGCGAGCTTCAAATGCGGCTTCGGGCGCATGGAGAACTTTGCCCTCGGCAGGGTCGGGGCCAAGCTCATGCTGGTGAAAAACCCCGCCGGCTGCAACCAGGTGCTGGACTTTCTGCAGAACGTGAAGGAGAAATTCGTCCTCGTCGTCTGTCTCAACGACCGCGCGGCCGACGGGACGGACGTCTCCTGGATCTGGGACGCGGGCTTTGAAAAGCTCTGCGCCCTCTCCGGCAGGCTGGAGAAGGTGATCGTCTCGGGCGACCGGGCACCCGACATGGCCGTGCGCATCAAATACGCCGGCGTCGACCCGCGCTTTGTGGAGATTGAGCGGGACTATGAGAAGCTGGTGACGGCGCTCGAGTCCGAGGATCGCCTTGTCTGCATGATCCCCACCTACACCGCCATGCTGGAGCTGCGCGAGACGCTGATCCGCCACTGCGGCGGCGACGAATTCTGGGTATGATTCGATTGCGCCCAAAGATCGCAATCGAGGACCCGCGCTTATCGCGCACGGCTCCGCGTGAGAGGCGCCGTGCCCGGTCGGCGCGAGGGTTCGCTCTGCCCCCCTCGTGGTGTTTTTGCCGTGGCCAGGCTGCGGCAAAAACGATTTGTATTTTCCTCGGGGAGCGCTCATGAAAGGAAGACTATGGAACTGAAAATCTGTCATCTGTATCCCGACGTGCTGAACCTCTACGGTGACGGCGGCAACATCCGCTGTCTGACGCAGCGCCTGCACTGGCGCGGGATCGGCGCGTCGGTCACGAAAATGCCCATCGGCGCAAGGGAGAGCCTGGCTGGCTTCGACCTCGTGTTCATCGGCGGCGGGCAGGACTTCGAGCAGCAGGTGCTGCTGGACGATCTGCACCGCGGGCGCGACCGCGAGCTTGTCGCGGCGATCGAGGACGGGGTGTGCGTGCTCGCCATCTGCGGCGGCTACCAGATGCTCGGCGCGTATTACGAGACGCACGAGGGGGAGCGCTGCGACTTTGTGGGCGCGCTCGACCTCTGCACCGTGGGCGCGAAAAAGCGCATGATCGGAAACTACATGTTCAGAGTTCCGGAGGAGCTCGGCGGCTTCACCGTGGTTGGCTTTGAAAACCACAGCGGCAAGACCCGTCTCGGCTCCGGAGTCGAGCCGCTGGGCAGGGTCCTCGCGGGCTTCGGCAACAACGGCGAGGACGGCACGGAGGGCGCGCGCTACAAAAACGTCTTCGGCACCTACAGCCACGGGCCGCTGCTGCCGAAAAACCCGGCCTTCGCCGACCTTCTGCTGCGGCGCGCGCTGGAGCGGAAAACCGGCAGCGGGGAGCTTTCGCCTCTGGACGACACGCTCGAGCTCATGGCCCACGACGAGATGTGCGCGAGACTGGAAAGGAGCGGCAAATGATACGCTTTTACAACGGGCGCGTCCTGCGCTTTGAGGGCGGGATGCGCGTGACGGAGGACGAGGTCTGGACCGACGGCGGGCGCATCTGCTTCGCGGGGCCGCGGCCCGGGACCCTGCCGGCCTTTGAGCGGGAGATCGACCTTCGTGGGGACCTTCTGCTGCCCGGCTTCAAAAACGCCCACACCCACACGGCGATGACCTTCCTGCGCTCCTTTGCGGACGATATGCCCCTGCAGGACTGGCTCACCCGCCAGGTGTTTCCGAACGAGGCGAAGCTCACGCCCGACGCGGTGTACCTCTTCGCGCGCCTCGGCATTCTCGAATACCTCTCCTCCGGCATTACGGCGAGCTTTGACATGTACGTCAAAAACGACGCCTACGCCGCCGCCAACATCGACAGCGGCTTTCGCACGGTGATCTGCTCGGGTCTCAACAACTTCGACAGGGACCCGAAGGACATCGAGCGGGAATATCTCAAATTCAATTCCCTGCATGAGCTGGTGTCCTACCGCCTCGGCATCCACGCGGAGTACACCACCTGCATGGAGCGGATGCGCTATATGGCGGAGCTTGCGCATCAATACAAAGAGCCCTGCTTCACCCATCTGTGCGAGACGAGGGCGGAGGTGCAGGGCTGTGTGGAGCGCTATCACATGACGCCGCCGCAGCTTCTGGACAGCATCGGCTTTTTCGATTACGGCGGGGGCGGCTTCCACTGCGTGTGGATGAGCGACGCGGACGTCAGGCTCTTCGCGGAGAAAAAGCTCTGGGCGGTCACCAACCCCTGCTCGAATCTCAAGCTCGCAAGCGGGGTGGCGGAGCTGGACAGGCTCGCGGAGGCGGGGGTGCCCATGGCCATTGGGACCGACGGCGCGGCCAGCAACAACGCCCTCGACTTTTTCCGGGAGATGTACCTTGCAAGCGTCCTGCAGAAGGTGACGCGCTCTGACGCCGCGGCGGGCGGCGCGGACCGGGTGCTGGAGATGGCCTGTGTCGGCGGCGCGCGCGCGATGGGCCTTTCGGACTGCGACGACGTCGCCCCCGGCAAGCGGGCCGACCTCGTCGTGCTGAACCTGCGGCGGCCCAACATGCAGCCGCTGCACAACATCCCGCGCAACATCGTCTACGCGGGCTCGAAGGAGAACGTGCGCCTGACCATGGTGGCGGGCCGCGTGCTCTATGAAAACGGGGAATTCTTCATCGGCGAGGAGCCGGAAATGATCTACGAAAAAGCAAACAGAGAAATCAGGCGAATGAACCCATGAGAGAAATTGATCTGCATATCCATACCACGGCCTCGGACGGCACCTGCCGGCCCCGGGAGGTCGTGCGCCTCGCGGCGGAGAAGGGCCTGCGGGCGATCGCGATCACGGATCACGACACGATACTCGGCCACGGCGAAGCGCTCTCCGCCGGGCTGGACTACGGCGTGGAGGTCGTGCCCGGCATCGAGGTCAGCACGAAATACGGCGTGTCGGTGCACATCCTGGGCTACTACCTCGAGAACCTGATCCCGCTGCTGGCGGACGTCATCGACGACCGCGACCGCCGCAACGAGAAGATCGCCGCGCTCATGGCCGCCGACGGTCTGCCCGTGAGCTATCAGAATATGAAGGAGCGCTTCGGCGAGGTGATCGGCCGCCCCCACTTCGGGCGCATCCTGGTGGAGCTGGGTCTGGCCGAGAACATGAACGACGCCTTCGCGCGCTTTGTCGACCGCGGGCAGCGCTACTATGTGCCGCGCACGATCATCCCCATCGAGACCTCGGTGGAGGCCATTGTGGAGTCCGGCGGCGTGCCGGTGCTGGCCCACCCCTTCCAGTACAAAAAGAACGACCGTGAGCTGCGCGAGCTCATTGAGCTCTGCATGGACCACGGTCTGCGCGGGATGGAGTGCCGCTACAGCGGCTACGACGAAGAACAGGTCGCCTATCTCGAGGGCCTTGCGGACGAGTACGGCCTGATCAGGACCGGCGGCAGCGACTTTCACGGCGACAACAAGCCCCACATCCGCCTCGGCACCGGCATCGACAACGAGCTCGACGTGCCCTACGCCTGGCTCGAAGAGCTGAAAAAGGCCGCCGGCGTCACGAAATAAACCCGTCAGCCTTCGCGCGGCAAAATAAACATGTCATCCTGCGCGCAGCGAAGCGGAGCCGAAGGATCTCTCCAGGATTCTTCGTCACTTCGTTCCTCAGAATGACATACACCCGGCCGACGGCGTCAGGCGAGCAGCCAGGCAAGCAGCTCTTCGGCAGTGTGAAATACGCGATGCGCGCCGGCCCGCAGCAGCTGCTCTTCGGTGCGGAAGCCCCAGCCGACGGCGGCGCAGTCCAGCCCCGCGTTCTCCGCGGTGCGCAGGTCCACCTCGGTATCCCCGACGTAGACGGCGTCCTCCGGCTTCACGTCCATCTCCCGCAGCGCGGCGAGCACCGCGTCCGGGTTCGGCTTGCGGCGCACGGCCGCGCTCTCGCCGACGGCGGTCTCCAGCAGCCCCGGGAAGTGCTGCGCGGCCAGCCGCCGCACGGCGCTGTCCTGCTTGTTGGAGATGACCGCCTGCCTGATTCCCGCCTCCTTCAGCGCCTCCATCAGAGGCAGGATGCCGGGATAGGGCGCGGTGAGGATGGCGCAGTGGCTGTCGTACCAGGGCTGATAGACCTGCAGCATCTCCCCGAGCTGTTCCCTGGGCGTGCCCGCCGGAACGGCTTCGGCCAGAAGCCGGGCCGCGCCGTTGCCGAGAAAGCCGGCCACCTCGCGCGGGCTGCGCGCCGGCATGTCATACAGCGCGAGGACATGGTTGACGGCGTTGGTCAGATCGGCAAGCGTGTCGAGCACCGTGCCGTCCATATCGAATAAAACCGCCTTGCAGCGCATGGTATCGCCTCCCGTTGCGGAGATTGTACCATGTACGCGGGCAAAAAGCAAACCGTATTGCAATCCTGACGCGCGGGACGCCCGCGATGAAGGCCCTTCGGCTCCGCGAAGCCATGGCGGCGTTCCATTACCTTATCGACAGGGGGGCGGGACATGTGAATCAAAACCGGCTGAGACGCGTGCTCATTCTCATGACCGCGGCCCTGCTCTGTCTTGTGATGGCCCGGGTGAGCTACGGCGGGGAGCGCGCCGGGACCGGGCGGCTCACGCTCTGGTTCAGTCTCACGGACTGCCCGCAGAACGTGATGGAGAGCCTGCTGTCCTCCTGCTTCCGCGACACCGGGCTGCGGGTCGAGGCGACAGGCTACCCCGACGAGGACGCGCTCGGCGCGGCCTTCGAGAGCGGCAGGCCGGACCTGCTCTACTGCGCGCAGAGCCGCGCGGTGCTGCTCGGCGGGGGCGTCGCGACGGACAGCGACGCGCCGGGCACGGACTTCCACGCGATCGGGTCGCGCGTGCCGCTGCTTGCGGTGAACACGACCCTGACGGACGCAGATTTTGAGAGCATCGAGGCGCTCCTCGAAGCGGCGAATACGGACACGCCCTTTCTCGCCGGCGGCTGCTGGGCCGATCTTTTGTACGCGGCCCTCTCCTCCGAGGGGGAGACGATGCTCGGCGACCCCGAACAGGATGCGAAGAACGCCGCCTGGGCGGAGCTCTACAACCGTCTGGCGCTGGCCTCCTTCCGCGGCGGCCTCGCCGTGTGCGAAAACGCGGCGGAGTACGTGCGGCAGGGTCTCGTCCCCTGCGCTGTGGTCTATTCCTCGTCCGCCGCGGGCATGAAGGGGGAGGGCTTTGCGCTCCGGCCCCTGCCGCTGCCGGAGGGCGGGGAGACACGGTACCCCGCCGAGCGCATGGGCTTTGCCGTGCTGGACAGGGCGGACGCGAAGGCGACGGAGCTCTTTCTGCGCTGGCTGGACGGCCGCGGCGCGGAGACAGCCAGCGCCGCGGGTCTCGTGCCGGACGGGGGCGCGCAGGCGGACACGGCCCCCGGCCGGACGCTTGCGGAGCTTTCCTCCCGCGGCGCGCTCTACTGGCCCGACACGGCGGAGCCCTTCTATCGAAACCGCGCCTCCTGTGAGCGCGCCCTGCGCGAGGCCCTTGATTTGCTCGCCTGACGATGGTATACTGACGTTCAGACGCCGATACTGATATAATTACAATGTGATGAGGTGCGATATGGAAGGATTCAGAGTGCTTGAGATCAAGCAGAGCGTATTCGAGAACAACGACCGCGAGGCGGACAAGCTGCGCGAGCAGCTGAAAAAGGACCGGGTTTTCCTGCTGAACCTGATGTCTTCCCCCGGCTCCGGCAAGACCACGACCCTCGGCAGGACCATCGCCGCGCTGAAGGACGAGTTCCGCATCGGCGTCATGGAGGCCGACATCGACTCCGACGTGGACGCCGCGGCCATCGAGAAGACCGGCGTCAAGGTCATACAGCTCCATACCGGCGGCATGTGCCACCTGGACGCGGGCATGACGAAGCAGGGCCTCGAGGGCCTGGGCGTGGACGATGTGGACTTCGCCATTCTGGAGAACATCGGCAACCTCGTCTGCCCGGCGGAGTTTGACACCGGCGCTGTGAAAAACGCGATGATCCTCTCCGTCCCCGAGGGGCATGACAAGCCCCTCAAGTACCCGCTCATGTTCTCCATCTGCGATGTGCTGCTCATCAACAAGATCGACGTGCTGCCCTATTTCGACTTTGATATCGAGAAGTGCAGGGAGTACGTCCGGCGGCTCAACCCGAACATGAAGATCATCCCGATCTGCGCCAGAACGGGCGAGGGCATCGACGTCTTTGCCGACTGGCTCCGCAGTGAGATCAGGGCCTGGAACGGGCAGGCATGACAGACGCGGAACCGGGCCGCTTCTCAGCCCGGTCACCGCTGTACAGGGGAGGGGCTCGCCCCTCCCCTGCCGTTTATGCCGCACGGTTTGCCGGATGTTCGGTTTTTCAGCATTTCTTGAGGTACACAAAGTACATCTGCGAAAAAGTGCCTTTATCAGAACCCAAATTTTCTCAGGATCTGCTCTTGCCGAATTATGCGGTATTGCCTATAAAATACGACTTGGACGGACCGCCCTCCTGTACCGACGGGCGGGGAGAATACCGGTTTCCTATGAATGGGGAGTTTTGCATGAGAACCGAGTATGCCCTTTTCTTCTTCGCCATCGCGTTTGCGCTGGGGATCTGTGCCTGGGCCGCGCGGCATTCCTCCAAGGCGATCAGCCGTCCCGTTGAGCTGCTGCTCATCGAGCTGATCCCGCCGGTGCTCGGCAACCTGATCATCGTCCTGGCCACCAGGGAGTGGCAGGCCACGATCGGCTATTACATCTACTTCATCGGCATGGACGTGGTGCTGTACGGCCTGCTGCGCTTCACCTTCGCCTACTGCCACCTCCCGAAGCTCAAAAACAGCTGTCGTTTCGGCCTGCTGGCCCTGATGGGGGTGGACGTGGCGCAGCTGCTTCTGAACTTCGTCTTTCACCATGCCTTCGCGCTCGACCGCATCTTCACAGACGGTTCGCCCTACTATCGCCTGATCCCCTACTTTGGGCAAACCTTCCACCGGCTTCTGGGCTACACGATCTTTTTTTCCGTGCTGGTGATTTTCCTCGTGAAGACGCTCCGCAGCTCCCGCATCAATTCCGAGCATTACGCGGTCATCTTTGTCAGCATGGTGGTCACCGGCGTGATCCAGAGCTTCTTCATCTTCTCCCGCACGCCCATCGACCGCTCCATGATCTGCTACGGGCTCTTCGGCCTGCTGGTCTTCTACTTTGCGCTCTACTACCGCCCGCTGCTGCTGCTGGACCGTATGCTCTCCAACATCGCGTCTGAGCTGCCCGAGGCCCTGTTCTTCTTTGACGAAAGCGGCCAGTGCATCTGGGCCAACAAGCCCGGGATGGAGCTCACCGGCGTCGTGGAGGACAGCTTCCACCACGTGAACGAGCGCCTGGGCGAGCTCTTCGGCGAGCTTGACTTGTCCGGCGGCGACTGGTCGATGGGCAAGACGATGAACGACAGCACGGGGATCAAATCCTATGTGCTGGACAAGCACACCCTCGCCGACACGAAGGGCCGCCTCGCGGGCTCCTTCATCAGCGTGCGCGACAACACGATCGAACAGCGCACCCTCCAGCGCGAAATCTACAACGCCACGCACGACAGCCTCACCCACGTCTACAACCGCGCGGGCTACGATCTGCTCTTCTCCAGCATCGACTACCGGAGCACCTGGCTCCTCCTCTTTGACGGTGACTTCTTCAAGGAGGTCAACGACACCTACGGCCACGAGATCGGCGACAAGGTCCTTCAGAAGATCGCCGACACGCTCACGCACCATTTCCGCTCGGAGGACTACGTCTGCCGCATCGGCGGGGACGAGTTTGTGGTGTTCATGCTCCATTCGGACGAGAAGCAGCGCGGCCTCATCGAGAAGAAGATACGCCGGATCAACGAGGACCTGACGCGGGCGGATGACGGCGTGCCCGCCATTACCGTCAGCGTGGGCGCGGCCCACGGCGCGTCGGTCTCCGGCCCGAACGACTGGTTCAACCGCGCGGACAAGGCCCTGTACGAGACCAAGCGCAGCGGCCGCCGCGGCGTCACTCTCTTCGAGGGCGAAATCAGGGTGCACGCATAATCCGCCCATGTCCCGGGTGCTCTCAACCCGCCTCGATCCGCGCGCTCTGTTTCATATCATCCTGAGCGCTTTATTCCATGTCATCCTGAGCGAAGCGAAGGACTCTCCCCGGTACACGCGGGCACAGACGATCCTTCGCCGCGCTCAGGATGACGGCCTTTCTGCAAATCTTGCGCTGGACATATTCCCGCCGCTGTGGTATTCTGAATTTCAGAAACGGCAGCTGAAAATCAGACTTTGCATCATATGACAATAGAAGGAGAACAAACAATGCCTGACAAGAAGAAAGCCGCGGAAAAGAAGGCGCCCGCTGCCAAGGCACCCGCGGCGGAGGAACCGGCGGCTTCGAAGTTTGGGCTTCCGAAGGCCCCTGCAAAGAAAAAGGCCCCCGCCCGTAAAAAGACCTTGAAGAAGACGGAAACGCCTGCTGTTGAAGCCCCTGTCGCTGAGGCCCCTGTCGTCGAGGAGCCCGTCGTTGAGGCCCCTGTCGTCGAGGCCCCTGTCGCTGAGACCCCTGTCGCCGAGGAGCCTGTCGCTGAGGCCCCTGTCGCCGAGGAGCCCGTCGTTGAGACCCCTGTCGCTGAGGAGCAGGCGGCTTCGAAGTTTGAGCTTCCGAAGGCCCCTGCGAAGAAAAAGGCCCCCGCCCGTAAAAAGACCGTGAAGAAGACGGAAACGCCTGCTGTTGAAGCGCCCGTCGTTGAGGCCCCCGTCGCGGAGGCACCTGCCGTCGAGGAGCCTGTCGCTGAGGCCCCTGTCGCTGAGGAGCCTGTCGTTGAGGAGCCTGTCGTTGAAGCGCCTGTCGCTGAGGAGCAGGCGGCTTCGAAGTTTGAGCTTCCGAAGGCCCCTGCGAAGAAAAAGGCCCCTGCGAAGAAAAAAGCCCCCGCCCGTAAAAAGACCTTGAAGAAGACGGAAACGCCTGCTGTTGAAGCGCCTGTCGCGGAGGCCCCCGTCGCTGAGGCCCCTGTCGTCGAGGCGCCTGTCGCTGAGGAGCCTGTCGTCGAGGAGCCTGTCGTCGAGGCACCTGTCGTCGAGGAGCCTGTCGTCGAGGCACCTGTCGTTGAGGAGCCTGTCGTCGAGGCACCTGTCGTTGAGGAGCCTGTCGTCGAGGAGCCTGTCGAAGAAACTGTTGTGGAGGAAACTGTTATGGAAGAAGAAGTTGTCACAGAGGAGCAGCTGCCGCAGCCGCGGCGCAGCGTCGCGTTCATCGGCTCGGAGTGCTATCCGTTCATCAAGACCGGCGGTCTGGGCGACGTGATGTACGCCCTGCCCCGCGCCCTCGTCAAGCAGAACTGCGACGTGAAGGTCATCCTGCCCCGCTACGCCTGCATCCCGCAGAAGTATCAGGAGAAGATGGTCTACCGCGGCGCGTTCATGATGGATCTCTGCTCTGACGGCCGCAGCTTCTATGTCGGCATCATGGAGTACGTCTGGGACGGCGTGGTCTACGACTTCATTGACAACAACGATTTCTTCAGCTGGGGCAATCCCTACACCGACCTCGTGCGCGACATCCCCAAGTACTGCTACTTTGCCAAGGCGGCGCTGGCGGCGCTCAACTACATGGACTGGATCCCCGACGTGATCCACTGCCATGACTGGCAGGCCGCGCTCGCGCCTGTATATCTGCGCACCCTCTTTGCCAACACGCCCGTCGGCCGGGCCAGGAGCATGATCACCATTCACAACCTGCGCTTCCAGGGCATCTACAACATCCCCACGCTCCAGTACTGGACCGGCCTGCCCGGCTATGTCTTCGGCTACGGCTTCATGAAGCAGGGCTATGAGGACGCCAACATGCTCAAGGGCGGCCTCGCCTTTGCCGACATGATCACCACCGTCTCGAACACCTACGCCTGGGAGATCCAGACCGGCTTCTACGGCGAGAATCTGGACGCGCACCTGCGCCACCACGCGGGCAAGCTGCGCGGCATCGTCAACGGCATCGACGTCGAGCTCTGGAACAGCGCGACCGACGAGCTGCTGGCCGAGCGCTACGACGTCTCCGGCGCCGTCGAGGGCAAGAAGGCCAACAAGCGCGCCCTGCAGGAAAAGCTGGGGCTGGAGCAGGACGAGAACAAGATGGTCATCGGCCTCATCTCCCGCCTGACCGACCAGAAGGGCCTGGACCTCGTGAACGCGGTCTTCCAGCAGTTCATCGACGGCAACACCCAGGTCGTGGTCCTCGGCACCGGCGACAAGCGCTACGAGGACGCCTTCCGCTACTATGAGAACGCCAACAAGGGCACGGTCTGCGCCTATATCTCCTACAACGAGAGCCTGGCGCATCTGATCTACGCCGGCGCGGACGCCCTGCTGGTGCCCAGCCTGTTCGAGCCCTGCGGCCTCACCCAGCTCATCGCCATGCGCTACGGCACGATCCCCGTCGTGCGCGAGACCGGCGGTCTCAAGGACACCGTGCAGCCCTACAACGAGTTCAGCAACGAGGGCAACGGCTTCACCTTCGACCGCTATGAGGCGGGCCTGCTGCTCGACGCGGTCAACCGCGCCAAGACCCTGTACTTCACCGCCCGCGACCGCTGGGACGATATGGTCCGCCGCGATCTCGAGAAGGACGTCTCCTGGGAGAACTCCGCCAGGCAGTACCGCGACCTGTACCTCCAGCTCAGGCCGTAAGCTCCCGAAGGCCGCCCGCTGCGGTGTCGCCCAACGCGTCTCCCGTTTTGTCATCCTGAGGAACAAAGTGACGAAGGATCTTTCTCCAAAAAGATCCTTCGTCTCCGCTTTGCTTCGCCCGCGGCCGCCCCTTCACTTTCATTTCATAAAATCCCTTCAGAGGGGCCAATGCCCCTCTGATTTTTCGCCTCATAAGGCGAAAAACCAATACAATCTGTTTTTTGCGAGGGCGTGTACCTCGCAAAAAACACCTCTCAGCCTGCAAGTGTGCGAGCGTCCCCCGCAAGCGAGTGCGCGCAGCAGGCTGCAAGCCTTCTCGCTTCGCAAAAATGCCCAAAGGCATTTTTGTGAAACGAATGTGGCGCCCCTTCCGATACGATTGATTCTTTTGTTTTCCGGTGGTATAATGATTGTGATATGCCGCTTTGCAAGATCATGTATTGAGGTAATGTGCCATGAAAGCATTTGAGAAGCTGAACGACAAGAAGACGCCCTGGACATACAGGCTCGTGCGTTTTCTGGTATGGCTGTTTTCGCCGAAGTACCGGCTGGTCGGCGCGGAGAAGCTGCCGGACGAGCCCTGCGTCATCGTCGGCAACCACAGCCAGATGTACGGTCCCATCGCCGGGGAGCTGTATATGCCCGTGCCGCACTGCGTCTGGTGCGCGGGAGAGATGATGCACCGCGAGGAGGTATCCGCCTACGCCTATCAGGATTTCTGGTCCGGCAAGCCGAAGGGCGTCCGCTGGTTTTACAGGCTCCTGAGCCATCTGATCACGCCGCTGTGCCTGCTGATCTTCAACAGCGCTCACACCGTGCCCGTCTACCACGATACGCGGCTCATCACCACCTTCCGCACGTCGATGGAGAAGCTGGCCGAGGGGTACAGCATGGTCATCTTCCCCGAGCATTACGACGAGCACAACAACATCGTCCACGATTTTCAGGACAAGTTTGTGGACCTGGCGCGCTTTTATTACAAGAAGAGCGGAAAGGCCCTCTGCTTTGTGCCGCTCTATGTCGCGCCGGGGCTTGCGACCCTCTTCTTCGGCGAGCCGGTCCGCTTCCGGCCCGACGCCCCGATCGCCGGGGAGCGCCGCCGCATCTGCGACGCGCTGATGGACGCCATCACGGACATCGCCGTCGCCCAGCCGGAGCACACGGTGGTCCCGTATCCGAACGTCCCCAGGCGCCTCTACCCCAAAAACATCCCTCTGGAGGATCTGAGAAATGAAAAAGCAGCCGTATGACTACAGCGGCTTTTCCCTGAAAAAGCTGAACGAGCCGCGCTTTGCCCACCTCAGGCTGCTCGGCGGCTGGATCGCCTACTTCATCCTGTACTTCATCACGGAGAACCTGATCCCCGCGGAGCGCTGCCGCCCGATCCACTGTGCGCTGGACGACCTGATCCCCTTCAACGAGGCGTTTGTGTTCTTCTATGTGGGCTGGTACTTCTTCGTGTTCGGGGCTCTGGCCTACACCCTGTTTTACGATGTGGAGCGCTTCAAAAAACTCCAGTGCTTCATCATAGTGACGCAGGCCGCCGCCATGCTTTGCTACATCCTCTGGCCCAGCCGCCAGGACCTGCGGCCCGAGGTCTTCCCGCGCGAGAACGTGCTCACCGCGCTCATGGCCTTCATCTACTCCTTTGATACGAGCACCGGCGTCTGCCCCTCGCTGCATGTGGCGTATTCGCTGGGCATCGTCTCGGTCGCCCTCAAGGATGAGCGGCTGCCCGCGGTGTGGAAGATCGGCTCGGTGCTTTTCACGCTGGGCGTCTGCGCGTCGGTGTGCTTTGTCAAGCAGCACTCCGCCGTCGACGTGCTGGCGGCTCTCCCCGTGGGACTTCTGGCGGAGGCCGTGGTCTACGGGAAGGACTGCTGGCTGCCGCGGTGGAGGCCTGCGGCATAGAATGGCTTGAGGCAACACCGCGCAATCCGCCTGCGGCATCTCCTGGAAAATTTTTTTCTTGAGGTACACAAAGTACATCTGCGAAAAAGCGCCTTTATCAGAACCCAAATTTTCTCAGGATCTGCTCTTGCCGAATTATGCGGTATTGCCTTGACATTTGTAAAAGAAGGGTTTGTCTTGACTCAGGAAACAGATTTTGAACGCTGCGCCACCCGCGTGTCGCTGGTGAGCGTGGCGGGGAATACGGCGCTCTCGGCGTTCAAGCTCGTCGCCGGCATCCTGGCCCACTCCGGCGCGATGATCAGCGACGCGGTACACTCCGCCTCGGATGTGTTCAGCAGCTTCATCGTCATCATCGGCGTGAAGCTCTCGGTCCGCGCCGCCGACCGGGAGCACCCCTACGGGCACGAGCGCTTCGAGTGCGTGGCAGCGATCATCCTCTCCGTCGTGCTGGCGATGACCGGTCTTCTGATCGGGTACAGGGCGGTGGAGACGATACGCGCCGGGGCGTCGGGGCAGACGGCGCCGGGGCTCGCCGCGCTGGTCGCGGCGGCGGTGTCCATCGCGGCGAAGGAGGCCATGTACTGGTACACCCGCGCCTGCGCAAAGCGCTTCAGCTCCCCGTCCCTGATGGCCAACGCCTGGCACCACCGCAGCGACGCGCTGTCCTCCGTCGGCGCGCTCATCGGCATCGCCGGGGCGCGCCTCGGCTATCCCGTGATGGAGCCGATCGCAAGTCTCGTGATCTGCGGCTTCATCCTCAAGGCCGCCTACGACATCTTTCACGACGCGACCGAAAAGATGGTGGACCGCGCCTGCGACGGCGAGACGGAAAAGCGCCTGGCCGACTGCGTGCGCGCCCAGCCGGAGGTCCGGGGCGTCGACCGCCTGCAGACCCGCGAGTTCGGCAGCCGCATCTATGTGGATCTCGAGATCTCCCTCGACGGCAGCCTCTCCCTCACCGAGGCCCACGCCATTGCCGAACAGGTCCACGACCGCATCGAGCGCGAGTTCCCCAGCGTCAAGCACATCATGGTGCACGTCAATCCGTACGCGGAAAAAGTTATCTCAAAATAAAGGCAGCACCGCACAATTCGGCGAGAGCGAATCCTGAGAAAAATTGGGTTCTGGCAATGGCAGTTTTTCGCAGGAATACTTTGTGTATTGCAAGAAAAAGGCTCGAAGTCAGGGCACTATTTTTCCTGGAGACGCCGAAGGCGGATTGTGCGGTGCTGCCTAAAAGAAATACCGCAGGGGCCGATGCCTTCATCGGCCCGCCGTTTTTGCAGCACAGTGCGTCATTCGGCGGGTCGATCCGGGGATCGGCCCCTGCGGTTTTGCGTCTGTATATGTTTTCTGCAGTCCTTATTTGCGGCTCTCGCAACGGTTTGCGCAGCTTGCGCAGTCATGCCCGCAGCCGCCGCAGCGGCAGCTTCCCCTCCCGGAGCGGATGGCCCGGACCGCGAGATACACCAGAAGGCCCACGAGAAGCAGGATCAGAACATCCCAGATATTCATGCCGCACCTCAAAACAGCAGGCCGACGAGGCGCACAAGATACGCGGCGACCCAGGCGAGGGCGCACTGCCACAGCACCACACAGATCGCCCAGCGCCGTCCGAGCTCGCGCCGGATGGAGCTGACCGCCGCCACGCAGGGCGTGTAGAGCAGGCTGAACACCAGCAGCGACGCGGCCGTCAGCGTGGAGAGGGCGGTCTGAAGGCCCTCCTCCGCGAAGAGCATCTCCATGACCGACACCACGCTCTCCTTGGCCATGAAGCCGCTGATGAGCGAGGTGACGATGCGCCAGTCACCGAGGCCGACGGGCCGCATCACCGGCGCCAGCAAGCCCGCGAGGGAGGCGAGGATGCTGTCCTGGGAGCTTTCCACAAGGTCGAAGCGGAAGTCGAAGCTCTGGAGGAACCAGACCACGATGGTCGCGATCAGGATAACCGAGAAGGCGCGCTGCAAAAAGTCCTTCGCCTTCTCCCAGAGCAGGAGGGCGACGTTTTTGGCGCTGGGCAGGCGGTAGTTCGGCAGCTCCATCACGAAGGGCACGGCCTCGCCCTGGAAGAGCGTCTTCTTGTACAGCAGCGCCGCCAGGATGCCGCATACGATGCCGAGCACGTACAGCCCCGTGATGACGAGCCAGGCGCGGCGCGGGAAGAAGGCGGCCGCGAAGAAGCTGTAGATCGGGAGCTTGGCCGTGCAGGACATGAAGGGTGTGAGCAGGATGGTCATGCGCCGGTCACGGTCGCTGGGCAGGGTGCGGGTGGACATGACCGCCGGCACCGTGCAGCCGAAGCCGATGAGCATGGGGACGATGCTCCGCCCCGAAAGGCCGATCCTGCGCAGCAGCTTATCCATGAAGAAGGCCACACGGGCGATGTAGCCGCTGTCCTCCAGTAGCGACAGGAAGAAGAACAGCGTCACGATGAGCGGCAGAAAGCTCACCACGCTGCCAACGCCCTCGAAGATGCCGTCCAGCACGAGACTGCGGATGGCGGGATTCACGTCCCCCGCCTCCATGGCGCGCGCGGCAAGCTGCCCGAGCGCCCCGATCCCGCAGGCGAGCCAGTCCTGCAGGATGGGGCCGAGGAGCATGAAGGTCAGGAAGAAGACCAGCCCCATGATGCCGATGAACAGGGGGATCGCGGTATACTTGCCGGTCAGCACCGCGTCGATGCGGCGGCTGCGTATGTGCTCCCTGCTCTCGCGGGGCTTGATGACGGAGGCCTGACAGACCCTGCCGATGTAATCGAAGCGCATGTCCGCTATGGCGGCGCTGCGGTCGAGGCCGCGCTCCGTCTCCATCTGCAGCACGATGTGCTCGAGCAGCTCGCGCTCGTTGCGGTCGAGCTCGAGCTGGGCCGCGATGTGCTCGTCCCCCTCGATGAGCTTCGAGGCCGCAAAGCGCAGCGGCAGCCCCGCGCGCTCGGCGTGGTCCTCGATCAGGTGGCCCACCGCGTGCAGCGCCCGGTGTACCGCGCCGCCGTGGTCCTCCGCGCTGCAGAAGTCCTGGCGCAGCGGCTTTTCCTGATATTTCGCGATGTGAACGGCATGGCGCACAAGCTCGTCCACGCCGTGGTTCTTGGCGGCGGAGATCGGCACCACAGGCACCCCCAGCATGGACTCCATGCGGTTGACGTCCACGGTGCCGCCGTTGCCGGTCAGTTCGTCCATCATGTTGAGGGCGACGACCATGGGCACGTCCATCTCCAGAAGCTGCATGGTGAGATAGAGGTTGCGCTCGATATTGGTCGCGTCCACGATGTTGATGATGGCGCTCGGCTTGCTTTTGAGCACAAAGTCGCGGGAGACCAGCTCCTCGCTCGAATAGGGCGACATGGAGTAAATGCCCGGCAGGTCGGTGATGGAGGTATCGTCGTGCCCGCGGATGACGCCGTCCTTGCGGTCGACCGTCACGCCCGGGAAGTTGCCCACGTGCTGGTTGGAGCCCGTGAGCTGGTTGAAGAGCGTGGTCTTGCCGCAGTTCTGGTTGCCCACCAGCGCGAAGCGCAGCGTCGTCCCCTCCGGCAGGGGGTTGCCCGTGCCCGGGGGATGGAACCTGCCCTCCTCGCCCAGACCGGGGTGGTCGGCGGGCTTGCGGGCCGTCCCGCTGCGGGAGGGCTCCGTCGCCGCCGCGGCCTCGGTGATTTCGATTTTCTCCGCGTCGCTGAGACGCAGTGTCAGCTCATAGCCGCGCAGGCGCAGCTCCATGGGGTCCCCCAGGGGGGCGAGCTGGATCATGGTCACCTCCGCGCCGGGGATGAGACCCATGTCCAGAAAATGCTGCCGCAGCGCGCCCTCGCCGCCGATGCTCGTCACACGGGCGGAACGGCCCGGCTTCAGTTCACTCAGCTTCATGGCTTTCTTCTCTCAATTTCTCAGACTGTGCAGCGGGGCGGGGATGCGCCCGCCGCGTGCGATGAATTCGGACGCGCTGCCCGTGTGCAGCGGCATGATGGGCGCGGAGCCGAGGAGACCGCCGAAGTCCACGCTGTCGCCCACGGTCTTGCCCTTGACGGGGATGATGCGCACGGCGGTGGTCTTGTTGTTGACCATGCCGATGGCGGCCTCGTCCGCGATGATCGCGGAGATGGTGTCGGCCTCCGTGTCACCCGGGACCGCGATCATGTCGAGCCCCACGGAGCATACGCAGGTCATGGCCTCGAGCTTGTCGAGGCAGAGCGTTCCCTCCCGGGCCGAGGCGATCATGCCGGCGTCCTCCGACACGGGGATGAACGCACCGGAGAGCCCGCCCACATGGGACGAGGCCATGACGCCGCCCTTCTTGACCGCGTCGTTCAAAAGGGCCAGCGCCGCCGTCGTCCCGTGGCCGCCGCAGCGCTCCAGGCCCATGATCTCCAGGATCTCGGCCACGCTGTCGCCCACGGCGGGAGTGGGGGCCAGGGACAGGTCCACCACGCCGAAGGGAACTTGGAGCCGGCGGGACGCCTCCTGCGCCACCAGCTCGCCCATGCGGGTGATTTTGAAGGCGGTGCGCTTGATGGTCTCGGCCACCACGTCGAAGCTCGCCCCCTTGCACTCCTTGAGTGCGTGGGCCACGACGCCGGGGCCGGAAACGCCCACGTTGATGACCGTCTCCGGCTCGCCCACGCCGTGGAACGCGCCCGCCATGAAGGGGTTGTCCTCCACGGCGTTGGCGAAGACCACGAGCTTGGCGCAGCCCATGGGGCCGCGCTCCGAGGTCTGCTTGATGATCCTTCCCATGAGACGGACTGCGTCCATGTTGATGCCGGAGCGCGTGGAGGCGAGGTTCACGCTTCCGCAGACGAGCTCGGTTTCGCTCAGCGCCTCGGGGATGGAGCGGATGAGGCGCAGATCGCTCTCGGTGAAGCCCTTCTGTGCCAGGGCCGAGAAGCCGCCGATGAAGTTCACGCCGGTCTCCTTCGCTGCCCGGTCGAGCGTGCGGGCGAGGGGCGCGTAGCTCTCGGCGGCGCAGGCCGCCGCCACGAGGGAGATGGGCGTGACGGAGATGCGCTTGTTCACGATGGGGATGCCGAACTCGTTTTCAATATCGCAGCCGGTCTGCACCAGATTCCCCGCGCAGCGGCAGATTTTGTCGTAGATTTTCCGGCAGCAGGCGTCCAGCTCCGCATCCGCGCAGTCCAGAAGGCTGATGCCCATGGTGATCGTGCGCACGTCGAGATGCTGCCGGTTGATCATCTGGATGGTCTGCAGGATCTCGCCGCTGTTCATCAGATAGCTCATGCCGCCACCTCAGACCCTGTGCATGGCGTCAAAGATGTCCTGACGCTGGATGTGCACGTCCAGACCGCGCTCGCGGCCCCTGGCCTCGAGGAAGCTGCTGAGCTCCACAAAGGACATGCCGCAGTCGCTGAGATCCACCAGCATGATCATGGCGAAATACTCCTGCAGAATGGTCTGGCTGATGTCGAGGATGTTGATCTCCTTCTCGGCAAGCAGCCGCGTCACATACGCGATAATTCCCTTGCTGTCCTGCGCGAACACACTGACGATTGCTTTCATACTTTCAATCCTTTCCTTACAGGCTCCCTCTCTGAGGGAGCTGGCACGGCGCGTCTCACGCAAGCGCCGTGACTGAGGGAGTCTTATCCCGAGAAGTGCCGGCACAGGTGGCGGACGCAGCAGGCCTCGCACCGGGGCTTTCTCGCGTCGCAGACCGCCCTGCCGTGGAGAACGAGACAGTGGCAGAAGTCCGAGGATTTCTCCGGCGGCAGGAGCCTGCGCAGCGCCATCTCGATCTTTGCCGGGTCCTTGAGCCCGTCCACCAGTCCCATGCGGTTCGTGAGCCGGATACAGTGGGTGTCCACCACCGTGGAGCCGGGGACCTTGAACACGTCCCCGAGGATGAGGTTTGCGGTCTTGCGCCCGACGCCGGGCAGGGCCGTCAGCTCCTCCATGGTGCGCGGCAGCTCGCCGCCGTACTTCTCGAGCAGCACCCGGGCGCAGGCGACGATGTCCCTCGCCTTGGCGCGGTAGAAGCCGCAGGAGTGGACGCAGCGCTCCACCTCCTGCACGTCCGCCTCCGCGAAGGCCTCGAGCGTCGGGAAGCGTTCAAAGAGGGCAGGGGTGATATGGTTGACGCGCTCGTCCGTACACTGGGCGGCGAGGCGCACGGAAAACAGCAGCTCGTAATCCCTGCCCCAGTCGAGGGTGCATCCCGCCTCGGGATATTCCTCCAGCAGCAGGCGCACGATCTCGCTGACCTGTTCGGGTGTTCTCATGGTCGGTCTCTCCTCCCGTTTTGCGTGGGGCTGTGCAAGGGTCCGGAATCCGGCGGGGCCTTCCCCCGCGGTGACAGGCGGCTTTTGCCGGCTCCGGGACCGGTTCAGCGCGAGAGCTGGATGCTGCCGCCGCACTCGATGGTGTCGATCTCCTGGTTGAAGTACACCCCGCGGAAGAGGTACTGGATCTGCACCGGGAAGCTGTGCGACTGGCCGGCCGGCAGCTCGATGATGTGGTCCGTGACGGCGATGGGGGTGGTGTGGAGCGCGGCGTTGTCGTCCAGATTCACGTCCGGCGTGTCGGAAGACTGGTAGCTGTCGCCCACGCTGACGTTGACGGCGTTGTGCGCGGCGATGATCTGCAGCGAATAAGAGACCAGCGAGACCTCCACCCGCACGCAGACGCGGTTTTCATCCAGGGTCTTTGCCGTCCAGACGGCGTGTATGTTCAGCGGGACGCCGGTCTCGGACTCGAAGACGCCGGAGCCGATGGTCTGGCCGAAGGGCACGGGCGTCGGCGTCGGGACCGGCGTGGGGGCCGGCGTCGGCGTCGGCACGGGCGTGGGGGCCGGCGTCGGCTGGTACGGGGTCGGCATGATGGTGGAGACCGGGGCCTGGGTCACGACGGGCGGCGCGGTCGGCGTCGGGGTGGCCGCGTAGGGATCATAGCCGAGCTGCTCAACCTCCCTCCGTTCAGACTCCATATCCAGAAGCAGGGTAATGGCCGTGGCCATCACCAGCAGAAAAATGACGATAAACAAGAGCGCTTTGATTCTTCCTTTTCGCATAACGTATCTCCTTTTTAAGGCAGCGCGGGCTCTTCGCAGCCGCGTATCTTGGATATTATACAGCAGCCTTCGCGAAAAGTCCACACATTGCTTGTAAATACGCGCGGGCGTTTCACAAAAACCCCTCAGGGAGTTCAGAGGGGCCTCAGCCCCCCTCGTTTCTCCGCCCATGGTTGAAATCTGCAGCGCGGCATGGTAGAATACCGGTACGGATTTCGGAGGAAAACGCTATGTGGTCGGTTTTGCTGTTTTATTTTGTGTGCCTGCTGCTTTTGTCGGCCGGGGCCGTCTTCGCCGCGGCGCGCTTTGGGTTGCGCTTTGAGGAGGCGCTGCCCGTCTGGCTGACCGGCGCGGTCCTCGTCCTGTTCGTCTTCGGCGTGATGGGGCGGCTTCTGACCGGCGTGTACGTTCTCTGCGCCCTCGCCGCCGGACTCCATGGGATGGCCTGGACAGGGCGGCGGGCGGGGGCCGCCGGCCGTGTGTTCACGCCCGCGGCGCTCCTGTTCGCCGCGGTCCTCGCGCTGCTCTTCGCGCTCAACTACGGCCGCCTGCCCATGCGCATCGACGAGATGACCCACTGGGCCGACAGCGTCAAGGCCATGTACTACGCGGACCTGCTCCCCTCGGCAAAGGTCTGCGCGACGGACTTTCCCGCCTACCCGCCCGGCATGGGGCTGATGGAATATCTCTTCCTGCGCCTCTACAGCCTGCTGAACCCCGGCAAGGGCTATACCGAGTGGGTGATGTACGCGGCGTATCAGAGCTTTCTGCTCTCGTTCAGCTTTCCCTTCCTGCGCGCATTGGACTATAAAAGGCCGCTGCGCCTTGCCCTCGCCGCGGCGCTGGTGCTGCTGTGCCCGCTGATGATGGACGCGAGCCAGCCCTACTGCTCCCTGTACATCGACCCCTTCCTCTGCGCGGCCCTCGGCGGCGGTCTCGCCGCGGTGTTCACGGAGCCGCAGAAGGAGCGGGCGCGCTATGAGCTCTATGTCTTCTCCGCCTGTGTGATGCTCGTGCTGGCAAAGCCCGCGGGGCTGCTGCTGGCCTTCTTCCTCGCCGCGGCCTACAGCGGCGAGCTGCTGCTGCGCAGAGGCGAGAGACGGCCCCGGAAGTTCGCCGGCGCGGCGCTCGCGGTCCTCGGCCCCGTCGGGCTGTGGACGCTGCGCAAGGCGCTCGACGGCGTGACGCAGAGCTTTTCGAGCAAGGAGGGCGCGGTGGACTTCGGGCTCATCCTGCGCCTCATGCTCCACCGGGAGGGCGAGAGCTGGCAGCAGATCGTGCATGACGACTACTATGCCCGCCTCTTCACGGACACGGTGCGCGTCAAGGGCTTCCCGTGCCCCTACTGGCTGCTCCTCCTCTTCTCCGCGGCGGCGCTGTTCGCCCTCGCGTACGGGATGAGCCGCCGCTGCCCCCGGCTTCGGCCGGCGGTGCGCGTTCTGCCCTGGGTCCTGCTGCTGATCACGGCGGGATATTATATCAGCATGTGCTACACCTATATCTTCAAGTTTGACTACTGGGAGGCCCTCAAGCTCGCATCCCTGGACCGCTATATCGGCATCGTCCTCTACGCGGTATACACGGCGGCGCTTCTGAGTCTGGTGCGTTTTTTCACCGAGGCCGACACGGGGCGGCTCTCCCTCTGCCTTGCGGTCGCGGTGCTGCTCGTGCTGTCCCCCTTTGGCAGAGCGCTGGACGTGCTGCGCCGCACGGACATGCGGGACCTGAACCCCACCTACATGGAGTACCGCGCCATGACCGCGCGGCTCGCCGGGGAGACGGGCGGCCGCCCCGCGCGCGTCTACTGGATCAACCAGGGCAGCTGGGGCGAGGAGTATTACGGCGTGCGCTACATCCTGCGGCCCAACACCGGCATCCCGCTGCACGCATGGTTTCTCGGCAAGACGGCCATCACGGTGGGAAACGGCATCTACCCCGACCACTATCTGAGCGCCGGGGAGTGGATGGACGAGCTGCACGAGGGCTACGACTATCTCTATCTTGAACACATCGACGACTATTTTCTGGAGAACTATTCGTCGCTCTTCGCCCCGGGATCGGAGCCCGCGGACAAGCGGCTCTACCGGGTGGAAGAACGGCTCACCCTGCTTGACAAAGAGGAGGCTGATTCATGAGCTATAACTTTTTTGCCTATCTCTCGCGTATGCGCTACATCGGACGCTGGAGCCTCATGCGCAACGCCATGCCCGAGAATATCCAGGAGCACAGCCACGCCGTGGCGGTCATCGCCCACGCCCTGGGCGTCATCCGGCGGGACGTGTACGGCATTCCCTGCAATCCCGAGGAGTATGCCGTCGTCGCCCTCTACCACGACTGCTCCGAGATCCTGACCGGCGACCTGCCCACGCCCATCAAATACCACAGCGCCCAGATCAAGGGCGCGTACCGCGAGGTGGAGAGCCTTGCCAGCGACAAGCTCCTCTCGACCCTGCCGGACGAGCTGAAGGGGGCGTTCGCCCCGTATCTCACGGGGGAGACGGCGGCGCGCTGCCACGATCTCGTCAAGGCGGCGGACAAGCTCTCGGCCTACATCAAGTGCATCGAGGAACGCAAGGCCGGCAACAGCGACTTTCTGTCGGCCGAGCGCCAGACCCGCGAGGCGCTGGAAAACTACCATCTCCCGGAGGTGGACTACTTCCTGCTGTATTTCATCCCGGCCTTCGAGCTGACGCTCGACGAGCTGGGCACCATAGAGGATTAGCATATGGAAAAAGCGAAAATCGACCGCATCAACGCCCTTGCCCGTCTCGCGAAGGAGCGGGCGCTGACCGGGGAGGAGCTTGCCGAGCGCGACGCCCTGCGGAAAGAGTACATCGCGGCATTTCGCCGCGGCACCATCGAGCTTCTGGAGAACACCTGGATCCAGACCCCCGACGGGAAAAAGCACCCCCTGCCGAGAAAGGGCAAAAGGCCGGAGTAAGCATCGGGGCTTGTCATCCTGAGCGGAGTCGAAGGATCTGAAAAATCTTCGCAGCGCCCGGAATGACAGGGGTATTATCCGGGCCGACAAGTATATGCTACGATCAGGGAGATCGCCATGGAGAGAGCCTCCGTTTTTTTCAAGAGAATCATGCTGGGCGTCCTGCTCGCGCTGCTGCTGCTCACGCTGGGGCTTGTCCTGCGCGAGGGGCTGACGGCGCGCTCCTATCTTGCGGCGCTCATCCCGGGCGGGGCGTGGTGCGCGTGCCTGTATGCGCTTTTGCGGAAATACAGGCTGGCGCCGCCGAAGCACGCCGTCATCTGGGCGATGCTGCTGTGCCTTGTTCTGAACCTCGCCTGGGTGATCGCCGTGCGCATCGAGCCCTTCAGCGACTACGCCGAATACTGGGACGTGGCGTGTGCGCTGGCGAAGGGCGCGCCGATCCCGGACGCCTGGTATGTTGCCATGTACCCGCACATCCTCGGCACGGCGACGGTTCTGAGCGGTCTCGTGCGGGTGTTCGGGGAGTCCGTCTTCGCGGTCACGGTGCTCAACGCCGTCCTGACCGCCTTGAGCTGCGGACTCATCTGGCTTCTCACAGAGGAGCTCGTCTCCGAAAGGGCCGCCTTTCTCGCGGCGCTGCTCTGGGCCGTCGCCCCGTGCAAGCTGATGCTGGGCTCGCTCGTGTTCTCGGAGCCGATCTACACTTTTTTGATCCTGCTGTTTTTTTACCTCTTCCTGCGGCTGGAAAAGGAGCTGCGCGCGGGCTCCGTGCCCGCCGCCTGCGGCCTTGCGCTTCTGGGACTGCTGCTCGCGGCGGTCAACATCGTGCGGCCCATCGCCCCGATCCTGCTGATCGCCCTCACGCTCCTGCTCGTCTTCCTGCGCGGGGACGAGGCGAAGGACCTGCGTCTCTGGGCCAGGTGGCTGCTGATCCTCGCCGTGATGCTGGGGCTCTACCGCGGGGCCCTTCTGCTCTGGGACGGGCATGTCGAGCGCACCCTCGGCCAGGAGGCCGCCTCGGTGCCCTGGTACAACATCTACGTCGGCCTCAACGAGGAGACCGGCGGCCGCTATACTGACGCGGACATGGACCTGCTCACGGCCTATCTCCGGCAGGGTCAGAGCGCGGACGAGGCGCAGCGGAGCATGATCCCCCACATCAGAGAGCGCCTTGCCGCCGGGATCGACTTCCGGGCCCTGCTCTCCGTCAAGCTCTTCTCCTTCCTCGGGGCGGACCAGCTTGGCGGCTACACCTACCGCTTCACGAGACCGGAGCGCTTTGTGAAGCTCTGCATGGTCATCTGCAACGTGTTCTATTACGGGGTCTTCCTCGCCGGGATTCTCGGCGTGCTGCGCATGATCCGCTCGCGCGCACTGTCGCCGGGGCTGCTGCTGCCGCTGTATTTTCTGGGGCTGACGCTGGCGCATATGCTGGTGGAGGTCGCCGACCGCTATCACTATTCGCTCATCCCTGTTCTCATCATCATCGCCGTCCTCGGTCTGACCGGGGAGGAAAGGAGTCTTCCATGACCAAAGTACCGAGACTTTTTATTGTCATCCCCTGTTATAACGAAGAGAAGGTCCTGCCCATCACCGCGCCGGGCTTCCGGGACAAGCTCCTCCAGCTTGCATCCGAGGGCAAGATCTCCGCGGACAGCCGCGTCCTCTTCGTCAACGACGGCAGCCGCGACCGTACCTGGGAGATCATCCGTATGCTCGCCAAAGAGGACGAGCACTATATCGGCATCAGCCAGAGCCGCAACCGCGGCCACCAGAACGCGGTGCTGGCCGGACTCATGGAGGCCCGCGACAAGTGCGACATCACCATCTCCATCGACTGCGACGGCCAGGATGACATCAACGCCATGGACAAGATGGTGGACGCCTATCTCGACGGCTGCGAGCTGGTATACGGCGTGCGCGACAACCGGGACTCGGACACCTTCTTCAAGCGCTTCACCGCGGAGAGCTTCTACAAATTCCTCGCCATGATGGGGGCGGAGGTCATCTTCAACCACGGGGACTACCGACTCATCAGCGCCCGAGCGCTCAATGAGTTTGCAAACTTCAGGGAGGTCAACCTCTACCTGCGCGGCCTCGTGCCCCTGGTGGGCTTCAAGTCCACCACGGTGAGCTTCACGCGCTCCGAGCGCGTCGCCGGGGAGAGCCACTACCCGCTCAAAAAGATGATCGCCCTGGCGGTGGACGGAGTGACAAGCCTCTCCGTCAAGCCACTGCGCCTGATTTTCGGGATCGGCCTCGTGATCGCGCTGGTGAGCTTCGCGTTCTGCATCTGGGCGCTGATCACCGCGCTGTGCGGCAGGTCGGTCGCCGGCTGGGCCAGCATGACCTGCATCATCTGCTTTGTCAGCGGCGTGCAGCTCGTCTGCCTCGGCATCATCGCCGAGTACGTCGGCAAGATCTACATGGAGACCAAGCAGCGCCCGCGCTACATCATCAGCGCGCGCACCTGGGAGGAGCAGGAGCGGTAACGGCAGCGCAGGTCCGGGCCGCTCCTCTCCCCTGTTTCACCGCCCCGCACTGTCCGGCATAGGATAATGCGGAGGTGGTGCCTTTGAAATTTGCGGTGATCGGCGGGGACGCGCGAGCCGGATGGCTGGCGGCGCTCCTGGCCGGGGACGGACATACGGTGCGGAGCTTCGCGCTCGAGAAGGCGGCGCTGCCGCAGCGGGTCGTGCCGTGCAGCTCGCTGGACGCCTGCGTCTACGGGGCGGACTGGGTGCTGCTGGGGCTGCCTGCGGAGAAGGACGGCGAGGTGCTCTCCCCTCTCTCGGTGCAGCGTATCCGGACGGAGGAGCTGCTGACGGCGCTGTGGCCGGGGCAGACCCTGTGCGGCGGACGGCTGGAGCAGGAGACGGCGCTTGAAGCGGTGCGGGCCGGTCTCTCGGTCTGCGACCTGATGACCCGGCGGGACTTCACCGTCGGCAACGCGGCGCTGACCGCGGAGGGAGCGGTCGGCGTTCTGATCCGGGAAAGCCCGCGCAGTCTCTGGAAGGGCCGCGCGCTGGTCACCGGCTGGGGCCGGATCGCCTCGCAGCTCGCGCCGAGACTGCGCGCGCTCGGGTGCGAGACCCTGGTCGCCGCGCGCAAGGCCGGGGACCGGGCGGCGGCCGAGGGCTTCGGGCTTCGCGCCTGCCCGTTCGGGGAGATCGCGGAGCACGCCGGGGAACTGGATTATCTCATCAACACCGTGCCCGCGCCGGTGATCCCGAAGGAGGCGCTGGAGCGGCTGCGGCCGGACTGTGTGCTGCTGGAGCTCGCGTCCGAGACGGGCTTCGACCGGGAGCGCGCGGCGGAGCTGGGGCTGCGCGCCGTCTATGCCGCAGGGCTTCCGGGCAGGAGCGCGCCCTGTGCCGCAGCCTCTCTCATGCGGGATACGGTCTATGCCGTGATACGGGAAAGGGAGGAACGCCATGGACAGTAAAAAACGGGTGGGGCTTGCGCTCTGCGGGTCCTACTGCACCTACGCACAGGTCTTTCCGGAGGCGGAAAAGCTTGCAGAGCGCTATGCGCTCGTCCCCATCATGAGCGAGACCGCGGCCGCCACCGACACACGCTTCGGCGCCGCGGCGGAGCACATCAGACGACTGCGGGAGCTCACGGGCCGCGAGGTCGTGACGACGATCGCGCAGGCGGAGCCGCTGGGCCCGGCGCAGCCGATGGACGCCCTCGTGATCGCGCCGTGCACGGGCAGCACGCTCGCAAGGCTCGCCCGCGGGATCACGGACAGCGCCGTCACCATGGCGGCCAAGGCGCATCTCAGAAACGGCAGGCCGCTGCTGATCGCGTTTTCAACCAACGACGGGCTGTCCGGCTCGGCGGAGAACATCGCGCGGCTCCTGAACCGCAAAAGCGTCTACTTCGTCCCCTTCCGGCAGGACGATCCACAAAGGAAGCCGAGCTCCCTCCAGGCGGATTTCACCCTCCTCGAAGCCGCGCTGGACGCCGCCCTGCAGGGTGAGCAGCTCCAGCCGATCCTGTGCTGACGCGGTGAGCGTAACATAAAAATACTTGACAGGGCCCGCTTGTCTGTGAATTGACAGGGCTTTCTCTCTGTGATAGTCTGACGGTAAGGCTGTCACTTTTTTTATAAGGCAACACCGCGCAATTCGCCTGCGGCATCTCCTGGAAAATTTGCGCCCTGATTTCGAGCCTTTTTCTTGAGGTACACAAAGTACATCTGCGAAAA
>CACZDN010000007.1 GCA_902779945.1 Oscillospiraceae bacterium | reverse complement strand
GCCTTCGGCATCTCCTGGAAAATTTGCGCTCTGATTTCGAGCCTTTTCCTTGAGGTACACAAAGTACATCTGCGAAAAAGTGCCTTTATCAGAACCCAACTTTTCTCAGGATCTGCTCTTGCCGAATTATGCGGTATTGCCCTTGCCTCTCTCTGGGAGAGGTGCCCCAGTTTGCAAACTGGGGCGGAGAGGGTCCTGTGATGAAACGCCCTCTCAGTCACGGCACGGGCAGACACGCGCCGTGCCAGCTCCCCCCAGAGGGGAAGCCAGAAATATGGTTCACGCCGGCTCGTAGGAGCGGCTGATCTCGTTTCCGTCCGCGTCGTACTCCACGTCCTCCATGAGGCGCGGGTCGACGCGGCTGCGCTTTTTGACCACCATGCCCTGTCCCTGGTTGTTGAACACCCAGATTTTATAACCCGGGAAATCGGGGTCCGGCTTGCGGAAGACGCTGCTCACGTTCAGACGGCAGAATCTGGCCCGACCCTCCGCCGTGTCCAGCAGGTCGCCGGGGCCGTTGTAGTAAAGCTCGTCCCGCTGCGCGTCCTGCTTGAATTTTTCCCAGTCCTCTTCGGGGACTCTGTCCACGTCCTTCGGATCGATCATGTCCGTCCCTCCGTCACTTTCTGATAAACATGATGCCGAAGGTCTTCGGCCCGCAGTGCGAGGTGATGGTGCAGCCGGATTTCGTGTAGTGGAGGACCGCGTCGGGCACAGCCTCCGATACGAGCCCGCCCAGCTCCCTGAGCGTCTCCTCCGGCACCTCGCCGGAATCGCAGAGGAAGACGTGCCTGGGCCGGATCTCGGCAGAGGCGAGACGCTCACGGAGATACTGCTTATAGACGGAGGTGATGCTCCCGCGGTATTTCCTGTAGACGCTGAGCTTACCGTCCCGCATTTCGAGCGCGGGCTTGAGCCGCAGGAGATTGGCGCCCAGCGCGGTCACGCCGGAGCAGCGCCCGCCCTTCCACATGAATTCCAGGGTGTCGAGCACAAAGCTGGTGTCCACCTTTCCGGTGAGGCTCTGCAAATGCTCGGCGATCTCATGCGCGCACATCCCGCGCTCGGCGCACTCGGCCCCCTCAATGGCGAGCAGCCCGACGCTGTTGCACAGGGCGCGGCTGTCCACCGGGTAGACGCCCTCCAGCTCCGAGGCCGCGATGCAGGCGTTGTTGAAGGAGCCGGACAGCTCCGAGCTGATGTCCAGATGGACGATCTCGCAGCCCTCGGAGAGGATCGCGGAGAAAAAGTCCGTGAACTGCTGGATGCCGGGGGCCGCGGTCTTGGGCAGGGTCCCGTCCGCGTGATAGCGGGCGTAGATGTCCTCGATGCTGAAGCCCGCCCCGTCCAGAAAGCTCTCCTCACCGAGCTGGATGGTCAGGGGGATGATGCGGATATGATAACGCTCCTGGAGCTCCGGCGGCAGATCGCAGGTGCTGTCAGAGGTGATAACGACAGGCTTTGCCATTTACATTCACTCCCGGGTTCAAGAGTACATGGTGATAATACCATGCCCGAAGCGGATACGCAAGAGGAGAACTGCGGCCTGCCTCTGCGCAGAGGCAGAAGGCTGCGCATTCAGCGGCGTTTTTGCGGCGGGGCCAGCTCGTAGGAATACGCGAGCACAACGCCGGCGACGAGGAAGAAGAACAGCTCCCGGAAGTCGGTGAGCGCCCGCTCGTCCGCGGAGGCGGTGAAGATCACGGTCTCCAGCATCCCATAGATCAGGATGCCGCTCAGAGGCAGGGTCAGCGATTTGACCGCCAGGGTCGCGCCGGGATGCGATGAGAAGAAGAGCCGCACCATGCGCACAACGAGCAGCACGCTGAACGCCAGCACCAGCAGAAAGCCGATCAGGCCCGTCAGCATCAGCACCTGGATCAGATAGTTGTGCATGTGCCAGAAGGGACCGATCTGATAGCGGTGCGGCCCGTCCATGAGCTTGCTGTTGTACTTGCCGATCAGAAGCCGCAGGGGCTCATCCCGGATCGCGGGGATGGCGCTCAGATACACACCGAAGCGGTTGGAGCCGTTGGAGAGCGTCTCCTTCATGTCGCGGCTGTCACCGAAGTTCGATCCATCGCCGCTGACAAGGGCCGGGTCCATGAACTGGTCCGAGGTGCGCTCGATCTGCACGTCCATGGCGTTGTACACCGCTGCCGTCGCGCTGCGCAGCCACTCGAAGCTCTTATAGCACAGGACGAGGGCGAATAGCGCGAGGACCGTGATGATCGCCGTGCGCAGCCATGCCTTCTTTACACGCACACAGCGCATCCCGAGCAGCACTGAGAGCATGGCGGCGTTGACGCTCGCCGCGAGAAAGACGCTTCTGGTGACGCAGAAGGCTATCGCCAGATGGAACACGAAAAGGGCAAGGCAGATCGGGATGCGCCAGAGCCTGTTTTCGCAGCGGAAAAACGCATAGATCATCATGCACCAGGCGAGATAGAACCACACCGCGGAGATCGTGCGGGTGGTCTCCCAGGCGACGATGCGCACAAAGCCGTTGCCGTAAAAGGCGTTGTCCAGGCCGAAGACCACATGCTCCGGCGGGATATAGAAGTACACGCCGAAGATGCAGGCGTAGAGCCCGAGCAGGGCCGTCACGAAGTAATACGCCCCGCTGACCGCAATGACGATGTCCAGCATCAGGCGGCGCTCCCTTCCGTTGAGCAGCAGCCCCACCGGGAGCAGGACGCAGCACAGCACGCGGCTGATCACAAGGTCCAGCTCGTTTTGCAGATACAGGTCCGTGTTGAAAAGCCGGGTCAGAAAGAGCCAGATCGTATAATAGACGACAAGCCTGACCTCGGGCACACCGTCAAGGCGGGCACGGAAAAAGTACACCGCTGCCAGCGCGATGATCGCGGTCTTGCCGTAGGAGGCGTACAGGTCGGACCAGCGCTGCGGCGCGACCGGACACAACATATAAAACAGCACGAGCGCCCCGGCGCAGAAGGCCAGGGCCCTGCGCCAGCGCGTATCGCTCCATTCGGTTTTCAGCGTATACATGAAAAACACTCCCTCGTCCGGGATCAGTTAACAATTCATTTTACCACAGGACAGGCACTTTTGCAAATATTCTGCGGATTATCATTCGTTCGGCAGGGCGGTCGCAAAATAGAAAATGTCGCTCATCTGGCGCTCGGCGCCGAACTGGACGGGGTTGATGAGCCGCCCGCCGATCAGGATGCTGCCGGTCTGCCCGCCGTCGAGGGTGTAGGCGTTGAAGCAGCCGTGGGCGATCATGGAGTCCGCGGCCTGACGCAGCGTGACATAGACGTAATGATCCGGCGATTCGCAGTTGATGGTCATCATCAGATAGTGGCGCTCTCCGAGCTGGCCGACGGCACAGCGGGCGTAGGTGTCCAGCACCTCGCCGAAGTAGTAGTCATAGGGCGTCACGTCCGTGCCGCGGTCGATCATGACGGGGCCGAAGCTCAGGGAGAACTTGACGCGGTTCTCGTCGATAAAGCGCTGGGCCTCCTCCGTGTCGGCAAACTGGTTTTCATACACGAAGAGCATGTCTCCGTCCTCAGTGAACAGGCAGCTCTGTCCAGCGTAGAGGCAGCTTCGCATCAGCCTGCCCTCATAGACGTAGAGCCCGTAATCCGGGCGGCCGCTGTTGTAAAAGTCGCCGCTGCACGCGAGGACGGCGTTGGTCTGCGCGGCAAACTCCGAGGGATAGTAGTACTGATAGGCGCCGAAGCTGTCGTCCGCAAGCTTGCGGCGGAGCTGGCTGCCGTCGGCAATGATGACCTCGGCGAAGGTGCCGACGGCCCCGTGCTCGTCCTGCTGCCAGACGAGGGCCAGGATGGTCTCGTCGAGGTAATAATAGATCGGGCGGCCCAGCATATCGCGCGCGGGGTCAAAATCCAGCTTCTGCCCGTTGATAAGGCTCTGCGCGGCAGGACTCTCCAGAAGGCGCATGATCTCCTGCGGATCGTCCGTCTCCCCGTAGCAGGCGGGATCGGGCACGGGCCCGGGACCGGTCAGCGGCAGAGAATAGTGCAGCCGCGGCGTCTCCAGCGCTGAGACACTCTCGTCATACCCCGGGTTCGGAGACAGGACGGGCAGGGACAAAAGCGCGGAGGCATCCTCCAGCTCCCACGCGCCGTGCTCATAGCGCAGGGTGACCGGCATGCTCTGGCTCTCGCAGTAGTCCTCCGCGTGGGACAGGCGGGAGCGGACGGCTGTGTCGTACAGCGTGTCGCAGAGCTCCGGCCGAAGCGCGCCGTCCTCGGTGCAGAGCTCGCTGCGGCGCGACGCCCCGGCGGCGCGCTCGTCCAGAAGCCGCTGCATCTCGTCCGAGAGCCCGGCAGTCAGCCGTTTCTGGTTGAGCATCGTGGCGGTCACGCTGCCGGAGGCGCTGCGCAGCGTCTGTGTAAACGGCCCGTCCGCCCGCAGCGAGAAGCAGCGCCGCCAGGCGTCGTTCAGGGCGCCGTCGAGCCCGGCGCCAGAGCCGCCGCTGCGGCGCAGGAGCTCAGTCTCCACGCTCTGCAACGCCTGGACGGGATCGGACTTCGGGCGCAGCAGGAGGAACGAGAGCGCCGCGCAGGCGAGCAGGACGGCGAGCAGAGCGGGGATGATCCACCTTTTTATTCGATTGGGCGACATGGACGGGCCTCCGATTAACATGAAATTCTTGTTTATTTTACACGCGGGCCGCAGATGCGTCAAGCAAAATGCTTGCAAAAAGGCCGCCGATCCGATACACTGTAGTACGCCGCAGCGCCCGACTTCGGTTGAGCGCAGCGTCAGCCATGTCACTCTGAGCGAAACGAAGAATCTGAAGATCCTTCGGCTCCGCTTTGCTACGCTCAGAATGACAAGCGGCTGCGGGGCTCAAAAGCGGCTTCTGGGATGATATGCGTATCCTTGAAAAAAAGAAGACAGAGAGCAACAGGAGGACAGCGCCATGTTTTTCGACACCCATGCCCACTATGACAGCGGGGCCTTCAACGCGGACCGGGACGCGGTCCTGGCGGAGCTCCCGGCCAGAGGCGTGCGCCTTGTCGTTAACCCCGGCTGCGAGCTTCGCAGCAGCGAGACCGCGGTCTCCCTGGCCGGGCGCTGGCCCTGGGTCTACGCCGCGGTCGGCATCCACCCCGAGGACATGGCCGGGATGGAGGACGGGGACCTCGCGCGGATCGAAGCGCTCGCAGCGCACGAAAAATGCGTCGCCATCGGGGAGATCGGCCTTGACTACTACTGGGACGACACGCACAAGGAGGAGCAGAAGGCCCTCTTTGCCGCCCAGCTCGAGCTTGCGCTGCGGCTCGGCCTGCCCGTCATCGTGCACGACCGCGAGGCCCACGGGGATTGCCTGGACATCGTGCGGCGCTACCCGGAGCTGCGCGGTGTGTTCCACTGCTACTCCGGGTCCGCGGAGATGGCGGAGGAGCTTCTGAGACGCGGCTGGTATCTCGGCTTTGACGGGCCCATCACCTACAAAAACGCCCGCAAGGCTTTGGAGGTGCTGGAAATCTGCCCGATGGACCGCATCCTGATCGAGACCGACAGCCCCTATCTCAGCCCCGTTCCGATGCGCGGCAAGCGCAACGACTCGGGCAATCTCGTCTATGTCGCGGCAAAGATCGCGGAGATCAAGGGCTGCACTCCGGAGGAGGCCGCCGCGGCGACGATGGAAAACGGAAAACGCCTCTTCGGGATCACAGAGACGGAATACACAGGAGGAATTCAATGAATATATCCAATATCATCACCCTGTTCGGCGGCGTGGCGCTGTTTCTGTTCGGCATGTCGCTGATGGGGGAGGGACTCAAAAAGGTCGCCGGCAGCAAGCTCGAGCTGGTGCTCTACAAGCTCTCCAGCACCCAGCTCAAGGGGATGCTGCTCGGCGCCGGTGTCACGGCGATCATCCAGTCCTCGTCCGCGACCTCGGTCATGGTAGTGGGCTTCGTCAACTCCGGCGTCATGAAGGTGCGGCAGGCGATGGCGGTCATCATGGGCGCGATCGTCGGCACCAGCATCACGGGCTGGATCATCTGCCTGTCCTACATGGAGGGCAGCGGCGGCCTCGTCTCGCTGCTGTCTACCTCCACGATCAGCGCCGTCGTCGCGGTCATCGGCATCGTGCTGCGCATGTTCTCCAAAAAGCAGACGCGGCGGCATGTGGGCGACATCCTGCTGGGCTTTGCGGTGCTCATGTTCGGGATGCAGGCGATGAGCGGGGCGGTTGCGCCGCTTAAGGACAGCCCGGGCTTTGTCCGCCTCATGACCGCGTTCTCCAATCCCGTTCTGGGCATCCTGGCGGGCGCGGCGTTCACCGCCGTTTTGCAGAGTGCGTCCGCCTCCGTCGGTATTTTGCAGGCCCTGTCCGTGACTGGCGTCATCGCCTTCAGAGAGGCATTTCCGCTCCTTCTCGGCATCGGGATCGGCGCGGCGGTGCCGGTGCTGCTCTCGGCGCTCGGCGCGCGGACGAACGGCCGGCGCACGGCCTATGCCTATCTTGTTTTGCAGCTTCTCGGCGCCGCCTTCGCCGCGGCGGTTTTCTATCTCTCCGACGCCGTGCTGCACTACGGCTTTACGGACATGATCATGTCCCCTGTGAGCATCGCGCTGGTGAACACGGTTTTCCGCGTGACCTGTGCGGTGTTCCTGCTGCCCTTCACGGGAGCCATCGAGAGACTGCTTGACGCCCTCATCCGGGAGAGCAGCCGGGAGCGCGAGGCCAACGCCGACTTCGACAGGCTGGACGAGCGCTTCCTCAAGCACCCGGCCCTCGCTGTGGAGCAGAGCCGCATGACCATCTACGCCATGGCCAGAAAAGCCCGCGAGAACATCGGCGACGCGATGGTCCTGCTCTATGACTATTCGGACGAGCTTGCCAAAAAGGTCGAGCAGGACGAGGACCTGGTGGACCGCTACGAGGACAAGCTCGGCACCTACCTCATGAAGCTCAACGGCGTCGAGCTCAGCGAGGAGCAGAACGAGCGCGTGTCCGAATACCTCCACACGCTCAGCGACTTTGAGCGCATCAGCGACCACGCCATGAACATCCGTCAGACCGCGCAGGAGAAGCACGACAAAAAAATCAGCTTCTCCGAGCGCGGCGAGCAGGAGATGGACGTGCTGCTCTGCGCGGTCAATGAGATCCTGGCCCTCGCCTTCACGGCCTTCACGGACGATGATCTCGAGAAAGCCTACATGGTCGAGCCGCTGGAGGAGCACATCGACGTGCTGTGCGACGAGCTCAAGCTCCGCCATGTTGAGCGCCTGCAGGCCGGGACCTGTTCGCTCCAGATCGGCTTTGTCTTCAACGACCTCATCACGAACTTTGAGCGCGTGGCCGACCACTGCTCCAACATCGCCGTTGCGATGATCGAGCTGAACCGGGACGAGTTCCAGACCCACGACTATCTCATCAATCTCAAGGAGCTGCGCTCCCACAACTTCGACGCCCTCTACGCCCAATACGCGGAGAAGTACAAAATCTGAACCGAAAAAGCCTCCCGGCCTTTGGGGGGAGGCGAATGACAGGAGCGGGCCGGAATCCTGAAGGGGAGTCGTGCCCACAAAGACAGCCCCTGCGAAATATGGACAGCTGTCGGAACGGAGCGAGTGATGAAAGTACAAGAGACTGAACGCTTGATTTGTGCGCTCATCTGTCAGGGCGACGGCTTGAAGGCACGTGAGATCGCGAGGGACCTGGGCCTCGGTCACGAGACTGTCAATCATATCCTCTACAGCTCACCGCTGATGAAGGAGCTGTGCTGGCAGGATCGGGAATACCGCTGGCACGGGATCGTCAGACAGGCAAGACCGCATATCGGTCTGCAGGAATTTGCCGGCTATTACAGCAGCGTGGGCGAGTTCATGGACATATCCGAGGCGCAGTGGCTGGAGAGACTGACCGAGGGCTGTACAAACATCGGGAGAAATCTCAACGATACGCGCGGACTGTTCCATTCCTTCCGCGACTGTCGTGAGCAGATGCGCAGGCTCTTTGACGATCTTCTGAATATGGCGGGCGACGCCTGCCTGCATTGGGAGATCGCCTTCGAGCTGCGGCTCAAGCGCTCACGTTATGTGCGAATCTACGCGGACGTGCTGGTCATCACCGAAAACAGGGTCTTCTCGCTGGAGTTCAAGATGAAGGACAGGATCGACCCGAAGGAGGTCCTGCAATCCGCCAAGTATGTGCCCTGCCTGGAGATTGTATTCGGCCCCGGCTATGAGGTGATTCCGGTGCTCGTGCTGACAGGCGCGGCCGACCTTTTTGATTTCTGTCCGGTAGGGGAGACGGACAAGGTGCTGCCTGTCTGCTCCGGGGACATGCTTTTCAACGCCTTTGACGAGTATCTGGGTTTCCTGAGCAGAGAATCATGAAAGAGCGGCGAACAGCCGTATGAGAGAAAGCTTTGAATGCGCCGGCAGGCGATAATACAAAGCTCATGCGGGGCGGCGATCCTGTGCGCGGTCATGGCGGCGCCGTCCGCAGTTCACGGCGTCTGAAAACATGACGGCGAAAAAGCGCCCGGCGGGTCATGAAGGCCAGTCGGGCGTTTTGTATTATGCTGCGTTCAGAATCTGCATGAATTCTTCACCGGTGATCGTCTCATGCTCATAGAGATAATCGGCAAGCTCGTCCAGCTTTGCGCGATTGTCGGTCAAAATTCCCAGAGCTTTCTCATGCTGCTTGCGTACCAGCGCGACAACCTGCTCGTCGATCCTGCTCTGCGTTTCGGCAGAGCACGCAAGGGAGGTGTCGCCGCCGAGATACTGATTCGTGACGGTCTCCATGGCGACCATGTCAAAGTCCTCGCTCATGCCGTAGCGGGTGATCATGGAGCGGGCAAGCTTTGTGGCCTGCTCGATATCGTTGGCGGCGCCCGTGGTGACGGAGCCGAATACCAGCTCCTCCGCGGCGCGGCCGCCGGTGTATGTAGCGATCTTGTTCTCCAGCTCCTGCCTGTTCATCAGGTAGTGGTCATTGTCTTCCACCTGCAGGGTATAGCCCAGGGCGCCGGAGGTACGGGGAATAATGGTAATCTTCTGAACCGGGGCGGAGTTCGTCTGCCTGGCAGCCACAAGCGCGTGGCCGATCTCATGATAGGCGACGATCTTCTTTTCCTGATCCGTGAGGATCGCGTTTTTCTTCTGATAGCCTGCAATGACGACCTCAATGCTCTCCTCCAGATCCGCCTGCGTGGCAAAGGCGCGCCCGTCACGCACCGCGCGCAGCGCGGCTTCGTTCACGATATTGGCAAGCTCCGCGCCGGAGGCGCCGGAGGCCATACGGGCCACCTGCAGAAAGTCCACATCGTCGGCGACTTTGATCTTTTTGGCGTGTACCTTCAGGATCGCCTCACGGCCCTTGAGGTCGGGCAGCTCCACCGGCACGCGGCGGTCAAAGCGGCCGGGACGGGTGAGCGCCGGGTCAAGGGACTCGGGGCGGTTGGTGGCGGCGAGGATAATGACGCCGCTGCTGCCGTCAAAGCCGTCCATCTCGGTGAGAAGCTGGTTGAGCGTCTGCTCGCGCTCGTCGTTGCCGCCGTACTGTCCGCCGCTGCGCTTCTGGCCGATGGCGTCGATCTCATCAATGAACACAATGCAGGGGGCCTTCTCCTTGGCCTGACGGAACAGGTCGCGCACCTTGGAGGCGCCCATGCCGACGAACATCTCCACAAATTCCGAGCCCGACATGGAGAAGAAGGGGACGTTCGCCTCACCGGCCACGGCCTTGGCAAGCATGGTCTTGCCGGTTCCCGGAGGCCCGACGAGCAGAACGCCCTTCGGCATGGAGGCGCCGATCTCCCGGTACTTTTCCGGGTTTTCAAGGTAATCCACGATCTCCTGCAGGTTTTCCTCCGCCTCGTCGACCCCTTCGACATCGCTGAAGCGGATGCCGTCGGAGGATTTGACATAGACCTTGGCGTTGGATTTGCCCATGTTGAACATCAGAGAGCCCGCGCCGCCGCCGGCCCTGTCCATCAGCTTCTTGGACATGAACTGACCGAGCAGAACAAAAATGCCGAGAGGCAGCAGCCATGACAAAAGCAGAGACGCAAGGGGAGAGGTTTCCTCGACGATTTCGCTGGTGAAGACTACGCCGGATGCGTGGAGGCGGTCCACCAGACCGGGGTCATCCATCACGCCGGTACGATAGATTTTGGATTCGTCTTTGGCCGTAAATATGATCTGGTTTCGCTGCAGCTGCACCTTGCCGATCTCTCCGTTTTCGGTCATCGTCATGAAGGTGCCGTAGTCCACGTCGCTGATCGCCTTCCCCGCAATATACGGGGCGATGATGCAGTTAAACAGCAGGATCGCGAGGATCATGACAACATAGTAAAAGATCAGGGGCTGCTTTGGGCGTTTGACTTCCTGCATACCGGATTCCTCCTGAAAAAAGATGATGTGATTTCCGTTCAAGGCCGAAAAGAAAAGCGTCCCGCTTGTATTCGGCGGGACGCTTTTTGGACGAATCAGCCTTCGATGGCGATATACTTCTTTACGGGCAGCTGCGGCTTTGCTTCCTTCTTCGGAATCCGCAGCGTCAGTACACCGTGCTCCAGTTTGGCCTTGATGTCCTCTTCCGTGAGATCCTCACCGACATAGAAGCTGCGGCTCATACTGCCGGCGTAGCGCTCCTGGCGGATGATCTTCCCGGACTTCCTGTCCTGCTCGTCCTTATGCAGCCCCTTGGCCGCCGTGATGTTCAGGTACCCGTTTTCAAGGCTGAGCTGAACCTCATCCTTGTGGAAGCCGGGCAGCTCGATATCGACTTCAAAGCCATCGTCGTGCTCCCGCACATCTGTTTTCATCAGATTCCTGGCATTGTGACCGTAGAGCGGCTTCTCCATCCGGCCAAACTCCCGATCCATGTCACTCATCCAACGATCCATCAAATCCTCACCAAAAATACCAGGCATGTACAACATAAGTCAAACCTCCTTCTATTTTCGGTCCTGGATGCTGTTCAGGGCTTTTGCTGTGGTATATGCCGCAAGGGGAGAGAAGAAACCCGGAGTCCCGGTCCGAAGCTCTTTCCCGCTCGCAAGTATGTTATACCACGAAAATTAGCACTCGTCAAGAGCGAGTGCTAATTATTCTGTGAAGATTTTGTTAACTCGGACATATAAAACGCAAGCCGGATTATACCTGAATGCGCAGCTTAAAACACAGGCTTCATCAAGCAAGTCAAGCCCCAAATCCACATTGAGCACAAGGATTGATTATGGCGCAGTCAGGCACAAAAACCGGTTTGCAGCAGCCCGGACGCGGCAGGATGCGCTCAGTATGCGCTGCCGTAGAAGTCGGGGTTGACTGCGCGCCCGGTCACCCTGCCGCCGGAGACCGTGTGGCTGACGACGGCGGAGTAGTACTCCTCGCCGCGCTGGTCGGTAATGTATACCGTACCAAGATAAACACCGTTGGGCAGCGCCTTGCGGGTGACGGCGGAGGAGGCCCTGAGCCTGACCGTATCACCGCGCTCCTCGCTGCGCTCGTTTGTCCGGAAGTTCTGGACCATGTAGAGTGGCGTGATCTTGCTGCCCTCCTCCAGCTCAAGCCGGGAGCGGGTATTGGCCAGATAGTTGATGACGTCCTCGGACGGGTCGGGGATTTCGCGGATGCAGGAGAGCGTGAAGGCGTTGGTATCGCGGTCAAAGCTGAAGATCAGATAGGCCTCGCTGCCGTTATACAGGACCTTGGAGCGGTATTCCACCGACGAGGCCGAGGAGGAGGCGACCTCCACCGCGAGCGGCACATCGTCCAGATAGAACCACTTTCCGTCGAAGCTGCCGACCGCGTTGCCCTCGCCGTCCAGCGTGACAATGTCGTCTATGCCGTAGCTGGTCACGGTCACCTTCTCCTCATCGTAGGCATAGACCTCCATCGCATAGTCCTGCAGCATGGTCTGCAGCTCTTCGCCTACGGGGATGGAGAAGGCGTCCTCCTCCATGACGGGCTCATGATTGCTGAACGCGCGGAACGGGTCGGTGTTGAGCACCTTGGGCTTTACGTCGGTGAGCGTCGCAACATGCGCGAGCAGCTCATCGTTGAGGCAGCCGGCCACCTTGTAGTAGTACAGGGCGCGGATGCTGTCGTCGTCGACCACGTCGTTGATGTAGTCCAGGAAATACTGCATACCGCTGAAGGTTTTGACGGTGGCGGGGAGGTATACGCTGATGCCCTCGACGTCGCTCAGGCTGCCGTTTTCGCGGTGATACAGCACCGCCTCGCCGACCAGCTCCTTCACGCGCGAGCTCTCCTCCGGAAAGCTGTCGACCATGTAATCCACATAGTTTGCCAGATCCAGCGTGTTGATAATGTCGTAGGCGGCGGAGTCGAAGTGCGTCGCCCTGTTGGCGCAGCGGCCGATCTCTGCAAGGACGCTGATATCCTCCGCCGCGCGGATGAGCTGCGCCTCGGCAAGCTCGCAGTAGGCGTCGTAGAGCTCGGAGCACTTGCGCGCGTCCAGCACCGAGAACGCGACATTGTAGCTCAAAATGTCCTGGAGATTGACGTTCTGCGTCATGTAGTAGTCCATATAGGCGTCGGCGAGCGTGCGGCCCACCCTGGCCGGGCTCATGGAGGGATCTTCCGTCATGGCGCGGAGCAGGGCGGCGTAGTCCCATCCTTCGCCCGGTTCAAGCTCCTCGCTGAGTACGTAGTAGTCGGCAAAGCCGTCAAGTGCATGGGTCACCTCGAGCGAGGACATGAGGCAGGCGTCAAACCCGATGATGTCGAAGGCGGGGTCGGTGCTGCTGGGCTCAAACACGCTTTCCAGCGCGGCGCGGATATCCCGCAGTGTGAACATACCGCCGTAGATGCTGTCGCTGCCGTAGCCGAACGCGCCGCCGCCGTGGTTCCAGAGATCGAGGAACATGTGGTCGGACCGGTAGTTTTCGCTGCAAAAGCGCAGGAAATCCGCCAGCGTTTCGGGCTCGGAGCTGGGCTGGAGGGGCAGGTTTGCGATCTCCTTGAACTGCCCGTTCTCAAACAGGAAGCGCTGGGTGCGGTTAGGGTTGACGAGCTGATTGGTCCAGTGGGTCGCGCCGCCGGTCTGGATGACGATGCGGATATTGTCTGACCACAGCTCGGAGGTCATCTCCGCGATGTCCACCGAGGCAGCGCCCAGCCTCTCCGCCACAACGACATCCTCCGTCACGATCTTCGAGGAGGCCACGGGCTGGACGGGATAGTAGAAGTAGGACGGCATATCGAGGCCGTTCTGATTCAGCTCCTCTGTGAACTGTGCGAGATTTTGCAGCATCTCGGCGTTGTTTTCCGCGGCCAGCGCCGCCCGCTTCTCCTGGATCTGCACTCTCGTCAGGTAGGAGAGGTCGTTCTCGTCCGCGTCCTCCAGGTCCGCGCCGACCATATAGACGCACAGCGTCCAGGTGTCGTCCGCGTCCACCGGCGGCAGAGCGTCGATGCGCGCCGCACCCTCCTCGTCGATGGGCGACAGCGCATAGATCTGCTCCTTGGACACGGGCTCGTTCCGCTGCTCGTAAAACGCGTTCAAAAGCTCGGTGAAGAACGCGGTGAAAATGCCCGGCACGGTGGCCGCGAGCACCGAGGCGATCAGCGCCGCGTAGAACAGCGTCTTGACCGGCTTCTTCGCATAGATGTTCCAGAAGCGCACCAGCCGCGGCGCATCGGCATAATGGGCCTTGAGCTCCGCGCGGTCCTGCTTTTTGACGGCTTTCCAGCGCTGTCTCTTTTCGCGCCTGAGCTGTCGTCTTTCTGCTGCTTTCATGTTCGTAAACTCTCCTTTTCCACGTTCTGATGCTTTATCACAGGGATCTGCCGCTGCACTTGTGTTTTTGAATATACTGAGATATACTGTAAATAAGTATACGATACAGAGAAAACAATTACAAGAGAGATTCTGTTTTTCATGCGGTACGCAGCAGGCGAAGAGGGGGCGACGGATATGGATTATACGCATCACTATGACTCTCCGCTGGGCGGCGTCACGCTTGCGAGCGACGGCGCGGCGCTGACCGGCCTCTGGTTCGACGGACAGAGGCATTACGCGGCCACCCTCGCGCCGGAGCATACGGACGGAGAGCTGCCCGTCTTCGGACTGGCCGAGCGCTGGCTCGACGTGTATTTCAGCGGGCGGCAGCCGGATTTTACGCCGCCGCTGCGGATGCGGGGCTCCGCCTTTCGCAGGGCGGTCTGGGAGCTCCTGCTGACGATCCCCTACGGGAAAACCATGTGCTACGGGGAGATAGCGGCGATCGTCGCGGCGGAAAGGGGACTGCGGCGCATGTCGGCACAGGCGGTCGGCGGCGCGGTCGCGCACAACCCCGTCGCCATCATCATCCCGTGCCACCGCGTCCTGGGGGCGGACGGAAGCCTGACAGGCTACGCCGGAGGCGCCGACAGAAAGAGGAAGCTGCTGGCCCTTGAAAGCGGGAGCAATCCGGCCAAATATTAAAAAAGCACTTGTATCCTTTTCAAGCCTGTGATAAACTGACTTTCAGCAAGGGTAACACCGCATAATTCGGCGAGAATGAATCCTGAGTAAAAATTGGGTTCTGATGAAGACAATTTTTCGCAGGAATACTTTGCGTATTGCAAGAAGAAGTGACATATTCAGGACACTATTTTTCCGGGAGACACCGATGGTGGATTGGGCGGTGCCGCCCAAGAGTTTTTGCTTTCGTATCAGTAAAACCCTTTTCTATATAATGAACGGAGGAAAAACGATGAACGACACAAAAAACTACAAGCAGGGTACGGTCCTGTTTCTGGAGGGCGAATCCGGTGACTGCATGTATGAGATCCAGACCGGCTCCGTCGGCATCTACCGTGACTATCAGGGCCCGAACGAGAAGCTGGTCGCGGAGCTTTTCGGCGGAAAGGTCTTCGGTGAGATGGGACTTCTGGATCACGCGCCGCGCTCTGCCACAGCCGTTGTGATGCAGGACAGCGTTTTGACAGTCATCTGCGAGGATCAGTTCTATGCCTACTTTGAGGAGAATCCTTCTGTCGTCCTGGACATCATGCAGCAGATGTGCGGCCGCCTGAGAAAGACGACGAAGAACTATGTCGAGGCGTGCCATACGGTTTATGACACGGTCGAGACCGAGAAAAAGGGCGAGAAGAAGAGCAAGTCCCTGCTGGACCGCATCAAGGCCCTGTGTGATTTTTACAACAACTACGTTTACAACGACGGCGACTTCTATCCGTATTTCTGAGTGAGGTGTAACGACATGAAAGAGATCACATTCAGCAAGGATCAGGTCATCTTCCGCCAGGGAGAGCAGTCCAAGGTGATGTACGGCATTCTCAGCGGCAAGGTCGGCATCTATAAGGAATACCAGACCGAGAACGAAAAAGAGATCTCCGTGCTTGAAGCGGGTCAGACCTTCGGCGAGATGGGGATGATCGAGTACTACCCCAGATCCGCCACCGCCGTGGCGCTGGAGGATACAGTCGTGCAGGAGATCAGTGAGGATGAGGTCACGGAGTACTTCAGGGACAAGCCCGAAATGCTCCTGAATCTCATGAAGCAGCTCAGCCATCGCATCCGCGAGACGACGCAGAAATACGTCGACGTCTGCCGCACCGTCAACGAGCGCGAGCAGGCAAAGGATCTGGAGGAAAGGGCAAAGCTCATGAAGGACATGGAGGCCCACGCCAGATTCTACAACAACGCCTGGCCGTTCTGATGACGCGCCCGCATACGGTGCGGTGTTGCCCTAATTGGCAGACCGCGCCGGATGAACGCGGGGAGGGGACGGCCTCTCCCGGCGGCGATAGGCAATAGGGGCTTGCCGTTATGCAGTCCCAAGGGACGAAGCGGCGAAGGATTTTTCTCTATGAGGTTTCCGAGAACCTCAGGGGAAAGCTCCTTCGTCGCTTTGCTGCCTTATCGGACGGCGGCAGAAGACATGCGCGCAGGATCGCGTAAAATGCGCATATGCTATTTACATTCGCATTATGATGTGCTATAATGCGGATAAGCATAAATAGACAGGCATCTTTGCAAAGGAGGTCGGTACGATGGGCCGCCCCAAAAGAGTATCTCCTGACAGCATGAACGCGGATGCGGCAGGCGCTCATGCCGGTGAAAAAACCACGCCGTCGCTTCTCTGCGGGCGCATACGCCGCTTCCGGGAGGCGAAGGGGCTGGACCAGAAGACCTTTGCCGCCCGGCTCGGCGTGACGGGAAACGCGGTCAGCAACTGGGAATGCGGCCGTGGCAGGCCGGACGTGAATCTCCTGCCGTCGATCTGCCGCGCGCTCGGCGTCACGCTCTACGAGCTCTACGGGGAGACGCCGCCCTCGGACAGACTGCCGCCGCGGGAGAAAAAGCTCCTGGACGGCTACCGGGCCCTGAGCCCCGAAAACCGCTACACGCTGGAAAAGACGCTGGAGACGCTGGGCGTGGTCCAGAATATCGGGAGCAGGGAAATCCGGAAGCTCCTGTATTTCTCGCGCCCCCTCGCGGCCGGCGCGGCGGACCCCACGGAGTTTGAGCAGGAGGCCGAGGCCTTCTATCTCTACGCCTCCCCGGAGGTGGACCGCTCCGACTATGTCTTCAAGGCCAGCGGGGACAGCATGGAGCCCCGCTTTCACACCGGCGACTATGTCCTGGTGGAAAAGCTCAAGGGGGGCTCGACGCTCCGCTATGGGGAGATCGGCGCTTTCTCGGTCGGCAATGAGACCTATATCAAGCAGTACGAAAGGGACGGGCTCCACTCTCTGAACCGGAAGTATGACGTCCTGCGCTTTGAGGGGGACCAGGCCGTGTTTCTGATCGGGCGCGTCGTCCGGATCATCCAGCAGGACGAGATCCCGAGCGAGGCGGAGCTTGCCGCCTTTCTCGAGCTGCGCAGGTTCGCCTGCGTGTGACAGACACGTGGATCGCGATGGATTCGACCGTAAAACAAAAATACCGCTTCGCGCTTTCCCGTACAAGGCCGGAGCACGCGCGCTACGACGATTTTTCCCTGCGCCATCCCACCATGCAGCTGGAGAAGCGGGCGAAGATCTTTTCCCCCTTCGCCGCGCTCAGGGGCTTTGAGGAGGCCGTGGACGGCAAGCGCCGCCTCTATGTGGAAAAGCGGGAGCTGAACGAGGAGGAGCAGCAGGCGCTCAACGGGACGCTTGCCCGGCTTTACGAGCTGACCCGGAATCTGCGCCTGGCGCGGGAGCGGCAGCTGACCGCGGCCGTGACCTGCTTTGTCCCCTGCGCGGACGAGAACCACGAGGCCTACGGGAGACGCGGCACGTATGAGACGGTGCGCGGCGTGGTCTGGCGGGTCGACCCCGTGGTGCACAGATCGCTCCTGATCGGGGATCGGGAGATCGAGTTTGCCGACATTGCGAAGATCACGGTCCTGAAGGAGCAGGAGGAATAGATTCCTATGTGCTGCCGTTATTATATGGAAATGTCGCCGCGTCTGCGTCCGATCGTGGAGGCGGCGCAGCGCTCCGGACTGTACCGGAACAATATCGAAAGGCTCCCGAGACCCCTGACCACGGAGGGCGAGGTGTTCCCGGACGCGCTGGTGCCGGTCATCGCCTCCAGCCGCGCAGGGGAGAAGAAGGTCTTCCCGATGCTCTGGGGCTACCATGTGCCGGGTATCAGCCGCACCATCGCCAACGCCCGCGCGGAGACCGCCGCGGAGAAGCCCAGCTTCCGGGAGGGCTGGGCCGCGCACCGCTGCGTGATCCCCGCCTCGTGGTATTACGAGTGGGAGCATACGCGCACGCCATCAGGCAGGGTCAAGGCCGGCGACAAATACGCCGTCATGCCGCGGGACGGAGAGCTGACCTGGCTCTGCGGCCTCTACCGCATGGAGGAGGATTATCCGCACTTCGTGGTGCTGACGCGGGCGGCGGGGGAGTCCGTCGCCCGCATCCACGACAGGATGCCCTTCCTTCTCCCGGAGTCGGAGATCGACAGTTGGATCGACCCGAACCGCAATCCGCACATGCTTCTCTCTGCCGCGCTGACCGACATGGTCTGCGAGAAGGAGTCTGAAAACAAGAAGGATCTCTCCTTTTGAAGCCGTCAAAAGCTTTGCAGGAAAGATCCTTCGTTTTTGTTCCGGTGTACGCCGCGCTCAGCACTCCGTCATCATACGGATGATCTCGTGGTCGGTCTCGCGCATACCGATGCGGCCGAGACGGCCGAAGTTGGCCAGGGAGTTTTCGACACCCTTGACCACCAGCCCGTCGCCCGCGTAAAACTGCTGACCGTTCCGGAACATCTCGTAGCCGAAGATGCCGGCCTCCACCGCCATGGCGATTTTGGCCGCGCAGGAGGACTTCGCCCCGTCACAGACGATGCCCGACGTGATGGCCAGCGCGTTCACGATCGTGTGGGCGATTTCGCGCACGCCGCCGCCGTGGAGCCAGGCGATCCCGGCCCCGGCGCCTGCCCCGGCGCTGACCGCGCCGCAGTAGGCGGACAGGCGGCCGATGCTGGACTTGGCGTGGATCGTGACAAGGTTGGAGATCAGCAGCGCGCGATAGAGCTGTTCTCTGCTCGCGCCCAGCCCCTCGGCATAGACGATGACGGGCAGAGAGGCGGTCATCCCCTGGTTCCCGCTGCCGGAGCAGATCACCACGGGCATCGAGGAGCCGTTCATGCGCGCGTCCGAACCTGCCGCGGCGAAGGCCCTGGCGCGGGTTTTCAGATCGTTTCCGGTTTTCAGAAGCACCTTCCCGATGTTGGCCCCGTAATCGCGGCGCAGGCCCTCCTCGGCGATGGCGGTGTTCAGCTCGATCTGGCGGTCCAGAATGGGGCGCACATCCTCCAGCTCGCAGGTGCAGGCAAAGTCGCAGATATTCTCTACGCTGAGGAGCGAATCGCCGGACGAAGACTCTGTCCCAGCCGCGGCCTGTGTCTCCTCCTGATGCAGGATCACCCCGTCGCGCTCGATCAGCACGATATGGGTATGCTCATCCGTGATGCGCACCTTCGCCCGGGACGATCCCCTGTACACCGTGACGATCATATCCAGCAGGTGCTCCGAGCTGAGCGGCGTCAGCTCGACCGGCGTGTTCTCGATGTACGCGCCCAGCGCCGCCTTTGCCTCCTCACTGATATGCGAAATCACCTCCAGCCCGGCGCTTTCGTCGCCGCCGAGCGCCCCGGCGCATACCGCCGCCGCGATGCCCCGCCTGCCGCCGGTGTTGGGTACGACGACGCTCTTGACGTTCTTGATGATGTTGCCGCTGGCCTCCACCGCGATCCGCTCCGGTGTGGCCCCGAGCGCGGCACGGGCGACGGCGGCGCAGTAGGCGAGCGCGATCGGCTCCGTGCACCCCATGGCGCATACCAGCTCGCGCCGCAGAGTATCCAGGCAGGCCTGATAAATGATGCTGTCTCTCTTCATGAGCTCCACCTTCCGGCTTTTGATAAACCCATTATACAACGTCTTTCGACAGATTTCCACAGCCAGTTTATCTGCGGGAGCCTGTCAGCGACGATAATTTTTACTTTTGGGTCTGGCAATTATGTGTAGGACATGATATACTAAATAAACAACAAAATGCACGGGCGTTATACAATATATGGTAAATTATCCGGTCGGCGCACTTTTCACCGACATGGCGTTGATATTTGAACAGTTGAGACAGAAAGGCCGTGAACAAGATGGAATCCTATCAGGACAGATACCATTTTTCGGAGCGGGACCAGGCCCTCATGGAGAGCATGGAGGTACCCTTTGCCGTCTTTCAGTTCGTCGACAACAGCGTTGTGACCCTTGTCGTCTCCAAAGGCTTTTGCGAACTGCTCGGCTCCAATGACCGCGCGAAGGTCTATGCCGCCATGGACCACGATACATACCGGAACGTACATCCCGATGATGTGGCGAGACTCGGCAACGCGGTCTATCGCTTCATGCGGGAAGGCGGCAGGTTTGAGTCCGTGTACCGGCTCAAGAAGCAGAATGAGTCCGGCTATCTCATCATCCATGCCAGCGGCAGGCATATTTACACGGAGACGGGCGTGCGCCTCGCGCAGATCTGGTATTCGGACGAGGGCAATTACAGAGAGACGAAAGCCGCCGAAGGGACGGGACTCAGCGAATCCCTGAACAATGCCCTGCATGAGGAGGGCATCCTGCGGGCCAGCTACTACGACTATCTGACCGGCCTGCCCAGCATGACCTATTTCTTCGAGCTTGCCGAGGCCGGCAAGGAGTCGATCCGCAGGAAGGGCGACAATCCCGCGCTGCTGTACATGGATTTCAGCGGCATGAAGTTTTACAACACGCGGTACGGCTTTGCGGAAGGGGACAAGCTGCTGCGCGCCTTTGCGCGCATCCTCATCAACATCTTCGGGGCCGAGCGCTGCTGCCGCATCGGTGCGGACCATTTCGCCGTGCAGACGGAGGAGACGGGGCTGGAGGACAAGATACAGTCCATGCTTTCGGCGTGCGGGGAGATGAACGGCGGCAAGACGCTGCCGCTGCATGTCGGCGTCTATCTCCGGCAGTCGGAGAGCATACATACAAGCGTTGCCTGCGACAGGGCAAAGCTCGCCTGCAACGCGCTCGACGGCATATACGGCATGGCGGTGAATTATTACAGCCGGGACCTCACCGACGAGGAGGAGCGAAAGCGGTATATCATCGAAAATATTGACAAGGCGATCAGGGAGAAGTGGATCCAGGTCTATTACCAGGCCATCATCCGCGTGGCCAACGACCGCGTGTGTGATGAGGAGGCTCTGTCCCGCTGGATCGACCCGGACAAGGGCTTCCTCTCTCCGGCCGAGTTTATCCCGGCGCTGGAGGAATCCAGACTCATCTACAAGCTCGATCTCTATGTGGTGGAGCAGGTTCTGGAAAAGATCAAAAAGATGGCCGAGGCCGGGATGTACCTGATCCCCCAGTCCGTCAACCTCTCGCGCTCGGACTTTGACAGCTGTGACATTGTGGAGGAGATACGCCGCCGTGTGGACGACGCGGGCATCGACCGCTCCCTGCTGACCATCGAGATCACCGAGAGCGTGATCGGCAGCAATTTTGATTTCATGAAGGAGCAGGTGGAGCGCTTTCAGGGCCTGGGCTTTCAGGTATGGATGGACGACTTCGGCAGCGGCTATTCCTCGCTGGACGTGCTGCAGAGCATCCACTTTGACCTCATCAAGCTGGACATGCGCTTCATGCAGCAGTTCGACAGAGGCGACGAGGGCCGGATCATCCTGACGGAGCTTGTCAAAATGGCCATCGGCCTTGGCGTCGAGACCGTGTGCGAGGGCGTGGAGAAGCCGGAGCAGATCGCATTTTTGCAGGAGATCGGATGCACAAAGGCGCAGGGCTTCTATTACAGCAAACCGATCTCGTTTGACACGATCCTTGACTTGCTCGCAAGCGGCAGGGACATACGCCTTGAAAACCCGGCGGAGACAGAATACTACGCGACGCTCGGCCGGATCAACCTCTATGACGTGGCCATCATCGCCGGCGATGAGGACGATACGCTCCGCCGCTACTTTGACACTCTGCCGATGTCCATCATGGAGGTCAACGGCAGCAAAGTGCAGTACAACCGCTGCAACAAGTCCTACCGCGATTTTATGATGCGCCTCTTCGGCGTCAGCGTGAATGACGAGGAGCTTGACACCGCCGGTATGCCGAACGGGTACGGAGGCGCCTTTATGAGCGCGGTGCTGCGCTGCAGCAAGGACGGCAACCGCGCCATGGTGGACGAGCCCATCGACGACAGGACCACGATCCACTCCTTCATCCGGCGCGTGGCCGTCAACCCCGTCACGGGCACCGCGGCCATTGCCGTCGCGGTCCTGGCGATTATGGAGGAGAAGGAGGATACCGGCGCAAGCTTCACGGACATCACACGCGCCCTGTCCTCGGACTATCTCAACCTCTATTACGTCGATCTCGAGAGCGAGGAGTTCATCGAGTACACCCCGGACGCCGGGCGTGAGAATCTGGCGGTGGAGCGGCGCGGCGCGGGTTTCTTCCGCGCCAGCAAGGAGGACGCGCAGCTTTTCATCTACAAGGAGGACCGTGACTATTTTGTCAGCGCCTTCACAAAAGAGAACATCGTCAGGATCATCGACGAGCACGGCACCTTTACGCTGACCTATCGCCTCATTATGGACGGCGCGCCCGTCTACGTCAACATGAAGGCGGTGCGTATGCACACCGACGGGACGCACATCATCGTCGGCATCAGCAACGTGGACGCCCAGATGCGCCAGAAGGAGGCCATGGCGCGCCTCCAGGCGGAACAGACGACCTATGCGCGCATCAACGCGCTCACAAAGGGCTTTATCTGCATCTATACCGTCGATCCCGCCACGGGGCATTATGTGGAGTACAGCGCCACCAAAGACTACGCCGGACTCGAGCTCGATAAAGAGGGAGACGATTTCTGGGCGCAGTGCCGGAAGGAGAGTGTCAGACACATTTTTCCCGAGGATATCGAGAAGTTCCAGACGCTTCTGACGCGGGATCGGGTAATGGGGGAGATCGAAAAGAAGGGCCTCTTCTCCATACAGTACCGGATGATCCTGGACGGCGCGCCCTGCTACGTTACGGTCCAGGCCGCGCTCGTGGAGGAGAAGGACGGCCCGCAGATCATCGTCGGCGTAAACAATGTCGACGATCTCGTCCGGCGCGAGCAGGATTATGAGCGCAAGCTCGCCGCGGCGCGCAGCCGCGCAAATCTCGACACCCTCACCGGCGTGAAAAACAAGACGGCATACGAAAACATGACCGAGACACTGAACCGGCGGATCGAGTGCGGCCAGGCCGTCCGCTACGCCATCGCGCTCTGCCGCGTGCGGGATCTGGGACAGGTCAACGCCGAGCAGGGCCACGAGGAGGGCAACAGGCTGATCCGCGCGGCCTGTGCACTTATCTGCGAAACCTTCAAGCACAGCCCGGTGTTCCGCGTGGCGGGGGATCAGTTCGCCGCCATCGCGCAGGGACACGATTTCGAGCATGTGGACGAGCTTGTGGCCGCGCTGGAGGACAGCAGCCGGGAGAGCGGCCCGGCGGTCGTCTGCGGCATGGCGAAGTACGACGGCAGCGGGAGCGTGGCCTCCGTCTTCGCGCGGGCCGATACCCTCTGCCGCGGGCAGTAGCCCCGCGGACAGTCAGTAATCAATCTACAATCTGGAAAAGGACGGACCTGCTCATGAAAAGAATCCTTGCGCTGCTGCTGACAGTCGCCCTGCTGCCCTGCTTCCCCGCCTTTGCGGACAGTGCGGAGCCCGGTCTCCTGCGTACCGCGGTCCTCTATGACATCTCCACCATGGACGTGACGGAGACCACAGACGACTATCTCATCCCGATGAACGTATTTGACCGCCTGTTTGAGACACGGCCCGCCGGCGGCTCCTCGGAGATCGTGAAGAGCCTTGTGACGGACTACAGCGTCAGCGAGGACGGTCTGACCTATGACTTCACGCTGCGCGGCGGCGTCGTGTTCTCTAACGGCAGCGCGCTGACCGCGTCTGACGTGCAGTACAGCTTTGAGCGTCTTTTGAAGGCGGCCCGGGAGAATACGGAGATCCCGCTGGAGATCGTCGGCGGCGAGGCTGTGATGAACGGGGAAGCGGACGTCCTCGAGGGCTTCCGGGTCACGGACGACACGCACTTCTCCGTAACGCTGGCTTCGCCGAACGCGGGCTTCCTGGCGGAGCTCTCGGCGCCCGCCATGTCCATCGTGGACGCGGAGACCATGGCGGACGTGAAGGCCTTCGGCAAGGAACCGGCGGACACCGTCGGCACCGGCCCCTATCGTGTGACGGAGTGGGTGTCGAACGACCACTACACCCTCGTGTACAACGAAAAATACTGGGGTGCGGAGCCCAGCGTGAAAAAGCTGATCGTGAAGACCATCCCGGACGCGATGAGTCAGAACCTCATGTTCCAGAACGGGGAGCTCGACATCATCGACCTGCAGAGCCAGGACAGCGCGGTCGTCGCCTCCACCTATAAGGCGGACCCGTCCGCCCGCATCGTCAGCACTCCGAACGTGGGCATGATCTATCTGATCATGAACGAGAACACCCCCTGGCTCCGGGATGTGAGAGTCCGCAAGGCCATCGGCATGGCGATCGACAGAGACCAGATCATCCAGGGCGTCTTCATGGGAGACGCCGTGAAGGAAAACGGCGTCATCCCCAACGGCGTGTGGGGACATAACGACGCGCTCGAGGGCTTTGCCTTTGACCCGGACGGCGCCAGAGCGCTGCTGCGGGAGGCCGGCTGCAAGGACGGCGAGATCAGATTTGAGCTCTCCATGGATTCCACCGCCAACACCAGCACCCAGCTCATCTATGCCTTCATCAGCGATTCACTCAGGAGAATCGGCATCGAGGCAACCGTTGTGAGCTATGACCACTCCTCCTGGCTCGCCAAACGCTCCAGCGGCGAGATGGATTCCTTCGTGGCCAGATGGGGTATGGACTACAACGACCCGGCGAACATCATGTACACCTTCTTCGGCAGCGCGGAGAGCACGAAGGCGCGCAGCATCAATTATTCCGACGCGGACGTCATCGCCCGCGTAGCCGCGGCGCGCGCCATCGCGGACGACGCGGCGCGCATGAGCGAGTATCAGGCGCTGGAGAAAAAGCTGATCGCGGACGACGCGGCATGGATCCCGTTCTGTGTGGGCCTGCACCTCTGGTGCCTGGGCGACAGGGTGGAGTCCTTCACACCCCAGTGGGCCGGCTTTGCCGACTTCTACGCGGCTGACGTTGTGCTGAGATGAGACGCAGCATTGCGCAGCGCTTTCTGCAGGCGCTGATCGTCCTGGTCGGCGTCGTCCTGCTGACGTTCGTCATGCTGCGTGTCGTCCCCGGCAACCCGATCGAGACCATGATGGGGGAGCACGCGGACGCCGCCACCGTGGCCCGCATGACCGCGGAGCTCGGACTGGATCAGCCGATGCACCGCCAGTTTCTCCGCTATCTCTCCTCCGCGCTCAGAGGGGACTTCGGGACCAGCTATTCCCTGGGAAAGCCTGTGTCCCTGCTGCTCAAAAGCGCCTTTCGGAACACCCTGTACCTTGCGCTGTTCGCGGCGCTCTTCGCCTGGATTCTGGGCGTCGCCTGCGGGCTTGTTTGCGCTGTGAGCAAAAACCGCCTGCCGGACCGGCTGTTCCTGGGCTTCTCACTGCTCGGAATCTCCCTGCCGGTATTCATGGCGGCCATGTTCCTGCAATACGTCCTCGCGTTCAAGCTCAAATGGTTCCCAATCTCCGGCACGGACAGCTGGAGGGGCTTCGTCCTTCCGGCTGCAGCCCTCGGCTGGAACTCCGCCGGGCAGGTGGCGCAGATGACCCGGACCTCGCTTCTGGAGACGCTGCAGGAGGATTATATCGAGACAGCCCGGGCAAAAGGCCTGGGCCGTTTCGGCGTTCTTGTGCGTCACGCCCTGCGAAACGCCATGCTGCCGGTGCTGACGCTGATGGCCATTCAGTTCTCGGGCCTCCTGTCCGGCGCGGTGATCACCGAGACCGTCTTCTCCATCAACGGCGTTGGCCGCCTGATGGTGCAGGCGATCTCCGGACGGGACATCCCGCTGCTGCAGGGGACCTCGCTGCTCGCGACCTCGGTCGTGATACTCGGGAGCCTGCTGGCCGACTGCCTGTATTCCGTGCTGGACCCGCGGATACGGAAGGAGGGCTGAACCGTGCCGCCCGGAAAACGCAGAAAAACGGAGGAAACGGCGGACCTGCGCCTGCAAAGCCAGCTCTGCGAGGAGGAGCGCTTTTGGGATCTCATGCGCCGCATGGCGCGGGAGAACAGGACGGCCGTCCTGTCCTTCATCCTGATCGTTCTGGTGGTCCTCGCGTCCCTGCTCGCACCGGTGCTGACGCCGTACGATGAGAACGGCATGGATCTCATGCACCGCCTCTCGCCCCCGTCGCAGGACCATCTTCTCGGCACGGACGAGGGGGGACGGGACGAGCTGACACGGCTTTTGTACGGCGCGCGCGTCTCGCTGCTCATCGGCGTGGTGCCCGCGCTTTTGAGCCTGATCCTGGGCTCCGCGCTCGGCGTGATCGCCGGATACCGGGGCGGGCTTGCCGACGCTGTCATCATGCGCGCGGCAGATGTGACGCTGGCGTTTCCGTCTATGCTTCTCGCCATGGTGATCATGTACTCCCTCGGCGGCGGGATCGTCAACGTGTTTCTGACGCTCACCCTCGTCAACTGGGCAAACGTCGCCCGCGTGGTGCGCTCCCGGACGCTGGCGCTCAAAAGCAGCGAGTTTGTGGAGGCCGCCCGCGTCATCGGCGTGCCGGAGGGCAGGATCATGCGGCGGCACATCCTGCCGAACTGCCTGCCGACCCTGCTGGTGCTGTTTACACTGAACATCCCGGCCTCGATCCTGACGGAGAGCAGCCTGAGCTTTCTCGGACTCGGCATCCAGCCGCCGAACGCCTCCTGGGGCCTTATGATCAACACCGGCAGACAGTATCTGTACAGCGCGCCCTGGCTGTGCTTTGCGCCGGGCGCGGCGATCATGCTGATCGTGCTGGCGTTCAATTTCCTGGGCAACGGCCTGCTGGACGTGCTGGACCCCCGGCAGAGAAAACAGTGACAGGAGACGACGATGGAACACAACACCCTGGAGGTCCGCGGCCTCACGGTCTGCTTTCAGACGGCAAAGGGCGCGGTCCGACCTGTGGACGACGTATCCCTGAAGATCCCGCAGGGCAGTATCGTCGGCGTCGTGGGAGAATCCGGCTGCGGCAAGAGTATGACCGCGAGGGCCGTCATGGGCCTTGTGCGCAGCCCCGGAAAAATCACCGGCGGCTCCGTGACGCTGGACGGGCGTGAGCTCACGTCCCTGCCTGAGAAGGAGCGGCGGAAGCTGCGGGGCGCGGAGATCTCCATGATCTTTCAGGAGCCGATGAGCAGCCTGAACCCGGTGATGAAGGTCGGCAGACAGGTGGCGGAGGCCGTGCGTCTGCACACAGGCTGCTCCCGCGCAGAGGCGAGGGCGAAGACGCTGGCGATCTTCCGCGAGGTGGAGATCCCGGAGCCGGAAGCCCGGTACGACTGCTATCCGCACGAGCTCTCCGGCGGCCTGCGCCAGCGCGTCCTGATCGCGATGGCCGCCGTGTGCAGGCCGAAGCTCCTCATCGCGGACGAGCCGACCACAGCGCTCGACGTGACCGTGGAGGCGCAGATTCTGAAGCTTCTCGAGCGTCTGCGGGATGCGGGCGTAAGCGTGCTGCTCATCAGCCACGATCTGGGCGTCATCGCGCGCGTGTGCGACTATGTCTATGTCATGTATGCCGGGCGCATCGTCGAGCAGGCCGGGACCGGCGTGATCTTCGACCGGCCTCAGCACCCCTATACCCGGGGCCTTTTCCGTTCCGTCGCCTCCCTGCGGGAGGGCGCCGAAACGCTTGAAACCATCCCCGGCGTGGTGCCGAACCTGCTGCGCCTGCCGGCGGGATGCAGCTTTTTGATGCGCTGCCCGTCATGTCCTGCGCGCTGCGAAAATGAGATCCCGCCGCTTGCGGAGACGGAGCCCGGCCACGCCGTCCGCTGTTTCCTCGCGGGGAAGGAGGGGGCGACATGAGCGAAATCCTTCTTGAAGCGCGGTCTCTGACAAAGCAATTCCCGGCTGCGGGAAAAAAGACCGTCCACGCGGTGTCCGGCGTGTCCCTGCAGATTCGGGAAGGGGAGACCCTGGGCCTCGTGGGCGAATCCGGCTGCGGCAAATCCACCCTCGGCAGGCTCATGATCCGCACCCTGAGTCCCACGTCCGGTGAAGTGCTGTACAGGGGACAGAGCATCACCGCCATGAAGGACCGGGAGTTTATGCCTCTGCGCAGGGAGCTGCAGCTCGTCTTCCAGGACCCCTATGCCTCGCTGGACCCGCGCATGACGGTGCGGGACCTGATCGCCGAGCCGCTTGAGACCTGGCATATCTGCGAAAGCCGGAATGCGGTGACGGCGCGGGTGCTTGAGCTTTTGCGCGCGGTGGGGCTGCCGGAGGAATTCCTCCGGCGCTACCCGCAGCAGTTTTCCGGCGGACAGCGCCAGCGCATCGGCATCGCCCGCGCCATCGCCGCCGACCCCTCCTTCATCGTCTGTGACGAACCGGTCTCAGCGCTGGACGTGTCGGTACAGAATCAGATTCTGAACCTCCTGAAGGAGCTCAAAGCGTCCCGGAGGCTGACCTTTCTGTTTATCAGCCACGACCTCTCCGTCGTGCGCTATCTGTCAGACCGCGTGTGTGTCATGTTCCTGGGCAGGATCTGCGAGATCGGCACGACGGAGGAGGTCTACCGAAACCCGCGCCACCCCTACACCCGCTTCCTTCTGGACGCGGTGCCCGTCCCGGACCCCGCGCTGCGCGGGAAGGAGATACGCTTATTAAAGGGTGACCCGCCGAGTCCGGCGGACCCGCCCTCCGGCTGCCGCTTCCGCACGCGCTGCCCCTTTGCGACGCAGCGCTGTGCCGCCGAGGAGCCCGAACTGCGGGAGATCGGCGCCGTACGGGCAGCCTGCCACCATGTCGAAGAGTAACTGAGCCCGGCCGCGTGCTTGAGGATACGACTGCCATGATCGAAAGAATCAGAGCGTTCTGCGAGAAAAAGCGCGAGCTTATCATTTTCTATCTGATCGGCGGGGGCACCACCGCCGCGGCCTGGGGCTGCAAGTACCTGTGCAACCTGCTCCTCTTCGGCGGGACCGCGTTCCCGACGGCGGCGCAGAACACGGTGCTGTCGATGGTCGAAAACGTCGCGGCCATCGCCTATGCCTACCCGACCAACCGCAGGTGGGTCTTTCGCAGCAGGGACCCGCACATCCTGAAAGAGTTCGGACTCTTTACCCTGTCACGCCTCGCTGCCTGGATCATGGGCTGGATTTTGAACTTGCTGCTGGTCAGCGTCCTGAAGGTCAGCATCTATGTCTCGACGGTGATCGTGGGCGTCGTCGGCGTGAACATCAATTATACCTTTTCCAGACTCTTCGTCTTCCGTAAGGAGGACGGGGCTTCAGCGAATGCGGAAGAACCTGACGCGCGGAGCTGTGAAAAAATCCGTTGATCACCGTGGAGGAAAGCCTGCCCCTGCGGCCATGTATCATGATATACGGGTTTTTTCACAGCTTTGTTTTTTGCTGTTTGGGGATGGAAATTTCAAGCTGCATATGATATGATAAATAAAATATGACAGCCACCCGCAGACCGGGGAGTTCCGCCGGCTGCCGGGGGCGGCGCGCGGCAGGTTTTCGGGAAGGGACCGGACTGATCGGAGGATGACAGAGATGCGGATAAAAATAGACGGAAAACGGATATGGATGCTCTTTCTGCTCCTGGCGTTCATGACGGGCATGGCGCTGCCGTTTGCGGCGCAGGCGCAGGAGCCGGAACAGAAGCTCGTGCGCGTCGGCTGGTATGATTCGGCCTTTTGCTATCGGGATACGTTCGGCCGCCGCTGCGGCATTGACTACGAGTACCAGAACAGGATCTCCCCATACACCGGCTGGACCTACGAATATGTGGAAGACAGCTGGCCGAACCTGTTTCAGATGCTCAAGGACGGGGAGATCGACCTGCTGAGCGACGTGTCCTACAAGCCGGAGCGCACGGAGTTCATGTCCTTCCCGGACTATCCTATGGGCTCGGAGTCCTACTACATATACATCGACGCGCAGAACACAAGACTCACGGCGGACAACCTCGCCTCCTTCAACGGCACGCGCATCGGCGTCAACAAGGGCAGCGTGCAGGAGGGCTTTTTGAAGGACTGGGCCGCAAAAAACGGCATCAAACTTGAAATCGTCGCCCTGACCTGCGACGAGGACGAGTCGCTCAAAATGGTCACCCGCGGTGAGCTGGACGGCTTTGCTTCCATCTACACCTTCAGCTCCGAACATAAGATTCTCCCCCTCTGCAGGATCGGCGCGTCGGACTTCTTCTGCGCTGTCAATATAAACCGCCCGGATCTGCTGGCCGAGCTGAACATGGCCCTGGCCGCCATCCAGGACGAGGACCCGCTTTTCATCCAGAGGCTGAACGAGGAGCGCGTGTACGACACGAGGACAAACGTGTATTTGACGCAGACCCAGGAGAGCTGGATCAGAGAGCACGGCGCGATCCGTATCGGCTACCGGGACAATTCGCTGCCCTTCTGCCAGTACGACAAGGAGACAGGGGAGCTGACCGGCGCGCTGAAGGACTATCTTGCCCACGCGGAGAACAATCTGCGCAGCGCGGATATTCATTTTGAGGCGATCCCCTACAGCTCGACCGAGTCGGCGCTGGCGGCGATGAAGGCGGGGAAGATCGACTGCGTTTTCCCGGTCAATCTGAGCTCCTACGACGCGGAACAGATGGACGTGCGCCTGACCAATCCCGCCATGACGACGGAGATGCACGCCGTCATGCGCGCATCGAAAAATCAGGACCTCTCGCGTGACAGCACGATCACCTTCGCGGTCGCCGCCGGGGATCTGAATACCGAGACCTTCATCATGGAGAAGTATCCCTCGTCCGTGCGGAAGACCTTCTCCTCCGGCGACGCCTGCTTTGCGGCGGTCGCCGCCGGGGACACGGACTGCATCCTCGTCAGCAGCTACAGGCTCCCCACGGCCGAGGATACCGTTCAGAAATACAAGCTCTTCTCCGTCCCGACGGGTGAGTCCATGCCCCTTTCCTTCGCGGTGAGAAGGGCGGAGCGCGATCTCTACTTCCTCCTGAACAAAACGGTGCTCATGACGAAGAGCGAGGATATGGATTCCGCCCTCGCCTCCTACATGCATTCAAACCAGAAGGCATCTCTGACGCAGTTTCTCAGAGACAACTGGATAGCCGTCCTCGCGGTGATCTCCACGGTGTTCGCTATCATCATTGCCCTCCTGCTTGAAAAGCTGAAGGTCGAGCGCCGGGCAAACGAGCAGCAGCGTCTTCTGGAGGAGGCGGCCGAAACCACGGAGCTGGAGCAGACCATCGCGTCGCTGCTGGACAATATGCCCGGCATGACCTTCACCAAGGACGCAAAAACCGGGACCTACCTCGCCTGCAACCAGCCCTTCGCGGAGTACGCGCACAAGTCCTCGCCGGAGGAGGTGCTGGGCCTCACGGACGCGGAGATCTTCGACTCCAGGACAGCGGCCCGCTTCATGGAGGACGACAGGATCGCCGTCTCCATGGATCAGCCCTACATCTTCTATGAGGACGTGCGGGACGCCGGCGGCGACCAGCGCGAGTTCCAGATCACCAAGCTCAAGTACACGGACGCCGCGGGCAGGCTCTGCATCCTCGGCATCTATCAGGATATGACGGACATGGTGCGCATCCAGCGCGAGAACGCCACCACGAAGGAGGCCTACGCGAAGGCGCGCAGCACCGGCATCATCTACACCCACATCGCCCAGGCGCTGGCCCGCGGCTACACGCGCCTGTACTATGTCAATCTCGATTCTGAAGAATTCATCGAATACCACACGGACGAGAACGGCGGCACTCTCATCGAGGCGAAGCGCGGCTGGCACTTCTTCGAGGAGTGTGAGACGACGGCGGAGCAGTCAGTCCATCCCGAAGACAGAGAGGCGTTCCTCAGGACCATGGACCGCAGAAATCTCGTGAAGGCGCTGGACCGGGACGGGACCTGCGTCATGACCTGCCGCTTCCTCACGGAGAGCCAGCCCGTCTATGTCAACATCAAGATCTCCCGCATGAAGGACGACGAGCGCTACATCATCATCGGCATCACCGATATCGACGATCAGATGAAGCAGCGCCAGTTTGCCGCACGCATGCAGGAGGAGCAGGTCGCCTACGCCCGCATCACGGCGCTCGCCGGCGAATTCCTCAGCATCTTCATCGTCGTGCCCGAGACCGGCCGTTACCGTGAATTCAGCGCAACTGCCGGCACTGAGAATAACGACCGGCCCGGCGAGGGCTTCGATTTCTTTGCCGACTTGCGGGACAGGGCCCGCACCGCCGTCTATCCCGAGGACCTGAACCTCTTCCTCTCGGTCATGACCCGGGAAAACGTGCTTGACGAGGTCGAGCGCCGCGGCATCTTTACCGTGAGCTACCGCCTCCTGATCGACGGCAAGCCCCGCTATGTGCAGCTCAAGGCCGCCATGGTGGAGGAGAAGGAGGGGCCCCGGCTCATCTTCGGCGTCAACGACATCGACAACCAGGTCCGCCAGGAGGAGGAGTATGTCAAGCACCTCGCGAAGGCGCGCATCGAAGCCACCGTCGACGCGCTCACCGGTGTGAAGAACCGCCACGCCTACCTCGTGGCCGAGGAGCGCCTGAACGAGCAGATCGAGAAGAATCCCGGCATCGAGTTTGCCGTCGTCATCCTCGACGTGAACGATCTCAAGAAGATCAACGACACCGAGGGGCACAAGGCGGGAGACCGGTATCTCCGCGACGCCTGCAGGATCGTCTGCAATACCTTCAAGCACAGCCCGGTCTTTCGCGTCGGCGGGGACGAGTTTGCCGTCATCGCACAGGGGAGCGACTACCAGTCCATCGACACGCTGGTCGGCAGCATTCGTTCGCACAACGACGAGGCCGTGCGCAGCGGCGGGATCATCATCGCCTGCGGCATGGCGAGGCATGAGCAAGAGCTCAGCGTAGCCCCGGTCTTCGAGCGCGCGGACCAGAACATGTACGAAAACAAGAGCGAGCTGAAAGCAAATCCCTGATCCGGATTTCAGGGCCGATGAGGGCATCGGACCCTACGGACAACGGGCTTTTTCACAGCCCTCGGACATGCAAAAACGCCCGCTGATACGCATTCCGATTCAGGAAGCGGCAGGAAACAGGCACAGAAAGGAAAGACAGAGAGCATGGGACACAGCAAAACCGGCGCCCCCACGGGGACGCATCCTGACAGTCATGCGGGCGGACTGCGCTCCGGCTTTACGCCTCTGGGCATGTGGGCCTTCTCCATCGGGACAAGCATCGGCTGGGGCTCCTTTATTGTCACCTGCAACACCTATCTGCAAAAATCCGGCGTGCTCGGTACGGTCATCGGGATGCTGCTCGGCATGGCGGTCATCTTTTTCATCACCTGGAATTTGCAGTACATGATCCGCGTCTCACCCGACGCGGGCGGCGTCTACACCTTCCAGAAGAAGGTCGGCGGGAACGACATGGGCTTTCTCGCCCTCTGGTTCGTGCTGCTGACCTATCTTGCCGTGCTGTGGGCCAACATGACCTCTCTGCCCCTGTTCGCCCGCTTCTTCTTGGGCGAGCTGTTCCAGGTCGGCTTCCGCTACCGCGTCTTCGGCTATGAGGTCTGGCTGGGGGAGGCCATGCTCTCCATCTGCGCCGTGATCCTCATCGGGGTCCTCTGCGCCAACAGCCCGCGCCTGCCGAACCGCGTCATGATCGTTGCGGCCCTGCTGTTCTCGGTCGGCTTCACGGTCTGCGCCGTCATCGCGATCGCGGGTCACGACAGGGCCTTTTCCTACGCCCCCCTCTATACCGAGGGGTCGAGCGCTTTCGCGCAGATTGTTCGCATCGCGGCCATATCACCCTGGGCCTTTATCGGCTTCGAGAATATCTCACATTTCGCGGAGGAGTACAGCTTCCCGGTCAAAAAGGTGCGCGGCGTGCTGATCTGGTCCGTGATCCTCACCACGCTGCTGTACATCTTCGTGTCCCTGCTCTCCGTCTCAGCCTATCCGCCGGAGTATGACAGCTGGCTTGCCTACATCCGGGACATGGGCAATCTGGAGGGGATCAAGGCGGTCCCGGCGTTCTACGCGGCCCGGCACTATCTCGGCCAGGCGGGCGTCACGCTGCTGATGGTCGCCCTCTTCGGCGTGATCCTGACCAGCCTTATCGGCAACATGCTGGCTCTGAGCCGCCTGCTGTACGCGGCGGGCAGGGAGGGGGAGGCTCCCCCGGCGCTCGCGGAGCTGAACCGCCGCGGCGTGCCGTCCACGGCGATCGTCGCCATCGTCGCCGTGTCCATTTTTGTACCCTTCCTCGGCAGGACGGCCATCGGCTGGATCGTGGACGTCACGACCCTTGGGGCGACGATCATCTACGGCCTGATTTCCCACGCAGTCTACTGCTACGCCCGGAAGGAAGGCCACCGTGTCGAGAAGATAACCGGCGTTGTCGGTATAGTGCTGATGACGTGCTTCATCTTCCTGCTTCTGATTCCGGGCCTGCTGCCCTTTCAGGCAATGGCGACGGAGTCTTACGCCCTGTTCATCTTCTGGTCCGTGCTGGGGCTGAGCTATTATCAGCTTTTGATGCACAACGGTCACAACCGGAAGTACGGCCAGCGCATGATCGTGTGGATCTTCCTGCTGGTGCTGGTGCTGTTCGCCTCGATGATGTGGGTGTCCCGCGCGACGGAGTCCGCCGCGAACGATGCGGTGGACCGTATCTTCGCCTATCACCAGAGCCACCCGGATCTCGATTCGGACAGTGCAAGTGTTGTGGATCGGGCCTCCTATCTCCATGAGCAGGCCAGGGCGATCAGCAGCACCAACGTACTGTACACCGCCGTATCCCTGGGGCTGTTCCTTCTGTTCTTCACACTTCTGACGAATAATTACCGGGAGACGCAGAAGCTCGGCAAACAGTTGACCGTGGCGGAGAATGAGGCGATCGCGGCCAAAAAGATCGCGGACATGAAGCAGACGATCACGTCGCTTCTGGACAACATGCCAGGCATGACCTTCACCAAGGACGCGGCTACCGGCGTCTATCTCGCCTGCAACCAGGGCTTTGCGGACTACGCCCACAAGGAGACGCCGGACGGTGTGGTCGGTCTCACCGATGCGCAGATCTTCGATGCGGAGACTGCAGAGCATTTTGTGCGGGACGACCGGATGGCTCTCTCGATGGAGAGACCCTTCATCTTCTTCGAGGACGTGCCGGACGCCGCGGGTAATCCCCGCCGCTTCCAGACCACCAAGCTCAAATACACCGACGCGGACGGAAGGCTCTGCCTTCTCGGCATCTGCCGGGACGTGACCGACATGGTGCGCATCCAGTACGACAGCGCCATGTCCAAGGAGGAATACGAGAGATCCCGCACCGCCGCGATCATGTATACCCACATTGCCCAGACCCTTGCCCGCGATTATATGGACATGTTCTATGTCAATCTGGACACGGAGGAGTTTATCGAGTATCGCCGCGGGAACGAGAGCAGCGCCCTCTCCGAGATGCGGCGAGGCTGGCACTTCTTCAGCGACTGCAAGGCGGAGATGGCGGAAAGCGTCTATCCCGAGGACCGCGACGCCTTCCTCAAAGCCATGGACCGCCGCACCCTCATGAAGGCGCTGAACCGGAAGGACACCTATATGATGACCTACCGCCAGACTGGCCCCGCCGGTCAGACCTACGTCAGCATGAAGATCTCCCGCATGGAGGATGACAGGCAGTTCATCATCGTCGGCATTACGGATGTCGACGCCGAAATGCGCGACGCCATGGCGAAGAGCGAGGCCCTGGCGGAGGCGCTGAGCTCCGCGGAGGAGGCAAACAAGGCCAAGACCTCCTTCCTCTCCCGCATGAGTCATGAGATACGCACTCCCATGAACGCGATCATCGGGCTTGATACCCTCGCCCTGAAAAACAAGGAGCTCGCCTCCGACACGCGCGAATATCTCGAGAAGATCGGCAACAGCGCCAAACACCTTCTCACCCTCATCAACGACATCCTGGATATGAGCCGCATCGAATCCGGCAGCATGGTCCTGCACAAGGCGGGCTTCTCCCTCAGCGCCATGCTGGAGCAGATCAGCACCATGGTCGCGTCCCAGTGCGTCGACAAGGGCCTCAGCTACGAGCAACACATCCTGAATCAGATGGACGACTCCTATATCGGCGACGAAATGAAGCTGAAGGAGATCCTCATCAACATCCTTTCAAACGCCATCAAGTTTACCGAGGCGCCCGGCAGCGTTACACTGACGGTGGAGCGGACGGCGGTGTTTGAGGATCAGTCCACGCTCTGCTTCCGCGTCCGGGATACCGGCGTCGGCATGGAACCGGAGTTCATCCCCAAAATCTTTGACGCCTTCACCCAGGAGGACAACAGCCACAAGAGCAAATTCGGCAGCACCGGTCTCGGCATGGCCATCACCAAGCGCATCGTGGACATGATGAACGGCTCTATCAGCGTCGAATCCGAAAAGGGCGTCGGAACGGAATTTGCCGTCACCGTCACGCTCAGGACCTGCGACCGCAGCGACGCGGAGCTGGAAAGCTCCATCGACCCCCATGCCCTGCGTGTGCTCGTGGTGGACGACGATCCGGTCGAGGCGGAGCACGCCAGGACGGTCCTGGAGGAGGTCGGCGTCCGGGCCGACACCTGCTCCAGCGGCGAGGAGGCCCTGCGCATGATGGAGGTCCAGCACCTCAAGCACAAGCCCTACAACCTCGTCCTCATGGACTGGAACATGCCCGGCATGAACGGCCTGGAGGCATCTGCCGAAATCCTCAAACAGTACGATACCGAGTCCACCGTCGTCGTCCTGACGGCTTATAACTGGGATGATATACAGGCGGAGGCGCACCGCGTCGGTGTGGACAACTTCCTCTCCAAGCCCCTCTTCGCGTCCAATGTTATCGAACAGTTTGAGCGTATCGCCCGCAAGACCAACATGGCCCTCTTCAAGGAAAAGAAGCGCGCCAGCCTCGCGGGACGCCATATTCTCCTGGCTGAGGATATGGAGATCAACGCCGAGATCATGATCGACACCCTGGAGCTTGAAAATGTCATGGTCGACCACGCCGAAAACGGCAGCGCCGCCGTCGAAATGTTCCGCAGGAGCGCTGTCGGGACATATTCGGCAATCCTCATGGACGTGCGTATGCCGGTGATGGACGGCCTGGAGGCCACCGCGGCCATCCGCGCCATGAAACGCCGTGACGCGAAGACCATCCCCATCATCGCCCTCACCGCCAACGCCTTCGACGAGGACGTGCAGCGCTCCATGCAGGCTGGCATGAGCGCCCACCTCAGCAAGCCCGTGGAGTCTGCCCATCTGGTCCGCATCCTGGGCGAGCTGATCTATGAGGCGGAGAAATCCGAGTGAACGCGAAGACAGGATTGAACAGATATTGCAACAGCGTGCGGCAAATTCGCAGAAACGCGAATTTGCCGCACGCTTTGCCTTTACGCTCCGGCCCTTGTTATTCTGAGGCGCGAGACCATGGTGCCCGGGGTCGGAGCATGACTGGGATTGCATCGCAGCTGAAAATCAAATGCTTGAAGGATGCGCGTTTCCATGGTAGAATAGAAGACAGAAACGGATAAGACCGAGCGAACAAACAAGAAAAGGAGAATTGCAAATGGATCAGAGACATCTAGCGTATATTCCCCGGGACGATATCTATCTCTTCAATACCGGTCACGCCAGAAAGGCCTGGCTCTGCTACGGATGCCGCTGGATTCCCGAGCTGAACGAGTACCGCTTCCTCGTCTGGGCTCCGAACGCGCGGGAGGTCACGCTGGTCGGCGAATTCAACGGCTGGAACGGGACCCCGATGGAGCGGATGGAGGGCGACGTGTGGGTCTGCTTCGTCGGCAACGCCCATGTCAGTCAGTGCTACAAATACCGTGTCACCGGCGCGGACGGGAAGACGGTGCTGAAATCCGATCCCTTCGCCGCCTTTTCTCAGTCCGGCAAGGACAACGCCTCCCTCGTCTGGGACGGCGGCCACTACGTCTGGCAGGACGGGGACTACATGCGCAGCCGTGCCTCGCAGAACTTCATGACCGCGCCGATGAGCATTTACGAGCTGCACCTCGGCTCCTGGAAAACGCCCGCGCGCGGCCTTACCTACAGCGCGCTGGGCGAGGAGATCGCGGCCTACTGCAAGGACATGGGCTTTACCCATGTGGAGCTCATGCCCGTCACCGAATACCCATTCGACGGCTCCTGGGGCTATCAGGTCACCGGCTACTACGCGCCCACCTCGCGCTACGGCAATCCGGACGACTTCCGGTATTTCATTGATACCCTGCATCGTGCGGGCATCGGCGTCATCATGGACTGGGTGCCCGCGCACTTCCCGCGGGACGAGCACGGCCTGCGCCTCTGGGACGGCACCCCGCTCTACGAGTGCAAGGAAAAACGCATGGCGGAGCACCCCGAGTGGGGGACGATGATCTTCGACTACGCCTCCAATCAGGTACAGAGCTTTCTGATCTCCTCCGCCTGCCTGTTCTTCGAGGAGTATCACATCGACGGCATCCGCGTTGACGCCGTCTCCTCCATGCTGTATCTGAACTACGGCAGACGGGACGGGGAGTATACCCCAAACCGTGAGGGCGGCTACATCAATCTCGACGCGGTGGATTTCCTGCGCAACATGAACGAGGCCATCCTGACTACCTATCCCGGCGCGATCACCGTCGCGGAGGAGTCCACGGCCTTCCCGCTCATCACCGCTCCACCGTCCGTCGGCGGCGTGGGCTTCTGCCTGAAATGGGACATGGGCTTCATGCACGACACGCTCGACTACATGGCGCTGGACGCCTACATGCGCTCCTTCAACCACAGCCGGCTGACCTTCTCCATGATGTACGCCTTCTCGGAAAACTATGTGCTGGCCTACTCCCATGACGAGGTGGTCCACGGCAAATGCTCCATGGTCAACAAGATGTCCGGCGACTACGATCAGAAATTTGCCTCGCTCCGCGCACTGTATGGGTATCAGTTTGCCCACCCCGGGAAGAAGCTGACCTTCATGGGCAGCGAGTTTGCGCAGTTTATCGAATGGAACTGGCGGCAGCCGCTGGACTGGAACCTGCTGGATTACCCCCGCCACCGCGAAATGCTCGACTATATGCGCGAGCTCAACCGCCTCTACCGCGAGCAGCCGGCTCTCAGCCTCCAGGACCACAGCTGGGACGGTTTTCAGTGGCTCAATGTGGACGACGCGCCGCGCAGCTCTATCGCCTTCATGCGCATCTCCGGCACGCAGGACCACAATATCATCTGCGTGTGCAACTTCACGCCCGTGCAGTACGACGGCTTCGTGATCGGCCTGCCGCAGGACTGCACCATCAAGGAAATCCTCAACAGCAACGACATCCGCTTCGGCGGTTCCGGCAGCGGCAATCCGCGGGCGATCCGCGCAAAGCATCAGGCGTTTCTCGATCACCCCTGGTCCGCGGAAATCACGCTGCCCGGCCTCTCGGCCCTGTTCTTTGAATACCGCCCGAGAGCCACGCGCAGAAAGAAGAATACCAATTGACCGGAACGGGCATTCCCTTACGACATGGAAGAGGAGAGAATATGAACAACATCTATATCTGCTTTCCCGGCGGGAAGCACAAGGCGCTGACCATGAGCTATGACGACGGGCGCAGGGAGGACTACCGCCTGGTGGAGCTCTTCAACCGCAGCGGCATCCGGGGCACCTTCAACCTCAACAGCGGCATGGAGAGCGACACGCGGCGCATCCCGATGTCGGAGTGGAAGGAGCTGTACCAGGGGCACGAGATCGCGTGCCACACCTTCTCCCACCCCACGCTGGCCCGCTGCCCCATCGAGCAGACGGCCAGGCAGATCCTCGAGGACCGGGAGCGGCTGGAGGCGCTGACCGGCGCGCCGGTGCGCGGGCTTGCTTACCCCAACGGCTCTTATAACGGCAGGATCAGGGAGCTGCTGCCCATGCTCGGCATCCGCTATGCGCGCGTGGTGCAGACGACGGGACAGTTCACAATGCCGGAGGATCTCTACGCCTGGTCGGGCACCTGCCACCACAACCAAAAGCTCCTTGAGCGTGCCGGCGAGTTTCTGGCCCTCTGCAAAACCCAGTACCTCTATCTCTTCTACGTCTGGGGGCACAGCTATGAGTTCACTGACCATGACAACTGGTCGGTCATGGAGCGCTTCTGTGAGATGATGGGCGGGCAGGAAAATACCTGGTACGCCACAAACATCGAGATCGCCGATTACATGGACGCCGCCGGGAGACTGCAATTCACCGCGGCGGGGGACAGGGTCTGTAATCCCTCCGCGCAGTCGGTCTGGATCGAGGTCAACCGGGATGCACATATAGAGATCCCGGGCGGCGCGCTCGTCAGCCTGTAATCCTGAAAAACCCCATCTGTCGGGCATCCTGCCGGCAGATGGGGCGATTGTTTTTCAGACCGAGGGGGCGAGCAGCAGCCGCACCATCTTCTCAGCCGGGTCCAGCAGCGGCAGCCGCGTGTACGCGCGCAGCGCCCCGCTCAGATACGGGAAGTGCGTGCAGCCCAGCACCAGCGCCTCGCAGCCGCAGGACTCAAAGTATTGACAGAGCGCGTCCAGATGGTTCCGGTGTATGATCTCGTCAGGGTCGAGACCCGCCTCAATGTCGAAGGTGACCTCCGGGATGCCCGCGGGAAACAACAGCAGCTCGGGGTTTACCTGGATCATGGCGGTGTCGATCCCGGCGAGGGCCTGCCCGTTGTAGGCGACCACCGCGAGCCGACTGTAATCCCGGGCGTAGATGCCGAAGGCGCTCATGGGTGTGACGATGCGCAGCTCGAGCTCTGCCGCAATGGACGGGAAATCCGCCGCGCCCGACAGAGAGTTGCAGTAGATGAACGCGCTGCGGCAGCCCTGCGCCATCGCACCGCGCAGGATCCGGATCAGCGCCGCACGCTTCTCCTCCGCGGGCCTCACCTGAAAAGCAGCCTGTTCCAAAGGCGTGCGTGCGACCGGGCAGGAAAGCGGCTCCAGCCTGTGCCTGCGCAGCACGTCCGCTCCCATCTCGGTGTCCACCGGTGTCCCGGCCAGCACAGCGACGGGCCAGTCTGTGATCTTCATGGCGATCTCCTCTCTCTGTTATGCTGCGGACGGGATCATCGCAAGCAGCCGATCCGCGATCACGTCCGCCATATACAGCTTGTACGACAGGCGGGAGGGCTGCGCGGGGACCGTGCAGTGATACGCGGCGGTCCCGCTTTCAGTCGAGACGGCAAAGTACACCTCGCCCGGGACGCTGTCGGCGTTGTTCAGGTCGACATTACCGAAGCTGCCCGTCACGCCGATTCCGAGATCAGCTGCGTACGCCTCACGGCAGGCGGCGGCCATCGCGACAGCCGTCTGACCGGAGTACACGCCGTACTTCTCCAAAATCGCGGGGTCCACGCCCTGCCTGATTTTCGCCTCGTTGGAGTAGGTGACGAACGCTCCCTTCAATACCGCGGAGGACCCTTCGGTATCGGTGATCAGCGACGCGAGCTGCCCGGAGACGCAGCTTTCCATCGTGGTGATCGTAAGACCGCGCTCGATGAGCAGGAGGGTGAGTGTACGGTATTTCTCCCGCACTGCGGCTACGTCCACAGCACCGCCGGCACCCCGGACCTCCGTAACCGTCAGCCCGTCATTTCTGTTCATACTGTTCCCCCTGTAGCTCCGCCTGTTCCAGCGTCAGCGATGCGCCGCCCCGGTATGTCTCCGGAAAATCGCGCGTATCCCAGCTCTCGTAATACTCCAAAACGGAGGGATCGCTCTCGCAGGTTTGATAGCTGTACCGCTGCCCGTTGGAGGCCTCCGCCTGTATCAGATATCCGCCCGCGGCGGTTTTCTCAAGCTTGACGAGCCTGTCGGCGTAGTCGGCGGCAAATGTCCCGTCCTTTAGATGCCCGTAGACGATTTCCGCGTCCGTAAACCTGACATGGTATTCGGGGGCCATCGTCCCGTCAGCCTCGTACGCCATGGACGCTGTGTGCCAGACCACTGCCGGCCCGATCTCTCTGACAGCGTCATCCTTTCTGCCGCAGCCGCTGAGCGCCGCCGTCACCAACAGCAAAAGCACAAGCACCGCAAGGGTCGAGAGCATCGCTTTCTTCTTCATAAGCAGGCTCCTTTTTCGATTGTTTTCATCAGTTTATCATGGGAACGGCAGACTGGCAAGCAGAAACCGGCAAAAACACACGGTCCTCTCGCAAAAATGCCTTTGATCGTTTTTGGAAAAACAAGAGGGTTTGCAGCCTGCTGCGCGCACTCGCTTGCAGGGGACGCTTGCACATCTGCGGTCTGGGAAGCGTTTTTTCCGAGGTACACGCACCCGGAAAAAAACAGAGGGAGTCCCCTCTGAACTCCCCGGCGGGGTTTTATGAATCCTTGTGCCGCACGATCCGCCGCAGACATGGAAATGCCTTCCGTTTTTTTGAAGGCATGGGATTGTCAGAACCGGTCATTAATGGTACAATGGCATGGACGACGGGAAAAGCCAAAAGCCCGGCGCATCCTAAGGCAACACCGCACAATCCGCCTTCGGCGCCTCCTGGAAAATTCGCGCTCTGATTTTGTCACTTTTTCTTGAAATACACAAAGTATTCCTGCAAAAAACTGCCTTCATCAGAACCCCAAATTTTCTCAGGATTCGCTCTCGCCGAATTATGCGGTGTTGCCCTAACAGAAACAAATCAGGAGGAAACATTCAATGGCAACGGTAGCGGAACTGATCCAGCAATACCAGACAGACGAGGCGATGCAGAAGGAAGTCGCGGATATTCTGGCGGACGGCAAAATCACGATGAACGAGTTTATGAGCTTTGCCAAAAAGCACGGCGTCAATATCTCGCTTGCCGATCTCCCCAAATATATCGAGCAGGCAAAGCAGCTTGGCTTCATGAAGTAAGGACAGGCAGAGAGCACAGCCCGGAAGCCCAAAGGCCTGCGAGGGGGGATGCGGTACGATAATTCAGTTTTTCTGCCATTTTGAATTTATGATGCTGAAACCATTGAAAAACGTGGCCTTTCAACGCCCGCACCTCGTTATTTACCGCCAAATTGTTACGAATTTTGATAGCTCGTTTTTTCTGCCTGATGGGCTGATATTGCGACAATGATTACAGAGAAAAACTCTATCTTTGTGTACAGACACGGAGATAGAGTTTTTCACGTATTCTGAGAGCTAGCGACGAGACCACGATTTATTGCAATGAGCATCGCGGAAAAGCCCCGGAGCAAGGAGCTCAGGCCCACGTTCCGGATGGCTCCGGACCGTGAGGCGGGGCGGCAATGAAGTGGAGCTTGCTGCCTTTGTAAATGAAATACTGGCAACAGCGCACAATCCGCCATCGGCGCCTCCCGGATAAATTGTGCCCTGATTTTGAGCCTCCTTCTTGCAATACACAAAGTGTTTCTGCAAATTATTCCTTCATCAGAACACAGATTTTCGCAGAATTCGCTCTCGCCGAATTATGCTGTGTTGCCTCGAGGTATTCAAGCGATATTTGTGCAGTCTCGCGTTTTTTTGCTGTGAAAACAGCAGAAAGCTCTTCATGATATTTCTCCTTTAATTCTTGACATATGTCTGAAACACTGGTATATTAATTCCTGACATAAGTCAGAAAGGAGCCGAGACTATGCCCAGAAAGCAGCGCTGTCGTTGGATCGACGGCTACCCGGATCATTGGGAGTTCTCGCCGGAGGAAGCTTCGGACAAAGAGCCTGTCGTGCTGAGTCTGGACGAGTTTGAAACGATCCGTCTTCTTGACCGCGTGGGACTGACACAGGAGCAATGCGCCGAGCGGATGGGCATTGCCCGCACAACGGTGACGGCCATCTACGAGAGCGCGCGGCGTAAAGTGGCCGACGCGCTGGTGGATGGGAGGCGCCTCCTGATCCGGGGCGGGAACTATCAGCTCAACGATCAGGGAACGAAAAATATCATGCAGAAAGGATCAAAAACCATGAGAATTGCGGTAACTTACGAAAACGGAGAGATTTTCCAGCACTTCGGTCACACCGAGCAGTTCAAGTTCTATGATGTGGAGGACGGTAAAATCGTCGAGGAACAGATCGTGCCCACCAACGGCAGCGGGCATGGCGCGCTTGCAGGCTTCCTGAAAGCCGCGCAGGTGGATGCCCTGATCTGCGGCGGCATCGGCATGGGCGCTCAGAATGCGCTGGCCGAGGCGGGCATCAAGCTCTACGGCGGAGTATCCGGCTCGGCGGACGCAGCAGCCAAAGCACTTACGGAGGGCACGCTCCGGTATGATCCCAATGCTCAATGTGAGCACCACGGTCATCACCACGGGGAAGGTCATGAATGCGGCCACCACCACGGGGAGGGGCACGAATGCGGTCATCACCACGGAAAAGGCCTTGACTGCGGTCATCAGGAAGGGGACGACGGCTGCCGACGTCATCACGGAGAATCATGATACCTTTCAGCAGATACGAAACGCAATGAAGAACTTCAGCTTTGTCTTCCAGAATGCTTATCTCTTCGAGGAAACCATCGCCAACAACATACGCTTCGGTGAACCGGAAGCACCCATGAAACGCGTCACTGAAGCGGCGAAAAAAGGAATATTCTGTGTATTGCAAAAAAGGCTCAAAATCAGGGCGTGATTTTCCGGAGGGGCCGAAAGCGGATTGTGCGGTGTTGCCCTAATAGGAATCTGACAGTCCTTCCGGCAGAAATTGTACCATACTGCGTTAGCTTTCTTGACCATATATCTCCATTATGCTCTGCGAAAGCTGCCTTGTCTGGCGCAATTTCTACTCGAAATGCCAAGTCAGCTTTCTATCACGGAATAGCATAAGAGGCAGATCAGTGCCGGTACATGGGAGCAGCTTGCTATTGACAAGCGGCAAAGGTTTTGCTATAATGCAGACAGTTAGCAAACGCTAACGACGTGGGACGTTGAAAATTGCTACTCGGATTTACCGAGCTTTTTCTTTTAACTCGAAGTTAGCAAAAGCTAACTAAAATGAGAAAATCAAAACGGAGAAGGGGATGGACATGAGCGTTGTGATTCTCGGCGGAAATGAATGTATGGAACAGAAATACAAGAGCCTGTGCCGGGATTACCGCCATGAGGCCAAGGTCATGGTCAAACCGGTCGGCGGCGTGAAGCGGAAGATGGGCAATCCCGACCTTGTTATTTTCTTTACCGGAGCCATGTCCCACAAGATGCTGCAGGGCGCGCTGGGGGAGATCAAGGGACAGAACGTGATCGTAGAATACTGTCCCACAAGTTCGGTCTCTGCGCTGAAAAAAGTATTGGAGAAGTACGCCTGATGTCGGAGGAAACGATTGTACGCCAGGCCGCGCCCACCCTGGCCGGAATCAAGACGGGCAGCATGTTCCCGTATCGCTGCGAGAGCAGGGAAGAGCTGCTCCGCGATATCCGCGCCTTCAACCGCGTGCTTGTGCCGCGCGGCATGTGCCTGCTTTTGCTGCGTGTGATGGAGAAGTCCGCGCTTTTATATCTCTATCGTCCGCAGAGTCTGGAGAAGGATTTGAAAGACCATATCTCACAGGAGCTTTTGCAGGAATCAGGCTATGCCTGTTCAAGCTGCGCCGCCTGTGTGCGCCATCTGGTGGAGCGTTTTCGCAGCGGAGAAGACTTTCCACATGAGGTGGGACTGTTCCTGAGCTACCCACCGGAGGACGTGAGAGGCTTTATAGACGACCGGGACAACTGTAAAGCCAGCTGCATGTGGAAAATCTACGGGGACGAGCAGAAATCCAGAAAGCTCTGTGAACGCTTTCAAAAGTGCTCCGCGTGCTATTGCCGCCTTTGGGAAAGCGGCGTAAGTCTTGAAAAGCTCGCGGTCGCGGTTTGACAGAGACTCAATTTGTATATCTTAACTGAGATAGAAGTGTGAACAGAGGCACACTTAAATAAACTCTGAATGAACAAGAAGGAGAATGTATATGAAAGCAGCAGTTGTTTACTGGAGCGGCACGGGCAATACTGCAGCCATGGCAGATCTCGTCCTGGAGGGCATGAAGAGCGCCGGCGCGGACGCCGATCTCATCGAGTGCAATTCCGTCACAGATCTTTCTGCTTATGACGCCATCGCTTTCGGCTGCCCCGCGATGGGCTCTGAGCAGCTGGAGGACTCCGAGTTTGAGCCGATGTTCGACAGCGTAAAGAAAACGCTTGCCGGAAAAAGGGTTGCTCTCTTCGGTTCCTACGGCTGGGGTGACGGCGAGTGGATGCGCAACAGGGAGGACGACTGCAGGGCCTGCGGCATCAAGCTCGCTGCGGAGAGCGTGCTTGTAAACAACGCGCCCGAGGGAGAGGGAGCAGATGCCTGCAAGGCTCTCGGTGCTGCGCTGGTGTAACAGCAGATCAATCAAATCCGTAGTAAGCAATAATCATCCATCTCCAGGTGGATGATTATTGCGCTTTCCAAGGAGACAAAGGAACGCCATCAGCAAAATATGTCGGCGGCTTCTGCTTTTGAGGCTTGATTTCTGAGAGATTTGTAATATAATAGCATGTAGTTAGACCAAACTAACTTTCCGCTATTGTTTCAAATAAGTTTCGGCAAACAGCGTTCGAGCTTGAAGCATGAGGAAAGCTTTATTTTTCAAAATGAGTTAGATGCGGCTAACCAATTATTGAATGGCAAGAGCAGATCCTGAGAAAATTTGGGTTCTGATAAAGGCAGTTTTTCGCAGATGTACTTTGTGTACCTCAAGAAAAAGGCTCGAAATCAGGGCGCAAATTTTCCAGGAGATGCCGCAGGTGGATTGCGCGGTGTTGCCTTAAGAGAGAGTACGGTCAGGAGGGTCGGGTATGGCGAGAAAAGATTCTGAAAACCAGAAAAAGAGCATGAGCCTGCTGTTTCGCGGGAAGGCGATTTTTAAGCCGCTGAACACCGGCTGGATCGACGAACATGTCGCCTGCGTACGGGAGTGGGTCGCAAACATCTTTTTCTACACGAAAAACGGGACTACGATCATGATCGACGCCGGATATAACTATGTGCGGCTGAGGGAGAAAATGAGCTGGCTGGATATTGACCCGGCCTCTATACGGCAAATCTTTATTACCCACCAGGACACAGACCATGTTGGAGCCCTCGAACGAGACAGCGAGCAGCTGTTTCAAAACGCCACAGTCTATATTGGGGAAATCGAGAACCGCTATCTGACCGGCGAGGTCAGAAGAAAGGTTTTCCACGGCGCTTATAAATTGCCCATGGTAAAAACCGATAATCAGAAGATCCTGCTGAAGGACGGCGAGATCGTACGGGTGGGGGATATCAAAATAGAGTGCATCCTGGTGCCGGGGCATACCTGGGGGCATATGGTATATCTTGTGGATGACGAGTACCTTTTCACCGGAGATACGATCTGGTTCGGCGCGGACGGCGGCTACAGCTTTATCAGCACACTGGCAGAGGATAATCATCTGGCAGTACGGTCACTGGAAGCGCTGGAAACGAATCTGCGCGCGAGAAAACAGCCCATCAGGATCATCACCGGCCACACAGGCTGGACAGACGATCTGGACTTTGCTTTCCGGCACAGGACCGAGATCTGCAGCCCTTTCACGAAGAAATATAAAGATCCTTCCGCACCATACGACAGCTACATCGAGGATGATGACACGGAGAAAGGCGCAAGGACGACGCCGCTCAGAAAGGTTGCCTCACAATGAATAATGCAGAAAAGATCATGAAAAGGAAAGCCAATATCAAGGCTGAACTGGATAAAGACCTGCCGAAGTCCCAAAGCGACAGACTGTGGCGGGAGGCGACGGCAAGGCTTGACGGATATTTGGCCCGCTACAACACCCTTCCCAGGGGCGTACATATCCACACGGAAAGCAGGATCCTTCCGTCGGCTGCAATCTATCTGACTGTAAAGGAAGTTATCGGCCCGGAAAAGGCATACCGGATCATCGAGGATGCAGCCATTAAAACCTGTGCGGGGATCGAAAGGAAGCTTCGGAAGCTGATGAAAGTTCCCGGGATGCAAAGCCTGTTCATGAAAGCCTGGGACCCGATGACAAGAAAGCTGTTCGGCGCGGGCAACGGTTTTGAAAATGTGTTTTATCCGAAGAAAAAGGGCGAGTACCGAATGGACGTTACGTCTTGCCCGTATTATCGCACCTTTACGGAGCTGGGCTGCCCGGAGCTTACGAAAATCTTCTGCGAAAATGACGAGAGAATCTACGGCAATCTGCCGGGCCTGGTGTTCGAGCGGACAGGAACACTCGGTAAAGGAGCCGAGCGCTGTGACTTCTTCCTGAAAAAGCTATGATCGGCAATGGAAGCGGTGCTTTCACAGGAATCTGCGCGGAGGGAAAGACATGAGAACCATCGGAATGCCCGCGGGCATGTGGGCTTTGTTTGCCGGAAGCTTCCAGAGAAAACTGACGGACGTTCTGAGCTATGACCGAAAAACGGCGGCACGGGTCACGAGGGCGGCGCGCCGGGAATACCGAAAGCTGATCGGGGGACTGCCGGACTTTGAGAAGGGAGACCGCTTTCGGATGAATATTGTGAGCTGCGCCATGCTCGCGGCCTTCGTGCTGAACATGCCGAGGCGGCCGCGAGTGGACGAGCTGACAGCGTTTTATACTGCTGCCATGATGACGGAGCCCATGAAGTGGTTTTGCCGGCGGGCGGGGAAGAGAAAGTTCAGCCCCGAGGATATCAAGGGCATGAAAGAGACCGCCGCCTTCCGTGCCGCAGACCGCAACCCCTATTCTTGGAACATGGAATTCCTGCCCTATCCTGACGGGAGCGGTTATGAGGCGCGCTTTTCAAAGTGCGGGATCTGCACCCTGATGCGTGAACTGGGGCTGGGCGAGCTCATCCCGGCTATGTGCCGGCTGGATTATACAATGAGCGAGGCAGGCGGCGCTGACATCTTCGTGCGCCAATACACCCTGGCTTCCGGCGGCCCTTACTGTGACTGCGGATATAAGAAAAGGAGCAGAGAATATGATTAAAACAACGTTGAAAATTGAGGGAATGATGTGCTCCATGTGCGAGGCGCATATCAATGACGTGATCCGCAAGGCCGTGCCCGGCGCGAAGAAGGTCTCTTCTTCTCACACAAAGGGCGAGGCAAGCTTTCTTTCGGAAGAAGCTGTGGACGAGAAGCTATTGAAGAACGCTGTCGACGCGACGGGGTATACCTGTACGTCCGTTGTTTCAGAGCCTTATGTGAAGATGGGTTGGTTTCGATGAAATATCATATTGAGAAAAACAGCATCCAGGAGACGCTGGTCATTCCGCTCTTTGGACGGCTGGTCTGCTCCGAGCGCTTTCCGCAGCTCTTTTCCGACCCGGAGGCCAGGCGGATCTGCGATTCGCTGGATTACGATTTCGCCGACAAACGGAAGAAGATGGAGTCCACGGCGGGACTTTTCGGCGCGCTGGAGGTGGCGCAGCGCCAGTATGATCTGCGATGCGAGGTCGAAAGCTATCTGAAACAGCACCCATGTGCCGCAGTGGTCAATCTGGGCTGCGGGCTGGACGATACCTTCTCCAAAGTGGACAACGGCTTTTGCAGCGGATATAACCTTGATTTTCCGGATGTGATCGCCGTTCGGAATGAGCTGCTGCCCGCGGGTGAACGGGAACAGAATATAGCCTGCGATCTCAACGACTATGGGTGGATGGACGCGATCGACACCTCCCGGGGCGCCGTGTTCTTTGCCGCGGGCGTGTTCTATTACTTCAAAATCGAGGATGTCAAGCGGCTGTTCTCCACAATGGCGGAGCGTTTTCCCGGCGCTGTACTGGCCTTTGATTCCTGCAATGAGCGCGGCGCAAAGCTGATGCGAAAAACCTGGCTCAAGGAGGCGGGCATCACCGAAGTAAGCGCCTTTTTCTCACTGGAGGATGAAAAAGAGCTGTTTGGGTGGAGCAATCGTTTTGCATCCGTCACGGCAAAAAGCTATATGCGCGGCTACCGGGATATTTACAAGGATGTGGGGCTCTTCCACAAGCTGATGATCCGCTTCTGCGACAGCCTGGTGAAGATGAAGATCGTGAAGATCGTTTTCAAGGAGTGATCGTATGACAAGGAAAGACCAAATAAGGAGTGCTTACAGGCTCACCGGCGGACATGCGAGCTTCTATGACGGGATGATGACGTATTCCACCCTGCCCGGCAAGGCGATCTGCCGCCTGGTATGGAACATGGATGGAGAGAAGAACCTGCGCTATCTTGAACGGGCGCTCTCCGGCGTGCCGGAGGATTTCAGCGGAAAGCTGCTGGAAGTCCCGGTGGGCACGGGTGTGCTGACCATGCCGGTCTACCGGGAACTGCCCAAAGCGAACATCACCTGTCTGGACTATTCGGCGGATATGATGGCCGCAGCGCAGAAGCGCGCGGAGGCAGCGGGAATTCAGAACATTATGTTCCGACAGGGAGACGTGGGCGCGCTGCCCTTTGCGGACGAGAGCTTTGACTCGGTCCTCTCACTCAACGGCTTTCACGCTTTCCCGGATAAGGAGGCAGCTTACCGTGAGACTTACCGGGTCCTCAAGCCTGACGGCGTGTTCTGCGGCTGCTTCTATATCCGGGGTGGCTGCGCCCGGACGGACTGGTTCATCGAGCATCTGTATGTTCCCAAGGGCTTTTTCACCCCGCCTTTTGAGACGGAAAGCAGCTTGCGCGATCGGCTCAAAACCATGTATCGTGAGGTCAACGTGACGAGCGTCGAGGGCATCGGCTGCTTTCGGTGCAGAAAGTGAGGAAACGGAATGGGACTTCTGAAACGTTTTTTCAATCAGACAAGAAAACCTGAGGGTGTGCTGGGGGCACTGATGCTGCGCGGCATGAACAGCGGACACGGTGAGCTCGCGGATTGGGGTTTTACCCATCTGCCAACAATCCGCCCGGTGCGGATCGTCGACCTGGGCTGCGGCGCGGGGCGCAACGCGGGAGAACTGCTGCGGAAATACCCTGATTCGCATGTGACGGCGATAGACTATTCCGCGCTCTCCGTGGAAAAAGCGACAGCTTACAACAAAAAGAGCATTGACGCCGGACGCTGCGCGGTGCGGCAGGGAGACGTGTCCGATCTGAAACTCCCGAACGAGAGCTTCGATCTCGCCACGGCCTTTGAAACAGTCTATTTCTGGCCGGGACTGGAGCGCTGCTTTGCGCAGGTAGCCCGCGTCCTCAAGCCGGGCGGCCTGTTTATGATCTGCAACGAGTCGGACGGTCTTGACACAGCGGGCAAGAAGTTTGAGAAGATCATCGACGGCATGAAGTGCTACACAGCGGAAGAGCTCGAAGACGCCCTTCGAGAAGCCGGGTTCTCAGAGGTGAGCACCGATCATCACGGCAGAAAGCCGTGGATCTGCGTGCTGGCGAG
>CACZDN010000006.1 GCA_902779945.1 Oscillospiraceae bacterium | reverse complement strand
CATGGAGCCCATCATGGTGCCGCGGCGCTTGGAGTTGATGTCGCCGATGATGGCGCCCTGAAACTCGTCGGGCACGGTGACGAAGAGCTGGCCGATCGGCTCAAGGATGGTGGGCTTGGCCTTGGGGATGCCGTCCTGATAAGCCAGACGGGCAGCCGTCTGGAAGGCCATATCGTTGGAGTCGACAGGGTGGTAGGAGCCGTCGTACAGGGTGGCCTTGAGGCCGACCAGCGGGTAGCCGGCGAGCACGCCCTTCTGCACGGCGTTGCGCAGCCCCTTCTCGACGGAGGGGAAGAAGTTCTTGGGGACGGAGCCGCCGAAGACTTCTTCCGCGAAGATCATTTCGTCAGACTCATCCTGGGGCTCAAAGCGGATCCAGACGTCGCCAAACTGGCCAGAGCCGCCGGACTGCTTCTTGTGGCGGCCGTGGGCCTCAACCTTGCCCTTGATCTTCTCACGGTAGGCGACACGGGCGGGCTTGAGCTCGGTGTCCACGTTATAGAGATTCTTGAGCTTGGAGCAAAGCACGCCGATCTGAATGTCGCCCGCACCGGAAATGACCATCTGGTGGGTCTCGGCGTTGTTGACGAGGGTGAAGGAGATATCCTCCTCGCCCAGTTTGTTGAGACCGCCAGCGACTTTGTCGTCCTGACCCTTGGTCTTAGGCGCGATGCACATGGAGTAGCAGGGCTCGGGGATCTCAATGGCGGGCAGCTCAATGTCGTCGCGGGAGTCGGTCACGGTGTCGCCGGTCTTCCAGTCCATCTTGCCGATGGCCACGATGTCGCCGCAGCAGGCCTCGGTGACCTCGGTGCTCTTCTTGCCGCACATGGTATAGAGACGGCCGAGCTTGTCGGTCGAGGATGCGCGCACGTTGCGCAGGGACATGCCCGCCGCGATCTTGCCGGACAGGACCTTGACGAAGCTGTACTTGCCAAACTTGTCGGAGACGGTCTTGAACACGAAGCCGAGAACGCCGTCGTTCTTCTCCTCGGGAGCGGGGCAGTAGTCGCTGATGCCCTGGAGCATGGCGATGGTGCCGACGTTGGTCATCGCGTCGCTTGCAAACACGGGGACGACCGCGCGCTCCTTCACGCCGACCTTGAGACCCTCGATGATGTCGGCCTCGGAGAGCTCCATCTCCTCAAAGAATTTCTCCATGAGCTCCTCGGTCGCACCCGCGGCAGCCTCCATGAGCTCCGCGCGCAGATCCTCGGCATGGCCGGCGTCGGCTGCGGGGACGGAGGTCTTCTCAACCTTCGCGCCCTTGGTGATATAGGCCACGTTGTGCACGAGGTCGATAACGCCGTTGCCGTCGGAGGTGGGGATGGTGACGGGGCAGACGATAGAACCGTACCTGCCCTTGAGCGTCTCGAGCGCCTTGAAGTAGTCGCCGTGCTCCTCGTTGCACTTGGAGATGCAGAACATGACAGGCAGCTTTGCGTTCTTAAGATAGTTCCAGCTGCGCTGGCCGCCGACGGGCAGGCTCTCGGCCGTGTCCTTGGCGGAGGTGACAATGACGCCGCACTCGACTGCGCGCAGGGAGCACAGCACGTCGCCCACGAAGTCAAAGTAGCCGGGGCAGTCCAGCACGTTGATCTTCATGCCGCCGAAGCTCAGCGGGGCGATGGAGGTTGCGATGGTGATCTGGCGGCTGGTTTCCTCAGCGTCGTAGTCGCAGACGGTGGTACCCTCGGCGACCTTGCCCATGCGGTCGATCGCGCCGGTGCAGTAGAGCATACTCTCGGCGAGACTGGTCTTGCCGTTGTTGCCGTGGCCGATCAGGCAGATGTTGCGAATGTTTTTCGTTTCGTAGCTCATGTGTCGATTCCTCTCTGTTGAAGTATATGCAATGAATATGGCGATCAATTTGCAATCAATTTATTATATACTATGCAGCTTGGCTTGGCAAGCATAAAATTGGATCGAAATCGAAAAAACCGAAAACAAGCTCACACGACCCCGTATTCCCGCTTGAAACGGCGGATGACCACGGCGGCCGCGGCCGCCGCAGCCACGGCGACGGAGATGTTGCTGACCATCATGACGATGCCAACGCTCTTTTCACCCACGCTCGTGCAGTGCTGCAGAAACCAGAAGACCGGGATGCGGAAGAGGAAGACGCGCGAGAAATTCAGAACCAGCGTGAGCTGCGTCTTGCCGAGCCCGTAGAGCAGTGCCATCACCGCCGCATTGAGCCCCAGAGGCACAGCGCCCAGCGCTTCATAGCGGTAGACCATGGCGATCATGCCGCGAAACGCCTCGCTGCCGCCGTCGAAAAGGCCCGACAGAAAGCGCAGCTGCCAGAGCTCCAGACCGGAGACGACGGCGCCGAGCAGCATGTTGACAAGCGCCGTGACGTAAAACGCCTCCAGCACACGCTTGAAGCGCCCGGCCCCGTAGTTCTGGCTGATGATGGCAGAGCTGCCCTGCTCGTAGCCGTTCTGGGGATTGGTGGTGATGCCGCCCAGATTGTTGGAGACCCCCATCGCCCCCACCATCAGCGGGCCGTAGACGGTGCACATGGAGTTGACGATGGTCTTGCCGAAGGCAAAGAGGGCCTTCTCTGCGATCACCGGCAGGGACTGGCGGAGCATGGGCAGCGTGACTCTCCGGTCGAAGGAGATCGCCCTGTGTGAGAAGCTGAACGCGTTGTCGCCGATGAGACTGTAACGCAGGGCGAAAGCGAACATGGTCAACTCCGACAGGAGGGACGCGACGGCGATCATGTTCAGCCCGCTCTCCAGCACATAGACGAAGAAGGCCGTGAACGAGAGCTTGACCGCGATGACCGCGATGTTCAGCAGGAAGATACGCCTCGCGTTGCCGCGGGCGCGCTCAACCGCGATGTAGACGCCGTTGAGAAAGTTCACCACCATCACGAAGAGCTGGATCGAGAAATATTCCTCGCCCACGGCGATCAGCTCCTCCGGCGTGCCGGCGAGGCGCAGGAAGCTCCCCGTAAACGGCAGGATGAGCGCGAGTATCAAAAGCCCCAGCCCCAGGCTGATGGCATAGAGACTGCTCACGCGCTTCCGCACAAGCAGAAAGTCGCCCTCGCCGTAAGCTCTGCTGATCTGGATGCCCGCGCCGACCGCGAGGCCGCCGCCCACCGAGGACAGCAGCAGGTTGAGCTGGGCGAGATAGGCCACCGCCGACACGGATTCCTTGCTGATATGTGAGGCCATCATGGTGTCGAGAATGGTGAACAGCATCGCGAGCCCCTGATAGAGCGCCAGCGGTGTGCCGACATAGAGCACCACCTTCCACATCGGCGCGTTCAGACTCATGTCCAGAAAGCTCCGGTCCCGGCTGTTGAGTTCTGCTTTGATAGCCATACACAATTTCCTCGATTCGTGTTGTCAGCGGGCCTTGCGGTATTCCCGCGGCGTGATGCCGTACTTCTTTTTAAAAACATCCTTGAAATAATTGCTGTCGGAAAAGCCGCAGCGCAGGGCCACGTCCGTCACACTGTCATGGGTCGAGAGCAGCTCAAAGGCCGCGTTGCGCAGGCGGATGAAGACCAGATAGTCGTGTACGCCGATGCCGGCCGCCTCCCGGAATTTCCGGCTGAGATAGTTGGGGCTGAATCCGGCCGCGGCGGCGATGTCGGCGGCGGTGATCTGCTGGCGGAAATGCTCGTTGATAAAGCGCGCGGCCTCGAGCACCTGCCGGTCTGTGGTGTGGATGTTCGTGGGGCTTTCGGACAGAAGCGCGCAGCTCCGGGTACAGAGCAGCAGCATTTCGTTGAGCTGCAGGCGCAGCATGAGAGGGGAGCGTTCGTCAAAGCCCTGCTCCTCGGCGGCCATGCGGGCCGTCATACGGCTGAACTCCCGGCGCGAGGCGGGGTTTGCCTGCAGGATGCGCATTCGGAACAGCTCCCCGCCCTCATCCCGGAGGAAGGGCAGCAGCTCCGCGTCCAGGTCCGCTTCGCGGAAATAGATCCCGCAGCGCAGACAGGAGCCGAAAAGATAGCGCGTGTAGTGAAAGAGCTCCGGCGGGATGAGCAGAAAGTCCCCGTCGTGCAGATCGTACATGGCGTCCTCCAGAAAAAAGCGGCAGGAGCCGTGCTCGATATATGTGAGCTCATAGTAGGGATGGCAGTGGTGGGAGCGCATGACATTGCTCGGGTCCCGGGTCTGGCGGTCCACATGGACCCGGCTGATCTCGCCGGTGCTGGTTCGTATCTCGTTGTTCATGTTCCACCTCCACTGTGTTGAGAAAACAGTAAAGAAAAAATATCATCGTGATATTTCAGTATTACTGACGGGACAAATCATGTAGTATATATAAAAGAATACAACTGTCAGCTTACAAAACTATACATTATCGACAAAATTGAACGGCGAAATTTGGAAAAGGAGCACAATATGCAGCTTGGTATTCGTCTCCATGATGTGAACGCAAACGCACCGGAGAGCGGGCAGACGCTGGAGGCAAGGGCCGCGAAGGCGCGGGAGGAGGGCTTTTCGTGCGTCCACCTGGCGCTCTCCAAATGTATCAGGGGCGTCGATTTCGACTATGCCGCGCTGACGGAGGGGCTGGCCGCCTATATCCGCCGCGTCTTTCGGCAGAACGAGCTGGACGTCGCGGTGCTCGGCTGTTATCTGAATCTGGCCCATCCGGACCGGGAAAAGCTCAACGGGTTTCAGAGCCGCTATTTCGGCAGCCTCCGTGTGGCGTCTCTGGCGGGGATCGGCATGGTCGGGACCGAGACCGGCGCACCGAACGCGGCCTATAAGCTCGATGCGGAGACTCACGGCAGCGAGGCGCTGCGCACCTTCATGTGGAATCTCGAGCCCGTTTTGGAATTCGCGGAGCGCTGCGGCACGACGCTCGCCATCGAGCCGGTGTGGAACCACATCGTCTACAACGCGGACCGGGCGCTGGAAGTCATCAAGGGGATGGAGAGCCCGAGTCTGCGCATCATCTTCGATCCCGTGAATCTGCTGGCCATGGAAAACGTGGATCAGAGGGAGCGTGTCTTCGGCGACGCGATGGACAAGCTCTGCGACTACATCGCGATGGTGCACATCAAGGACTATGTCCGCGCCGACGGCAGGCTTGTCAGCGTCGCGGCGGGGACGGGGGAGATGGACTATACGGAGATCCTGCGCTTTCTCAAAGCCAGAAAGCCCTATATCCAGGCGAGCCTGGAGAACACCACGAACGAAAATGCGGTGCAGGCGCGTGAGCATATCGAGAGACTGTATCAGGCGATCTGATCACCGCACCCAGCTCACCCGGCCGGGGACGGCAGGCGTCTCATAAAAGCGGGCGCTGCGGTCGCGGCCGGAGTCGCGCCAGGGGTCGAAGCCCGCTTTCGCGATATGCGGCGCGCAGACGCAGTCCTCAAAACGGCACAGCCCGTAGTCGCGCCAGGGCCGCGCGAGGAAGACCGTCCCGTCCGCCACATTCTCGCCTGCGCTGAAACGGCAGCGGCGGAAGAGAAAGCCCTCGTTCTGCCGCAGCTCATGCGCCGGCGCGGCGACAAAGCCGACGCTGCGCCCGTCGAAGACGGAGACAATCTCGCACTGGTCGAACAGCGTCTCGCCGCAGCCGAAGATGAAGTCGACGGAGCCCTCGATCCGACAGTGCGAGAAGCTCTGCCGGAGCGGGCGGGCCTGCCGCAGCTCATCGGGCAGGAAGCCGTCGTAGCGGACGATGAGGTCGTCCGGCAGGGGGCCGAGGAAAAGCGTGTCCTGGGTAGAGCGCAGCGTGCAGTCTTCCATATAAAAATCGTTACCGTATACACTCAGCGCCACCTCCTGACCCTTCACCGCGGGATCGAGCGCGTCGTTCACGATCGAAAGACCGCGCATCGACGTCCCGTCCGCGCACACCGCAAGCGTCCAGGTGCGGAAGGTGTTGTACTCCCGGCCCTGTTCGTCGAGTTTCAGGGCGTAATCATCATAGATCAGGACAGTCCTGTCCGCGCCCTCCCCGACAAGACGGAGCCCCGGCGTTCTGACGACGAGCTTCTGACGGTACATGCCCGCCGCAATATGAATCACGGAGCCGGCCTCAGTCGAGTCAAACACGGGCTGCAGATCCTCTCCGGGCCCGACATGGATTTCCGACATGGATCGCGTTCCTCCTCTGATTGATTGCCGGATCGAGGCGCCCTCCCGGGCACTGCGAAGGAGCTTTTCCCCAACGCATCCGGCAGCATGGAATCCTGCGCTTTTCGCGGAATGACAGGAAATTTATCCGGTAGGTTTTTGCCTTCAAGCGGATTATAACACAGGCAAAAACAAAGCGGCAAAGGCTTTTGCCCGATGGCCCTGTTTTTTCCATGCAAGTCATCCGATTTGGACATGTTGACGGTGTGGAAAAACTGCTATTATACAGTTGAAAAGAATTAATCACGGATTAAATTACAAAAAAACCAAACAGGAAAAGAGACGCTATGAAGCGACAGCTTAGTTTTCGGCAATACCGCGCCATTGACCTTGTGCTTTTTGCGGTCATCCTGGGTTTTTCGGAGTATTTGCTTGTCACATCTGCCAGCCTCTGGTATCCCGATCAGCTCTACACCGTGTCGGTCACGGCGGCGCTGACGGCCATTGTGCTCATGCGCTGGGGCCCCTGGGGGGCGCTCCACGCCGCACTGGGCGGGGCGGTGTTCTGCCTCGCATCGCACGGAAGCCTGCGCCAGCTTCTGATCTACTGCGCGGGCAATCTCCTCTCCCTGGCGGTCCTTTTCCCCCTGAAGCGGCTCGGCGGGGAACGGATTCGCGGCAGTGGGTTTCTGACGGTCTGCTTCGGCCTCGCCGTCCTGCTTCTGATGCAGCTCGGGCGCGCGCTCGTGGCGACGGCGACCGGCAGCAGCTTCCAAACCGCGCTCGGCTTTTTTACGACGGATGCTCTTTCCCTCCTGTTTACGGGCGTGATCCTCTGGATCGCCCGGCGGCTGGACGGAATCTTTGAGAATCAAAAGCATTATCTTCTGCGCGTTCACAAGACGGAAGAGGAAAAAGGAGGATTCTGATGAAATCAAAAGCAGCGGATTTTCTCATCTACGACGAAGCCTCGGGCTCCTACCGGGAGAGTCCGGAGCAGGCTGTCCGCGACGACGTCGAAAAGCACTACTGGCTGCACGTCTGGCGCACCGTTGTGAAGGACTGGCGGCTGTATCTGATGCTGCTTCCGATGCTGGTCGTGTTCCTGCTCTGGCGCTACTTCCCGATGTACGAGCTCCTCGGCTGCTTCAAGGTCGCGGATAACGTACTGCCCGTATCCGAGCAGCTCTTCTCCGGCTTCTACAACTTCAAGCTCCTGCTCGCCGGCAAGGACACGCTCTCCACCGAGTTCTGGCGTGCGCTGCGCAACACCTTCGTCCTGAGCTTTTACGGGCTCTGCTTCGGCTTCCCGATGCCGATCATCCTGGCACTGTTCTTCAACGAGATCAAGTCGAACATCGCCCGCAGCGTCTACCAGGTGCTGACCTACCTGCCGAAGTTCATGTCCACCGTCGTCATGACCTCGCTCGTCATGATGCTGGTCAAGCAGGGCGCCCAGACCTCCAACATGGGCATCGTGTCCCAGGCGCTCGCTGCGGTCGGCCTGGTCTCCCGGGAGACTGCGAACGCGGGCCTGCTGAATAACCCCGCCTTCTTCCGGCCCATCTACATCATCAGCGGCATCTGGGAGAGCGCGGGCTACGACAGCATCGTCTTCTTTGCCGCCATCATCGCCATCTCTCCCACAAGCTATGAGGCCGCGCAGATCGACGGCGCGGGCAAGTGGGCCCAGATGCGCTATGTTGTCCTGCCGAGCATCCTCTCGACCATCATCATCATGCTCATCACCCGCATCGGCTCCCTGCTGAACATCGGCTATGAAAAGGTCCTTCTTCTCTACAACTCCAACACCTTCGTCACGGCCGACGTGGTCTCCACCTTCGCCCAGCGCTACGGTCTCGAGGGCGCGTCCAAGGGCATTGCCTCCGCGGCCGAGATGATGAACAACGTCATCGGAATGCTGCTGGTCATCGGCGCGAACACCATCGCCCGCAAGGCCAGCGACACCTCACTCTATTAAAAGGAGGCGGACGCTGTGAAAAGAAAACTCGAAGCCTCTGAGCTGATCTTCAAAATCATCAGCTACACCCTGCTGACCGTGTTCGCCCTGGCCTGCCTCTATCCCTTCGTGTATGCGGTCTCGGCCTCCATCAGCGGCGCGCATGAGGTCGACTACAACGAGATCATCCTCCTGCCGAAGAATATCCAGTTTGACGCCTTCCGCCGCATGTTTAACGACAACATGTTCTGGAACGCCTACTCCAACACCCTGTTCCTGACGCTCTACGGCACGATCTGGGCACTGGGCTACTCCATCCTCGGCGCGTACGCCCTGTCGAAGAAGCGGCTGCTGTTCCGCAAGTTCTTCAACTTCTTCCTGGTCTTCACGATGTGGTTCTCCGCCGGCATCGTCCCGCAGTACCTGAACTACCTCAAGACCAAGACCGTCTTCAACAGCGTCGGCATCATGGACGACAAGTGGCTCGTCGTCATCGCCATGGGCATGGCGGCCATGAACATCATCCTGCTGCGCAACGCCTTCGAGGGCGTCCCCTCCGAGATTGAGGAGGCCGCCATCGTCGACGGGGCCACGGAGTTCCAGGTGCTCAGCACCGTCTACATCCCGATGAGCAAGTCGACCATCGCCACCGTGGCGCTCTTCTTCGCCATCTCCCGCTGGAACGGCTACTTCTGGGCCCGCCAGATGATCTCCAACAGCTTCGAAAAGCCGCTGCAGGTTTTCATCCGCGAGCTGCTCGAGCAATACCGGGACGCGGAGTTCATCGCCGGCTGGAATGAGGTCTACGCCTCAGACTCCATCATCTACGCGCTGATCGTCTGCTCCATCGTCCCCATCCTGGTGATCTATCCCTTTATCCAGAAGTACTTCGCCAAGGGCACCAATGTCGGCGGCGTGAAGGAATAAGGTTGAAACGAGGGCGCAGGCCCCCGCAAAACATAAACAACACATCATACATAAGGAGGAAAACATGAAAACCTGCAAAACCATTCTCGCCATGCTGCTCGTCGCCTGCATGGTCCTTTCCCTGGGCGCTTCCGCCTTCGCAGACTTCGGCGACCTCAGCTACGCAGAGGGCACCGTGCTCCGTATGGCCACCGGCTACAACAGCGCCAAGACCGGCATGTTCTTCGACGCGGAGACCGCCGGCTCGGGCATCGTCCTGGCTGACGGCGTAAACTACAACTCCGGCGACCTCAAGCCCACCTGGGTCGAGGTTGAGAAGATCCTCGGCGTCAAGTTCGAGAACAAGTACCAGGGCAACGCTGCCAACGCCGAGTTCGACTACTGGAAAGAACAGCTCAAGGAAGTCGACATGGTCAGCGGCACCGCGGCCAAGCTCTCCGAGTACGGCGAGAGCGGCGCGATCGTCAACATTGCCGATTACCTCGATCAGATGCCCAACTTCAGCGCCTACCTCGAGGCCAACCCCATCGTCCGCCTCTCCATCACCGGCAACGTCGACACCGGCGCCATCTACTTCAGCCCCTACTTTGACGGCGTGAACGATATCGAGCGTATGCCCCTCATGCGCGTTGACTGGGTGCAGAAGCTCCTCGACGGCGAGGGCGCGTTTGCCGCAGACGCCTGCAAGACCCTCTCCGCCCCCGTGTATGAGCCCTACATGCCCACCTCCGGCTCCGTCGATGTCGACGTCGTCACCCTCGACGGGACCGCGGTAGAGACCATCACCAAGAACTACGACGCGGCCGGCAACATCGTCGCCGCCATGAACGCCGCGGGCGAGCTGGACGGCGTCGCTGCTGTCAACATGCTCCGCGAGTACATCGACAAGGCGTATGACGGCTACTACGGGACCGAGCGTTCCAACCTCTTCATCGGTCAGAACGCCGCCTGGGACGCGGACGAGCTCGTCGCGCTGCTCCGCTGCGTCGTCTCGAATCCCCAGACCCTTAACGGCACCGACGCTGTCCAGGGCCTCTTCACCCGTGAAGACAACAACAACCAGCGCCGCGTCGACATGTTCCGCTTCGCCGGCCACCTCTTCGGCGTGCGCGGCCTTGAGTCCCGCCAGGATTACCTCTATATCGGCACCGACGGTATGCTCCACGACTGCCGCCAGGAGCCCGAGACCTATGAGGCTCTCGACCGTATGCACGACATGGTCGAGGAGGGCCTGATCTCCGCCGCCTTCGCAAACAAGGAGGAGGAGAGCACCAAGACCTATCTTGAAAACGACCTTGGCTTCATGCACTACGACTACAACCAGACTCAGACCATCTACAACGAGACCGTGCTCGACAAGAACGCAGGCGAAAAGTACATGGCGGTTATGGTCCCCGTTGCCCGCTGGTTCGACGGCGAGAATGAGGGCGGCACCTACATGCGCTTCACCGAGTCCTGGCGCTCCGTCAAGACCGACGGCTGGGGCATCTCCATTCCCGGCGTCGGCGACAGCACCGACAAGCTCAACGCTGCGCTCGCCCTCATCGACTTCGCTTACAGCCCCGAGGGCATGATCCTCATGTCCTACGGCCCCGACGCCTTCATCAAGACCAATGCCGACGGCAGCTATGTCACCTTCCAGTTCAACGGCCAGGCAATGCCCGAGATCGCCGACGTCACCCGTGCGGAGCTCTGGGAAAAGGCCAACGGCAACTACACCAACTACGCCCGCATGTACCTCGGCTCCACGCTGAGCTTTGCCAAGAGCCAGGCCTTCGAATTCCAGTGCACCACCGACACCGGCCGTGAGGGCGCGGGCCACATCTCCACCGCCATCGGTCTCGGCACCATCAAGCACCCTGAGCTTGCGATCACCGAGAACCCCTGGTACACCTCCGTCCCGACCGTCCTGCCCACCACCAAGACCGACAACGACCTCCTGAACACCTACACGGACCTGACCACCCAGTTCAGCCAGCAGAAAGGCGACGACAAGATCAACGTCCTCGTCGACGTGATCGCCTCTGGCCTGACCTTTGAGGGCTTCTCCTCTGCTGAAGAGGCGGCCGACACCGTGGCCAACACCTGGAACGGCGCCGCCTATCTCGACGTCAAGGAGTGGGCCTGGGAGGATCTGCAGGACTACTACGCATCCCTCTCCTGAGACAATAGACGATCCCTGAGCAATACCCCGTCCTTCGCTTTCCAAGGAGCACCGGAGACCGGTGCCGCCCACCGAAACCGGTGTGATACTGCCTGCGGGGGGTCAGCTTCCCGGGAAGTCTGACCGGTGAGCGTCCGACCGTGATCAGTATAAAAAACTTGAAAGAATCCTCTCTCTCCTGAAGGGCAGGTCCCTTCAGGAGAGAAGGAGAAAGACTTCAACAGGGAGGTCACTATGTACAAGAAGCAGATGAAACTACAGAAGGCGGTTTGCCTGCTGGTGCTTGCCGCAAGCGTGATCGTCTTTCTCTATGCCCTGGGGATCATGACCGATCTCTATGAGTCCCTGTATTTCACGATCCGCACGCCGGACAACCCCAAGCGCAACCCGGTGGCCGGCGCGCTGATCTATTATGATATGCAGGGCTTCAACAAGCAGTTCCTGCACGTGAGCATCGGGCTGATCCTCGCCAGTCTCCTGCTGTATATCACCAACACCCATGTGCGCCGCCGCTACTATGTCGGCAACGTGATCGCCGTCGCGGTGAACGCCGTTGCCAATGTCGCGGCCGCGGTCTGGGCCCGCACGCAGATCCTCGCTTTCCGGGCGCAGTATCTCAGCGAGGTCGATTTTGAAGCGCTGAAGGACTTTTCCTCCAAGCGCAACACCTATTACACGGACTCCACCTTCTGGTTCGATATCCACACGCTTGTCTTCGGCATCGCGATCGCGGTCAATGTACTGCTGATTGCGAACCTGATCTGGAAATTCAGTCTGATGAGGCAGGAGAGACAGCTGCTGAATGCGGGGAAAGGAGCTGCGGCATGAACGAAGAGCTGACGATCAAGCGCGACAGGATGCGCTTTACCAAGAATACCCTCTCGTCCACGCTCGCCATTCTCGCGATCGTTTTCGACGTGTTCTACTTCATCAATATTTATAAATCTGACGTGGGCCACAGCGTGGGCAACTTCTACTATCAGAGCCGCATCGGCGTGTCCATCGTCTACAACCTGGTCTTCATGCTCGCCGCCTTCCTGGCGTCCGAGGGCGTGAAGAACTACAGAAAAGAGTACTGCTGGGTCCTGCTGGTGATCGGCGTGCTGCAGATCGTGCGTATCTTTATTCTGCCCGCCCAGGCCTCGGCGGCCGAAGTCACCATCGGCGGCGTGACCACAAAGGTCATGGAGAGTCCGCAGCATGTGCGCGTCACGATCTATCTGCTGCTCTCTGCCGCAGGCTGTATCGCGGGCGGCGTGATCGGCGCGATCCGCTGCCGCGAGCTGAGCGAGCACCTCGCCTCGATCGGCGAGAAAGCGTAAGGGGGCGAGACTATGGCTGAACTGAGCTTACAGCATATCGACAAGATCTACGACAACAACGTCCAGGCTGTTTTCGATTTTAACCTCGACGCCAGGGACGGGGAATTCATTGTTCTCGTCGGCCCCTCCGGCTGCGGCAAGTCCACGACGCTGCGCATGGTTGCCGGCCTGGAGGACATTTCCGCCGGCAAACTGATCCTGGACGGCAGGGACATCACCCAGACCCCGGCCAAGGACCGCGACATGGCGATGGTTTTCCAGAGCTACGCCCTCTACGGCCACATGACTATCTATGAAAACATGGCCTTCTCGCTGACGCTGCGCAAGGAGAACCCCAACGTCATCCACAAAAAGGTGCTGGCGGCGGCGGAGATCCTCGGCCTGACCGAGCAGCTCAACAAGAAGCCCTCCCAGCTCTCCGGCGGCCAGCGCCAGCGCGTGGCCATGGGACGCTCCATCGTGCGCAACCCCAAGCTCTTCCTGTTTGACGAGCCGCTCTCCAACCTTGACGCGAAGCTCCGCGGCGCGACGAGACGCGAGATCCTTCTGCTCCACAAGCGCCTCGGCGCGACGATGCTCTACGTTACCCACGACCAGACCGAGGCTCTGACCCTGGCTGACCGCATCGTGTGCATGTCAATGGGCCACGTCCAGCAGATCGGCACCCCGCTCGAGCTCTACGACAGTCCCGCAAACCTCTTTGTCGCGAGCTTTATCGGACTGCCGCCCATGAACTTCTTCACGGCCACCGTCCGCGATGGCTACCTGGAAGGAAAGGGCTTCCGTGCCGCGCTGAATGAGGAGGAGAAGGGCGTGCTGCTCCCTTACGCCGGCAAAGAGATCGAACTCGGCGTCCGGCCCGAGGACGTGATCCTGGGCGACGACGTCGCCATGAACATCTTCTCCAATGAGAATCTTGGCATGAACACGCTGGTGCACGGCCACATCGGCGGCGGGGACAAGATCTCCGCCAAGCTGCGCGGCTGGTACGACTACAAAAACGGCGACTGCGCGAACGTCGCCTTTGCCCGCAAGCACTTTTTTGACAAGGAGACCACCCAGGCAATCAGAAAGGGGGCGACGACATGAGCGAGAACAAGAGCAATATGCCGGAATTCCTGCGCAAGATCGTCGTTGCGCTCAAGCGCAGACCGCAGACCATCCCCCTGCTGGTTTTTGGGCTTGCATTCCTGATCTATTCGCTGAACCTGACCCACGTTTCGCACACCACGGCCCGTATCCAGGGCACCGGTATGGGACTGTGCGGCTTTATCACAATGCTCTTTTCCATCCTGAGCTTCGTCTGCTTCTCCAACTCCTTCCCGCGCCGCAAGAAGCCCAATGTGCCGATGCTCGCCCTGATGTTCGCGATGATCGGCGCGGTCATCTTCTGCGATATTCGCTACCGCAGCCTGATCTACACGGCGCTCAACCGCGCGGAGAACCCGATCGCCCCGGAGCTGTACATTGAGAAGGCCTATGCCATGCTCGGCACGCACGTCATCACGCTGCTCATCGGCGTCGCGCTGATTCTGCTGCTGCCGGTCTACAGCAAATGGCTGCGCAGCATCAAGACCTCCGTCATCGTGGAGGATAACGGTCCCCTCGAGGAGATCGACATTTCCGGCGAAGACTGATGAAAAAGCTGCCTCGGGAGCGCCCTGCTCCCGAGGCAAAAAGAGAGGGAACACGATGGCGAGAAGGAATCAACGCGCTGCGCCGGAGGAGAGCCGGACGACCGCCGATTACTACAGGCTGCACACAAAAGCGGTCAGCGATCTTGTGGAGGCGGACGAGAGCAATTCTCCCGTTGTCTCGCGGGAGGAGCTGAACAAATACCGCTCCGGTCCGAAGCTCCGCCTCGCGGATGGGGTCAAAGCGATCCTCATCAAGATGTGGTTTGCTGGCTCCGTGTGTTTCTTCATCTTCTGGGGGCTGAGCGCCTATATCAGCGCGCGGCTCGATCTGCTGCTCGTCTTCGGCGTCGCCCTCGGCATCGTGACCGACATTCTGACCAACAACATCCTGCACAATTTCGCCGAGACCCCGGATGGAAACGACCGCTGGATGATGTTCCCGCAAAAACGTTATATCACCTTTTTTCTCAACATACTGTACGCCTTTCTGCTGCTTGTCTGTACGGATTATCTGTATACGCTCATAAACCTCGCGCTGGTTTCCCTCGGAGGAAGCGTGCTCGGCGTCGGGCCGATCCTCTTCGGCGTCTTCTATACGGCGTTCGACCTTCTGTTCATCAAGCTCAAGCGCGTGTTTCTCGCAATCGTCTCGGACGCAAAAAACAATGCGAAAAGGCATGATCCGACATGAATCTGAAAATTCTCTTTTCCGGCGCAAGCTCGGCCTGCTTTGAACTGCAGAACGAGCTGCCATACTATGCGCCGGAGAAATTCAAGGTGTTCCTGAACGATCAGGAGCAATATACCTGCGACAGCAACGTCTTCTCCCTCTTTGGCCTGGAACCGGACACCGCGTACCGCCTGCGCATCGAGGGCGTGAGCCTGCGCGCGGCGCTCGACTTCCGCACCGAGAGCGAGAGCTGCGCGATCGACGTGCGGGCCTTTGGCGCCGTCGGCGACGGGGAGCATGACGATACCGCCGCCATCCAGACCGCCATCGGGTATCTCCCCGCAAACGGCAGGCTGTTCTTCCCCGCAGGCGTCTATCTGACAAAGCCGCTGGTTTTGAAAAGCCGCATCACCCTCGAATTTCGTGAGGGCGCGACGCTTCTGGGCTGGACGAAGCGGGAGGACTATCCCATTGTCCCAGCCTTCGTCACGGACGAGAAGGGGAGGGAGATCCACTTCGGCGGCTTCGAGGGCAACGCCGTGCCCATGTACCAGTCCCTTTTGACCGCCCAGTATGCCGAGGACATCCGCATCATCGGCCCTGGCACGGTGGACGGCAACGCAGGCAGCACCGATTTCTGGACCGCGTTCCACAGCTTTCCTGCGGCGAGACCGCGACTTCTCTTCTTCAACCGCTGCAAAAACGTCCGCGTCCACGGCCTGCACGCCTGCAACGCGGCCTCCTGGCAGTTCCACCCCTATTACTCCGAGAATCTCGGCTTCTACGACGTGGCGATCACTGCGCCGAAGAACAGCCCGAACACCGACGCACTGGACCCCGAATCCTGCGACGGCGTGGACATCATCGGCTGCCGCTTCACGGTGGGGGACGACTGCATCGCAATCAAGTCCGGCAAGATCGAGCTGGGCGAGAAATTCAACCGCCCGGCCAATCGCCACACGATCCGCAACTGCCTCATGGAGTTCGGCCACGGGGCTGTCACGCTGGGCAGCGAGATCGGCGCGGGCGTCCGCAATCTCTGCGTGCAGCAGTGCTGGTTTCGCGGCACGGACCGCGGCCTGCGCATCAAGAGCCGCCGCGGACGTGGGAAAAACTGCCGCATCGACGGCGTGAGCTTTGAGAAGATCCGCATGGAGGGCGTGCTGACGCCCATTGTTATCAACCTCTGGTACAACTGCTGCGACCCCGACCGCGAGAGCGAGTATGTCTGGTCGCGTGAGCACCTGCCCGTGGACGACAGGACCCCCCGCATGGGCTCCTTCCGCTTTGAAAAAATCAGCTGCACCGGCGCGCAGGTCGCCGCCTGCTATATAGACGGCCTGCCCGAGGCCCCGATCGAGGAGGTCACGTTCAAGGACGTGTCGGTCTCCTTCGCTCCAGACGCAAAGCCCGGCGTTCCCGCCATGCAGAACTTTGCCGAGCCCCGCTGCCGCCTCGGCCTGTATCTCGACAACGTCCGCCGCATCCTCATCGAGGACGTGCGCCTGGAGAACGTGGACGGCAAAAAGCTCCTCGCCGATCACTACGAGGAGCTTGCAAAGATTCACTTCTGTGAGGATTGATTATGTACGAACAGATTGACGCCTATGTGCTTGGCCTGATTGAAAAATCGTCTCCCCAGCGTACCGCCTGGGATATCGAGAGTATACGCGCAGGCCGCCCTGCCAGCTGGAACTATATTGACGGCTGCATGATCACGTCCCTGCTGGCCATCAGCGAGATCACCGGGGACAGACGCTGCTATGACTTTGCCGAGGGCTTTATCGACTGGTTCGTCCTCGAGGACGGGACCATCCGCAGCTACGACCCCGAGAGATGCAACCTCGACGACATCAACGAGGGCCGTGCGCTCTTCCCCCTGTACGAGAAAACGGGGAAGGAAAAGTACAAAAAGGCGGCGAAGATGCTCTACGGGAACCTGATGCGCCAGCCCCGCACCTTTGAGGGGAACTTCTGGCACAAGGCCATATATCCCAACCAGGTCTGGCTTGACGGTCTGTACATGGCGCAGCCTTTCTACGCGCTGTATCAGAAACACTTCGGCGAGGGGAATTACAGCGACATCCTCTCCCAGATCGAAAACGTACGCCGGCACATGTTCGACGAGGGCAAAAAGCTCTACTACCACGGCTATGACGCCAGCCGCAGCGCCTTCTGGGCCGACCCTGTGACCGGCTGCTCCAAAAGCTTCTGGCTTCGGAGCATCGGCTGGTTTGCAGTAGCCCTTGCTGATTTGTGCGGCATCCTGCCCGCGGGCGTGCAGCGCGACAGACTGTGTGAGATCTTCATTGAGCTCATCGGGGGCGTCGCCGCTTACGCGGACGCGGAGACCGGCCTGTACTGGCAGGTCGTCGACCAGGGCGGCAGAGAGGGCAATTATCTTGAGACCAGCGGGAGCTGTATGCTGGCCTATGCCATGCTCAAGGGCGCGCGCCTCGGCGTGCTGCCGCGGGAATACGCCGCAAAAGGGGAGAGGACCTTCCGAGGCATCATGGACAAGTATCTGTCCTTCCACGGCGATGAGCTGAATCTCGGCGGCATCTGCCTCGTTGCGGGCCTTGGGCCCGAGAACAATCGCCGCCGCGACGGCAGCTACGAATACTATATCTCCGAGCCTGTCGTGGAGAACGACGCCAAGGGCGTAGCTCCCTTTGTGCTCTGCTATACTGAGATCAAGCGTCTGGCTGTATCTTGACGCTGTGCGCGTCGGGCAGCGCTGCGCGCTCTCTGCGTATCCGCTCCTGATATTGAGAAGGGGAGAGCCCGAACTTCTTTCGGAAGATCTTGGAGAAATACAGCGGCTCCCGGTAGCCGCAGAGGTGGCTGATCTCCGTAATGTTTGCGCCGCTCTCGTCGCAGCGGCCCAGACGCTCCGCCGCCGCCTGCAGGCGCGTGTCGCTGAGAAAGCGGTGCGGCGTGACGCCGAAATCCTGCTTGAAGAGCTTGCGCAGATAATCGTAGTTAAAGGGCAGGGTGCGCAGGTACTGGTCCAGCTCCAGATTTTCGTCCGGGTAGTTGCGGATGATGTAGCTTGCGATCTCCTCCACCACGGGGTTCTGGACCGGCGCGAACAGATAGGTGCCGATGAGCGCCATAAACAGATTCGCGTAGGCTGAGAGCAGGATGGTCTGCTTGCCCGGCTCGCTGCTGAAATGGTAGAAGATCGCGCTCACCGCGTCGAGCAGGAAGTGATTGGCGTCGTCGTGGATGACGGCAGGCTGCGCAAGATTCAGTGAGGGATCGACCATGTTCAGGTGGATGTTGGTAAAGCCGGTTCCGCTCTCGTTGCGGTGATAGACCATCGGCGGGATCAGCAGCATGTCCCCTGTTTTGTAGGGGATGCACCCGTCGTTATGAATCAGCTGTCCCTCGCCGCTCGTGCAGTAGATGAATTCCCAGCTGCTGTGCGCGTGCGTCGACACGGAATAGGTTATCAAATGCTTCCCGGCATAGATAATATCGTTCATACAGGATCACTCCTTTCCGACAGTTTAACAAAAAATATCCGTTTTGTCCATATCATTAATCCGGCAATTTCATCTCCGCATAAAAATCTGCAAGAATTACAGACGATCAAGGGGGATTTCAGAATGGCTTACTTAACGCTGAAAAACATCAACAAGATCTACCCGAACGGATACCATGCCGTCCACAATTTCAATCTCGACATGGAAAAGGGCGAGTTTATCGTCTTCGTCGGCCCCTCAGGCTGCGGAAAATCCACGACGCTGCGCATGATCGCGGGGCTCGAGGACATCTCCAACGGCGAGTTTCTGATCGACGGCGAGCGCGCCAACGAGCTGGGCCCGCGGGAGCGCGGCGTCGCCATGGTGTTTCAGAGCTACGCGCTCTACCCCCAGATGAGTGTCTATGACAACATCGCCTACGGTCTCGAACTCCAGGGCGCGGACGACGATTATATCGACGAGAAGGTCCGCAACACCGCCCGCATCCTCGGCCTGACCGACTATCTCGACCGCCTGCCGAGGGCTCTTTCCGGCGGCCAGAGACAGCGCGTCGCCATCGGCCGCGCACTCATCCGCAAGGTCGGCATCTTCCTGATGGACGAGCCGCTGAGCAACCTCGACGCCAAGCAGCGCGTCACCATGCGTTCCGAGATCACCCAGATCCACCGCGAGACCGGGGCCACCACCATCTACGTCACCCACGACCAGACCGAGGCCATGACCATGGCTGACCGCATCGTCGTCATGAAGGACGGCTATGTCCAGCAGGTAGGCACGCCGCGCGAGCTCTATTTCAACCCCGTCAACGTCTTCGTCGCGGGCTTCATCGGCGAGCCGCCGATGAACTTCATCCGCACGAAGCTCACAGACGGCGGCATCGACATCGCCGGCAGAAAGATCGACCTCAAAAAGCTCGGCAAAAAGCTCGATGCGTACGAGGGCAAAGAGATCGTCTTCGGCTTCCGGCCCGAGGCCATCCGCCTGGGCGAGCAGAAGGACGCCTACGTCCTCCCCGCAAGCGTAGAGCTGACCGAGATGCTGGGCGACAATACCAACGTGTACATCACCATGGGCGAGGTGCATTCCATCCTTAAGGTAGACCCGCACGACACGCCCGAGGTAGACAGCAATATCCTTTTCTCGATCCCGTTTGAGAGCGTCTATCTTTTCGACGGCGAGACCGAGAAGGTCATTGAATAAGGAGGAAGATTCATGGACATCCGTTACGCAGCAAATCCCCGCGACGCAAAGCACTACACCACCGAGGAGCTCAGAAAAGAGTTCCTGATCGAAAACCTCTACGTGCCAGACACCGTTGTCGCCGTCTACAGCCACGTGGACCGCATGGTCACCCTCGGCTGTATGCCCGTGAAGGAGACCGTCTCCATCGACAAGGGCATCGACGTCTGGGCAAACTTCGGCACCCACTACTTCCTCGAGCGCCGCGAGATCGGCATTTTCAACATCGGCGGTCCCGGCAAAATCTGCGTGGACGGTAAGGAATACGCCCTCGGCTACAAGGACTGCCTCTACATCACCATGGGCGCGAAGGAGGTTCTCTTCCGGAGCGACAGCGCCGACGCCCCCGCAAAGTTCTACATGGTCTCCGCCCCTGCCCACTGCAGCTATGAGACAAAGCTTCTCAGAATCGCCGACGCGAACAAGAAGCCCTGCGGCAGCAGCGAGACCTCCAACAAGCGCGTCATCAACCAGTTCATCCACCCCGCCGTCCTCAAGACCTGCCAGCTGTCCATGGGCATGACCGTGCTGGAGCCCGGCAGCGTCTGGAACACCATGCCCGCCCACACGCATGAGCGCCGCATGGAGGTCTATATGTATTTCGAGGTGCCCGAGGATCAGGTCGTCTTCCACATGATGGGCCAGGGACAGGAGACCCGCCACATCGTCATGACAAACGAGCAGGCAGTCATCTCCCCCTCGTGGTCGATCCATGCCGGCGCCGGCACCTGCGCCTACACCTTCATCTGGGCCATGGGCGGCGAGAACCAGGAGTTCGACGACATGGACACCATTCCCACGAACAAACTGAAATAATTTAGGAGGATGATTGACATGGACATTATGAAGAGCTTTTCCCTCGAGGGCAAGGTCGCCCTCATCACCGGGGCATCCCATGGCATCGGCATGGCGATTGCCAACGCCTTTGCCGCTGCCGGCGCGACGGTCTGCTTCAACTGCTCCAGCGAGAGCTCCAGGGTTCGCGCGCTGGAAGCGTACAAGGCTAACGGGGTCGACGCCCACGGCTACGTATGTGACGTCTGCGACGAGGAGGCTGTCAAGGCTCTCGTAGCGCAGATCAAAGAGGAAGTCGGCGTCATCGACATTCTGGTCAACAACGCCGGCATCATCAAGCGCATCCCCATGCTCGAGATGAGCGCCGAGGATTTCCGCCAGGTCATCGACGTCGACCTGAACGCACCGTTCATCGTCTCGAAGGCCGTGATCCCCGGCATGATCGAAAAGGGCCATGGCAAGATCATCAACATCTGCTCCATGATGAGCGAGCTGGGCCGTGAGACTGTCTCCGCCTACGCGGCGGCAAAGGGCGGCCTCAAGATGCTCACCCGCAACATCTGCTCCGAGTACGGCGAATACAACATCCAGTGCAACGGCATCGGCCCGGGCTACATCGCGACCAGCCAGACCGCGCCGCTGCGCGAGCGCCAGCCCGACGGCAGCCGCCATCCCTTCGACCAGTTCATTATAGCCAAGACTCCCGCTGCCCGCTGGGGCGAGACCGAGGACCTCATGGGCCCCGCTGTCTTCCTCGCGTCCGACGCCTCCAACTTCGTCAACGGCCATGTGCTGTACGTTGACGGCGGCATCCTCGCCTACATCGGCAAGCAGCCTTAAGTTCATATCCCGCAGTTTTACTGCGCACGACGCGCCGATCACAGGTCAGACGACCATGATCGGCTCGTCGTGCATCGAAAGCAGGATCACCCGAATCCGTATAAATACGAAATCATATCAGGCAGCACCGCACAATTCGGCGAGAGGGAATCCTGAGAGAAATTGGGTTCTGACGATGGCGGTATTTCGCTGGAATACTTTGTGTATTGCAAGAAAACGTGACGAAGTCAGGGCGCATTTTTTCCGGGAGGCGCCGATGGCGGATTGTGCGGTGTTGCCATAACACTGAAAACAGGAGGACGCTATTATGAACGCCATGAATGAAAAGATCAGCGCCATCGGTGTGGTGCCGGTCATCAAGCTCAACCACCCCGAGCGTGACGCCGCCGCTCTCGGCAAGGCCCTCTGCGCGGGCGGCGTGCCCGTGGCGGAGGTCACCTTCCGCGCCGCGGGCGCGGACAAGGCCATCAGGCTCATGAAGGAGGCCTGCCCCGACATGCTGGTTGGCGCGGGTACTGTCACCAATACCGACCAGATCGACAAGGTCATCGCGGCGGGCGGCGACTTCATCGTGACACCCGGCTTCGATCCGGAGCTCGTGGCCTACGCGCAGGAGAAGAATATCCCCATTTTCCCCGGCTGCACCACAGCTTCCGAGTATCATCAGGCGCTCAAATTCGGGCTTGAGCTCATCAAGTTCTTCCCGGCGGAGCAGTCCGGCGGCCTTGCCAAGATCAAGGCCCTGTCCGCTCCGTTCCCCCAGTTCAAGGTCATGCCCACCGGTGGTATCAGCCTCAAAAATCTCGCAGACTACATCAAGGCCCCCGTCATCGCGGCCTGCGGCGGCAGCTACATGGTGACTGCCGACCTGATCGACAACAACAAATGGGACGAGATCACGGAGCTCTGCAGAAAGTCCGTTGAGATCGTTAAAGAAGCCAGAGGATAAGGGAGGATAATAACATGGAACTCAAATTACGTCCGAAAGAAGAATGCACCTTTGACGCCGTTTCCCTGGGCGAGATCATGCTGCGTCTCGATCCCGGCGAGGGGCGCATCCGCACCGCCCGCTCCTTCCGCGCCTGGGAGGGCGGCGGCGAGTACAATGTCATCCGCGGCCTGCACAAGTGCTTCGGCATGAAGACCGCCGTCATCACCGCCTTCGCCGACAACGAGGTCGGCAAGCTCATGCGTGACTTCATCGAGCAGGGCGGCGTCTCCACCGACCTCATCTACTGGAAGAAGACCGACGGCATCGGCCGCATCTGCCGCAACGGCATCAACTTCACCGAGCGCGGCTTCGGCATCCGCGGCGCGGTGGGCTGCTCAGACCGCGCCAACACCGCCATCTCCCAGGCAACACCCGAGGATTTTGACTTCGAGTACATCTTCGGCAAACTGGGCGTGCGGTGGCTGCACACCGGCGGCATCTATGCGGCCCTCTCCGAGCAGGCCTGTGAGACCGTTATCGCCGCCTGCAAGACCGCGAAGAAGTACGGCACCGTGATCTCCTACGACCTCAACTACCGTCCCTCCATGTGGAGCGCCATCGGCGGTCTGGATAAGGCCCGCGAGGTCAACCGTGAGGTCGCCAAGTACGTCGACGTCATGATCGGCAACGAGGAGGACTTCACCGCCTGCCTCGGCTTTGAGATCGAGGGCAACGACGCCAATCTCAAGGAGCTCAACCTGGACGGCTACAAGAAGATGATCGGCAAGGCCGCCGAGACCTACCCGAACTTCAAGGTGGTCGCCACCACGCTCAGGACCGTCAAGACCGCCACGGTCAACGACTGGAAGGCCATCTGCTGGGCGGACGGCGAGATTTACCAGTCCAAGGAGTACAACGGCCTGGAGATCCTGGACCGCGTCGGCGGCGGCGACTCCTTTGCCTCCGGTCTGGTCTACGGCCTCATGACCACGGGCGACGCAGAGAAGGCCGTCAACTACGGTGCGGCCCACGGCGCCCTCGCGATGACCACCCCGGGCGACACCTCCATGGCTTCCGTTAACGAGGTCGAGGCCATCATGGGCGGCGCCGGCGCCAGAGTCAAGCGCTGATATGGAGCACCGCAATCCGCTGCTTTCGGAGAATGTCGGCCAGAAGTTCATCACCTTCGGGGAGATCATGCTGCGTCTGACGCCGCCGAACTACGAGAAGATCCGCGTCGCCACCAGTTTTGAGGCAAGCTACGGCGGGAGCGAGGCCAACATCGCTCTCGCCCTCGCAAACCTCGGCGTGGACAGCACCTTCTTCAGCGTCGTGCCGAACAACTCTCTGGGCAAGAGCGCGGTGCGGATGCTGCGATCGAACGACGTCCACTGCACTCCCGTCATCCTCTCCACCCCCGAGGAGACGCCGACGCACCGCCTCGGCACCTACTATCTCGAGACCGGCTACGGCATACGTCCCAGCAAGGTGACCTACGACCGCCGCCACAGCGCCATTACGGAGTACGACTTCTCGAAGGTCGACCTGGACGCTCTGCTCTCGGGCTTCGACTGGCTGCATCTGAGCGGCATCACCCCGGCGCTCTCGCCGAGCTGTGCGGAGTTTATCCTCGCCTGCATCCGAAAGGCCAGAGAGCTGGGCCTGACCGTGAGCTTTGACGGCAACTTCCGCTCCAAGCTCTGGACCTGGGAGGCGGCGCGGGACTACTGTACAACGCTTCTCCCGTATGTGGACGTGCTCTTCGGCATCGAGCCCTACCACCTCTGGCGGGACGAGGAAGACCACGCGAAGGGCGATCTCAAGGACGGCGTGCCCCTGCACCCGAGCTATGAGCAGCAGGACGAGATCTTCCAGGCTTTCGTCCGCCGCTTTCCAAATCTCAAATGTATTGCCCGCCATGTGCGCTACGCCCACTCCGGCAGCGAGAACAGCCTTATGGCCTACATGTGGTATCAGGGCCACACGTTTGAAAGCAAGCTCTTCACCTTCAACATCCTGGACCGCGTCGGCGGGGGAGATGCCTTTGCCAGCGGCCTGATCTACGCCATGATGAACGGGTACAAGCCCATGGAGATGGTCAACTTTGCCGTAGCCAGCTCCGTGCTCAAGCACACCATCCACGGCGACGCCAACATCACCGACGACGCCAAGAGCATCCGCGCGCTGATGAATATGGACTACGATATAAAGAGGTAATACAATGAAAGCTTTCATGGACAAAGACTTCCTCCTCGAGACCGGGACCGCTCGCCACCTCTTTCACGACTATGCCGCGCCCCAGCCTCTGTCCGACTATCACTGCCACATCCCGCCCCGGGAGATCTATGAAAACCGCCGCTTCAACAACCTGGTCGAGGTCTGGCTCGGCGGCACCGCGGCTGACGGTACCGTCTTCGGCGACCACTACAAGTGGCGCGTGATGCGTTCCAACGGCACGCCCGAGGAATATATCACCGGCAGCAAGCCCGACTATGAGCGCTTCCTCAAGTTTGTCGACGCTCTGCAGCTGGCGATCGGCAACCCCATGTACCACTGGTGCAATCTTGAGCTGCGGCAGTTCTTCGGCTACGACAAGCCCCTCACGCCTGAAAACGCCAGGGAGTGCTGGGACTTCTGCAACGACAAGCTGCAGAACGATCCGTCCCTCACCGTGCGCGGCATCATCGAGAAGGCCAACGTCGCCTTCATCGGCACCACCGACGATCCCATCGACTCCCTCGAGTGGCACGAGAAGATCGCGGCCGACCCCACCATCAAGGTCAAGGTCTGCCCCTCCTTCCGTCCCGACAAAGCCATCAACATCAACAAGCCCGGCTTTGTGGAGTACATCACGAAGCTCGCCGCGAGCGTCGGCAAGACCCGCCTCGACACCGTGGACGACGTCTGCGCCGCCCTGGTCGAAAGACTCGAGTTCTTTGCAAAGCTCGGCTGCCGCGCCAGCGACCACGGCCTCGACTATATCCCGTTCCGCCCCGCCTCCGCCGAGGAGACGCAGGCTGTCTACGCGAAGGCCCTCAAGGGCGAGGCTGTTACGGTCGAGGAGGCGGAGAAGTATCAGACCGCTGTCCTGCTGCACCTGGGGAGAGCCTACCACCGTCTCGGCATCGCAATGCAGCTGCACTACTCCTGCTACCGCAACGCGAACGAGCGCATCTACCGCGCCCTTGGCCCCGATACCGGCGTGGACATGATCGCCCAGACCACCTGCGGCGCGGACATCGCCCGTTTCCTCTCGGCGCTCGACCTCACCGGCGAGCTGCCGAAGACCATCCTCTACTCCCTCAACGGCGTGGACAACGATATGCTGGCCACCATGTGCGGCTGCTTCCAGTCGGACGAGATCCCGGGCAAGATCCAGCTCGGCTCCGCCTGGTGGTTTATGGATACAAAATCCGGCATGGAAAACCAGATGCGCTCACTCGCGAACCTCGGTCTGCTAGGCAACTTCGTCGGGATGCTGACCGACTCCCGCTCCTTCCTCAGCTATGCGCGGCACGATTACTTCCGCCGCATCCTCTGCAACCTCATCGGCAACTGGGTCGAGAACGGCGAGTATCCCAATGAGGACGCCACGCTCAGGCGCATCGTCGAGGGCGTGAGCTTCAAGAACGCGGAGAGATATTTCGGACTGTAAGAAAAGAGGTAAACCGCTATGGACAGATTGAATTATAAAACCCTGGAGGCCCGGGGCTATAAGGGCTGGCTTTTGAAGGACGCGCCCGAGCGCGTGTTCCAGTTCGGCGAGGGCAACTTCCTGCGCGCCTTCGTGGAGGACTTCATCGACCAGATGAACGAGAAGGCCGGCTTTGACGCCAAGGTCGTGGTGTGCCAGCCCCGTGGCGGCCATCCCGAGGCGGCCGACCGCTTCGCGGAGCAGGACGGGCTCTACACCCTCGTCCTCCGCGGGCGTGACAACGGCGAGGCTGTGGAGCGCACGCGCGTGATCTCCTGTGTCTCCCGCTGCCTCGATCCCAAGCGCGACTGGGCAAAGATGCTCGCCTGCATGGAAAACCCGGAGCTGCGCTTCATCGTCTCCAACACCACCGAGGCCGGCATCGCCTTCGATCCCGCCTGCAAGGCGGACGACGCGCCCCCCTCCAGCTTCCCCGCCAAGCTCACCGCCATGCTGTACGAGCGCTGGAAGAAGGGCGGCAGGGGCTTCATCATCCTCTCGTGCGAGCTCATCGACCACAACGGGGACGAGCTCAAACGCTGCGTCAACGAGTACATCAAACTCTGGAAGCTCGAGGAGAGCTTCGCAAAGTGGGTAAACGGGGAGAACATCTTCTGCTCCACACTGGTCGACCGCATCGTCACTGGCGGCGCGAAGGGCGAGGCCCCGGCCCTCTGGGAAAAGTGGGGCTATGAGGACCAGCTCATCGACACCGGCGAGGTTTTCGCCGCCTGGGTCATCGAGGGCCCCCAGTCCATCAAGGACGAGCTGCCCTTCGAGAAGGCCGGCCTGCCCATTCAGGTCGTGGACGACGTGACCCCCTACAAGCAGCGTAAGGTCCGCATCCTCAACGGCGCGCACACCTCCATGGTGCTGGGCGCGTACCTGGCGGGCAAGAACATCGTGCGCGACTGTATGCAGGACCGGAGCATCCGCGCCTTCCTCAACAAAGCCATGTTCGAGGAGATCATCCCCACGCTCGATCTGCCGAAGGCGGAGCTGGAGGGCTTTGCCGCCTCGGTGATCGACCGCTTTGACAACCCCTATATAGACCACCAGCTTCTGGATATCGCCCTCAACTCCGCCTCCAAGTGGAAGGCCCGCGTGATGCCCAGCGTGACGGAGTACGTCAAGCGCAGCGGTAAGCTCCCGCGCTGCCTGACCTTCTCCTTTGCCGCCTTCACCGCCTTCTATCACAAGGGCGAGCGCGGCGGCGAGGCCTACCCCGTGCGGGACGATCCCTGGGTCCTGGACTTCTTCAATGCGCACAGGGATGACGACGCGAAGGCCCTCGCCCACGCCGTCGTGAACTTCGACCAGCTCTGGGATGGTGCCCTCGCCGCTATTCCCGGCTTTGAGGAAGCCGTCGCCGTGGACCTCGAACGCATCGAAGCCGTCGGCATGTACAAGGCCATGGAGGAGTGCCTCGGATGAAGTGGATTCGCATACATCCTGACGACAACGTCGTCGTCGCGCTGGAGGACATCAAACAGGGCGAGACGCTTGAAGGTCTCGGCGTGTGTGCTGCCGAAGACGTCGCCCGCGGCCACAAGCTGGCGCTGCGTGAAATCCGGGAGGGGGAGCCTGTCGTCAAGTACGGCAACCCCATCGGCCTTGCGAAGTCGGATATTGCCCCCGGCGCGTGGGTGCATGTGCACAACGTCCGTACCGGCCTCAGCGAATCGGCGGATTACGTTTACGATCACAGGTGCTATGCCTCTCCCGCGGTCAGGCCCAGGACCTTCCTGGGCTACCGGAGAGAGGACGGCCGCGCCGCCGTGCGCAACGAGCTCTGGATCATCCCCACGGTCGGCTGTGTCAACGCCGTCGCCGCGGCCCTGGTGCGCGACAACCAGCAGCTTGTAAACGGCAGCATCGACGGGCTTTACACCTTCGCGCACCCCTACGGGTGCAGCCAGATGGGCGGCGACCATGCCCAGACCCGCAAGCTTCTCGCTGCGCTCTGCCGCCACCCCAACGCGGGCGGCGTGCTGGTGCTCAGCCTCGGCTGCGAGAACCTGACGCAGGAGCAGTTCAAGGAAGCGCTCGGCAACTATGACGAAAGGCGCGTCAAGTTCCTCGTCTGCCAGCAGGTGGAGGACGAGTATGAGGCAGGCGCGCAGCTTCTGAAGGAGCTCGCCGACTACGCCGGACAGTTCCGGCGCGAGGAGCTCCCCGCGTCAGAGCTTGTCGTCGGCATGAAGTGCGGCGGATCCGACGGGCTCTCCGGCATCACGGCCAACCCCACCGTCGGACGCTTCTCCGACCGGCTCACCGCTCTCGGCGGCTCCACGGTTCTGACCGAGGTGCCCGAAATGTTCGGGGCCGAGAATATCCTCTTCTCCCGCTGTGAGAGCGAGGCGGTCTTCGACAAGGCTGTCAGGATGGTCAACGGCTTCAAGGAATATTTCGTCAGCCACGGCCAGGTGGTCTATGAAAATCCCAGCCCCGGCAACAAGGCCGGCGGCATCACCACACTGGAGGACAAGTCCTGCGGCTGCGTCCAGAAGGGCGGCAGCGCCCAGATTGTGGATGTGCTCGAGTACGCGGAGCCCGTCACGAAGAAGGGCCTCAACCTGCTCTCCGGCCCGGGCAACGATCTTGTCTCCGCCACGGACCTGACCGCCGCGGGTGCGCACATCATCCTCTTCACCACCGGGCGCGGCACCCCCTTCGGCGCCCCGGCCCCGACTGTGAAGATCTCCACCAACACCGCACTGTACGAGAAGAAGGGCAACTGGATCGACTTCAACGCCGGTACCGTTGCCCAGGGCGAGCCGCTGGATGATGCGGGCGACCGTCTTCTGGACTTTGTGCTCGAGATTGCGAGCGGCAGGAAAACAAAGTCCGAGGAGCGCGGCGCGCGCGAGATCGCCATTTTCAAAGACGGTGTGACGCTGTAAATATCGTTGTCATTCTGAGCGAAGCGAAGAATCCTGATCCGGCAGACGGATGTACGGAAAAGATTTTTCGCTGACGCTCGGAATGACATGTCATTTTTCAACAGGAGGAAAAGGAATGGCGCTGCATGTTATGGAGGAGGCCAACCGCTGTCTCGGCTGCAAGAACCCGAGATGCCGCGAGGGCTGCCCCATCCACACCAACATCCCGGAGGTCATACGTCTGCTCAAGGCGGGCAAGCTGAACGAAGCGGGCTGGATGCTTTTTGAAAACAACCCGCTGACCACCGTCTGCTCCATCGTCTGCAACCACGAGAAGCAGTGCGAGGGCCACTGCATCCGCGGGATCAAGGATGTTCCGGTCCATTTCTCCATCATCGAAAACTACATCTCCACCACCTACGCAAACCAGATGGTGCGCGGCCCCGCCCCCTCCAACGGGCGCAAGGTCGCGATCATCGGCGCAGGCCCCGCGGGTCTCACCATCGCGGTGATCCTGGCCCGTTACGGCTACGACGTCACGATCTTCGACAGCAAGGACAAGATCGGCGGCGTCATGCGCTACGGCATTCCGGACTACCGCCTGCCCGATACGGTGCTGGACGACTTTGCCTATCGCCATCTGGAGCTCAAGGGCATCAAGTTCCGCCCCAACACCACCATCGGCGGCGCGATCGGACTGGATGATCTCTTCCGCGACGGGTTTCAGAGCATCTTCGTCGGCGCGGGACTCTGGCGTCCCAAGACCCTCCATATCAAGGGCGAGACGCTGGGCCATGTGGCCTTCGCCATCAACTATCTGGCCTCTCCCAGGGCCTTCCGCCTGGGCGAGCGTGTCATTGTCATCGGCTCCGGCAACTCCGCCATGGACTGCGCGCGGACTGCCATCCGCAACGGCGCGCACTATGTCACGGTTTTCAACCGCCGCGACAAGATCGCTGCCAGCCAGTATGAGGCGAGCTACGCAAAGCTCGAGGGCGTGGAGTTTGAGATGATGAAGACCCCGCTGGAGATCTGCGACGACGGCGTCGTCTTTGCCGACAATGCGTACGACGAGGAGGGTAAGGTACACCCCATCCCCGGGACCGAAAAGCTCTATCCCTGCACGGGCGTGATCGTCGCGGTCAGCCAGGAGCTCGGCAGCAACATCATCAACACCACCAGGGGACTTGAGAAGGAGCGCGGCGGCATCATCGCCGTGGACGACGAGGGGCACACCTCACGCCCCGGCGTCTTCGCCGCGGGCGACGTGGCCCACGGCGCGAGCACGGTGGTCCACGCGGTGGAAAACGGCAAGCGCGTGGCCGAGGCCATGCATGCCTACATGCAGTCCCAGCCCATGCCGGAGCCCTCGCCCTACGCCAACGTCCCCAGAGTCGAGGCGGTGGAGGCCAGCGTCCTGTCAGAGCAGGTAATCAGATAAACAGAAGGGGAGAACCATGAAACTCATCAACATGCTTGTGGACGGGCAGCCGCGCCTCGGTATCCTGACGGAGCGGGGCGTGATCGACGTGTCCGCGGTCCCGTCGGACGAAAAGCTTCCCGTGACTATGATGGAGGCCGTCCGCATGGGGCGCGGCAAGGCGCTGCCGCTTTTGCGCAAGGCGGAGGCGCTGTCCGAAAACTATCTGGACGAGGCGGCTGTACAGTACGCGCCCGCGGTGGACGCGCCCGAAAAGATCCTCTGCGCCGGGGTCAACTACCGCGCGCACATTGAGGAGACGGTCGGCAGCTTCACGCCGTCCGCCGTCCCCACGATCTTCGCCAAGTTCCGCAACACCCTCGCCCCGCACCGGGGCACAGTGATCCGCAACCGCAGCTCGAAAAAGCACGATTATGAGGCGGAGATCGCCGTCGTCATCGGCAGGCGCGCAGCTTACATCACGCGCGACGAGGCGGTGGATTACATCTTCGGCTACACGCTGGCGAACGATATTTCCGCCCGCGACCTGCAAAAGGCCACGTCCCAGTGGATACCCGGCAAGAGCTGCGACAGTTTCTGCCCCCTGGGTCCCTGTATCGTGACCGCGGATGCGCTGGATTACAGCACGCTGCACCTGACCGGCTACAAAAACGGCGAGCTGCGGCAGGAGGGCTGGAGCCGCGACATGATCCACGACATCCCCGCGCTCGTCAGCTTTCTCTCGGGCTGCTGCACGCTGGAGCCGGGCGACGTGATCCTCACCGGCACCCCCTCGGGAGTGATCCTCGGCAGGCCGGAGGGTCAGCAGGACTGGCTTCAGCCGGGCGACGTCCTGACCGTACGCGAGGACAGCATCGGCGACCTCACCGTCACAGTGCGGGATTGATTCTGTAAAATACATACGGCGAAATCGCGTCAACAGCGATTTCGCCGTATTGTTCTGTCAGTATGATACCTTCTCACAGGCCATTGTCTACTTTTATATACGCTTTCCCCTGCGCTTGTTTTCGTACATGAGCCTGTCGGCGCGGCGAACCGTGTCGTTTACCGAACCGTCGAGCTCGGGATCGTAGACTGCGATGCCGAGGGCCACATGCACCTCGTCCCATTTGTTTTCCGCGGCGGCGCGGGAGGCCTTGCACATGTCGTCAAAGCGCCTGACCAGCTCCTCGCGGTTCTCATAATCCTCATTCTGCAGGACAACGGCGAACTCGTCCCCGCCGATGCGGAAAACGGGGCTGTGCTGGAAGACGCGGCAGATGGTTTTGCTGGCGGCCTTCAGATAGAGGTTGCCCTTGTCGTGACCGCAGGAGTCGTTGATGAGCTTCAGATCGTTGCAGTCGAACACGCCGACGGCAAACGCAGAATGCGATTCCGCGTCCAGACGCTCCTGCAGGCCGTTGAGATAATCGTCAAAAGCACCCTTGTTGCGCACGGAGGTGAGCGCGTCGACAAACACGCGCTTGTTCAGATCGTTCACCAGATGCTCCTCCTCGAGGACCTTCTTCTCAGCCCGGATGCTGCGCAGCAGCAGGATCAGGATGACCAGCAGCACAAGGGCGATCACGCTCATCACGATGAAAAGGTTGTCCCGGATCAGGTCGGTGAAGCTGACCTTCACATCCTCCGTGGAGTAATAGGTCAGTGCCGTGTGGACGACGGCCTCGGGCACCGCGTTCGTGACGCGGGCGAGAATGGAATAGAGCTCGGTTTCACCCTTCGGCACGGCGAAGCAGTAGTCCATGTCCACGCCGGTGTAGACGGTCGTCAGATGCAGCTTCTCACACAGCTTGGAGATGTTGTTGAAGCGGTAGTTGCTGATGATGACGCAGTCCGCGCTTCCGGCCGCGACGGCCTCAAGTCCTGCCGACGTGTCCGGAAAGTAGGCCCGGCTCCACCCGGGATAGTGGTCGGCGAGGAACAGGTCGTAATTGGTGTTGCCCTCGTTGACGGCGACGACCACATCCTGTTTGCGGATGAACTCCTTCTGTTCGGAGGCCCGGACCACGGCGTCCATCTCTGTGGTCATCAGCGGCGGCGACATGACAACGCCCAGTGTTTCCGCATCGTAATCACTCAGATTGGCGGGAAACATGCAGTCCACTTCGCCGTTCAGCAGGGCTTCCATTGCGGCTGCCGCGGTTGGATAGGCGACGGCCTCAAAATCCGGGTGCGCGTTCTTTATGGCAGTGGAGGCGTAGGCCAGATAGTCCCTGAGCGCGCCGGTCAGCTTCCCGGAATCGGGATCGACGGCGCAGAAGGCCAGATAGTTGTTCTGATAGCCCACCCGTATCGTCCCGTGCTTTTCAAGCCAGTCCTTTTCCCTGACGCTGAGATACCGGTCGGTGCCGGCACTCCGGAAGTACTTCTCGTGGAGCTGCTGATTGTAGTAACGGTTCTCGTCCTGAATCTGATTCATCGCGGCGTCGAGCTCGATCAGAAGGTCGGGCCGGTTTTTGTTGAGCGCAAAATAGAAATCGGACGCGCCGATCCTGCACACGGGTACGGCAAACGTGGGATCGCCGTATACGTCCAGCGTGACGAAGGCATCGAGCTCCCCGGTCCGGAGCAGGGCCAGGGACTCTTCCTCCGTGCCGGTCATCTCTACAAGCTCTGCCTCCACGCCGTGTGCCGCGGCCCATTTGAGAAAAATATCCCGCTGCACGCTGTTTTTCGTCACACCGATGCGCTTTCCGTTCAGAGAGGTGAAGTTGTCCGCCGTGATCTGCGTATTTTCGGGGTGAATGAAGATATAATAGGCCTCGTTGCCCATGGACAGGGCCGTGAACAGCATGTCCTCCATGCGCTCGGGCGTGTAGGACACGTCGCTCAGAAGGTCGATCTCCCCGTTTCGGAGCATCTGCATGAGCTCCGTCCAGCTTCCTTCTACATATTCATAGTCCCAGCCGGTATAGGCGGCGAGCTTGCGCTGATACTCATAGGCGTAGCCGGAGCGTCTGCCGAGCGCATCCGTCATGAAAAAAGGCGCGTTATGCCAGCCGACGCGCACGGTTTTGCCGGGCGTCTGCGCGGATGCGGCGCCCGGGAGCAAAAACGCGGCGATCGAAAAAAGGGCGAGCAGAAGCGCAGTAAGGCGTTTTGCCCGTATTGTCACGCATGGATACCACATGATGAAGCCTTGGCCTCCTGTCCGTATTCCCGGGGATTCATCAGAATTCGAGCACTATTATACTGAAAAAACACGGAAAGATCAAGACTGATTACAAAATAATTTCTAAAAAATGACAAGAATAACCAAAACGGAGAAAGACACCATGCCCCGGTGATCGCGCCGTCAAAAGCGCGGCTCACGCCGGGGCTCCCTGCTGTAGAGGATGACCGTGTCTCCCTCCATAAGCACGGTGGAGCCCTGCGGCACCAGCATCGTGCCGCGGCGGCGCACCATGACGATATAGGTCTGGCGGGAGATATTCAGATCCCGGATCGCGCAGCCGTTCCACTCGTGCCCTTCTCCGAGAACGATCTCCCGCAGATAGATGGGCTGCTCCTTCTTCAAAGCCTCCGCGCAGAGGACGAGGCGGTCGCCCGGCCTGAGCACCACGTCGCCCCGGGGAATAATGGTCTCGCCCGCACGCTGCACTGCGGCGACGAGCATCCCCCGCGGCAGATTCAGTTCCCTGATACAGCGGCCCGCCCAGGCGTCCCTGGGGACCAGCTCGACCGTGACGAAATGCAGATCCTCCTCCCTGCCGTAATCGCCCATGCGCGTGAAGCGGGAGTACTGCTCCACAAAGCCGGCGCTGATGATACCGGTGGGGATGGCGACCATCAAAACGCCGAGGAAGGTGATCACAATGCTGAACGCCTTGCCCAGCGGCGTAATGGGGTAGATGTCGCCGTAGCCCACGGTCAGCAGTGTGGACACGGCCCACCAGACGCCGGAGAAGGCGTTCTGAAACACCTCCGGCTGGGCGTCGTGTTCAAGCGAGTACATGCAGAGACTCGACGCCAGCATCAGCACGGCGATGATGAACACGGAGGAAAGAAGCTGCTGCCGCTTGCCGACGATGACCTCGGTGATGACGTTGAGGGAGTCGTAATAGGCGTTGATGCGGAAAAGCCGGAAGATGCGCACGATGCGAAACAGCCGGAACACCACCGCGCCTGCGGGGAAGAAGACCGGCAGATAGTAGGGCAGAAAGGAAAGCAGGTCCACGATGCCCGCGAAGGAGAACACATAGCTCAGCAGCGCACGGGCAGGGGAGAGGTCCGGAAAGAGGCAGCGCGCCGTGAAAAGCCGCAGCACATAATCCAGCGCGAAGAAGGCCACCGTGACGGCCTCGATCGTGGAGAAGACCGGTCCGTACGCTGTATTCAGCGTATCAAAGGTCGTGGCGACGGCTGCCCCGATGTTTACAAGCAGAGCCAGCGTGCTGATGATGTCATAGCTGCCGTTGATCGGGTCGTCCACAACGCCGACCGACACCATGCGGAACACCCGCTGCCGAAAGTGCTCCAGGCCGTTTTTATTCTGTGCGTTCATACCATGCCGCCTTTGCCTGAGCCTGTCAACCTGTGCTGGGTAAAAAGGAGCATCTGCTTCCCGCAGCCGTCGGGACCGGAGATGACAGGCCATTCTGTTTCAATATACAATGCCCTTATTCTATCCGCTTTCCCCGGGAAAAGCAAGCGCCGCATGGAGAAAGATGGCGCTCGCGTTAAAAAAAGTTTACAATTCGGGTGTTGACATTATTTAGAAAGCGTGCTATCATATCGCTCACTGGAGATGGGCGGCATCCCATCGGTGTGATCGGCACCATAACCCGGGAGAGCATGACCAATTTACTTGCGGGCCTCCGGCGGCCTCGTAGCCGGAACGCTGACCGGGCAGCGATCGTCACAGATTACATACATTGTATACGCGTGCGGACTGAAAACCGATTGAACCCACCGCTCGTCATGTTCCTTCCATGACCTGCGGCGGCAACCCGGCAATTCCTTTCGTGATGATCAAGATCATATGGATTGCTTTTCTTGGGGCTGTCTTGAAATGGCAGCCCCTTTTTTATGTCCGTGAACCGCTCGGCGGCAAAAAACGCATGGATCTGCGGCAGATACAGCCCGGTCGTATGTATGATAATCAAGGCGTTTCGGGCAGTCAAACCGTTTTTGACGGATTGACTGCCGGGTTGTTTTTAATGATTATAGGGAAGTGCAGGAAAGAAGCGATCCCCGCGCTGCAGTAAGCGCCGCTCTGACATAAGACCGCGGCGGGCCCTTTTTCACCGCCCTTTTTTGTTTCGGAGGGGATCCGGCCAGGCTCAGAAATTTTCAGAAAAACATACAAAAATTTCATACATTCGGCGGTGCATCTTGCCAGTTTGCACCGTCTCTGCTATAATAACACCATCACATGATGAGCGCAGGACCATTCCTGCGATCCGTTAAAAATGATATTCGGGAGGGATGCGCCATGTATTTTATCGGGATCGACCTCGGCACCTCTGCGACAAAGCTCCTTCTCATGGATGAGAAGGGCGTCATTCTGAACAGCAAAACCAGGGAATACCCCCTGCTTTTCCCGCAGCCCGGCTGGGCCGAACAGAACCCCGCCGACTGGTGGAAGGCCGTCATGTTCGGCATCCTGCAGCTTACCGAGAATGTGGACAAGTCCCAGATCTGCGGGATCGGCTGCGGCGGCCAGATGCACGGACTTGTGGCGCTCGACGAGAACGACGCGGTCATCCGCCCGGCGATTCTCTGGAACGACGGGCGCACCGGGGAAGAGGTGGATTACCTCAATAACGTCGTCGGGAAGGACAAGCTCTCCGCTCTGACGGCAAACATTGCCTTCGCCGGATTTACCGCGCCAAAGCTTCTCTGGATGAAAAAACACGAGCCGGAGAACTTTGCCCGCATCAGGAAGATCATGCTGCCGAAGGATTACATCAACTACCGCCTCACGGGCGTACACGCCTGTGATTACTCGGATGCCAGCGGTATGCTGCTTCTGGATGTGGAGCACAAGTGCTGGTCGAAGCAGATGCTCGAGATCTGCGGCGTTACGGAGGCTCAGATGCCCAGGCTCTTTGAGAGCTATGACGTGATCGGGACGCTGCAGGACGTTGTCGCCGGCGCGCTCGGCCTGCCGCGCGGCTGCAAGGTCGTCGCCGGCGCGGGGGACAACGCCGCGGCCGCCGTCGGCACCGGCGTCGTAGGTGAAGGAGGCTGCAATCTCTCTCTCGGTACCAGCGGCACACTCTTCATCTCATCCCGCAAATTCAGTGTAGACCCGAACAATGCCCTGCACGCCTTTGCACATGCTGACGGCGGTTATCATCTCATGGCCTGTATGCTCTCGGCGGCAAGCTGCAACAAGTGGTTCTGCGAAGAGATCCTTCACACCGATGACTATGCTGCCGAGCAGGCGGATATCAAGCGCGAGAAACTGGGGCGCAACCATGTTTTCTTCCTGCCCTATCTGATGGGTGAGCGCAGTCCCATCAATGATGTCAACGCCCGCGGTTGTTTTGTCGGCATGACAATGGACACCACCCGGGCCGATCTGACGCAGGCCGTGCTGGAAGGAGTGGCCTTTGCCATTCGCGACTCCCTCGAGATCGCAAGAAGTCTCGGCATTAAAATCGAACGCTCCAAGCTCTGCGGCGGTGGAGCAAAGTCTCCTCTCTGGCGCACAATTTTCACGAACGTGCTCGGTATCCCGCTGGACATGGTCAAGACAGAACAAGGTCCCGGCTACGGCGGCGCGATGCTCGCAATGGTTGGCTGCGGCGAGTTTGCGAGCGTGCAGGCTGCAAGCGATGCGCTGGTGGAGCTTGCCTCCTCCACGGAGCCGGACGCGGAGCTCACCGCCCGCTATGAGGAGCGTTATCAGCAATTCAGAAAGATCTATCCCACATTGAAATCATTTTTTCAGGAGGTAAAATAACATGCAAAACATCCCCGAAGTCAAGCTCGGCATCGTAGCCGTATCCCGCGACTGTTTCCCCATCGGCCTGTCCATCGCCAGACGCGAGGCCATCGTGAAGACCTGCGGCGGCAACATCTATGAGTGCCCCGTTACGGTCGAAAACGAGGCGGACATGCTCAAGGCCCTCGACGATGTGAAGGCCGCCGGCTGCAACGCGCTGGTCGTCTTCCTCGGCAACTTCGGCCCCGAGACGCCCGAGACCCTGATCGCCAAGTTCTTTGATGGCCCCTGCATGTTTGTGGCGGCGGCCGAGGGCGACGGCGACCTCATCAACGGCCGCGGCGACGCCTACTGCGGTATGCTCAACTGCTCCTACAACCTCGGTATGCGCCACCTCAAGGGTTACATTCCCGAGTATCCCGTGGGCACCGCTGCCGACATCGGCAGGATGATCAAGGAGTTCTACCCGATCGCCCGCGCGGTCATCGGCGTGCAGAACCTCAAAATCATCACCTTCGGCCCGCGCCCGCAGGACTTCTTCGCCTGCAACGCCCCCATCAAGGGCCTGTATGAGCTGGGCGTTGAGATCGAGGAGAATTCCGAGCTTGACCTGCTGGTCAGCTACAAGGCCCACGCCGGCGACAAGCGTATCCCCGAGGTCTGCGCCGATATGGCTGCCGAGATGGGCGAGGGCAAGTACTTCCCCGACCTGCTCGAGCGCATGGCGCAGTTTGAACTGACCCTGCTCGACTGGGCGGAGCAGCACAAGGGCGCGCGCAAGTATGTCTGCTTTGCCGACAAGTGCTGGCCCGCCTTCCCGGAGCAGTTCGGCTTTGAGCCCTGCTTCGTCAACTCCCGTCTGGCCGCCCGCGGCATCCCTGTGAGCTGCGAGGTCGACATCTACGGCGCTCTCAGCGAGTACATCGGCGCCTGCATCTCCGGCGACGCGGTCACCATCCTGGACATCAACAATTCCGTCCCGGCAAAGATGTGGGAAGACCAGATCAAGGGCAAGTACGACTACGCCCTCACCGATACCTTCATGGGCTTCCACTGCGGCAACACGCCGAGCTGCAAGATGTGCGCCGACCGCGCCGTCAAGTATCAGCTCATCCAGCACCGCCTGCTCGAGCCCGCCGGCTCCGATCCCGACTTCACCCGCGGCACCCTCGAGGGCGACATCGCCCCGGGTGAGATCACCTTCTTCCGCCTCCAGTGCGACAGCGAGGGCGTTCTCCGCTCCTACATCGCCGAGGGCGAGGTCCTGCCCGTTGCGACCACCAGCTTCGGCGGCATCGGCGTCTTCGCCATCAAGGAGATGGGCCGCTTCTACCGGCATGTGCTCATCCAGAAGCGCTTCCCGCACCACGGCGCGGTGGCCTTCGGCCATCACGGCAAGGCCCTCTTCGAGGTCTTCAAGTTCCTCGGTGTCGGCGACATCGGCTACAACCAGCCCAAGTCCCTGCCCTATCCCACCGAGAATCCCTGGGCATAAGCTGAATACAGACACAAGAGAGAGCCGGCTCCCAACGGAGTCGGCTCTCTTGCCCGTATATTGCCGCCGTTCTACGCGCTGCGCCTGTGCGCCTTGCTCTGATACAGCTTCTCGTCCGCGCGCTGGATGCAGTGCTGAAAGCTGTCTCCCTCGCCGGTCAGCTCGTCGTACCCGGAGCCGAGGGAGAGCACGTAGGGGACGCCGTCGTCCCGGCAGCTCTTCTCGATTTCCGTGTGGATCTCGGCGAGCAGCTGGCCCGTCTCCTCGGAAGACTGCGGGTGGAGAATGACGATGAACTCATCCCCGCCGTAGCGGCCCAGGAAGGAGGGGATGCTGTGCCGGCTCATGACCCTGCGGATCGCGTCGGCAATGAGAATCAGCGCCCTGTCGCCCTCGGCGTGACCGTAGGTGTCGTTGATCCCTTTGAAGTCGTTGATATCCATCATCACCACAACGGTCAGCCGCCCTTCGGGATGGAGATTGGATCTCTGGGAGATGTAGCGTTTGAGCTGGCCGCGGTTGTTGAGCCCGGTGAGCGGGTCCAGCGAGACCTGGTGCTGGATGGACTGGATGTAGAAGACGAGCATAAGAATCATGCCCAGGAAGCAGTAGATCGGGATATACGGATACAGCGTCATCTGGATAAACCCGCCCAGCAGCGTGATCAACGGAAAGAAGCCGATAAAGAAGTCGCGGTTTCTGTCGTTCGGGTCCTCCTCCGTCATGGCCTTTCGGATGGAATAAAAGAGAATGGCAGCCATATAGACAGCGGGGACGGTGACAAGATACACGTTGTAGAGCGGCAGGTTATCCAGTTCCTCGTTTATGAGCGTATGGGGCGCGGCAAGGTAGTTGAGGATCAGCGCGATCGTTGCGACAAGGAAGGGAAAGGCAACGGCGAAGCGATTGATCGGGCGTCCCCGGTGCGGGACCTGCTCGACCGCCATGACGTATTCAAGCCAGGTATAGGTGATTGCTGCCATGAGAAGATAGATCAGAAACACAATGGAGACCATAGTGAACGGCGTTTTCGGCAATACCCCGCCGATGATCTCGGCCCAGAGCGAGTCGGTCAGAAAGTACAGGATGAACGCGACCAGGGCGCGGTCAAACTTGATCTGCTTCTCCTGCCTGTCGATATTGAAGTGATTGAAAAACAAAAGGATGCCGAAGACGATCACACAAACGAAATTCGCCCCCACATAATAGACGACAAAGCTGTCCATCTGTCTCCAACCCCCATAAGGTTTTCCGGGAAACCCGGGAACTGCGCGAATGTGACCGAAATCGTGCAGTTAATATCTTATTATATACCACATATGCCCGCTTTTTTCCATACTTTTTTGTGTTATTCATAAGCTTTAGGCTGCACCGCATAATCCGGCGAGAGCGAAACCCGAGAAAAACCGGGTTTTGACGATGGCAGTTTTTGCAGATGTACTTTGTGTACCTCAAGAAAAAGTGACGAAATCAGGGCGCAAATTTTCCAGGAGATGCCGCAGGCGGATTGTGCGGTGTTGCCTTAAAAAAACAGGCGCAAATGCCATTTTGGATCGTCCCCCTGCTGCATGACGGCCGGAGCTGCGCAAGAAGGGGATTGACAGAAATCCCGCTCACTCTATAATAGAGCCAAACGATCCGGCTCAGGGAGGGGACAGCCATGGCGGAATATCAATACCGCGCCCGCATAGACCACACGGAAAAGACCGTGGAGCGGCTGTATAAGATGCAGTACTACGTCTACGAGAAGCCGCGCATCCTGCTGCGCATGGTTCTCGGCTTCGCCCTCGTCGTGATCGCCGCGATGGCGAGTCTGCCGCTCTGGGTCAAGGCGCTGCTGCTTTTGTTCGGCGCGTGGTTTCTGGTCAGCCGGGATTTCCCCGCAGCCGTGCGCGCCGACCGCGCTGTTTCCGAGCGCAAGGCCGCCCTGCCGGCGATGGAGTACGGCTTCGGCCCGGACAGGCTGCACCTGAAAGGGGAGGGGAGCATGGATATTCCCTATAAAAAGCTCACCCACCTGTCCGAGGACGACGAGTACCTGTATCTCTTTGTAAATCGTAACTCCGTCTGCATGATGGAGCGCGCGTCCCTCAAGCCCCAGAAGGTCGAGGAGTTCATGCAGTTTCTCGCGGACAGGACCGGGCTCGGCTGGCGGCGCGAAAAGTCCTTCCTGAGCATGAGCATCTACGACATCCGCCAGGCGTTTCGAGATGCCCGCGGGAAGTAAAAACGCCCGAAGCCGTGAGCCCCGCCGCAATGAGACCGCGGCGGGGCTTTTTCTGAATCCCGGTCCCCGGATGGCCCCGGACTTCCCGACGGACGTTGCGGCGCAGCCCTTTGCGCTGTATGCTTTCACTAAATACCTCGTGTTTTTTTCGGGCATTATAGCCATGCTTTTGGGACTTGTGCTAAATCACAAAAAATGGTATAGTACAGGCGGAAGCATGTGTAAACATACTTCATGTTCCGCATCAGGCGAGTCTGATACGGATAACCAAATCATTTTTAGGAGGTTACCAAATGAAAAAAATCCTTGCCGCTGTCATGTGCCTCGTCATGGTCTTTGCCCTTTTCGCTGCGATGCCCGCCGCGAACGCCGCCGGCACCACGTACCTGACCCTCGCGCACAATATGGCTGAGGACCACGCCATCAACGTCGCCCTGACCGCATGGGCCGAGGCCGTTGACGAGGCTACCAACGGCGCCATCGTGATCGACGTCATGCCCGGCGGCACGCTCGGCTCCGAGGCCGACTGCGTGTCCCAGATCCAGGCCGGCCAGCTCGAGATGACCAAGGTCTCTGCCGGCACCCTCGCAAACTTCAACTCTGCGTGGAACTGCGTCTCCGTCCCCTATGTTTTCAACAGCAAGGATCACCTCTACAATGTCATGAACGGCGAGATCGGCCAGGACCTCTACAGCCTGACTGAGAACGACGGCTTCATCGGCCTTGCCTGGCTCGAGTCCGGCACCCGCTGCTTCTACACCGCAAAGACCCCCATCCGCACCCCGGCTGACCTCAAGGGCCTCAAGATCCGCACCATGGATTCCCAGATGGCCATCGACATGATGAATGCCTTCGGCGGCTCCGCCACCGTTATGGGCTACGGCGACATCTACACCGGTATGCAGCAGGGCGTGATCGACGGCGCTGAGAACAACATCACCGCCATGCGCGACCATGCCGACGTCACCGGCTACTACTGCTACGACGAGCACACCATGATCCCCGACGTCATCATCATCTCCACCGACATCTGGAACGACCTCACCCCCGAGCAGCAGGAGATCATGCGCAGCACCGCTGCCGACATGGTCGCGAACTACCGTGAGCTGTGGGCCCAGTTCGAGGAGGACGTGAAGGCCCAGGTCGAGGGCAAGGTCGAGTACGTCACCGACGTTGACAAGCCCGCCTTCCAGGAAGCCGTCAAGGGCATCTACGAAAATCTCCAGAAGGACGCTCCCGAGACCTACGCCTTTGTCGAGCGCATCCAGGCCGCCGGCTGATCCGGCACTAAGCCTTAAAATCTACAGCTTTACATCCCAATTGTTTGTCTGGAACAGGGAGCGGCTTTTCACCCAGGCGGTGTTAAAGCCGCTCCTTTCCGCAGATGAAATCTTCAAATAGGAGATGGAAGACTTTGAAGAAAGTTGAAAAAGTGCTGGATACCGTCATGCGCTTCCTCATGGCTCTCGCCATGCTGACGCTGCTTGCCTTCGGTACCTGGCAGATCTTCACCCGCTGGGTCCTCGGCAATCCCTCTACCTTCACGGACGAGCTGCTGCGCTATGTGCTGATCATCGCCGGCTTCATCGGCTCTGCCTACTGCTTCTACCGCGATGAGCACCTGGCCCTCACTCTCGTCACCGACAAGGCGAAGGGCACGTTCAAGGTGGTGCTCGATGTATTCATCGAAATCTGCATCCTGTTCTTTGTGATCTACGTTTTCATCTTCGGCGGATGGAAGCTCGCCGCGACGGCGACGAACGTCTCCTCCGTCATGCACATCCCGATGAAGACCCTGTACATGGTTGAACCCATCTGCGGCGTGCTGATTGTGCTCGCGCGTATCCTCAAGTACGCCCAGATGCTCGCGGACAAGAAAGGAGAGAACAAATAATGGTCGTAACCGCTACTATCGTTCTGTTTGTCTCCTTCTTCGTGATGCTGCTTGCGGGCGTGCCCATCTCCGCTGGCATCGGCATCGCCTCCGTCATCGCCATCGTCGCCTCCGGCCGCTCCGACCTGAACGGCTTTGCGTTCACTGCGGCGCAGAAGTGCTTCTCCGGCCTTGACAGCTTCTCCCTGCTGGCCCTGCCCTTCTTCTCCCTGGGCGGCAACATCATGAACAAGGGCGGCATCGCCAAGCGCCTGGTGCGCCTGGCCCGCCTGCTGGTCGGCGGCATCCCCGGCTACCTCGCCGCGACGAATGTCCTGGCCAACATGTTCTTCGGCGCGGTGTCCGGCTCCTCCGTGGCCGCCACCTCCGCCATGGGCTCCATCCTCTCCCCGCTTGAGGCGGATGAGGGCTATGATCCCAACTACGCCGCGGCCGTCAACATCTGCTCCGCGCCCACCGGCATCCTGATCCCGCCCTCCGGCCCGCTGATCCTCTACTCGATCACCGCCGGCGGTGTGTCCGTCGCGGCGTTGTTCATGGGCGGCTACTTTGTCGGCGCGATCCTCGGCCTGTGTGTCGCCATCGTGGCGATCATCCTGGCCGTCCGCCTCGGCTACAAGAAGTCCGAGGTCAAGGACCCCGACCCTGCCTGGAAAATCTGGGTGGACGCCATCCCTTCGCTGCTCGCGGTCATCATCGTCATGGGCGGCATCCTTGCCGGCATCTTCACTGCGACCGAGGCCGGCGTCGTCATGTGCCTTTACTGCGGCATCCTCGCAGTAATCTACCGTGAGATGGACTTCAAGACCTTCTACAACCTCCTGGCTGACACCATGAAGTCCTCCGCGACCATCCTCTTCCTGATCGCCGCGTCTTCCATCATGGCCTACGTCATGGCGCGCACCAAGATCCCCGCCGCGATCTCCGACATGATCATGGGCGTGTCAGACAATCGCTACGTCATCCTGCTCATCATGAACGTGTTCCTGCTTGTCATGGGCATGTTCCTCGACCTGACTCCGGCGGTCCTGATCTTTGTTCCGATCTTCCTGCCCATTACCCGCAAAATCGGCATGAGCGACGTTCACTTCGGTCTCATGCTCATCACCAACCTCGGCATCGGCTCCGTCACGCCGCCCGTCGGCTCCTGCCTGTTCGTGGGCTGCGGCGTCGCCAAGGTCAAGATCGAGGGCGTCACCAAGTACATTATCCCCATCTTCGCGTCCATGGTGGTCGCGCTCTTCCTCGTCACCTATATTCCGCAGATCTCCCTCAGCCTGCCTTACTGGACCAACCTCATTGCCAGCATGGGCTGGAACTGACAGCTTTTGACAGGACAGCGGTCCTCGCCCTGCCCATGCTCTGCATAGGGGAGCGCGGGACCGCTGTTTCCATGTCCTGACCGCGCGTTTTAACTCTCACTACGGAGGAATACGAATGGATATTTGCAGAAAAATCACCGGCTGCGAGAAAAAAGACGGTTTTTACCTGATCCACACCAACTGCGCAGACCTCAAGGTCGTGTTCGTCACGGACGAGATCGTCCGCGTCCGCGCCTCCTTCGATAAGGAGCTGGCCGAGGAGTCGTACATCCTCATGACCACCGCCTGGGCTGACCGTCTTGACCCCCTCTTTGAGGGGGAGCGCACACGTCTCACCCCGGTCGACCCGAAGCTCACAGAGGGGGAGAAGACCCTTGTCTTCGAGAGTGCGGCGCTGCGCCTCGAGCTCGACCGCGACCCCATCTGTATCCGCCTTTACGACAGCGAGGGCACCGAGCTCTACGCGACCCTCACCGGCAGCCCCTTCATCCTGGACTCCAACCGCCGCGTCAACGCCTACAGCCGCATGGAGGAGGACGACTGCTTTTACGGCTTCGGCGAGAAAGCGGGCAATCTCAACAAGAATAAGGAGTTTTTACGCGAGCGCGCCACCGACGCCATGGGCTACGACGCCACAAAGATGGACACGCTCTACAAGCACATCCCGTTCTACATCCGTCTGAGCCGCAAAACCAAAAAGGCCGTGGGCCTCTTCTACCATAACTTCTATGAGTCCGTGTTCAACATGGGCAAGGAAAAGTCCAACTACTGGCCGCGCTATACCTACTGGCAGGCCGACGGGGGCGACATCGACCTCTTTCTCATCGGCGGCGGCACCCTTGCCCGCATCGTCGACAACTATACGCTTCTGACCGGCCGCCCGGCTCTGCTGCCCAAGCGCGCGCTGGGCTACCAGGGATCAAGCATGTACTATCCGGAGCTGGAGAAGGACAGCGACGACGCGGTGCTGAACTTCATCGACACCATCAAGGAGGAGGGCTTCCCGATCGACGGCTTCCACCTCTCCTCCGGCTACACCAGCGTGAACGGCAAGCGCTGCGTCTTCACCTGGAATACCGAGCGCTTTAAAGACCCCCGCGCCTACTTCGCCGCCATGAACGAGAAGGGCGCGCAGAACGTCCCCAACGTCAAGCCCGGTATCCTGCTCTGCCACCCCTGGTTTGACGAGTTTGTGAAAAAGGGCGTTTTCGTCAGAGACAGCAAGGACCCCGCGCAGTTTGCGGTCGGCTCCTGGTGGGGCGGCGACGGCGCCTTCTGGGACTACACCAGGCCCGAGGCGAGACGTGCCTGGAAGGACTACCTGATCGAAAACGTCATCGACGTCGGTACCGACTCCGTCTGGGACGACAACTGCGAATACGACAGCCTCCTTGACAAGGACGCCATCTGCGATTTCGACGGCAAGGGCGGCACCATTGGCCAGCTCAAGCCCCTCATGTGCACCATCATGTGCAAGCTTGGCAATGAGGCCGTCGAGGAGCACAACCCCGACGCGCGTCCCTATGTCGTCTGCCGCAGCGGCAGCTCCGGCATTCAGAAGTATGCCCAGACCTGGTGCGGCGACAACTACACGAGCTGGACGAGCCTCCGCTACAACATCCCCATCATCACCGGCATGGGTCTCTCGGGCCAGCCGAACGAGGGCGCGGACATCGGCGGCTTCGCCGGTCCCGCGCCGGATGAGGAGCTCTTCGTCCGCTGGGTACAAAACGGCATCTTCCAGCCACGCTTCTCCATCCACTCCGCCTCCAACGACAACACCGTGACCGAGCCCTGGATGTTCCGCGACTCCGCCTCTCTCATCCGCGACGCGATCCTTCTGCGTTACCGCCTGACACCCTACCTCTACTCTGCGGAGTACGAGGCAAATCAGACCGGCGCGCCGATCATGCGCGCGCTCGTCTACGAGTTCCAGAACGACGAGAAGGTCTATGACGAGAACTTCGAGTTCCTCTGCGGCCGCGACATTCTGGTCGCAAACGTCATCGAGCCGGGTGCGAAGACAAGAGAAGTCTACCTCCCCGCGGGCTGCAGGTGGTACGACTGGAACGACAAGTTCCGCTGCTACGAGGGCGGCCAGACCGTCGAGCTGCCCGTCACCATCGAGAGCATCCCGCTGTTTATCCGCGAGGGCGCGATCATCCCCATGGCGGAAAACCAGCTCATGAGCATGGAACGCGACCACATGACCGCCCTGCACCTGACCCTTGTTCCCGGCGGCGAGCGCAGCTACACGCTCTATGACGACGACGGCGTATCCAACGACTTCCGCAAGGGCGTCTTCCGCAGGACCGGGATCAGCATGAGCGGCGACAGCGTCGTAAAGGTCGCCTTCAAGTCCGAGGGCAGCTATACCGACTTCGTGGAGTCCGTCACGGTCGAGATGGTCCGCAAGGACCGCAGCCCCTTCTGGGTCGCCCTCGGGGACGAGAAGCTCGAGCATTATCTCAACCGCCGCAAGTTTGAAGCCGCCGAGAAGGGCTGGTATTACAGCCAGTCCAAACGCGCCGTGCTGGTCAAGTATCCCAACCCGAAGAAGGACGTCACCCTCACGGTCAGCTTTGAGGACTTCGACCTCATCGGCATGTAAGACAGTGTGGAGTGTGGAGTTAGAGAGTCGCTGCGCGACGATTTCTAAGGCAACACCGCGCAATTCGCCTTCTTGAGGTACACAAAGTACATCTGCGAAAAAGTGCCTTTATCAGAACCCAAATTTTCTCAGGATCTGCTCTTGCCGAATTATGCGGTATTGCCCTAATTGTCCCCGGAGGGGATACCATTACTCCGCTCTCCACTCTCTCGAAAGGATGGTAAAATGCTGGTAAACCGCCTTGTTTCTTATGAAAAGACGGAGAACGGCTGGCTGCTCCATGCCGATACGGCGGACGCGCTGCTGGTTTTCCTGACGGACGATATTGTCCGCATCCGCGTCAACTTCGACCGCAAGTTCGACGAAGCATCCTACACCCTCGTCACCACCGCCTGGGCCGACCGCCTCGACCCCCTCTTTGAAGGGGAGAGGCAGCGGATCACGGCCCTGGACGTGCCCTGCACCGAGGACGACAAGACTCTCACGTTCGAGACTGCGACGCTCAGGCTCGTCCTCAGAAAGCAGCCCTTCTCCTTCAGGCTCCTCGATCAGGAGGGCCGCACCCTCTACCGCGACCTGCCCGAGCGCGCGTTCGAGAAGGACCACCTCGGCAGGCTCAGCCACTACTCCTGCATGGACCGGGAGAAGGACCACTTTTTCGGCTTTGGTGAGAAGACCGGCCACCTGGACAAGAAGCTGCGCCGCCTGCGCATGAGTCCCAAGGACGCCATCGGCCACGATCCGGAGACCGGCGACCCCATGTACAAGCACATCCCGTTCTACATCCGCGTGAACGAGGATCAGCGCCGCGCTCTCGGCCTTTTCTACCACAACTCCTACGACTGCGTTTTCGATCTCGGGCAGGAGATCTCCGGCTACTGGGAGCGCTACTGCTACTACCAGACGGACGGCGGCGACATCGACCTCTTCCTCATCAACGGCCCGGACATGAAAGACGTCGTCTCCCGCTACACCTGGCTCACCGGCCGCACGATCCTGCCGACGAAGCAGTCCCTCGGCTACTGCATGTCCACCATGTACTACGCGGAGCTGGAAAAGGGCTGCGACCAGGAGATCTATAAGGTTGTGGACAAGCACCTGCAGGAGGAAATCTGGATCGACAATTTCTGGCTCGCCTCCGGCTACTCCTCCGGCGAGGAGGACAATCTGCGCTACACCTTCAACTGGAACCGCCGCCGCTTTCCCGACCCCGAGGGCTTCTTCGAGAGGATGAACGCCATGGGCATCAACGTCATCTGCAACCTCAAGCCCGGCGTCCTGAAAAACCACCCCTACGCCCGTTACTATGAGGAGCGCGACGCCTTCATCAAGTCTGCCGACGGCACGAAAGACGCCACCGGCCGCTGGTGGGGCGGCGAGGGCCGCTTCATCGACTTCACCGGCCCCAGGGGGCGCGAAGCCTGGAAGCATCTTCTGGAGGAGAACATCCTCAAGAAGGGCACCAGGACCGTCTGGAACGACAACTGTGAGATCGACGGCATTGAGGACCGCCTCTCCCGGTGCGACTATGAGGGCGCAAAGGGCACCATGGAGGATCTCAAGATCATCCACTCCAACATGATGGCCTATGTCGCCGTGCAGGCGATCCACGATGTGTACCCGAACGAACGCCCCTACGTCATCAACCGCGCGGGCTTCGCCGGCATCCAGCGCTACGCCCAGGTCTGGGGCGGCGACAACCTGACCGACTGGCGCACGGTAAAGTTCAACATCGCCACCATCATGGGCATGGGTCTCAGCGGCTGCGCCAACATGGGCTGCGACATCGGCGGCTTTGCCGGCGGCGCGCCGGAAGGGGAACTGCTGCTCAGATGGATCCAGAGCGGCGTCTTCCAGCCCCGCTTCACCATCAACTCCGCCAATTCCGACAATACCGTGACCCAGCCCTGGATGTACGCGGAGAACCTGCCCTACGTGCGCGCGGCCTACGCCCTGCGCTACCGTATGCTGCCCTACCTCTACTCCCTCATGCGCGAGGCGAGCGTGGACGGCCTGCCCGTCATGCGGCCCCTCTTCCTCGAGTTCCCGGACGATCCCGCCTGCTACACGGACAAGAGCCTCACATTTATGTACGGCCCCGCGGTCCTGGTCGCAAATGTCGTGGAGAAGGGCGCGGCGACGAGGACGCTCTATCTCCCTGAAGGCTGCACCTGGTACGACATGAACGACAGGCTCCGCGCCTACGAGGGCGGTCAGACGATCTCCGTACCCGTCGACCTTGGCAGCATCCCGATGTTCCTGCGCGGCAGCGCCGTCTTCTGCACGAGCGAGGACATCAAGCGCATCCTGCGCGACAGGGTCAGACAGCTCGACCTTTTGATCGCCGCGGAAGGGGACAGCAGCTTCGTCTATTACGACGACGACGGCCATACCGAGGACTACAAAAAGGGCGTCTACGCCGAGACGAAGATCATCGTCCGCGCAGGGGACCGCACCTGTATCCGCTTCGAGAAGTCGGGCGAATACCCCGACACCGTCGAGAAGCTGACCGTGCGCCTCGTCAGCAAGAAAAAGGGCGCCTTCTGGGTCAGCGTGGACGGCGAACAGATCCCGCGCTTCCTCGTGCGGGACAATTGGGAGGAGAGCGAATCCGGCTGGTATTATGAGCTCTCCGACCGCAGTATCCTTGTCAAATGCCCCAGGCCGAAGAAGGACAGCTTTGAGATTGTGATTTCCACGGAGAAGTTCGACCTCATCGGCATGGACGACGAATAATTGATCAATACGAAAATGGAGTGGAAAGAATTATGGTTCTGACAAACGAGAGCATCCAAAACAGAGAGGCATGGGAAAAGCTGTGCTACCGTCTGCCCAACTATGACCGCGCGGCCATGGTCGCCAAAACCGTCGCCAATCCCACCTGGCTGCACTTCGGTGCGGGCAACATCTTCAAGGCCTTCCAGGCGGACGCCTGCCAGCGGCTTCTGGACGCGGGTCTCAGCGAGACCGGCATCATCGCCGCGGAGCGCCGCGAGAAGAAGCCCGAGGTTAACGACAACCTCACCATTAAGGTGACCCTCAAGGCCGACGGCAACGTGGAAAAAGCCGTCATCGGCTCCATCGCTGAGAAGGTTTATCTCTATGGCAACGAGGCGAGACTGAAGGAGATTTTTGAAAACCCCAGCCTTCAGATGGTGTCCTTCACTATCACCGAGAAGGGCTACGCGCTCTGCGACGCGGCGGGTGAACTCCTGCCTGACATTGCCGCGGATCTCGCCGGCACGCCCGAGACCGCGAAGAGCTATATGGGCAAGATCACCGCCCTGCTCTGCGCCCGCTACCTCAAAAACAAGGCCCCTCTCGCCATGGTGAGCATGGACAACTGCTCCCACAACGGCGATAAGCTCAAAGCCGCGATCACCTGCTTTGCGCAGAAGTGGGGCGGCGAGGGCTTCAATAAGTGGCTGGCCGAGAGCGTCTCCTTCCCGTGGTCGATGATCGACAAGATCACACCGGGCCCGGACGCCTCCGTCGCCGCCATGCTCAGTGAGGACGGCATGGAAGCCGGCACTCCCTTCGTCAACGCCGAGGAGTGCGAGTATCTGGTCATCGAGGACGACTTCCCCAACGGCCGCCCCTGCCTCGAGAAGGCGGGCATCTACTTCACCGACCGTGAGACCGTCGATAAGGTGGAGCGCATGAAGGTCTGCACCTGCCTCAATCCCCTGCACACCTCCCTCGCCATCTACGGCTGCCTTCTGGGCTTCAACAAGATATATAAGGAGATGCAGGACGAGGATCTGCGCAAGCTGGTGGAGATCATCGGCTACAGGGAGGGCCTGCCCGTTGTGACCGATCCCGGCATCATCAAACCGCGGGACTTTATCGACGCGGTGGTGAACGTCCGCGTGCCTAACCCCTTCATGCCCGACATGCCGCAGCGCATCGCGATGGATACCTCGCAAAAGCTGCCGATTCGCTTCGGCGAGACCATCAAGGCCTACATCGCCTCCGACAAGCTGGACGTACACGATCTCAAGCTCATCCCGCTGGTACACGCGGGCTGGCTGCGTTACCTCATGGCGATCGACGACGAGGGCAAGCCCTTCGAGCCGTCCTCCGACCCTCTGCTTGAGACTGCGCAGGCCTACGTCAAAAACTGCAAGCTGGGCGAGAAGCCGGACTTTGCGCAGATCGAGGGATTGCTGCGCAACAGGACAATCTTCGGTGTCGACCTCGTGGAGGCCGGTCTTGCCGACAAGGTTTACGGTTACTTCGTCGAGCTCACTGCCGGACCCGGCGCGGTGAGGGCCACCCTGCACAAATATGTGAACGAATAAGCGAGGAGACAAGGCTATGGCAAAAATCGTAACCTTCGGCGAGCTGATGGTCAGGCTCCAGCCCTATAACTACGAGCGCTTCGTCCAGGCGGACCACCTGGAGTTCACCTTCGGCGGCGGTGAGGCCAATGTCGCCGTATCCCTGGCAAACTACGGGATGGATGCGGCCTTTGTCACCAAGCTGCCCGCGCACGCTATCGGCCAGGCGGCCGTCAACTCCCTGCGCCGCTACGGTGTGGACACCTCCATGATCGTCCGCGGCGGCGACCGCGTCGGTATTTATTATAATGAGAAGGGCGCAAGCCAGCGCCCCAGCGTCTGCATCTACGACCGCGCACACTCCGCCATCGCAGAGGCCGCCGCCGCAGACTTCGACTGGAACAGAATCTTTGAGGGCGTCGACTGGTTCCATTTCACCGGCATCACCCCGGCGCTGGGGCCCAACGTCGTCGAGATCTGCAAGGAGGCCTGCAAGGCCGCCAAAGCCAGGGGCGTCAAGATCTCCTGCGACCTCAACTACCGCGGCAAACTCTGGACGCGCGCCCAGGCCCGCGAGGCCATGACCGAGCTCTGCCGCTATGTCGACGTCTGCATCTCAAATGAGGAGGACGCGAAGGACGTCTTCGGTATCGAGAGCGATGCGACCAATATCACCGCAGGTGAGCTGAACAAGGAGGGCTACAAGAGCGTGGCCCGCCAGCTGATGGAGAAGTTCGGCTTCGAGAAGGTCGCCATCACCCTGCGCGAGTCGAAGTCCGCTTTCGACAACGACTGGTCCGCCATGCTCTACGACGGCGAGGAGTACTGCTTCTCCAAGCTCTACCACCTGCACATCATCGACCGCATCGGCGGCGGTGACAGCTTCGGCGGCGGCCTGATCTATGCGATCCTCAGCGGCTATGACACCCAGAGCGCCGTGGAGTTCGCGGTTGCGGCCTCCGCACTCAAGCACTCCATCGAGGGCGACTACAACATGGTCACCGTCGCGGAGGTCCAGAAGCTCGCCGGGGGCGACGGCTCCGGCAGAGTCCAGCGCTGAGCGCAAAACTCACACAAGGCAGGGGCCGCAGCCCCTGCCTTGTTTTCAAAAATATTTTTGAAAAAACCCTGTAACGAAAGCGCTCATTCTCCGTCTAACCTGCGATTTCGAGGAAAGGGGGTGATGATCTGTGGACAGCGAGGCCTGTGAAAAGCTGTATGAGAGCTACTATATGCGCGTGTACTCCTACGCCATGACCCTCTCCGGGGACAGGCACATGGCGCAGGAGCTCGCGCAGGAGACCTTCTACCGCGCCTTTACGAAGCTCAAAAGCTTCCGGGGGGAATGCGACGAATTTACCTGGCTCTGCGCGATTGCCAAAAACCTGTATGCCGATGAGAAGCGAAGGCAGAGCAGAGCGGGGGAGCTCCCCGGGGACGCCGCCGCACCGGGGGAGAGCCTGGAACAGCGCGCCGCGGACAGGGATGCGTCCTTCCGCATCCACAAGGCGCTGCACACGCTGGATGAACCCTACCGCGAGGTCTTCGAGCTGCGCGTCTTCGGCGAGCTGTCGTTTCGGCAGATCGGCTGCATTTTTTCCAAAACGGAAAACTGGGCCCGCGTCACATATCATCGCGCCCGCATCAGACTCAGGGAAAGGATGATGGAAGAATGAAAACAGAATGCGAAGTGATCCGCGACCTTTTGCCGCTGTATACCGACGAGGTCTGCAGCGCTGCAAGCCGCGCTCTGGTGGAGAAGCATATTCAGGAATGCCCGTCCTGCGCCGCGCTCCTTGTCCGCATGAAGGAGACGGAGCTGGAAAGCGATCTGGGCGCGGAGCGGGATTCCGTCATCCGCTATGCGCTCACGCGCTTCAGGCGCCGCTCGGCGGCGGTGGGGTCCCTGACCTCCGGGGCCGTCATGGTCCCGATTCTGCTGTGCCTTGCCACAAACTGCTTCCGCGGTCCGTCGCCCGCGGACTGGGTCAGCATCGTGCTCGCCGCCTTTGTCGTGGTGGCGTCCCTCGTTGCCGTACCGCTGCTCGTCCCGGAGGACAAGCTGTTCTGGACCTTCTGTGCCTTCTGCGCAAGCCTGATGCTGCTTCTTGGCGTCATCTGCCTGTACACCAGGGGCGACTGGTTCTGGATCGCCTCAAGCGCCGTGCTCTTCGGCCTGAGCGCAATTTTCCTGCCCTTTCTCCTCAAGGGCGGCCCGCTCCGATTACTCCTCGGCGGCAGCAACCGGGCGCTTGTCGTGCTCGGGGTGGACCTCGCGCTCTTCTTCAACATGCTGAACATGATCAGTTCCCGCGGGAGGCTCACGCTCGACAGCGCCCTGTTCACGCTCTGCGTGGTCGTCGGCGTCGCGGCGGTAGCCTTTGAGATCATCCGAAGCAGAAAGAGAGGGAACGGACAGTAGCCCTGTTGCGGCGCTTGTCGCCTTGCATTGCCGGGCCGGGCTGTGGTATAATCGCAGCGCTTGAAAGGGGGCGCGGCATGGCCGTGATCGAAATCTCATTTCTCTCCGCGGAGCTTGCTCTCGCGGCACTGTGGCTGCTGCTGCGGGTCACGGTCTGGCTCCGTCAGCGTCGGGTCGACTGGAAGCGGGAGGCGGCACTGCTTCTCATGTACGGAAACCTTGCGGTGCTCATGCGCATCACGTTCTTCCCGGCGCTTTGCATAGACGGCCGAGTCCAGCCGCTGCTCCTCGACTTATCAAAGCTGCTTCCGCCGAAAATCAATGCGGTGCCCATCGTCAGAATGCCATTCTACAGCGATAAGACAGAAATGCTGCTGAACCATATCGGCAACATCGCGATATTCATTCCGAGCGGCTTCATCCTGCCCATCCTGTACAGAAGGCTCAACACGTTCAGAAAAGTCCTTCTTACAGGCACCGGCCTCTCCCTTTGCATTGAGCTCCTGCAGCTGCCCTTTTTTGAGAGGACGTCCGACATCGACGATCTGATCCTCAACACCCTCGGGGTCGCTGTCGGCTATTGGCTCTACTCGCAGATAGAAAACCAGCGGACAAAGGCGCGATAATGCTTTCCTTCGCTGAACCGGGAAAACACGGACAGTCCGGCGAAGACCCGGTATGCCCGATGCGCATAGAAAAACGCTGTCTCACAGTTTCGTGAGACAGCGTTTTCTTAACGCAGAACAGGGATCATTTCCAGCCGAAGGTGGCCAGACCGTAGATATAAAGCGCGATGACGCAGACAGGGACGAAGTACATGAACAGCGGCTTCATCCAGTTCTGGACCTTGATGCCCTTGCCCTCGTTGGCCTCGGCCACAAAATTGTCCCAGCCCCAGCCGAACTTGAAGCAGCAGAAGACGGAGAACACAAACGCACCCAGGGGCAGGAGGTTGGTGCTGACGATGAAGTCCCAGAAGTCAAGCCAGGCGGTGCCTTCCGCGAACGGCTGGAAGGTGAACACGCTGTAGCCGAGCGCGGTGGTCAGAGCCAGCAGGAAAATACCGATGCCGCAGGCTACGCAGCCCTTGGGACGGCTCCAGCCGGTCATCTCGCGCACGCAGGCGAGGATGTTCTCAAACACCGCAAGCTCCGTGGAGAAGGCGGCAAAGACCATGAACAGGAAGAACAGCGCGCCCCAGAGACGGCCGCCGGCCATGTTGAGAAACACGGAGGCCATGGTGTCGAAGAGCAGAGCGGGGCCCGCGCCCGGGGTGATGTCATAGGTGAAGCAGGCGGGGAAGATGATGAAGCCGGCCATGATGGCGACAAAGGTGTCGAGCAGGATGACGTTCACAGATTCGCCCATGAGCGAGCGCTCCTTGCCGATGTAGCTGCCAAAGATGGCCATGGAGCCGATGCCGAGGGAGAGCGTGAAGAAAGCCTGGTTCATGGCGCCGACAATAACGGAGCCGTTGATCTTGGAGAAGTCGGGGATGAGATAGAAGGCGAGACCCTCCTTCGCACCGCCAAGCGTGGCACTGTGGACAGCGAGGACGAGCATCAGCACGAAGAGCGCGACCATCATGTACTTGGTGACGCGCTCCAGGCCGCCCTGAAGGTCAAAGCTCAGCACCGCAAAACCGACCACAACTGCAATCGCCAGATAGATCACGTTGACACTGGGGTTGGTGATCATCCCGACGAAGGCGCTGCCGTTTTCGAGGAGCTTTGCCATCTCTTCGGTCTTGCCGGTGAGGAACTGGACAAAGTAATACATCATCCAGCCGGTAACGACCGTGTAAAAGGCCATGAGGGCGATGTTGCCCAGCAGGCAGAGATAGCCGTGGATGTGCCACTTCTGTCCGGGCTTTTCGAGTTTCTGGTACATTTTGACAGGGGAGGCCTGCGCGGCGCGGCCCATTGCAAACTCCATGGTCATGGCGGGCAGGCCCAGCAGGATGAGGCACAGCACATACACCAGCACGAAGCCGCCGCCGCCGTACTGACCGGTCATCCACGGGAACTTCCAGACGTTGCCGCAGCCGATGGCGCATCCGGCACTGAGCATGATGAAGCCCAGGCGGCTGCCGAGTCTTTCTCTCTGATTGTTCAATGTATACACCTCTTTACTGGAGAATATGAACATATTATAAACATCTTTTCGGAAGAATCAATCATCATGTCGCTTTAACGTAGTTTTTCTACGTTTTGCACTATTCAGGCCCGCATTCTGCAATAATCGATGATCAGATTGGCAATTTTGTCGCTATGGATAATATACGAACCGTGGCCTTCGCCCTTCAGGATTTGCAGCTCCGCGCCCGGAACCGTCTCGGCGATATGCCTGGTCTCGCGCTCGAGTACGAGATCCCGGCTGCCTGCCAGCACCAGCGTATTGGCCCTGATCTTCACGAGAATGTCGTCGGAGATATACGGCTCGCGCAGCATGAGAGCAAACTTCGGGTCCTTCGTTTTCCAGTACATCGCGCGCACCAGCAGACGAATATGAGCCTTGACGCCCATGGGGCTGAGATTCGCGCCGCTGACGATCAGCGTCGTGATCCGCTCTGTCTGCGCCGCGGCCAGCAGACCGATGATGCCGCCGTCACTGAAGCCGTAGAAGATCACGTCGCGAAGATCCAGCGCCTCCAGCAGGCCCAGCATGTCCGCCGCCATGTTGTCGTAGTGGAGCGGCCCCGCGCTGCTCTGCCCGTGGCAGCGGGAGTCGACCGCGTAGCAACAGAAGCGCTTTTCCAGAAGCAGCAGCGCCTGGTCAAAGATATTGTGGTCCTCGCCGTTGCCGTGCACCAGCACCAGCGGCCGCCCCTCCCCGCGTTTTTCGTAAAACAGCCTTACGCCGTTGAGCTCGATGAACATATCAAATCCCTCCAAGCGCTGCATGTATTCGACTTTTGTGCACGGGCCAAACCCGTCCTGCCGATTCGTAATTATAACACATCCCGGCCAAACGTACAGCCTCCTTTTTATTTTTCCCGGCGAGAAGGAAAAGAGAGCCTTGCAAAATCTGAAAAAAACACTTGACATTTGAAATACTTTCTGGTAATATCCATCTTGCTCACGGGGGTATAGCTCAGCTGGGAGCCCGGATGATGTTTCACAAGCCCCCATCGTTGAGTAAACGCAAAACCCGCAAACCCTTATAAACCAGGTACATTGGAAAGGCTTGATTTCTTAGGAAATCAAGCCTTTTTTGTAACAAAAATCAAATATTGGGATGATGCTGGCAGCTTCCACCGCCATTCGAGCATCCTCCCCCACCGAAAGGCCGTTTCCACGTTCCTCTACAGATCGTGAAAGCGGCCTTTTTTGTTGCCCAAAATGCGTTTCATCGTGAAACGGATTCCTACTCTACAAAAGCAGTTTTCCTAAGAGTAACTTGTACTTTTATTCTATACTGTCTTTATTTTGGGAGCCATAATTTCACGTTGTTGTGACTTCTACTCTTAACTTCTATCATAATCTTCATGTCTTGAGTGTTGAGTATGACTATTTGACCAATTAACATCACGATGTGTATCAAAATATGAATCGTGACGTGTACTTAGAGTGTTTAGTGCTTCATATAACCGGTTAAAGAAAACACTACTCTCTTTTCGTTGATTCACAATCTCCCTAAACTGTAAAACATCTGTTTGAGCTATCATTTTTTCCCTCCTCACTAAGTACATCTTTTATTACTTTCTCAAAATATGAGAATAGTATTTTTCTATCTTCGCAATAGTAATACCGACCGTTGACTCTCATATTAGAACACCCGTTGTGACAATACTCAAAATATGGACAACTCTTACATAAAAGCTGTTCATCTTGAATACTCTTAACGAAACAACTGTATTTTGCTGTTTTTGTTAGAGCTAACAAGGAAGATGTTTGAAGATTACCAAACCTATGGATATCATTTTGAGGGGTGGTGTCACAGGAAAAAACATCTCCAGCATAGTCAATGCAAATAAAATGATCGCAATGACCTGTAAACGAACAAATATCCTGTTGAAAACCAATCGTTCCACCAAGGAACTGATCCATTTCTCTAATTTTTACGTTAGTCTTTCCTTGTAAGTATAGATCAAAAACCTTTGTAAGAAATAACCCATATTCTCCTGGAGACAGGCTTGGTATAACAGTTCGATCATTTTCTGTTTTATAGCATGGTAAAAAACCAACATGGTTAATATTAAGATTATCGAATTCTTCACAAATAGCTTCTGGAAAACCAACATTACTTTTTGATACAACACACAGTGCATTTACTTTACAGCCTCTTTCTTGAGCTAAAGCAACCCCCTTTTGAACTCTATCAAATGCACCTTCATGATTTGGAAAGCAACGGTTAATATTATGAAGTTCTCTTGGCCCATCAAGACTGGTGCTGATTATGATGTTGTTTTTTATGAAAAATTCAATCCAATCGTCATTCAATAGTGTCAAATTTGTCTGGATTGAATTCTCATATTTTTTCCCTGTTTCATTTGATTTCTTGTTTTGATATTTGAATATCTCAGAATAAAAGGATATGGGTTGTAATAGTGGTTCTCCTCCGTGCCATAAAAATTCTATTTCATTGACATCTTCCTGCGCAAATAATTCGTCAACTATTCTTTTGCCCATTTGAATAGTCATGTGTTCAATTTTGGAAGGTTTTCCATCAACATAACAATATTTACATTGCAAATTGCATCCGTTTCCAACAGGTTTAATTATCGCAACATTTATCCCCATGTTGATCTCCTCTTTCAAAATAACCATGTTCAATCACATAATAATTATTTATTATATTATATCATGAGAATAGATATGAGTCAAGTTTGCGGAGATTCATTAAACAGAATTATACTGTTCCTACACAATTAACATCAACCTGTCAAAAAATCCGTTTCACCGTGAAACGGATTTTTTTATATATACCGCAAAGCCCCAATTTGACCTTTGAAGGGAGGGATGCCATGTATTTTACCCATGGCGATCATAGGGCTTTTGACAGTCTCATGCGAGGGCCGCCGGGCAGCAACAAAAATAAAAGTAGAAGAATAGGTATATCTAGGCTGATAGCTCTTTTCACGTCAAATCATCTGTGAGAAGGTGCTGGCCATTCTGCCGGTAAAACTCCATTGCCGAATCATGTATTGATGGAGAGAATCCGAATTATCCCTATAAGCAGTCTTTGCTTGCTCAGGGTTATCAACATGATTCATAATTGCATGGGCAAGGTGAAAGGCGCTCTCCATTCCGCAGGAGATACCTTCGCCCATGGGATTGAGCCATCCAGCGGCCTCTCCTGCGAAGAAAACCCTGCCTTTTCCGTAGTCAATGGGACAGCCCGGTTGAATCTCAGGAAGAAGCCAGCGATCTTCCCGTATCTGTTTTGTTATTATTAGCCGGTGTTCCTGCTCCATATAGCGGACAAACGCATGATAATACGCACGCACGTTTTCTTGGTGTTTGACTGAAACGCCGAGAACAAGCATATTATCTTTGACATTGAACCAAGCGTCATATTCAGAGAGTGCAGGTTGCAGATAGGCATAGAAATAATGCAAATCCAAATCAACAATTCCCTCATTATAGGTTTGGAATGTTGTGACATAGCGCGGTTTGATATTCAACAACTTGTTTTTAACAGAGCCAATACAGCCTTCGCAGTCAATCACATATTTTGCTGTCTCAGTGCATTGAACAGCGCCGCCGATATGAACTCGCACAACATCAGATTCCTGTTCACAGGAGATAACAGGACAATCTTCACGTAATTCTGCCCCAGTATCAACTGCTTGTTTTGCGAGCCAATGGTCAAAGCTGCTCCTCCACACATTCAATCCCGGCTGTGGGAATGTAAACGCTCTTCCTCTGTCATCTACAAAAACCATGCCCTTATTCTCAGCGGGAGCACAAGTGACACTGTCTGGTATGTCCGTCATAAAATACTGTTTGATAAGCCCAATGGATTTATTTATCAAACATCCTGAACAGGACTTGTACCTTGGAAGTTTAGCCTTTTCCAAAACTAAAACAGAATATCCTTTTTCAGATAACAGTTTCGCTGCTGTACTCCCAGTCGGCCCGCTACCAATTATAATTACATCGTACATTCGGCACCTCCTCGATTAGCTTATAGTTTATTATACCACGCCTTAACACCCTCATCAACCTGTCAGAAAACCCGTTTCACCGTGAAACGGATTTTTTATATATACCGCAAAGCCCAAATTTGACCTTGAAGTACCAATGGCGATCATAGGGCTTTTGAAAGTCTCATGCGAGGAACACCCGGCTCAGACCACTATGACAGCGGCAAGGACGGCCCACACCCGGAGTGCCGGAGCTGCCGCTGGCACCGACCGTACCGCAAAGATCGGTACTGCAAGTTTGCCGAGTGTCCCTTTACTCCCGGCCACATGACCGCCATCAGCAAGGGCAATCCGCCGGGGAAAGGAGGTGATGCCGTCCGCTAATCTCTCTTTTCCCCAAAAACTATTTACAGGAGGCGATTGCCAATTCTCAAAACCAAATGGCGCAGAAGCATCGCTGTGCTGCTCTGCGTTATTCTCATGTTCTGCGCAGCCTTTTCCCTGACCGCCTATGCGGACTCGGCGGTCATTACCACAGCCCCCATGTATTCGTATTTCCAGACCTACAACACCAGCGGCACATGGGTCGATCTCCAGACACCCGGACATGCTACTTCTGATGGTCAAGTGGCCTACTGCCTGCAAACCAGCAAAGAAAACCCGTATAACGCAGCCTACTCCTCTGTTGAAGGCGAGTATGTGTACGACGAGTATATCTTGACTGGCCTCAAGGCGATTCTCACCCACGGCTACCCCGCAGACAACGGCGGCTTTTCTGACCTGGAGGCCAGATACGCGACAGCGAACGCCATAAGATTTTTCCTTGCTGAGAACTACGCCGATGGGATGCCCCAGTACCTCAACCTCAATGTCAACGGCGACTGGATCAGAGGCAGGCCCGGCTATGAAGATCTGTTCTATTGGTCGCTCAGCCTGCTGCAAATGGCCCGATCCGGGAATGTGTCAACCGGCGGTGCCGGGAGCCTGACGTTTAGCCCGTCGGAAATTACGCTCACCCAGGAGGGAGACTACTTCACCGGCAGCATCACGCTCACCAACGGTATCAACGGCACCTATGACCTCATGGACGATATGCCGGAGGGCAAGCAGATTCTCGGACATACCGGCGCGGATCAGGAAACGCTGACGATCAAAATTCCTGTTGCCCATGCCAATGGCAGCTATACCCTGTGCGCCTACGGGATGGATCACCTGCCCACCGCAAAACTGTTCTTCTGGGCGCCGTCCGTCTACAACCAGCAAAGGATTGTCACAAGCACGCTGGACGGGTCTCAGGACGTTTTTGTGAGAGGCTTCCTCACGGTGAAAACACCCAGCGCGACCGTGCAGCCGCAGAAAGGCAGCTTGCAGATCACCAAGACGGACGACAACGGCAACCCTCTTTCCGGTGTTGGCTTTACTCTGTACGATGCTTCCAAACGCACCATCAGCACCAAGACTACGGACAGCTCCGGCGTCGTATCATTCAGCGATCTTGCCCCCGGCAATTACTACTATGCTGAAACCAGCGCGCTCCCCGGATATGTCCCGGACACCACACAGTATGCGATATCTATCACAATGAGCAGCCTGCTTGTGCAGAAAACCGTCACGAATGAGCGCATCCCGTCCAAGGGCAGCTTGAAGCTCGTAAAGACCGACGAAAACGGCACTCCGATTGCAAGCACCGGCTTCCAACTGCTTGACAGCGACGACAACCGGATCACAAGCGGCAGCACGGACAGCAGCGGCGTCCTGGTATTCTCCGATCTCCCCTTGGGCAACTATTTCTATCAGGAAACCTTTGCAGTTCCCGGCTATGCGCTGGACGATACCAAGTACCCCATCAGTATCACGGAGGACGGGCAGACCATCACCAAGACTGTCGTAAACTACAAACCCGCAGGAACTATCAAGATTCTCAAAACAGATTCCGAAACCGGCCAGCCCCTGCAAGGCGCAGAGTTTACCATCCTTGATGATCACATGCGCGAAGTCACCAAGGGAACGACCGATGAAACCGGCGTCGTGGTTTTTGCGGGGCTGCCCCTCGGCCCGTACTACTGTCAGGAAAGCCAAGTCCCGCCCGGATATTTCCCGGAGGGCGGCATCGAGCTTGTTTATCTGGACGGAAACGGAAAGGTCGTCACGTTAAGCTACACCAACAAGCCCGCCAGAGGAAGCATCAAGCTCACAAAGAAGAACAGCGACGGAGAACTTTTGAGCGGCGTTGTGTTCACGCTGTACGATGTGGACAAAAACGAGCTTACCACTGGCACGACGGACGAAAACGGCGTTGTAGTCTTTGACAATCTCCCCATTGGGGATTACTGGTATGCTGAAACCTCAGAACTCCCCGGCTATGTACCGAATCATAACCTTATGGCGGCGCGGGTCGGCTACCATACCGCGGTTGACGAACACACGTTCACAAACTACAAAGCCAGCGGTCATATTCAGGTGATTAAGACGAACGAAAGTGGAAGTCCTCTTGCGGGCGTCCACTTCATGCTGACCGACGAGGCCGGCAACCTGATCGACGAAGGCGACACCGGAACGGACGGCAAGCTGTTTTTCACAACGCTGCCCATCGGAAAGTATATCCTCACGGAAACTGCGACACAGACCGGCTATGTGCTGGATGATACGCCGATACCCATTGAGATCACCCGTGACGGCGAAGTTGTGAAAAAAGAGATCACCAATGCCAAGCAAACCGGCGGTATTGCTATCCTCAAGACCGACGCCGATACAAGCAGCCCCCTTGCGGGAGCGCATTTCAAGTTGACGGATTCCACAGGCAAGCTCATCAAGGAGGGCGACACCGCAGCGGACGGCAAGCTCACTTTCAACGGCCTTCCCCTCGGCACCTACAAGCTGACCGAAACAGCAGCCCCGACCGGTTATGTTCTGGACGCCACCCCGATCACCGTTGAAGTCACAAACGCCGGGCAGACCGTGAGCAAGACGATCACCAATATCAAGCAGACCGGCGGTATTGCAATCCTCAAAACCGACGCTGAGACAAACAAGCCTCTTGCGGGAGCGCATTTCAAGCTGACGGATTCCAGCGGCAAGCTCATTTCCGAAGCAGTTACCGGCACGGAGGGCAAGATCACCTTTTCGGGAATGGCTCTCAGCAAGTATATACTGACCGAGACGGAAGCGCCTGAAGGCTATGCTCTGGATTCTACCCCGATCCCTGTGGAGCTGACCGAACACGGCAAGACCGTGGAGATCAGTGTCAAGAACACCCCAAGCCGAGGAAGCCTGAAGCTCATTAAGAAAGACGCCTATGAGAACAAGCCCCTTGCCGGAGCCGTGTATCAGCTCATGGATGAAAGCGGTAAGAAACTGGCCGAAGGCACCGCCAATGAAAACGGTGAGATCGTCTTTGAAAACCTGCTCTACGGTAATTACCGGGTACAGGAGATTACCGCGCCCAAGGGCTACAAGGTGGACGAGAGAGCCTACACCGTGACCGTTCCCGTTGAAAACGGCACCCAGACCGTGACAGATCTTCGCAGGCCGGGAACGCTGGAGGTCAGGAAGCAGGACGAGAAAGGCAAGCCCCTCGCAGGAGCCGCGTTTTTGCTGGAATACTCCACGAATAACGGCACTACCTGGACCCCCGTCACGAACCGCAGCGGTGAGAATATCACGGCGGGCGGCTGTTCAAGTAATAACCTTTCTAATGGGCAGCTTACCACCGACAGCACCGGCAGCGTTAGCTTTACCGGCCTCCGGGCGGACAGCACGATTCTCTACCGCCTGACCGAAACCAAGGCCCCGCAGGGCTATTCTCTGATCGGCACCGATCTCTACAAAGGCACACTTCCCATTGAAACGCAGAAAACCAATATTGAGGACTCGGAAACCTTGGACGGCAAGACATACTGTTATTCCCTGTATGTCACCGCAACAGACGATCCCACTTACCGGCTCCCCGAAACCGGCGGCAGAGGCTTTGACCTGCTGCCTCTTTTTATGCCCATTTGCGCTATACCCCTTATCATCTATCTTAAACGAAAGGAAGACTGCGAATCTTGAAAAAACTCTTTTCTCTGCTGCTGGCCCTTGTCATGGTCGGCAGCTTTTCCATTCCCACCTTTGCCGCCGCTGATCCGGCGCTGATCGACACGACGCGCACCGGCTCCATCAGCCTCTACAAGTACGATGTGACCGGCGCGGAGAAAGACGGCGTTTGGGACAGCTCCTATGTCAGCACCGGCATCCGGGACGAAAGCGGAGTGGAGGCCATTCTGGGCAATCCCGCCCGTGTCTCCGCGCTGAACGCGAACGGCGACGCATACGGATACGCTGTGCGCGGCGTGGAATTTAGCTATGTCAAGCTGGCGGATATTCTCGCCTACACCCAGACCGAGGACAACACGAACCGTGTTGAGCTGCTGTACGGCATCGAAAACAGCGAGCTGAACGCCGCTTTTCTGAATGTCCTCGGCGTCACCGCCAATGACCGCTTCGCCCCGGCGGACAAGACCGAGGGCGGCAAGACCATTTACTACTACACCTCCGACGTGCTGATCGACGGCCTCAAGAACGCGCTGAACACCAACGGCACGGCGACGAGAAACGCCGCCGAAAGGTTTGTCCAGTTTGCGGGCGGCAGCGCCATGCCCGAAACGGACGCCTACGGACACAGCGCAGTAAGCGGCCTGCCCCTCGGCCTGTACCTTGTGGTCGAAACCCGTGTCCCCGAAATGGTCACGGAAACCACCGCGCCTTTCCTGATTTCCCTGCCCATGACCAATGTTGTGAACGGCAGCGAATGGATCTATGACCCGGTGCTGTACCCCAAGAACGCCACAGGCATCCCGTCTGTTGAAAAGACCGTGCGCGAGGCCAGGATCGACACCGGAGCAAATAACGGCAGCGCAGACAACATTTCTGACGGCTATGCACACACGGCCTCTGCATCCGGGAATGACACGCTGGAGTATCAGATCAT
>CACZDN010000005.1 GCA_902779945.1 Oscillospiraceae bacterium | reverse complement strand
CAGGGCGCCATCATCGGCGACATCAACTCCAAGCGCCGCGGCACCATGATGGGCTCCATGCCCGCCGAGGACGGCATGACCACCATCGAGGCCGAGGTTCCCCTGGCCGAGATGAGCTCCTACACCATCGACCTGCGCTCCATGACGCAGGGCGCCGGCTCCTTCACCTGCAAGTTTGTGCGTTACGAGGAAGCCCCCGGCAACGTCCAGCAGAAGGTCATCGAGGAGGCCAAGGCTCTGGCCGAGCAGGAGTAATACTCTGTTATCTTTCAGAACGCATATGGGCGGCCATCCGGTCGCCCATATTTGCAAAAGAGGGGTGCTGTTATGAAAAACGGTCTGTCCAACGCGAAAAACCTGCTCTGGGCTGCGGCGATCCTGCTGTGCCTCGTTGCGCTGCTGGTCGGGCTGATTTTTGCCATGTCGCAGAAGGCCCGGGGCGAGAGGCTGGACGGTACGCTGGTGCTCGGAGAGATTGAGAGAAGCGTGAGAAGCAGTTCCGACGGGGAGATCGTCGGCATGGAGAACGCCGCCGGCAGCACCCTGATCACCCTTCCGGAAAACAGCAAGGGCAATCTCGAAACCGTATTCGGCATGACCTTCCTGTGCGACAAGACCATCCTCGGCCTGAAGAGCTATGCCTCCAACTACGGCGACGGCGTCAACGCCCAGATCTGGACGGATGACGGGAGCGGCTTTGTCGCGAAGAACGCTGCGGAGACGAGCATCGTATTCTATGACGGCTCGAAGATCACCGCGGCCAACGCCGCCATGGTCACAAGGCCCAGGACCATGGTGCTCTACCTCGGCGGCGACGGTCTCGCCGGGACGAGTGAACAGGAGTTTATCGAGGGCTACACCCGTCTCATCGACGATCTCCGCAGCGCAAGTCCCAGTACGAGCATCATTGTCTGCTCCATCGGCTCCGTCAGCAGCAACTACCAGGGCGCGGACGGGCTCGACCCCGCGCTCATCTCCCGCGCCAACGCCTGGATACGCCAGGTGTGCGTCAATACCGGAGCATACTACGCCGATCTCGCCTCCTTCCTAAACGACGATTACGGTTTTCTCTCCGATGCGTTCCTGATGCCGGACGGCCGCAGCATCGCCGCGGCGGGCATTGCGCTCATCGTCGACTACTTCCGCTTCCACTACGTTTAAGGCAGACCGCGCAGATCGCTATATAACCCTTGTGCATTTTTGCAGGATTTTCAAAAGACGCCCCGGCGAAGTATGTTGAAACTTCTGATTCTGCCCCTCCCCGCTTGACAGTGTGGAGGGGCTGGTTTATAATGCAGGCAATTCAAGGAAAGGAGTCGGGTCCGCTATGCGTTCTGCTTCCGTCAACAGCATGATGATGGAGATGTACATGTGCCGCATGTGCATGATGATGCGCGCCAAAAAGTACGACTCGACATGTGTCCTCTCCGTTTGATCGCTGAAAGCAGCTTATCAGACCCGGAAAACATGTGAGTTTTCCGGGTCTGTTTTTGCAGCAGGCGAATTTTCTCCGAAAGGAAACCGACAGATGATCGAGCTCAAGAATCTGTGTAAGACCTACTCCTCCTCCTCGGGCGACGTGGAGGCGCTGCGGGACATCAATCTCAGCATCCAGGACGGTGAAATCTTCGGGATCATCGGCCTGTCCGGTGCGGGAAAGAGCACGCTGGTGCGCTGCATCAATCTCCTTGAACGCCCGACCTACGGCAGCGTGATCATCGACGGGCAGGACATCACGACGCTCCCCCGCCCGGAGCTTTTGAAAATGCGCCGCAGCATTTCGATGATTTTCCAGGGCTTCAATCTTTTGGAGCAGCGCAGCGTTTTGCATAATGTTACCTTCCCGCTGGAGATCGCCGGCGTCAAGCGCCAGCCCGCGAAGGAAAAGGCCCTCGAGCTTTTGAAGGTTGTACAGCTGGAGGAGAAGGCAAACGCCTACCCGTCCCAGCTCTCCGGCGGACAGAAGCAGCGCGTCGCCATCGCCCGCGCCCTCGCCTCCGACCCGCACTATCTGCTCTGCGACGAGGCGACCTCCGCGCTCGACCCGAACACCACCCGCTCCATTCTGGAGCTTTTGAGAAAAATCAACAAGACCCTGGGCGTGACGATCATCGTCATCACCCACGAGATGAAGGTCATCGACCAGATCTGCGACCGGGTCGCGGTCATCGACCAGAGCCGCATCGCCGAAATGGGCCGCGTGAGCGAGGTGTTTACAAGCCCGCGCTCCCAGATCGCGCGCGAGCTCATCCTGCCCCAGGACCGCGCCGCCATCGACACCACCGGCGGCAAGAAGATACGTCTGATCTTCGACGGGATGCACAGCCAGGAACCGATCATCTCCCGCATGACGCTGGACTGTCAGGCCCCGGTCAACATCCTGTTTGCGGACACCAAGGACTTTGACGGCATCGTATACGGCCACATGATCATCGAGCTTCCCACGGACGACAACCAGGCGTCCAAGATCCTCACCTGGCTCAAAAACAGCCCTGTCAAATGGAAGGAGGAGGACTGATGCTCTCCGAAACCTTTTACAAGCTCTGGGACGCTGGTATCCTGCAGCGCGGCGTCTGGGAAACGATCTATATGACCGTGATCTCCACCGCGATTTCCTACGCGATCGGCCTGCCGCTGGGCGTGGTGCTCAACATCACGGATCGGGAGGGGATCTTCCCCATCCCCTGGCTCAACCGCACGCTCGGCATCATCGTGAACTTCTTCCGCTCCATCCCCTTCATCATTCTGATGGTGGCGATGCTGCCGGTGGCAAAGCTGGTGGTGGGCACCTCCCTCGGCAACAGCGCCATGATCGTCATGCTGGTCATCGCGGCCTCCCCGTACATCGCCCGTATGGTGGAGTCCTCGCTCAGGGAGGTCAATGCCGGCGTCATCGAGGCGGCCCAGTCCATGGGCGCAAACAACTTCCAGATCGTGACCAAGGTCCTGCTGCCGGAGGCAAAGCCCTCGCTCATTATGGGAGGCATGATCTCGATGGTCACCATCCTCGGCTACTCGGCCATGTCGTCCACCATCGGCGGCACGGGCCTCGGGCAGATTGCCATCAGCTACGGCCACCAGCGCTTCAATCCCGATATCAAGTGGATCTGTGTTTTTCTGACTGTAATAATCGTTCAGATTATTCAGGAGGTGGGGACCGCCATCGCGCACCGCACCGATAAACGTATTTCCCGCTGAAATTTGAAAGGAGACTGAAAACCATGAAAAAAGCCATCTCTCTGATCCTCTGCGCGGTCCTGCTCATCTCTGTGCTGTCCGCGACCGCCCTCGCCGCCGACAAAAACGTAAAGCTGAAGATCGGCGCAAGCTCCACCCCTCATGCTGAACTGCTTGAAACCGTCAAGCCCAAGCTCCTCGAACAGGGCATCGAACTCGACATCGTGATCTACGACGACTACGTGCTCCCCAACACCGCCCTGCAGGACGGCACCCTGGACGCCAACTACTTCCAGCACGCCCCCTACATGAACAGCTTCAATGAGGCCAACGGCACCGACCTCGTTTCCGCCGGCCTTGTCCACTACGAGCCGATGGGCATCTACAGCACCACTCTCAAGGATCTCAAGGAGATCGGCAAGGGCGCCACGATCCTGGTCCCCGACGACGTCTCCAACCAGACCCGCGCCCTGCTCCTGCTCCAGCAGGAGGGCCTGATCGTCCTGCCGGAGGACGCCTCCGTTGAGACCGCCCCCTCCGTGCTCGACATCGTCGACGCCAAGGGCTACACCGTCCAGGCCGCCCAGGCCGACACTGTCCCCTCCCTGCTGAAGAACAGCGCCAAGGGCACCATCGCCGTCATCAATTATAACTACGCGCTTGACGCCGGCTTCAAGACCACCGACGCGCTCGCCATCGAGGACGCCTCCGGCAACGCCGCCCAGACCTACGCAAACCTCGTGGCCGTCCGCCGCGGCGATGAGGACCGTCCCGAGATCAAGGCCCTTGTCGAGGCTCTGCAGGACGGCGCAGTCGAGGCCTTCAACGAGAAGACCGGCGCCGGCATTGTCGCCATCAAGTAAGCGCTTCCGCTTCCGTTAAGTATTACCAGTGTAAAAGCCCCTTTCGTTACATTCTTGTAACAAAAGGGGCTTCCCTTTTTGCAAAAGATGCGCTATAATAAAGGCGTTGATTACACGGGAACCTGTACCCGTCAGTAAAGGAAGGCGAATTATTTGAAGAAGAAAAAGAGTGCTGTAAAAGTTATCCTGATCGTGCTGTGCATCATTCTGGTCGGTGTTTTCGCATTCAGCGCGTACAAGATCATCACCACGCTCCTCGGCTACAGGCAAGCGGAGCAGGCATATACGGAGGTCGCAAATCAGTTTGTCACGGTGGCGGAGGTCTCCCCCACGCCCGCGCCGGTCGAAAACCTTGAGCCCGAGGGCGATGGGATCGATCCCGAGGTCAGCCCGCTGAACATCGACTTTGACGGCCTGCGCGCCCAGAGCACCGACTATGTCGGCTGGATCTACAGCCCGAACACGAAGATCAACTATCCCATTGCCTACACGGACGACAACTTCTACTATCTGGACCACATCCCCGGCGAGATCCAGAACGCCAACGGTACCATCTTCATCGACTGCCGCAACGCGGCCGACTTCTCGGATCAGAACACCTGCATCTACGGCCACAACATGAACGACGGCTCCATGTTCGCAAGCCTGCGCGACTACCGCGACGAGAGCTATTACGGCTCCCACCCCGTGATCTACCTCAGCACGCCGAACTTTAATTACCGTCTTGATCTCATCGGCGGCTTCATCACGGAGCCTACCTCTTTCGCCTACGCGCGCAACTTCGACTCCCCTGAACAGTTTGAAGGCCACGTTCAGCTTGTAAGGGACCTGTCCACCTTCCAGTCTGACGTGGAAGTCGAGGCTGACGACAAGATCGTCACCCTCTCCACCTGCACCTACGAGCGCGACGACGGCCGCTACGTCGTGGTCGGCAAGCTCACGCAGATCCACTGAGCCGGTTCATACAAGTCTAGGTTCATACAAGTCTATAAAACAGCGTTAGCGTCAAACGGGGCTCGCAATCAGCGGGCCCTGTTTGACGCTTGTTTTTTTTCGTGTCGGGAAAACGGAGAGACAACATCAGTCTGTTTCAAACAGCTTCAATTCAGAATACAGCTTCTGTCGGGTGATTGCATCCGAATAGATCGTTTTTTCAAATACGTTGTTTCGCTTTCTCAGAATGATTCTGAAAAAGTATTGTACGCATACAATGATCCAGCCTGCCGGAAGCAGAACGGGGTTTTTCTTCATCACGGGATAATCCCTTTTGGCCTTCTCGTTGATGCTGATCAGAATGTTTGTCAAGATGTTTCCATTTCCGACTTTCTTGCTGACGTTATTGCGTATCAGCTTGGCCTGACTGCGGCGCGTGTGGTCCTTTGTTCCGAAATTGCCGCCCGCAAAGACGTCTTCCAAGAAGGCTGTACAAAGAGATTCGTCAGCCTCTTTGCACCAGTCCCTGTCCTCACAGCCAAAATACATCACGCCGATCTTTGACAAAACCTGAGCGAATTTCCATAAGCCGACGTCCCGGAGCGGCTTTTCAAAGGTATTGACGAAATCTTCTTCCGTCAAGCTGTTGGCAAAGACAAGCCAATCGCACAGATGCCGCAGGCCGACGCCCGTCGCCGTCATGTGGTTGATCGTATGCAGGAGCAGGACAAGGCCGTGATGAACGGGCGCGGGGATCGCAAACTCCCCTCCAAGGGCCTGAATCATCCTTCGTTTCTCTATGATGTCGGAAAGATAGCTTTTAATCGTCTCGTTGTTCGTTTCCGGCACGCCGGGAACATCCCAGTGCAGCTCCAGCGCTTCGCGATCTTTTTTGTAAGCCCAATGGTACTCATGCTTTTCAGCGCCGTCCAGCTTCTTGAAGCCCTGCGAAACCAGCAGCTCATCGACTTCGTCCACCGCAGACATCGCTACCAGAAAATCGACGTCGCCCATTACGCGAAGGGCAGGGTCTGGATAGTAATATGCAGAAGCCTGGCCTTTCAGGATGACATATGGGATGTCGTGCGCTGAAAGCAGCTTGTTTAATTCTTTATGGTAATACAGATTTCTGACGCTCGACGCCTGGTATTCCGCTTTTTGTACCTTGTATTTCTGTCTCTCTTCATCTGTCGCTATGGTGCCGTCCAGCCAGGAAAGCACGATGGGAAGCACGGTCTGCTGCCGGGCTTCGGTAAAAAGAGATTTGTAATCCTGGATCGGAGGCAGATCTTCCCCTGTGGAAAACAACTGTTTTCCGATGATCCTGATCAGCTTGTCTTGTGTTTCAGTCATATGATTATTCCTTTGTTATGCCCTTTCTCAAGAATATCTTCCGATAAAGCGAGTACCCGATCATCGTTCCAAGGCCATTATATATGGGGTCTGCGATATCAAACCATCCAAAATGGGTCAATAACTGAATCGTCTCGATGCAGAAGCTGAACACTACGCCCGCCAGCAGGACTTTCCACCAGCTTTTTATTTGTTTACAGCTCAGCGGCAGCAGATACCCCATCGGTACAAACAGGAACACGTTGAGGATCAGGCTTGAGACTGTTCCTCTGACCCAGTGAATCCGTTTGATCGCTTCCAGGAGCCCGCCGACTTGATATCCTTTCGCCATTGTTGTGAAAATCTCACGATAGGCCCATGTGAGGTTAAAGATTACCCCCGCCTTCTCGTCGTATGTTCTGGTGCCAAGAGTAATCGCCAGGATCGAAGCGGAATATGCAACAAGGATCGCCGGCATAAACCGTTGGACATGCCCGGACTTGTCGGTGATCCATATCCGCCTCAGCAAGTATGGAAATCCGAATACGCTTGCCGCCGTCAATACAATACGGAGTATTGCTATGATTGCAGACTGTGGCATGAATGATGATTGTCCTCCTCTGTCTGTCTCTTATCCATTCGACTGTAAACCATTGAATTCTTCATATCCGGGGTAATGGGCATAACTCGGGTCAGCCGCAATCAGTTCCATGAAATTGTCGATCTCGATGATATCGGACTTGAGACACTTTCGTATCTCAACATGATAGTTCTTGCGCATAATCGTGAGCGGAACCATCTCCCAGAGATCCTCCCTGCCGCCGCGCATCGCATACACCTTGCGCAGGTCAGCCTTCAGCCTCTCGGCGTCTTCGCCGTTCCAATAGGAAATGCCAAATCCCTGATAACAATCCGTTCTTCCCAGCTGATAGTCGCTCGCACAGCCGTTCTTCTCTTTGAAGCACCAGTCGTCTGTCTCGGCGACCTTTGCGCCCACGTAAAGATATATCGACAGCGTCTTTACTTTGCCGGCGATCTCCATCGGCATCCGGTAATCGGAGAAGATCCAGGTGATTTTTAGAACGTTGTCCTCTTTTTCATAACAAACAAGATATATTTCATGACAACATTGACCGAGAGAATAAGCATACTCACAAACGCCGCGCATTCCAACTGCATCTGCCCCTCAAATTGCGTTATCATCAGCGCCAACGGCTTGTTCCGGACATTTGCCAGGAAGGACACAGCTGAAATCGTCATCATACAATTGATAAAAAAATAGCTCATCATTTCAAGGATGGTTCCCATAGCCTGAGGCAGAATAACGTCCCGGATAATCGTCCAGCGGCCGATTCCCATGGCCGCGCCCACATTCTCAAGGTTATCGTTGATCTTCCCGAAGGTGTTGTACGCCATTAGATATGGCGAAGCAAAAAAGTGCATGGAGTTTACAAGGAACAGCATAGCGAAGGTCCCGTAGATTGGCGTGCTTTTGAAGAACATCACATAGGCCAAGCCAAGGACTATTCCAGGTATTGCCAGCGATGTAATCGACATAAGGTGCAGCACATAGCTGAGCCTTGTCCGGCTTCTCGCTGTCATATAGGCATTAAAGATCGCCAGCGCTGTTCCGAGAAAAGAAACGACCAGCGCAATAATGAGAGAGTTTTTCAGGTAGCGGATCGCACCCATGTGAATTGCCTGTGCTGCGTTTTTCAGCGATAAGGTCATATCGGTCGGGTATTTTGCGATAAAGCCCAATATCGAAAACGATGCAATCGGGAGAAAAACGAGCACAATAACAAAGATACAGATACCGCGGGCAATATTGTCTCTCACCGCGCTTTTCTTTATCAGATAGGGTCTGGCGACAAAAGCTGCATTTCCCTTGTCACGATTTGCCATGTCAAGAATACACGCAATCAACGCCGGAATCAAAAGGATCATGCCGATCACGGAACCTTTGCCGAAGTCCAGCATCCCGATTACATCCTGATACATCATGACGGGCAGAGTCATATATTTCCCTCCTACCATGAGCGGTACACCGTAGTCGGTTACAATCATTGTAAAGGTCGCGAAAACAACAGAAATCATTGGCTTCCGGAGATAAGGGAGTGTAATGGCGAAAAAACGATTTTGTGCGGTCAGTCCCATGACTTCTGCCGCCTCATAAGGCGCTCCATCCTCATAACGCAGAACGTCGTATAGCATGAGATAGGCCACCGGGAAAGAATACATCACTGACCCGATCACGATTCCCCAAAACCCGTAGATGCCGCCTTCCAGGCCCAAAAATCTGGAAAGCCATCCATTGGCGCCGAGAATAATGACTAAACCCATGCCGTGTGAGATAGACGGAATCAGCATTGGAACCGTAATAAGCGTGTTCAGAATGGTTTTGTGCCTGATATTTGTCCTGGCGACAGCCCAGGAAAGAAGGCCCGAGAGGGCAACGGCGATCACAGTCGCGGTAAAACTGACGGTCAGAGACTGTCTCAGTGCCTTGGAAAACTTTCGTGCTGTGATAACAGCGCGCACATCAACCGTAGCCATTGTTGATAGCATACGGATCAGGGGAAGGATAATTGCAAAAAGCCAGAATATGCAAAGCAGAATCTTCAACGCGGTTGAAGGAGACCATTTTTCTCTGATTCTCATTTATTGTCCTCCAACCGCGCGAACTGGATAAGGCTGTTTATCTTAATATTGATATTCCGAATAACAAAATTGCGCACATAATCATCCGCCGGTCGGTCTATGAGATTGTGGGGCGTGTCAAGCTGGTGTATTACGCCCGCATCCATCACCATGATCCGGTCAGACAGTGCATAAGCCTCTTCCTGATCATGGGTAATGTAGATCATGGTCGTGCCGAAACGCTTTTGAAGCTCCTTTAATTCAGCGCGCAAAGAGAGTCTGGTATCCACATCGAGAGCAGACATCGGCTCGTCAAAGAGAATAACATCCGGATTCAGCGCAAGGGTTCTGGCAATGGCGACACGCTGCTGCTGGCCGCCGGAGAGCTGACGCGGCTTCTTGTCAAGATGCTCAGAAAGGCCGACCAACTCCAGCATTTCTTTTGCCTTCGCCGCTGCTTTCTTCCTGCTGTATTCGCCTTTTGTTCCTGCACTTTTGAGCAGGGCGTACTCCACATTGCGCAGTACAGTCATGTTCTCAAACAGCGCGTAATTCTGAAAGACGATCCCCATTTTTCTTTTCGCAGCAGGAAGAGTGGTGATGTTGACACCGTCCTTGATGATCTCTCCACTGTCAGCCGATTCCAGGCCGATCAGAATACGCAAGATCGTGGTCTTTCCGCATCCGGACGGGCCGAGAATGGAAAGAAACTCACCATCCCGCACTGTAAAGCTTACATTATGAAGAACGCCAGTGCCATCGAATGATTTTGTGAGGTTTTTGATGATCAGTTTATCCATTTCTGCTCCAATTCTTTCTCCTATGCTTAAAAGAGGGAAGAAGAATTGGTCTTCTCCCCTCTATCGTTCACAGCTTATCTCAATATTCCCAGTTATCCAAGAGTCTGAGCTTTTCCTCCGTGGTGTTACCGGACATATCGCCGTAGTGAATATTCGTGGGATAGTTCTCAACTTCAAAGTCTAAATCCTTATAGATCTTTTCAGGGTAGAAAAGCGCTTTATCTTCCACTACAAGGGTTGTATAGAAGAAGTCAAATACTTCCCGAACCGCCTTCCGGTTCTCCTTTCCGTCCAACACGGAAAAACCGTACAGAGAATAAGGTGAGCCTTCCTCAAAGAATACGATCTTCAAATTGCTGCCATTGTTGATAGCAGTTACGGCCTGGGCAGTCATACCAAGACCAATAGCTGCCTCGCCCTGTACCAGTGCGTTGACCGGGCCGGAGCCGGATGTTGTGAATTGAAGGATGTTTTCTGCAAGCTGATCGAAATAATCGAAGGCTTTATCCTCGCCCCAGGCATTTACCAGGTTTTTTACGAACATGTAGCCGGTGCCGGAAGATTTCGGACTGGGCATGGAAATGAGGCCTTTGTATTCCGGCTTGATCAGATCGGCATAGCAGGTCGGCTCATCAAGGCCTTTCGCTGCCAGCAAATCAGGATTGATGATAATCGCACCGCCGTTACGCGTTTCGCAAAGGTATTTATTGCTCTTAACCCGGCAGTCCTCCATATAAATCTCCTGATCGTAATCAGAAAGATCAGCAAAATATTGTTCAATCATACCCGCGTAGCTGTAGTCGATATCATAAAAAATATCGCCCTCAGAATCTAAACCCTCAGCAGCCAGCTTCGCGGCCAGGTTGCCAGTGGGCATGTACTCGATGGAGATGTCATAGTCGGGGAACTGCTCTGTCAGACGCTCCATAAAGTAGGCATGACGATATTCCTCAGCGCCGGAATAGATAACGACACGATTGCTGCTGTCGTCCAGTGCAGTCGTCACAGCGGGGGCAGTAAAGGTTACCCCTTCATCAGCACTGGCAAAGCCACACACGGAAAGCATCAAAACGGCAGTCAGCGTCAGCAGAATTGTTTTTTTCAAAAATGTGTTCATAATTTACCCTCCGTCCATTTCTGGTGTTCATGGATGTTGCCATAATACGCCATATTTGAACGCTTGTCAAGAAGTAATTCACCGATATTTCAAATAATTTGTTCAAACCTTGCAGAACGTCATCATTTATAAAACAAAATCAGATATCGTAAGTTTTATCTATAGCCTTCAGCTCATTGAATGTATCGATCTCCACGATATCCTCATCCGTGCAATCACATATTTCGACGGCGTAGTGCTCCTTCCTGTATACCAGCGGGACCTGCTCCCAGTAGCGTTCCTTGCCGCCGGGAGACGCGTATACGTCCTGGATATCCTGGCTCAGCTTATGGCCATCCGCTTCGTTCCAGTAGCTGATGCCTACCATCTGCCAAATATCATTGCCTTCGCCGCCAAGTTTTTCCTCAACAATAATTCCATCCTTAACCCGGGTACACCAGTCGTCGGAGCGCTGTTTCTTAATGCCGAGGAAATCCGAAGTATAATGGTATTTTTTGATGATTTTCGGATTGCTTATAAGCAAATCAGCCTCAAACACATAGGCGTTTGAGAGCATATACCGGGCTACCAGCGCAGAGCTGATGTTATTTGCCTCGTTATAAACGGGATTCTCCACGAACTTAATCATGGGATATTTATACAGGAGTTGGTCAAAAAGTTCACCCAAATAACCGCGGATAATGAAAATCTCATTAATTCCGGCGTCAAGACAGGCATCAATCAGCCGGTCAATAATCCGAACCCCATGTACCCGAACAAGCGGTTTCGGTGTGTTGAACGTAATCGGGACCATACGGGAGCCAAAACCGGCCGCAATGAAGATTGCCCTCCTGGCCCGATATGGCTCCAGCGCGTTGATGCCGCTTGTGGTGACAGCACCGTTGGAGACAAGCCCGCTCTCCGCAAGCTCTTTCAATACGCGGTTAATCGTACCCAGACTGTGTCCCGTCAGTTTCTCCAGTTTTCGTTGAGTGCATGCCTCCTTTGATTCTGCCAAGGCCACAAGAATATCAAACTCTTTTCTGGTCAATTGCATCGCTTTTCTCCCTTTCTTGTTCAATCGGCGGCCCGGATCGTTCATGTACGTCCTGTCCAAACACCGGCGTCGAAATATTTAAGCCCGTATCCGACGGATTTCCGGCAAAAGCAGGGCCCGTGTTCATTTCAACGGGCCCGTTGGCGATTATTTGGAACGCCTCAGCACAGCGCGCAGAATACTGGAAATCATATCGCGGTTGACGACGACGAACAGTGCAATGCTCAGAATGGATACGGCTGTAATATGATAGTGCATGGATACCAGGATCCCCTGCGTCAGAATGATCGCACAGTTGGCAAAGAACCTCGCAAGATCGATCCTGATGTCTATAAAGCGGCCGACGTCAAGCATTCTCGCGAACGCGATAAAGACATAGGCGACGACGGTGCCGATCACGGCGCCCCAGATGCCATAGCTGAGAATAAAGATATAGTTGACAATGATGTTGATGACCGCCGCCGACAACGTGGTAAGCATATTGTTGACGGTTTTTTTCAGTGCTGCGTACATCTGCCCGTAATACGAGGAGATGGAAGAGAACACAGCGCTGACAAGAAGAAGCGGGACATACATCCACGCATCCTGAAAGCTCTTCCCGACGTATATGTCCATAAACGGTTTGATAATCGCGGTCAGGGCGACGCACGCCCCGAATGTGATAAAGGCGTATCCCTCGAAGACCTTTGAATAAAAGTCCGTGTCGTTTGTGGAGTCCATCTCTTTAATAGAGGAGATATTCCACGCCTGTCCGAAGATGCTGATCATCACGTTGATCAGGGCCGGGATTTTCGTCGAAGCCGTAAAAATCCCAAGTGCGGACGCGCTTACCATGGCTTCGACCATATACTTGTCCGAGGAATGAATCACCCACCACGATAGATCGTTCAAGATCAGCGGCGCTGAGTATTTTACCATTTCCACCAACAGCTCGCGGTTCAGGTCGGCCTGCAAGAAATCCCGAATCACATCCCCGGAGAGCGCGGCCAAAACCAGCGACACAGCTGCGGCGACGATATTGGCGATCAGGTATCCTCTAACGCCGACGTGGAAAACCGCAAGGAGCAGGATATTGAACAGCGCAAGAACCAGCGTCTGCACAATGCTTATGATCGCGAACGCTTTGTTCCTGTCTTTTACTTTCAGATAGCTCTTGAGGATCGTGGACCCGAAATTCAGGATCACATAGACGCAGAGGTACCATTTCCATGGGGAGATCGGCGTATACAGGTCAAACAGCGGCGTAACCGCAACGGTAAGGACTGCGCCGGCCGTTCCGACGATCAATCCGGCCTTCAAAACCTCCGCCGGGTCCTTATCCGTCATCAGGCCAAAGCGAATGACCGCTTCAAAAATGACCAGGGACACGATGGGAATGACGAGCTGGGCCGTGGTAAAGACAAGGTCGGCGATCCCGTACTCTTCGGTGGTTAAGAAATTTGTATATAACGGGACCAGAAAAAACAGAATGATCTTGGAGCCAAAGCTGCCCAGCGCAAACAACAGCGTATCCTTAAACAGATTCCTGAACTTTTTATTCATGCCTTACCTCAAGCGTCCGGCGCGGCGTTCAGTCCGCCTTGCCCTTCTGCTGCCGGTCATATTCCTGATAGCTGAGATTGTCATCGACATAGAGAAAGCCGTGACTCTTTCTCTGGTCTTCCGGCGGGAGCTTCATATAATCTCCGTACATGCCGCGGAGGATGCTGTCATAATCCCTGGGCATGTAAAGCGCCGTATCTTCAAACGGCATCAGGATGCGCCGCTCGAAAACGTCGGCAGGCATTTGGAAGCGGCCAATCGCATCCGTCTCGCTGTACATGTCGCCGATATAGCAGCAGCGCGCATCCTCTTCCTTTACGGAGAGCGCGGTTTTCATCATGCCGGAGTAGCACGCCTTTTGGGGGATCATCTTGTTGAGGCAGTAGAACATCAGCATCCCGGCCTTTGCAAAAAAGCCCCTTCTGGTGTGCTTGAACGCCGACAGCGTTTTCATTCTCGCAGTCTGGCTCAGGAAGAAATTCGACGCCTGGATGTGCTTGAACTGCATGTAATTCTTCGGCACGAGGAGCGCAGGGAATATGTCGATGTAAATAGGCTGATCCATGTAATGCACGAAGGGGTATTCAAAGATGGCGCAGCTGTCCTTCTTGACGAATTTTGCAAAGGGAAACGCGTAGTTCTTGACCGTGCTCTCATGAAAAACCATGTAGCGGGGATCGGAGACCTGATTGGCGATTTCGATGAATTTGCAGTAGTCCTCCCAGGGCATCACCACATCAATATCGTCATCCCAGGGGATAAAGCCATGGTGGCGAGCGCAGCCAATCATCGTCCCAAACGCCAGGAGGTATTTGAGATCGTATTGTTCGCAAATACCGTGAAACTCTTTTACCAGTTCCAATTCGGTATTTTGCAGGATTTCAAGCTGATTGCGCATCATTTCACCTCATTAGATAAAGATATAGGGAACGACGCCGTCCCATTCCGGTCTGAAGATAAAGGTAACCAGCATATAGGCAAACGAGGAAAGAAAGACCATGGACTTCAAGAGCAGTCTGTTTTTGGGTTCCTCCACGACAGAGGTGAACATGGGGGCGAACAGGATGCCCGTATAGATAGAAAACTCCGTGGAGATTCTTCCGATGATCTCCAGGCGCATGGATAAAGTGACCGAGATAATTGTCATAGACAGCATGATCAGCGCGAACTTCTCCAAATCGGTAGTCTCAAATCTTCTCAGGTAAATAACGCCCACGACCATGAAGGCCATCTGGATCAGCGTATTGAACATAGACGCGAAGTAGTTTGAATCTCCCCAGGTGCCGCTGAGATACAAGGCATATTGAGGGGCGATATAGAAAAGCAGATCCAACACAAAGGGGAAGGCAAGAAACGCGACCGCGGAAATCAAAATCGTCCACTTCAGCGAGGAGGACGGCGTCATTCTGAGCCTGTTGCGAATTCTGGGGAAGAAGAAGAGTATGTAGGGAATAAAGCTGATATACGCCACGCTGTGAAATTGAGGCGCAAGAAACATGAGTGCAAGGGACAAGACGGACCTTCTCTTTGTGCGCTTATCCAGAATCAAAAGGAAGGCCATCATGTTGATGGATATGGCCAGAGCCTGCCTCAGGCCGGTCATCTGGAAAAAGTATGGCTTCAGCACGACATATAACAGGACGCTGAGCAGCGGATCGTCAGAAAAGACGTAGATGAAGTGACAGGCAGCGCCGATGCAGATAATACTGCACAGGAACAGAAAGACAGTGGGATTATCGGAAAACCTGTGAACCAGCTTCATAAAATACAGGTACCCGCTTTCAAACCTGGACGAAGACATATTATAGAAATCAATGCTGTTGAACAGAGACACATAGATCTCAGTATCGGCCCCAACGCTGTAATCACGAAGGCCGGATATGACGGTCAGGTCCAGAAAAGACAAAAACAGAAAGGCCTTTCTTCTTTGACGCGACCTTCTTGGATTGATCGCTATACCAAGGAACAGTATGATGAGTATTAATACCAGGTAGATCAGCATGGAATAACTCCCTTTTCGTCCTGTCTTTCAAGCAGTTTGCGGTAGAACTCATACAGCTTTTTACCGGCGTCCGTATCCGTACATGCGCTGTTCAAAAGCCGGGCATAAGCGGCGTCCCTGTCAGGCTTGCAATCAAGCGCTTCGAGCAGGGCGTCCGCCCACTCTTCTTTCCTTTTCAGCAGAGAGAGGAAACGGACCTGTCCTGTAACATTGACCTCTGCGGGAAACTGATCGGAAACGACGCAGGGAAGTCCTGTGGCGGAAGCCTCCAGGCAAGCCAGTCCGAACCCTTCGTTTTTGCTCGGCATGAAAAAAACGTCGATGGCCTGCAGCAGCTCCGTCACATCCGTCCTGCTTCCAAAGAGCCTGATGCGATCCTCCAGTCCCTTGGCGCGCACATATTCGGCTACGGGCTGATCCAGCGCTCCGCTCCCGATCCACCAGTAGACGACGCTGTCGTCCCGCTTCAGGACGTCTTCCATCACGTCGATCGCAAAATACGGATTCTTCGCGTCCGTAAGCCTTCCGACGGTGCCGACGATTTTTTGCGTCCCGCAGTTCTCCCGCGCCCGAACGGACTCCCGCGTTTTTTCGTCAAACCGAAAGCTCTCGGCATGGATCACATTCGGAATGACGGTGAAGGGATGGTCCCCAAACAGCGACCTGCCGGCCTTTGTGGAGCATGCGGCATAACAGTTGGCCGTATTCAGCAGTATCGGCAGGAACAGCTTGTTGCGTTTCTCGTTCTTAGCTGTCTCTCCCAATCTCGCGCTGTGGGAGTGCAGTACCCGTATTCCAATGTGTTTTTTTGCAATCAGCATCATAGGAAGCGTGATCAGCAGACTGTTGTCATGGATAATATCATAGCACCCACTGCGAATAACGGATACGCACTCTTTGCAGTGTGCAACGATATTTTTCACAGGGGGCAGGACATAAACCTCGTCCCCGTTCTCTCTGATCTCATCAATGTATGGACTTTCAATGTCGCGATATGTGACAAAATCCATCTTGACCGAACCGTGATCCATCGTTCTGTAATAATTCATGGAAAAAGTGGCGACGCCGTTTGAAACACGGAGATTGGGAACAAGCATCAATACCTTTATTTTGTCCATTCAACGATCCGCCTTCTCCATTCATTGTTACAGAAAAGTTTGTTTAAGCGCTTAATATGGCGTCGACCTGCTTCTTGGTTTCTTCCGGTATATCAGGTGAAATCCTGCAAGTTTCCCATTTGATTTTAGGTGTCAGCAGACTGTTCTCAGGAAGCGGGATATCAAACAAGCACGGCTCATCATCATCTATCCATCCCTTGTATGTATCCAGGTCCTCATAGGAGCTCAGCGTGGCCGCCTTGATCCCGTAAGCTTCCGCAATCTTCTGGAAGCTTGGGACAGAATATCCGCCTGAAGCCGCCGTATTGGCAAATCTGTCGCCATGGTTGAAATGCTGCGTTTCACTGATTTTGCCAAGCACTCGATTGTTCAGAATAAAAATCTTGATCGGAAGGTTTTCTCTTTTCACGGTCTCTAATTCCTGAATATTCATCGCATCTCCTGGATATCAAGGGTGATCCTGTACATGAAGCCATAGTCGCCGGCCATGAAAAAGATCACATCAGGGTCAAAGTCTCTCAGCCACGAGATCAGCTCATCTGTTTTCCAATTGGCAAGTCTCCATACCGCATTGCGCGCTGTATAAATAAATGCGTTTCTTTTTCTTCCATACTGGCGGATTGACTCAACAGCACCGGTAAGCGAAGAATCTGTTTCCGGCCGGGATTGTTCGACGCGGAAGGCTGTTCCGACTTTTTTCCCGAATACCGATTTCAGCGCATCCTGATCCGTAACGCGATAATAGGAGTTTGACACTTCTGCATTTTTCGGCTCTTTGGCTTGAATGTAAAACTCAGCCACCTCATCCGGAGAAAAACCACGGAAATATGAGAGGAGCGTTTTCCCCATATTGTTCGTCTCGCCGATAGCATTGTGCCCGATGATTAAGACTCGTACTTTTTAATCCTCTTTTCAGCATCCATCTATACCGCACATACAGTGATTCCCGTGGTTCTTTTTAATTCAACGACTTTTTTGCCGTTTGTACCATGCGGCAGCTTGATCAAAACACCGCCATAGCAATCCTCGCCAGGTGGTTCTGTTTTTATCCGGTTTACTGTATCGGCTCCATAAGATTCAAGAATCTCTCCAGGCACCACAGCTGCCACTTTTGATTTCCCGTAAACTTATTCATATCCAGATTCTTTTTAAATTCCGGGCGTGTTGGCCCCTCCCAATCTTTAAAATAGTAATCAACCGGTCGAGGCATCGGTATTTTTTCCGGGACGGGAATCTCCGGATAGCACATACGGAAAAGCTCGCGGATCAGGTATTTCGACTCGCCGGAGCGAACACGCTGAAGGTCGAGGGGTTCCGCCATCTTCACCATGCCAGAGGGGTCATAGAAGGGCTTGTATTTCATATCGGCGCAGATAAACGCATTGCAGTAGGAGCCGCTGGATTCATAGCCGAACACTTCTTGAATGAAGCGGAGGTAATCGATTCTGTTCCCCGGCAGGCGATAACGCTCGTAAAGGTAAGAGACATCGACCGGCTCGTTCAGCACCTCAGCCGGATCGCAGAAGGTGTAGAATCTGACCCACTCGTCAAAAGACCAATCCTTTGAGAGCATTCTGTCCATACCGCCGAATACCAGATCGCTGCCGTCCGCTGCAACCATCATCTCGACGCCGTCCTTCTTTGCCTGGAGCGCTCCTTCCATGATCTGCGGCTCGATGGAATGAACCGGCGCGCCTTTGCGCTCCATCAGGATCGGAAGATTCCTCTCGACGACAGACCAGTCAATATCGACATAGTGGAGCTGGAGCTGATACTTTTCCGCGTAGAGCTTCGCCCGTTTCATATCCGCATCGCCGAAGCGGCCGCCGAGGAAGCGGAACGTATAAGCATGAGAGCCCGGCTTCATGAACGCGGCAAGGCAGGCCGAATCCATGCCGCCCGAGAGCAGAATGCCGAGATTCACATCGCGCTTTGCCTCAAACGCTTCCCGATACGCCCCGGCAATGTCTGCCGCGGTATGCACGGGGATCTTCTCCCCGCCGTTGAACACGGAATCCTTGGCGTGCTTCTTGCCCTCCTCGAAATCCATCTCGGGATCTTCAATAAAGCGATACGCCAGATACGAGCTCATGCAATAGTTTTTATTGACCATTCTGAATCACTCCTTTGATTGTTGTGCTGACAGTACATCGGTATTGATTTTCACTTCCGCCGACTCCGTCTCCTTGATCCAGCCTCTCACGGAGTGCAGCGCCTCTGAAATCTTCGTTGAGGAGATGCCTTTTGTATATGGGAAATATACGATCCTGATGCCTTCCCTGGCGAACTCTTCTTCATACTTCTTCCATTTTTCCGTTCCGTACCAATCGTCCCCAACAAACAGGATCGTCGCGCCGAGCTTCTTGCAAGCAGTCAGCTTGTCCATGTCGTACTGGGGAACCGCCGCGTCGACATATTTGATGCTTCTGACGATCTCAATACGATCTTCAAAGGGGATCATGGACTGTTTTCCTTTGTACTGCACAAGCTCGTCTACTGTAACGCCCACGACCAGCTTATCGCACATCCCTCTGGCGTTTTTCAGCAAATTCAAATGCCCTATATGGAACAGATCATATACTCCTGCTGTGTAACCGATAACCATCTTATCTCTCCTTTATTTTCACAACTTTAGCTTCACCGGTGCATGACTGTATCTCTTATCTTCCGGCGGCAATTTCATGTAATCGCCATACTGCGTGCGAAGAACTTTGTCATAATGATTTGGAATCATTACGGTTATCCCTGAGAAATCATGCGGAATCGGGGGCAATATATCTTCAACTCTGCACTCAAAAACGTTTAATCCCCTCGATGAGACCATTTCCGAAGAAGAATTGTTAAATTTTCTCAATTCCGAATCTAACCTTTTATACAATCGTTTTTTTGTTATCGGTGATACAGCAATATGAACTATCCCACGAAATGCACTTTTAATTGCTTTGTTTTTTGTATGAGGAACAGAAGTCGTCTTGATTGTTTTTGCAATAAACAATTGATTCCACAGCTTTATCCTGTCCCTGTATTTCTTTCTCTCATTCATATTCTCCGGGATCTTGTCATAAGGCATAATATCTACATAAACACCTTGGTGCATGCAAATATCTTTTGCATATTCTTCAACAAATAAAGTCTCATCTTTTCTTACTTTTGCAAAGTATGTCGGCATGGATGGCTCAGTATAGAAAGATTGTAACGTATACCCTTTTTTAAGCTTCTCAGGAGCTGTCATGAGAAATTTTTCATAGTCATCGCGCATCATGCCAATATCAATATCGTCATCCCATGGAATAAAACCATCATGGCGAATTGCACCTAATGTAGTCCCTCCCACGGTGAAATATGTAATCTGATTTTCATTGCAAACTCGAATTATTTCTGCCAGAATCTCGAGTTCAACTGCTTGCAGTCTTTTTAGTTCTTCAGGTTTATAATTCATATCGTATTTCTCACTTCAAATGTCGATATTTGAGCAATCCATTTACAGTGTACCAACACATATAATAAGCGGAGGCAAACGGATTTAAGCCAACATATCGATAAGTATTCCAATTCATCTTTGCCGCCTTCAATTTGTTGCTGGACTTCGATGAATTTGATAGTCTGTAAATCAACAGAGCTTCGTCGATACCGTAAGCATTTCTTCCAGTCCTCGTTATTCCAAGCCAAATGGCATAGTCCTCGTGCATTTCATCTCCGACGGCGTAGAACTGTTGATACAGTTTTTTCTTAACCACTACGGAGGAATTGGAAACAAGATTTTGTTTCAGGAGTTCACGGTAAGGGAGAATCTCTGGAACATGCAGCTGCCAGTCAATCGGGTTGCCGCCATCATCAATAAAGGCTGATCCCGTGAATATCAGTTCCGCGTTTGTTTTGTGTGCAAGGCTCAGTTGCTTTTCGAGTTTTTCCGGAGCCCACATATCATCACTATCCAGGATAGCAATCCATTCTCCCTTAGCTGCTTCCATTCCTTTTTTTCGGCTGATAGACACGCCTCTGTTCATTTCGTTGTTGAGGATGCGGATACGTGGATCGGATAGTGCAAGGGAGGTGATAATTGCAGCGGTAGCGTCTTTGGAACAATCGTTGATCACAATAAGTTCCCAATGAGAATATGTTTGAGCCTGAACAGAAGCGATCGATTTCTCAATCGTTCTCTCGGCGTTATATGCCGCCATAATGATGCTAACGAATTCTGTTCCCATATCCATCCCGCTCGTTCACCCCATCCTGCCGCTGCTTATTGCGCGATTTTCCTCTTTCTCTCTCGCCTTCTCCTGCTCGCGGAGCCAGGCGGTCTCGCTCTCCACGCCCTCGGTGCTCTCCTTCGAGAAGAGGATGCGGACGGTGTTGAACATCAGCTCCAGGTCGGTCAGCGCGTTCATCTGGTTTATGTACAGCAGGTCGAACTCCAGCTTCTCATAGGGGCTGGTGCTGTACTTGCCGTAGACCTGCGCATAGCCCGTGAGCCCCGCCTTGACCTGGAGGCGCAGCCGGAACTCCGGCATGTATTTTTCATACTCGCGCGCGATCTCCGGGCGCTCCGGCCGGGGGCCGACGATCGTCATGTCGCCCTTGAGGATGTTGAAGAGCTGCGGCAGCTCGTCCAGGCGGCAGGCGCGGATGAAGTGGCCCACCGGCGTGATGCGCGGGTCCCTGTCGCCGGTGGAAAGCCTGGCGACGCCGTCCTTTTCCGCGTCGACGCGCATGGAGCGGAATTTGATGATCTTGAACTCCCGGCCATCCTGCGTCAGTCTCACCTGTTTGTAGAACACCGGGCCGCGGTCATAGGCCTTGATCAGAAGCGCCGTCAGGAGGAAGAGCGGACTCAGCAACACGAGAGCGAGGAAGGAGGCCACAATGTCGAAACCGCGCTTCACGATCAGGTATTCCAGCGGTTTGTTTGCCCGGCGCACGGAGAGGACGGGCGTGGTGAAGGACTTGATATGCTCGGCCCCGCACATGATCACGTCCCCGATATGCGGAAGAAAAAAGCCGCGTATGTCGTTGTCGACACAGTACTTGCACAGGCCGTTCATGAGCGTGGCGTTGACGCCCGTGACAAAGATCGCGTCATAATCCCGGATCTGCTCCTCCAGTGCAAAATAGTCGGGGGCGTCGTACTGAATGAATTTTTCGACGCTGAAGAGACGTTCGATCGGCTTTCCGGTGATGTCTCCGAAGCGCCGCAAATCGTTCTCATCGCGGTATATGACCACCGTGCGGTAATTCTGTATCTGCAAGCAATAATAGGTGTTGGCGTAAAGACTCCACGCGCAGTTCCATAGGCCCATGAGGATCAGCATCGGAAAGAAAGCCAGCGGATTATAGAGTTTGAACCATGCGACCGAGACCGCGAAATAGATGATCGCGGTGCTGAAAAAGTCGGACAGCGACTGGGAAAAAGCGAGCTGGCGAATGCGGAAATAGCCAAGCGTGTAGGAGTTATAGGTGTTGTTGAACCAGGTCAGCAGCGCCCCGAAGCCGATGGCGATAAACATGTTGTATCGGAACGCCCGCGTTATCTGCCACTCGCCGTCCGGATAACGGAAACGCAGCCAGAAGCACGTAAAAATAACCACCGTCACAACGGTGTGCAAATATTTGATATACCGCAAACTCGGCGTTGAAGCATTGTTCACGCGTCCCGATCTGATGCTCATACGCGCTCCCTCGTTTTATAATGATTTGCCAAATCCGCATCGCGCCTCCGCGCCGTGGGTGCGGAGGACAGGAAAGCATCGACTGGTTGCTTGGAAAACTAACTAAGGTATTCTATCACAAGGGGCAGGGACAATCAATAGCTTTTTCCGGAAAAAGAGCGGATCCGCGCGATAGAGACCGCGAATCCGCTCTTGCTTTTCCGTTTTTTTCCAGGCTCAGTATTCGAGATTTCTGCCCGTTTCCCTGTCGAATACGTGTGCGGAGCTTCCGGCGAAGCGGAAATGTATCGTGTCGCCGCTCTCATAGCTCTCCTCGGAGTCGAAGAGCTGCACGACGATGATGGCATCCTTCCCGGCGGCCTTGACATGCAGATGGACAGAGGAGCCCATCATCTCACGCACCTCCACGCGCGCCTCGATGCCGCCCTCCTGCCAGAGCAGCGTATGCTCTGGCCGGACACCCAGCGTGACGGGGCCGCCCTGTATATCGTTTGCGAGAAGGCGCTGCTTCTTGCTCTCGCTCAGCGGCACGCGCCAGCCGTCGAGCTCTACGCTGTAGCTGTCCCCGTCCCGGATGAGCTGCGCATCAAAAAAGTTCATGACCGGCGTGCCGATAAAGCTCGCCACGAACAGGTTCGCCGGGTGGTTGAACACCTCCTGCGGGGTGCCGATCTGCTGGATGTAGCCGTCGCGCATGATGACGATGCGGTCGCCCAGGGTCATGGCCTCCGTCTGGTCGTGGGTGACGTAAATGAAGGTGGTGTTGATGCGCTTGCGGAGCTTGATGATCTCGGCGCGCATCTCGTTGCGGAGCTTGGCGTCGAGGTTGGAGAGCGGCTCGTCCATGAGCATGACCTTCGGGGCGCGCACGATGGCCCGGCCGATGGCGACGCGCTGACGCTGGCCGCCGGACAGCGCCCTCGGCTTGCGCTCGAGATAGTCGGTGATGTCCAGGATCTGCGCGGCCTCGCGCACCTTTTTGTCGATCACGTCCCGCCGCTCGTGCCGCAGCGTGAGGGGGAAGGCCATGTTCTCGTACACGGTCATGTGCGGGAAAAGAGCGTAGTTCTGAAAGACCATGGAGATGTCGCGCTCCTTGGAGTCCACATAGTTCATGAGCTTGCCGTCGATGTAGAGCTCCCCGTCCGAGATCTCCTCCAGGCCCGCCACCATGCGCAGTGTGGTGGACTTGCCGCAGCCGGAGGGGCCGACCAGCACGATGAATTCCTTGTCCGCGATCTCCAGATTGAATGCCTGCACCGCGACGACGCCCTCGTCCGTGACCTGAAGGTTGCCGCGCCTGCCGGTCAAATCCCCCCGCGCGCGCTTCATCCTCTGCCGCTCCTCGACGCTGCTGAAGCTGTAAATCTTTTTAACGTTGCGAAAGCTGACGCTTGCCATGTTCTTCCTCCGATCTTTAAGGCAACACCGCACAATCCGCCGTCGGCGCCTCTCGGGAAAATGCGCTCTGCTTTTGTCATTTTTTCTTGCAATATACATAGCGTTTCTGCGAAAAACTGCCTTCATCAGAACACAATTTTTCTCGGGATCCGCTCTCGCCGAATGATACGGTATTGCCTTAATCTTCCCGGTCACCGTTGCCGTGCACCTCGCAGAAGCGGGCGGCGAAGGACGGCTCGTACCCCGCGGCATAGAGGTGGGACACATCGCCGAGCGACGCGGCGCGAAACGCGGCGACGCCGGAACGGCGCTCCTCGCTATAGACCACGGAGACGGAGCTGGGCGCAAGAGTGGTCCCCTGCCACAGGACCATCGGCGAGCAGTTCATCAGGTGACTCATCAGCACACAAGCGACGCCGAGGTGGCAGAAGAAGGCCAGCGTGTCCGTATTCGGTCTCACGGCGCGGTAAAGAAGCCCGTCGCGCTCATACCCGTATGAGGCGAGGAGCCTGTCAAACTCCCCGACCACGCGGTCGTACGCCTCCCCTGTATGTGCTCTCTGCATGATCTCGTTTTTGCGCCAGTCCCGGTCCGAGCGAAGCCGCGGGTCCTTGAGCCAGTCCTGCGGCAGCCAGTCCCAGGGGACGCGGCTGAGACCATCGACGTCCGGGCGCTCGATAGGAATGGAAAACTCCTGGAGCCAATCGTATTCGACCGCGGTGCGCCCGGCCTTCCGCAGCGTCGGCGCGATGGTGGCCCGCGCCCTGCCGAGGGGCGAGACGAAGTATTCCGTTATCTCCATCGGCGCGATGCGCTCGGCAAGACAGGCCGCCTCACGCCGGCCGGTCTCGGTCAGATCGTCGCGTTCATAATCCGGGTCCGCGTGGCGGATGATCAGCAGCTTCATACCGTCGACTCCTTGTTCTTTTTTCAGAATCATTCGCTATGCGATGATCATTATAACCGCAAAGCGCGTCCGCGTCCAGCTTTTTTGCAGAGAAACGGCGCCTCCATCAGCCGCATTCGTGTCAGCGAAATCACCAAAAGCCGAGGGACAGCACTGCATGATTATCCGACACATATCCGAATTACTCACTTGCTCCTGTTTTGGGCCTTGCTTTTTTCCGAATCTGTGCTACACTCAGACCAGCTTGATACGTAGAGGTCGCATTCTCGATCAGTACCGCAATTTGCGGGAAAGGCGAGCGTGCCGAAGTCGCCGTGAGGCGGCTGGGGGCATGTCGAACAGGCATGTCACTGTCCCCCGGGAGGAAAAGAACCGGGGGGAGCGCTGCGAATCATCTCTGGGGACTATGCCCTGCGGATGTATTTGTATGCGTCCGCAGGGCTTTTGCGTATTGCGCGGTGCCATTCAGGCGCAATTGAAAAATACAATATACAATTGAGGTGAGCGTATGGAACGGAACGAACAAAAGGTGATGATCTGCGGCGCGGTCTCGGCGATCTTCCCGGACATGCAGCGCGTCGGGCGGTATGTCTACGACCACGCGGAGCTGGGCAACCGGGAATTTGAGAGCTCACGTTTTCTGGCGGGGGAGCTGAGAAAGCTGGGCTTTGAAGTGCGCTACCCCTACGCCGGGGTGGAGACCGCGCTGCGCGCCGATCTCAAATGCGGCGAGGGGCCGACCGTGGCCTTCCTCGGCGAGTATGACGCCCTGCCGGGTTACGGGCCGAACCACGATCAGACTGCCCACGCCTGCGGGCACAACTGGATCGCGGCCACCTGCTACGGGGCCTGCGCCGCGCTGGCGCGGTGCAGGGAGCTGTTCTCCGGCACGGTCAGCTTTATCGGGGCACCGGCCGAAGAGACCGTCGGCGGCAAGATCGACGTGCTGCGAAACGGCGGTTATGAGGACGTTGACGCGGCGATGCAGTTTCATCTCAGCAACTACACGGCCCTGAGCCGCAGCCGCCTCCAGTTTCTTGCGATGGACTCGCTGGAATTCACCTTCCACGGGAAGGCCGCCCACGCGGCGGGCCATCCCTACCTCGGTATTAACGCGCTCGACGCGGTGAATCTCACGTTTGCGGGCATCAACTGCCTGCGCCAGCACGTGACACCCGACGTGCGCATGCACGGGATCGTCACCCAGGGCGGGGCCGCCTGCAACATCGTGCCCGATCTCGCACAGTGCCGTTTCTATCTCCGCGCGGCAAAGCGCAGCTATCTCAACGGGGTCAAGGAGCGGGTACTCAACATCGCCCGGGGCGCGGCGCTGATGACGGGAGCGGAGCTCGAATGGCGCTACTTTGAAAACCCCTACGACGAAATGAATGTGAACGCCGCCATGCAGGAGGCGCTGCGGCAGAACCTCTCCTCGCTCGGCGTCTCGGAAACCGTGCCGGAGGGCGCGGACGGCGGCTTCGGCAGCAGCGACGTCGGCAACGTCAGTCAGGTCGCGGCGACGGCCTACTGCGAGCTGGCGACGGGCCTCGGTCCGGACGTATCCACCCACATGGAGGGCTTTCTGGAGGGCGTCGTCGGCCCGCTTGCCGACAGGACCATGCCCATCGCGGCGGCGGCCATGGCCATGACCGCGCTGGACGTGTTTCATGATCCGGACATGATCAGGACCCGATAAGCCCTTCGCGTGCGAAGGCTCTCCCCTTCGAGCCTTTATGCGGCGTTCGGGATGACGAAGCGTGCCGCCACTCCCCTTTTGGCGAATCCCATGTTGAACCCGGCCGTATTCTATGGTAAACTGACAGCACCGAACAACATCCCCGCCGCGGCAAAGGAGTGCCTATGCATAAAAGAGAGGCCTGGATCGACGCCTGCCGGTTCTTTGCGATATTTGTCATCATGACCACGCATTTTCTGGCCATGTTCAAGCCGGACGCCCTGCTGTTGTGGGAGCGTATGCCGACACGCCTGCTGCTGGGCGGGCTGACCGGGAAATTCTCTGTTGCCTTTTTCTTCGTGCTGCTCGGTTATTTTGCCTGCGCGCCCCGGGCGTTCGACGCGAAGGGGCTGCTTCTCTATGCCCTGCGGCGCTACCGGCAGCTCAGTCTCTTCGTCCTCGCGGCAACGGCGTGCTATATCCTCGGCGCCTATGCCTGCACCTGGCTTTTCCACACCCCGGATGAAAACGTCCTGCGCGTGATCTCCGACGGGCCGCGCTATAACCTGCTCTACGCCCTGCGTGACGCTTTTCTTCTGGAGGACAACTACAACGCGACGCTCTGGTGTATGCGTCAGCTCTTTCTGGCGAGTGTGCTGTGCCGTCTCCTCGGCTGCCTTCCCGAACGCCTCGATAAGCGTCTGCGCCTTCTGACCGCGGCGGCTGTCGTCGCGCTGTCGGCCATCGCGGGGAAGACCTGGGTCTGGCTCGGCGTGGCGGCGCTGGGTTATGTGCTGAGGCTTGCGCTGCAGATCGAAAAGCTCCGGCGCGCTTTTGCCGGAGCTCTGGGCGTGCTGTTGTTCTGCGCCGCGGTCTGCTGCATCAAGGCGCCGCTGGAGGAGGGGACGGCCCTCTATCTCCTGCAGGGGCTCGGGGCGTTCCTCCTGCTGTACGTTTTGTTCTGCACCGATTGGGCGCAGCGCCTCCTCGCATCGAAGCCCTTCCCGTGGCTGGGGCTGCGGTCCATGGGCCTGTTCGTGGTCCACACGCCGGTCAACTGCCTGCTGGCCTCCTCGCTCTGCCCTGTTCTGGCGGCGCGCCTGCCCGACAGGGCGTCGCTGCCTGTATGCTACTGCCTCTCCCTCGCCCTCGCGGTCACTGCCGCCTGGCTCCTGCACGCAGGCTACAAGCTCGTCACAGAGAAGCAAAAAACATAAGGCAATACCGGGCAAGAGCAGATCCTGAGAAAATTTGGGTTCTGATAAAGGCAGTTTTTCGCAGATGTACTTTGTGTACCTCAAGAAAAAGTGACGAAATCAGGGCGCATATTTTCCAGGAGATGCCGCAGGCGGATTGTGCGGTGTTGCCATAACGAAGAATCTCTCCCGAGAAAAAACGAAGGATCTTTCTCCCGTACATGCGGGACGAAAGATCCTTCGCTTCGCTCAGGATGACAGGGAGTATGCGCAATGACATGCCGGATGGCGCGAAATGCTCAGGATGTCAAAACGTTTCAGCGCAGCGGGATATAGAGCTTGTCGCCGGACTTGATGCTGTCAAAGTCCCTGGCGTTGAAGCGCTGCAGATACTCCCGGTCGCCCTGGAAGTCGCGCCCGTAGCGGATAAACACACTCTCGACCGCCTCATCCTGGAGCATGACGTGGGACATGACGGTGTTGTAGGTGTTGGTTTTGAGGTTGTTTTCCGTCGTGGGGAGATAGATCAGGTCGCCGGGGTACACGAGCTCGAGATCCTGGCCGGGGTTCAGCGCTTCGATCGTATCGACATAATCATCATACCTGAGGCCCCAGAGCTTGTAGATGAACTTTACCGTGTCGCCCTTCTGGATGACATAGGGGATCACATAATACTCGATCCGGTCCTTGGAGGAGATGAGGTGCGGCGCTGGGCCGACGATGTCGCCGATGGACTTGGGAATCTTCACGACCTCGCCGATCGAGAGCGTGTCCATTTGCTTTTCGCGCGTCCAGCCGTTGAGCACCATAACGACGTATTTATCGGTATCAAAGTCACGCCCGTTGTCCTTGAGGAGTTTTCGGATCGTGTCGCCGGACTTGATGGTCACCTCGTCGTAGTCCTCCGCGGCCAGGGCGACGCCGGGCAGCAGGAGAACAACGAGTACAACGCAGAGGAGCAGCGCGAGAGTACGCTTAAACATAAATACGGCCTCCTTTGTTCCTCAGCCCCGGACACGCCGGCGCTGAAATACTTTATCTGTATTGTAACAGGAAAAATGTGTTATGTAAAGCAGATTATTCGCACTGTTATAAAAAAACTGGAAAGAACTTTCAGATTACGCTACAGAGCCGCCCCCCGCGAAGAAACCGCACGTCAAACTCCGTAGGGGCGGCTATCAGCCGCCAACAGAAAAACAGGCGGATGATAGCCGCCCCTACGGTAAGGACGGCGCTTCCACCTTTGTACGGACATTTCCTAAGAGGGGGGGCAACTATGTCTGCCTTACATAATCGTCAGGCTTGATCGTACGCAGATGTTCTCCTGCTTGCCCGAGAATGGTCACTTCCACCTCGTCAATGGGATGTCTGTTTACTGTGGCGTTTAAAACACCGAAGCTGATCAATTCAAATATATAATCGTATTCTCGTGAAGTAAGGTCAGAAGTGGATGCAAAGATGATATAGCTTATGTGATCGTCCGTTCTTATGGATGTATAATTTGGAATATCTTCCCCTTTGAAGAATTGTCCGACGTCATTGTCAAAGACACTGCATATAGAGGAAAGAATTTCTGCTTTTTTATCCTTTCTTATTTGAAAAGAGACAGAACCGTCAGCATTCTTTGTAAATTTCTCAAAACCAAGGCGGCTTGCCTTGCTGTCAAAATCACTCTGGCTGAACACGGCAAACAGCTGCCCATACCTGGGAACTATCGTAAACTGAACAGAATCATGCTCTGCCGAAGGGTTTGCCGTACTCGTATAGCCTGGTAAATAGCTGTCGGCATAATCGCCTTCCCATAGGATGAAAAAACCGGCGGCGACAATGAGCGCAATCACAGTGAAAACGCCGATCGCTCTTGGCAGCTTTGAATGCCTCTTTGCCCGTACGGACTCAATCAGGGTTGAATACTCCTGAACGATGGTGATATTGGAAAGGATGCGGTTCAACCTGGCGATATCGTCATTGTTGTATACATTCCCGTAATGATTGATCTCACTTGTCAAAATCTCATTCATCCGGGATATGGTCAGCATTTGGTTCAGGTGCTGTGATTCGATTTTTTCGAGCCCGCTGTCGTCGGGGTAGATTAAAAAAGCAAAAGATTTTGTGAAAAGATGCTGCCGCAGGATAGAATCAAGTGTATAGTGATCCTTCTCCAATAGCGTGACCGGCCGCTCAATCCGAAATACGGACTTGCTGCCGTAACGCTCCTGAACAGTCCAGTAACGCAGCTTGCCGTTCCCCTCAAGGAAGCGGTAGGAATCACAGATTTGAAAGGCAAAAATACCGGCCTCGTGCAGGACGATATAGTCAAAAAAGACAGTCTTTCCGTCGTTCTGAAAACTGCGGTTCTCCAGAATGATTTTATAACCCGGCAGGCCTCGAAGAATAAGCAAAACACGTTGCCGGTCCACGACATCGGGACGGTCAGCCAGCAGCGTCCCGCACTGCGGACACAGGGAGTAGTCGTCGGGATAACGCCGATCACATTTCTCACAAAACCGCACAGTAAAACCTCCTCTGTGACTCAGGCAAATGCGTCAGTCCTGCCGCAGTTCTCGCAGCAGCATGAGCAGCAGATCGCTCACGCCCTGGGCGAGCTGGTTGGCCTTTTGAATGCGGACATAGGCGTGGCCGTAGATGCGGTGTACGTTTTCGAGATGGGAGGTATTGCCGTGAAAGACGGCCCCGACGCGCACGCCCTTTTCGCGCAAACGCCTGACGGCGTCCTGCGCGGATCGCACCGCGGCCTCGCCCTCATATTCGCGCTCCAGGAGGAGTCCCGACGACGGGAGCGGTGTGGAGTCGTTCGGGCTGCCGTCCGTAAGGACCAGCAGGATGTGCTGCCTGTCCCGCAGGACTGCGCCGTCGTCCAGGCGGCCCAGAGTCTCGACGGCCAGACCGTCGCGGTTCCAGCCGCCGGCAAAGTATCGCATCAGCCCCTCGCAGTCCGACTGCTTCCAGTCCTTGAGGATCTCGAGCACCGTGTAGCTGCGGATGCTGCGAAACGCGCAGACGCGCACCGGGATGCGGAGCTTTTCAAGGCTCCTTGCGATGATGTAGCCCTCGGTCGCCAGCACCTCCTGCGAGTGCATACGCGACTGTGAGGCATCCAGCAGAAGGTCGACGCAGAGCTCGGGTTCCGTCTCCTCGCCGTCCTTGAGAAAGACCGCCGCGTCGTTGAGCACGGGGAGACGGTAGGCGGCTTCCGGCCTGATCCTGCCCGCGCGTGCGGGCTCGGGCAGATGCTTGAAGCAGCTTGAAAATATCGTGTCGATGCGGGTCGACAGGGCACGGACGCTGCCGGCGACCATGGTGGCGTGCTCGGAGCGAAACGCCTCGTTGAGCTTTTTCTGCCTTGAGGCGCTCTCGCGGACCTCCAGCGCATCGCGGTCCTGCGTGTCCGTGCTCTCCCCTCTCGTCACCCAGAGGCGGCAGAGCCCGTCGTCCCCGACGCAGAGCTCGTTTTCCAGAATCCGCATCTCAGAATCCGTGAGGCAGCAGCGGCCGAAGACCGCGCGCACATATGCCTCATCCTCCGGCCCCGGTCCGACATGGCGGCCCAGTCCGGCATGGCGCTGCTGCATGGCCTTGGGGTGGTCCCCCTCGCCGGTGCCGACGCGCACCAGGAGGCGGTCGCGCCGCCTGTGCTCGTGCTTGAACAGGAGCTTCGCCAGCGGCGTCGCCCTGTGCCGCGTCTCCGCGCTCTCCCCCGGGGTAAAGCGAAAGAAGCCCTGCAAGAAGCTCCGCATGGCGTCAAGCACCCCGTCGGTATCCAACGCGCCGGAGAAGCGCAGAGCCTCCGCGATTCGCTTTTCCCGCGGCGTGAGCAGAGGGCCGCGCCGCCCGCACACGCCCGCCCAGCGGTATTCCTGCTGGGTCAGGACGGGCATACTCTGATACTCCATCTGCTGGCGCGAGAGCTGCTGCTGCTCGGCGAAGAAGCGTTCCCCGCGCTCACAGCGCAGCGCCTCGAGGATCGGGCGCTCCGGAAGCTCCTTCTCATACACGCAGTTTTCGAGCCCGAGCCAGAGATAGTCGTCGAACTCGTCCGCGCGCCGGTCGCCGCCGTAGCTCTGAAAGAAATCCCAGAGCCTGTCCATATCCAGCCATTTCTGTACAAGGCCCGCGACCATGTTGAAGTACTGGTCGGGGTGGCCGTTGGAGAAGAAGGCCATGAAGGGCGGATCGAAATCGTAACGCCCGGCGGCATTCCAGATGATGTTGCGGGCGCGGCGTGCGCTGCCCGTGTAGTTCTTCTTGATCATGCCGGGAAGACGTCGGCTCGTGTGAGGTCCGTGGGGACGCGCGCGGCGATCACGTCGCGGATGAGCCCGCGCTCATAGGCGTCAAAACTCTTGTTGACGATGCACATGTCCAGAGCGCTGCCGGAGCGGAGCCCCTGCTCCATGAGGGCGATGGCGTCGAGCAGACCGCGCAGGTCGAGGGCCGCGTCGGAGATCTCGGCGCTCTCGGCTTTGCGCTCCAGCTCCCCGTAGAGCTTGACGAGCTGGTCGCGGATCTTCAGGCTGATCGTGGGATAGCGGCGGGAGATGAGCTTTTGCAGGTTGTCCTCGGTGATGACGGGCATGTCGAGCACCGCGAAGCGGGAGGTCAGCGCCTCGTTCAGATCGCGGGTGCCGGCGTAGCCGTAGTTCATCGTGGCGATAAAGCGGGTCTCGGGCCGCAGATCGATCTTCTCATAGCCCGGCACGTCCAGACTGCGGCGGAAGTCGAGCGCCGCGTGAAGCACGGCCAGCGCCTCGTTCTTGGCCATGTTGATCTCGTCCAGGATGCCGAAGCCGCCCTTCGCCGCGCACAGCCAGATGGGCCCGGGGCGGAAGGAGACCTTCGTCCCGTCATAGGTGTCCGTGCCGACGAGGTAAGCTGCGTCGGTGTTGATGTGGAAGGAGACGTTCCAGACCGGGCGGCCGAACAGCGCGCCGAGATTTTCGCTCAGCACGTTTTTGCCGGTGGCCTTGGGGCCTGCGAGCAGGAGGTTCTTGCCCGCCAGAATGGCGGCGAGGGCGAGCTCCCAGGTATTCCTGCCGTAATAATAATACTCGGGATCGGGCACACGGGGCAGGTTTTCAGGCTCCGCGGGGTATCTCTCCCGAAACGCCCTCACACCCGCGAGAAGCGCCGCGTCGACGCCCTCGGCTTCAAGAAATGTGTAAAGCTGATCCATATTTCTCTCCTTCAGATTTCATCCTGATAGTCGCAGACCAGAAAGAGCGGCTTGACCGTGACGACCTCATCGTATTCCTTCTGCGAGACCTTGACGGAGGAATTGAGCGCCTTGAGCTCCTTCTTCATGACCGTGTAGGACTGCTGAACGGATTTGGCCTTCCCCTCGCGCAGGACGCGGATCATGCGTTCGAGCACGATAGGGTGAGCGTACTGCGCGGGCACCGGGAAGTCCGGCCTTTCAGCGAGGTAGGCGCGCATGTTCTCCAGCGCCTCGTCCCAGTCCTTCTGCCCCTGCTTTTTGCTGTTCCACTTGTTTGGCAGCATATTGGCGGACAGGACGAAGAAAAAGAGCGCCGCGCCGCCGAGGAGAAAATAGGTGGCGGAGGTCCTGTGCAGGATCAGGGCGTACACCCCGTAGAGCGCCGCCAGCACGCTGACGACCGCCAGAGCCGCGCCGGCGTACAGATAGCCGGACTTGATGTTGTCCACGACGCGCTTCTGCTTTGCCGCGGCGGCAAGGACATTGGAAAGCGCGGGCCGCTGCTCCAGCCAGACCTTTGCGTCGACAACGGCGTGCACCGCGTCCCCGGCCTCGGGGCTGAGCTCCTTGAGGAAGCGCCTGGCCTCCGCGGCCTCCGCGTCGGCGAGCTTGCGCTCCGCTTTGGCGCTGTGGGTCGGGATGTTCGGGTGCTCCCTCTCGACCAGGGCGAGGAGCTTGTCCACGTCCGCCTCATGGCGGAAGCGGCTCTGTTTCTCCCTGCCGTTGCCGAACTGTACCACCAGGTACGCGAGCGCGCCGAATGCGCCCTTGCCGGAGAAGCCGCCCTGGCTCATGGCGACGCGCTTGAACACGCGCCTGACCTCCCGCCAGGGGATGTAGAAGCAGCGGTCGATATAATTGGTGCCGAGATAGAGCGCCTCCTTGCCGACGCCGCAGGGGCCGAACTTGCGGCTCTCCCTGCGGTCGGTCTTCAAAGCCTCCGGCGTGAGCGTCCTGCTGCCGAGAGGAGAAGGAGTAAAGATCATGATAAGCCTCCTGCTGACAATTCTATAGTCTAAAATATGCATGCCATTCTGAGCGAAGCGAAGGAGCTTCCACATGTGAAAGAAAAGATTCTTCGCTTCACTCAGAATGATGCCGGGGATGACCCCCGGGTATTATAACAAAAAAACGGGACTGTGAAAAGCTTTTTTCACAGTCCCTTGTATTCTGCTTATTTTTTTGCTTGCGAGAGGGCCGGGATCAGGCGACCTTGGCGGCCTTCTCGGAGACCTTCTTGGCGGAACGCAGGAAGATGAACAGGCACAGGACAGCGAAGATGATGCCGACAGGGTAGCCGACAGCCTTGTTGTTCTTGAAGAAGGGGATGAGGCCCATGCACTCGCCGGCCATCATGAAGTAGGTCATGGAGACCGCGCTCATGAAGGTGGCGGGAGCGGCGCAGATCCAGTAGTTGCGCTTGTTCTGGGCCAGGAACATGGCGCCGGCCCACAGAACGATCATGGCCAGCGTCTGGTTGGACCAGGAGAAGTAACGCCAGATGATCTGGTAGTCGATGTAGGAGACCATCTGGGCAACCATCTCGGGCTTGCCTTCGACGATCTGTTCGACCATGACCTCATGCTTGAGCGTGTTGCCGAAGCCGAGGATGGCGCCGATGCCCAGCACGGGGATGCAGAGCGCCAGACGGGTCTTCCAGTTGCCCATGTCGAGCTTGAACCAGTCGGCCAGGGTCAGACGGGCGGAACGGAAGGCAGTGTCGCCGGAGGTGATGGGGCAGGCGATAACGCCGAGCATCGCGAGGATGATGCCGATCTTGCCCATGGTCATGGTGCAGATGGTGTAGACGGAGTTCGCGTTGCCGCCGCCCATCTCCTGCAGCTTGTCGACACCCAGCAGGGTGACGCCGGCAGCGGCCCAGATCAGGGCGATGATGCCCTCAGCGACCATGGCGCCGTAGAACACGAAGTGACCCTGACGCTCACTCTTGAGGCAGCGGGCCATCAGAGGAGACTGGGTGGCGTGGAAGCCGGAGATAGCGCCGCAGGCAACGGTGATGAACATGAAGGCCCAGATCGGGGTTCCCTTCGGGTGCAGGCTCTTGAAGTTGGAGAAGATCTCGGGGATACCGCCGTGGGCAACAGTGCCGAAGCAGACGCCGATCGCCATGACGATCAGGCAGATACCGAACAGGGGGTAGATCTTGCCGATGACCTTGTCAACGGAGATGAAGGTAGCAATGAAGTAGTAGACCAGGATGATGGCAAGCCAGAACGCGGAGTTCAGGACAATGCCGGAGGTGACGCCGCTGTTCTTGAACAGGGTGACCAGCAGACCGGCAGGGCCGACCGCGAACACGGTGCCGACCATGATCAGCAGGATGACGGAGAAGACGCGCATGACGGTTTTCATGGTGCTGCCGAGGTAGATGCCGGTGACCTCGGAGATGGAGGCGCCGTTGTTGCGCTCGGACAGCATACCGGCAAAGTAGTCATGCACGGCACCGGCGAAGACGGTGCCGAAGGTGATCCACAGGAAGACCACAGGTCCCCAGATGGCACCGGACAGGGCGCCGAAGATGGGGCCGAGGCCGGCAATGTTCAGAAGCTGGATCATGAACAGCTTCCACTGCGGCAGCACGACATAGTCGATACCGTCGTTGATGGCGACAGCCGGGGTCTCCCGGTCGTCCGGATTGAAGGTCTGGTCAACGAACTTACCGTAAAACAGGTAGCCGCAGATCAGGATCGCAAGGCACAGGAAAAAGCTTACCATTTTTTCTTCCTCCTATTAATAAATAGTCGCGGGGGATTCACAGAATGTTCATATCCCTCTTTGCACATATTAGTACATTACTACAAAAAAATCAAGTGTTATCTTCAATTCTTTTGAAAAAACCGATAAAATGGGAAAAAATTCATGGCGTCACTGCGTATGGCTGGGCGAAACAGGTGAGAAACCGCGAGTGTTCGGAAGGATTTGACAAATCAAGGGGAATGTGGGAAAATGATTATAAATGAAAAACCCGTTTTGCGGTGCGCCCCGGAACAATCCCGTGCCGAATTCGTCTTGCCATGCAGAAAACAAAGGGAGGGAGATTATCGTGAAGAATAAGAAACGTTTGACAGCGGTCCCAGCGCTCCTGCTCTGCTGTGCGCTGCTGTGCGGCTGCGGATCGAAGCCGCAGGCCGAGACCGTCCATGTGCCGGCGGAGACGCCCGCCCCCACCCCCGCGCCGACGGCGGCGCCCTACGTCATGCCCGAGGCGGAGCAGCGCAGCCTCATCGAGCGCAGCCGCTCCGTCTGGCTGCCGGAGGATCTTGCGTATGAAACCTGGTTTTATACCGTGACGGATCTGGACCGCAACGGCAGGCTCGAGCTGATCACGGCCTCGCTCCAGGGCTCGGGCCTGTATACCTGGGCCAATGTCTGGGAGGTCAACGAGGGCTTTACCGGTCTCAACGAGTGCCCGGATGACATCGGCGAGGGACAGGGCTGGCCCGATCTCATCAAGGACAGCCTCCCCTATTACTATGACGCGGCGGCGGGGCGTTACTCCTACGTCTGCGAGGATATCACACGCGACGGCGGCGCCCGCTACTACACGGCGCTCGAGAGCTTCGCGCTTCAGAACGGGCGGCTGAGCGTGCGCGCGCTCGCCTCGATGGAGGAGCTCTACGACGCGGCGGGCGCGTCGACGAAGCATTACTTCAATGCAGCGGGCAGCCCCATTTCCGCGCAGGAGTACGAGACTGCCGCGAGCAGCGCCTTCGCCGGGCAGGAGCAGGGAACGCTCTCTCTGAGCTGGACGCAGCTTGAGGCCCCGCAGGCGACGCCGCAGCCGCAGTATCCGGCGCAGACCCAGCAGCCCTATCAGCTGCCTGTCACCCCCGTGCCGCAGCAGGCCGCGGGCCCCGTGACCGTCACGAAAAACCCCACCGGCGAGACCGTGACCCCCGGCGGCAAGACCTGGTTCATCGCCCACGCCGACAACGCAACGCAGCTGACCTGGATCTTCACCGGCCCCCAGGGCCAGGTCTGCAATCTGCGGGAGACCATGGCGGCAAACCCCGGCCTGTATCTTGAGGAGCTGGAGCAGGACACGCTCGCCGTGAGCAACATCCCCCAGTCGCTGGACGGGTGGAGCGTGCAGGCCCGCTTTGACGGCCCGGGCGGTAGCGCCGTGACCGCGCCCGCGCTGATCACGGTCGAAAACACGGTCATGGCCTACGCGGAGCCCCTGTCGAAATACTACTACGCCCTTTCCAACGGCATCAACGACCCCGCCTACGCCTATGACAACGGCATTTCCGAGTATTACTCCTCGGTCAGCCATATGGGCTACGCGCTTCTGGATCTCGACGGAAACGGGACGCAGGAGCTTCTGATCGCTGGCGCGGGCATCGGCCCGGACGACTACGCATACGGCGTGCTCTTCGACCTGTATACCCTCCAGAACGGCGCGCCCGTGCAGATCGCGTGCAGCTCCGCGCGAAACCGCTACTACCTGCGCGCGGACTACGGAGTGCTCAACGAGGGCTCCGGCGGCGCGGGCCACAGCATCTTTGTGCTCAACCGTGTCCAGGGCGCGCAGCTCGTGCCCGTGGAGTCCGTGTTCACCTTCTACGACAACGCGCCGGGCGACGGCATGTACCATCAGTCGAACGGCTTCAGCTACGAGCCGCGCAGCTACGACGAGCAGCTCACGGAGGAGAGCTTCGCCTTCTACGTGAACAACTGGGAGGCCGGGATCAGCGTCCCGCAGCTGACGCAGTTTGCATGATCAGAAAAGCAAAAATGTAAAGACGAAAGCGCCGGAGCTGTTCTTACTCCCGGCGCTTTCGCCTTATGAAAACTACCCAAAAGCATGTCACGATGATTGTGAAACTTCCCTATTTCCACCCCATTACGGGTGCGGTAATTGACAATTCAGAGGTTTTTTCTTACAATAATGATAACCCGGGCGGCGCGATCCGCCTTTTTTACCATGACCGGAAAGTGGGGGAAAGAACAAGACATGAGAGATCTGAAACATCTGACCTATTTTGAAAAGCTCCTGCAGGAGGCCAACAACGAGCTCGTCGTCAGGGCGAAGAAGGACGGAAAGATCTGCGTCGCGTACACCTGCGAGAACGTGCCGGAGCCTCTGCTGAATCTGGGCGACTGCGTCTCCATCCGCCTCTCCGCGCCGAACACCGGTTCCCTTGACATCGCGACCTATTATATGACAAACCTCCTGTGCGAGCCGAGCCGAGCTCTTCTCGAGCGCGCCATCGAGGGCGGCTTCAACTTCTCCGACTGCGTCATCACGCCGGACGGTTGCACCATGATGAACCGCGCGGTGGAGAACATGGAGCTTTTAAAAACCATGGGCAGGGACAACCCGCGCTTTTTCCACGAGTACATGGAGATCGCCTTCAAGAACACGGAGAACGACGTGGACCTCGCCGTCCTCCAGTGCACGAACCACATCCTGAAGCCCCTGCATGAAAACTACGGCGTGGACGTCTCGGACGGGGCGATCCGCAAAGCGGTCGAGGCGCACAACCGGCTCTGCCGTCTCATCCGCGCCATCGGCGATTTCCGCAAGGAGGACAGGCCCCGCATCACGGGCTATGAGTTCCACGTCCTGTGCCTGGCAAGCTACGTCTGTCCCAAGTACCTCATCCTCGACAGGCTGGAGGAAACGCTGGAGGAGCTCCGGACCCGCGAGCCGGACGACAGGCCCTGGCGCGCCCGCGTCCTGCTGGTCGGCTCCGAGGTGGACGACAGCGGCCTCGTCAGGCTCATCGAGGAGCAGGGCGCCTTTGTCTGCTGCGACCGCTTCTGCTTCGGCTCCCTGCCCGGCCGCACCGAGATCGTCCTGAACGACGGAGAGGACGCGCTGCGCCAGGTCTGCCGCCACTACATCCGGAACTGTCAGTGCCCGCGCATGATGAACCAGGAGAAGGTCTACGGGCGCAAGCAGTATGTGGCGGAGCTGGCGAAGGAATACCGCGCGGACGGCATCATCTACGAGCAGGTCAAGTTCTGCGATCCCTGGGCGTACGAGCGCACCCTCGGCTCCTCCATGCTTAACCGCGATTACGGCTATCCGGTTCTGTCCGTGGACCGTCCCTACAACATCGCCTCCTCCTCGGGCCAGATGCGCACCCGCGTCCAGGCCTTTGTGGAGAGCATTGAGATCAAGTCGATTCAGAGAGGTGGGAAAGCATGAAGACCGTTGAAAAAGTCGTCAACCCCGTTGCCCGCGCGGGCGAGCAGTCGCCCGGCAAAATCTACAGCGACAGGCTCAAGGTCCGCGCTCGCCGCGAGTGGCGCGGCGTCAAAGACACCTTTTACGATTACACCCGCTGGCTCTATCTGATGAGCGTTCTGGGCCGCTTCATCATGGTCCCGCGCAACGTCAAGGGCTTTTTCCGCTACCGCTGGATGATGAGCTATCTCTTCGTCCCTCACGGCATGGACAAGTTCACCATCGGCCTGCGCGACGAGGCGCTGCGCATTGCCCACACCTCCTTCAACTTCGTCATTGCGGATGTGACCCAGGCCATCGCCAACTGCTTCCGCGGCGACCGCCGTATCGGCAACGACAGGGCCTACTCCGAAAAGTGCGTCATCACCGACGAGAACTCCATGGTCACCTTCATGATGGGCTTCGACCGCGACAAGGTCCACACCATCCTGCGCGAGGTGCCCACGATGTTCGCCTCGAATATCTTCCACCAGTTCAACGTCATGCACTATCTGGACATTGCCCAGCAGTACGGCATCCCCGGCGACGTCTGCCCCATGCCCGAGGCCGAGGCCGGCATCTCCATTGATGACGACTTCTGCGTGCTCGGCTGCTGCGCGGTGCAGAACAACACCACCTGCGACGGCTCCCTCATGGGCAACGGCATCATTGCCAAGCGCCTCGAGCGCGAGTACGGCATCCCGACCTTCCAGCTCGCCACGCCCCTGCGCCACAAGGAGCCGGACGTGCTGGAATACGCCGCGCAGGAGATCAAGAACGCCATCGCCTTCGTCGAAAAGCACACGGGCGAGCATTGGGACTGGGATCTGTACTTTGCCGCCGCGAAGCGCGTCAACTACGCCACCCGCTGCCGCATCGCCCAGATGGAGATCAACTCCACCCCCTATCCCCAGTTTTTCGGCGCGGCCTTCTCGCTGTATAACGACACGAACTACATGGGCAACTCCGGCCGCGACCCCGCCTTCGTCGGCATCGACCGAAAGCTTCTGAGGCTTGCCGAGAAGGGCTGCAAGGCCAAACGCATGTACGCGAAGGAGTACCGCCACCGCGCCATCGTCTGGGGCGTGCAGCCGCAGTATGTGATCGACATGCTCTACTGGATGGTCCAGTGCTGGGGCGTCATGCCGGTGACCGATATGCTCTCCGTCATCAACACCGACATGATCGCCGAGGAGGACACCCCCGAAAACCGCGAGCAGGCCTACCGCGATATGGCCATGCTGAACATGGAGATGATCATGCGCAACCACACCCACGGCGGCTACAAGGTCCTGCTGGACGATCTCTGGGACCTGTGCGAGAAGATGAACTGCGACGTCGTCATGATGTGGGAGCATATGTCCTGCAAGGCGCTGACCGGGATGCACGGCATGTTTGAGGAGCAGGGGCGCGAGCGCGGCATCCACATCATGTGGGTCTCCCACGACCTGTGCGACCCGCGTGTCTTCACCCGTCAGGCCATCCGCGACCAGGTCAACAGCTACATGCGCACCGTCATGCGCGAGGAACCGCTCGACCCGTCGCTGGAGATCATCCCCGATAACGAAGCGTATTAAGAGAGGAAAGCGACATGAAAAAATTATTGAGACTACCGCTGTACCTGCTGCTGATCGCCCTCGGCTTTTTCGTGGTGACCTTCACGGTGTACATGTTCAACCTCGACATGAAGGCCACCTCGCTCCTGGCCCCCTGGCTGGAAAAGTGGTACGACCATCTCGAGCGCAAGCAGTATATATAAGGCCGCACCGTATTTTGACAGAGCCGTTCTGAAACACGCTGTCATTCTGAGCGGAGTCGAAGGATCTCAAAAATTCTTCGTCGCTTTGCTCCTCAGAATGACAGCGTGTTTTCTTTGTTTCATTTTGGTTTTTCCGTTTGTTACAGTTTTGGCTTTGCTTGACAAGCGCGGAAAGGGCGCGTATCATGTTGACATTCTGAAATGAGGAGTGGGATCAACGTGGATAAGCTCCGCGCCTTTCTCAAACGCAAAAACATTGTATTTTCCGGCAGGCGCTACGGCATCGACGCCCTCGGCGCCATGGCGCAGGGCCTCTTCTGCTCGCTGCTCATCGGCACGATCATCAGGACTCTCGGCACACAGCTCGGCGTGCAGATGCTGACGGACATCGGCGCCTATGCGATGGCGGTCTCCGGGCCGGCCATGGCGGTAGCGATCGGCTACGCCCTCCAGGCCCCGCCCATGGTGCTCTTCTCGCTCGCCGCGGTCGGCTGGGCCTCGAACGCCGAGGGCGGCGCGGGCGGCCCTCTCGCGGTGCTGGTCATCGCCATCATCGCGGCCGAGTGCGGCAAGGCCGTCAGCAAAGAGACCAGAGTCGATCTTCTCGTCACCCCCGCCGTGACCATCATCGCGGGCGTCGCGCTCGCCAAGCTCATCGCGCCCCCCATCGGGACGGCAGCCTCCGCCTTTGGCGTCATGATCGACCGGGCGACGAAGCTCCAGCCCTTCTGGATGGGCATTGCGGTTTCGGTGCTGGTGGGCGTGGCGCTCACGCTGCCGATCTCGTCGGCGGCAATCTGTTCTGTTTTACAGCTCACGGGTCTTGCGGGCGGCGCTGCCGTCGCGGGCTGCTGCGCGCAGATGGTGGGCTTCGCCGTCATGAGCTTCAAGGAAAACCGCTGGGGCGGGCTCGTGTCCCAGGGGATCGGCACCTCCATGCTGCAGATGCCGAACATCATCCGCAATCCTCGCATCTGGATCGCGCCCATCGTCTGCTCCGCCGTCACAGGGCCGCTCGCGACCTGCGTATTCCATCTGGAAATGAACGGCGCGCCCATCAATTCCGGCATGGGCACCTGCGGTCTCTGCGGGCAGATCGGCGTCTGGACCGGCTGGGTCTCGCCGAGCGCCGAGGCGCTCGCCAAGGGCGCGGCCGCGATCACGCCGACGGGCTTCGACTGGCTGGGCCTCGTGCTCATCTGCTTTGTGCTCCCGGCCATCCTCTGCCCCGCCGTCAACGCCGTCTGCCGCAGACTCGGCTGGGTCAGGGACGGAGATTTGACGCTCTCATAACAACGCCCGCGCGGCAGGCATATACAGGCGACGCGCCTCCCCGGTTGATGAGGGAGGCGCGTTTGTTATTGTACCGCAAACCATGCCGGGTCAAGCTCATCAAAGAGACTGGCATTCCGGTACGGGTGTCGCTTCGGGAGTATCGGAGGATAAGCGCTTTCTGCGGCGGCTGTCAAGCGGGATATAGACCAGCGTCGTCAGCAGCGCGGCGGCGGAGAGGCCGATGCCGGTTTTCATGCCGGTCGGGAAGAACTTCATCTCATAGCTGTGCGTACCCGCCGGGGCGTCAACCGCCATGAACACGCCGAGCACCTGCCTGATCTCGACTTCCTCGCCGTCGATGAAGCATGTCCAGCCCTCGTCAAACGGAATGGTGAACATGAGAAGCTGATCGTTTTCGGCGGTAAACTCGCCGCGAAGACGGCTGTCCTTGATCTTTTCGAGCGTGCAGGGACGGGCGCGGACGGCCTCGCTTGCGGCGTGGAGCGCGTCATTGTCGGCGTATGCGGCACGGAAGCGGCCCGCGATTTCTTCAAAACCTACGCGGTTAACATAATCTGTCACCACGTCGATGTACCCTGTTACAATGTCGCCCTTATGATAGTAACCAAGGTATTCCAAAACCGGCATCTGGGAGCCCTGGATCTCGGTCATGCCTGCCCGGTTATACGTATAAACAGCCCCGTCCTGTTTGGCGGTGAAGGTGTATTTGATGTAGGCTGAGAACTCGGGAGGCTGCGTCTTGTCTGCGGCTTTTTTAACGGCTGTTTTGCTCGCTGACTCCGGGTCCTCTTTGGCGGCTTTGTCCTCCGCGTCGTACTTCTCGATAAGTGCCCTTGCGCTGTCAGAAGAAATTTCCAGGCCGTCGAACAGATTGTAAGCCGAAAACTCGATTTCGTCTTCTTCCACAAAGACGGGGCGTGCCTGTCCGCTGACTGCCGCCCATGTGCGGTTCAGATTGTCGAAGATGTCGGCGTGATCTGTCTCGACGTTTCCAATCTCCGTGTCCGCGAGGAAAGCAATGGGAAGGGCATCCTCATTGTAATAAATATCGTAGTTTTCCATGCCCCGGAAAACCTCGACCTCGTCGTAGTGTGTGACATTCTGATAGTCTTTTTCTTCTGTCAGATCTTCCTGTGCGATGATGTACTTGAGTCCAAGCAGCGCATCGGTCGCGGCGGGTATGCCCTCGCCATAATAATTGCGCATATCGAACCAGTGGATGCCCAGCTTGTTTAAGCCTGTACGAACAAAGTTTCTCTCAACGGAACCGCCATGACCAACACCGTTGTATCCATAAAACATCGGATCGTTTCCACAGTTTCCAGAACGTTGTTTGTTAACCTCCATTCGGTAGAAATATGTATCAACACTCTGTATATTGTTTATTAGCGGCGTAACCTTTTCAACGACACTCTCATATTCAGGGACATTTTTATACCAACCATTATTCTTAATCAGATTGTCTGTTGAAATCAAATAATTCAGCATAAGCTGGAATGAAACAATGAGTAAGATAAGGATTTCAAATATCTTCTTTGGATTCTTATCGGGGTTTTTACGGTGAATGTAAAATGAGCCAAACATTATCAGAAGTAATGCAAAATCAAGCACCACTTCTCCCCCCTGTACGAATCCATAACGCTTTGAGAAAAACAGTACTGACGCCACCAGCATAATCGCGCCGCATTTTTTACAGTCGGAAAGGCTGATCCTGTCAAGGTACTGCCACTCCTCTGCCGCGATTAATAACAGGAGGCAACAAAAAATATATGAATAACGGAAATTAAACCAGTTAGTTGTTGTGCCACCATGCATAAGCATGTCGAATGCAATAATATAGTAACTAAGCAAATAAAACCCAAGGGCAAGGCCCACGGCTGTTTTTTTGCGACGGCTGATTTCTTTATTCAAGAAAAAAAGTACCACAAAGGCGATGGGAAGAATACCAACATAAATATTGGGTCTCCCGTTAACCAGTTCATTCGCATCGTTAGCTCCGGTGAAAAGCTTGGCCCCGATTTCCAATAGTGGAAATCGTTCTGCAAAAGAAAAGTCTGTAAGTTTCGTCTGGTCAAGCCGCCCCCCTCTGATCCCCAGAAGAGCCGGCAGCCATATTATCGCACACAGAAGACCACCGATGAGAGAGGCTATTGCATAACGCGAAAGCAGCGCCTGTTTTTGCCCTGCCAGTTCATTTTTATGCAGAAATAAATATAGAAAAAACAGCAGGACAGAAGCTACACAAATCATAAAACCCATGTAGTAGCTCGTAGAAATCGCATATGCAAGTGAGAGAATGTATAGGAGAGGGCTCTTTCCCTGCATAAGTTTGCGAAGTCCAAGCACAACAAGGGGCAGCGCATGCACCGCGGTAAAAAAAATGACTTGAAACACATTAGCAACGAGAAAGCCGTTTAGTGCATAGGTCGTAGAGAAGATAAGGTTGCTACGCTTGTGTCCATAAATATCTGACAGTAGCATATACATGGTTAGTCCGCACAGGCAAAAATTCAGTGCAGAAACAAGTGTGTAACCCGCAGGATAATCCCTTACCGGAAATAAGGCAAAAAGTGCAAAAAAAGGATTTAGCATAGTAATCCCCATATGGGGCATCATGTTCCCGCCGAGACCCTTTTCAAACGAATATATAAAACTCTCCAAACCTTTTACCATACGTCCCACGTATGAGACGTAATTGATATATAGTCCATTTGCATCCGCAATAAATAATGATTTGTCCCCGAAAGGTGTCACGTGCAGCCCCGCAAGAGCAACCATAATAATGACTGCTGGAATGAAACAGGACAGGAGGATATAAAGAGCCGGTTTTTGTTGTGTTTGGAGGGTTTCTTGTTTGTTATACTGAAATAGCTTCATGATCTGAACCTCCCCTGACCGGATGATACATACTATAATAGCTTCCATAAAAAAGGGCGTCGCCTTGCATGCTCAGGCGACGCCCTCTCTGCGAGAAATTCGCTGTATGCGTCAGATTCTTCCCGGTTATCCTCCGCATAAAGTAAAACTATAATTAAATCTGTTTTGACTTAGCCGATCGAAGGCTGAATAGAACCGGCTGTGTTAGAGGAAACACCAACAGTCCAAGTAGCCGGCTTAACTTTTGCAGTAACTTCAATCTCGTCACCGGAAATACCGCCGGCAATGTTTGCAGTGGCCGCACCATTGTTATTCTGCCAGCTGGCCTGGGTCTGCTGCGCGTTCACGGTTACAGAGGGAACTGCGCCGGAACCGTCCCAAGTGAGGATATCGGTCATCACCTGGGCATAGGCGGAACGGAGGTTCGCAAGGTCGGTAGCCTCACGGGACTTCTCGAGCTGGGCGGTGAACACGGGGATGGCAATAGCAGTCAGGACGGCGATGATCGCGACAACGATCAGCAGCTCGGCCAGGGTAAAACCTTTGTTGTTTTTCTTCATTAACATTATCTCCTTTTCAAGATTTGTTTTGCTTATCGGCATCCGGACAGACCGACAAGCGGGGATGTACTGGACCTCCCGGCGATCCGGGTATCGCCGTACGGGGGATTGTCTAACGCGAAGCGTATTTTTGCGCTTTGTTATATAATACCATGATTGTCATAAAAATGCAACCCTGTTTCTCTTAAGAATTCATAAGCCTTGTGCAGTTTATACAGCACGCTCTCCGGCCTGTATTTTCAAGCGCTTCGGGCGTTTGAAGCTGTTTTGGAGGGCAATTTTTTGTGCATGTTGTACAGGGTCTTCACATGGCGGCGTACATGCCGAACATGGCCATGTAGATGGCGACGACGATGAAGCCCGCGATGCCCGCGAGACCGACCAGCAGCGTCGGCTCCAGCTTGGCGAGGGCCGCGGCGATGGCCTGGTCCAGCTCCGCGTCATAATAGCCCGCGATGGTATGGAGGGTCTTCTCCATTTCGCCGGTCTCCTCGCCGACGGAAACCATGTCCACCAGAATATCGGGCATGAAGCCGGCCTCCCGCATACTGGCGCCGAGGGCGTAGCCCTCCTCCAGCCTGACCGAGAGCTTGCCGACCTCGGTGCTCATAAAGTAATTGCTCATGGTCCTCGCGGTGATGCTGATGGCGCGGACCACCGGCAGACCGGAGGCCAGCATGGTGGTGAGGGTATTGGCAAACTCGCTGGCGGCGTTGAGCTCCGCGATCTCCCCCAGAACGGGCAGCTTGAGCTGCCACTGGGCAAACTGCATACGGCCCTTTTCCGTGGCGCCGTAGACCTTGTAGAAGATCGTGACGCCGATGGCGATGGCCGCCAGGAGCATCCAGTAGTTTGTGAAGAAATCGGAAATCACAATCAGGATCTGTGTGGGGATCGGCAGCTCCGCGTCGTAGTCCTCGAAGATCACGAGGAAGGTCGGCACGACCTTGACCATCAGCACGATCACGACGACGATCGCGATCGCCAGCACAAACAGCGGGTAAGCCAGCGCGCCGCGCACCTTGGCCGCCATCTTCGCCTGCTTGTCGAAATGCTCATGGATGGTCTCGAAAGCCTTGTCGAGATTGCCGCTCTGCTCGCCGGCGGCGACGGTCTCCACAAACGTGGGGGGCAGGAGCTTTTCGCCGCGCTCGGCAAAGCTCTGGGAGATGGAGCGGCCGGACTCCACATCCTCCGCCACCTGGACGAGCATTCTGTGAAGCGGCTTGTTGCTGGTCTTGGCGGCAATGAGCTGCACCGTGCGGGCGATGGGGATGCCCGCGTTGAGGATGATGGCGAACTGGCTGCACATGACGGTGAACGCCTTGGTATCGAGCTTGTTCCCGCCGATCTCCATATTGAGCAGGCCGCCCTCCCCCTTGCCCTTGATGGGGGTGAGCTTGATGATGATGCCGTGCTCCCGCTTGATGCGGTCGACGGCGTCCATCTCATTGTAAGCGTCGATTACGCCGCTCACCTTCTGCCCACTGTGGGACAGGGCCTGGTATTTATAGGTAACCACGAGTGTTCACATCCTTTTGTGAGTGGCTTACAGCAACCCGCACAGAGATTCTCACCGGACAGGTCATTGTTCAATAAGTGCGCACACTGGAGCGGAGGGATTCGGTGTTGCGGTAATACAGAAGAGGGGCATAATTCGGCGAGAGCGAATCCTGAGAAAATTTGGGTTCTGATGAAGGCATTTTTTTGCAGGAATACTTTGTGTATTTCAAGAAAAAGTGACAAAATTAGAGCGCAAATTTTCCAGGAGGCGCCGAAGGCGGATTGTGCGGTGTCGCCTTAGGCAAGGGGGCCGAGGAGATGCGGCCTGCCACTTAAGTGCTGCGTACCGGTACGCAACGACCGGGCAATGTCAAATCGCGTTTTTCTTGACGAATTCGCGGTCGTGGGCGTATTGGAGGGCCATGTCTCTGGTGATCTGGCCGCCGCGGACGAGGCGGACGAGGGCCTGGTCCATGGTCTGGCCGCCAATGGCCGAGGACGTCGCGATGGCGTTGGCGATCTGCGGGGTGTTGCCCGCGCGGATCAGGTTGCGGATCGCGTCGGTGACGATCATGAGCTCACACGCAAGGCATCTTCCGCCGCCTTTCTTGGGGACAAGCTGCTGCGTCAGCACCGCCTGGAGGCACATGGAGAGCTGGAGGCGGATCTGGGTCTGCATCGCCTCGGGGAAGACCTGGACGATGCGGTCCACCGCGTCAGACGCGCTGCCGGTGTGCAGGGTGCCGAAGACGAGGTGGCCCGTCTCGGCGGCGGTGATGGCCGTCTCGATGGTGTCCTTGTCGCGCATTTCACCGATGAGGATGACATTCGGGTCCTCGCGCAGGCTCGCGCGCAGGCCCTCGGAAAAGCTGCGGGTGTCCTTGCCGATCTCGCGCTGATTGATGGCGCAGAGGTCCGGCTTGTACAGGTACTCCACCGGGTCCTCGAGCGTGACAATGTGGGCCTTGCGGTGATGGTTTACATAATCAATCATAGCAGCGAGGCTCGTGGATTTGCCGGAGCCGGTCTCGCCCGTGACGAGGACGATGCCCTTGTGCTGGTTCGGCAGCTCCAGCGCGGCGGGCGGCAGGCCGAGCTTGGTGAGGTCCGGGATCTGGTCGCGCAGCAGACGCAGGGCCACCGAGGGCACGCCCTGCTGCTTGAAGATGTGGATACGGCACCGGCTGCCGGCATAGGCGTTGGCGGCGTCCAGCTCACCCACGCGCATGAATTCCTCGAAGGCGCTGTCGGTCCCGGCGAGATCGCGGGCCAGACGCAGGCACGCCTGCTCGTCCAGCACCTCGTCGCACATGTTTTCGATCTGGCCGTCCTTACGGTATTTGGGCGGCAGTCCGCAGATGAGATGGATATCGGAGGCGCCGTCCTGCCGCGCCTGGGCAACCAGCCCGTCAATGGTGATCATAGGGTATTCTCCTTTTATCAGTTTCTTTGTCATGTTAAGGGGCAGCGCGGCGAAAAAGCGCTCCCCGCTGCGTCAGCACGCTGATCCTTCGCTTTGCGAGGTCATGTGCCGTGCCTGTCAGTCATCCTCGCTCACGACGCGCAGAAGCTCGCCGGAGGTGGTGATGCCCTCGTTTACGAGGCGCATGGCGTTTTCACGCAGGGAGACGAAGCCGTGCTCCGGCTTTTTGAGCTCGGCCTCGATCTCCGGGCGGCTTGCGCCCGAGGCGATCAGGCGGCGGATGGCGCCGTTGACAACGAGCATTTCAAACACGGCGATACGGCCGCGGAAGCCCGTGTCGAAGCAGTGGGGGCAGCCCTCGCCGCGGTAGAAGGTGTACTCCCCCTGCGGGTCCAGGCCCAGCTCGAAAAGCTCCTCCGGGTCCGGGGTGTAGGGCTTGCGGCACTGGGGGCAGACACGGCGCATGAGTCGCTGCGACACGACGCCGCGCAGGGCGCTTGCCACGAGGTAGGGCTCCACGCCGATGTCCTCCAGACGCTCGATCGTGCCGACGGCGTCGTTGGTGTGAATGGTGGAGATGACGACGTGGCCCGTGATGGCGGAGCGCATGGCGATCTCCGCGGTCTCGCCGTCGCGAATCTCGCCCACGCCGATGATATCCGGGTCCTGGCGCAGGATGGAGCGCAGGCCGCTGGCAAAGGTGAGGCCCGTCTTCTCGTTGATCTGCACCTGGTTGACGCCGTCGATGTTGTACTCGACAGGGTCCTCCAGCGTGACCAGGTTGACCTCGGGCTTGTTCAGCTCGCCGATCATGGCGTACATGGTGGTGGATTTGCCGCTGCCGGTGGGGCCGACGATCAGCAGTACGCCGCTGCGGCACTTGATCATGCGCTCAAAGGTCTCGAGATCGTGCCCGGTGAGGCCGATGCTCTGCTTGTCGATGTTGCCGCCGCTCTTGTCCAGCAGACGGGCAACGATCTTTTCGCCGTAGACCGTCGGCAGCGTGGAGATACGCAGGTCGATGTCCTTGTCCTTGACGCGGACATTAAAGCGGCCGTCCTGGGGGATGCGGCGCTCGGAAATGTCCAGGCCGCTCATAATCTTGATACGGGAGATGACTGAGCTCTGCAGGTCCTTCGGCACCGTCAGGATCATGCGCATCAGACCGTCGACACGCATACGCACAACCATCTCGGTCTCGTGCGGCTCAAGGTGGATGTCGCTCGCGCGCTCGGTGATGGCGCGCTCGATGATGGAGTTGACGAGACGGATGGTAGGCGCGTTGTTGACCGAGTCGTCGATCTGGTTGGCGGTAAAGGCCATGTCCTGGGCCGGCGCTTCCCCGCCCTGCCCGGCGGCCTGCTCGCGCTTCATCTCCTCGATGGCGCGGGCCGCGCCCTCGTTGCCGTAGAGCACCTGGATCGCGCGCTCCACCGCAGCGCTGTGCGCCACCATGGGCACGACCTTCTTGCGCACGGCCTTGCGCACCTCTTCGATCGCGTAGAAGTTGAGCGGGTCGCTCATGGCGAGGTAGAGCTCGTCCTTCTTCACGCGCACAGGCACGACCGAATACTGCTTGGCGATGTTCTTCGGTACGGCGGAGGCCAACTCCGTCGGGATATTGATCTTGCTGAGGTCTATGTACTCGATGCCAAGCTGCATCTGCAGAGCCTCGATCAGCTGATCCTCCGTGATGATGCCATTGGCAATCAGCACCTCACCAAGACGGCCCTTCTGGGTCTTTTGAAGCTCCAGACCACGATCCAGGTCCTCCTGCGTGATCGTCCCCGCGGCAAGCAGAAGTTCGCCAAGACGTCGATAAAAAGCCATGGCTTCTCCCCCTCCGAATTAGTTACTATTTTGTAACCTGTATTATACCATTTGTCGCTTCAATATGCAAGTTTTTCAGAACAGTTTTTGGAAAAGAATTTCGCCCGGAGGGTCCATGCGCGACAATCGGGCGGGGTCTTTTTCGGAAGCTGCCGAAGACAAATCGTGCGGGATAAAAAAAGCCCTGACATTCTGCGGAGCGAAGCGACGAAAATCCGAAGGATTTTTCGACTCCGCTTCGCTCCGCTCAGAATGACAGGGTTCCGCCGAGTGACACCGGGTGTTTTGGGACAGCCCTTTGTCATCTCTAATATTAGTATAAAAGCCGACGCTTTTATAGTTTTAATGTGCGAAATTCTCGCCGCTCACGCGGCAACCGGATTTCATGCACATGTAAATCCCCATGAATCAGCTTTTATTCATTGTGGCAAGGCTTGCCGCATGTGGATTTACTTGGTATTGAAAATTTTGAAGATGCTGTCGAAGGGGTCCTCCTCGGCCGCGGGTCTCGCGGGTGCGGCGGCGGCTGCTGCGGCGGGCTGCTGCACGGGCGCGGCAGGCTGCTGCACGGGGGCTGCGGCGGCGGCCTTTTCGGCGGCGCCGGTGAAGAGGCCCTGTCCCCTCTCGCGTGTCGACGCGGGGCGGACCGGTGTGAAGGCCGGGTTGTTGATCGGCGCCGCGTTCTGGACAGGCGCCGCCTCCGCATTCAGCGAGGCGTCCTCAAACCCGGTCGCGATAACGGTGACGCGGATCTCATCCTCGAGCGTATCGTCGAAGGTCGCGCCGAAGATGATGTTGGCCTCGGGGTGCGCGGCCTCCTGCACCAGGCTCGCCGCGGTCTCGACATCCTCGAGGTCCATGTCGGCGGAGCCGGTGATGTTGATGAGCACGCCGCGCGCGCCGTTGATGGAGGTCTCCATGAGGGGGCTGGCCACGGCCATGCGTGCCGCCTCCTCCGCCTTGGCCTTGCCCGCCGCGCGGCCCACGCCCATGTGGGCAAAGCCCGCGTTCTTCATGATGCAGGTAACATCTGCAAAGTCGAGGTTGATGAAGCCGGTATTCTTGATGAGGTCGGAAATGCTGGTGACGGCCTGGAGCAGTACGTCGTCCGCGATCTCGAAGGCGTTGGCCAGCGTGACCTTCTGGTCGGTAGCAAATTTCAGCCTGTCGTTCGGGATGATCAGCAGGGAATCTACGCGGCCGAGCAGTTCCTTAATGCCGGCGTTGGCCTGGTCCATGCGGCGCTTGCCCTCAAACTTGAAGGGCTTGGTCACGACGCCGACAGTCAGCAGGCCCGCGTCGCGCGCGATCTCCGCCACGATGGGCGCCGCGCCGGTGCCGGTGCCGCCGCCCATGCCGCAGGTGATGAAAGCCATGTCGGCGTTCTCCAGTACCTTGGCGATGTTGTTGCGGCTCTCCTCGGCGGAGCGCTTGCCGATCTCGGGATCGGAGCCCGCGCCCTGGCCCTTGGTCATCTTCTCACCGATCTGGAGCTTCTGGTCCGCGTTGGACACGGAGAGCGCCTGCTTGTCGGTGTTGATGGCGATAAACTCCACGCCCTGCGTGCCGGCCTTGACCATGCGGTTGACCACGTTGTTCCCGGCGCCGCCAATGCCAATCACCTTTATATTGACAACATTTTCCGGTACTTCGGCTTTAAAATCCATAGAACTGCCTCCCATCTATTGTTAACGCATAAATTACAAAAGATTTCATAATGATCTACAGTCCGTATTTTATTACATTTTCTCTCAAGAGTCAATAGGTTTTTTTATTTTCCCGAAAACTTTTGTAAATACTTTGTAACTTATGCTCAGGTCGGGCTGAAATGTGCCGTATTTCCGTCGCTCACATTGATTATTCCCACATCTCCCGGTAATAATTGCGAAAGCACGGAAATCACCATACCGAATTTGTAGTCGACATTGGACGCGCCGCCGATGCGCACCACGTATTTCCCGTCCAGCGTGAACTCCACATGCTCCGGGTCCGTAAAGTCCACACGGCCCACACCGGTATAGAGGCCGCGGCCCTCCAGCTGCGCCAGCACCTCGGCGATATACTCCACGATACGCTCGTCCCCGTCCGCGGTCTGGAGCGTCTCGCCGATCATGAGGGTACCGGGCGAGATGCCGAGGATGGGGATGAGGCCGCTCAGCTCGTCGTCATTGGCCTTGCCGAGGACCTTGCAGTTGTGGTCGATGGTCCACTTCTCCTCGCCCAGGACGATGTAGGCCAGAGCGCGGCTCTCCGACACGGTGATGATGACGCGGTTCGGGAGACTGCGTTCTACCGTGACCTCATCGATGTAGGGGAGCTTCGCGAAAACGCGGCTCAGGGCGGCAAACCTGTCGAAAAAGAACAGGTTGTCGCCCTCCTCAATGTCGATCGCACGGATGATCTCCTCGTCCGTGTAGTGGGAGTTGCCCCGCACCTGGATGTCGGACACGCGGAAAAATACGCTCATCACAAAGATGACCGCCACGATCACCAGAAAAAACATGATCGGTCCGCTCACGCTGTCCGTGAGCTCGCGCAGGCTGAAGCTCTCCTCGTCCTGGTAGCGCGCGCGTTTCCTGTGTAAGTTCAGCGCCATATCGTGTTCCTTTCAGCTCTCTGTCATCCAAATATCCGCACCCAGCACGCGCAGGCAGGCGTCAAAGCGCTCATACCCGCGGCGGATGTGCTCTCTGTCGCGCACAAGGGTCTCCCCTTCCGCGCACAGTCCCGCGATCAGCATCGCCGCGCCGCCGCGCAGATCCGTCGCGTTCAGCTCCGCGCCGCACAGGCGTTCGACGCCGCGGATCACCGCGCGCCGGCGGCAGACCGTGATATCCGCGCCGAGGCGGCGCAGCTCCGGCGCCTGACGGAAGCGGTTTTCAAAGATGGTCTCCGTGATTTCGCTTCGGCCCCGCGCCCGCAGCAGCGCCGCCATCAGCACTGGCTGCGCGTCCGTGGGAAAGCCGGGGTACGGCTCCGTGCGGACAGGGCCGACCGCGCAAAGCCTGCCGTCCGAGCGCAGGCGTACGGAGCGGTTTTCGGTCATTATAACACAGCCCGCCTGTTTTAGGAAGTGGAGAACGGTAGAAAAATGCGCGGGCTCCACATTCCGAAGCTCCACGTCTCCCCCGGCGGCCGCAGCAGCGCAGGCCACGGTCGCAGCAGCGATGCGGTCGGCGATGATGCGGTGCGACACATGCGACACCCGCCGCAATTCCCCGATCGTGACCGTATCCGTCCCGGCGCCAGTGACACGGCAGCCGGCGCGTTCGAGATAGGCCGCCAGCGCCTCGATCTCCGGCTCGCGCGCCGCGCCGCGGATGACGGTCTCCCCTTCCGCCGCCGTGGCCGCCAGCATGATGTTCTCCGTCGCGCCCACGCTGGGAAAGGGCAGGCGGATCTCCGCACCGCGCAGTCTCCCCGCGCGGCAGATAATCTCGCCGCCGCTCTCCTCGATCTGCGCGCCCAGCTGCCGCAGGGCGTTCAGATGCAGGTCGATGGGCCGCCGGCCGAGCTGGCACCCGCCCGGAGGGCTCAGCCGCGCCTCGCCGCAACGGGCCAGCAGCGCCCCCATGAAGATCACGGAGGAGCGCATTTCCAGCATCAGCTCATGCGGGATGCCGCTCCGGCAGAGACCTTCCGATTTTATGTAAACCTCATTGTCCCGCTGTTCCGCTTCGCAGCCAAGATGGCGGAGGATGCGCAGCGCGGCGTCGATGTCCCTGAGCTGCGGCACGTTTTGCAGCTCAGACTCCATCGGTCCGAGGATGGACGCCGCCAGGATGGGGAGAGAGGCGTTCTTCGAGCCCTGCACACGGTATACGCCCTCCAGCCTTCTTCCGCCCCGGATGTGCCAGATATCCATACAAAAGCCCCCCGCATGATCAAGTCAGTCCATCATATGCGGAGGGAGGAGGTTGTGTTAGTGTGAAGAGCGGCAGGATCGAGTCGCCGGACAGCGCGCAGCGCGGGTGTCATCCTGAGCGCAGCGGAGGATCTTTTCCCGGAACATGCGGGAGCAAACGATCCTTCGACTCCGCTCAGGATGACACCGTGCTTATTTCCTTTTTTCTATGGTTTCCAGCACGATGTCGACGATGCGGCTGCAGGCGTCCCGGACGGCGAGGCTGCGCATGGCTTCGCCCATTTCGTTCAGGCGCTTATCGTCCTCGAGCAGGGACCGGACCAGGGCGAGGAGAGAGTCTGCGTCGAACCCGCCCTCCAGCAAAACCTCCGCACCGCCGGCCTTCTCGAGCACGCGGGCGTTTTTCTCCTGGTGATTGTTGGTCACGTTCGGTGAGGGGACCATGACGACGGGCTTTCCCATATAGCTCAGCTCCGAGATGGTGGAGGCCCCGGCGCGGCAGAGGATCAGGTCGGCCGCCGCCATGAGACGCGGCATGTCGTGGATGTATTCGCGGATCTCCACGCCGCACCTGTCAAGCCCCTTCCCCCCCAGGCGTTCTGTCAGGCGCGGGTAATAGAGCTTGCCGGCCGCGTGGATGAGATGAAAGCCCTGGCTGCCGTCGAGCTTTTCGATAAGCTCCGCCATCACACGGTTCATATGCTCTGCGCCGAGGGAGCCCCATACCGAGAGCACCAGCCTGTCGTTCTCCCGAAGGCCAAGCTCCTCCCGTGCCTGGCTGCGCGAGGCGCGGTCGAATTCCCCGCGCACCGGCGTGCCGGTGACGGTCACACGGTCTTGATGGCGGTAGTACTGTTTTGAATCCTCGAAGCCCAGCATCACGCGGTCGACGCGGTCGGCCAGCAGCTTCGTTGTAAGGCCGGGGACGGCGTTGCTCTCGTGAATAAGGGTCGGGATGTGCAGCTCATGCGCGGCGGCGAGCACCGGGTAGCAGATATAGCCGCCCGTGCCGATGACGGCGTCGGGCGCGAAGTTGTGGATGATGCGCCTCGCTTCCCGCTTTGAGCGCGCCACATTGCGTACGGTCTTGATATTTTTCACGATGGCGTTCAGGTCGTGGCCGCGGACGATGTAGGTCATGTCGAGACCGCAGATCTCATACCCCGCGCGGGGGACAAGCTCCATTTCCATCTTGCCGTTGACGCCGAGGAAGAGGAATTCGCTGTCCGGCATGAGCTCCCTGAGTCTGCCGGCCACGGCCAGCGCCGGATTGATATGTCCTGCGGTACCCCCGCAGGCGAAGATAAACCTCATGGTATGTTTTCCTTTCTGTTTCTGTCAGTGGGCCGGAACGTCGCGCGAGGCGCTGAGGACGATGCCGAGCTCAAAGAGCTGGATGAGCAGGGCCGTTCCTCCGTAGCTGAACATGGGCAGCGAGATGCCTGTGCAGGGGACGAGATTGGTCACCACCGCCACGTTCAGAAAAACCTGGATGGCAAGCAGGCTGGTCACCCCGCCGACGACCAGGAAGCTGAAGCGCTCACGGCAGTGGAAGGCGATCCACCAGCCGCGCAGGATCAGCAGTGCGAAGAGGCAGAGGATCAGCGCCGCGCCGATAAAGCCCAGCTCCTCGCACACGACGGAGAAGATAAAATCGTTGTGCTCCTCCGGCAGGTACAGGAATTTCTGGCGGCTGCCGCCGAGGCCGAGACCGCTCAGGCCGCCGGAGCCAATGGTATACAGGGACTGGACGATCTGGTAGCCCTGGTCGGAGCTGTCGCTGAACGGGTCGCGCCAGCTGTTTATGCGGGAGGAGGCATAGGGGAAGAAGGTCAGCAGCACCGCGATGGCGGCCCCTGCCGCGCCGAAGGCCCCGGCGAACCAGAAGATGCGCACGCCGCCGAGGAAGAGCATGACCGCGCCGATAGCAAGGATGATGACCGAGGCGGAGAAATGCGGCTCGAGCACAAGCAGACCGATGATCGCCGCGAGGATGCCCGCGAAGGGCAGAATGCCGTGCCGGAAGCTTCGCATATTTCCGCGGCTGCGGCAGATCAGGGCTGAGAAGGACAGGATCACCGCAAGCTTAGCCAGCTCCGAGGGCTGCAGCGTGAGGCCGCCCACGCCGAGCCAGCGGCGCGAGCCGTTGGCCTTGACCCCGATGAGGGGCACCAGCATCAGCAGGATCAGCGTCACGATCAAAAAGGGAAAGGCACAGCGGCGGTAGAGCGCCATCGGCACCCGGGAGGCCAGCAGCATGGCCGCTACGCCGAGCAGAGCGAAGATGAGCTGGCGCACGAAGTAATACGCCGCGTTGCCGCCGGTCACATTGCCGGGATCGTACCAGGCCCGCGGATAGCTGGCCGAGAGGACCATGACGACCCCCGCGGCCAGAAGCAGCATACTCAGCACAAAGAAGGGCCCGTCAAAGGAGGCCCTGCCCCTGCGCGCCGGAGCGTCCGAAGGGCCGGCGAGGCGGGCCACGTCATAGCGCATATTCCCACCTCCCCGGCCCTGTCAATCATCGGGGGTATCTCTGATACACCCCAATAAAGGATATGATCGCCATGGCGAGAGATATTCCGGTAAAGAGACAGAAGAGCTCTTTTTCCTTCCACTTTTTGTTTGACCAGCCGCCCATCTCCAGATGGTGGTGCAGGGGGGCCATCCTGAACACGCGGCGGCCCTGCCCGTAGATCCTCCTGGTGATTTTGAAATAGCTCACCTGGATAATGTCGGACAGGGTCTCGACGATGAAGACGAGGCCGAGCGTGATGAGGATCAGCGGCATATCATAGGCAAAGGCCAGCGCCGCGATGGCGCCGCCGAGAAAGAGCGAGCCCGTGTCGCCCATAAAGCACCTGGCGGGGTTGAAATTATAAATAAGGAAGCCGCAGAGGCCGCCCACCATGGCCGAGGCAAAAATGCCAAGCTCCTGAAAGCGCCGGCCCCAGGCCATGGAGACCGCCACGAAAAACAGGAATACCGGCAGCGAGGTCCCGCTTGCAAGCCCGTCTACCCCGTCGGTGATGTTGACGGCGTTGACCGTGCCGACGATGACAAAAGCCGCAAACACGAAATACATCCACTCGGGCATGTAGACCGTCCGCTGGGAAAAGGGCACATAGAGATTGGGCCGCACAAAACCGAGCTGCCGCATGATCAGGATGAACACCAGCGCCGCCGCCAGCTGCAGCAGGAATTTGCTACGGGAGCTCAGCCCCGTGTTCTCCTTCTTTTTTAGCTTTTCCCAGTCGTCCAGCATCCCGATGATCCCGAACACACAGGCGAAAAGCAGGACGAAGATATGTTCAAAGCGGCCGTGCAGCATTCCGTCAAAGCCCACCGTCAGGCAGACCAGAATCGCGCCGAGGATAAACATCACGCCGCCCATCGTCGGGGTGCCGGCCTTCTGCTGGTGCCAGTCCACCTCTGTCTTGATCTGTTGGCCGGCCTTTTGCTTTACCAGCCAGAGGACATAATATTTTCCGAAAGCGCTGGAGAACAGAAACGCCAGCACGAAAGCAGTTATCAGCTTGATCGTCATATCATACTCCGTTTTACAGAGGGCTCAGCGCCGCTCTTTTCTCTTTTCCAGCCAGTCCGCCACGATCTCCCGTTCGTCCATATGATGCTTCTCGTGTCCGATGACCTGATAATCCTCATGGCCCTTGCCGGCAAGCAATATTACATCACCGGGCCCTGCGTTGTCAATAGCCCAGCGTATCGCCTCCGGCCGGTCGCAGATCATCCTGCAGGCGGCGGGACCCTCCTCCGTGCCGGGCAGGATCTCCCGGATGATGTCCATGGGGTCCTCCGTGCGGGGATTGTCGCTGGTCACGATGACGAGATCCGCGTTCTTTGCGGCGATGGCCCCCATGATGGAGCGCTTGCCGCGGTCGCGGTCGCCGCCGCAGCCGAAGAGGACGATGAGCCGTCCCCGTGTCACGGGGCGCAGGGCCTTGAGCGCCTTCTCCAGCGCGTCCGGCTTGTGGGAATAGTCGATGATGACGGAGTAGTCGCCGTCCGTCGGCACCGACTCCATGCGGCCCTTGACGCCCGCAGCGCTGCTCACGCCCGCGGCGGCATCCGGGAGCGGTATCCCCAGCGCGAGGCAGGCCGCCAGCACGCTCAGGGCGTTGTAGACCGAGAACATCCCCGGGATCGCGAGCTTTGTGATGGCGAGCTCTCCCCCGTATACGGCGGCAAAGCGCACACCGGACGCCGTGAGGCGCACGTCCTTCGCCGTGAGCTCCGCCGTGCTGTTGTTGACGGAGTAGCGCAGGAGCGGGCATTTCACCCCCGCGGCCATGTAGGCGCCGCGCTCGTCGTCCGTGTTGATGCAGGCGGCGCGGCACTGGGAAAACAGCTTTTTCTTTGCCGCGGCGTAGGCCTCCATTGTCCCGTGCAGGTCCAGGTGGTCCTGCGAGAGATTGGTAAACACCGCGACGTCGAACTCGATGCCCGCCACGCGCGAGAGCTCCAGCGAATGGGAGGAGACCTCCATCACCACATGGGTGCAGCCCGCGTCCGCCATCTCACGGAAGAGCTCGTGCAGCTCCCGGCTCTCGGGCGTAGTGTGCTCGGTATGCAGGAGAGTGCCGCCGATCATGTTGCCGTTCGTGCCGATGAGGCCCACCTTGGCCCCGACCGCGGTCTCCAGCACATGCTTGAGGATCTGAGTCGAGCTGGTCTTGCCGCTGGTGCCGGTAAAGCCGATGAGCTTCATGCGTGACGCCGGGTTTCCGAAAAAATCGCGGCTGACGATGGCAAGGGCATGGCGGCAGTCCGCGACCTTCACGTAAGGGGTCTCGTCCAGGGGCGCGTCCTCGCACAGCACGGCGGCCGCGCCGTTTGCCAGGGCCTTGGGGATAAAACGGTGCCCGTCTGACTCAAAGCCCTTGATGGCGACGAACAGGTCTCCCGGCTGCGTTTTCCGGGAGTCATAGCTGACGCCGGTGATCTCAAGCTCCGGATTGGCCGTGCAGTCCAGGATATCAAGATTCTTTATCAGCTCAGACAGCTTCATTTCCGCTTCCTCCGCTTCTTTCGATCAATATCGCCCCAGCAGTCCCTCGTCGCTGTCGATCAGCGTGACCTCGACGATGCTGCCGTGGCAGAGCTCCGTACCCGCCTTGACGCTCTGGCCGCTGACGGTCTGGCGCGCCATATCCGTGACGCCGCTGCGGGTGCTGAGATATAGTCCGTAATAGGAGAGCGTGTCGCGGGCCTTTTCCAGACTCATGCCCGTGAGCTCCGGCATGGTCTCCAGCTCTGGGGAGACCTCCGCGTCAAAATACAAAATGATTTCCGTGTCCGCCGCGATGACCGTGCCGGCGGCGGGGAGCTGGTTTGTGACAGTACTGCCGCTGCCGATCGTGCGGTAGCGCAGTCCCGCCGCTTTGATCTTCTCGCCGGCCTCCGGCAGATCGAGCCCCACGCAGGCCGGCATCACCGCGCCGTCCGACGCGCTCCGTGCGGGCTCTACTCCGAGGTAGGGCAGGATGTCAGCCATCATGCTGCCGACGACGGGCGCCGCCATCTGGCCGCCGCTGATGTAAATGCCGGATCTGTCCGAGGGTGTGTCGAGAAACACCAGAAGCGCGATCTTCGGATCATCCGCCGGGGCAAAGCCGATGAAGGAGACGATATATTCCTTCTGGCCGGTGCGCGCCTCGAGGCTGACCTTCTCACTGGTGCCGGTCTTGCCGCCGATGCGGTAGCCGGGGACGGCGGCGTTGCGGCCCGTACCGTCCGTGGGATCGCCCACCACCTTTTCCAGTATCTCGCGCACCGTGCGGCTGGTCTGCTCGCTGATGACGCGGCGGACCAGCTTCGGCTCATGCTCGTAGCGCACGCTGCCGTCCGGGGCGATCAGGCGCCGGGCGACATAGGGCTCCATAAGCCTGCCGCCGTTGACGCAGGCACTCACCGCCGTCACGAGCTGCAGCGGCGTAATGGTGAAGGTCTGTCCGAAGGAAGCTGCCGCGAGCTGCGACAGGTTTTTCTTCGAGCAGAAAGTGTTTTTGCTCCACCAGATGCTCCCGCTCTCGCCCGACAGGTCGATGCCGGTGCGGGCCGTAAGGCTCGCGTCAGGATCCTCCGAGAGCTTCAGAAAGCCGAAAGCTTCACAGTAGTCATAAAAACGCTCCGCGCCGACACGCTGGCCGATGTTGACAAAGGCCACGTTGCAGGAGTGCTGCACCGCCTGCGTCAGCGTCTGGCTGCCGTGCCCGCCGCTCTTCCAGCAGCGGATGGGGTTGGTGCGCCCCGTGACATGGGTCTCGCCGCCGCAGTAGAAGCTATCGCCGAGGCCCGCCTTCCCCTCCTCGAGGGCCATGGCGAGCGTGATGATCTTGAAGGTGGAGCCCGGCTCATAGGTGTCGGACAGGGCCTTGTTGCGCCACTGTCTGGCCTGGGCCTGCGCGAGAAGCGCTGCGGCCTCCTCCTTTGTCGCGGCCCCGTCTATGAGAAGCTGTGCGCTGTCGCTGACCGTGAGGAAGCTGTTGGGATCGTAGTCCCCCAGCGACGCCATGGCGAGGATGCCGCCGGTGTTCACGTCCATGGCGATGGCCCCTGCGCCGTTTTGCACGTCGAAGTCCAGCACCGCCTGGCGAAGGTGCTTTTCCACATAATACTGGATCGTGGCGTCGATGGTGGTCACGAGGTCGCAGCCGTCATCTCCGGGCCGGTACTCCCCGTAGCGGTGGAGAAGCATCTCCCCGCCGTAGGCGTTGGTGGCCCGCAGGCTCTTCCCTGCCGTGCCGGCGAGGGCCTTGTCGTACCGGGCCTCGATGCCCTCGAGCCCGTAGTTGTCCGTCCCGACGAAACCCAGCAGATGGCAGGCCAGCCTGCCGTTGGGGTAATAGCGCTTGCTGTCGGTCTCGAGCCTGACGCCGCTGATCCTGTTTTCCGCCTTGAAGCGGCGGATCGCGTCGGCCCTGTCGGTCTCGATCTTGCGCGCGACCGTGACGTACCAGCTTCCGCGTCGGCCGGACTTCTCGTAAACGTCCGCATAGTCGAGCCCCAGGATGCGCGACAGCTCCCGCGCGATGAGCTCCCGGTCCTCGCCGTTCGTCTCGATCTCCGCGGGGCTCAGGTAGACGTTGTCCACCGAGGCGCTGACCGCGAGGATGTTGCCGTTGCAGTCGTAGATCGTGCCGCGCGCCGCAGCGCCCGGGGCCTCCCGGAGCTGCTGCGAGACGGCCAGGTTTTCATAGAAGCTGTGGTCCGTGATCTGGATATGGTAAAGCCGCGCCAGCAGCACGGCTGTCGCGCCTGCGCCGAATATTGCCGCGAGCACCGCGCCTCTCCGGAGCATCTGCCGGGAGACGGGCGCCGAGGTTTTTGTCAAAGCTGCCATTTTCAAAGCCTCCGTGTAAATCTGTCTGGTGACAGCTTATTCGGGAGGCCGTATCTTTATCCCACGCTGTGGAGCACGGTGATCTGTCCGGGTTCCGGACGCCGCATGCCGAGCTCCTGTATCGCGCGGCGCTCCAGCTCGTCCAGTCTGAGTGCCGTATCTGTGCGGATCTGCAAAAGGATGCGCCGGTTCTCCGCCGCCGCGATCGCGCCGTTCAGGTCGGAGATCTCCTTCTCCGCGCGCACGAGGCTGATCTGGCAGAAGAGCGTCAGCACCAGCAACGCCGCCGAAAAGCCGAGACATACGGCGCGAAACAGGAGCGGCGCGAGTCTGTCCCCGCTTCTCATACGCGCTCCGCCACCCGGAGCTTGGCGCTGCGCGAACGGGGGTTTCGCTCCAGCTCCTCGGCACTCGGGAGGATGGGCTTGCGGGAGACGGAGCGCAGCGTCTGTTTGAAGCCGCAGGTGCACACCGGGGCCTCGCGCGGACAGGTGCAGCCATTCTCCCGCGCGTGGATGCCGGACTTGACGATCCGGTCCTCCAGCGAGTGGAAGCTGATCACGCACAGTCTGCCGCCGATCCTGAGCTTGTCCGGCGCGGTGTCCATCATAGCGGCAATCGCGCCCAGCTCGTCGTTCACGGCGATGCGGATGGCCTGAAATGTGCGCTTGGCCGGGTGCTGCTTCTCACGCAGGGCCGCGGCCGGCATGGCGCTGCGGATAATGTCCGCCAATTCCAGCGTTGTCTCAATGGGCTTTCTCTCACGGGACTTCAGGATCGCGGCGGTCACACGCCTGGCCCAGCGCTCCTCGCCGTAGTCCCACAGGATGCGGTTGAGCCGGGCCTCGTCCCAAGTGTTCACGATCTCCGAGGCTGTAAGCGCGCTCCCCCTGTCCATGCGCATGTCCAGAGGGGCGTCCGCCATGTAGGAAAAGCCGCGCTCCGCCTCGTCAAGCTGCGGGGAGGACACGCCGAGGTCGAAGAGCATCCCGTCCACACCCGCTATGCCGAGACTGTCCAGAATCGCGGCGGCGTCCGAGAAGTTGCCGTGCACCAGCGTTACCCTGTCCCCAAAAGGAGCAAGACGCCTTCCGGCCCTCTCGATGGCCGTCTCGTCCCTGTCGATGCAGATGAGACGCCCCGAGGAGAGCCGGGAGGCGATCTCATAAGAATGTCCGCCCATGCCGAGCGTCCCATCGAGATAGATCCCATCCGGGTCGATATTCAGGTTCTCTATACACTCGTCCAGCAGAACGGAGACATGCAGACCTGTCTGCCTTTCGTTTTCCATCGTCAAAACTCCAGCTCCTCCATGACCGCCGCGATGTTTTCGGGTGTGGTCTCCTGCGCGAAGACCGCGCTCCAGGCCTCGCTGTCCCAAAGCTCGGCATGGTTGTTGCAGCCCACGATCGTCACGCTCTTGGTAAAGCCCGCGTAGTCGCGCAGGTTCTGCGGGATCAGGACGCGGCCCTGCGCGTCCAGCTCGCAGCGGGCAGCGTGGGCGAAGAGCGGCCGCATCCTGCGCTGCTTGACAAAGGGCATGGCGCTGACGCGCTCCGCCAGCACCCGCCAGCTCTCGCCGCTGTAAACGCAGAGGCAGCGATCCATCGAGATTGTGATAAAAAAGACCTCGCCCAACTCATCCCTGAGCTTGGCAGGCATAAACAAACGTCCCTTGCTGTCAAGAGAGTGCTGGTATTCTCCTGTCATCGCCGCGCCCCCTATCGTGGGATCAAGACCCATTTCGCCCCACTTTCCACCACTGTGATTGTATTATATGTGGGCTTCCCGCAAAAAGCAAGCGAAACTTTTTGTTATATTTTGACTTTTTCTTGCGCTTTTTTACGCAAAAAAGTTCCCACCCAAGTACTTGCGTACAGGGTGGGAACAGATGCAATATCTTGTGCTTTACTCGTCCCGCTCGATGCGCTGGATCTTGGAGGAGAGCGGGTCCGGTTTGCCCTGAGGGGGCGGGTTCTGCGGCTGTCTCGCCTGCTGCTGGCGCGGCTGGGCGGACTGCTTCTGCGGCTGTGCCTGGCGGGCCGGCTGCTGCTGTTTGACCGGCTGGCCCTTCGGCTGCTGCTGCGCGGGGGCAGGCTGGGAAGCGATGCCGCCGCCGAGCGCCGTGAACGACTCATGCGCGCCGCGTATGGTCTGCAGCGCAGCGCTCATGCTCTCCTCCGTCTGGCGCATCAGATCGTCCACATATTCGGAAGCGACACGGCGCAGCTCCTTGGACTTGCTCTCTGCGGAGGCGATCATCTCGCTGCTTCTGGCGCGCGCGACGCGGACGACCTCCTGCTCCTCGATCATGAGGTGGGCCTGCTCCTCGGCGTTCTTGCGCAGGGCTTCGGCCTCACGCTTGGCGTTGCCGATAAATTCGTCCCTGGCGGCGACGAGGCGCTGAGCCTCCGCGATGGCGGTGGGAAGATTGGCCTTGATCTCATTGATAATCTCGATCGCCTTTTCCCTCTCGATGATGCACTTGTCGTTGCCGAGGGGGACGCTCCACGCCTCGGTCACCATGCCGTACAGGACGTCCAGCATTTCGATGATGTCGTTGTTCGCCATGCGGCTCACCCTCTCCCTGATTTTGCTTTGGCTTCGATGAATGCGATGATCTCCTCCGGCACGAGGCCGCTGAGCTCCGCGCCGTAGTGCGCCATCTCCCTGACGATGGAGGAACTGAGAAAAGTGTAGCGCTGATCCGCCGTCAGAAACATGGTCTCAAGCGCGGGATTGATGCGCTTGTTGATGAGGTCCATCTGGAACTCATAGTCAAAATCGGACGCGGCGCGCATACCCTTGACCAAAACCGCGCCCTCATAGCGTCTGGCAAATTCGGCTAGCAGGCCGGTATTGACCTCCACGCTCACGTTCGGATAGGGCGCGACGACGGTGCGCAGCATGTCGATCTTCTCCTCCACCGTGAACATGGGGGTAGGCTTGTTGGCATTCGCCGCCACGCAGACGACCACACGGTCGAAGATCTGCGCCGCCCGCGTGATGATATTGAGATGGCCGAGTGTAACCGGATCAAAGCTGCCGGGGCATATCGCGGTTCTCATCACACGCTCTCCTTGCTGTACAGGGCGAGCTTCACCCTGCCGTAGCAGTATTCCCTGCGCTTGCCGTACGGCGCGCGCAGCTCCGGCAGCGCCCTCTCCCGTCTTGCTTCACACAGTATTATACCACCATCCGACAGGATGTCAATTGAATTGATTTTTTCCAGGACCGGTTCGTAGAGCTCCGCATCGTAGGGCGGGTCAACGAGGATGAGGTCGAAGCTTCCGCAGCCGTTCAGGTAGGAAAGTGCGTCCTGCTGCAAAACGGGCGCGGCAAATCCGCAGGTTTTGAGATTCTCGCGGATGATTTTGACGGCGTCGCGGCTGTGATCGATGAACACGACCTCGCGCGCGCCGCGGCTCAGGCACTCGATGCCGAGCTGGCCGGTGCCGGCGAATAGATCCAGCACGCGCCGGCCCTCGATGTCGAATTGCAGGATGTTGAAAAGCGACTCCTTCACGTTGTCGGTGGTGGGGCGGATGTCCATGCCCTCGGGCGTTTTCAGCTTTCGTCCGCGGGCGGAACCTGTGATGACGCGCATGGTGTTTCCTCCTGTCTCCTTGTAAACAATACCGCCCCTACGGCGAAACCCGTAGGTCAAACTCCGTAGGGGCTGATCCCCTGATCAGCCCGGCAGTACCGCCTCAGTCTGCGTATTTGCCCCGGCGAATCCGTAAAACACCCGTTCTCACGCGCGGGTCGATCTGGGGATCGACCCCTACGGTGTTTCCTCCTCAGGCTTATGAAAATACTCATAGACCGCCTGTGCGGTGTTTTTCGGCACCACGAGGGCGAGCTGTTCGGCGCTCGCCTCGCGGATGGCCTTGAGCGACTGGAAGCTCTTGATGAGGTCGTTTCTCCTCTTTTCGCCCACGCCGGGTATCTCGTCCAGCTTCGAGGCGAGGCCCTCCCTGCGCAGGGAGCGCTGGTACTCAATGGCGAAGCGGTGGGTCTCCTCCTGGATCGCGCCGACGAGGGCAAAAACCGCCTGATTGCCCTTGATGCCGATCTCGCGGCTGTCGGAGCGGATGAGGGCGCGGGTGCGGTGTCTGTCGTCCTTGACCATGCCGAAGACGGGGACCGAGAGACCGAGATCACGCAGCGCCTTTTCCGCCGTCGCCGCGTGGACGTCTCCGCCGTCGATGAGAAGCAAGTCCGGGCAGTCGGCAAACTTCTCGTCCTTTTCGAGGTAGTGCCTGAACCGCCGGGTCACGGCCTGGTACATGCTGGCGTAGTCGTCCGGGCCGTCGAGGTCGCGCATACGGAATCTGCGGTAGTCGCGCTTGAGAGGCTTGCCGTCCACATGGACGGTCATCGCGGCGACAATGCCGGTCGCCCCGAGGTTTGAAATGTCGAAGGCCTCGATGCGGTGTGGAAAGCTCTCCAGTTCCAGCGCCCTCTGCAGCCATTCGAGAGTCTTGCTGCGGCGCTGCTCGTGCGTGGTACGGCGCTGGATCTCCTCTCTCGCGTTGAGGGCCGCGCTCTCGATGAGGCGCATACGCTCGCCCCGCTTCGGCGTCTCGATATAGATACGCCGGCCGGAGACCTGGCTCAACAGCTCCTCCAGATCGGCCGCATCCTCGATCTCCAGGGGGAGCAGGATGGACTTCGGCCAGCCGCCGCGGTGCGCGGTATAGTACTGGCGCACGAGGCCGGACAGTGCGTCGCTGTCTTCCTCGATGGGCTCCTCCATCATCTCGGTATCCTTGCCGACGAGATTGCCGTCTACAAAGTGCAGCACGGTGAAGCAGGTCTTCGCGCCGCGGCAGAAGCCCACCGCGTCCGTGTCGGCAAAGGCGGTGGCGATCACGCGCTGCCTGTTGGCAAGCCCCTCGACGGCGCGCAGCCTGTCGCGCAGCTCGGCGGCCCGCTCAAAGCGCAGCTCCTCCGCCGCCTGCTCCATCCGGGCACGCAGGTCCTCGATGAGCTCCCGGCTCTTGCCCTCCAGGATGAGGGCGGCCTGGGCCATGCGGCGGCGGTAGTCCTCCGCGTCGCTGTCCCGGAGGCACCAGCCCGCGCACGTGCCCATGTGGTAATTGAGACAGGGGCGCTCCTTGCCGATGTCGCGCGGGAATTTGCGCGTGCAGTCCGGCAGCAGCAGCGCCTTTGACACGGTGGTGATGATGTCAAAGGTCAGGCTCCTGCCGCCGAAGGGGCCGAAGTAGCGCGCGCCGTCCTTGAGCACGCGGCTCTCGACCGAGAGAGTGGGGTACTCCTCCCGCATGTCCAGGCGGATAAAGGGGTAGCCCTTGTCGTCCTTGAGCAGGATGTTGTAGTGCGGCTTGTGGCGCTTGATAAGGGAGTTTTCCAGCACCAGCGCCTCAAACTCGCTCCCCGCGACGATGACGTTGAAGTCCCGCACCTTCTCCACCATGGCGGCGACCTTGGGCAGATGCTCGCCGTGGAAATAGCTGCTCACGCGGTTTTTCAGCTTCTTGGCCTTGCCCACATAGATGACCTGCCCCTGCGCGTCGAGCATGATGTACACGCCCGGCAGCAGCGGCAGTCGGTTGGCCTTGTCTCTTAAATTGTCCAATACGGGATTTGCCATGGGCACCTCAATGGTTTGGATTGTTCGGGTCGATCCGGGGAAATGGCCCCCTTGCCTAAAGGGGGCTGGCACGGCGCGTGTCCGCCCGCGCCGTGACTGGGGGATACACGGTTCTACACCGGCGCGCGGTGAACCGTATCCCCCCGTCAGCTCGCAAGCTCGCTGCCACCCCCCTTTAGGCAAGGGGGGGTTCAAGCCCCTGCGCCCGGGCGCAGCCGCTTACACCGTCTGTTTTTCCTTTCCGAAGATACTCCACAGCGTGATGGAGACGATGACCACCGCCGCGCCCAGGAGGGCGAAGACGCCTGGCTTCTCCCCGTCGAAAAGGAAGACCCACAGGGGGTTGAGCAGTGGCTCCACGGCGCCCAGCAGGCAGCAGGCCAGCGGCGGGCAGTACTTGCTGGCCCGGACATACAGGATGTAGGACAGGCCGAGCTGGAACACGCCGAGGACGAGCAGGGCCAGGACCGCCGTCCGGGTGATTTCCGGGCGCGTCAGCAGGAAGAAGGGCAGGCCCGCAAGAAAGGTGAGGAGCTGTCCGTTCAGGATGCCGGAGAAGCGCTCCTCCTCCCCGATCTCTCCGACAACGACGTACATCCCGGCCATGAACATGCCCGCGGCGATCGCCACGAAGTTGCCGAGGATATAGCCGGGTTCGAGCTGGTCGAAGAAAAACAGCGCGATGCCCGCCATGGTGCAGAGCACCGCGGTCAGGTCCTGCTTCCGGATTTTTTTGTGGAAAAAGAGCGTGGAGTACAGGATGATGAACATGGGGGACGTAAACTGCAGCACGATGGCGTTGGCCGAGGTCGTCAGCTTGTTGGCCACGGTGAAGCACAGGTAGGTGCAGCCGGAGAAGATGCCCGTCAGGACCGTGTTGCGGTTGAAGACGTAGGAGAAGCCCGCCAGCCGCATGAAGATATAAATGGTGACGCCCGCGACGAGACTGCGCATCCCTGCGATGGCAAAGGCGTTCCACGGGATAAGCTTGAAGAGGATGCCCGCCACGCTCCACAGCACGGCGCACAGCAGCATCTCCCAGCTCGCGATTCTTTCCTTGTTCATGCTATCACCCGTTTCATGAAAAAAAGGCGTGTGCATCAAACACACGCCTCTTTCTATGTGTAGATTCACTCGGAGAAGTCAGAGTCGATCAGCGCGGAGAGCGTTGCAATCGCCTCTTCCTCGTCGGAGCCGTCAGCAATGATCGTGATGGCGGTGCCTTTCACGATGCCGAGGGAAAGCACGCCCAGCAGGCTCTTGGCGTTGACACGTCTCTCTTCCTTCTCGACCCAGATGCTGCTCTTGAATTCATTCGCCTTCTGAATGAAGAAGGTCGCGGGTCTGGCATGCAGGCCGACCTGGTTGTTAATGACTACTTCTTTGGTTATCATAGTCGCCACCCCTTACTCCTTAATCCATATAGGAAACTGTAATAACACTTTATCAAATTTTCGCGCAATCGTCAACTGCTTTCGACTGATTCGTTATTTTAGACATTTCTTTTGTTTTATAAAAACACTTTTTATTTCAGTTCGACCACGGTCACGCCGCTCTCCCCCTCGCCGTAACGACCCAGGCGGAAGGACTTGACAAACTTGTTTTTCCGGAGCATCTGGTGGATCGCGCTGCGCAGCGCGCCGGTGCCCTTTCCGTGGATGATGGTGACGGTCTTGAGCTTTGCCATCACCGCGCCGTCCAGATAGCGTTCCGCGGCAAGCTCGGCCTCCACAGCCTCCATGCCGCGCAGGTCGATCTCCGGCGAGATGGACATGCTGCGCATCTGGCCGCCGCCTCCCTTGGCGGCGCTCTTCGCTTTGGGGGCCTGTTCGTTTTCGAGCAGCAGCACCTCGTCCTCCTTCGCCGTCACACTCATGATCCCCGCGCGAAGAGAGAGCGTCCCGTCGGGCGCCCGGGAGACGACCTCGGCCTTGACGCCCATGGACTTGATCTGTACCGTGTCGCCGGGCTTCACCGGGCGCGAGGAGGTCTGGTTTTCAAGCTGGGGGTGCAGCTCGCGCTGCAGCGCCTCAGTCGAGAGGTTGAGCTGCCGCCGGAGCTGGGCGCGGGCTTCGTTCACGCGGCTGGCGTCCTCGTCCTGATCGGCCATTTTTCGCATCTCGTCCAGCTCACGGAAGACATCCTCCGCGGTGGCACGGGCGTCGGCCAGGATGCGCTCGGCCTCGCGGCGGGACTTGACGTCCGCCTTGTCGAGCCGGACCTCCAGCTCTGCGCGCAGCATGGCGGCCTTCTTCGCGTTCTCCTGCGCTTCGCGCAGCTTCCGCGCAGCTTCCTCCCGGTCCTTTTCCAGCAAAAGTCTCGTCTGCTCGAGCTTTTCGATGGTGGCCTCAAAGCTCGCGCTCTCGGAGCTCACACGGGTCTTTGCGTCCTCGATGATCTCCTCGTCCAGGCCGAGGCGCTTGGAAATGGCAAAGGCGTTGGACTTGCCCGGGATGCCGACCAGAAGCCGGTAGGTCGGGCGCAGGGTGTCCACGTCGAACTCGCAGGAGGCGTTCTGCACGCCCGGTTCGTTTGTGGCGTAGACCTTGAGCTCGGCATAGTGGGTGGTGGCGGCGACGACCGCCCCGCAGCGGCGCACATGCTCGATCACGGCGATGGCGAGAGCCGCGCCCTCGGTCGGGTCCGTGCCCGCGCCCAGCTCGTCGAAGAGGACGAGGGAGCGCTCGTCGCACTCGGCAATGATGCTGACGATGTTGCTCATGTGCGCCGAGAAGGTGGACAAGCTCTGCTCGATGCTCTGCTCGTCGCCGATGTCGGCGAGGATGTGGGTAAAAACCGGGAGATTGCTGCCGTCGGCGGCCGGAATGTGCAGGCCGCACTGGTGCATGGCGGCCAGCAGGCCGATGGTCTTGATGGAGACGGTCTTGCCGCCGGTGTTCGGGCCGGTGATGACCAGGGTGTCGAAGCTGTCGCCCAGCTCGACGTCGATGGGGACAGCCCTGCTCTGGTCCAGCAGCGGGTGGCGCGCACGGCGCAGAGCGATGCCCTTTCCGTCCATGGCCGCCTGCTCGCAGTCGAGCTTGTAGGAGAGCTTTGCCTTGGCGAAGATCAGGTCGAGTTGTACCAGGACCTCGTAATCGGCGGTGATGCCGTCGCGGTGCTCGGCGCAGTCGGCGGAGAGCTCTGCCAGAATGCGGTCGATCTCCGCGCGCTCTTTCGCCGCGAGCTCACGCAGCTCGTTGTTGGCCTTGACGGCGGCCATGGGCTCGACAAAGATGGTCGCGCCGGAGGCGGAGATGTCATGCACGAGGCCGTTGATGGCCCCCTTGCACTCGGCCTTCACCGGGACGACGTAGCGGTCGGAGCGCTGGGTAATGATCGGCTCCTGCAGGACCTTCGCGTAGCCCGGGGAGGAGATGATCTTCTGCAGGGCCTCGCGCGCCCTGGCCGCCGCCGCGCGCATCTGACGGCGGATGTTCGCAAGCTCCGGCGAGGCGGCGTCCGCGATCTCATCCTCGCCCACGATGGAGGAGCTGATCTTCTCCTCGAGAAAGCGGTTGGCGTGCAGCGCGCAGAACAGGAAGTCGATGGGCGTCTTGCCCACGGTGTCGTCCGCGAGGTAGCCGCGCACGAGACGCGCGCACTGTAAAACGTGGGCGATCTCCAACAGCTCCCGCGTGTTGAGCGCGCCGCCGAGATCGGCCCTTGCCAGCGATGCGCGCACATCCTTCACCCCGTAGAACGAGGGGCTGCCGCGCACGACCATCATGGACTTTGCAGCCGTCGTCTCCGCGAGGCGGTGGCGCACCTCCCCCTCCTCGGTCGACGGCGTCAGCCTGAGGGCGAGCTCCTTCGCAGGCTCGCTCACCGCTTCGGCGGCCAGCATATTCAGGACCGCGGGCAGCTCCAGCGTGTTCAGGGATTTCTCAAAAAAGCTCATATCTCTCTCTCCGTGTTTATCGAATAATTTCGCAGTTTCTTCCAATAGTCCAGGGTGGGAAAGCCCCGCTCCGCGCGCCGGAGCAGATAGCGCTCCGAGGCCGCGCCGAGGCGCAGAAGGTCGGTATCCGCGAGTGAAAAGGACAAAAGCTGCTTTGCGGGCGCGGCGGCGAGATAGCGCAGAGCCTTGAGTCCCTCCGGGCCGAGCTCCGCCCGCTCCCCCGCGCCCGAGCACGCACGGCAGCAGACCCGGCCGTGGTCGAGACTCAGGACCGGGTCCTCCGGCTCTCTGCCGCAGACGGCGCAGGTCATGAGCTCTGGCGCGTAGCCCGAGACGCACATGAGCCGCGTCTCGAAGGCGGCCTTGATCTTCTCCGGCGCGTGCAGGCCGCGGCTGAGGGCGTACAGACAGTTGAGCGAGAGCTGCATCAGCTCCGGCTCCGGCTGCTCCTCCACGCTCAGCGCCTCTGCGCACTCGGCAAAATACGCGCCCAGGGCGAGCTTTTCCATGTCGCCGCGCAGGCCCTCAAAGCCCTCCTTCACGACGGCCTCATTCACGGTCCAGCGACCGCGGTTGCCGAAGAGGGTCATCTCCGCGTAGGTGAGCTGCTGGGTCGCGGCGGCGATCCGGCTGCCTTTTCGAAGCGCGCCGCGCGCCTTGACGGTGAGCTTCCCCTCCCTTTCCGTCAGGAGGGTGAGGATGCGGTCGGCCTCCTTGTAGCGCACCTCGCGCAGCACCAGCGCGTTCACGGTTTCAAACATCTATGTACCCTTCGTTCCCCGGCCCGCGGTCTATTCGCCGCGGGTCTCCTCTTCATGACTGTCATTCGCCTCCGCCGCACGGTAGAGCAGATATAGCGCGGGCTCGCCCGTTTCGGTAAAGGCGTTCCAGATCGCGTCTGCGCTCATTCGTACCACCTCATGCTCATAGTATGAGGCGGTGCGCGGGACGTGATACTGGTAATTACTGTTCGGTAAACCCGAAGTTTCTCAGCGAGGCCATGGAGTCCCGCCAGTTCTCCTTGACCTTGACCCAGGTCTGGAGATTGACCTTCGTGCTCATGAAGTCCTCGATGTCGTGCCGCGCGAGCTCCCCGATCTTTTTGAGCATCGCGCCCTTCTTCCCGATGATGATGCCCTTGTGGCTCTCCTTCTCGCAGAAGATGGTGACCTCGAGGTCGATAATGCCGTTTTCGCGCTCGGAGAATTTGGTGACCTCGACCGCGGTGCCGTGAGGTATCTCCTTGTCGAGACAGCGCAGCAGCTTTTCGCGCACGAGTTCAGCGCAGATCTGGCGCTCCGGCTGGTCGGTGATCATGTCGTCCGGGAAGAGGTGCGGCCCTTCGACGGCGTACTTCTCCAGCTCATCCAGAAGTTCGTCCAGCCCGTCTCCGGTTTTGGCGGAGATCGGGAGGATAGCGTCGAATTCGTAAGCCGCGGCGTAGACGGCCATGACCTCCAGAAGCCGCGCCTTGTCCACGGTGTCGATCTTGTTGATGAGCAGCAGCGCCGGCGCGCCGGACTCCCGGATGCGCTGGATGAGCGCCTCCTCCTGCGGGCCGGGCGCGGGCACGGGCTCCACCATCAAAAGGACGCAGTCCACGTCCGCCACGCTCTCGCGCACGACGTTGACCATGTAGTCGCCGAGACGGGTCTTCGGCTTGTGAAAGCCCGGGGTGTCCAGCAGCACGAACTGCGTATCGCCGTGCTCGACGATGGCGGTGATGCGGTTGCGCGTGGTCTGCGGCTTGGGCGAGACGATGGCGACCTTCTCCCCCACAAGGGCGTTGGTCAGGGTCGACTTGCCCGCGTTCGGCCTGCCGCAGACGGTGATCATAGCTGATTTTGTCATATGCGATCTCCTATGTTTTCCCTTTTGTCCGGTCTCCTGTACACAGGATAAGTCTTTTATGCAGGGGCCGATGCCTTCATCGGCCCGCTGCTTCTCTGTCCGTTTTTCGGGTCGATCTGGGGATCGACCCCTACGGTGAAGGCTTCACACTTTCCGTTGATTAATTTTTTTACTCATACTATAAACGCTGTTTTTATCTATATAGTGTTGGATATTCAGAAACTAGTTATACAATTACTTCATTAAGTTTGAGTTTATTGTTTGTGTAGGAATACTCTAACAATTTAATTGGTTTACCTTCTATTTTATTTCTTTTTGAAACATAATCTTTTACATTAGTGGGAAAAGATTTTGCAATAGCTGTAGTACGTACCATCTTTAAATCACCGGATACTCTTTTCTGTAATAACCACGATTCATAACCGATTAACTGTCGCAAAGCATCTTCATCAAAAGCATTTAGTTTCAATTCGAGTATGTCATAGGATAATATTTCATTATAATTATTGGGATTCTCATAAAAAAGAAGAAAATCCATTTCTTTTCCGAAGTTGTTAGGCACATAGCAGAGATAGTCTGTATAATTACCAAAAATATCTGTAAATTCACCTCTTGAAAAAGACGAATTCAATAGTGCCATCAGCGTATATTCATACCACGGATTTCCGTTCTTATAATGTAAATATTGACAAATATCAGGTGTATGGTATGGGTATGGCTGAAGGATAATCCCTTTTGTCGAAGAAAAAGGATTCAGCTTTCTGAACTCTTTCAGTAATACTTGAAATTCGGCATTCGAAATAGAGAACAATGAATTAGTGCCTGTAGCTCGTTCAAATGCCCATGTCCATAGTTTTCCAGTGCTTTGTAAATCAAAAATGTCATTTCTACTTAAATATTTAGAAAATGTGTTAGACCATTTAATGCGACAGCGTAATGGATACAAATGTGTTTCTTGGGTTTTATCGTCAATACGCTGTGGCCAAACAGGAGTAGTATCATAAAATGGAGCCCCTTCAACTTGCCAAACGCCCCGTATTTGCATAGCAGGTTTTGTAACATACATTAGTACATAGTCATCTTCTTTGATGCCCGCAAAACGAGAAAGGAGTGCATCTTTTGTATCTCCCCTATAGCTATCAAGATAAGGAACTGCAACAAGGCCCCGCTGAACACAAATCTGGTAGTTTTGCTCAGTAACAGCAAAAATATGAACAGCCATCTTCAACATGCTCCTCTTTTAGCAGTTTATTATAATCTTTTAAATGATAAAGTATAGTTGATTTACTCAACTTTGGTCGGTCGCTTGCGCATAGGAAGCGCTTCTTCCATAGAGGCTGGTGCTCTAATCGGCCTACGGTTTCTCTGTCCGTTTTTTTGGATCAATCTGGGGATCGACCCCTACGGCGTTTACGTTATGTCTTGCCTCCGTAGGGGCCGATGCCCTCATCGGCCCGCTCGTTCCCGTTGCAGTCTGCTTCGGGTCGATCCAGGGATCGACCCCTGCGGGATAGAAATATCATGAATCGCCCATGATGGCCTTCTCCTGGGCGCGCATCTGCTTTTTCATCTCGCCCTCGTCTATATGGTCATAGCCCAAAAGGTGGAGGACGGAGTGGACCGTGAGGTACTGGATCTCACGTCCGAAGCCGTGTCCGAACTCCTCGCCCTGCTTTTCGCAGCGCTCGAGGGAGATCATCATATCGCCGAGGAGGACTGCACCGCTGTCCAGATCGCGCTCGCAGGCGTCGGGGTCGAAGCGGCCTGGGCTCAGCTCGTTCAGCGGAAAGCTCAGCACGTCGGTGGCGCTGTCCACGTTTCGGAATTCTTTGTTGACAGTGCGGATGCCCTCGTCATCGGTTAACATAACGCTTACCACACAGGGGACCGCGATCCCCTCCGCGTCGAGCGCTCTGCCCACGGCTTTTCTGACAAGGCCCGCCGCCTCCCGGTGGCCGAGATTGGGCTTCTCCCTGGAAATCAAAACCTCGTGCTGCATGGCTCATCCTCTCCTGTAATAGCGTTTCGGCGGCTGCTTCTTCTCGGGCTTCTCCGCCGGGTTTTTCTTGTCGTAGACTTCGTAGGCCTCGATGATCTTCTGCACCAGACGGTGGCGCACCACGTCCGAGCCCGTGAGCTGGCAGATGGCGATATCCTCGATCCCGTCGAGAACGCGCATGGCAACCTTGAGGCCGCTGGTCTTATCCTCGGGCAGGTCGATCTGTGTGATGTCGCCGGTGATAACGACTTTGGAGCCGAAGCCGATACGCGTGAGGAACATCTTCATCTGCTCGCGCGAGGTGTTCTGCGCCTCGTCCAGGATGATGAAGCTGTCGTCCAGGGTGCGCCCGCGCATGTAGGCCAGGGGCGCGACCTCGATATTGCCGCGCTCGAGGTATTTCTGGTAGGTGTCTGCGCCCAGCATGTCGAAGAGCGCGTCATACAGAGGGCGCAGATAGGGGTCCACCTTGCTCTGCAGATCGCCCGGCAGAAAGCCGAGGCGCTCCCCCGCCTCGACCGCGGGGCGGGTCAGGATGATGCGGTTGACCTCCTCGGCGCGGAAGGCCGCCACCGCCGCCGCCACGGCGAGATAGGTCTTGCCGGTGCCGGCGGGGCCGATGCCGAGAGTGACCGTGTTGTTCTGGATTGCCTCGCAGTAGGTCTTCTGGCCGAGGGTCTTGGGTTTGATGGGCTTGCCCTTGGCGGTGATGCAGATCACGTCTCCCGCCAGCTCCGAGATCTTGGTCTCCTTGCCCTCGGACACAAGCTTCAAAATGTAGCGCACATTCTGCGCGTCGATGTTCTCCCCCTTGGCGGCGAGGGTCAGCAGGCCGTTGATGGCCTTTTCGGCGAGCATGACGTTTTCCGCCTCGCCGCAGATATGGATCATGTTGTCCCGGTCCAGCACCTTTACGCTCAGCTCCGTCTCGATGATACGGAGGTTCTGGTCGAAGGAGCCGAAGACGCTGATGACATGCTCCATCCGTTCTACTTCTATGCTTTTGTCGATCATGTGCAATCCTTTCGCCGCCTCAGCCGCTTCTCTCTCTCGTCCGGGCGATGTTCTCTGTACAGTGGGCGCGCAGCGTGAGCACGCGCAGTCCCCCGCTCTCCCCGTCGGTAAAGCGGCAGGAGAGGATCTGTCCCTCGATCCTGTCCCCGAGCAGGGCGTAGAGCCTGCGCGCCGCGGTCTGCGGTGACCAGTCGCTCCCGCTCCCGGTCTTATAGGGGACAAAGCGCTCCCGCACGAGGCGGACAGGCGTCGAAAAAAGTCCGTCCAGGCCGAGGGTATATTCCGAAATGATTTTATCACATCCGTCAATAGTTTTTCCACTACCAATATACAAATTCACACGTCTTTTTCCGAACACCAGCGCAAAGCGGCTGTGCGGCAGGCCGGACGGGGTCTTCATCTCCTCCTCGGCGGGGCGGACTGCGTTGAGCTCGTACCAGGTATCGGCCATAATGCTGCCGCGCGCTCTGACGCGCCGCCGCTCCCCGGTCAGGCTCTCGAGGTCGCCGCTGACCAGGAGCTGCCCCTCTGTCACGAGCTGCCCCTCCGCTGCGGCGGGGGCTCCCTCCAGCACGTTCATGTGCCGGATCAGGCCGCCACGGGAGGCAACAAGATCCACCGTATCCTGCTCCCCGTACATTTCCGGCTTCTCCGCGCGCTCGACCACGGCGGTCACGGCTCGCGAGCCGCTCACGTTGACCGTCATCCACGCGATCTCCGGCAGACGCAGCATCACCTCGCTGGCGAGTATGTCCGTGTTCACGCCGGGCCAGAAGCTGCCGACGCCGAAGCCGCTGTCCTCCAGCGCGCGCAGGACCTGCGCGCGGCTCAGGCTCTCCGTTCCGCGCACGTCCACGTCCCACACGAAGAGCGTGGAGACAGTCAGCAGCGCTGCCGCGACGGCAAGACCGATCAGGAGACCCGGTCTGCGCAGAAGAAGGCGTCGCTCCGCGGCGCCGCCGGCGCGCTCCAAAACCCGCAGCTCGCAGCCGCCGCGGCGGGCGATCTCTTCCAGCGCCGGGAGCCGGTTCTCAAAGCTGCGCAGTCGGAGGGTGTTGGCGTCCAGGCTCCGGGCGTCCCAGAGCTCGACTCCCTCGCCCGCCGCGGCGTTCAAAAGCGCGGTCGGGTAGGCTCCGAAGATTTCGACCCAAACGGTACCGCGCAGGCGGTCGCTGATCCGCACCGTCCTCACCCCCACTCCGCTTCGCGTATACGGCCCGCGATCAGAAGCTCGCCCGCGTTCATGGCCCGAAGACGCAGGCTGTCCCCCGCGAGCATGAGCTTTTCGCGCCCGAAGCTCACCACGATGCGCTCCGGCGTGTATTCCAGGATGCCCCGCTGGCCCTCGATCAGCGCCTGCCTGCCGCCGTCCAGCGTCAGCCGCCCCCTCCCGGGCACGAGCTCCTCCGGCAGCTCCAGGCGTTCGACAAGCTCCAGGGGCAGCTCTCTCACAGCTTTCAAACGCAGCACCTCGCTTTTTGAATTTCCATACTATCTCTATGCGGCGCGGCATAGCTTGATGAGGGACAAGGAGGTGTGTGCATGAGGGATTTGAAACGAAACCGGCTGCCGCTTCTCGCGGGGCTTGCGCTGCTTGCCGCGCTTTTCATGAACGCCGCCGCGGCGGCAGGCGCCTGCCGGGAGGCGCTGCGGGTCTGTGCCGGACTGCTGATCCCGTCGCTGTTCCCGTTTTTTGTGCTGTCGGGCTATCTGAACCAGCTCGGCCTGCCGGGGCTTCTGGGGTATCTCTGCGCCCCGGCGGCAGCCCGGTTCTTCGGCGTCAGCGGTGCGGGCGCGTCCGCGTTTCTCATCGGGCTTCTGGGCGGCTACCCCACGGGGGCCGCGTATATCGCCGACATGGCGCGCAGCGGCGCCGTCTCCCGGGCTGAGGCGGAGCGCCTGCTCGCCTTCTGCAACAACTCCGGCCCCGCCTTCATTGTGGGGGCAGTCGGCGTCGGGGTGTTCGGCTCGGTGAAGCTGGGGCTTCTTTTATACGCCGTGCACGCCCTCGCGGCGTTTTTCACGGGGCTCCTGTTTCGCGGGAGAAGGCCCTGCGGGGAAATACAGCCCCTCCAGCTCGATACCGCCGATCCCGCGCTCGCCCTGGTTACGGCGGTGCGGCAGGCGGTGCCGGCGATCCTGCAGGTCTGCGGCTTTGTGCTGTGTTTCAGCGTGCTGCTTGCGGTCCTGGACGGCGGCGGTATGCTGACAAAGCTCTGCGCGCTGCTCGCGGGGCGCTTCGGCTTTGACGTGCGTTTTGTCCGGGCCATGCTCACCGGGCTCTTTGAGCTCGGCAGCGGGACCGCCGCGCTGCAGGGCCTGCGTGCGGGGCCAGAGACGCTCGCCCTCGCGGCGTTTCTTGTGGGCTGGGGTGGGCTTTCTGTGTGCTTTCAGACGCTTGGCGTGCTTGCGGGGAGCCAAATCAAAGGCGCCCTGCACATGACAGGGCGCCTTCTGAGCGCGGGTATTGCGGCCTTGCTGGCCTATATGCTTGGGCTGTTGCTGTTTTGACGGCGCTGTATACCGCCCGTAGGGGCCGATCCCCTGATCGGCCCGCAAACCTGTGATCCGGTACAATTATCCCTTGATGCGCAAGCGTCGCCGCCTGATACGCACGTCTCCGATACGGTGAGGCTTCGGGTCGATCTGAGGATCGACCCCCTACGCTAAAACCGGAACACGACGCCGACCACCGCCGAGGCGAGGATGAAGAAGACCGGGTGCAGGCCCTTGAGCTTTTTCACGCAGCGTGTGCAGACAAGCAGCACCGCCGCAAGGGCGATGGCCTTGAGGTTGAAGAGGTCAGGGAGCCGTCCGCTCTCCTGATAGAGCGGGATGTTGAACAGGGCGATCCTGATCACCAGCACGCAGGCCGCCGCGATCAGGCCGATGGAGCAGGGGCGCAGGCCGTAAAAACCGGCGTCCACCAGGGGATTTGCGCGAAAGGCCGTGAGCGCACGCGCGATGAGGAGGATGATGATGACACTCGGCGTCACGAGGCCCAGCGTCGCGACGACTGCGCCGGGGATGCCGGCAGTCACGTAGCCCACATAGGTCGCCATGTTGACGCCGATGGGGCCGGGTGTCGACTCCGACACGGCCACCATGTCCGCGAGCATCGCGTGCGTAAACCAGCCCGTGCGGGCGGAAATGTCATAGAGAAACGGCAGCGTCGCCATGCCGCCGCCGACCGCAAAGAGGCCGGCCTTGAAAAACTCGAAGAACAGGCGCAGAAGGATCATTTGCCCCGCACCCCCATTCTTGTCAGCGCAATACCTGCGGCAGCGCACACGATCACGAGGATGACGGGCGAGACGCTGAAAAACACGCTGAGCAGGAAGACCAGCAGGAAGAGGACAAGCGTGGCCTTGTCCACGACCGCCTTCCTCCAGAGCTTGAGCACGGCATTGACGATCAGCACGCAGACGCAGACGCGGATGCCGGCAAAGGCGCTCTTGACCGCGGGTACCTCCGAAAAGCTCGTGAGGATGCCGGCGATGAGCGTGATGATGACCACCGACGGAAACACGACGCCAAGGGTCGCGATCACGCCGCCGAGCTTTCCGGCGACCTTATAGCCGATAAACGTCGCGGTGTTGACGGCGATGACGCCCGGCGTACACTGGCCGACGGCGTAATAGTCCATCAGCTCCTCCTCGGTGGCCCAGCCGTGCCTGTCCACGATCTCGCGCTCGAGGATCGGGATCATGGCGTAGCCGCCGCCGAAGGTCATGATCCCGACACGGGCGAAGGCAGCGAAGAGCTGCCAGAGCTTTTTCATCTCCTGAGGGTTTCGGCAAACTCGCTGTACTTCTCGATGCGCTCGGCGCACTGCTCGCCGCTCTCGCCGCGCACGAGGAGATAGACCTTGATCTTCGGCTCGGTGCCGGAGGGTCTGACGATGAAGCTGCTGCCGTCCGCCAGCTCAAAGTAGAGGACGTTGGAGCCGAAGAAGGGCGTGGTGCCGACCTTGCCGAGGCCGGCGACATAGATGCTGCCGTCGGCGTAGTCGCGGGTGCGGATGACCTCCTGGCCGCCGATCTCCTTCGGGGGATTGCTGCGCAGCTCGGCCATCAGCGCCTTCATCTTCTGCAGGCCGTCGAGGCCGGGCATGACGAGGTTGAGGGTCTTCTCGCGGAACCAGCCGTACTTCTCGTAGAGGGCGTTGATGGCGTCCATGAGGGTCATGCCCTGCTTGTGGTAGAAGGCGGCCATCTCGGCGACCATCATGGAGGCGGTGACGGCGTCCTTGTCGCGGACGTAGTCGCCCATCATGTAGCCGTAGCTCTCCTCGAAGGCGAAAATGTAGTTGTAGCTCTTGGCGGCCTCCCAGGCGGCGATGCGCTCGGCCATGAACTTGAAGCCGGTGAAGGTGTCCTCAAAGTGGACGCCGTTTGCCTCGCAGACGGCGCGGACCATGCTGGTGGAGACGATGGAGGTCAGCACGCCGGGGTTTTCCGGCATGGTGCCGGTGGCCTTGCGCGCGCGGATGATGTAGTCCGTAAGCAGCACGCCCATCTGGTTGCCGGTGATGGTGGTGTAGCTGTCGCCGGTGCGGACCATGGTGCCGATGCGGTCAGAGTCCGGGTCGGTGCCGATGATGAGGTCGCTGCCGACCTTCTTGGCAAGATCCACCGCGAGGTAGAAGCCCTCGGGGTTTTCGGGGTTCGGGCTCACGACCGTGGGGAAGTTGCCGTCGATGACCATCTGCTCGGGCACAGGGTAGAGGTACTTGATGCCGAGGCGCTTGAGGGCCTCGGGTACAAGCTTGTAGCCGCAGCCGTGGAACGGGGTGTAGACGATCTTGAAGTCGTCCGCGACGGATTTGACCAGCTCCTTGTCGATGGCCTGGTCCATGACGCGGGCGAGGAAGGCCTCGTCTGTCTCCGCGCCGATGATCTGGATCATGCCGTCGGCCACGGCCTTGTCATAGTCGCAGGTCTTGAAGCCGGTGAAGATGTCGATGGCCTCCATCTGTCTGGAGATGGCGTCGGCCTTCTGCGGGGGGAGCTGAGCCCCGTCGGACCAGTAGACCTTGTAGCCGTTGTACTCCTTGGGGTTGTGGCTGGCCGTGATGTTGAGGCCGGCGGTCGCGCCGTAGTAGAGGACGCCGAAGCTCAGCTCAGGCGTGGGGCGCAGCGCGTCGAACAGGCGGACGCGGATGCCGTTGGCGGCCATGACGCAGGCGGCCTCTCTGGCATACTCCACGCCGTTGAGGCGGCAGTCGTGGGCAATGACGATGCCCTTGCGCCTGGCCTCCTCGCCCTCAGCCGCGATGACGTTCGCAAAGGCCTGGGTCGCGTGGCGGATGACGTGGATATTCATGTGGTGCAGGCCGAGCTTCATCGTGCCGCGCAAGCCCGCGGTGCCGAATTCAAGAGGGGCGAAGAAGCGGTTTTCGATCTCCTTCTCATCGTCCTTGATCGCGTTGAGCTCCGCCCATTCCTCCTCGCTGAGGGAGGGGCTGTCGAGCCAGTGCTGGTACTCTTCCTTGTAGGTTCTGGGCATGGTGGTACTTCCTTTCTTTTATTATTCGCAGATTACCTATCAAAAGACCTTCCGGTCAGACTTCCGGTTCATATTCGCCCTGATAGGTGCAGAGGGCGGCAGCGTCCTCCGCCATGCTTTTGGGGACGTAAATATCGGTCCCCTGCCCGCTCATTCCGAAGATCAGCCTGCCGAAGCTCCCGTCGCCGGGATCGACGCGCAGGCACGGGATACCGCAGGCCTCAAGCATGTTGACCGTCAGCTCGTCAAACAGGTTGAGATTCATCGCCGTGCCGAGGCGCACGGGCTCCTCCGGTTCTCCGTTTTCATCCTTGGGCCAGCGCTCGTACAGCTCGCCCCGGAGCGCACGGCTCCATTCGCCGATGTCAAGCATAATACACACCTCATGAAAAGAAACTTCTACATTCTATGGCAGATGCCGGTCAGCTTATCAGGCGGCGCTGAAATCCAGTTTCAGGTTGTACAGCTCGGCGAACAGATCGGAAAGATGCTTCTGATCCTGTTCATCGGGCACATAACCGGCACGGAGGGCTTTCAGGTACCACTCGGCTGCCTGATCCGGATCTTTTTCTGATCCCTTCCCCTCATAATAGCTTTCACCGATCAGGAACATGGCATACGAGTGACCCATTTCGGCGGCTGTCTTGAAGTATTCCATCGCCGTGTCACAGTCCGCTTCCACACCTTCGCCGTGATAATAGCCATACCCGATATTGTAAATGGCATCGGCATTTCCCTGCTCCGCAGCCGCCTGGAAGTACTGCAGCGCTTTCTCGTAATCCTGTTCGACACCCACGCCGTCACAATAGCAGCAGCCCAGGCTGTTCAAAGCAGCCGGTTCGCCCTGCTCCGCGGCAAGCTGATAATACTGAACGCCTTTTTCGATATCCTTCTCCACACCCCGACCGTAAAAATAACAGTTTCCGAGGTTGTTCTGCGCGTACGCGTCTCCCTGGTCTGCGGCGGCCTGATAGTATTCTACAGCCTTTTCGGGGTCTGCTTCCACACCGAATCCGTTTTCATACATGTAGCCGAGCATACCCTGGGCCTGGAACAGTCCCTGCTCCGCGGCAAGCTGAAGGTATTCTACCGCCTTTTCAGAGTCCTGTTCCACGCCGAGGCCATAAAGATAGCTGTTTCCAAGGTTATACTGACTTTTTGCAAAGCCCTGATCCGCGGCCATGCGGAAATACCTGTTCGCCTCTTTATCATCCTGTACAGCACCGATACCCATGCGATAGCATTTCCCAAGCTCGTTCTGCGCCTCCGGATTCCCGTTGTCGGCACAGGTTTTCAGATGCTCGAAATCTGTCTCATCCGGTACATACCCGACCGCCAACGCCTTTCGGTACCATTCCACCGCGGTATCCGTGTCCTGTTTCACGCTGTTTCCCAGGAAGTAATAATCACCAAGCGCGAACATGGCATTCGGGAAGCCCTGATCCGCTGCCTGCTGAAAGAGCGCAAAGGCCTTATCATAATCCTGATCCACGCCATCTCCCATATGATCGCAATAGCCGAGATTGTACTGCGCATTGGCGTTTCCCATGTCAGCGGCGCGCTCGAAAAGCCTGATCATTTCTTCATCATTCTGCTCAACGCCCAGTCCATCCCGATAGCAGCATCCGAGATTGAAGATCGCCATGGGTTCCCCGAGCTCGGCAGCCATACGGTAGTATTTCAGCATTTCTTCCTCATTCTGCTCTGTTCCGAGGCCCATTTCATATAGATACCCCAGCATTGTTATTGCTTCCGGAATACCCTGTTCCGCCATTTCCTCGAACATCGGGAAGGCGGCTTCATAATTTTCCCCGTTAAACAAGGCCAGCGCCTGTTCGAAACGCTCGGCCGCATCCGCTGCTTCCTTTGCCGCATCTTCCGGGGCCTCCGCCGCCGCTGTTTGAAGCGGCAGAATGAGCAGAACCATGCACAGAGTGATCATCAGAGACAGCATTCTTTTCATTGTGGTTCCCTTCCTTTTTATTTTATCTCAGTATAACATTGATTTCGCTTTGTTTCAAGAACTACTTGTGATAGCGCGAGCCCTCGTTGATCTTGAAGCCGCGGTAGAGCTGCTCGATCAGCATGACGCGCGCCAGATGATGCGGAAAGGTCATTTTCGACATGCTCAGACGCAGGTCCGCGCGGGCCTTGACCGAAGGGCTCAGCCCGAAGGAGCCGCCGATCACGAAGCAGAGCCGCGGCTTTCCGGAGTTCTCCCGCGCTGCGATGAGCTCCGCAATCCCCTCGCTCGGCATCTGTCCGCCCTCCACACAGAGGGCGGCGAGGTAAGCATCCGGGGGAACGTTTTTCAGGATCTCCTGCCCCTCCCGCTCGAGCGCGACCTCGATTTCCCGCTGCGAGGGTCTGTCCCCGAGACGCTGCTCCGGAAGCTCGACAAGCTCGAGCCGGCAGTAGCTCTGCAGGCGCTTTGCGTACTCCGCGAAGGCTTCGGTGTAGAATTTTTCCCGCATTTTTCCGACGCAGATCAGCTTTACCGCGAGCATACGGCGTCCTCCTCCGTGTCGATTTCAAGGCAGCCGAAGACCGGAGCACAGAGAAGGCGCGCCGTCCCCGCTCCGATCAGGCTCTCCGTCTCCCGCAGCGCAAGCTCCGGGCGGTTGTTCTCACGGCTCAGATGGCCGAGGATCACGGTCCTTGTCCCCTTTCGCACAAGCTCTTCGGCCAGACGCGCGCAGTCGGCGTTTGAGAGATGGCCGCGCTCAGAGAGGATGCGGCGCTTGAGGCGGACGGGGTACGGGCCGTTGCACAGCATGTCGAGGTCGTGGTTGGATTCGATGAGAACCGCGTCCGCGCCGCTGAGTCCCTCGAGCACCTCGTCCGTCACATGGCCCATATCGGTCGCAAGGGCGAAGATGCCTCTGCCCTCCACGCGGTAGCCGACGCTCTCGTCCGTGTCGTGCGGGGTATGGAAGGCGCGGACACGGAGGCCGCCGAGGGAAAACGCCTCCCCCGTCCGGATCACGCGCACGAAATCCGCCGCCTCCGGCAGGAAGCCGCAGAGCCTCGCCGCCACGGTATGCGGGGCGTAGACCGGCAGCCCGGCCTTGCGCAGGAGCGTTTTGAGCCCGGAAACATGATCGGAGTGCTCATGCGTGATGAGCACTCCGCCGATATCCCGTATATCCAGGCCCGCCGCGCGCAGCGACTGCTGCAGCCTGCGCGTAGAGATTCCGGCGTCGATGAGGATGTGCGTATCCCTGTCGGACAGCAGCAGACAGTTGCCGCCGGAACCGCTGGCAAAAACCTTTATTTTCATCCCATGATAGAGAGGATCTTCTCTCTCCCGTCCGTCTCCTCGGCCTCGTCCACAATGTGGATGTCCGCGCCGAGGGCATTGAGCTTGCCCACAAAGTTTTCATATCCGCGCTCGATGAAGCGCACGTCCTCCACGACGGTGGTGCCGGCGGCGCACATGCCGGCAATGACCATTGCGGCGCCGGCGCGCAGGTCGCAGGCGGTGACGGGCGCGCCGCTCAGGCGCTTGCCGCCCTCGACCACGGCGACCCTGCCGTCGACCTGGATCTCCGCGCCCATCTTGCGCAGCTCGTTGACGTATTTATAGCGGTTGTCGTAGACGCCCTCCGTGATGACGGAGGTGCCGTTTGCGACGCAGAGCAGCGCGCACATCGGCGGCTGCATATCGGTCGGAAAGCCCGGGTAGGGCAGGGTCTTGACGTTGATTTTCCGCAGCGCGCTCGCGCCCTTGACGAGGACCGTGTCGCCGTTTTCCAGGACGATGGTTCCCGTCTCGCGGAGCTTGGCGCTGATGCACTCCAGGTGGCGGGGGATGACGTTTTTGATGAGCACCTCCCCCCCGGTCGCCGCGGCGGCGACCATGTAGGTGCCGGCCTCGATCTGGTCGGGGATGATGGCGTAGCTGCCGCCGTGCAGTCTCTCGACGCCGTTGACCTTGACGGTGTCGGTGCCCGCGCCGCGGATGTCCGCGCCCATGGAGTTGAGGAAGTTTGCAAGGTCAACGATGTGGGGCTCGCGGGCGGCGTTTTCGATGATCGTCCTGCCCTGGGCAAGCGTGGCGGCGAGGATGATGTTCATCGTCGCGCCGACAGAGACCTTGTCGAGATAGATGCGCGCGCCGTGGAGCTTGCCGTCGCGCGCGTCGGCATAGACGAAGCCGGATTTCACGTCCACGTCCGCGCCGAGGGCGTTCATGCCCTTGATGTGCTGGTCGATGGGGCGGACGCCGAAGTTGCACCCGCCGGGCATTGTGGTCTTCGCGTGGCCGAAGCGGCCGAGCATGGCCCCGATAAGATAATACGAGGCGCGGATCTTCCGCATGAGGTCATAGGGAGCGTCCTGCATCCAGACGTTCGTACAGTCGATCTCCACCGTTGAGCGGTTGAGGTAGCGTATCTTCGCGCCCAGCTCCCGCAGGATGGTCAGCAGCATCTCGGTGTCGCTGATCTGGGGCATATTCTCTATCACACAGACGCCGTCGACCATCAGCGCGGCCGGAATGATGGCGACGGCGGCGTTTTTCGCGCCGCTGATCTCCACCTCACCGTGCAGGGTCGTCCCGCCGTGAATCACATACTTTTCCACGTTTTGCACCTTCCGTTTGTTCGGCCTTTACCGGATTGCCGGCTTGCCGATTGTTGATTTTATCACAGAACAGACTCTGAGGCAAGCTTTTTTATTTCTGCCCGGTCTGTCCCTGCAGCCACAGCTTCGCCTTGGAGGCCGCGATGACGGTCTTGGCATCGATGATCTCGTTGCGCATGACCATGCCGAAAAGCGCCTCAAAGGGCATCTTTTCGACGTTCAGGAACTCTCCCTCGTCCAGATGGCTCTTGCCTCTGTGCAGGCCGCGGGCGAGGTAGACATGGATGATCTCGTCCGTATAGCCGGGCGAGGTGTAACAGCAGCCGAGGTCGATATACTCGTCCGCCGTGAAGCCGGTCTCCTCCGACAGCTCCCGCACCGCGGTGGCGAGGTGATCGTCGTGGTGGTCGATCTTGCCGGCGGGGATCTCCAGCACCGGTGCGCCGACAGGATAGCGGTACTGGCGTACCATATAGCAGTTCCCGTCCGTGTCGAGGGGCAGGACACCCACGCCGCCCGGATGGTGCACCACCTCGCGCAGGGTCTTCTCCCCGTCGCACAGCTCCACCTGGTCCAGCGTGACACTCACGATCACGCCGGAATATTTCAGCTCACCGCTGAGTTTTTTCTCTGTCAGCTCCATGTCGGTCCCCTTTTTTCCGTATGCAAAATAATACGATTAACATAATTCATGTGAAGTCAGTATACCACAGCGCTTTGTCTTTTTCCATATTTTTTGCGTGGAATCTCAAAAAAAATTGGCTTATAATCGCCTTAAAGATGCTTTTTCGTATCGAAATAGTTTACGATCGGAGGCGTTATTTTGCAATATGGTTACAGTGTGTGTTTCCTCTGAGGCGCTGGCCCTGCTGATTTCCGAGGAGGAGCTGGACGACGTGCGCGCCGCCGTGCGCCTGAGTCTGGAGCGCGCGGGGCTTGAGCCGTGGCGCGACCTGGAGGCGGAATACTTCGACCGCGGGGGCGGCGGTCTGCTCCTCGCGCGCCCCCGCCCTCCCCTGCTCAGCCGCGGTCCCTATCGCCGCCGCAAACGGCAGAGGCGGTAGAGATGCGTCATTCCGGGCACAGCGAAGAAGCTTCCGCTGACGCGTGCACCGACAGAAAGATCCTTCGGCTCCGCTCAGGATGACACGGAGAGAGCAGCTCGGTCGCGGAGGCGGCTTTATATCACCGGAACGGGAAAGCAGCGGTGTTCCCCCTGACGACGGGAATTCATAAATCAGCTTTGCGTTGTTTACATTTTTCTCTTTTCTTCCTGCCGTCGATGTGTTATAATAACCATCGTATACCGAAATCAATCGAAGCTTCGATTGATTTCGCTGTCAAACGACACGTTTGGCAGCGAATGATTCTGAAAATCATTCGCACGATGCTCATTGCAATGAATAGTTGGCGGAGCGCCTTGCGGCGTTTCGCCGTCATATAATCATTGTAATGGCACATGCTGAGAGAACGTGTTTTCTCGGAGGGAGGGAGCGCCGTGCCGAAGCAGACAGGGACCAAGCAGATCGCGCAGAACCGCAAGGCTTTTCATGAATATTTCGTGCTTGAGCGCTTCGAGGCCGGGATCGAGCTTTTCGGGACCGAGGTCAAGTCCGTCCGCGCCGGGCAGGTCAATCTCAAGGACTGCTTCTGCACCGTGAAGGACGGGGAGCTCTTCGCCCGGGGTATGCATATCAGCCCCTACGAGCACGGCAACATCTTCAACCGCGACCCCATGCGCCCCAAGCGGCTTCTGATGCACAAGCGTGAGATTCTCAAGCTCCAGACCCGCGTCATGCAGGATGGCGTCGCCCTCATTCCCCTGTCCCTGTACTTCAAGGACAGCCGCGTGAAGGTGGAGCTCGGCCTGTGCAAGGGCAAGAAGCTCCACGACAAGCGCGACAGCGAGGCCGACCGCGAGGCCAAACGCGATATAGACAGAGCAATGAAAGAGAGGAACTACCAATGAGCAACCCCATTGTGACCATTGAAATGGAAGACGGCGGCGTCATGAAGGCCGAGCTCTATCCCGAGATCGCCCCCAACACCGTCAACAACTTTATCTTCCTTGTGAAGAATGGTTTCTATGACGGTGTGATCTTCCACCGCGTCATCCCAGGCTTCATGATCCAGGGCGGCGACCCCAAGGGCGTCGGCGTGGGCGGCCCGGGCTACTGCATCCACGGCGAGTTTGCGGCCAACGGCTTTGACAATCCCCTCGTACACGAGCGCGGCGTCCTGTCCATGGCGCGCACCATGGCCCCCAACTCCGCCGGCAGCCAGTTTTTTATCATGCACGAGAATTCTCCCCATCTGGATGGGCAGTACGCGGCCTTCGGCAAGCTGATCGAGGGCATTGAGGTCGTGGACAAAATCTGCTCGGTCCGCACCGACTACAATGACAAGCCCCGTATCCCCCAGGTCATGAAGAAGGTAACGGTCGAGACCTTCGGCGTGGACTACCCGGAGCCGGTCAAGGAATAATTTCAGCGTGCGGGTGGTTGATAGCCGCCCCTGCTTTCCCGGCTCTTGCGCAAGCCGGGGAAGCGGAGCGCAGCAGGCTTCGTATCTATCGTTCTCCACCAACTCGAAGCCCGACAAAGCGGCTTCGAGTTGGAAAGGAAGACGGAGACTGCGGATGTGCAGTTTTCGCGGCAAGCCTTGAACGTCACGCGTTTCTCGCGCGTCGTGATGCTCTTACGCAAACCGCGGAAACGGAACGAAGCAGGCTTTGTCTGACATGGGGGTGTAACGGTTTCGACGGGGGCTTGGAGGCAGGAATAGCGGGCGGATGCGCCTACCATCCATAAAATGGGCAACCTTTATAAATTAAAGAACGACAAAAAGCCTGTTCTTCTCGCTGCTTAATTAGCGAGCGTTCCCTCCGGGAGTACCACGGCCCGGAACGGAGCGTCGATCAGTGGTGAACGTGAGCGCGCAAAGCTTTGAGCGCGCCATGCACAATGAAGCTACCAAGTCCCCGAGGGTGACGGCTCCCGCTCGGGCAAGGGAATGCAAACAACCGTCTGCGCCCGGAGAAGTTCCTGTTAAAATGCTTTCGGACAGGGGTTCAACTCCCCTCACCTCCACCAGTAAAGAACGGTAATTCTGATAGAATTGCCGTTCTTTTCTTTTTGTGTTATAATTCATATAGATCTCACGCAGAGGTGGTATCACTATGATTCAGAAATACGATTTACTCAGGAGGCTCGATATTCCAAATCCTCACGATTGCGTGATCGAAAAGATTACTCAAGACAAAGACTGTTTTATATTTCAATTCGAGGATAATATCACAAGAAACGATTCTGCAAATTTTTACTGTCCATCAGCAAAGAGCCTGATTGTGCGGTACTACCCATTAGATATGGATTATTGCCTGTATCAGCAGAAAACGCGGAAAAAAAAAGAAAGCTTCATTTCAACCTATACTTCGATGGAGAGCGACGCCCTCTTTCATCTTCCAGAGCGGAAATACGCGCTTGAGTATCTATACCATTACACTTACTATGGGTCATTGATTCTTGTCCTTTGGTCACGCGGAGAATTTCGTCTTGAGTTTCCCGACATCAAGTGTGTCGAGTATGATTGGATTGAATGACCCTATCGTTCAAAATGCACCCCCTTTGCCGATTGCACCTCCCTAAAACGAGATGCACCCCCCTGAACAGGCGGTGCACCAGCTTAAGCGTTTTTCTATCAAAACGCGATACCTTTTTCATCTGTAAAAGCCCCAGACCATCACGGTCTGAGGCTTTTTCTTTATGCATTGCAGGAAAAAGCGGCAAAACAGAGCGCAGTTTTCTCGGGAGGCGCCGATGGCGGATTGTGCTGTGTAGCCTTAAAGATGCGTCCTGCGGGGAAAAGCGGCTACGACACGGCGCAGGTTTACCGGGAGGCGCCGGCGCTGCGCTATCTTGAGAGATTTGTAAGGGGGACGTCCCGAATCCTGCGGAAAGCGATCGCATTGATCGTCAGCGAGAAAGCGGCGCAGAGCACGGCGGAAATGACCCAGGCATTGACGAAGGGAGTACGGACAAACATGATCTGCGAAACCTCGACCTTGCGGACGATAAAGCTGGCAAAGGGGACGCCCAGGAGGATGCCCAGGAGGATACCGATTCCGCTTGTCAATACCGTCTCCCGGATCAGATAGCCCACAACCTGGCGCATGGAGAAGCCGTTGACACGCAGGACGAGAAGCTCCCGCATTCTGCGGCTGACCTGAATATTGCACAGATTAAGCTGGATCATGAACGCGAGTGCGATCACCATGAGAATGATAATCACCACGACAAGGTTATACATGACAAGAACCTGCTGATACTGTTCGATCTCCGCGTCGGAACGCTCAATGTTCCTGACTCCTTCAACGCCGAGCAGCGCCTCCCGCACCGCGGTCTCATCGGCCCCGTTGAGGCGCAGGAGCCAGCAGTTTTTCTCCGCCTCGGTGCCGAAGAGCTCTTCGTAGCTCTGCGCGGAGAGCACGATATATTTCCCGATATGGTTCATGAACACATCCGTAACGCGCGCCTCTCCGTTTGCCATGCGGGAATTGAGAAGCAGAAGCATACTTCCGGCGGAAAAGCCGTCCTTTTCCCGCATTTCTTCTGTGACGACAAGGCCGGAATCCGAAAGGGCGACGGGCACCCCGGCGGTATCCTTCATACGGAAAAAGGTCCGGAAGCGTTCGTCCTGTCCGTCGACCGCGAAAAGCTGCACGCCGGTCTGACCTCCGCCATCGGTGCCGCTGGCGATGCACGGCTCTTTGTGGACCGCCAGGAAAGCGACATCCAGCCCGCCGAGCTCCGTCTCAATCTCTGCCGCGGTCTCCTCTGCCGCGTCCGCCTCCACGATCATGTCATAGAGCCAGATCTCATGCAGCTGATTATCCAGCGCGCCGGCAAGCCCCTGCCGCATTGTGATGCCTGTGCCGATCATGAGGACGCTTTCCAGCACAATGACGACGGAGACGAGGACGCGCGCGCTCTCATCGCGCATGTTGCTGAGAATCAGGTTGAAGTAGATCCCCCCTCTGCGGGGCTTTGCGGTCCTGGTGTGCCGCGGCTTCGGTTCGCTTCCGTTTATCAGGCCGATCGCCGGGCAGCGGATCAACGAGTTGCAGGATAAAAAGACGACGGCAGAAGCGAGCAGCGTCGTTGCCAGGAGCATTGCCCCGGCAAGCGCCGGATCCAGGGTGATCGGCGCATGGCCGAACAGATAGCGTGTGCGCAGCGAGCCGAGAATGACCTCTTCCATCGCAAGCGCACCAGCGAAGCCGAGCAGCTCCCCGATTACGGTCGCGGAGATGCCGAAGAGCAGGAACTTCGCGCGCACCTGCGCATTGTTCATGCCGAGCGCCTTCAGCGTACCGATCTGAGACTTCTGCTCCTCCACAATGATGGTGACGGTAGAGAAGCAGACCATGAGGGCGATCACCGCGAACAGCGGAGTAAACCAGGTCGTGATGGAGGCAAGTGCCTGATAAGAGGAGTTCAGCCCCAGAAAGAAGGCGCTGACATTGCGGTTTTGTACTACCCAGCTCACCTCCGGGACGGAGATTTCCGGATTCATTCCGGCAGCCGCGGCCGCCTGCAGGCCCATCGCGCGGAGCTGTTCTTCCGCCGCGGCCCGCAAAGACTCGTCCAGGCGCTTTTCGTCCGCCTCCTTCAGCGCGGGACGCAGCGCGTCCAGGGCAGCCTCGGTCGGGCTGACGGCGTCAAAGTACGACAGGGCAAGCTGATTGGTTCCCTCGGGGATTTCCGCATCCACAAGGGCGTTGGTGAAGTCGCTGCCCAGCACGTCCCGGTCAAACGCGGAATCGGAAAGCAGCGCATAGTATTCGAGCTCCCGTGTTACATGATCCGGATGGGCGACGATGCCGGTCACGGAAAAGCTGTTCTCTTTCAAAACGTCCGCCTGCTCCTGCTGGGAGGCGCGCAGACGCACACGATCTCCCACGGAGAGGGAGAGCTTTTCCATCAAATCGCGGCACAGCGCGCACTCGTCTTCGCCCTCCGGCGCGCGGCCCTCTTCGATGACGGGGACGCTGACGCGCTCTGTCGGAGAATAAAGTCTGAGTTCAAGAGAATCCCCGCCGAACGACAGGCTTCCCGGAAGGTTGATAATGCCCTCGGCGTCCGCAACACCCTCTGCACTGCGGATGCGAGTGAGATCCTCCGTGCTTACGCCGACGTTGGATACCATGTCAAAGTCCTTGTAATGCTGGCGTTCCAGAAAAGCTGAGGCGCAATTGAGCAGAGAGACCCCCGCAAAGCGGATACCAAGGATGCCCGCCGTGCCGATCATCATGATCGTGACAATGGAAAGCCAGGAAACAAGTCTCCCTCTGATACCGAGGATTGCGTCTTTTCGCTGTATTCGTTTCAACTGCCTTCACCCCCATTACCAGGAGAGCTCCGCCGCGTGCAAGGGAGAGTTGTTGATGCGAATGCTGGAGATCTGCCCGCCCTTCAGCTTGATGACGCGATCTGCCATTTTGGCAATCTCGGCGTTATGGGTGACCATCACGACGCTTTTGCCCTGCCGGTGTACAATATTTTCAACAATTTCAAGCACTTCCTGCCCGGTCTGAAAGTCCAGGGCCGCCGTCGGCTCATCCGCGAGGATGAGCTTCGGGTTTTTTACCAGCGCTCTGGCGATGGAGACGCGCTGCTGCTGACCGCCGGAGAGCTGGGAAGGCCGGTTGTATTTGCGTTCCGAGAGTCCCACCATGGCGATCGCCTCCTCCGAGGAGATGGGATCGCGGCTGTTCTCCGCAATGAGCTCTACATTGTCGATCGCCGACAGGTTCGGCATGAGGTTATAAGCCTGGAAAATAAAGCCGATAAAGTCACGCCGGTATTCTGTAAGCTCCTTCTCATCGGGGTGTGAAAAGTCCTTTCCGGCTATTGTCATGCTCCCGCCGGTCAGCGAGTCCATGCCGCCGAGAATGTTGAGCAGGGTGGTTTTTCCGCAGCCGCTCTCGCCGAGGATCACCAGAAACTCCTGTTCATAAACCGTGAGGTCAACGCCGTTCAATACCCGCAGGACCGTCTCGCCCGAGGGGAACTCCTTGACCACGTCCTTCAGCACGATGAGAGGGTTTCTGCCCTTTTTATACTGGATCAGATAACCCTTGTCCTCAATGTCAAGCGATACGAGAGCCGCAAGGTTCCCGCTCAGTACCCGGTCACTCTCCGTGAATCCGTCCTCTGCCTTGTTGATGAGCTGTATGCAGCCAAAGACTGTCGAGCGCGTCGCCAGCGGAACGACGAGCGTATTTTCAATTTTCACGCCGAGCTCTTCGTCCACCGCGGAATTGAAGAGAGGACTGTTCGGCGCGTCATTGATCAGCACGATCTCCTGCGACTGGAAAACACGGCCCAGGATCCCCGTGGAAGCGTCTACGCGCACGCCCGTCAAATCCATCTGCCCGGCGCTTGCTATGCTGTGGAGCCGCCCGTCGTCCCTGCTCTCGAGCCATACCAGGCCGATCTCAGCTCCGACGGCTTTTGCCAGGATGTTCAGGCAGTTGGAGAGCGCATTCTCCATCTGCTTTTCATCCTGCAGCGCTTCGGTTACTTCCCAGATAGCCTGAATATAACCGGAATTCAGTTTCCCGCTCATGGTTTTTCCTCCCCTACCGTTTTATTTGAAACCATCTGTGTCAGATCGATTCCGGCCTCTTTTCTGGCCTCGTCCCGCACGGAATTCACGCCGATAAAAAACTGCCGCATCATGGCAACCAGCAGATAGCGCCCTTTCTGCGAAAGGGTGATCGCCTCATCGTCGTCCTGTTCGAAGGCTCCCGCGGACTTGAGAAACAGATACTCCGCCGGCAGGCCGGCCGCCACGGTACACCCAAAATCCTGCGCCCATTTCCGCTTGTCCAGGCGCAGCCCGAAAAGCTGCATCATAAAGCGATAGCGCATATGGTCGCGCCTGTTGAATTTCACATGGCCGGAGGCGCTTGTCCGGCCGCTCTCGATCCGCTCCGCATAGCGATCCAGACTGAAGGTGTTGACAAGATAGGTCCTGTCAAGAAAGGACATGCCCCCCGAGCCGACTGCCGCGTACTCCTCATAATCCACGACATATTCGTCGATCAGGGCGGTTTCCGTCCGGTTGAAGGTCCAGGCGGAGCCAAACCGGAACATTGCATCCGCGCCCTCCGCAAGTTCGTGACAGATGATGTTGTACAGCCGCTCCTCCCGCGAATAATCCACAACTCCGAGGGCGCTTGTCAGCGTGCGTTCTACAGCGGGCGAGACCATCAGCGGGTAAAAGGTCACCTGGTTGCAGCCGCTTGCCTTGATCTGCCCGAGATCGTACAGCAGCATGTCCTCGGTCTGCGTGGGATAGTTGAAGATCATATCCGCATTCAGGGTTTTGAAGATCCCCTCCTCGCTGCAGGCGCGCAGGCGCTCAAGGATCTCCGCCCCGGAACCGTATTTCTCATAGCGGCACATCCGACGCAGAAGACCGTCGTCAAAGGATTGCACGCCGACACTCATCCGGTCCACCAGGCCCCGCAGAGGATCAAGGTATTGCGGGTTGAGATGATTGGGATTGGTTTCGGTGGAGACGCTGCGAACGGAGAAAAGCTCCCTGGCCAGCATGATCGTCTCGGCCAGTTCGTCCGGCAGGACGGTCGGCGTTCCGCCGCCGATATACATGCTCTCAAAAACATAGCCTGCATCCGCAAGCATACGGATCTCCCGGCGCAGAGAGCGAAAATATGCCCGAGCCCTGCCCTCCTCGAACGGAAAGCGGTTGAAGCTGCAGTACGGGCACAGGCTTACACAGAAGGGAACATGCGCGTACAGCATGTAGACCTTGCCTTTGTCCGGGGCGGGGAGCCGGCTCTCCTGCCAGGGCTTCATGTTCAGATAGTGCCCGTTCATCGTCCGAACGGCAAGGGACAGAAGACGCTCTGCAATCATTTGCACTCCACCTCCAGAAGACGGACCAGCGCGCGCATCGCGTCCGTATTCCCGTCGTCCGGCAGAATATCCAGCAGCGCGTCCGCCTGCGAGCCGAGCTTTTTCAGATACGCCGCGGTATAAGCCACGCCGCCGGCATCTGCCACGATGCGCCTGGCTTCCTGAAGATTCTGCGCGCTCATCTCCTTTTTCTCCGCCAGCGCCCGGAGCCTGTCTCCGCAGCGGCTGTCTGAAAAGCCCCAGATGGTCGGCAGGGTATAGACGCCGTCCGCAAAGTCCTCGTTTACCGGCTTTCCAAGCTGCGCCTCCTCCATCGTCCAGTCCAGAAGATCATCCCGGAGCTGGAACATGATCCCGATCAGCATACCGAATCCCTCCAGGGCACGGCTTTCCCGTTCCTCCCGGCCGGCGATACGGCAGGCCATTTTGCAGGCGGTGGAAAAGGCGCAGGCCGTCTTGCCGCGGATCGCGTCAAAATACGCCTCCGTGCTTATCCCGATGTTGCCGCGGTTTTCATGCTGGATCATCTCTCCGTCGCAGGTGGCCTGCACCGCATCCATCAGCTCTCTTGCGGAGACCGTAAAGCCCCTGTCTGTCAGCCATGCGAGCGCGGTCACAAGCAGATATACGCCGCTGCAGACCGCAATCGGCTTGCCGTATTGCTTCTGTACCGTAGGCCTGCCACGCCGCAGCGGAGAATCGTCGATCAGGTCATCGAGGATCAGCGAAGAGCTGTGGATCAGCTCGAGCGCCGCCGCGGTGCTCAGCAGCTCGTCCTGCCGGTCTGGCGGGCAGTTTCCCGCGGCGAGGAGCATAAGCTTCGTGCGGATCATTTTTCCGGGCGTATTCACCACATCCGCCAGAAGGCTCCTCATCCCCTCGTGCCCAGGCATCCCGTCCAGCACATGCAGCATCCGTGAGCGGATCTCGGCAAGCGCCGGCTCCATCTGTAAATCAAATGTCTGCATCAAAAGAATCTCCCTCTGTGTTTTTTCTGCCCAGTACATACGCGCAGGCTCCGAACATAAACGCCTTCCCGCCGCAGCTCGTGAGTCCGGCTTCGCCCATCAAATCCCGCAGCCTGTCCGTGCTGATGAATTCCCGCGTGCTCCTTGTCAGCCAGTCGTATTCCCTCCGCCTGCGAAACCCGCCGCCGAGAAGCGGCATGAGCTTTGAAAAATACAGATCGTAAAACGGACGCACCAACCGGCCCTGCGGAACGAAGGAGTCGATCACCAGCATCACGCCGCCCGGCCGGAGGACCCGTGCCGCTTCGCGGAGTGTCCGGGAATAATCGGCGGTATTGCGCAGGGCGAATGACATGCACGCACCGTCAAAGCTCCCGTCCGAAAAGGGCAGAGCCATGGCATTGCCCTGCCGCAGCGTGAGCTGCTCGATGCCGCGGCAGCGGTCCTCTGCCACACTGAGCATGTTCGGTGAAAAGTCCAGACCTGTCAGCCTTGCGCGCGGACGCTCCGCCGAAAAGATGCGCAGCATGTCCCCGGTCCCGCAGCCAATGTCCAGAATGGAACACCCATCCGGGAGCATTGCGCACAGCGCGCGGGCGGCACGGCGCTTCCAGCGCATGTGCGCGCCGATGCTGATGCGCTGGTTTGCGCCGTCATAGCCGCCGGCAATGCTCTGAAAAACGCGGAATACATATTCTTCTTTTTCTTTTTCGTTCAAAGGTCTCACCCCATCAGCAGCGCAGCAGCGTAGGCAAAGCTCAGCAGGATGACGAGATTCGTGATTCCCGCCATCACAAGCCCCCTTTTTTCCTGGCCGAGCGGCAGAGAATACTGCCTGACGAAATGGCTCATAAACACCGGCATTTCCAGGATGTAGACCAGCACGGACAGACCGTGACGCTCAACCAGGAAGACCGGCAGAGGGCTGAGCAGCCAGACGATGAGCAGGACCCGGTACAGACGATCTGTACGCGCCCTCCCAAGCAGGCAGGGAAGCGTCCGGCGTCCGGCGGGGATGTCGCGCTCGATATCGCAGCCGTTGTTGGAGAGCATGATCATGCCAATGCCGATGAGCACGGGGAGAGCCTCAGCCAGCACGGAAAAGCGCAGCAGTCCTGTCTGCATGTATACGCCCGCCAGCGTAATCAAACCGCCCATCACGAAGCCAGAGACAAGCTCGCCGAAGGGCAGATAGGAGATCGGCAGCTTGCCGCATGAATAGGCGACGATGATGAGCGCGCCGATCAGGCCGATCACAAGCGGAACCGTCCCGCAGCGGACGACCACATGGATGCCCGTCAGAAAAGCGCAGAGCAGAAAGGCAATTCCCAGCTTTTTTGCCGTCTCCGGCTTGAGTCCGTAGACGATCACCGCGTCGGTCGGGTCGGGCGAGTTATCAAGCGTGTCGGTCCCCTTCACGAAATCCGCGTAGTCATTCAGGGCGTTGACCGAGGATTGCATCAGCACTGCGATCACAAACAGACAGAGCGCCATGTCCGCACGGATCGTTCCCGCCTGCTTATAGCTGATGGCAAGTGCGAGGACGCAGGGCATGATCGATGCAGACCAGGTATGCGGTGCAGCCAGATTGACCGCGTTTTTGATTGTTTGTTTCATCTTATTATACTCCTGAATGGGGTCTGGAGCTTTTGCGCAGTCGGGCATTTTGTATGCCTTTTTTGATTTTATCATATGAAATGACAATTTTCAATGCCTGCTGTCCGTTGGCAGCAGAAAAGAGGTCCCCCCGATATATGGGGAAACCTCTTGTTAAGGCAACACCGCACTTCTTGAGGTACACAAAGTACATCTGCGAAAAAGCGCCTTTATCAGAACCCAAATTTTCTCAGGATCTGTTCTTGCCGAATTATGCGGTATTGCCTTAATAAATCCGGTATCCAGTCTCCAATGTCATGGCTGTCATTCCGGGCCACGCAAAGCGGAGTTGAAGTTGTTTTTTTCAGCCTTTCAGGAGAGATCCCCTGCTTTGCGCAGGGCGATTTCATTCACGCGAAGCGCCCGTCCTGCCAGCGTAGGACGCGGCAGCTCAGGGCGCGGGCCTCCTCCTCGCTGTGGGTGACGAGCAGGAGGGCCGCGTTTTTTGACGACACTGCGACCGTTTGCAGCACGCGCTCGTGCAGGGCGTCGTCCATGGCCTTGAAGGGCTCGTCCAACACCAGAAGCTCCGGCTTTACCGCAAGGGCGCGGGCAATGGAGACGCGCTGCTGCATCCCGCCGGAGAGCTCCGCGGGACAGAGGCCGCGCGCATCCTCGAGCTCCAGCTTCCGGAGCCAGGCCAGCGCCTCGGGCATGGTGTCCTCCCGGTCGGAGAGGACGAGGTTGACATTCTCCTCCGCCGTGCGCCAGGGCAGAAGGCGCGGCTCCTGAAAGACGGCGGCGATGCGCCTCGCCGCGCAGCTCACCGTGCCGCTGTCCGGGCTTTGCAGGGACAGGGCAACGCGCAGGAGCGTGGTCTTGCCGCAGCCGGAGGGCCCCATGAGAGCAAGCCTCTCCCCCGCTTCAAGGCGGAGACTGCACCCGTCGAGGACCTGTCTGTCCCCATATCGGAGGGAGACGTTCTGCAATTCAAGCATGGGTCCCGTCCTTTCCGTCCACCGCGCGCAGCAGCAGCCTCTCGATCGTCAGACTTAGCAGGATGACCGCGGCGGTCCAGGCGAAGAGCTCGGTGGTTTCGAGGTAGAGCTTGGCCTCAAAGATGCGCTTGCCGATGGAGTAGGGCGGCACGGTCAGCACCTCTGCGGCGATCCCGGCCTTCCAGCCGAGACCGAGGGCGGAGCGCAGAGCAGAGCGCAGATGCGGCCGCACCGAGGGCCACACGACGCGCCGCAGCACCCGCGCCTTCGGCAGACGGTAGACGCGCGAGAGCTCCAGAAGCTGCGGGTCGATCCCCCGGAGCCCCGCCGACATGTTGGACCATACGACGGGCAGCACCATCAGCGCCGCGATGAACAGCGGCACAGCGCCGCGCCCCAGCCATACGAGGGCGAGGATGATGAACGAGGCCACGGGCGTCGATTTCACCAGCGTCATGAGGGGGCTGAACAGGGCGCTCGCGAGGGGGCTTTTGTGCGTCAGAAAGGCCAGCAGTACGCCAAACAGTGCCGCGAGCACGATGCCGCTCAGCACTCTGAGCAGACTCTGCCCGACGGTCAGCCAGAATTCCGCGGTCCGCGAGAGCGCATACAGCGCACGCGCGACCTGTACCGGAGACGGCAGCAGCAGCTCCTGCCCCACTCTGAGCGCCGCAAACTGCCACACGAGAAGCCAGAACAGCAGCACCGCGAGCGTCCGAAAAAGCTTGCGGACGGCGGGGCTCATTTCAGAATGCAGTAGAAATCATCGCCGGGGAGCTTGCCGCCGATGGACTGGGGCACCTGCTCGAACATGATCTCCAGGAACGCGCCGAGATCGCGCTGCATGTCGGCGCCGGTGACGAAGCAGACGTTGCAGTTCGGGATGGCCTTGGCAGCAACGGCGGCCTTGGCGAAGATGCCCGCCGCCTCGATCTTCTGCGCGGCGGTCTCGGCGTCCTCGCTCAGAAGCCTGACGGATGCCTCATAGTCTGCGAGAAAGGCCTTGACTGCGTCGGGGTTCTGCTCGGCAAACTCACGGCGAACTACAACACAGCCCTGCACCAGACTGCCCGGCTCCATGACCTTGTCCCACTCGGCAGTGAGGTCGAGGGCGACAACGAGATCCTGGTTCTGGCTCTTTGCCACCGTCACCATCGGCTCGGGCAAAACGGCAAGACTCACCTGTCCGGCAGCAACGGCGGCGTTCAGCTCCGCAGGCTGGGCATAGCTGGTATCAATATTGAGCTCAATGCCGTACTTGCTGCAGAGCGCGGCAAAAATGAAGCTGGGGTTCTGCGCCGGGGCGTAGACCGTCTTGCCGTTGAGATCAGAGATGCTTTCGATCTTCTCCCTGCCGTCCGTCACGAGGTAGAGGACGCCGCGGGTGTTGAGAGCCAGGACCTGCACCTTGCCGCCGGTCTTGTTGTAGAGCGCAGCGGCGGCGTTGGTCGGGAGAGCCGCGATGTCGCAGTCCCCGCTCACCAGCGCGGCGGTGACGACGGAGGGGTCGGACTCCACGGTGAAGCTGTAGCCTGGTTTTGCGTCCGCGATGAGCCCGGCCATGCCGAAGCCGGTGGTGCCGTTGAGGGTATAGACGCGCACGGCGTCCTCCGCAAAGGCGCTGCCGCAGCCGAGGATCAGGCAGAGGCAGAGCATGACGACAGTCAGGGTAATCGTTTTCTTTTTCATATTTATGATCCTTTCTTTTTTACTTTGCGCTCTTCGGCGTGACCGCCTTGGCGCTGACGCCCGGGAGTCTCCCGAGCTTCCCGCTCAATGCGTTGATAACGTCCATCGGGGCATCCAGCACAAGGCAGATGACGCTCACACCCTTTTCCCGGTACGGAATACCCAGGCGGCCCAGGATGTAGGGCGCATAGTCGTGCAGGACAGCGTTGATGGTCTCGACGGATTCCGCACCCTCCACCACGATGGAGATTGCGGCGATGCGTGTTTCCATATGACTCTCCTTTCCGAAATGCAGGATCATCCGACAGCGAAAGTTCCCGGCGGAAAGCCCGGAGAAAACCAGATCCGTTTTTGAGAGAGCTTTGCTTCTCAAAAAACACCCCGGCCCGAGTCCTGCAAGGCCTCATGCCGACCAAACGCGGCATATCATGCCCTGCCGCGTGCGATAAGCGTGAGTCTTCGATTGTGAACCTTGTTCGCCATCGAATAAAAAAACCATGCCGGAAGGCATGGCAAAAAACGCGCACCGCGCAGATTGAGCTGCCTTCCGCCTCAAGCTCTCTTTCGGCGTCAGATGGATGATATAACCTCACCGCAAGGCCACCTCGCGGATCGGACAGGCCCATTGTAACGGTTTCAGGCAAAATGTCAAGAGGGGTTTTGATGGATCCTCATTTATTTCGCATAATGTCTTTGCGAAGCGAGAAGGTTTGCAGGCTGCGTCCCCTCTGACCTCTCCGAGGGTGGAGTATGAAATGCCTGTGCATTCTTTGTAAGAATTACTTGCATGTTGTTATAAAGTGGGGTATAATGCCCGGGAGAGTGAGTGTTACACTTTTATCAATTATCCACTCCAAACACATAAGAAAGGATGCGATCACTTTGGAAACCGTTGATTTCGGGTTCATTGACTCCGTTCTGGAAAAATACGGCGGCGACAAGGCGAAGATCATTGCGATCATGCAGGACGTGCAGGAGCGTTACCGCTATCTGCCGCAGGAGGCGCTGGAGTATATCGCCAAAAAGGTCGGCATGAGCGAGTCCAAGCTCTACGGCGTGGCCACCTTCTACGGCAACTTCTCCCTGGACGCCAAGGGCAAGTACGTCATGAAGGTCTGCCGAGGCACCGCATGTCACGTGCGCAAGAGCAGCAACGTGCTGCAGGCTCTCTATGACGCTACCGGCACGAACGAGCACAAGCCCAATTCGGACGACGGCCTGTTCACGCTGGAGATTGTCTCGTGTCTCGGCGCGTGCGGCCTGAGCCCCGTGGTCATGGTCAATGACACCGTCCATGCTGCCATGACGCCGGAGAAGGCCCGCGCCCTGGTCGAGCAGCTCAGAGAGGAGGCATGACGCGATGCGTGAAAAGATCAAGAATCTGGAAGAATTCCGCGCCCTGCAGGAGAAATTCATGCAGGCCCGCGCCTGCGAGAAGCGCAAGGTCCTTGTCTGCTGCGGCACCGGCTGCGCGGCCGGCGGCAACCTCGCCGTGTATGAGGAGCTGAAAAAGCAGATGGAGGAACACGGCGCCGCGTTCGAGCTCTCCCTGAACCAGAGCTGCGGCGGCGAGGCCACCGGCATCAAGAAGTCCGGCTGCCACGGTTTCTGCGAGATGGGCCCCCTGGTCCGCATTGAGCCGGAGGGGTGGCTGTATACGAAGGTCCACGCTGAAGACGTGAAAGAAATCGTCGAGAAGACCATCCTCGGCGGTGAATTTATCGAGCGCCTGGGCTATCACCAGAACGGCCAGCTCTACAAGCGTCAGGAGGACATTCCCTTCTACAAGAAGCAGACCCGCCGCGTGCTGGAGCACTGCGGACACATCGACGCCGAGAGCATCGAGGAGTACTTCTCCATCGGCGGCTATGCGGCCCTGGTCAAGGCCCTGTTTGAGATGACGGGCGAAGAGGTCATTCAGGAGGTCTCCGACTCCGGCCTGCGCGGCCGCGGCGGCGCCGGCTTCCCGACCGGCAAGAAGTGGGCCCAGGTCGCGGCCCACACCGAGGAGCCCGTCAAGTACATCGTCTGCAACGGCGACGAGGGCGACCCCGGCGCGTTCATGGACCGCTCCTGCATGGAGGGCGACCCCCACAAGATCCTCGAGGGCATGATCATCGCGGGCGTCGCGACGGATTCCACCGAGGGCTATATCTACGTCCGCGCGGAGTACCCGCTGGCGGTGTCGCGTCTGTCCATCGCGATCGCCCAGGCTGAGGAATACGGCCTCATCGGCGACGATATTCTCGGCAGCGGCAAGAGCTTCCACATGCACATCAACAAGGGCGCCGGCGCCTTCGTCTGCGGCGAGGGCTCCGCCATGACCGCCTCCATCGAGGGCAACCGCGGCATGCCGCGCACCAAGCCCCCGCGCAGCGTGGACAAGGGCCTCTTCGGCAAGCCCACCTGCCTCAACAACGTCGAGACCTTCGCCAACGTCCCCGACATCATCAAGAAGGGCGCGGCCTGGTTCCGCTCCGTCGGCACCGACGGCAGCCCCGGCACCAAGGCCTTCGCACTGACCGGCAACGTCGTCAACACCGGTCTGATCGAGGTCCCCATGGGCACCACCCTGCGCGAGGTCGTGTACGACATCGGCGGCGGCATCAAGAACGGCAAGAAGTTCAAGGCCGTCCAGATCGGCGGCCCCTCCGGCGGCTGCCTCACCGAGGAGCACCTTGACCTCCCGATGGACTTCGACTCGCTCAAGAAGGTCGGCGCGATCATCGGCTCCGGCGGTCTCGTCGTCATGGACGAGGACAGCTGCATGGTCAACATCGCCCAGTTCTTCATGAACTTCATCTGCGAGGAGTCCTGCGGCAAGTGCACCCCCTGCCGTGAGGGTACGACCCGCATGAATGAGATTCTCAAGCGCATCACCGTCGGCAAGGGCCGCATGAGCGACATCGACGAGCTGCGCGATCTCGCCAAGATGATCCAGGTGTCCTCCCTCTGCGGTCTGGGCAAGACGGCCCCGAACCCCGTCCTCTCCACGCTGCAGAACTTTGAGGAGGAGTATGTCGAGCATATCCGCGACAAGCGCTGTCACTGCGGCGTCTGCAAGGCGCTGTCCCAGTATGTCATTACGGACAAGTGCATCGGCTGCACCCGCTGTGCGCGCAACTGCCCGGTCGACGCGATCTCCGGCACGCCGCGCCACCAGCACGTCATCGACACGACCAAGTGCATCAAGTGCGGCACCTGCAAGGCGAACTGCCCGGTCGGCGCCATCAAGGAGGGTTAAAGCATGGCTGAAAAGAAAATGATCATCGACGGCATCGAATGTCCGTTTACCGATGAGCGCAACGTCCTCGAGGTTGCCCGCAACAACGGCATCGATATCCCCTCGCTGTGCTACTGCGAGAACCTCTCCATCTACGGCGGCTGCCGTCTCTGCCTTGTGGAGAACGAGAGGGGCGCGCTGGACGCCGCCTGCTCCATGCAGCCGCGCAACGGTCTCGTCGTCTTCACCCATACGAAGAAGGTTCTGGAGAGCCGCCATACCACCCTCCAGCTCCTCATGAACAGCCACAGGGCCGACTGCCTCACCTGCGAGCAGAGCGGCCGCTGCAAGCTTCAGGAATACGCCCACCGCTACAACGTGGTGGAGCCGCGCTTCAGTGAGAATACCTACTCCCACGAGCGTCTGGACGTCTCCTCCCCCTGCATCACCCGCGACCCCTCCAAGTGCATCCTCTGCGGCCTGTGCGTGCGCATGTGCTCCGAGGTCCAGAACATCGGTGCGATCGACTTCACCAGGCGCGGCAAGAAGGCCGTCGTGGCCCCCGGCTTCGGCAAGATGCTGTCCGAGACCGGCTGCGTCGGCTGCGGCCAGTGTGCGGCGGTCTGCCCCACCGGCGCCATCGTCATCAATCGTCAGATCCCCGAGATGTGGAAGATGCTGAACGATCCCAACAAGCGCGTCGTGGTCCAGTACGCGCCCAGCGTGCGCGTTGGCCTGGCCGAGGAATTCGGGATGCCCGCGAACGAGCCCGTCACCGGCAAGCTTGTGACCGCGCTGCGCCGTCTCGGCGTGGACGTGGTGTATGACACCAACCTCAGCGCCGACCTCACCATCATGGAGGAGAGCGCGGAGTTTCTCGAGAAGGTCAAGTCCGGTGCGAAGCTGCCGATGTTCACCTCCTGCTGCCCCGGCTGGATCCAGCACGTCGAAAAGGCCCACCCTCATCTGATGCCCCAGGTCTCCACCTGCGGAAGCCCGATGGAGATGCTCGGCGCGCTCATCCGCGAGCAGTTCAAGGACGAGGACGTCTACTCCGTCGCCATCATGCCCTGCACCGCCAAGAAGTTCGAGGCCCAGCGGCCCGAGCTTGAGAAGGACGGAAAGCGCCTGATCGACCTGGTCCTCACGACGGACGAGTTGGCCCGCCTCATCAAAGCCGCCGGCATCGACTTCAAAAACCTGCCCGATTCCGAGCCGGACAGCCCCCTCGGCGAGTACACCGGCGCGGGCGTTATCTTCGGCGTCACGGGCGGCGTGACCGAGGCCGTCATCCGCCGCGTGCTGGACGACGCCTCCCCCGACACGCTGAAGACCATTGCCGAGTGCGGTGTGCGCGGTCTTGAGGGCATCAAGGCCTTCACCGTCACCGCCGGCGATCTCAGCATCCGCATCGCGGTGGCGAACGGCCTCGGCAACGCCGACGCGCTCATCGAGAAGGTCGAGAGCGGCGAGGAGCAGTTCGACTTCATCGAGGTCATGGCCTGCCCCAACGGCTGCATCGGCGGCGGCGGACAGCCCCCCGCCTCCAATGCCCGCAAGGCGGAGCGCATGGATGCCATCTTCAAGGCCGACGAAGCCTGCGAGCTCAAGATCCCGCAGCAGAACCCGGCTCTCGGCTACATATACGACGATCTTCTCAAGGGCCGCGCCCACGAGCTGCTGCACATTCACTACCCCCTGCACGGACAGCATTGATCCTATCTCTTCAAAAACGCCTCAGGAGCCGAAGCTCCTGAGGCGTTTTGCGTTATGACGGTGTCATGCCGGAGGAGAGCAACGCGGCGAAGAAGCATTAGGGCAACACCGCACAATCTTGAAATACACAAAGTATTCCTGCAAAAAAATGCCTTCATCAGAACCCAAATTTTCTCAGGATTCGCTCTCGCCGAATTATGCGGTGTTGCCTTAGGAAAGATTCTTCGACTTCGCTTCGCTCCGCTCAGGATGACAAGCTTTATTCATCACCTTGTTTTATACTCTTCTCCAATAAGGCGCTGCGAAAGATTTCCGAGGCGGATTTGTGTCAGGCAAGGCAGCGCCCGCAGGGAATACTTTGTGTATTGCCAAGGGCGATAACGAAGCATGCGCGAAAAACCGGCCGGAAAGATTCATAGCGGTCTGTTGGAGAAGAGTTTTACTGCTCCGCCGGGACGAAGTCCTCGCGGCCATGCTTGCAGAGGGGGCAGGCATAGTCGGCGGGCAGCTCGCCCTCGCAGGGCTCGAAGTGGCCGCAGATCTGGCAGACCCAGCCCTTCTGCTTTTTCTTCGTCTCGGGTACGACGTGCTCGAAATCGTCCTTCCCGTGCTTGCACAGGGGGCAGACGAAGTCGTCGGGCAGCTCGGCGCCCTCGTAGACGTAGCCGCAGACCTTGCAGACCCAGCACTCCTTCTGCTCGGGCGCGGGGTTCTTCTTGGGCTTGATGTGGGCGTGATAGTAGCTGTAGGTGCAGGAGGGCGCGGAGGAGAGGACCTTCGCCTCGACCACGTTGGCGAGGAAGAGGGTCTGGGTCTCAAGCTCGCGCACCTCGACCACCTCGCAGGAGAGGACGGCGTTGGTGTACTCCGGGATATAGCGGAGGCCGTTCGCCGTGCGGTCCGTATATGCCACGTCGGCGAATTTGTCCATGTCCCGCCCGCTCTGGAAGCCAAAGCGCTGGAAGAGGCTGTAGGGCGCATCCTCAGTGAGGATGGATACGTTGAAGCGGCCCGCCTGTCTGATCATGTCGCAGGTGTGGTTCTTTTTGATGACGGAGACGGTGACGACCTTCGGATCGCCGGAGCCGACCTGGCAGGCGGTATTGATGATGCAGCCGTAATCCCGCCCGTCGGCGCGGGTGGTCAGGACCTGAACGCCGTAACTGAGCTTGTTGAAGGCTTTCTTGTCCACTTCCCCGGCTTTGACCTCGACAGTGGTCTCTGCTGCGGCGGCAGGAACGGCTGCAGGCTTCGGTGCAAGCTCGTCCGCGATGGCCTGGGCCAGTGCCTCCAGCTCGTCCAGCTGTGCCTCGGCGAGAGAGGATTTGAGGGAGATCTTCTGCTCATAGAACTCGATGCCCTTGAGGCCGGAGAGAATGTCGGCCATGACTTTGCCGCTGACGGCGGCCCAGGAGCCGTTCTCGATCAGGGCGATCTTGCGGTTCTGGAGGTTGTGGGCGGCAATATCGTGCAGGAGGTTTTCCATGGTCACGAAGACGCCGGCGTTGTAGGTCGTGGCGGCGAAGACAAGGTGGCTGCAGCGGAAGGCGTCGGCCACGATATAGCTTGCGGGGGTGACGGAGGTGTCGTACATGCGGACCTTGACACCCTTCTCGCAGAGCTTTGCCGCCAGGATGTTGGCGGTGTTCTCTGTGTGGCCGTAGACCGAGGCGTAGGCGATCATGACGCTCTTCTCCTCGGGGGTGTAGCTGGACCACTGGAGATACTTCTCCACAAAGTCGCCGAAGTGGCTGCGCCAGACAAAGCCGTGGAGCGGGCAGACGTACTGAATATCAAGCTTCGCGGCCTTTTTGAGCGCCGCCTGCACCTGGGGGCCGTACTTGCCCACGATGTTCGTGTAGTAGCGCCGCGCCTCGTCCACGTATTCGGAGAAGAAGTCCACCTCGTCGGCAAAGAGTCTGCCGTTGAGCGCGCCGAAGCTGCCGAAAGCGTCGGCCGTGAAGAGAATCTTCGCGGTCTCGTCATAGCTCATCATGACCTCGGGCCAGTGAACCATCGGGGCCATGACAAAGGTGAAGCTGTGGCGGCCGGAGGAGAAGCTGTCCCCCTCCTTGACGAGCCGGACGCGCGACGACAGGTCCATCGGGAAGAACTGGGCGATCATGGTCTTGATCTTGGCGTTGCAGATCACCGTCGCCTCCGGATAGCGCTGCAGCACCAGCTCCAGCGTGGCGGCGTGGTCAGGCTCCATGTGGTGGATCACGAGATAGTCCAGCGGCCGTCCGGCGAGAGTGTGGGCCAGGTTTTCAAGGAAGACGCCGTAGACGGCCTTGTCCACCGTGTCGAACAGCACCGTCTTCTCGTCCAGCAGCAGATAGGAGTTGTAAGAAACGCCGTCGGGCACGCCGTAGACGCCCTCAAAAAAGGGCAGGCGCCGGTCGTCCGCGCCGACCCAGATCAGATCGTCCGTTACTTTTCTTGTGCAGTACATAGGATCTCTCCTTTTCGGATCATGATTTGCAGATGAAAGCAACAACATTATAGGGGCTGCCGCCCGGTATTGCAAGCGGAAAAATTACAGCGCCTCCAGGATCGAGACCACGACGCCGTCGGGACCCTCCAGGCGCAGGCAGCGCTGGCCGGTGTAGGGGTCCTGCTGGAAGGGCCCGGGGTCCACGTCATGCCGGATGAGGCGCTCGCGGATCTTCACAAGGTCGCGGGCTGCGATGCTGAGATACTGCGTGGGCAGCTCGTCCGGGCGATTGGAGCAGCGGATCTCCACCTGGGACTTGCCGAGCTCGAGCAGGAAATCCGTCCCGAAGGAAGCCTCCTCCGTGAGCTGTCTGCGCGGCCGGAAGCCCAGCTTCGTCACATAGAAGTCGAAGACGGCCTCCTCGTCCGTGCCGAGCAGAGTCGCGCGCGAGAGCTCGATATCGCGGGTAAAGGGGTAGAGGACGCTCTTCTCCGCGATGCGCTTCCAGCGGCGGGAGGTGAAGAGCTTGCGCCGCCAGTCGGGATGCGTGACCACGTAGCCGACCCAGATGTAGAGCGTCTGTCCGATGAGGCCGCCGAGGGTGTTGGCCAGCAGGTCGTCCATGTCGTACAGCCCGCGGCGGAAAATGAGCTGCATGTTCTCCGTGATGAAGGAGATCACAAGACAGGCCAGCACCGGCCTCACACGGGAGCGGGCGCGGAAGTATTCAAACACGTAGGGCAGCAGATAGCCCATGGGGACATAGAGCATGATGTTCATGTAGACCTGGGTGATGTCCTCAAACTTCACGACGCGAATGTGGGAAAATGCCTGCTGCACGCCCTCCTTGAAGATCGCGACCAGAAAGTCGAAGAGACCGTAGTCCGCATCGATGGCGTTCTGAAGATCGGCGAAGGGGTCGATGTGCACCTGGTACTCCTCGGACGCGGAGCGGGAGAAGAAAACCAGATAGAGAAAGGCCAGGAGGTAGACAACGAACACACAGAGGAGGATGAGCCTGCGTACCTTGAGCAGGGCGTCCGCGTTGGGATTGCTGCTCAGGCCGTGCTGGAGGTTGACGCCGAGTTTTGCGCAGATGCGTCTGTCCAGAAGCGGCAGTACAAAGACCAGCACCGTTACCAGCGCGGTGACGATGAGATTGGTGGATAAGCGGCTGGCATTCAAAAACATGGCATTCCGTCCTGTCGAAGGTTAGTAGCTGTTCAAAACCGCGCGGATCAGCTCCTCCGCGCCGGCGGGGATCTCAGGCGCGGACTCGGCGGCGGCCGGGTCCTCGCGCAGTCTCTGGAGGCCGTAGCGGATCAGCTCCTCGGTGAAGGTGGTGCGGACGGTTTTGTCCTCCGCGCCGAACTCGACGGCGACAAGCTGATGCGTCTCCCCCGCCGCGTCCTGCGCCTCGGCAAGACACACGAGGCAGGAGCCGGACATGTTGGTTGTGCCCGTCTTGAGGCCGACGACGCCCGGGACATTGTATAAAAGCGGGTTGGAGTTGTAGACCGTGGCCCGCAGGCCCTCCAGCGACGCGCTCTGCATCCCGGTGATGCGCCTGATTTCCGGGTACGTGCGCAGGATGTGGGAGACGAGCAGGAACATGTCGTTCGCGCTCATGCGGTTCTGGACCTTGGTCGCGGCGAGATTGTCCGTGAAGACGGGCAGGCCGTTGCAGTTGTAGAACATCGCTCCGTCGGAGAGACCGAGGACGCGGGCCTTGCGGTTCATGCGCTCGACAAAGGCCTCCTCGCTGCCGGCGACATGGATCGCGAGCGCGAGTGCACACTCGTTGCTCGAGGGCAGGAGCATGGCAATCAGAAGCTCGGTCACACTCGTCACCCAGCCCGGCTGCAATGTCAGGATGCCGTCCACGGTCCGGGACAGGCGCGCGGCCTCGTCGGTGATGGTCACAGGGTCCGCCAGCGTGATCTCCCCGTCCGCGACCGCGTCCATCGCCACAAGAAAGCTCATGAGCTTCGAGGTGCTGGCGATCGGGACGGACAGCTCCGGCTCCCAGGCCGCATAGACCGTCCCGGTGTCGGCAAGGCCCACGAGGGCGGAGTGGATCTCCCCGTAGAAGCCCTCGTCAAGCAGCGTCTCCAGGTCGATCCGGTAGCCTCTCGAGGTGTCCAGAAGCATGATCCCGTCGCTGAGTTCCATATTGAAGTCAAGCTGCATCGCGAGGTCCGTGACGCTGATGAAGCAGTCCTGGCGTGAGGCGCTGTTGAGGCCGAGAAAGCTCATATACCGCAGCTCGCGCCCGTCTATCTGGATCGGGTTGAGGGCGAGGGGGCGCGTCGAATAGCTGTAGGGCGCGCCGGAGGACGTCAGCTCCGGGAAGGCCTCGTTCTCCCCGCCGGTGGGCGTGTAGTCGTGGTCGGTGGTGATGGTGAACAACTCTCCCCCGAAGCTCACGTCAAAGTGCTTTGCGGTGCCGCTGAGCGCCGCGGCGACATCGCGCAGCGAGACGTAGCGGTTGTTTTTATACATATAGTGCAGGGTCCGGACCGTCCTGCCCTCGCCCCCGTCGACGCACAGCGCCAGGTTTTCCAGGTAGGGCTGGGTGATCATGGGGCCGGATTCGGCGAAGCTGCGAGCCGGCAGCAGGGCCGTGAAAAGCGCCGCGCACAAAAGAGCGCACAGAAAACGGCAGAGCCTGTTATGCACGGGCATACACCTCCGTCCCGTCGGCCTTGTCGATCACGAGCAGTGCGTCGTCCGCCAGATAGCGGGCAGGCGCCTCGTCGTCAAAGCGGATGCGCGGCCCCTCGACACTGTAGCGCCCGCTCCCGTCGAAGCGTTCGCGCAGCTCTCCTTCGTCCGGCAGGAGTGCCGGGCCGTATGCCGCAAGATACGCCTCCCCGGACATGCCGAGGGCGGCCTCGATGCGCTCCCCCGCCTCCCCGGCTGTGACGGCGGGACGGCCGGCATCGTCCACGCGCAGGCGCAGAAGCTCGTTGAGCGCCGCGGTCAGAGCCCTTCGCGCCTCGCCTTCGGCGTAAGCGAGGGTCCCGGCGTCTACGCTGCGCGCCCAGGTGCCGTCCTCCCGAAGCTCCAGAACAAGGTCGGCCCAGAGCGGCGGCAGAGTGTCCAGCATATCCACCCGGTCGCCGAGCGCCGCGCCCCGCAGCCAAGCGTTCCCCCTGAGGCGGGCGGTCTCGGTCAGGTCAAAGCGCATACGCCAGGTCCCGGTCAGACTGGGGTCCGTGCGCCGGTACATCTGCACGGCGAGGGCGCAGGAGAGCGCCGCCATCAAAAGTGTCACGGCCATGAGCAGAAAGACGATCACCCTCTGCCCGCGGTTTCGTTTTTTCAAGCGTATCCCTCCCCCGCAGTGTCATGGAACGTATTCTATCATAAAAAGGTCATAAAAACAACACCGCAGATCAAAGCCTGCGGTGTTGTTTTACCCGGTTTTCCGGGTTTCAGTATTTTAGAACGATATCCACCTTGTCCTTGTAAATGGAGTCTGCGGGGATGACGCCGCGGACGCAGGAGGTGGGATAGATGTTCGTGTGCCGTCCCACGACGGTGCCGGGGTTCAGGACGCTGTTGCAGCCGACCTCGACATAATCGCCCAGCATGGCGCCGAACTTTTTGCGGCCCGTGTCGATAAAGCCCTCGGGGTCCTTGACGACGACGTGGGTCTTGTCGCTCTTGACATTGGAGGTGATGGAGCCCGCGCCCATATGGGCCTTGTAGCCCAGGACGCTGTCGCCCACGTAGTTGTAATGCGGGGTCTGCACGTTGTCGAAGAGGACGGCGTTTTTGAGTTCCACGCTGTTGCCGACGACGGCGTTTTTGCCGACAATGGCGCTACCGCGGATAAAGGCGCAGTGGCGCACCTCCGCGCCGTGGTCGATGATGCAGGGCGCGCCCAGATACGCGGAGGGGAAGACCTTCGCGTCCTTCGCGACCCATACGTTCTCATACGGCTGGTCATACTCCTCCGGGTCCAGCGTGGGGCCCAGCTCGAGAATGAAGCCCTTGATCTCGTCGAGGACCTCCCAGGGGTAGGTCTTGCCCTCGAAGAGTTTTTTGGCGATCGTCTTGTCCAGATCGAATAAATCCTTGATCTCTACCATCTTACTTCACCCGAATCAGCTTTCCCGCCGCCTGCATCGCGGCGATGATGTTGTCGACCTTCTCCTCGCAGAGCTCGCGCGTGGTGGCCTCGCTCATCACGCGCAGCAGCGGCTCCGTGCCGCTCTTGCGCAGCAGGACACGGCCCTCGCTGCCGAGCTCCTCCTCCGCCTTCTTCACGGCGGCCCTGACCTCCTCGCAGGCGAGCGTCTCGTCCTTGTCGGTGACAATGACGTTTTTGAGGACCTGCGGGTACATGGTCATGCCGGAGGCCAAAACGGACAGCGGCTGCTTGGTCTCGGTCACGGCCTCCATGACCTTGATGGCGGTCAGAAGCCCGTCGCCGGTATTGGCGAGGCGGCCGAAAATGATGTGGCCGGACTGCTCGCCCCCCAGAAGGTGGCCGTTCTGGCGCATGTTTTCGGCAACATACTTGTCGCCCACAGGGGTCTTCTCATAGCCGATGCCCAGCGCGTCCAGCGCCTTGTAAAGGCCCATGTTGCTCATGACCGTGGTGACGACCTTGGAGTCGCCGAAGGTCCCGCTCTCCTTCATGTACCTCGCGCAGAGGTACATGATCTGGTCGCCGTTGACCTCGTTGCCCTTCTCGTCCACGGCAAGGCAGCGGTCGGCGTCGCCGTCGAAGGCAAAGCCCAGATCAAGGCGGTTTTCGAGGACGAATTTTCTCAGATTTTCCAGATGCGTTGAGCCGCAGCCGACGTTGATGTTGAGGCCGTCCGGGTGATTGGCGGTGACGCAGGTATCCGCGCCGAGGGCGTCGAAGACGCTCTTGGCCATCTGCCAGGTGCTGCCGTTGGCGCAGTCCAGGCCGATGCGGTAGTGCTTGTAGGACCTCGTAGCGAGGGAGATGAGATAGCCGATATAGCGGTTGCGCCCGGCGGCGTAGTCCACTGTGCAGCCGATGCCGTCGCGTTTGGCGTAGGGAAGCTGCGTGTCGGAGTCCAGGTATTCCTCGAGCAGGTCGAGCACCTTCTCCTCCATCTTCTCGCCTTCACCGTTGATGAGCTTGATGCCGTTATCGTGGAAGGGGTTGTGGCTTGCGGAGATCATGATGCCGCAGTCGAAATCGTCCGCGCGCGCGATGAACGAAACGCTGGGCGTCGAGGTGACGTGCAGCAGATATGCGTCCGCGCCGGAGGCGGTCAGCCCCGCGCAGAGCGCGTTTTCAAACATGTAGCTGGAGCGGCGCGTGTCCTTGCCGATGACGACCTTGGCCTTGTGCCCCTGTCCGTAGTACCAGCCGACCCAGCGGCCGATGCGAAACGCATGGTCGACGGTCAGGTCCACGTTGGATTCCCCGCGGAATCCGTCTGTCCCGAAATATTTACCCATATTGTTTACCTCCTGTGTTGCTATATAAACGTCCGCCGAGTCAGTTTCCCCCGAAACGCGGCGTCCGTTTGAAACTTTTTCTCAAAGTTTTTCCGCTGCGCCCGCATCCAGGACCGCCGTCACGTTCAGCGGGATCTGGAGGTAGGCTGCGGGGATGTAGCTTGTGGTTTTGGCGTAGAGCATCTGAAAGACGGCGGCAGACTTCTCCGCACCGCGGGCCAGGAGCAGGAGCTCCCGCGCGTCCGTGAGTGTCTTGACTCCCATGGTCACGGCCCGTTCCGGTATGTCGGCGTCCGTAAAGCCGCGCTCTGCAAGCTGGCGCTTCGTGCGGTCGGTGAGCTTTTGGACATGGGTGCGGGAGTCGAAGAGCGTGCCGGGCTCGTTATAGCCGATGTGGCAGTTTTGCCCGATGCCCAGCACCGCAAGGTCGATCCCGCCGAGCGCTTCGATCAGCGCGTCATACACCTCCGGCGCGCCGGGATCGGGAAAGAAGCAGTTTTCGCTTTTCGCGTCGGTTTTTTCCAGAAGGCCCTTTGTCAGCCTATACCGGCAGCTTTTTTCCGCCGGCACGCCGCAGAGCTCCGTCACGCAGAGGATACGCGCGTCTCTGAGACTGATCGCGCCCCTTTTTACGTCCTGGGCCATGCGGTCCCAGAGCGGCCGCATCGTCTCCCCGCAGGCAAGGGCGAGGACGGCTTCGCGCCTGCCTTCCGTGAGCTGTTTGCAGACGATTCGGGCCGCCGCGTCGATCCATTCGCTATCAGTTTTACATAGAATTGTCTTCATGGCTTTCCTTTATTCAGACCGCTTTCGGGCAAGAATAGAAAGCGAGGTGTTATCATGGCAATTGTGATTTTGCGAACCGCAATCATCTATTTCGCCCTGCTGCTCGCCCTGCGGCTGATGGGCAAGCGGCAGCTCGGCGAGATGGAGCTTTCGGAATTCGTGGTGGCGTCGCTGATCGCGGACCTGGCGGCGCACCCTTTGCAGGATATGGGCATCCCGATGACCAACGGCCTCGTTCCGATCCTTACGCTGTTTTGCTTTGAGATTCTGATCGCGGGCCTGAGCATGAAAAGCATTCGCCTGCGCACCCTGCTCTTCGGCAGGCCGAGCGTGCTGGTCACGCGCGGGACCATCGACCAGAGGGAAATGCGCCTGAACCGCTTCACCGCAGACGAGCTGTTGCAGGAGCTTCGCAACCAGGGCATGTTCGATCTCAGTCAGGTCGAGTACGCGATTCTCGAGACCAGCGGCCGCCTCAATGTGATCCCCTACCCCGCCGAGCAGCCGCCGACGGCCTCCCAGCTCGGTGTGGAGGTGCCGGACGGGGGCTGTCCCCTCATCGTGATCAGCGAAGGGCGCGTCATCGGGAAGAATCTGAAAAAGCTCGGTCGCAGCGCCGAATGGCTCCGGGACGAGCTGCGCTCCAACGGGCACGGGGAGCCGCAGAACGTCTATCTCATGACCGTCAATCAGAAGGGTCAGCAGTATATCGCGGAAAAGGAGAGACTGACATGAAACGTGAAATCGGTGCGCTGCTGCTGCTTTTCCTCCTCGCGGCCGTGTCGGTCTGGAACATCCACAGGACCGACGCGCTGACCGCGGAGATCGAGGCGCATCTGGAGCTTTCGGAAAAGGCCCTGCTCTCCGGCGACCGGGACTACGCCGCCGAACAGCTTGAGGCGGCCCGGCGCATCTGGCTCTCGGCGCGCAACTATACGCGGGTGTTTTTGTGTCACCCGTCGCTCGACGCCACGAGCGTGGTCTTCTATGAGATCATGCAGGACCTGCGCGCCGGGGAGACCCGCGGCCTGTCCGCATCCTTTGAGCGGCTGCGCTATCATCTGGACAGCATCGCGGAGATGGAGCATGTGAGTCTCGGGAGTATCTTCTGAGGCAGCACCGCATCATTCGGCGAGAGCGCATCTCGGGAAAAACCGGGTTCTGATGAAGGCAATTTCTCGCAGGAATACGTTGTGTATTGCAGGAAAAAGGTCCAAAACCAGGGCACATTTTTTCCCGGGAGACGCCGATGGCGGATCGTGCGGTGTTGCCCTGACTTATTTCTCGGTGAGGAGCTTGGTGAGTTCCTCCATGAAGGTGTTGATGTCCTTGAAGCTGCGGTAAACGGAGGCGAAGCGGACATAGGCGACCTCGTCCACCGTCTTGAGGCGGGACATGACCATCTCGCCGATGTCGACGGTGCTGATCTCCCGCTCCAGATTGCTCTGCAGCTCCTGCTCGATATCGTCCGCTATGCCCTCGAGCGTGGCGAGGGAGACCGGGCGCTTCTCACAGGCACGGACCATGCCGTTGATGAGCTTGACCTTGTCGAAGGACTGGCGGCTCCCGTCGCGCTTGACGACGACGAGGGGCAGACGCTCGATGATCTCGTAGGTGGTAAAACGCTTCTGGCAGGCCAGGCATTCACGCCGCCGCCGTATCGTGGTGCTCTCCTCCGCAGGGCGCGAGTCGATGACCTTGCTCTCGGTATAACCGCAAAACGGACACTTCATATTCTCTCTCCCATTTTCTGTCGTCATTCCGCCCGCGCTTTTGACACAGCCGGAATTATATCCAGCAAAGCCCGGTTTTTCAAGTATAAACTTGAAAAAGCAAGTGCTTCTCTACAGTTTTAGTATATTTATACAAAAGTGGATTGCTCTGCCCGGCCGTTTCTCTACGCAAGACGAATGATCTCGCCCGAGACGGGCTCGGCTGTGCCGGTATAGACACCGAGGCCGGCGGCGGAACAGTCGACGCTGTAGGCGCGCGGCTTCTCGTCGCGGTTGACGACACAGAGATAGGCACCGTTTTCGCACGGCTCGCCGAAGACGTCGTGCCCCTCGGTGACATAGCGCAGGACCAGCAGCAGCTCGCTGTTGTCGGCAAAGAAGCGGGCCTCGCCGGTCGAGAGGGCGGGGGCGCTGTTGCGCATCGCGCTCAGCTGCGCGTAGCGCTCGTGCAGGGTCTCGCTCCCCTCCCTGAAGGGGCCGCGGTTGAACGGGTCGCCGACGCCCTCCATGCCCTGCTCGTCCCCGTAGTAGATGCTGGGAACGCCGGGCAACGCGAATTGCAGTGCGGCGCACATCATCTCCTGCCTCTCCGCCTTCTCCAGGGCCTCCTGCGTATAGGTGACGGCGAGCTGGTCCTCCCGGCTCAGCATACGCAGGTTGAAGGGGCAGGCCAGGACGGTCTTGACCCGCGGCACGTCGTGCGAGCCGAGCAGGTTCATCAGCGCGTAGTAGAAGGGATAGGGGTAGTTCATCTGCTGGCCGATCAGGAAATCCCGCAGCTCGTAAGCGTTGCAGGCCCCGTGGGCAAAGTCCATGATCGCCGTGCGCAGCGGGTAATTCATGGCCGAGTCGAGCGCCGTGCCCAGGGCATAGCTGCGCCTTGCACCGTAGCTCTCCTTGATGACGGCGTCCTCCCAGACCTCGCCGACGATGGGGGCGTCCGGGTCCTCCTCCTTGACGGCCTTGCGCATGAGAGTCAGCACATCGTCCGGCAGCTCATCCGCCACGTCGAGTCGCCAGCCGGAGGCCCCGCGCCGCAGCCAGAGCTTCATCACGCTGTCGTCCCCCGTGACGATGTAGCGCAGCCAGCGGGGATCATGCTCGTTCACCTCGGGCAGATCCGCAAAGCCCCACCAGCAGCGGTATTCATCCGGGAAATGCCGGAAGTCGTACCAGGAGTAGTAGGGCGATTCCGGTCCGCTGCACGCGCCGTTTCCGCCGTAGTGTCCGTAGCGGTCGAAATAGATGCTGTCGCAGCCGGTGTGGGAGTACACACCGTCGAGGATGATGCGTATCCCCTGCTCCTTCGCCTGTGCGCAGAGATGCTCGAAATCTTCCAGGGTCCCGAGGATCGGGTCCGGGCGCATGTAGTCGGAGGTGTCGTAGCGGTGGTTGGAGCGCGCCTCCACGATAGGGTTGAGATACAGGCAGCTCACGCCGAGGGCCTTGAGATAGGGCAGCTTCCCCTCGATGCCGCGGAAAGTGCCGCCGTAGAAATCGTCCGGGTTGTAGAAGGTCTCATAGCTGCGCGGCAGATGGCGCACCGGCTCGTCCAGGCTCTTGTGCAGCTCCGGGATCTGGCCGAGGGCCTCGTGGTACTCGATGCCGCGCTCCGCCGTGCCGTCGTTCGAGAAGCCGAAGCGGTCCGGGAAGATCTGGTACATGATGCTGCGGCGGAACCACGCGGGCGTCTGGAAATCCGGCGCGTAGACGGTCAGCCGGAAGCCGGCCTCCCTGCGCGGGAAGAGCCGCCCGAGATAGCCCGTCGCATCCGGGCACAGCCAGTGGGCGCTGCTCTCGGTCTCTACATAGAAGGCGTACCAGAGGGCCTTGGGCTGTTCCGGCGTCGGGATGTTTACATAATACAGGTCGCCCTCCCGCTCCATGGACCAGCTGTGCTCAAAATCGTCACCCCAGAGCACCAGCTCCGCACGGTCGATCTGTCCGCCGCGGCAGCGGAAGGCAAGGCGCAGCTCCCGTCCGACGCGCACGGCACCGTAGCGGCTGCGGTATTCGGGCAGGCGGGAGTCATGCAGCAGGGCGGGCGTGCGCTCGGCCGTGCGGCGCAAAATGCTGATCACATGGGCCGTGCGCGGCTGGTATGCCTTGATATACTGCGGAAGGACGCCGGAGCAGCTCAGGTCGTCGCAGCAGGCGGCGGTAATCTGGTAGGCCTCCTCGAGGCGCATCCCGCAGTCGTCCATCAAAAGACGCATGAGCTCCGGCGCGGCGAGAGGCATCCCGGTCGCCTGGAAGCACTCGTTCAGCCGCTCCAGCTTCAGGCCTCGCGAGAGGCAGTCGTGGATCGCGGCATAGACCGTAGCCGCGGCCTGAAAGTAGTCCTGCATGAGCTGGGGGCAGAAGGGAGAGACCAGCAGGGCGCAGATCTGCCTGTCGCCGCCCGCAGGCATCCATTTTCCGTCCTCCCGGCGGGCCAGGACGCAGCGGCGGTTTTCGTAGCAGATGGACAGCGTATAGTCCTCCGACCAGTCCTCCCGGTATTTGCCGCCGAAATAGATCGAATAGGTTTTCTCGTTTACAGCATCCATAGATAATGTCTCGCATATTCCTCGGCTGAGAGCTCAAAGCCGAATTGTTTCTGCATGGCGCGGGTGATGAGTCCGTCCATGATCTCATTGTCCTTGTAGCACGCCATGGCCAGGCGCATCGCGTCGCGCATCTCCCAGGCGTCGAAGTTTGCGAAGGAGAAGCCGTCCCCCTCCCCGGTAAAGCGGTTATAGGGGATGACGGTGTCGCGCAGGCCGCCGGTCTCACGCACGATGGGGACGCTGCCGTAGCGCATGGCGATCATCTGGCTCAGGCCGCAGGGCTCAAAGCGCGAGGGCATGAGGAAGAAGTCACTGCCCGCATAGACGAGATGGGACAGCTCCTCCTTATACCCGATGTAGGAGCAGAGCTTGCCGGGGTAGCGCTTCTCCGCGGCCATCATAAAGTTTTCAAAGCGCTCGTCCCCGGTGCCGAGGAGCATGAACTGCATATCCTCACGGCACATCATATCGTCCAGCACGCAGACCACGAGGTCGAAGCCCTTCTGCTCGGTCATGCGCGTCACCATCGCGAAGAGGGGGACGTCCGCGCGTACGGTCAGGCCCATCCCCTCCTGCAGGGCGCGCTTGCAGACCGCCTTGCCGGCCCTGTCGCCGAGGGTGTAGCGCGCGGGCAGCACGGGGTCCGTCTCGGGATCAAAGAACTCCCGGTCGATGCCGTTGATGATGCCGGTGAGGGATGCCTGCCGCGCGTTCAGAATGCCGTCCAGCCCCTCGCCGTAGTAGGGCATCCTGATCTCGGCCGCGTAGCTCGGGCTGACGGTGTTGATGCGGTCGGAGAAGACGCAGCCCGCCTTGAGAAAATCGGCGCAGCCGTTGAGCTCGATAAACTCCGGGGTGTAGTAGCAGGGATCGACGCCGAACATGTCCTGCACAAAGTCGAAGCCGAACTTGCCCTGAAAGGCGATGTTGTGGATCGTCAGCAGGTATTTCAGGCGGTCCTGGAGCTGTCCGCGGTACTGGGTGTGGGCCAGCATGGGGATCATCGCAGTGTGCCAGTCGTTGCAGTGGACGATTTCCGGCGCGAAGTCGAGCATCGGCAGCGCCTCAAGGATGGCGCGGGTGAAGTAGGCGTACTGTTCCCCCTCCGGCAGACCGCCGAGATAGATTTTGTCACCGAAGTAGTCCTCGTTGTCCACAAGATAGAAGGTCAAGCCCTCGTGGATGAGGCGCTCGATCCCCACATAGGCGTTGCGCCAGCCGAGCATGATGCGGAAGTCGAACAGATGTTCGACTTCGGCGGCGTAGCGGTCCTTGATGCAGCGGTGGTACGGTGTGATGACGCGCGCGTCCACGCCGAGCCTGGCGAGCGCCTTGGGAAGCACGCCCACCACGTCGGCAAGCCCGCCGGTCTTGGAGAAGGGCGCGCACTCGGCGGCGGCGATCAGCACCTTCGGCATTTCGCTTCGCCCGCGCTCCCGGAGGAGCTTGCTGAGTTCTTCTTTCATACGTATATGACCTCCTGTCGTGTTGGAGTGGATAAGCGGTCCTCTCACGGCGCAGGCCTGAGAGAAGCGGTTTTATACTCTTCTCCGATAGACCGCTATGAATCTTTCCGGCCGGATTTGCGCCATGCTTCGTTATCGCCCTCGGCAATACACAAAGTATCCCCTGCGGGCGCTGCCTTGCCTGACACAAATCCGCCTCGGAAATCTTTCACAGCGCCTTATCGGAGGAGAGTATTATGGTTCATTCTATGTGTCTTTTCTTTCCAGTAGAAGACAGCAGAAAAACAGAGCGTTCCGGAAGAGGGCGATGTCGTTTCGTGAAGTCTTTCATCCTGAGGATCGCGGAGCCGAAAGATCTTAAAGATTCTTCGGCGCTGCGAGCGCAGCATGACATGCTTTCTCGCTTCACGAAGCGGCATGGTCCAGAAGGGGGAACGCTCTGTGATGCATATGTCAGGTTCGTTTGTTGTCTTTGCTTTCTCCCCGTTCGGCCTCGGCCTGTTTGGCGTCGGCGCGCAGGTAGATCACAAGGCCGATCAGCGCGATCAGCGCGAGCACACCGATGATGCCGAAGAGCACGAGCTGGAAGTTGATGTTGGCCGGCATGAGCGTGCGCGGCGTCGGCGTGGGCGCGGGCGTGAACACCGGCGTCGGGACCGGGGTGGGCGTGCTGGGCACGACGATCGTGACCTCAGCAGGCTCGGAATAGACAGCCTGGCTGCGGGAACCGTCCTTGGTGTTCCAGATGGCGACCCAGTAGTAGGCCGTGCCATCGGTCTGGTTGATAGTGAAGGAGGCATCCGACGCGCCGCTGATCGGCAGCGCCGCGCTGCGGTTGTTGGTGGCGGAGCTGTACCACTGGTAGCTCAGGGTGCCGTTGTTGGGCGAGGTCGCGATCACGCTGATGGTGTAGCTGTCGCCTGGTTGGAGCTGTACGGACTCCGGCTGGATGCTGATGTTGGCGGTCCTGGCCTCGCTGTCCACGGGCATGTCCATGCCGCTGACGGACGGGGTAAAGGTAAAGGCGGGGGCCTCCGTCGCCGTGGGGCGCTGCTGCGTCTGGTTGCGGATGGGACTGCCATTGTCGTCAACAATGGTGATTTCCGCGCCGTAGGACTCGGCATGTTTGCTGCCGTTCCAGAACTGGGCCTCCACGCGCCAGCCGTCCAGCGTGCGCGGGATGTTGGAGAGGATCAGCGTCTCCGTCTCGAGACCAGACACCTGCAGGCCGGGGAAATACTCCGCCGCATCGGAGCAGTGGACGGTGTTGGTGGTATCGTTGCTCACAAGACGCCAGACGATTTTATCGGAGTTGTTGGCGCGCGCGACGAATTTCGCCGTGCCGCCGACCTCCACGCGCTCACCCGTGGGGCTCTTGGTGATCTCGATGTTTTCCGTGACCACGGGCTTCTCGGTCGCGGGCGCGTCGAGAACGCCGAAGCTGATGTCGACCGGGATCTCGGCGTCCGAGGTGCTCACATAGAACAGGGCGGTGAAGCTGCCCGGCTCCTGCGGCACGCCGGTGATGTACGCCTTGTTGTCCTCCCAGTACATCGCCACGCCGTAGGGCAGACGGCCGGAGGCGAGTCTGACCCCAAGAATGGGCAGATTGCTCTGGTAGAACTCATAGTAAATGTCGTCCCTGTCCATCGTGTAGGTATCGACATAGACCGCGGCCGCACCCACGCTGGGCAGAAGAAGGGCAAGGCAAAGCGTCAGGGCCAGGATCAGCAGGATTCTATTCTGTCTCGTTTTCATATCAATCAGTCTCCGTTACTCTGTCTGGTATCTTCATAACTGTCGATTTTGACATGTTATGTTAATTATAGCACAGCATTTCGACACCTGCAAGCCCCGGAGGCAGAAAGATTTCTGGTTTTTTTGGAGGAAAACGCCTGCCGCGCCCTGCGCGAAGCGCCGCGTTCTCCCGCGCGCAGGCAAAGGAGCTTTTCCGTTCACCGTGTCGTCCTGAGCGCAGGCGAAGGATCTTTCCTGCAAGGTCTCGAAAACCTCAACGGGAAAGATCCTTCGTCACTTCGTTTCTCGGGATGACACCGCTTTTATGCTCTGGGATCTTTCCCCAGGATGATGCCGTTTTTCCAGGCGGCGCCGATAATGGATTATGCGGTGCTGCCCTATTTTCCGCTGCTGCCGAGCTTTCCGCTTCCCCGCTCGGAGGTGCGGGCGAGAATCTCCTCCGGACTGCACGTCCGGATTTCGGTCTTCAGGATCTCCCGGACGTAAAACTGGCAGATCGCCTTGCCATAGGGGACGAGCACGCGGTCATCCCGGCGCTCGACCTCCCGCACGGCCTTGGAGATCACCGCCGGGACGGGGTTGCCGTTATACATGGCGCAGACCCATTCGCCGCGGTAGCCGCTGTCGATCACGCCGGCCTGGACGATGCCGCACCATTTGGTGTTGCTCCCCCGTTCCTCGAACCTGACGCCCAGGCTCTCGTCAAAGGCGCTGATGAGGCCGGTGGGGATCAGGCGTGTGGAGAAGGGCGGGATGGCGAATTCCTCCCCGTCGAAGCAGGCGTAGAGATCGTAGTCGGAGTCCTCGTCCCGCTTGGTGGGGATCACCGCGTCCTCGCGGAGCTTTGCAAACTGTATCGTGTGCATGGCGTCTCCTCAGGGGTGCTGGTAGTAGGTGTCCAGCGCGTAGCCGCCGGTGGGCAGCTCCGGATTCAGGACCTTGTCCTCGACGATATTGCCGTCCTGGTCGATGACGAGGCGGTGGGTCAGCGTCCGGTAGCCGCTGGAGAAATCGTCCTCAAAGCCCCACATTTCGACCTGGAACTTGATCTTGTAGCCGGGCCGGTCGGGATAGGCGGGGTCGATGTGCCGGTCATAGTCGTGCTCCCAGCCGGAGCTGTTGTCGAACTCGACGGGCATATAGTCCCCAGGCGTGAGTGTGCCCCAGACCTCGATGCCGATGGTGCTCTCGTCGTTGTTGAAGTCGGTGACGATCTTGACCGGGAAGCTCTTGTTGTTGCGGAACTTGAAGTCGATGACCTTGCCCTCGGCGGGGATGGTGACGGTCGCGTCGGTGCCGCGCTGCATGTAGCTGACCTTGAAGACGTGGTTTGAGCGCTCTACGGTCTCCAGACCGGCAAAGGCCGTCGCTGCGTAGAGGGTGCTGGATATCTGGCAGGCGCCGCCGCCGATCTCGTCCTTCTCCTGGCCGTCCACGTAGGCGGGCGCAGGCAGGAAGCCGGCCTCCTCGGTGCGGGCGCCGACAACCTCGTTATACGAGAAGGTCTCGCCCGGGTAGACGATATAGCCGTCGATCCTGGAGGCGCAGAGCTGGAGATTGCTGCGGCGGTTGGCGCCGGAGTTGGGGAACTTGGTCAGGCACGCGCCGAGCAGGTCGCGGTACAGCATTCCGCGCAGATAGTCCCCCGTGTATTCGGGGCTTGAGATCTCCAGCGGGATGGCGACCGTGTCTCCCGGCTGCGCTTTCTCCCAGAGCTCTCTGGCCTGCTGCACGTCGAACTGGCAGCCGACCGTCTCGTCGATGACGGTGAAGGTCCCGTCGTCCGAGTAGCGTGCGTTGACGGGCTCCTGCCAGAGCGCGGTGTGGATCGCCTCAAAGTCAGGCTCCTTCGGCTGGGCGCCGGTCCTGGTATAGCTCAGCTCCGTCTCCCCGGTCTGGAGGGCGTAGAGGATGGTGTTGAGAAAATCCGTCCTGTCGATTCTGAGATCGTCCCCGCCCTTGACCATGAGGAGCTGGGAGGATTTGGCGTCGATCTCATATTCTTTTCCGCTCAGGCCCGCCTGGACGCGCGCAAGGCAGTCGTCGATCAGGCCCTCGAGATAGGCCACGTCGATGCTGCGGTCGCCGCGGCTCACATCCACGGGATGCCGGTATACATGCACCGCGGTGAGAAGGTTTGAGATCATGTCTCCGTCATGCCCGACGGCGTATGCCTTGTCTACCAGCGATTCAAAGGGGACGGTCACGCCCGTGCGCACGGGATCGACCGTGAAGCTCTCCCCCCGGAAGGTCGTGACGGTGAGGGGCGTCTTCTCCCGCTCCCCCCAGCCGCGGCTGAGAAGCAGCGCCTCCGTCTCGTCCCGGGTCAGGCCGCTGACATTCACGTCGCCGACGTAGACGTAGCTGAGGTTTTTATCCCCGCTGGAGATCATATAGCCGGCAAACAGGCCGCCCATCGCGAGGATCACCGCAACGGCGATCAGATATACGAAAAAGGCCCCGACTTTTTTCATACGGCTCCTCCTTCCCGACGCCGCGAGCGGCGCCGAGCACGGTAGTTTTCATCAATCTGAAGTATCAGCAATATTGTATGAGTTCATTATATGAGTCCGGGACGGCAAAATCAAGTTTCTTTTTGCGGGTGTCAGGACGGCAGCATAATCCCGCCGAAAGCGCGCATACTGAAAGCGCACAGGAAAGGAGCGTTTTATATGATCGAACAGGATACCGTCAAGCTTTTGCGCGAGTGCGACGCAGGCATCCGCATGGGCACCGACTCCATCGACGAGGTGGTCGACTACGTCCACGCGCCGAAGATGCGCGATCTGCTCAACGAAAGCCGCTATGAGCACGCACAGCTCGGCACCGAGATCCAGGCCCAGCTGGACCGCTTTCAGGACAGGGGCAAGAGCCCGAACCCCGTCGCCCAGAGCATGAGCTGGATCAAGACCAACATGCGCCTTGTCATGGACGAGTCGGACGCGACCATCGCCGATCTCATGACGGACGGCTGCAACATGGGCGTCAAGTCCCTCAACCGCTATCTCAACCAGTACGGGGCGGCGGATGAGAAGTCCAAGGACATCACAAAGCGCCTTATCAACCTCGAGCAGCAGCTCACGGTCGATCTGCGGTCGTATCTGTAATTCCCGCGCCGGCGCGGACCTCGGCCTCATTGCGTTTGAGCTCCCGGTACATTTTCACCGCGAGGACGACCGCAAGCAGGAACGCGAAGAGGTCCGCCGTCGGCTGCGCGAGGTAGACGCCCCGGATGGGCTTTTGAAACATATGGGGCAGGATCAGCACCACCGGGATGAACATAAGCCCCTGCCGCGCGACGGCGAGCAGCGTGGCCCCCACGACGCGGCCGATGTTCTGGTAGAGCATGTTGGTCATGGTCACCACGGCCATGAGCGTGAAGGTGCAGCACTGGCAGCGCATCGCGACCGAGCCGATGGCGATGACGTTCGGATCGTCCCGGAAGAGGGCAATCAGCTTCGGCGCGAAGGCGAAACCGAGGCCGGACGCCGCCAGCAGGAAGCCGACGCCCGTTTTCAGGCAAAAGACATAGCCCTGGCGCACGCGGTCATATTTCTTTGCGCCGTAGTTGAAGCCGCAGACCGGCTGGAAGGCCTGTCCGAAGCCCAGCAGCGCCGAGAAGGCGAATATCATGATCTTGCTGACGATCGAGAAGGCCGCGATCGCGGCGTCTGACATGCTCGCCTCCACGGAAGCGCCCGCGGCCGCGTTGAGGCAGAGCGTCGAAAGGCTCGACAGGCCCTGGCGGCAGAGGGACGGCGTGCCGCCGATGGCGATGTTTTTCATGTAATAAAAGGTCGGCCGGAAGTTGCGGAAGCGGATCTTCAGGCTGTCGCTTCGCAGGGTGCCGATGTAGAGCAGGCCGCAGCTCACAGCCTGGCTGATCGCCGTGGCGAAGGCCGCGCCCTTTACCTGCATCCCGAGGCCGAAAATAAAGACCGGGTCCAGGATCACGTTCAGCACCGCCCCGGACACGAGGCCGATCATGGCGAAGAAGGCGTTGCCCTGGAAGCGGAGCTGGTTATTCAGCACGCAGGAGGTACACATAAAGGGCGCCCCGCAGAGGATGATCTTCAGATAGTCCGAGGCAAAGCCCACCGTCGCCGGTGCGACCAGTCCCTCCCGCGCGCCGAGCGCCCGGAGGACCGCGCCCCGGAAGAGCTGCCCCAGGCACAGGATCACGCAGCCGAAGATCAGTGCGAAGCAGAAGCCCGTGGAGGCCATGTACGCCGCCTGCCTGTCCTTCTTTGCCCCGAGGGAACGGGAGATATAGTTGCCGGAGCCCTGGCCGAAGAAGAAGCCGAAGGCCTGGATGATCGCCATGATCGGAAACACCAGCCCTACGCCTGCCGTGGCCTCCGTGCCGATGCGTCCGACGAACCAGGTGTCCGCGATGTTGTACAGCGCCGTCACCAGCATGGAGATGATGGTCGGGATCGCCAGGACGCAGATGAGCTTCGGGATCGGCTCCGTCGTCATGCGGATATATTTTGCGTTGTTTTCCTCCATGTACAGCACCCCGGTCGTCTTGAAATCTTATCATTACCATACCTACCATACCATCAAACGCGCGTTTCGTCAAACGGTTTCAAGCGGAATAAGCGCCGATCGCGCGCCTGTTTCCGTGCTGCGGCGGGCGCGCCTTCGATGTTCCGGAAAGCGCCGCCGGATACGGCAGGGCTATTCAATACTATTTTAGCAAAGTCACGAAAAAGCGGGGTGAAAAACGCCTGAAGCATGTAGGATTTGTATACTGTGACGCTTGACGTGAGGGGGGAGATTGTGGTATTTTTATCTTGCATTTCAATGCGCAAATGATATTTTGGAAAGAGGATTGATGCGTTATGGCACAGCTTGACCTGAACAAATACGGTATCACCGGCGTAAAGGAAATCATCTACAACCCCAGCTATGAGACTCTCTTTGAGGACGAGATGGACCCCTCTCTCGAGGGCTATGACAAGGGCGTGCTGACGGAGCTCGGCGCTGTCAACGTCATGACCGGTATCTACACCGGCCGCTCCCCCAAGGACAAGTACATCGTCATGGACGAGAAGTCCAAGGACACCGTGTGGTGGACTACCGACGGCTACAAGAACGACAACCACCCCATGAGCGAGGAGGTCTGGGCCCAGGTCCGCGATCTGGCAAAGAACCAGCTCTGCAACAAGAAGCTCTACGTGGTCGACGCCTTCTGCGGCGCGAACAGGGACAGCCGCATGGCCATCCGCTTCATCATGGAGGTGGCCTGGCAGGCCCACTTCGTGCGCAACATGTTCATCAAGCCGACTGAGGAAGAGCTCGCGAGCTTTGAGCCCGACTTCGTCGTCTACACCGCCTCCAAGGCCAAGTGCGAGAACTACAAGGAGCTCGGCCTCAACTCCGAGACCGTCGTCGCCTTCAACGTGTCCAGCCGTGAGCAGGTCATCATCAACACCTGGTACGGCGGCGAGATGAAGAAGGGTATGTTCTCCATGATGAACTACTACCTGCCCCTCAACGGCATGGCCGCGATGCACTGCTCCGCCAATACCGACATGAATGGCGAGAACACCGCCATCTTCTTCGGTCTCTCCGGCACCGGCAAGACCACCCTCTCCACCGACCCGAAGCGCCTTCTCATCGGCGACGACGAGCACGGCTGGGACGACAACGGCGTCTTCAACTTTGAAGGCGGCTGCTACGCCAAGGTCATCAACCTCGACAAGGAGTCCGAGCCCGACATCTACAACGCCATCAAGCGCAACGCCCTGCTCGAGAACGTCACCGTTGATGCCAACGGCAAGATCGACTTTGCCGACAAGAGCGTCACCGAGAACACCCGCGTCTCCTACCCCATCGAGCACATCGAGAAGATCGTCAAGAACGTGCGTCCCGTCTCCTCCGGCCCCGACGCCAAGAACGTCATCTTCCTCTCCGCGGACGCCTTCGGCGTGCTGCCCCCCGTCTCCGTGCTGACCCCGGAGCAGACCAAGTACTACTTCCTGTCCGGCTTCACCGCCAAGCTCGCGGGCACCGAGCGCGGCATCACCGAGCCTACCCCGACCTTCTCCGCCTGCTTCGGCCAGGCCTTCCTCGAGCTGCATCCCACCAAGTACGCGGAAGAGCTCGTCAAGAAGATGGAGAAGAGCGGCGCGAAGGCCTACCTCGTGAACACCGGCTGGAACGGCACCGGCAAGCGCATCTCCATCAAGGACACCCGCGGCATTATCGACGCCATCCTGGACGGCGATATTCTGGGCGCGCCCACCAAGACCATCCCCTACTTCAACTTTGAGGTCCCGACCGAGCTCAAGGGCGTCGACAGCGGCATCCTCGATCCCCGCGACACCTACGCCGATCCCGCCGAGTGGGACGCCAAGGCCAGGGATCTGGCCGGCCGCTTCATCAAGAACTTCGTCAAGTACGAGAGCAACGAAGCCGGCAAAGCCCTCGTCGCCGCCGGTCCCCAGCTCTGATCATCCGCAGTTTCCCGGTTCCGTTTTTTCCCCTCTGTCTGCTTTCCGGCGGGCAGAGGGGTTTTCTTTTGATTTGAAGGACGGGGCTAAAGGCCGTCCCAATTTTGTTCTTCGCCCCGCGAGGCGAAAAATCAGAGGGAGTCCGCTCTCTATTCCCGGCGGGAGCTTTTGCGAGCCGTATGTTTTTTCATTTTCCCTATTGTATTTTTCTTAAATATTTTGTATGATATAAGTGTTGTAACAGCAAGATACGGGTCATATGATCCCGTCGTTTATATGGTGAGATAATGAGTGTGTTTTTGAATTTTTTCCGGCAACAGGTGCCGAAAACCGGCGAAGAAACACCATATTACTATCAGGAATCCGTCAAGCTCAACGACAGGATGCTCGCGATCTATCTTTTGATCTCCTTCGTTGTGCTCTCCGTGTCGATCAGACACATCTGCTGGCCTCCCGCAATTTTCCTTGCCCTGATCGTGCTCAAGTCCTACTACGCGGGCAGTATCTCCGTGCGGCTCAACCTCTTGCTGCACTCGCTGCTTGTGTGTCTCTGGAGCGTCTGGTATGTGATCAACTTCGGCTGGGGTCTCGGCGGGCAGCACATTCTGATCGTGCTGATCCTGCTGGTCTTCTTCTGCCTGTATGAGCCGCCGTATACCAAGCTGCTCTATTTCGTCGTGGTTCTTGTCCTGCGCCTGTGGCTGTACAGCAGGTCCGTCAACAACGAACCCCTCATCCAGCTGGACAGCTTCAGCCAGTTTTTGCTGCAGATCATCAACACTGTGTCCCTCTTCCTGATCGTGGCAGGCTGCTGCGTCGTCTACAGCAGCAACCTGCAGGAGACCGAGCGCCTCCTTCTGCTGCATAACGAGCAGCTCCAGGTTCAGGCGGAGACCGACCCGCTCACCAAGCTCATCAACCGCCGCGGTCTCATGGACATCATGGCCCGCTACGTCCGCAAGGACCCTGAGGCCATGTACTGCGTTGCCATCGCGGACATCGACTTCTTCAAGCGCGTGAACGACACCTACGGGCACAACTGCGGCGACCATACTCTGCAGTGTCTGTCGGCGCTGTTCCTGGCGTTTTCTCAGAATCGATACTCTGTGGCGCGCTGGGGCGGCGAGGAATTCTGCTTCTTCTTCCCCGGCATCAACATTGACGACGCCAGTCGCATTCTGACGGACCTGATGATCGCGGTGCGGAAAATGCAGGTGGAGTACGAGGGCAACAGCTTCTCCATCACGCTCACCATCGGCATTGAGGAGAACGACTACCGCTCCCCCCTGAAGGATCTCATCGACAGCGCGGACCGCAAACTCTACCGCGGCAAGCAAAACGGCCGCGACCAGATTGTGTTCTGATCCTGAATTTCCCGCCCTGAATCGTTCCACGACGCACGAAAGCTCTCGCGCATGGGAATTTTGTGCATGATTCGCTTGCCCCGTCAGGAGCGGGAATCACACACCTGATACTACTATTATAGCGGAAGCAGAGCTTTCAGGGGAATCGTTATCCTATCGTGAAAAATGTACGGCTACAACGCACTCATTGCGTTATCGCCGTACATTTTTGTTTTGCCGCCGTTTTGGCCGGACCCGGCCTTCTCAGCGCAGGAAGCTCGCGTTGACCCAGCCGGACATGCCGCTTCTGGGGTTGTAGACCCAGACGTAGGTCTTGCCGTCGAAGCCGGTGGTGCTGCCGCCGGTAATCTGCAGGCTGTCGCCGTTATGGCTCTCGCTGCCGCGGATCTCGTTGCCGTAATCATAGCCGGGGCGGGAGCGCAGCGCGAGGTAGCCCGTCTGCAGGCCGCTGACGGTAGCCCACCCGTCACGGGTGATGCCGCCGGCCACACTCTCAAGCTCGGCATCTTTTACGTTTTCAATGTCAGCCATGTCGTAAATCCTCCGTTTTCGATCATGATTTGCTCTCGGTCCTTCGCGTCCAGGATAGCACGGGCTCTGTCACACAAGCGTCACAGTCACATGAACCAGGTGTCATAATCTTTGGCGACCGTCTCCCCGGGGTCTACGATGGCAACGGAGGTAGAGCCGGAGCCTGTGCTGGCATAGATGTTTTCGCCGCAGTGCGGGCAGGTGGATGTACCGGCGGGGACATACGAGCCGCAGTGCGGGCAGAACGAAGCCGCCGAAAAGTCCGCGTCAGCGTTGATGTACTCGCCGCAGCTCGGGCAGTAGCTCACATCGGCGGGGATGGACGCGCCGCAGATCGGGCAGGCCGCAGTTGCCAGGGCGTTCTGGGTATTCGTCTGCGCTTTCTGGGCCGGAGCCGCCTGGCCGAGGACCTTGAGCGCGGCCTTGTTGGTGATCACGAGCGTCCCGCTGTTGCCGAAGACGCAGTAGAAGGACCAGCCGTTCATGTCCGGGGACAGGTTGCCGATCGCGAGGGTGTTGCTGTATACGCCCGTCACGGTGCATGCGGGGAAGTTGCCCTGGAAGGTCTCCATGCTGACGTCCTGCCCGTCCGGCATGACGGCGCGCCAGCCGACGTCGGTATAGGAGTTGGCGTTGGCGATGAAGGTCGCGGTGGAGCCGGTGTACTGTGTCTCCCCAAAGGGCTGCTTGGAGATCACCGGGGCCGGGGCCGAGGGTCCGGGTACAGGCGTGGGCTCAGGCGTCGGCGTCGGGGTGGGCTCCGGCGTCGCCGTGGGCTCCGGTGTCGGCGTCGCCGCCGGAGTGGGGGTGGGCGCGGGCGTCGCCGTCGGCGAGGGGGTAGGCTCCGGCGTCGCCGTGGGCGGCAGAGTGATGGCGGGCATGGGCTCCGGCGTGGGAGCGGGCCTGTCGCCCAGGCAGCCCGTCAAGCTCAGCGCGGTCAGTGCCGCGAGCAGGATGCAGATGCTTCTCTTTCTCATGAATGATCGGCCTCCTTATAATCTTGTCATACCGGTCTGTGAGGCCGATACGGCTTTATTTTACCACAGTGAACCTGAATTGCAATGGAAATATACAGTCCTTTTTTCAGCCGGCCGGGACCGGGATGAAGGTCGGAGTCGGAGCGGCGTTCGGATCGGCCATCTTGAGCCACACGCTGCCCCGGACCTCGGTCACGCGGAAGTTTTCAAAATACATGATGTTGCTGCTGGAGTAGTTTCCGTAGGCCCAGGTGGTGGTGCGGTCGCCTTTGGGCCAGAAGTGCAGCGTCTCGCTGACGCGGACCCTGTCGCTCGTGTCGGGCGTGCCGGTGAACGTGAGGTCGCGGAAGTCGATCTCAAAGTCCCCGCTGAGCACCACGCCGTCCGCCTCGAAGCGCAGGACCATCGTGTCTTTGTGGTCCGGGTCGTTCGCGGCGGTGAACTGAGGCTTGAGCTGCAGGCCGTAGGCAATGGTGGAGGAGTCGATCTCGCTGGTGCTCTCGTCGCGCACATCGGCTCTGTATTCCTTGTAATCAAAATATGTATAGAGGTTGTTGAGATCCAGTCTGACCTCAAAAGCCTCGTTCGGCGTCGGGGTGGGGATGGGGGTCGCCGTCGGTTCGGCGGCCTTCTTCTCCTTCCCGCAGGCCGTAAAGCTCAGCGCCATGCACAGCGCGAGCAGGAGCGAGAGCGTTCTTTTCATCTCTTCTGTCCCCTCTCCTTTCAGATCTTGACCGGCAGGCCGCAGGCGCCGTTTTCGCAGACATAGCAGCACGCCCTGCCGTCCTGTGCCTCCATCGCGGCGGTGAACGGAGCGGCCCCGGCGAGTCCGGCCGCCCGCGCGGGTGTCTTCACGAGCACGCTCAGATTCGGCTGCCGCCTGTCCAGGATGAGCCGCGCACGCTCCGGGATCTCCTCCGTCGGCAGGACGAGAACGATCTCCGTCCCGCCCCCCTCCGCGCGCTGGAGCGCCGTCATCGCGCCGCAGCGGGCCGCGGGGTACGCGCCGGAGACAGTCTTGATAAAGTCGAGCTGCTTTTGCGACAGTGCTCGCCACTGCTCCTTCCCCGTCAGGCGGAAGAGCTTTTCCAAAAGCTGCACCGCCGCGCTGTTGCCGCAGGGCAGCGCGCCGTCCTGCGTCTCCTTCGGGCGCAGGATCAGCCTTTCCCCGTCCGCGGGCGTGTCGAAGAAGCCGCCTCTCGGGTCGGCAAAGCGCCGCGGGAGCTCGGCCGTCAGGGTTTCGGCGTCCAGGATGTGCCGGGGGTCGAAGTCCGCGGCATAGAGCTCCAGAAGCCCGAGGGCGCAGAAGGCGTGGTCGCTGAGGGAAGCGTCGAAGCGCAGGTCCCCCTCGCAGAGCCGGGCCATAAGCCTGCCGTCTGTGCGCATCCTGTCCGCCAGGAAGGCCGCAAGCTCCTGCGCCTCCAGAAGATAGCGCCGGTCCTTGAAGGCCTGCGCCGCCCGGGACAGTGCCGCAAGCATCAGGCCGTTCCAGCCCGCCAGGATCTTGGTGTCCGTCAGCAGCGCCATGCGGCCCGCGCGGTACTCCCGCAGGCGCTCGCGGTACTCGTCATAGCCCTCGGGCAGAAAGCTCCAGCGGTTGTTCAGCAAAAGATTCGGGATGCTTTTGCCGTGGAAGTTGCCCTCCTCCGTGATGTCGTAGCACTCGCAGAAGTGGCGGCCCGCCTCCGCGCCGAGGACCTTGCCGACCTCATCCGGCGTGAAGAGGTAGTAGGCGCCCTCCTCGCCGCCGCTGTCCGCATCCTGGCCGCTGTAAAAGCCGCCCTCCGGCGCCTTGAGCTCCCGCAGGCAGTAGTCGAGAGTCTGCTCCGCGGCGTCCCGCCAGCGGGCCATATGCCCGTCCTGCCAGGCCGCGGTCAGGCACAGGGCGAAGAGAGCGTTGTCGTACAGGGTCTTTTCAAAGTGGGGCTTCAGGAACTCCCGGTCAGTCGAATAGCGGCAGAGGCCGCCGCCGAAGTGGTCGTATATCCCGCCGCGCAGCATCTGGCGCAGAGTGTGTTCCACCGCCGCACGGGGCTTTTTATCCTCCCGGAGGGCGGCGTACTCCATCAGAAAGAGCAGGTTGTGGGACGTCGGGAATTTGGGAGCGCGTCCGAAGCCGCCGTATTCCCCGTCGTAGCTGCCCATAAGCTGTTCGGCGGCCTTCTGCGGCAGGTCCTCCTCCGGCTCGCCCGGCACGATCTCGCGCCGAAGATACGCGGTCATCTCCTCCGCCGTGTCCAGCAGCTCCGTGCGGCCGCTCTGCCACTTCTCCGCGATGCGCGTGAGCAGGGCGAGCAGCCCCATGAGGCCGCCGCGGCTCTCCTTCGGGAAGTAGGTGCCGACGAAGAAGGGCTCCTGCGCGGGCGTCAGGATCGCGGTCAGGGGCCAGCCGCCGCTGCCGTTTGCGGCGATGCACGCCTGCATGTATACGCTGTCCACGTCGGGCCGCTCCTCCCGGTCCACCTTGACCGGGACGTAATACCGGTTCAGCACAGCCGCCACATCCGGGTCCTCAAACGACTCATGCGCCATCACGTGGCACCAGTGGCAGGTGGCGTAGCCGATGGAGAGGAAGACGGGCCTGTCCTCCCGTTTCGCCTTTTCAAAGGCCTCCTCCCCCCAGGGGTACCAGTCCACGGGATTTTCCGCGTGCTGGCGCAGGTAGGGGGATTGTTCGTTGATCAGTCGGTTGCTCATGGTTCCTCCGATCGTATTTGTCGGTCAGGCGGAAACTTGCGTCAGTCTCCGCAGGGGCCGCGCGCGCTGTGCGGCGCCGCCTTTATCATTATACCCAATTGCCGCATTTCTTTCAAGATATAGTTGGCGTTTTCGTGTTTTTGTGTTATACTAAACTATATTTAGGATTTGAGAGGCGGACCATGGACCACAACGAATTCTGCTGCATCTTTGATACTACTCAGTACACCGGGACGCCGGACACAGAGCCCTGCCCGAATGCGGTGGACGTGCCGGCCCTGGTCCGGGAGGCGGACCGGCTGTGCGGCGCGGGGCTTGAAACGGAGGCCCGCGACCTTCTGGAAGGCGCGCTCTCGAAGGCGCGCGGGGCGGGCGACTGGCGCTCGGAGCTGAGCGTTGAGAGCGAGCTTCTGGGTCAGTACCGCCGGACGGGCGAGGCGGACAAGGGCCTGCGGGCGGTGCGCGACGCGCTTGAGCTCATCCGCACCCATCGCATGGGCCGAACGGTCTCCGGGGCGACGGTGCTGCTGAACGCGGCGACGACGCTCACGGCGTTTGGGCGCGCATTCGATTCCATTCCCCTTTTCACCCATGCCGCGCGGGTCTACGCCGACAATCTGGACCCCGCGGATTATCGCTTTGCGGGGCTCTGGAACAACATGGCGCTGAGCTATGCCGACGTCGGCGATTTTGAAAGCGCGGAGCGCTCTTATCTGCTGGCGCTGAAAACCGTCGAAAAGTTGGAGCACCCGGAGAACGAGAGCGCCGTGACCTGGTGCAACCTGGCGGAGCTCTACGGCAGGCGCGATCCGGAGGACCCCCGGATCGGGGAATGCGTCGAAAACGCCTGGGCCTGCCTGAGTGCTCCCGGTCTGCCCCATGACGGCTACCACGCCTTTACAATCTCCAAGTGCGCGCCGTGCTTTGACTATTTTGGCTTCTTCCTCTATGCAGAGGAGCTGCGGGAAAGGGCGGAGAGGATCCATGCGGGGACTTGAGGAGGCGCGCCGCCTCTATGAGCGCTACGGCGTCGACATGATCGAGCGGCTTTTTCCGGCTTATGCCGGGCGCATCGCTGTCGGGCTTGTCGGCCACGGATCGGAGTGCTTCGGCTTTGATGATGAGCTCTCGCGCGATCACGATTTTCCCGAGGGTTTCTGCCTCTGGATCGACGACGAGACTGACCGCGCCGTCGGGGTGGAGCTCTCGCGCGCCTATCGCAGTCTGCCGCTGAAAAAGGCGGCCGAGCGCAGCGCCCTGAGCGAATCGAGCCGCGGCGTGCGGCGCATCCGGGATTTCTACGAGCGCTATACCGGATGCGGCGGTGTGCCCGCGGACGCGATGCAGTGGCTCGCCCTGCCGTCCCACGCGCTGGCGGAGGCGACGAACGGCGAGGTCTTCCGTGACGATCAGGGGCTTTTCAGCTCGATCCGTGAGACGCTGCTGCACGGGATGCCGGAGGACGTGCGTCTCAAGAAGCTGGCCGCCCGCGTGATCGCCATGGCGCAGGCCGGGCAGTATAACTACCCCCGCTGCGTGCGCCACGGGGAATACGGGGCCGCGATGCTGGCGATGGCGGAATTCGTCACCGCCGCCTGCGGGGCCGTCTATCTTTTGAACCGCCGCCACATGCCCTATTACAAGTGGCAGCTGCGCGGGATGGAGGGGCTGGAAAGGCTCTCCGAGCTGCGGGAAGCGCTGGACTTTCTGCTCACCGCGGAAAACGACGAGCAGGGCCGCATCCTCAAATCCGCCGTCGCGGAGGACGTGTGCGCCGCTGTCGTGAGGGAGCTGAAGGCCCAGCACCTGACGCACGGGAACTGGGACTATCTCGAGCCCCACGCCTTTGAGATCGCCTCGCATATCGAGACCCCGGCACTGCGGGCCATGCACATCATGGACGGCGGCGCCTGATCCGGTGTGATACACCGGCCGGGCGCGTATACGTTCACACAAGGCGTGGAAAAAGGCGAATCCTTCACTTGCAATCCGGGAGATTTATGATAGAATATATAGATATGTTTTTGCTATTGGAGTGTTTGCATGAGAGCATTTCATAAAATTCTGACTGCGGCCTGGGCGCTGCTGCTTTGTCTGGGGCTGTGCGCCCCCGCCTTTGCCGAGGAGGGCGCCGATCCCTCCTGGGACGAGGTCTGTGCCAGAGTGATGGCCGAATACGGGATGACGGAGGACGACATTCACGCCGGCTACCTGAATCTCGTGACCGGTGAGGAGCACTACATCAACGGGGACGACTACGCCGTCGCCGCCAGCATGTACAAGGTCCCCCTCTGCATGTATTTTACCGAGCACCTGGCAGACGGCAGTCTCGACTGGAGCGTGTACGAGCAGTACTTCAGCTATGCGCAGGTGCGCGACGCAGTGCTCATCGACTCGAGCAACGAGGAGGCGATGTTCCTTTTCAACACCTTCCTCGACGGCTATGACAATTTCCGCGTGCTGTCCGCCCCCTACATGGGCGTCGAGCCGGGGAGCGAGTCGGTCGAGATCACGATGCACAACTACTACACCCCGCGGGAGTTCATCCACTGTCTCAGACTCCTCTACACCGAGCAGGAGCGCTTTCCCGACATCATCCCCACGATGCAGAAGGCCATGACCGACCGCTTCTTCAAGCTCAGCGAGCCGCGCTTTCGCATCGCGCACAAGCCGGGCTGGATGTCGCCTCCGGATTCCTATGTGCCGATCATCAACGACTGCGCCATCTGCTTCACGACGCAGCCCATCGCCCTTGTCATGTTCACGAGCAGCTTCACCACCAGCGAGGAGTTTTTGACCGCCTGGTGCACCGCCATGTGCGAGTATACCGAGACGCTCGCGAACAGGCCTTCGCCTACCCCCGCGCCTACCCCCGCGCCTACCCCCGCGCCTACCCCCATGCCGGTCATGACGCCGGCGCCCGCGCCGACTCCCGCGCCCGCGCCGGAGCGGGTTGAGTTGCCGATGCTCGTCCCGGTCGTCGCGGTCGGCTGCTTTCTGCTGTTTGGACTCATCTGCGTGATCGTCCTGTGCGTCAAGTACAAAGCCCGCTTCATCGGGCTCTTCCTCTCGCTGCTTCTGAGCGCGGCAGCCATGCTGCTGGCCGTCGGCGGCGTGTATTACGGCACGGTGTACGCAAAACCCAGCGGCGATCCCGCACAGGCCGCCGCGCAATTTCTGGACGCCCTCTGTGCCGGCGACTACGATACCGCCTACGCCGGGCTGCGCGATTACGCGGACCTGGGACTGTCTGAGTCGCCGTCCAGCCCCGCCGGGAAGAAGATCTACACCGCCCTGCATGAGAGCTTTTCCTACAGTCTCGCGGGCGAGTGCCGTGTCGACAAGCTGGAGGCCGTGCAGCCGGTGCGCTTTGTCTATCTGGATCTGGCGCGGATGGAGGAGGCTGTCGCAGAGCAGACGCAGACGCAGATCGAACGTATCGTACAGACCCGCCCCATCAGCCAGGTATACGATGAGAACAACCGCTACCGCCCCGAGGTAGCGAACGAGGCCTATCTGGCGGCGCTGGACACGGTGCTGCGCGGCGCCCCGGCCTATTATGCGGAGGCGGCGTTCGATCTATCCCTGGCGTATACCGACGGCCGCTGGCAGGTGCTTGCGGATTCCCCGCTGCTGCGTGCCCTCACCGGCGGGGTCGGATACTGATACGGAGGCGGAGTATGAGCAATAACGACTTTGAATACAGCGATCTTGACGCGATCCTCGCGGAATTTCGCGGCGAGAACGTGAGCCCGCGCCCCGCCGCGCCCAGGACCGCGCCGAAACCGGTCGCGCCTGAAGAGCCGGTTTACGAGAAGCCTCCCCTCCCGGAGATGCCCGCCGCGGAGGATCCGTATGAACAGGCAGCCCCGGAGGCCACCGTTCTCTTCGACCTCTCCTCTCTCGATTCCCGCTTTGCACAGAGAAGCAGCGAGCTTGAAGCGGAGGAGGTGCCGGAGGAAGAGGAGCCGGAAGAGGCCCCCGAGGAGGCGCCGGTGTCCGGGAAAAAGCGCCGCCTTTTCGGAAAGACGGCCGCCCCGGAAAAGGCCCCGAAACCGGAGAAGTCCGCAAAGGCGCCGAAGCCCCCGCGCGAGTACCGGCAGCGCCGCATCCCCTGGCCGCTGCGCACGCTGATGGCGCTGCTGTTTATTGCGCTGACGCTGGCCGTTCTGGCCTGGATTTTTCTGTTTCTCCACCCTGCAGCGGGCAGCGTCGCCTCCTCGGGGAGCGACACGAAACTGCGGCTCTCGGAAAAGCTGGACGTGTATGTGAACAATGCCGCATCCGACGCGCTGGGCGACCTGACCTACATCCGCAAGATCTATACGCTGGATGAGAGTCTGACCGTCGCGCCGGCGCCCAACCCCGACGGCTTCGGGGTGACCTATGACCCCGCCGACATTATGGAGCTTGCCCAGCGGGCTTCGATCCTGCTGGACGGGCAGAGGCTGACCTTTGACCCCAGCGCGGATTTCGTACCGGACGAGCCGATCCGCTACTATCTCGACAGCACGATCTTTGTCGTCGCATGGAAGGAATATATCGAACAGCGCTGCTGCACTTTTGCTGAGGTCAAGATCGCCCACGGCTCGCAGCTGCGCAGGAAGCTGGCGGAGGACAGCTACAGCTCCAGCATTCAGCTTTACGCCTCCGACATGGCAAACGCCTCCAACGCCGTTGTGGCGATGAACGGCGACTTCTACGCCTTCCGCGATCTCGGCATCACAGCCTACCAGCGCAGGCTCTACCGCAACAACCCCGCTCAGGTGGACTCCTGCTTCTTCACCGCGTCTGGTGACATGCTTTTCTCCCGCGCAGGTGAGCTCATGGGCGATGGCGAGGCCGAACGCTTCATTGAGGACAACGACGTGGTCTTCGCCCTGGCCTTCGGGCCGGTGCTCGTCGACAACGGGGAGCTGCAGTACTGCGCCAGCTACCCCATTGGCGAGATCAATACCGAATATTCCCGCTCCTGCATCGCCATGACGGACGAGCTGCACTATCTGCTCATGACCATCAACCACACGCCGGACGCCCGCCCGCGCGCCATGATCAACGAGCTTGCGCGCATCATCTACTCCAAGAACGTCTGGAAGGCCTACACGCTGGACGGCGGCCAGACCGCGGAGATCATCATGATGGGTGGCCCCATCAACCACGTCGATTTCGGCTATGAACGCGCCGTCAGCGACATTATCTATTTTGCCACCGCGATACCGGAGGAGGTGCGCTCATGATGAATCCCATCGCCGTCTACAGCGGCTCTACCGTCCTCTACTGGAGCGCGATCATCATCGGCGTCGGCCTTCTCGCAGCGCTCTTCATGAGCACGGCCTGCCAGCTTACAAATCGCGGGCGGCTCGTCTCGATGCTGCTGTTTTTCCCGCTTGCGCTGCTGTTCTCCGTCCCGCTCTGCCGAATGCTGCACTGGTACTGCCATCAGGAGCAGTACGGCGGCTTTATCAAGGCCATGACCGACTACACGGCGGGCAGCTACGTGCTCTCCGCCGCCATCCCGGGGGTGTGGCTCGCCGCCTGGATCGCGGCAAAGCTGGACGACGGGGACACGGCAAAGCTCCTTGACGCCGCCGCGCCGGGTATCGCGCTCGCCATCGCCTTCATCCGGCTGAGCTCGCTTTTCAACAGCTCCTGCCGCAGCAAGATCCCCGTGACGACCGGTTTTCTGCAGCACCTGCCCCTCGCCGCCGGGATCACCAATTCCGCCGGCGCGGTGGAATATCGCTTTGCCACCTTCTTTGCCCATTTCCTGCTGCTGGTGCTGCTGTGCGTGTGCACCCTCAGTTTTTTCCTGAAACGCCGCCGTGTCTCCATGCGGGCCGGCCGGCATGAGGGCAGTGCAATCTTTTTCTTTCTGCTGTACTACTCCGCCTCGGAGTTTGTAATGGACTCGACCAGATACGACTCGAGCTTTCTGCCGATCAACGGCTTTGTCAGCATTGTGCAGATCATCTCGGCGACGACCATTCTCATTCTGCTGATCTACTACAGTGTTCTGTCGGTACGCGCAAACGGCCGGCGGGTATGGCAGTGGATTTTGTGGTGCGTCTGGCTGGCCGCCCTGGCCGGGATCGGCTGGACGGAATATCTTGTCCAGCGCCACGGCGACTGGTATCTGAGCTGCTACGGCGCGATGGCGCTGTGCTGCCTTGTCCTCGCGCTGATCGTGCACCGCTTCTATCTGAGCTGCTGCGCCGTCAGGGATGAGGAATAGTCTTCCGCAAAGAAACGGCCATGAAACAACAGGCGGCGAATTCGCAGATTGCGAATTCGCCGCCTGTCTGTTATGCGCTCTGTTCTTTTTCATGGCCCGGGTTTGGCCTTTTTCACCAGATGAAATTGGACTTCAGCATTTCGCCGTTGTCGATCAGGATGTCCTCGCCGGTGATGGAGCGGTTTGTGACCGTGAGGTACCAGGCGAGGTCCGCGATCTCCTCCGGCTCCGCCCACTTGCCCAGCAGGGTCTCGGCCTTGACGGCCTCATAGAGGGCGGGGTTTTCAAGGATGTGGCGGTTCATGGCCGTGACGACGCCGCCGGGCGATATGCTGTTGCAGGTGACGCCGCGCTTTGCAAGCGACAAGGCCAGGTTTTTCATATACCCGACGAGCCCTGCCTTGCTCGCGACGTACAGCGGGAACTCCGCCCCGTTTCTTGCCGAGGCCGAGGCGATAAAGAGGACGGAGCGCAGCGCGGCGCTGTCCTTCCACTGCTCGACGAAGCGGATGCTCCCCTTGAGGTTCACGTCGATGGCGTCCTCCTCCTCGATCGTGCCGGCGCTGGCGATGACGATCGAGGGCGCAGGGAGCGCGGGAAAAGCTCCGTCGCGGACGTCGTGCAGGATGTGGCGATAGCGGGGATGGTCGATTCCGCTCTCCGCAATGTCGAAGCCGCAGACCGCCGCCCCCTCGCGGAGGAAGCGTTCGGCAATGGCCCTGCCGATACCGCCGGCGCTGCCGCTTATCAAGACGTCCATCATGCGGCCTGGGGAAGCGGCTCCTTCAGCAGGCTCCGGAAGAGGCCGTAGCCCAGCGGGGAGAAGAAGACCTCAAACAGAAGCTCCAGCACGGCCCCGGTCAGCGCACAGCTGAAGCACTGTACGAGGGTCCAGCCGAAAAAGAGCCTGCTGACCAGGAGCGCGAAGATCAGATTGTCCGCAAACTGTGCGAGGAAGGTGGACACATATGCGCGCAGGGCAAAGCTGCCGAAGCCCCTGTTTCGCCCGATGAGCCTGCCGACACCGTAGTTGACGAAGTTGTTCAGCGCGGCGGAGGCGGCGAAGGCGATCGAGCTGCCGAGGATGATGAACCAGGTCCCCCCGAAGGTGTTGTTGAGCGCCGTGTTCAAAACGGCCTCGCTGCCCTCCACGAAGCTCTCCCCCCAGACGCCGGGGATGCGGCTGGCAGCATAGAAGATCAGCGCCATCAGCAGGTTCATGGCGAGGGCGACCAAGGACAGCATTGTCGCCGCGCGGGGGCCGCAGCGCTGCGTCAGGATATCCATGCACAGGAAGGTCAGCCAGGAAAACAGAATTCCGCAATCCAGCGCGAGCCATTCCACACCGGTGTCGATGCTCTTGTTGGCCAGCAGATTCATCCCCACGACGGAGAGAAACAGCAGCGACAGCACCAGCGGCGGGGCGTTCCTGAGCTGATTTCGGAATTCGGGCATTATTTTGGTCATGATAATACTCTCCTTGTTTTTTTATACTCTTCCTTGATAAAAGACTTGAATGGGTATCCGAGGTTTTTTCCGGATAGACTTCAAGCTTTTTATTAAGGCAATACCGAGCAGATCCTGAGAAAATTTGGGTTCTGATAAAGGCACTTTTTCGCAGATGTACTTTGTGTACCTCAAGAAAAAGGCTCGAAATCAGGGCGCAAATTTCCCAGGAGATGCCGCAGGCGAATTGCGCGGTGTTGCCTTAAGGTAGAGTAGAAGGTGGTTTTCAAGAGACACCTTTATTGGGTTTCGCGTTGGAAGGATATCACAGCGAAGCCAGGATTGCAAGCGCTTTCGATTATTTTTCCCGGGCGGCGCGCTGTACGCCGTAGATGCCCAGGAGGATCAGAACGCTGCAGACGAGACCCAGGGCGGTGAACGGTTCATGCAGGAAGACCGCGCCCGCGAAGACGGAGACCGCGGTGGTGAGGTTTGAAAACACCGTTGCCTGCGCGACCGGGAGCCTTGTGAGCGTGAAGCTTGAGAGGAAGAAGCTGACCACCGAGCAGCAGACGGAGAGAAAGAGCATGGAGATCAGGTAGCTTCTCTCCCCCAGCGGGCGCAGCCAGGCCGCGCCGTCGCCGCGCAGGGAGAGCACGGCGCAAAGCGTAAACACCGCGGCGCCCTGCGCCATCATGGAATAGGTGCGCTCAAAGACCGTAAAGCTCGACGCGAGGCTGCGGTTGAGAAGCGTATAGGCCACCGCCGAGAGGACCGCCACCGCAAGCCCCAGCACGCCGATCCAGTCCAGACTCCCGCCGCTGCTGCTCATGAGACCGATGCCGATGACGCCGCCGACCGAAAGGGCGCTGAAAAAGAGCTGGCCGCCGGAGGGCTTTTCACCCAGAACGGGCACGGCAGCAAGAGTGGAGACGATGGGGATCATGGCGATCATCACGCCAGAGAAGATCGTGTTGGAGTGGAGGATCCCGTACTGCTCCCCGAAGAAGTAGATCACCGGCTCCAGCATCCCCAGAGCCAGCAGCCTCAGGACGGGCTTGCCCCTGAAGCGGCAGTCGATGCCCAGCAGGAGGCGCAGCAGGCTCATCAGCGCAAAGGCCAGCAGGAAACGGTGGCTGAGCAGGACAAGGACGGGGGCGGTATTCAGCGCGACACGGGAGGCCAGGAAGCTCACGCCCCAGAAGCCGTGGCAGACGATCGCCGCGAGGATCGCCCCGCGTTCCGTCCCGCCGTCCCGCTTCCGGCCCGCGGCGCGCGGCCCGGCGCTCATGCCGCGCCTCCCGTCCGGCGCGCGGCGATGTCGACGACCGCGATCTCGGAGCGGCAGAGGGTTTTGAAGGGGATCGCCCAGCCGGAGATGCCGGAGCTCACGATGAAGGTAGTATCACCGCGTGTCTCCATGCCGTAGAGCGCGTCGTTGGCACCCATGAGCATCCCGATCTGCCCCGCGGGGAAGATGTGCCCGCCGTGGGTATGGCCCGAGAGGACCAGGTCCGCTCCGGCGGAGGCCTCAGCGTCGTAGTCGTTCGGCTGGTGGTCGAGCACAACGGTGTATTTTTCGCGGTCGAGCGTCTGCATCAGCGTCTCCATGCTCGCGCGGACGCGGTCGGAGCGGTCCCTGCGGCCGATGATGTACAGGCTGTCGTCCAGCAGCACGGCTTCATCCTCGAGGATGACGACGCCGTTTTTCGTCAGCTCCTCACGAAGCCGGCCGGAATGGAAATCGCGGAAGGTATAGTATCCCTCGTCGTGGTTGCCGTAGACATAGTAGACGCCGAAGGCCGTCTTCAGGTCCCCAAGGGCCTTGCAGGCGGCGATCATGTCTGCTGCCTTGCTGTCGTCGTCCACGAAGTCCCCGACGAGCACCACTGCGTCCGGCTGCAGCGCCTGGACCTTTTCAAGCTCGCGGGCAAATTTTTCCCCGTCCAGTGTGACACCGAGGTGGGCGTCGGCGATCTCCACGATGCGGTAGCCGCGCCGGAGCGCCTTGTCGGTCTCCACGCGGTAGTCCGTCTCCGAGACGTGGTGGGCCGCGTACCAGCCGACGCCCAGCCAGAGCGCGGTGAGCACGACGGCGGCCGTTCCCTGTATGTCGTAGGCGATCTCATATCCGGTAAAGACTCTGACCGCAAGGGCGATCAGGGCGCAGAGCAGAAAACCCACCACCAGGTGCAGCACCACGACGATGTACGCGGAAACGGAGACGCAGCAGAAGAGCGCCAGCACCAGAAGCGGCAGCAGGGCGACAAGCCACGAGAACGCGCGGTTTTTCTCCGCCAGCTTCAAAACCGGGGAAAAGCGGTGAAAGCGCGTGAGCAGGAAAACGACCGCCAGAAGCGTCAGCACAAGCAGTACGAGGATAATGATACGCCACATAATAATCTACTCTTTCTCCAGAATAATCCAAATATTTATGCAATAGGTAACGATTCAGCCGCTGTCATTCTGGGGAACGAAGTGACGAAGAATCTTATGGCAACACCGCGCAATTCGCCTGCGGCATCTCCTGGAAAATTTGCGCCCTGATTTTCTTGAGGTACACAAAGTACATCTGCGAAAAAGTGCCTTTATCAGAACCCAATTTTTCTCAGGATCTGCTCTTGCCGAATTATGCGGTATTGCCTTATCCTTTTTCACAAATACCGCAAAAGTTCCTTCGCTTACGCTCAGGATGACACGAGAGACTGATACTCTTCTCCAATAGATCGCTATGATTCTTTCCGGCCGGATTTGCGCCATGCTTCGTTATTGCCCTTGGCAATACACACAGTATCCCCTGCGGGCGCTGCCTTGCCTGACACAAATCCGCCTCGGAAATCTTTCACAGCGTCTTATTGGAGAAGAGTATAAATCGTTACTGCAAACGAACGTCTGTGGATTATATCACACAAGCCTCCCCGGCGCAAGCGGCGCTTTGCCGGAAACGCTGAAAAAAACATGCCATCCCGAGCGCAGCGAAGGATCTTTCCGCAAGGGTTTTGAAACTCTCAGCGAAAAGATCCTTCGTCACGTCGTGTCTCCGGATGACAGCCGGGCGCGGTATAAGGCCGGACCTGAACGGGGTACACGTCACTTCTTTTGAAACACCCATTTTTTCTGGATAAAATAGCTGATGATAAAGAGCACAGTCTCCACGATGATCTTGATGCCCGCAGCAAGCGCGGGGGAGCTGAGCTCCAAATAGCGGACCAGGGCTGTCAGCAGGCCGAGGGAGATCAGGGCCTGGGGCACGCAGAGACAGTAGTACCTGCCGAGGGCGCGCCAGAAGCTCCCCTGGCGCCGGAAGACAAAGCGGTCGTTCACGTTGAAGTTGAAGAGTGAGGACAGCACCCGCGCGCCGGTCTGGGACGCGGCGGACGCCGCGACCGTGCCGAGGCCCGGAGCCAGCAGCGACAGGCCCAGCATATACAGTCCGTTGTCCAGCGCCCAGGACAGCAGCGCGCTCACGGCGAAGCGAAAGCCGGAGCCCGTCGTCATAAAGCGCAGCATGACCTTGAAGATGCGCCAGGAGTCCTTCACCGCGTTGTAGTGGGAGCTGTAGTCCTCGGGGTCGTAGACCGTGGCGATGGGCTGCTCGACAAAGGGGATGCCGAGGCGCTTCATGTACAGGAGCATATTGGTCTCGTACTCGAAGCGCTCCCCCTCGATCTCGCAGAAGGGTTCCAGCCAGCGCGCGGGGATGGCGCGAAGGCCGGTCTGCGTGTCGGACAGGCGGATGCCGAAGAGAATGCGGAAAAAGCGCGAGGTAGTCCTGTTCCCGGCCACCGAACGCGGCGGGATACCGGGCAGGCTGAAATCGCGGCAGCCGAGCACAACGCTGTCCGAAAGCGCGAGCATCCTGTCCCCGCAGGCAACGATGTCCTCCGTGAGGTGCTGCCCGTCCCCGTCGATCGTGATGACGCCGTCGAGCTCCGGGAACCGCTCGCGCACACAGGAGAAGGCGGTCTTGAGCGCGCGGCCCTTGCCGCGGTTGACCTCATGGGTCAGCACCGTGCAGGCGGGATAGCGCGCGGCTTCGTCAAAGAAATGCCGCCGCTCGGCGCTGCTGCCGTCGTTCACGATGACGATGTGCTGAAAGCCGGCCCCGATCAGTCCTTCGACCACCTTCAGAAATTTGCTGTCCGGGTCCAGCGACGGCAGCACGATGGCGGTGCTGACGCGGCAGTCCCCTTTGTTCTCGTTACCCAATGGAGCTCTGTCCTCCTTAGTTCACCATGAACGCGAGCGGCTGGTAGCCGTCATCGTATACGATCACGCTCAGGTCGATCACGTCCGTGGTCTCGCCCTTGCCGGCGGTAAAGGTATCGGCGACGGCGGTGACATAGCACACGTAGAAGCCGTTGACCAGCGGCAGGACGGTGTTGAAGGTGTAGTCGGTAATCTTGACGGAGCTGGTATGCGCCCAGCTCAGCCCGTCCAGCGCGGCCTGGGCGCGGTTGTCGATATCGGAGCCCGGGATGATGTAGGGTCTGAGGTTATTGAGTGCGGTGAGGCTGTCGGTCGCGCCGGAGCGGAAGATCAGGTATCTCTCCGTGAAGGGCTCCATCAGCTCCATAAGCCGGCCGCGGATCTCCGGATCAATCGGCTTCAGGAACTGGTAGTCACCCTTGGCCGGGTCGACCTCGACGATGTTGCCCTCCTCGTCCCGGACCTCGGGCGTCAGTGTGCCGATGGCGTTGTCGAAGCGGTAGGTGACCTTGGTCGGCAGCGTCGGCAGATCGTTGTAGTACTTCTCATAGACGTCGTAGTGGATGCCCTCCTCCACGATATACTCGCTGCCGAGGGGCATACCGTTGATGCTCACGCTGTAGGTGCTCGGCACCGTGATCTCCACGGAGTTGTAGAGATTGGTGAAGTCGTAGTGATCCTCGCTCAGCTTCCAGGGGGTGATGCCCCACTCCAGGATGCCGGGCAGAAAGCGCCTGACCAGAGGCCAGGGCATCTTGCTCTGGTCCACCTTACCCTGATAGGAATGATCTTCGACGATGGTCATGTCGCCGATCTCGCGCCCGCTGCAGCGCAGGCTGTAGGTCTGGCTCTCCTCCGAGACGCCGCTCTTGCGCACGGCGGTGATGCCGCTTCTGAGCTTATCCTGAACGAAGGTCTTGATCTCCTCGTCGCTCTGCATCTCGTGCGGCATGGCGGCGACAGCCCTGGCGATTCCGTCGTTCCAGAGCTCGCGGTTGACCTCCTCGAGATAAGCGTCGACAGCCCTGGCGGGTCTTGAGATCTCATACTGCTCGGCATAATCATGGATTCTGGTTAGCCAGGTGAGCCCCACATAGGCGATCGCGGCCATATACGCCAACAGGATCAGCGTATACACGAATTTGCCAAGCAGGCCTTTTCTGCGTTTGTTCATTGCGGCCATCTCTTTCCTCTCCCTCCTGCCGAAACGGCAGCAGCCTTATCCCGGGATTGTCACAAAACGTGATCAGTAAAATTCCAGCGTGAGCGCGCGGATATCGTCGTTTCTCTCTCTGACAATGACGCGCATGTTGCTGACGCTCTCCGTCTCGCCCTTGCCGGCGGTGTAGGTCCTGGCGACGGAGCTCATGTCGCAGATATAGAAGTTGTCGCCCAGCGCAAGCGCGCCGTTGAGCAGGGCGGACTCGACGGTGATTGAGGAGGTATGCGCCCAGCTCAGCCCGTCCAGGGCCTTTTTCATGCGGTCGTCCAGATCGGAGCCGCCCAGCAGGTAGGGTCTCAGCTTCTGGTAGCCCGTCTGCGGGTCGATCGCGCCGGAGGTATAACGCAGATAGCGGTCGATAAACCCGGCGGTGAACTTGGCAAGGCGCTCCAGCTTCTCCGGCGTGCAGGGTCTGATGAACTGGGAATCGTCCCTGCCGTAGTCGATGGGGAAAAACTCGCCGTTCTCGTCAAGGATCACCGGCTCAATGGTGCCGATCACGTTGTCAAAGCGGTAGCGCAGCTTTTTGGGCAGACCGTCGTAGCGGTCGTAGTAGTTTTTCAGTACGTCAAAGGGGATGTCGGTCTCCACGATGTACTCCGGGCCGAGCTTCACGCCGTTGAGCACCACCGTGTAGTTTTTCGGCACGACAACATCGACCGAGCTGTAGAGGCCGTTGAAGTCAAAGCTCTCGCTCTCGACCTTCCAGGGCTTGATACTCCAGGGGAGGAGCTTCCAGGGGAAGACGGCGGTGTCGATCCGGCCCACGTAATCCTCCACCTCGGTGATGGTGACCTCGCCGAATTCATGTCCGTTGCAGCGCAGGGCGTAGACCGCGTGTCCCTCTCCCCCGCCGCCCTTGCGGAGATAGCTGACGCCGTTGGAGAGCATATCGCGCACATGAGCGGCCACCTCCTCGTCCGACTGGACCTCGTGCGGCATGGCCTTGACCGTGTCGGCGATGCCCTCGTCCCAGAGGTTGCGGCTGAGCTCCTCGACATAGGCGTCCATCGTATGCGTGGGCCGCGACAGCTCATACTCCTCCGCGTAGATCCAGACCTTTTCGAGGCTGTACCACGCGCCGCAGCAGAGCAGCACGCACCACAGGAGCAGAAAGAGCGTGTAGAGAAGCCTCCCCCAGCGCTTTCTTTTTTTTGCCATAGAGTGTATTTCCTTCTCCGATTATCTGAACAGGAATGCGTTGGGAAGCGGGCGCGGATTGCCGCCCTCGGCGGAGCAGCTGTTGACGTAGCGCCCCTCGTAATACATGACGGTGGAGGAGCCGCCGTCCATGTTGCAGGCGTTCACCGCGCCGTAGCTGAGCAGCACGTCCACCATGTCCTGATAGGTCGCGCCGATGGAGTGCACCTGGCGCCCGTCGATGACCAGCATGATGATGGCGCCGTCTCCGCGCTGGGCGATGGCGGTGCGGGGGTTCACGCTGCTGATGAGATACTCGGGATCGGTCGGTACGCCGTTGGAGATCAGGATGGGTCCGAAGGAAACCGCGTTGATGATGTTGTTGGCCACGCAGTCGTCATAGGTATAAAAGCCCACATGCAGGATGCCGTCCGTGTCCAGGCCGCACAGGCCCTCCGACACGTCCGAATACTGGTTGTAGACCACGCCGTCGATGATGGTAAGCCCCTCGGGCATACCGCCGAGACCGCCGCCGCCGTCGTCCTTGAAGCCGCCGGCGTTGATGCCGCCGATGGCGTCATATTTCTGGCAGAGCTGTTCGAGCGTCAGACCGACGCCGCCGTAGCTGTCCGGCATCCCGACAAAGACGCGCGTGGGGTCGAGGATGACCGTCATGTACCCGAGATAGCCGTTGCCCTTGACCTCGGTGAAGATGATGCCGTCCCCGTCCTCGTCCACGAGGCCGTAGGCGTCCGGGCGGGGGCCCGTGTCCTCCTCGGGCTTCTGCCCGGTCTCCTCAGTCTGGCTGGTCGCGACGACGATGAGATCTTTATTCGTCGCGATGTCGGTCTCCATCTTCTTTCGGGTGCGGATCGCGTCCAGTTCCTCCGCGGTCATGAAGATCTGGGGGACGAAGCGGAAGCGCCGCGTCTCGTCCATGGTGTTGATGAATAGATCGCGCAGCGCGGGCGACGGCCCCTTGAGGATGACGTACTCCAGACCCAGAAGCCCGCAGCCCACCACGAGCACCGTCACGATGATGAAGCCGGCCAGCCTGTCCCAGAAGCGCCGCGCCTTCAGCCGCCTGCGCAGCTTTTTATGCCTGCGCTGCGCAAGCTCCTGATCGTTTTCCATTTCAATATTGTTATTCTTCTTCACGTTTACACCTTCGCAATGCGTTTTTATCTCATGTCATTTACATAACAACAGCCAGTGTCACGTTATTGTATCATATGCGACTGTCCATGACAAGCGGATTTTGCTGGATTTTGTAAATAATACTGCAAAAAAATGCGGAGGCTTTTACCCTGCACAGAGGTAAAAGGGACAGCTTTCTCCGCCGGCGAAAAAACGCACTCATTGACGCGGGCGCGCTTGACCCCTGCGGCGGGGCGTGGTATAGTGGGCGCAGGAAAACGAAGCGGGAGGGATTTTTCATGTTTGAAAAGAGAGTGGATATTTTCAAAAAACGCGACAGGGAGACCTGGCTTCAGATCAAGGCCGCGCTCAAGGAGGCCGGGCTCCCCGGTGTGAGGGCCGGACATTACCTGCAGGAGACCGTCATGGGCGGCGGCTGCGGCGCCAAGCTCGATCCCCGCAACTTCGGCGCGCGCGGACAGATCGACCGGGACATCTACTGGGTCAAGGTCATCGCCGGAGATGAGGAAAAGGCGCGGGAGATCCTGCGCCGAAACGGCATCGTCCCCGTGGTGGAGGAGAACGTGCTGCTCGACGCCGCGCTCCGAAAGCGGCCCAAAGAGGATTATTTTGAACGTTGAGACGGTGCACTCTGTCATCCTGAGAAACGAATTGACGAAGGATTTTTCCCTTGCAGGCTTTTGCGGTCTCCGGGGAAAGATCCTTCGCTTCTCTCTGGATGACACTCTTTATAACGCTGCTTCAAGCGGCCTGGGACGGCGCTGCTTTTTCGACCCCTGACCGTGTTTGTGCGGGCGCCTACTTTTTCGTTGCTTTTCCAGGCGCTTTGTGCTATTCTTGCTGCTGCCCAACAATTACATATTGGAGCCAAAAGGAGAAATCGCTATGAAAAAACGCATTCTCGCGCTCGTCCTGGCTGTACTCATGACTGCTGCACTCTGCGCCTGCGGAGGCGGCAAGTCCCCGGAAGTCCAGCCCGCAGACATTCCGAACGGCTCCGCCGGCGAAAAGGCCCCCGGTGGGGAAATCACCGTGGGCATCGCCGCAGATCTGGACACGAGTCTTGACCCACACGTATCTTCGTCGTCGGCAGGAACCAGAGAGGTCCTTTTCAACATCTACGAAGGGCTTGTAAAGCCCGACACGGACGGAAATCTCATCCCCGCCATTGCCGAAGACTATTCCGTGAACGAGACGGCCGACGCCTATACCTATACCCTGCGCAGCGGCGTCCGCTTCCACAACGGAAAAACGGTGACGGTCGGGGATGTTGTCTATTCTCTCTCCAGAGCTGCGGGACTTGATACCGGCGAGCCCCTTGTATCCGAGCTGGCGGGCATCGCGTCCGTCGAAGCGGTCGACGACAGGACCGTCGTTGTCAGACTCAAAAAGCCGGACGCGGAGTTCAACGCCTACATGTACGCCGCCATCATTCCCGAGGGCGTGGATATCGCCGCCGAGACCGTCGGCACCGGGCCGTTCCGCCTCGTCTCCCGCACGCCGCAGGAGAGCGTCGTGCTCGAGCGCTTTGCCGACTATTGGGGCGAGGGCGCAAAGCTCGACAAGGTCACGCTCAAGGTGATCCCCGACGCCCAGACCATGGTGCTGAGCCTGCGCTCCGGCGCGATCGACATGGCCGAGCGCCTGTCGAGCAGCCAGGTCGCCGATCTCGGGGACCTCACCATCCTTGAGGGCGGCAACAATGTGGTGCAGGCCCTCTATCTGAACAACGATTATGAGCCCTTTCGGGACCTCCGCGTGCGGCAGGCGCTGTGCTTCGCGATCGACAAGCACGCGCTCATCGAGCTTGCGTCCGACGGACACGGCACACCCATCGGCAGCGCGATGATCCCCTCCATGGGGCGCTTTGTCGTGCCGGAGCTGACGGATTACTACAAGCCCGACGTCGAAAAGGCCAGGGCACTCTTGAAGGAAGCCGGTTATGAGAAGCTGCGCTTCACGATCACCGTGCCCTCCAACATGCAGCCGCATGTGGACGCGGCCCAGGTCCTCGTCGAGCAGCTTCGCGCCGCAGGGATCGAGGCCACGATCCGACTCGTCGAATGGGCCGCGTGGTACGACGAGGTCTACAAGGGCCGCGACTTTGAGGCGACCGTGGTCGGCATGGACACTCACAGCCTCGCTGCGTCCGGCTGTCTCGCCCGCTACCAGAGCGACAGCAGCAAGAACTTCATCAATTTCAAGTGCGACGAATACGACGAGACCTATCGCAGGGCCATCGCCGCAGTGGACGAGGCGGAGCAGACCGCGCTCTTCAAGCAGTGCCAGACCATCCTGACCGAACAGGCGGCGAGCGTCTACATCCAGGACGTGGCCTCCTTTGTCGCGCTGCAGAAGAACGTGGGCGGCTACCTCTTCTACCCCGCGCTGTACATTCTGGATCTCGCCTCGATGTACCGCGCGCAGTGATCGTTTCATGCAATATGTGTTCAGGAAAACGGGCGTGCTGCTCGTCACGCTGCTGCTGGTGTCGCTGATCGCATACCTCGCTTTTGAGATCATCCCGGGTGACCCGACCACCATGCTCCTCGGCAGCGACTACAGTGAGGAGCGGGCCGAGGCCCTGCGGGAGTCCATGGGGCTCAACCGCAGCGTCCTTGTCCGCTATCTCGACTGGCTGGGCTCCTTCCTGCACGGCGACCCCGGGACAAGCTACAGCTACGCCATGCCTGTGCGGGAGGTGCTGCGCGGCAAGCTCGCCGTGACGGCGGTGCTGTCGCTTATGAGCTGGGTCCTCGTCATCGGGGTCAGCCTGCCCTTCGGTATTGCGCTGGTGCGCTATCAGAACAAGCCCTTCGGAAAGCTCGGCGTGTCCGTCAACCAGGTGTTCATGGCCTTTCCCCCGTTCTTTCTCGGCATAATGCTCACCTATATCTTCGGCCTGCTGCTCAGGCTGTTCACGCCGGGGCGCTTCATCCCGTTCAGCGAGAGCGTTCCGGGCTGTCTCGCCTATCTGTTCTTCCCGGCCCTCGCGATCTCCATTCCGAAGATCGCCAAGACCGTGAAGCTGCTGCGCGCCTCCATCCTCAGCGAGATGAAGCGGGACTATGTGCTGACCGCCTACAGCCACGGCAGCTCACGCTGGATGGTACTCAAAAACCACGTCGTCCGCAACGCGCTGCTGCCGGTGGTGACCTATCTTGCCATGTCCCTCGCGGACATTGTGGCGAGCTCCATCATCGTTGAACAGGTCTTCGTCGTCCCGGGTCTCGGACGCCTGCTGGTGGCGAGCATTTCAAACCGCGACTACCCCGTCGCCCTTTGCATCGTGGTGATGATCGCGTCGGTAGTCGTCATCATGAATTACCTCGCGGACATCCTGACGCAGGCCATCGACCCGCGCGTGCGTCTGAGCTGAGGAGGAAAGCCATGCTGCAGGTAAAAAACAAAAGCTTCCGCATCGGCGCGGCGATCACACTCTTCATGCTTCTGCTCATTCTTGTCGGCACATTCTGGACGCCGTACGACCCAAACGCCATGAGCGCCGCCGAGAAGATGGCGGCCCCCGGGCTCAGGCACCCGCTCGGCACCGACAATTTCGGGCGGGACATTCTCTCCCGCGTGGTCGAGGGCACACGCGCCACCTTTCTGGTCGCGCTCTGCTCCGTCGCCATCGGGCTTCTGGCGGGGCTTGTGATCGGCGGGCTCACCGGGTATTACGGCGGCTGGGTGGACGAACTGCTGATGCGTCTCAACGACAGCCTCACCGCCTTTCCGAGTCTGCTGCTTGCCCTCGTGCTGATCGCGGTGTTCCGCTCCGGCAAGTACAGCATCATTCTCGTCCTCGGCGTCCTGTTCATCCCGAGCTTTGCGCGCATCGTGCGCACAGAGGTTGCGCAGCAGAAGGCCCTGGACTATGTGCGCAGCGCGCGGCTCATGGGCGTCAGAGACATGCGCGTGCTCTTTGTCCATATCCTGCCGAACATCCTGCCGGTGCTTTTGAGCTCGGTCGCGATCGGCTTCAACAACGCGGTGCTGGCCGAGTCCTCCATGAGCTATCTGGGTCTCGGCGTGCAGCCGCCGGACGCGAGTCTCGGCAGGATGCTCAACGAGGCGCAGGCCTATCTGCTGCGCGCGCCGTGGTACGCCCTGTCGGCGGGACTTGCGGTGATCCTGCTCGTGCTGGGCTTCGGGCTTTTGAGCGAGGGCTTCGGAGGTGAGGGCCGTGCTTGAGATCCGCGACCTGCATGTCACCTTCAAGAGCACCGGCAAGGAGGCCGTGCGCGGCATCGACCTCTCCATCGCTCCGGGCGAACGCCTCGGTCTCGTGGGGGAATCCGGTTCCGGCAAGACCGTGACGGCCATGGCCCTCACGGGGCTCATCGAGCGCAGCAGCGTGGAGATGCGGGGTCAGGTGCTCTTTGACGGGCGCGATCTGGTCCGCTGCTCACGGCGGGAACTGAGGTCCATCCATGGGAAGGAGATCGGCGTCGTCTTTCAGGAGCCGATGCGCAGTCTCGATCCGCTCATGCGCATCGGCGAGCAGATCGAGGAGCCGCTGAAGATCCATACGACACTGAGCCCGGAGGAGCGGCGCAGGCTCGTGCTCGAGGCAATGGAGCAGGTCAGCCTGCCCGATCCAGCGCAGACCTTCCGCAAATTCCCGCACCAGCTCTCCGGCGGGCAGCGCCAGCGCGTGATCATCGCCTCGGCCATGGTCATCCGCCCGAAGCTCCTGGTCTGCGACGAGCCGACCACCGCCCTCGACGTGACCGTGCAGAAGCAGATTCTGGAGCTGCTGCGCTCTCTGAGCGTGGAACGCGGCATCGGCATCCTGCTCATCAGCCACGACATGAACGTCGTGCGCCGCCTGTGCGAGGACGTGGCCGTCATGTACAAGGGCAAAATCGTCGAGCGAGGGCTGACAGAGGAGATCTTCCGCAGCCCGCAGGACGAATACACCAAACGGCTCATCGCCGCGATCCCCACAAGGAGACGCTATGGATCAGCATAAAAACGTGCTTGAGGTCGAAGGTCTCTCGGTGGTCTACCGGGACCTGGGCCTCTTCGGGAAGAAGAGCAGCTTCCGGGCGCTGACGGATGTGAGCTTTGATGTGAGGCGCGGCGAGATCCTCGGTCTCGTCGGTGAGTCCGGCTGCGGCAAATCCACACTCTCCAAGGCGCTGCTCGGGATGCTGGATTCCGCCGAGGTCACGGGCGAGATACGGCATTTCACCCCCCGGCCGCAGATGGTGTTTCAGGACCCCTTCGGCAGTCTCAACCCCGCCAAAACCGTCGGCTGGATTCTGGAGGAGCCGCTGCGGGTCTACGGAAAGTACGACGCCGCCGAGAGAAAGCGCCGCGTCCTCGACATGCTCGAGCGCGTGGGGCTCGAGCGCGCTCTGGCCGCCCGGCGACCCGGGGAGCTCTCCGGCGGGCAGCGGCAGCGCGTGTCCATTGCGGCAGCCCTGATCCGCCGCCCGCGCTTCATCATCGCGGACGAGCCGGTCTCGGCCCTGGACGTGACGATCCAGGCCCAGATCCTGGAGCTTCTGTGGAGGCTGCATCAGGACCTCGATCTGAGCTACCTGTTTATCAGCCACGATCTCAACGTGGTCTACTCCATCTGTGACCGCGTCATGGTCATGGAGAAGGGACGCATCATCGAACAGGGCACGGTGGATGAGGTCTACGACCACCCGAAGGAAGAATACACCAAAAAGCTCCTCAGTGCCGTGCAGCCGTGATGCTTTCTGTGGGGTGAAGGTCATGCTCAAAAGACTGATCGCGCTGCTTTTCGTCCTGCTTCTTGCTCCCGCGCGCGCTCACGCCGAGGGCCTCACGGACGTGACGCCGGCGGAGGACGGGCTCCCGCGCTGTGTCTTTGACGGCGTCGCGCACAGCTTTCTCCTCGCGCTGCCGGAGACGGCTGAGGGCGCGCCGCTGGTACTCATGCTGCATGGCTACGGCGGGACGGCCGAGAGCTTCCGGCTGGACACGGGCTTTGACAGGGCCGCGACAGCCCGCGGCTACGCCGTCGCCTTCGTGACCGGCGCGCCGGACCCCGGGGACCGGACCTCGGCGACCGGGTGGAACTTCGGCGAGGGCAGTCCCGAAAAGCGGGACACGGCCTTTCTCTGTGCGCTGGCCGATACGCTCGTCCGGGAATACGGGCTGGACGGGGACCGCGTCTTCGCCGTCGGGTTCAGCAACGGCGCGTTTATGGCTCACCGTCTCGCCCTTGAAACCGACGGCGTTTTTGCCGCTGTGGTCAGCGTGGCCGGTACGGCGGCGGAATCGGTCTGGGAAAACCGGCCCGGGAGCCTGCACGTCGGGCTTTTGCAGATCACCGGAGAGAAGGACGGCGTCGTCCCCAGGCACAGTGACGGCAGCGCCCGCTACGCAAAATCCCCCGCGATCGAAGACGTGATCGCGTACTGCGCCGCCGCGAACGGGCTGGACAAAATGGACTCCGTATCCATCGGCGAGAGCTCCGTTCTGACGAAATACAGCTCGGACGGCTCCGACCGCCGGGTCTGGCACGCACTCATCACCGGCGGCCGGCACTCGTGGGACGCGGAGCGCATCACCGGCGTGAACACGAACGAGCTGATCCTGTCCTTTCTGGACACACAATAATCCACAGGAGGCGAAATCACATGACATTTTTTGAGACCCTGCAAAAGCGGCACTGCTACCGCGGGAAGTTCAGGCCTGACCCGGTGCCGCGGGAGGACCTGCGCGCGATCATGGAGGCGGGACTCGCGGCCCCGTCCGGGTGCAACAGGCAGACCACAAGCCTCATCGCCGTGGACGATCCCGCGCTTTTAAAACGCCTGCACGCGGTCATCGACCCGCCCGCCGGGGAGACCGCGCCCGCCATGATCTGCGTGCTGACCCGGCGCGTCTGCGCCTACCGCGACAAGTGCTTCGCCACGCAGGACTACGCCGCCGCCATCGAGAACATGCTGCTGGCGGTCACGGCCCTGGGCTACGAGAGCTGCTGGATTGAGGGCCATATCACGGACGACGACCGCATCTGCGACAAGATGGCGCAGATCCTCGGTGTGCCGGACGAATACGAGCTTGTATGTTATCTGCCGGTCGGACTTGCGCAGGCAGAGCCGGTCCCGCCCAAAAAGCGCCCCTTCGAGGAGCGCGCATGGTTCAACGCCTTCCCCGCAGGGGAGTAAAACGAAAGCGAAGGATCTTTCCCGTGCGGTTTTGCCCGCCTTGGGAAAGATCCTTCACTTGTGCTCGGGATGACAACGTATTTCGAGACTTGCCGGTTTTCTCACGAACAGGGGGCTTGTATCACGAACCGAAACGGTTTATAATCAGCGCATGACACACCGGAGGGATGACCCATGCTCGACAGCTTTGGACGCGATATCACATACATGCGCATCTCCGTAACGGAGCTGTGCAACCTGCGCTGCCGCTACTGTATGCCGGAGGACGGCGTATGCAAGAAGGCGCACGAGGAGATGCTCACCGAGGACGAGATCATCACCGCCGTAAAGGCGGCGGCCTCGCTGGGGATCACGAAGCTGCGCGTCACGGGCGGAGAACCGCTGGTAAAAAAGAACATCCTCTCCATCTGCCGCCGCGCCGCCGCGGTCCCCGGCATCCGCGAGCTTTGCATGACCACCAACGGAACGCTGCTTCCGGCGCTCGCAGTGCCGCTGCGCGAGGCGGGCGTCCGGCGCGTGAACATCAGTCTCGACACCCTGGACGCCGGGAAGTTTCGCTACATCAGCCGCTGCGGCGAGCTCTCGCAGGCGGTCGACGGCATCCGCGCCGCGCTGGACGCGGGGTTTGAGAAGGTCAAGCTCAACGCCGTGCTCATCGGCGGCTTCAACGACGGGGAGATCCCCGCTCTCGCAGAGCTGACACGGCGCTATCCGCTGGATCTGCGCTTCATCGAGCTCATGCCCATGTACGACTGCGGCGACTTCGGGCCTGATGCCTTCATCCCCTGCACCGTCGTGCTCGACAGGCTGCCGGAGCTTGAGGCTATGGCGCCGGACGGCGGCGTCGCGAAGCTCTACAGGCTCCCCGGCGCGCAGGGCAGCATCGGTCTCATCAGCCCCGTGAGCGCGCATTTCTGCCGCGACTGCAACCGCATCCGCCTGACGGCGGATGGGAAGCTCAAGCCCTGTCTGCATTCGGGGGACGAGTACTCGCTGAAGGGTCTCGACTTTGACGGCATGGCCGCTGAGCTGCGGCGTGCTATATTATGTAAACCTTCCTGGCACGGGGTGCTGGACGCCGGCAACCGCAGTCGTGCCGGACGCAGCATGAACCAGATCGGAGGCTGAGAGATGCAGGACTTCACGCATTTCAACGAACAGGGCCGCGCCAAAATGGTGGACGTGGGCGAGAAGCCCGTCTCCGTCCGCACCGCCGTCGCGAGAGGGCGGGTGCTGGTCAGCCAAGAGACCTTCGCCCTCATCCGAAGCGGCGGCATGAAGAAGGGCGACGTGCTCACCGTCGCGCAGGTCGCAGGTGTGATGGGCGCAAAGCGCACGCCGGACCTCATCCCCATGTGTCATCCCATCCTGATCGACGGGATCGACCTGGAGCTGCGTCTGGATGAGGCAGGATACTCCGTCGAGATCGAAGCGACGGTCTCCTGCGCCGGCCGCACGGGGGTCGAGATGGAGGCCCTGACCGCGGTGAGCACCGCGGCGCTCACTGTCTACGACATGTGCAAGGCCGTGCAGAAGGATATGGTCATTGCGGACATCCGCCTCGTCTCCAAGACGGGCGGCGTCCACGGAGATTACACGAGGGAGGCAGAGTCATGAAGTATCAGGCAGCCGTCATCACCGTCAGCGACAAGGGCTACCGGGGCGAGCGCGTCGATACCAGCGGCCCCGCCGTCTGCCGGATCCTGGAGGAGCAGGGGCTTTCCGTCGCGTACACCGCCATCGTCCCGGACGAGGCGGCAATGATCCGCTCGGAGCTCATCAAATGCTCCGACGAGCTTCGGCTGCCGCTGGTCCTCACTACGGGCGGCACCGGCTTTTCGCCCCGGGACATCACGCCGGAGGCGACGCTCGCCGTCGTTGAGCGCGAGACCCGCGGCATCCCCGAGGCCATGCGCGCCGAGAGTCTCAAAATCACGCCGCGCGGCTGTCTTTCACGGAGCACGGCGGGCATACGCGGCAGGACGCTCATCGTCAATCTCCCCGGCAGCGAGAAGGCCGCGCGGGAGAATCTGAACGCAGTCCTCGGCGCGGTGGTCCACGGGCTGGACATGCTGGCTTCCGAGGGCTCCGCCGACTGCGCGGAAAAGCCTGCGAGGGCGTCCGCCCCCTCGCTCGACGCCTGGCTTCGCGAGGCGAAGGAAGAGGCCGGGTCCGGGGGCTGCGGCATGTACCTCTTCCACAACGGCGTCGTGCGCGAGACAGCAAAGGCCGTCGTGCGCGAGGGCGCGGAGAACCGGGCGCCGGTCAGGGGGATGCTGTTTTCCTATGACGCGGAGAAGGTGGAACGGGCCAGAAGGGCCGCTCTGGCGCTGCCCGGGATCTCATACGCGCGCGTCTGGCTCAACTGCGGGGAGCTGCGCGTCGGGGACGACATCATGCTGGTCCTCGTCGGCGGCGACATCCGCCCCCACGTAATCGACGCTCTTCAGGCCCTCGTCGGCGAGATCAAGCAGCACTGCGTCACGGAGACGGAGCTGGGCTGAGCCGCCCGCATATCCATGTCATCCTGAGAAACGAAGCGACGAAGGATCTTTCCCCTGCCGGTAATGTACGGGGAAAGATCCTTCGCTGCGCTCAGGATGACATCTTTTTTCGGGATGGTACAGTCCGCGCGGGATGACCATATTGCAGGATAATTTTGGGGGGGATGGCATCATACCTCCGTTTTTCAGGTCACGGCGCGTGTACGGGCTCCTCCCGCTCTGTTCTGCTCTTGGGGATGGAGATGGTGAGAACGAGGGAGTCCTCCGTCTCCACGCGCTTGACGCCGGCGTCAATGCCGCCCTGCTTCATGAGCTCGAGGGAGCGGTTGAGGCTGTTGAGGAAGACCCGCACGTCCTTGAGCACGAGGGTGCGGCGCGGCGGCGTCCGATCCGGGGCGCTCTCCTCCGATGGAAGGGCGAGCAGGGATTCGATGTACTCCTCCGTCTGGGCGACGGTCAGGGAATTGGCCGCGATGTACTCGAGGGCCATGCGCTGGGCGTCCTGCCCGTCGAGACGCAGGAGAGCGCGGCCGTGCCGCTCGCTCAGACCGTAGCCGCGCAGCTTCTCCAGCACGTCCGGCGGCAGCTTCAGAAGGCGCAGCTTGTTGGCCACGGCGGGCTGGGATTTGCCGATGCGCCGGGCCGCCTCCTCCTGGCTCATGCCGAACATGCGGATCAGACGGTTGAGCCCCACGGCCTCCTCGATAAAATCCAGGTCCCGGCGCTGAAGGTTTTCGATGAGTGCGATGAGGCTCGCGTCCTCCATGTTCACGTCCAGCAGGATGCACGGGACGTCCTGGAGTCCTGCGAGCTTTGCCGCCCGCAGCCGCCGCTCGCCGGCCACGAGCTCATAGCCCCCTCCGCGGAAGCGCACGGTCAGAGGGTTCAGGATGCCGTAGCTTTTGATGCTCTGGCTCAGCTCCTCCAGCTCCTTCTCGTCGAACAGGCGGCGCGGCTGCACGGGGTTCGGCGCGATGTCCTCCGCCGGCAGCCACACGATATTTCCCCGCCGGACCCCCGGACGGGTACGCAGGTTCTGCATGGTGTTGGCCTCCTTATCTTGTGGTTTGTGGGGCCAGCATATACCACATCTTGCAAAAAAGCGGGCGAAAGCGCATGGACGGCGCAAGTTTTCCCGGCAGTGCCCCCGCGGATGCGGAGAAAAGGGGCTTGCATGTATCGGCAAAATCCGGTATAGTATTCGGCAAGAGCAGATCCTGAGAAAATTTGGGTTCTGATAAAGGCACTTTTTCGCAGATGTACTTTGTGTACCTCAAGAAAAAGGCTCGAAATCAGGGTGCAAATTCTCCAGGAGATGCCGCAGGCGAATTGCGCGGTGTTGCCTTAGACAGTATTCTTTCGACAGGAGACAAGACATATGCTAACGACCATCGACAACGTTGTCAACGCGGTCAGCGGGGTACTCTACCGGCCCTATGTGGTGCCGCTGATCCTCGTCCTCGCGGGCCTTTACTTCACCTTCCGCCTGCGCTTTCTGCAGTTTCGTCTGTTTGCGGAGTCCATCCGCGTCGTGCGGGAAAAGCCCGCCGATGCGGGCGGCACCTCCTCCTTTGGCGCGCTGATGGTCTCCACCGCTTCGCGCGTCGGCACGGGCAACATCATGGGCGTGTCCACGGCGCTCTGCCTCGGCGGGCCCGGCGCGATCTTCTGGATGTGGATCACGGCCATTCTCGGCGGGGCTACCGCGTTTGTGGAGACTACGCTGGCGCAGATCTACAAGAAGCGTGACCCCGAGGGCGGCAGCTACGGCGGCCCGTCCTATTACATGGAGCAGGGCCTCGGCCAGCGCTGGCTGGGCGTGATCTTCGCGATCGTGCTGATCCTCGTCTACGCGGTGGGTTACAACATGCTGGCGTCCTTCAACACGCAGAGCGCCTTCGCGGGCTTCGGCTTCTATAACGAAAACACGGCTGCGATCATCGGCGGCGTACTGGCCGTTCTGTTCGCGGTCTGCGTGCTCGGCGGCGGCAAGCGGCTCATAAAGGTGACGGAGATCCTGGTCCCGATCATGGGCGTGCTGTATGTGTTCGTGTCGCTCTATGTGGTCGTCACCCACATTTCGAGCATCGGCGCCGTGTTCAAGGGCATTTTCAGCTCCGCCTTTGACTTCAAATCCATTCTGGGCGGCTTTACCGGCTCCTGCGTCATGTGGGGCATCAAGCGCGGCCTGTATTCCAACGAGGCCGGCATGGGCTCGGCCCCGAACGCCGCCGCCTCGGCGGACGTCAGCCACCCGGCCAAGCAGGGGCTTGTCCAGATGCTGAGCGTGTTCATCGACACGCTGCTGATCTGCTCGGCCACCGCCTTCCTCTGCCTCTTCTCCGGCGTAGAGCCCACGGCGGACGCCGCCGGCGCGGCCTACATCCAGGCCTGCACCGCCTCCTCCCTCGGTTCCTTCGGCCCCGTCTTCATCGCGGTTGCGGTCAGTCTCTTCGCCTTCACCACGCTCATCGGCAACTATTACTATACCGAGCGCTGCCTGCGCTTCCTTCTGCGCAGGATGCCGGGCAAGGGCTTCCTGCTGGGCTACCGTCTGGCTGCGACCGCATTGGTCTTTGTGGGGGCGATCATCTCCTCCGGCCTCGCCTGGGACGCCGCAGACCTCCTGCAGGCCCTTATGGTCATCATCAACGTGCCGGTCATCCTGATCCTCGCCAAGCCCGCCGTTGCAGCGCTGCGCGATTATGAGTGGCAGAAGCGCAAGGGCAAGCTCCCCAGCTACCGCGCCGAGTCGAACGGCGTCAAGGGGACGGACTACTGGGCCGCATAAGGGGCCCCTGCCGCCTCCCGGCGGCAAAGCACAGATAGAAAAAACGTATGGCAATTCCGCTTCCTTACGCGGAATTGCCATACGTTTTAAATATCCTGAATTACGCTGATACGAGATCCTGGACCCATTTGCGTCTTTTGACGAAGCAGTAGCCGATGACGCACTTGATAAGCTCCGTCGACTGGACGGCGATATACATGGGGACGATGGGCAGCGCCGTGAAGCGGGAGAGGACGAAGGCCAGCGGCACCGCGACAGTGCACTGGAAGCCGCTGTCGAAGATAAAGGTGATGACAGACTGACCGCCGGCGCGCAGCGTGAAGTAACAGGCGCAGGTAAACGAAGAAAACGGCATGAAGAACGCGACCGCCACAAGCAGCTGGGACGCGAGGTGACGGACCGACTCCGAGGTGTTGTAGATGCGGGGCACCAGCGGAGCAAGGAAGGCCATCACAAGTCCCACGGCGGCACTGAGCGCGACGGAGAAGGCGATGAGCTTGCGGTCCTCGTCCACGGCGCGCTCCAGCTCGCCCGCGCCGAGAAGCTGCCCGACGATAATGGCGATGGCGTTGCCCATGGACAGGAAGGAGCAGAAGAAGAGGTTGGAGACCGTGGAGCTGATGTTGGTCGCCGTGACGACCTCCAGTCCGCGCACGGAATAGCACTGGTTCAGGATCGCCACGCCGCTGGACCACAGAAGCTCGTTTGCCAGCAGGGGCAGGCCCATCACAGCGATCTGCCGCACCAGAGAGCCGGGGATACGGAATGTCGTATATGCGGTCTTGAGAAAGCGGTTTTTCTCGCGGTGGCGGTGGGTCCAGGCAACGACGATGGCGCACTCGATATAGCGGGCGACGACGGTGGCGACGGCCGCGCCCTCCACGCCCAGGACCGGCGCGCCCAGCTTGCCAAAGATCAGGATGTAGTTCAAAATCAGATTCACGAGCACGGCGGTGATTCCCGCCTTCATGGGAAGCATGGTCTCCCCTGTCTCGCGCAGGGTGCTGGAATAGGCCATCTGCAGAGCGAAGGGCGGGATCTGCAGAAGCATGATGCGCATGTAGTCCTTCGCGTGCAGGAGCGTCGCCGCAAGGTCGAGCTGCTCGCCCCCCTCATGGATGAACTGGCGGATCAGCGTCTCTCCGGAGATGCTGAAGATCGCGAGGAAGGACACGACCGCCGCGCAGGCGATATAGAGCTTGGCGCGGAAGCTGTCGGCCATGCCCCTGGCGTCGCCGCTGCCGTAGAACTGGGCCGTGAGGATGCCCGCACCCGCGAGCCCGCCGAAGATGCAGAGGTTGAAGACAAAGATGAGCTGGTTGACGATCGCGACGCCGGACATGGGCTCCGTCCCCACCTGGCCGACCATGATATTGTCCAGGAGGTTCACGAAATTTGTGATGACGTTCTGGATCAGGATGGGGATCAGGATCGCAAACAGTTTGCGGTAAAACGCCCGATTGCCGACGTATTTATTGATGAAATGCAAAACGCATCACCTCCCTGCCGCGGCCGCCGCGACAGAATAATGAAAAACAATCGAAAATGCAGGGGTGTTGACAGGCGCGCAACGCTGTATTATGCTTTACGCGCGTAAAGCTGCAGTGTCCGCTTCGCGGATGGTCCTGGAATGCGGGCGCGGCACCGTTTATTGGGAGGTTGGAATGAACCGTCTGTTCTTGTATAATATCGGCGGCGAGAAGCTGGAGACGATACGGCGCATGGCGCTTTGGCTGGGGCTTTCGCCGGTGGTGGTGCCGCCTGCGGAGTTTTGCTGCCCGCTCGGCTTTCTCCTCGGGGAAGAGGGCTTTGCCCCCGCCGAGGCGTCGGAACCCTTTTCCGATGAGATGCTGGTGATGGAGGCGCTTTCTTCTCCCCTGCTCGATACCCTTCGGCGAGAGGGTGTCCCGGTCTCCCTCAAGGCCGTTGTAACGGAGCAGAACAAAGCGTGGAGCGCTGCCGCCCTCTGCCGGGAACTGCGGCGTGAGCATGAGGTCATGCGCGCCAGCACCGCACAGAGGCATCCGCACCGGCATAAAAGAAAATGAGGAATCCGGCAGAACCCGCGTATGGCCGCTGGGCTGCCGGCTCCTGCGGTGATCGCCGAAGCATTTGGACAGCGCAGTCAGCTTTCTCTCTGCCGCGTTCGCTTCCCGATCAGATGGATCAGCAGGCTCATGAACAGGATGCCCGTGACGGCACCGGAGAAGTCCAGCAGGACGTCCGTGAGCGCGGAGCCGCGGCCGGAGAAAATCTGAATAGTCTCGTCCGTCACGGCCGTCAGCAGGGCCGCGAATGCGCTGTTGCAGAGGCTCTGAAAGCGGAGGCCGCTCCTGAGCCAGAACAGCGCCGTCAGCTCGCAGCCCAGCAGGCCGTACTCGCAGAAGTGGGCGAGCTTGCGGATGAAGTGCTCGCTCGGGATCGGGATGCCGACGCTGAGGAGCCATTCATAGATCATGCGGCTCAGGCTGGCGGAGTCTTCTCTGCCCAGGAAGGAATTGAACCAGATGAAGGCGATGGTCGCCGAAAGCAGCAGCCGCAGGAAAAGCCTGAGCCTGTTCTTTTTCGTCTCGTTCATCAGTCCCGATACTCAAACATCAGATCGTACATGCTGACGGTATCGCCGTCGCGCACGCCCATCTCCTCCATCCGCTTGTAGACGCCGGCCTCGCGCAGGACGCGGTCGAAGTACATGCGGCTCTCGTAATCGGAAAAGTTGACCGTCGCCACCAGGCGCTGCAGCCACGGGCCCTCCACGAGCCACATGTCGTCAAAGTGCTCGATGGTAAGCTCGCCCGAGGTGTCGACCTTCGGCTCGGGCGGCACGTAGTCGGCCTCGTAGTGCTGGATCGGAGGCAGCTCGGAAAGCCTGCGGGCGCACTCCCTGACCAGCTCGTGCGTGCCCGTGTGGGCGGCGGCGCTGAGTTCAAAGAAAGCGTAGCCCTGCGCCTCGACGTGAGCACGGAGCTTTTCGACGTTCTCGCGTCCGTCCCCCAGCAGGTCGCACTTGTTGCCGACGACGATCTGCGGGCGCTCGGCAAGCTCGGGGCTGTACTCCCTGAGCTCGGCGTTGATGGCCTCGAAATCCTGCACGGGGTCTCTCCCCTCGCTGCCGGAGACGTCCACGAGATGCACAAGCAGACGGCAGCGGTCGATATGGCGCAGGAAATCGTGCCCGAGACCCGCGCCCTCGGACGCGCCCTCGATGATGCCGGGGATGTCCGCCATAACGAAGGAAACGCCCTCGTCCACATATACCACGCCGAGATTGGGAAAGAGCGTAGTGAAGTGGTAGTTTGCGATTTTGGGGTGAGCCTTGCTCACCACCGAGAGTAGCGTGGACTTGCCCACGTTCGGGAAGCCCACCAGGCCCACGTCCGCCAGCAGCTTGAGCTCAAGCGTGATATCGTGGCTCTCGCCGGGAAGGCCGGGCTTGGCAAAGCGCGGGACCTGGCGTGTGGGGGTGGCAAAGTGCATGTTGCCCCAGCCGCCGCGCCCGCCCTTTGCCGCGATCCAGTCCTCGCCGTCGGACATGTCGTGCATGACGGCGCCGCTCTCAGTGTCACGGACGACGGTGCCGCGGGGGACCTTGATATACAGCGTCTCCCCGTCCTTTCCGTAGCACCGCTTGCCCGCGCCGTTCGCGCCGTTGCCGGCGGTGTATTTGCGCTTGTAGCGGAAGTCCATGAGGGTGGACATGTTCTCATCCACCGTAAAGACGACGTTGCCGCCGCGTCCGCCGTCGCCCCCGTCCGGGCCGCCGGCCGCGACGTATTTCTCGCGGTGAAAGGCCACGGCTCCGTCGCCGCCCTTGCCGGCGTGGATGGTGATGCGCGCCTTGTCAACAAAAGATGAAGCCATGTGTCTTTCCTCCTTTGTATTGCTTTCGCCTGCCCATAACATTTCAATCCGTTTTTGACGGGGCTTTGCCCCGGCAAAGACACCTGCGTTGAGCAGTGCGAACCTTCGCGCCGACCAGACGCGGCTTGTCTCACACAAGCAGCGTGCGATGTGCGCGAGTCATCCATTGCGAAGCGGGTTCGCAATGGATAAGAAAAAGCCGGACATAGAACTATGTCCAGCTTTTTGGTGCCTTACTGAGCAATCTCTTCGTACACAGAGACCTTCTTGCGCTCCTTGCCCATGCGCTCGAATCTCACGGTGCCGTCCACCAGGGAGAACAGCGTGTCGTCCTTCCCTTTTCCGACGTTGGTACCGGGGTGGATCTTCGTTCCGCGCTGTCTGACAAGGATGTTGCCGGCGAGAACGAACTGACCGTCGGCTCTCTTGGCGCCAAGACGCTTGGACTCACTGTCGCGGCCGTTCTTGGTAGAACCCATACCTTTTTTATGTGCCATCAGGTTTCTCCTCCTTCAGTCAAAATCAGTTGCGGAACAAATCAGGCGTTGATCGCTTCGATCTGAACCTTGGTGTAGGGCTGTCTGTGGCCCTGGGTGCGGCGATAGCCCTTTTTGGGCTTCATCTTGTAGACGCGGACCTTGGCGCCCTTGCCGTTCTTGACGACATTGGCGGAGACGCTGGCGCCGTCGATGGCGGGCTTGCCGAACACGGCGTTGTCGCCGTCTATCACGGCCAGAACCTGGTCAAACTTGACAGTCTCGCCGGCCGCGGCGTCGAGCTTCTCAACGAAAATGACGTCGCCCTCGGCCACGCGGTACTGCTTGCCGCCGGTCACGATGATCGCATGCTTCACGAAAGTATCCTCCCTCTTTACAGGACTCGCTCTCAGGGTGGAGGGCGTGCCTCTTCTTGCTTACCCCTTCAATGCGGCTTGAACAGAATAACACAGAGAATGTGTGCTGTCAACTGTTTTTTTGGAAACAGCGTTCTCACCCGACAGGCTGGATGTTGTCATCAGTCAGGATGAGGCTGCCGTCCTCGCCGCTCTCGGTCAGATAGAGGCTTTTGACCCCGTCCTGGGAGCGGAAGCTGATTTTGAGGTTCGGCATCCCGTCCGGGATTTCGGTCTGGATCTGCACGGCGCAGTTGTGCATGACGCTGCAGGACCAGAGCTGCGCCGTCTCGTAGAAGCTGCCGGAATATTCCACGCTGGTCAGGCGCACGTCGCGCGCGGAGCCGTTCACCAGCAGATAGAGGGAGGTCCCGCTCTCACTGATCTTGACCATGTCCACGATCTCCGTGTTGCCCTCCACCATCTGATCGGCAGGCAGGACGTAGAAGGCGGCATTCTCGGCCGGGGCCTCGGGGATAAAGCGCGGGCGCAGGAAGGCCGCTGCCCCGTCATAGGGGATGCGGAAGCTGATGGGGCCCGCGGCGTGGCTGCTCAGCTCATAGTCGTCCGAGAAGATCACGATGCTGTCGTAGTCGAAGAACCAGGAGCCCTCGCGCACGAGGGCGGAGAGCGCGGAATCCAGGTCCTCGTCTTCGACGTAGATGAGCTCACGCAGCTCCGGGTCGCTCTGCACCTGCTCCAGCATTGCGTCGGCCAGATAGGCCGCGAAGGCGGGGGCGTCCAGGCTGACGGAGTCCAGCGTCAGAAGCTCGCCGCTCTCCACGTCAAAGCAGTAGGCGCGGGTGACGGAGTTGCCGTGCGCGCCGCCGGTGTAGGTGTAGTCGCTGAACAGGATGCTGAGGACCGTGCCGTCGTTCCGCAGGATGGAGGCGCGGCGGTCGGCGCTCATCTCATAGGCGGGATACTCCGCCTGCGACTCGATCTGGAAGCGGTAGTTGTCCTCCGCGAGCGTCAGCATGTTGTTGTAGCCCGTGCCGTAGCCCTCGCCGTAATCCTCGCCGGTATAGAAGCTCTCGTTCTGCAGGGCGATGAACTCGTTGATCCTGTCGGCCGCGGCGGGGTTGTTCTCCATCTCGATCACGGGCGTGTCATAGGAAAAGCGGAGGATGCAGATTTCCCCGCTCTGCGGGTCCATGGACGTGAGCGAGGTCTTGTCGACGGTGACGACCACGCGCTGATCCTGCGGCGGAGCCGGGGTAGGCTCCGGTGTGGGCACCGGGGTCGGCTCCGGCGTGGGCGTGGGCTCCGGTGTGGGCGCCGGCGTCGGCGTCGGCGACGGGGTTGGCAGCGGTTTTTCCAGCGCAGCGCAGCCGCACAGCGCCACAAGCAGCGCCAGAAGCAGCGTGAGCGCGATCAGCTTTTTCATCTGTACATCGTCCTTTCCGTAATAGAATCCATATTTCCATACCCGTTCAGCGCCTGTCATCCTGAGCGGATTCAATCTTGAAGTTCCTTCGCCTGCGCTCAAGCTGACACGGGGAATGCGGGAAGCGCCGTTCAGTCCTCCGGGATGCGGAATGACAGGGCGGCGTTGGTGTAGCGGGGGTCGTCCGTAACCTCGCGGATGAGGCGGATACCCGGCGGCAGCTCCACGCGATCCTGTTCGCTCTTCAGCTCGATTTCGAGGAAGGCCCTGTCGTTCCAGAACGGGAAGACGTCCAGCTCCCAGAGGAGGCCGCCGTGCCCGAAGCAGTGGCGCGTCTTCTCGATCGGCCGGCGCGAGGGGTCCGCCCTTTGCAGGAGCTTCTCGTATTCCTCCCGCGTGATCGTGCGCTCTGTCTCGAGCCGCCGCATACTGTTTAGTTTATACTTGACCGTGTGGGTATATTCACACTTCTCCCCGCGGATGCGCTTTCGCACACGCTCGGTTCGGTTTCCCTCCACCGCAAGATAGGTCTGGGTGATCGTCGAGCGCTCGCAGGCTGCGAGCAGAGCTGCGTCCGGCATGGCGATGAGGTATTTCCGCTCGATCTCAAACCCGTCTATGTTCATGGCCTGTCGCTCCCCGTCTTCTGCATGTGCTGGGCCGCGGCCCGCAGCATCAGCTTCTTGACCGCGGTGCCGAAGCGGATCTCAACCAGAAAGTCCCCGCCCATGGGCGTCTTTTTCACGATCTCCCCGTCGCCGAAGGCCTTGTGCCGTACCCGGTCGCCGACCTCGAAGCTCCCGGTCTCCTGCGCTTTGGGCGTACCCGGCGCGGGAAACAGGGGCGCGGCGCTTTTCGCCGTCTCCCGCTTCGGGGAGGTGAAGGCCGCGACGGGCTCGCGCATCCGGTCCTGATAGCCGTAGTGGCGGGGGATGTTCTTCGTGATGTGCTCCTCCGGGATCTCAAAGACGAAGCGGGAGACGCGGTTCGCCGTCGTGCGGCCGAAGAGCATACGCTGGTGTGCGGAGGTGAGATAGAGCTTCTCCTTCGCCCGCGTGATGGCCACGTAGCAGAGGCGGCGCTCCTCCTCCATCTCGTCCGGCTCCCCGATGGCGCGGGTCCCGGGAAAAATCGTCTCCTCCATGCCGACGATGAAGACCGTCGGAAACTCCAGGCCCTTGGCGCTGTGCATGGTCATGAGGACCACCGCGTCCGCGTCCGCGTCGTAGTTATCCATATCCGTATAGAGGGCGACGTTGGCGAGGTAGCCCTCCAGCGTCTCGTCCCCGGATTCCTTCATATAGGTGAGGATGCTGGTTTTGAGCTCGCGCACGTTCTCGGCGCGGGCCGTGTCCTCGGTGGTGTTTTTCTCCTCGAGGGCGCGGACATAGCCGGTTTTGTCCAGCAGCTCATCCAGCAGCTCGTCCGGGCTGTGGGAAGCGCTGAAGTCCCGGAGCTCGAGGATGAGATTTGCGAAAAGGCGCAGCTTGACGGCGGCGCGCTGCAGATCGGGGATGCCCTCGGCGTCCTGCAGCACTTCAAACATGGGGACGTTCCGCTGCGCGGCGAGCTCCCCCACAAGCTCCACCGTCCGCGGGCCGATGCCGCGGGGCGGCACGTTGATGATGCGCGTGAGGCGCAGATCATCCGCGGGCGCGGAGATCAGCGACAGGTAGGCGAGGATATCCTTGACCTCGGCCCGGTCGAAGAAGCGGGTGCCGCCGATGATGCGGTACGGGATGCCGCTGCGCTTGAAGGCGTATTCAAACTGGTTCGACTGGGCGTTCATGCGGTAGAGCACCGCGTGGTCGCGCCAGTTCGACCCGCGGCCGTAGTCCGAGAGGATGGCGGAGGCCACGAACTGGGCCTCGTCCCGCTCGTCGTCCGCAAAGTAGTGGGTCAGCAGCTCTCCCCCGTCTTTGTTGGTCCAGAGCTCCTTCCCCTTGCGCCGGACGTTGTTGGCGATCACGGCGTTGGCGGCGTCCAGGATGTGGGAGGTGCTGCGGTAGTTCTGCTCGAGCCGGATGACGCGGCAGTTTTGATACTGGCTTTCAAAGCTCAGGATGTTTTCGATGGTCGCGCCTCGGAATTTGTAGATGCTCTGATCGTCGTCCCCGACCACGCAGATGTTGCCCCAGCCCCCCGCCAGGAGCGAGGAGAGGCGGTACTGGAGGCGGTTGGTGTCCTGATACTCGTCGATAAGCACGTAGCGGAAGCGGCGCTGCCAGTGCTCCAGCACGTCGGCATTCTGCTCCAGAAGTCTGACGGTGTTGAAGATCAGGTCGTCAAAATCCATGGCGTTGGCGGAGAAGCAGCGGCGGCTGTATTCCGCGAAGACCTCGCCGATCTTTCGCCGGCGCAGATCGGAGGAGGCCGCGGCCTGCGTGAGGTAGTCCGCGGCGGACAGCCCCTCGTCCCTGGCGCGGCCCATCTCGGACAGGATGGCCTTCGGCGGATAGCTCTTCTCGTCCAGGTCCATGTCCTTCACGATATGCTTGAGAAGGCTCAGGCTGTCGGAGGTGTCGTAGATGGTGAAGCTGTCGGTATAGCCGAGGCGCTCCGCGTCTCTTCGCAGGATGCGCACGCAGGCGGAGTGGAAGGTGCAGGCCCAGATGTCGTCCGCCGTCTCGCCCAGCATATCTGCCAGCCTCGCCTTGATCTCGCCCGCGGCCTTGTTGGTAAAGGTGATGGCGAGGATGCGCCAGGGCTCCACCCGGTCCCAGGCGGCGAGGCGCTTCGCCTCCTCCCCGCCCTGCCGCAGAAGGGCGAGCTGCGCTTCGTCCGCGTCCGCGGGGATCTCCTCACAGTCCCCGGCGCGGCCGTATTTCAGGAGCTTGGCGATACGGTTGATGAGCACGGTGGTCTTGCCGCTGCCCGCGCCGGCGAGGATGAGCAGCGCCCCCTCGGTCGCGAGCACGGCCTCCTGCTGCATGGGATTGAGCGCAGCAAAGTCGCTGCGGATGAGCTCTTTGCGAGCTTCCAGATATTGTTGTTCAAAATCATTCATCATGCCGGTATTGTAACACATTTTTCTCCGCTGTACAAGCACGATCGTCGCGGGAATCTTCTGCGCCGCCTTGACATTTTGGCCGGCGCACATTATTATGTAAACATATCTGTGCAAAGGACGGACCGTGTATGGGCAAGGGACAGGGCAAGAGGCATATCGAAAAAGTCAGGGACGCTCTGACAGGGTTTTTCCACCGCAGGAGCTTTCTGATCGCGGTGACCTGTCTGTGCGCCTTCATCATGCTCGTCTCGATCATCTCCATTGCCCGTTCCCTGCTGCTGATGCGGGCAATCTCCCGGGAGACCCCCGCAGCGGAGGCAACCGCAGACCCCTACTACATTCCCCTTCCCGATCCGACACCGGTCCCGGAGCCGACGCCGGTCCCGACGCCCGTGCCGACGCCGGAGCCGACCGAGAGCCCGTTCGGCTGGAAGGAGTACGAAGGCATGGGCTATTACCTTCTGCCGAACGGGTCGGCGCTGACCGGCCTGCACCGCATTGACGGGGAGCTCCACTACTTCAACCTGTTCGGGCAGCACGCCGACGGTCTCGGGGTGGACGTGTCGTATCACAACGGCAGCATCAACTGGGACGCAGTGCGGGCCGATGGGATCGACTTTGCGATCGTCCGTCTCGGCTATCGCGGATGGGAGACGGGGATTCTGCACGACGACGTATGCTTCGAGCAGAATCTGCGCGGGGCGAAGGCCGCCGGGCTCAAGGTCGGCGTGTATGTCTACTCGACCGCCGTCAACGTCGCCGAGAGCGTGGAGGAGGCAAATCTCATCCTCTCGCGGCTGAATGGCTTTCCGCTCGACCTGCCGGTCTACTTCGACACGGAGCAGTCCGGCGATTACCCGCACGGGCGCGCGGACCGGCTCTCGAAATCGCGGCGCTACGAGATTATAACAAGCTTCTGCCGCACGATCGAAAGCGGCGGCTATCGCGCGGGCGTGTACTCCGGTCAGAACTATCTCAAGAACCATGTGGCCATCCGCAGCTTCCCGCCGGGCTCCCTGTGGCTTGCAAGCTACACCGCCTACAACAAGCTGCCGGACTTTCCCTATGCATGGGATCTCTGGCAATTCACCGACTGCGCCGTTGTCAGCGGCATCCGTGGCGTCGCGGATCTGAGTGCGGTATTTGCATGAGGGCTGAAAGGGACTTGCCCCTCCCGTCGGCACAGGCTATCCTTCCGAAAAACGGTATTCCCCACAATGAGCATCGCGCGAATGATTCTGATAATCATTCGCGCGATGCTCATTGTGGCAAAATGGGAGCTGTTCTGTCGCGGTCCGCTCTCTACTCCGCTTCGGCGGCGCGATTGCCGCCGTTTCGCCCGGTCTCCCTGACAGATGTGAGCGCGCAGGCGCCCAGAATCACGAACAGCGGGATCAGGCAGTATTTGTAGCGGCCCGCGACTTCGACGATCATGTGGGCCAGGATGAGCCCCGCCGCGTACAGCGGCAGGATCAGAAGCCCGTCTCCCCGCCGCTTGCCCAAAGCGGCGGCGCCCGCAAGCGTCAGCACGACCAGGATGTAATAATACACATTGCTGAGCACGGAGCTGAGTACGTATCCGAGTCTGCTCAGGCTCTCCTCTGCGTAGAAGCTCCCTCCCTCGTCGCTGCCCAGAAGCTTCGGCAGCTTTACCCGCAGCAGGCGCGGGATCGAGAGTCCTCCGTCCCGAAGTCTCTGCACCGTGTCGTTCATCATCTGCTCCTGGGCCCATTTTGCGCTGCCGTTTTCCTCGTCATAGCGGTAGTTCATCAGCCGCTCCATGGCCTCCTCCGAGAAGCTGCCGCCGTTTTCCGTATCGAGCCCCACATAGATGCTGTAGGCCGGGACATCCGCAAGCTCGGTTCGGAGCATCCAGGCTTCAAAGCCGGTCCAGCGCTGATTCAGCGGATAAAAGCTCAGCACGAGGCAGGCGCAGAACACCCCCCACCGCATCCAGCTTTGCAGCCGGCGAAGCACCTCCCCTCTCAGGGCGACGATCCAGACCGCCAGCGCGATCATCACGATCGCCGCCAGCGGGCGAAGGATGTTGACCAGGCACAGCACCGCACCGGCGGCAAGCCCCGCGAGCGCCGTCAGGCAGACGCCCCGGCGGCCCCGCGTCCGCTCCAGTCTCTCGGCCTGCAAAAAGAGGAAAAAGAAGAGGAGCAGCAGGCAGGTATAGACCGGCTCCGGCAGGACCATCGCGTTATACAGCAGCTTCGACGGGCAGACTGCCCAGAGCAGGAATGCGGCGGCGGCTGCGCCGCGGGAGAGCTTTTGCAGGCAGATCCCATAGATCAGAAGCCCGCTGACGGTCGTAAGCGCCACATTGAAAACCGCGATCACCATGGGGGAGCGGCCGAAGGCGCGCAGCACAAAGCTCATGAGCCAGCCGTAGCCGAAGATGTGCGGGAACAGGCCGAGATAGAGATAATCCAGCTCCCGCCAGTTCCCCTCCGCAAGATGGCAGGCGGTGACATAGTTGGTGTAATAGTCGACTGTCGGCTCGACGCGGCAGTACAGGACCCAGAGCAGATTGAGCAGAAAGCACAGGGCCGCAAGGCAGGCGCCCGCAGTGATCGGCCTGCAGCGCTCCGCCCTCCTGACAAGGCCCTCCCAGCGCGTGCGGAGCGGCGCTCTGCTCAGAAGAAACAGCAGAAAGAGCGCGGCGAATAATTCCACCGGGTAAGACAGGTGGCTCAGGTCCCCGAAGACCGCGAGAAGGACCGCCGCCGCGAGAAGGCCCCCGAAGATTGAGAGCATCGCCCATGCGAGGTAATCCGAAACCCGCTTTTTCATGCCGTCTCCTCTCCGTTCCCAAAGAACAGGAGGGCGCTGCGTTCCCGCGTACTCATGCGTCGTGTTTCTCCTGCGCGTCTTCCGTCGCCTGTTCTGCCCCGCTCTCCTGGCGGGGTCTGCGGTTATAGAGCAGCACCCAGCCGACCACGCCGATTACAAGGCCGATCATCAGACCCGTGTTCATGTTGTCCATGAGCTTTCCGAGCACCGTGCCGATCACCGCGCCGATCACGATGGCAAGGCTCAGTCCCTTTGTGCCGGTATACTGTTCTGGTTTTTTGTTGTTATCCATGGCGGTTCCTCATTATGTGAATTATATTATGTCTTTAATTTTGTGTCTACTATATTATGTCGTTGATACTATGTGAATTATATTATGTCTTTTATATTACGTTAATTATTTTATGTTACTATTACTATGTTTACTATATTATGTTACCTGTTCAGTATATCGTTTTAATCTGCTCGGCGTCGACTCCGTACCTCCGACAGAAGGCTGCGAGGTCCTCGTCTGTGCGGATGAGCATGAGCTCGTGCAGCTTTCCGGCCGCGCGCTCGCGCATACAGGCCACGCGCTCGCCGGTGCAGATGCTCGAGCGGATGACTGGTTCGTATTCCGCGGGGTCGAAGTGCATGGTCTCCGGTTCCGTCTCGCGTCTCTTTCCAAACAGCCTCATTTGCGTTCACTCCCCCTGTTCTTTACCAGATGTACGGGATCAGGCGGTACTTCACCTTTTGCATGTACGCATCATAGCCCCGGAGCTCCTGCCGCAGAAGCGCCTCCTCGCCCCGGATACGCACGGCGAGGACCGGGAGATAGCCCAGCATGACCAGAGAGCCACAGACGGAGCCGAGAATCAGCGGCATGGACAGAAACATCAGGACCGTCGCCGCGTACATGGGATGGCGCACCCGTCCGTAAAGCCCGGTATCAACCACGCTCTGCCCCTCCTGCACCTCCACTGTGCGGGAAAGGTATTCGTTCTCGCGCAGCACCTCCCCAAAGAGCGCATAGCCGATGAGGAAGACTGCCGCAAAGGCCAGGCACCAGCCGCGCGGGAGTATGGGCCAGGCAAAGCGATACCCGAGCCCGGCGAGCACGAAGGCCGCGGCGAACAGGACGCCGCTCCACGCGATAACGCCCTTCTGCTCCGACTGCCGCTCCTTCGCGTTCAGACGGCGGCGCAGGAGCTCCGGCGCTTTGAGAAACATGACGAGGCCCGCCCCCAGCATGGGGATGAACAGTACCACCATTAGAAGCCAGCCGTTCCAGAAGCGCAGCGTCCCCGCCGGGACAAAAATCAGCAGCGCGACCAGCGCAACGCCAAGCACGAGCTTGATCAGCGCCTGGGATAAGAGCTTGAGGTCCATTCTACCGCCTCCTTATTTTGTTTACATAATTTATTTAACTTAATATTAATTACGTAATATGGTATTCATAATACAATGGTACCTGTTCAGTCCCCGGATTTTGGCCTTGCGTCAGGGAAGGATCTTCCCAGATCAACGCTGAAAAGCACGCGGTTTTTCGTCACTTCGTTTCTCAGAATGATAGACAGCGGATCGGTACGTTATATGGTCATAATGTAGTTTACGTAATTTTATTAGCATAACATTATTGTCATAATGTTATTTCCATAACACTTCACTTTTCTGCCGTCTGGGCAGATGCGTTCGCCGCATCCGTTCTTTCGTGATCACGACTTGTTTATATCATAGCCGATTTCACGCTTTTTTGCAATCACAGAAAACTTCTTGCCAGCTTGTTTCTGTTCTGATAAGATAAGGGCAGAACCGCATAATCCGGCGAGAGCGAATACTGAGAAAAAATGGGTTCTGACGACGGCAGTTTTTCGCAGGCATGCTTTGTGTACGTCAGGAAAAATTGACGAAGTCGGGGCACAGTTTTTCCAGGAGGCACCGATTTTTGCAGGAATACTTTGTGTATTTCAAGAAAAAGTGACAAAATCAGAGCGCGAATTTTCCAGGAGGCGCCGAAGGCGGATTGTGCGGTGTTGCCTAAGAAAAACGATCCATTGCAGGAGGCGCGGTATGCAGGCCATCGCTCACTTCAAGACCATCACCCGGCACCGGCATCTGGTGTGCGGGTATTGCTTCCGTCTCGGGCTCTACGCCCAGGGCCTCAAGCACGATCTCAGCAAGTACTCCCCTGCCGAGTTTTTGGTCGGTGCAAAATACTATCAGGGCTCCCGAAGCCCGAACGATGCCGAGCGCAAGGCCACCGGCGTGTCTCTCGCGTGGCTGCACCACAAGGGCCGCAACCGGCACCATCTGGAATACTGGGTGGATTACATCATCCGCGAGGACGGGAGTGTTGGCTTCGGCGGGAATCCCATGCCACTGCGCTATGTGGCGGAGATGTTCTGCGACCGCATCGCGGCGAGCCGCGTCTACCTGGGGAACGCCTACACTGACGCCGCGCCCTACAACTATTATGTAAACTCCAAAGGTACCATCATGATCCATCCGGACACCGGCAGGGAGCTTGAGAAGATGCTGCTGGTCCTGCGGGACGAGGGCGAGGACGCCGCCTTCGCCTATGTGCGGCAGCGCCTGCGCGAGGACAGGGAAAAACGCAGGGCGAAAGCGTGAACCGCCCCGGGCAGACGGATGCTTCGGGCAGAAGCCGTGCTGTATTGTACCTGTATTCTTGACTTATTTTTGAAGTTATAGTAAATTGACGCAAATATCATTGTTAGGAGAAGGACTATGAAGAACGCATTCCTGATCAGATTGTCGGCGCTGCTGTTGGCCGCCGTGATGGCACTCGGACTCTGCGCCTGCAGCCGGGAGACTGTAACGCTCCAGCCGGGGTCGGCTTCCGCACAGGCTGCCGCAGCACCGACGGCTGCTCCGGCTCCCACGCCGGCGACGACGCCCGAACCCACGCCCGAGCCTACCCCGGAGCCCACCCCGGAGCCCATCGTGGGCGAGCTTCTGCGCGATGAGGACGGCGACGGCATCATCAACTACAAGTTTTATTACAAGGGTGCGACGGTTTACGCCATCATTGTCCTCGACCCGAGCCGCGTCTACATCGGCACCGCCCTGCCCGAACCCACCGAGTGGGCCGGCTACGGTCTCACGCTCGACGCGATGGCGGAGCAGTACGGCGCGATCGCCGGGATCAACGCGGGCGGCTTCCTCGACGAGGGCGGCGGCGGGAACGGCTGGCCCCCCAGCGGCATCACCTTCAGCCGCGGCGCCACCTTCAGCACGATGCAGTTTGGCCCCATCGCCGGGCTTGACCGCGGCAACCACATGTGGTCGGGCTATTACGACTACGAGGAGTGCATGGACATCGGCATCCGCGATGCGGTGTGCTTCGGCCCCGCGCTGATCGTGGACGGCGTTCCCGTCGACCCCGACACCCTTGAGGCCGGCATCGGCGCGCGGACCGCGATCGGCCAGCGCGCGGACGGCGCGATCGTCATGGTCGCCATCGACGGCCGCCAGGGCTACAGCATCGGCGTGACCTTTGAGGACTGCGTGAAGATCATGTCCGAAAAGTTCGGCTGTGTCAACGCCTCCAACATGGACGGCGGCAACTCCACCTGCATGTACTTCTACGGGCAGGCGGTCAACCGCTCGGCAAACCAGGCCGGCGGCACCCGCAACCTGCCGGATGCCTGGCTCGTCAATCCGCTGCCGGAGGGCTATGTGAAGCCCGACTCCGTCCCGGACCACGTCGTCCTGCCCGACAACAATCTCGGTGAGATCAAGACCTACGCCTATCCCCTCGATGCGGAGGACTGCGCCCGCATGTACGAGTTTGCCTGCGTATTTGCAGAGGCGTATTACGGCTACTTTGGAACGCAGAACGCCGACTACTACTACCCCACTCTCCTCCAGTACGTCGCGGAGGGGTCCGAGCTGCGCTGGCGCGCCGACCTCGCCCTGATGGACAGGATGTGGGTCAACACCTGGAAGACCGACCCCACCAACATCGTGCTCAACGGCGCGTTCGCAAACGGCGACGGGACCTACGACATCATCATCACCTCGGACATCTTCGAGTACTCCAACTACTGGAACTACGAGGCCCCCGGCACCACGCTGCGCATCACGGTCATTGACGCGCCGGACTCCGCGTACGGTCTGCTCGCAGTCGCGACATATTGACGCGAAATCATTTTCGACAGCGAAAAACATCGCGTGCGGCAAATTCGCAGAATCTGCGAATTTGCCGCACGCGGCTTTTTATGGATCTTCCGGAGTTATTGTTATTCGTCTCCGTCCACGGCATCCAGAACCGCCTCCATGTGGCGGAAGGCAAAAGGCCGAGGCGATCAGAGAGATGATCTCAGCGATCGGGAAGGCCCACCAGACCATGTTGACGTCCCCGGTTCTGGACAGGAGCCAGGCCGCGGGGACCAGGGCCACAAGCTGGCGCAGCACCGAGACCGCGAGGGATGCGACGCTCCGGTCCAGCGCCTGACAGGCCGAGCCTGCGACAATACAGAAGCCCGCGAACAGGAAGCTGAAGCTGATGCGCCGCAGCGCGGGCACGCCGATGGCCAGCATGTTCTCCGAGGGGCTGAAGATGCCGAGCAGCATCTGCGGCATGAGCTGGAACAGCAAAAAGCCCAGGAGCATGAAGCAGCTTGCGAACAGGACACCGTAGCGGAAGGTGCGGTAGATGCGTTCCTTCTTCCGCGCGCCGTAGTTGTAGCCGATAATGGGGATCATGCCGCTGGTGAGGCCGAAGACCGGCATGAAGAAAAAGCTCTGGATGCGGAAGTAGCTGCCGAAGACCGCGATCGCCGTCGGGGTGAAGCCGATGAGGATGCGGTTCATCATGTAGTTCGTCGCGGAGCCCACGACCATCATCACCACCGAGGGGAAGCCGATGCGGTAAACCTGCTTGATGATGCGCGGATCGGGCGCAAGGTCCGCCTTCACAAAGCGGATCTCACGATTATAGCTGCGATGCAGGATAAAGCCGAGCGTCATGCCGGCCGACTGGCCGATGACCGTCGCGATCGCGGCGCCGGCGGTACCCATGGCGGGCAGGCCGCACCAGCCGAAGATGAAGAAGGGATCCAGAATGATGTTGGTCACCGCGCCGAACATCTGCGTCCACATGGAGAGCCTGGTGAAGCCCGTGGACTGCAGGAGCTTCTCCATGCACATCTGCATGTACATGAAAAGCGAGCCGATGCACACGATGCGCAGATAGGCGTCGGCATGGATGCGGATGTCCGCGATGTCCGTCTGCGAGCGGATAAACGCCTCCGCGCCGAAGAGGCCGAACAGGGCCATCACCGCCCAGCAGCAGGCTGCGAGAAACACGGCGTTTCCGGCAACACGGTTTGCCGCCTCCGCGTCCCGCCGGCCAAGCGCGCGGGAGATCAGTGTGCTCACGCCGACGCCCGTGCCGGTGCCGAGGCCGATCATGATGTTCTGCGCCGGGAAGGCCAGCGACAGGGCTGACAGGCAGTTTTCCGACACGCGCGCGACATAGATGCTGTCCACGATGTTGTACAGCGCCTGCACCAGCATCGACAGCATGATCGGCAGCGCCAGCCCGATCAGCAGCCTGCCCTCGTCCATCTCCCCCATGCGCCGGGAGTCTATTGTTTTGGTGTTCGTCATTGTCTTGCTCATGGTATTCCCCGATCTGTTTCAATTTGATTCAGCGCGGTATTATACCACGGGCAATTTGCTTTTGCCAGTGCAAATATTGTTTTCCCTGTTTTTTTCGCTGGACGCAAAAAAGGCTGTCTCAAAGCGCCGCATCATTCCGGGCGAAGCGAAGAATCTCTCCCGAAGGGTATTTGTTCAGTCCCCCGTTGTCATCCTGAGCGTCAGCGAAGGATCTCTCAGAAGAAACGCTGAAAAACAGCAAGGGCAACACCGCTTTCCTTGAGGTACACAAAGTACATCTGCGAAAAAGTGCCTTTATCAGAACCCAAATTTTCTCAGGATCTGCTCTTGCCGAATTATGCGGTATTGCCCAGGATTCTTTGTTACTTCGTTCCTCAGAATGACAGAGGCTGAACCCCGAAGCTTTCGGGAAAACGGGAAAAGAGTAATCCATCGCCGCGCGGTTTTCAGCATGACAAAACGGCAAACAGTTTGAGACAGTCTCTTCTCTTACCAGAGGTCGACGGAGCCGGTCTCCTCGCCTCTGACCCAGTAGGCCTTGTTCTGGTCGACACGGACATAGACCATATCGGCGGGGCCGACCTTGTCCAGGATCGCGTCCGGTGTGATCTCACTGCCATAGGGGGACTGGATCACGATTCCGGCTCTCCTGGGCTTTCTGCCCCTCTTGCCGACCTGCTTCTCGACCTCGGCGCCGGCAGCGGCGACGGCCTCGGCGCCTGTCCTGACCGCGGGCTTGTCGGCCTGGAGCTTTGCTTTGGCTTTTCTGGTTTTCTTTTCGATCTTCTTCTCGGCGTCCAGGACGGCCTCGGCGCCGGCGGTCTCCACGACAGTCTCCAGCTTTCTCCCGGCGGCCCTGGTTTTCTTCTCCGCCTTCTTTCCGGCGGCTCTCACCTTCCTGGCTCCCGGCTCGACGATCTCGCCGTAGACCTCCCTGATCCTGTCAGACAGCTTTTCGCTGAGCTTGAGACGGCCGCTCTCAATGGCGGAGATCGCGTTGCTGGTCACGCCGAGCGACTTTGCAAGCGCGGTCTGTGTGAGATTGTTTTTTTCGCGCAGTTCCTTCAGATTCAAAAGGTCATCCCCCTTCCATGATTTGTATATATTCTACCACGGTTCTTTTGTTTCGTCTACGGGTTTTGCCTGTAAAGATTCACTTTTTTCCGGACCGGCGGGCGCGCTTCATCGCGGGCCTCCGCCGGATCGGGCGAAGGCGCCATTTTTCGTCCGGTTTTGCGTCGGCTTGCCCTTTCTTCGATCCGGGCGGCCGAACAGAATATGTGCGGCATATTCGCAGGATCGCGAATTTGCCGCACGTCTCTGCATGACGATCGGATCGCACCCGCGGTCGACGACACTGTCATACCCGCTCTTTCCAGGCGCGGATGCCGACGACCATTTTTTCCTCCTCGCCCTCGCGGAAAAGCGCGGCCTTGAGGATGACGGCTCTCGGCTTTCCGTTGATCATGAGACGGTAACGGATGTGGAAGCTGCCCTCCTCGCGGATGGTGCGAAGGATGTTTTCTTTGGTGAAGCGGGCGGAGAAGCCGGCCAGATCGTCCGGATGGAAAACGCGTCTTGCTTTGATGACGGTCTTGCGGAAGAAATCGGTCCCCTCCTTGGCCACGCCGAGCGTGTCGTAGTCCGCCGTGGAGCTGCATTCGATATAGTCGTCGGTGTCGAGATCGACCGTGTAGAGGCTGAGGTAGCCGTCCGAGAGCGCCATGACCCGGATCATCATGTCCCGCTCCTTCTGGAGCTCCTCCTGGCGGGCCTTCTGCTTCATCTGGGAGTCGACGACGCTGATGCCCATGATGATGCGGTTCCCGCCCTGCATGCGCGTGATCTTCATGTTGACGTACATCGGCGCGCCGGAATCGACCAGGCGGTAGGTGGTGGTGAAGACGCCCTGCGCGTCCAGTTCGCGGACGATGGTCTCCTTCGTGAACGAGGCCAGGAAGAGCTCTCTGTCCTCCTCGTAGATGCGGACCATGGTGTCGCGTTTGGCCGAGGCGAAAAAGTCCGTGCCGTGGCGCTCCATCGCGAGCTCCTCCCCGCCGACGCTGGAGCTGTACTCGATAAAGTGCTCCGTATCCAGATCCACGACGTAGATGTTGTAATAGTCCGCCGCGAGCGCCCGGGCGATGTCCGCGTAGGTCGTGCTCATGTCCGGGTCCGTGATGGAGAGAATCGCGATGGCAACGGCGGTCGTGCCGGCGGACTCGTTCGTCCCGATGGGATTCAGAACGCCGTGGACGAAGGAGCCGTCCGGCAGCTGCCCGTCGTAGAAGGTGCGGGTCCCGTCAGCGATGCACTGCTTGATGCGCTTCATGAAGATCTCGCCCTCGTCCGACGTTCTCTCCTCCTGATCCAGCGCCCTGTTGGAGAGGTCGATGCCGAAGTAGCGCTTGAGATACTCCCGGAAGGCGGGATTCGTACGCACATAGCAGGCCCGGTCGCCCTGCACCTCCATGATGCCGACGGGCAGGGTGTCAAAGAAATACTGACGCAGGCCCTCCTTGTCCGCGATGACGGTCAGATCGTACAGGTTCACCCTGCCGATGGCGGAAAAGTACTCCGTCTCCGCCGGGTTTTCAAAGCCGATCTGAATGCCTTTCTGATAGCGCTTCACGATCTCCTCATAGGGGATGGGCTTGCAGTAATAGAAGCCCTGGAGCTTGCTGCAGCCGATCTCGCGGAGGAATTCGACCTCCTCGGCGGTCTCGACACCCTCGCAGACGGTGTCCAATCCGAGGTCGATGGCCATGCGCACCAGGTCTGTCAGGATGACCTTGCTCTCCTCCCCCTCTCCGAAGCGCTTCATGAAGCGCATGTCGAACTTGAGAAGGTCGAAGTGGATGTCCTGCAGCACGTCCAGCGAGGAGTATCCGCTGCCGAAATCGTCCATCCACACGCGGAAGCCGAGGGCATGGAAGCGCTCGACCTGTTCGCGCATGAAGTCGAAGTCGCTGCCGATGATGCTCTCGGTGACCTCGATCGTCAACCTGTCGCGGGCGATCCCGGCGGCATCCACCCGGCGGCGTATCTCCTCCACGATGTCGCAGGCATCAAAGTCCGCGCGCGAGAGGTTCAGCGACTGCGGCACAATGCGCAGCCCCTCCCTCTGCTGGGACTTCATCTTCTCCAGGATCTCATCCAGCACATAGAGGTCCAGCTTGTAGATGAGCCTGGCCTTTTCCAGAATCGGGATGAAGACGGCGGGCGACAGCAGCCCTCTGGACGGATCGACCCAGCGGGAGAGCGCCTCCTCGTCGCAGACGCGGCCGTTGACGGCGCGGATGATCGGCTGATAGTATACCTTGATCCAGTGCTCCGCCAGCGCCTGGTCCAGATGGTTGATGATGTAGCGGACGTCGTCGAGCTGGGTGAGCATGTCGTTGTCGAAGTAATAATAGCCTGAGACATAGGAGCCCCTGTGTTTGTCGCAGGCGTATTTTGCGCGGTCGCAGGCGACGCTGACGCTAACCTCCTCGAGTCTGCTCTGGTAGACGCCCACCCGCACAGGCAGAGATTTGCCGCCGTTTGCGGTCTCGCACTGTCTGAAGAAGGCGTGGAGCGTGTCTTCCAGGTTTTCCTCGGCTCCCACGGCGGCGAAATGATCATCGCTGTAGCGGCAGATGCAGCTTTCACCGTAATGCGCCGCCAGAATGCGGCCGATATCCCGCAGCAGCTTATCCCCCTCGTCAAAGCCGTACTGGCGGTTATAGTGCTTCATGCCGATGAGGTCGAAGTACAGCATGACGGGGTGCCTGCCCTGATCCAGAATCCGCTGGCGCTCCTCCATCGCGAGTTTGAAGAAGCTGCGCATGTTGGGAAGCTCCGTCAGCGCGTCGGTATTGACGCGGTGGTTCAGGTCCTCGATATATTTTTTGATCTGGTCGCGCATTTTGAGGAACGCGCTTGTCAGCTTGCCGATCTCGTCGTTGCTCGAATAGCTCAGCGCCACGTCGTAATCCGCATCGGCCAGGCGCTGGGACGCGGCCGTCAGCCGCAGCAGCGGGAAGGTGACGATGCGCATGACCAGCATGATCATCACCGCGAACACGATGATGACCGCTGCCGCGATGAACAGGATGACGCGGATGAGATGCACCCAGGAGGCGTTGATCTCCCGCACGGGGGCGGTGATGACAAGCCTCATGCCGTTGCGCAGGGTGGAGAAGGACATCTGCCGCTGCTCCCCGTTCATCGTGTAGCGGATCAGCATGTCACCGCTGTTTTCGGCGTCCAGCTTCTCCTTCGGCACAGACAGCTCCGAAAGCTGCGGCACCGACCACTGCTCGAGCTCCGGATGGTAGAAGACGTGTCCGTCCGTGTCGCTCAGGCTGGCAAAGCCGGTCTCGTACACGCGGATGGGACTGACCTGCTCGGCCAGGGTGTCCAGCGGGATGTCCATGCCCAGCACACCGATGAGCGTGCCGGTGCTGTAGATCGGCACAAGATAGGAACAGGTCCACATCTCTCCCAGAAACGCGGCGGGGTAGGGCCCCACCCACCCGGGGACGCCGCGCCGAATCGGGGTGTAGTACCAGGTGTTATGCTCGATATCCTCCGGGTCAAGGGCGCAGGCGTCAAGCGGCTCCTGCTCCACAAAGCCGGCCTTGCCGACGCGGGAGTAGAAGAAGCCGTGCTCGGACCGGCTCACCTCGGGATTGATGCAGTAGTAGTAGGTGATGACGCCCTGGGTATGACTCGCCACACTCTCGAAGGTTTTGCGGATCTGCTCGCAGTGGTCCGCGATATAGGCGTCCAGTCTCGCGGTCTGCTCGGGCGTGCGCCCGCTCTCTCTGGCGTAGCTGCCCGCCGCGCCGCACTCCACCAGGGTCACGCTGTCCAGCGAGTCAATCGCCATGTTGGCGGCCATGCCGACGGACTGCTCGATCCCGACAAAGTACTCGTCCAGGATGTTTCTGGTGTCCTCGCCGATGAGGCGCATCATCTCAACGGAGCGCTCGTTCGTCTCGTCCCGGATGGTCGAAAAGCTCGCGCCGAAGATGCAGAGAATGGCGACAAGGATCGCGGCGACCGTGATCGCCGTAATTTTAAAACGGATCGAATACGTTCTCATCGTCATCATGCCTCCCGTAGAAACATTTCCCGGTACTCGTTCTTGACGGAGCCGTTCCAGGAGGAACGCATCCCCTCCAGGCGCGGAGAGGATACATAGTGATAGTACCGGGAGAACAGCGGGATCCAGGCGGCGTCCTCCTGCGCGATGATGCGCTCCAGCTCACGGTATTCCCGGATGCGGGCGTCCGGGTCCGCGATGGCGCGGGCCCTGCGCACGCGCTCCATGATCTCCTCGCGCGGGTAGCAGAGACTGCGGTAGCGGGTGTTGTCCGCGTTGCCGAAGAAGGTATAGAGGAAATTGTCGGGATCGTCGAAGTCCGCGGTCCAGGTGGCGGAGTAGCAGGCCAGGGCCCCGCTCTTGCGCAGGCGCATAAACTCCCCCTCGTCCAGCACGGAGATCTCGGTACGCACGCCGAGCTTTTCCCACATGGAGGCCGCCATGCGGATCAGCGCAAGCTCGCCCAGGGAGGAGGCGGAGCTCACGGAGAAGATGAGCGCAAAGCCGTCCGGGTACCCGGCCTCAGCGAGGAGCGCTTTCGCCTCCTCCGGGTCATAGGGGATTTCAGACAGATCCGGATTGAAGCCGTAAAGGCCGTGCGGCATGATCCCGTTTTCGAGGAAGCCGCGCCCGCTGTAGGCTGCGTCCAGCAGCAGCGTCCGGTTCAGCGCAAGCTGCAGCGCCCGTCTCACCCGCGCGTCGCCCAGCGGCGCGACGGACTCGTTCAGCGCGATGTAGGTGATGCCGATGCGCTGGACCTTGTAGAGCCTGTCCCGGTACACGTCCCCGTGGAGAAAGAACTCCGCGGCCTTGCCCACATCGTCCAGATTCAGAATATCCAGCTCGCCGCGCTCGAACAGGAGCTTGATCTCCTCCGCGTCCGTCATGAAGCGCAGATCCAGCCCCTCGCAGCGGGGCGCGCCGCGCCAGCAGTTTTTGTTTGCGCAGAGCGTCATGCCCTTGCCGGGCACCCAGCTCTGCAGGATGAAGGAGCCGGTGCCGATGGTCCAGGCGGGGTCCGTGCCGAAGCGCGCACCGGCCTTCTCGGTGGTCTCCTCGTCCAGGATGGAGGCCCCGGGCATGGACAGACATGCGAGGAAAGCCTCAAACGGCTCCTCCAGCGTGATGGTGAAATCCAGGTCGTCGAGGACGGCAAAGCCCTCCAGCGTCCCGGCCTCCCCCCTTTTCAGGGCGCCGGCGCCCAGGATGCTGTCGGCGATGTCCTGATTGCATGAGCCCGGGTGCGTCAAAAGTCTTGTGAAGGTGTAGAGCACGTCCGACGCGGTAAGCGCGGAGCCGTTGCTGAAGCTGACCCCCTCCCGCAGGCGGAAGGTATAGGTGCGGCGGTCATCCGAGACCGTCCAGGATTCCGCCAGCTCCGGCAGGATCACGGCGTTGCCGGCGGCGTCGTTCTTCATCAGGACAAGGCGGTCAAACACGTTTTGCGCGATGGTGTAATAGATCGTGGTACACTGGAAATCCACGGTGTCCGGTTCATCCTCGATGGCGGCGAGGAAGCGGCCGGCGGTCGGCTGCGCGGACTCCTGCGGCAGCGCCGCGTTCTCGCCGGGGGCGGTGCATGCGGAAAAGGACAGCGGCATCAGTGCAAGGGCAAGGAGCGCGCACAGCACTCTCTTGCGTATTGTTTTCACATCCATTGTCGTAGTCCTCCCATGTGTCGTCACTCTGTTCTGCTCTTTTGTCTGCCGAAGCGCTCTACTGTCCGGCGTGCTTCGGCCCTGTCTTTCTCCTGGCGGGGCGCTTTGCGTCCTTCGGAGCCAGCCATCGGTTCCCCTTCTTGACAGCCCCGTCGATCTGCCCCTCCTTGAACATGACCTGCACGCGCCGGAGCGAAAGATCCCACTCGAGCGCGAGGTCCTCCGGTGTTTTCAGTTCTCGGATATCCAAGTGAAACGCCTCCCGTAACTGATACGGCAATGGTTCATCAAGGCAACACCGCACAATCCGCCTTCGGCATCTCCTGGAAAATTCCTTGAGGTACACAAAGTACATCTGCGAAAAAGCGCCTTTATCAGAACCCAAATTTTCTCAGGATCTGTTCTTGCCGAATTATGCGGTATTGCCTTAAGCGAATGAAACGAATCATGCTGCCATAATCCAGTATCTATTATATTCGTTTTCACGCACGTCCGCAATGCGCATATTGTGTAAATCCTTCGTTTGGGAATTGGTAAGAGTAACGGGGAAAAGCAATTATTGGAAAAGGCAAAGCCGGAGACCCCGGCGGCATCGCCGCCGGGGTCTCCGGCCCGTTATGTCTGTGTCGGAAAGCACCGGGAAGCTCACAGCGCTTTGATGCAGTCCCTGCAAATCAGCTTGCCCTGATATTCGACGGTGTCCTTCCCCTTTCCGCAGAAAATGCAGGCGGGCTCATATTTCTTCAGGATGATGTTGTCCCGGTCTACATACATTTCAAGCGGATCCTTTTTGTCGATCCCGAGCGTACGCCTGATCTCGATGGGTAATACGATACGCCCGAGCTCGTCGACTTTTCTGACCATTCCTGTGCTTTTCATATCAATCGCCCTTTCTGCTCTTTCTGTTGTCCGATTGCATGGGTCCGCCGTGCTCGATTGCCTGTTCAGCTGCGTTCAGTGTAACATAGAATGCCGGATAATAAAACAACACCCTTGGCAATACACAAAGTATTCCCTGCGGGCGCTGCCTTGCCTGACACAAATCCGCCTCGGAAATCTTTCACAGCGCCTTATTGGAGAAGAGTATTATCCTCCCTGCCGACCTCGGATCAAGACCAGAGAGACGTCGTTGACGTTGGTGCCGGTAGGGCCGGTGACGATCAGGCCGCCGACACGCCCGAGGGCGCGGAAGGCGTCGTTTCGGCGCAGGGCGTCCTCGGCGCTGATCCCGAGACGTCCGAGCGCCCTGTCCGTCTCCCCGTCGGCAAAGCCGCCTGCCGCGTCCGTCGGGCCGTCCGTCCCGTCGGAGCCGAAGGAGAAGACCGCCGCGTTCGAAAGTCCTCTGATCTCCCGCGAGGCCGCAAGGGCGAGCTCCTGGTTCCGCCCGCCGAGACCGTCCCCGGTCACATGCACGACGGTCTCCCCGCCCGCGATGAAGGCGAGGTCCCGGCCGCCCGCCGCGTGGCTCCGGGCGATCGCGCCGAGAAAGCGCCCCGCCTCCCGCGCCTCGCACTGAAGGCAGTCGGTCAGGAGCACAGGCTCGTACCCCAGCGTCCGGCACGCGGACGCGGCGGCAGCGCAGAGCCCGCGCACGCTGCCGGTGATCACGGTCTCCGTGTTCGACAGCGTCTTCGGCGTCTCGGTATGCAGGCAGTCCCGCGCCCGCTTTGACAGCCGCAGGCCGTACTTCTCCGCGACGGCGAGCGCGTCGGCGCAGCTGCTCCCGTCCGGACAGGCGGGGCCGGAGGCGATCATGTCCGGCGTGTCGCCGACAACGTCGGACAAGACGACGCTGAACACCCGCGCGGGCAGGCAGTGCGCGGCAAAGCGTCCCCCCTTGACGGCGGACAGGCGCTTGCGCACGGTGTTCATCTCCACAATGTCCGCCCCGGAGGCGAGAAGCTGATTTGTGATGCTCTGCAGCTCCGCAGGGTCGATGAGCGGCGACTCAAAAAGGGCGCTGCCGCCGCCGGAGAGCAGGAACAGCACCGTATCCTCCGCCCGCAGCCCCTCCGTCATGCGCAGGGTCTCCGCCGTCGCCTCAAAGCCGTTCCCGTCCGGGACGGGGTGCCCCGCCTCCCGGATCAGAAGCGGCGGGACGGCCCCCTGCGCATGACCGTATTTCGTGAGCACGATCCCGCCGTCCACGCGCCCGTCCAGCACGTCAAGCGCGGCGCGCGCCATGGACCAGGCAGCCTTCCCGACGGCGACGACGAGCAGCCGTCCGTTTCCGAAGCGCCTCCCCGCCAGCGCCCGGCGCACCGCCGCGTCCGGCTGCACGCTTTTGATCGCCTCGCGGACGATGTAATCGCAGTCCTGCCGGAGTGATGTCCGACCGGTCATGTCAGCTGGCGTTGACAACGTTGATGGGCGCGCCGTTCAAAAACGCCTCGAGGTTTTGCGCGGTGATGTCCAGGATGCGCGCGCGGGCCTCCTTCGGCGCCCAGCTGATGTGCGGCGTGATAAAGCAGTTTTTTGCGCTGAGCAGCGGATTGTCCGCGCGGATGGGCTCGGTCGAAACCACGTCCAGACCCGCGGCGTAGACCTTGCCGCTGTTGAGGGCGTCGGCCAGGTCCTGCTCCACGATGAGCGGGCCGCGGCTGTTGTTGATGAGGATGACGCCGTCCTTCATTCTGGCGATGGTGTCCCGGTTGATGATGCCGCGGGTGGACGGGAAGAGCGGGCAGTGGAGGGCCACGACGTCAGACTCGCGCAAAAGCGTGTCGAGGTCCACGTACTGCGCAATCTCACGCCCGGCCTCCGTCTCGCGGCTGCCGGTCGCCAGGATGCGCATACCCATGGCCTTCGCGATGCGGCCGGTGGTCTGGCCGATCTTGCCGAAGCCGATGATGCCCATGGTCTTCCCCGCCAGCTCGATGAGCGGGTAATCCCAGAAGGTCCAGTCCGGCGCGCTCTGCCAGCGGCCGCTGTGGACCGCCTCGGAGTGGTGGGCGACGCGGGAGCAGATCTCCAGCAGCAGCGCGATGGCAAACTGTCCCACCGAGGCCGTCCCGTAGGTCGGGACGTTGGAGACCGGGATGCCCTTCCCGGCTGCATACTGCACGTCCACCACGTTGTAGCCGGTGGCGAGAACAGCGATGTATCGAATGCCCGGGCAGGCGTCGATGATCTCCCTGCCTATCGGGCACTTGTTGGTGACGACGATCTCCGCGTCCCCGATGCGTTCGACGATGGCCGCGGTCTCCGCCGGCGTGCGGTCATAGACCGTGAGCTCTCCGTATTTTTCCAGCGCCTCCCAGCTCAGGTCGCCGGGGTTTTCGGTAAAGCCGTCCAGTACAACGATTTTCATGGCTCTTTCTCCTTTCCGATTCAACAAGGGCTGCCTCAATTCACCTTTGTGTCATTCCAGGAAAGGAAGTGCGAAGAATCTCTCTGCTGTGAGATTTCCGGATAAGATTCTTCGGCTCCGCTCAGGATGACGGGATAGTTTGAGACAGCCTCTTCGTTTTTTTGACCGTTCTATTTCAGCGCATCCACATACTGCGCCCTCTCGCCGCCGATGAACTTCGGGCGCGTTCTGGCGCAGACCAGGTTTGCCCGGCCGATGCGCTTTACGGACAGCCTCAGCGGGACCGCCACCTCCTTCAGGTGCATCCCGATGAGCGTGTCGCCGATGTCCATGCCCGCGGCGGCGCGGATATGCTCAACCGCGACGGGGCTCTCCATTTGCTCCCACACCGTCGTGGCGAAGGAGCCGCCCGCGTGCGCCCAGGGGCGGACGTTTACGGGCTCGTATCCGTATTTCTCCGCCGCAGCGCGCTCGATGATCAGCGCACGGTTGAGATGCTCGCAGCACTGGGCGGCGAGGAAAACACCGTGCGCGCGCAGGACCGGGATGATCCCGTCGCAGACGGCCTGCGCCGCCTCCAGGCTGGAGCCCCTGCCGATGCGCTCCCCGACGATTTCGCTCGAGGAGCAGCCGATCACCAGCAGCTCGCCCGCCTGCAGCTTTGCCTCGGCCAGCAGCTCCGTGACCGCCGCCTGCGCCTGTGTCCTGATTTCGTCAAACATGGTTTTGCCTCCTCAAGCGCCGCGTCGGCCGGAACTCCGTCATGCCCCGGAGACCCCTTCCTTGCGGATATTTTCGATGTTTTCCATGCTGCCGCCGCCGTGATCGTCCGGCGCGCGAAGCTCTCCCTTCTCCACGAGGCGCAGGAAGGCGTCCACCACGTCCGGCGCAAGCTGCGTCCCGGAGACCTCCCGGATGATCGAGACCGCCTTCTCGAAGTTCATGCGTTTGCGGTAGGGGCGGTTCGAGTACATGGCGTCAAAGCAGTCCGCCACGGCAATGACCTGGGCAACCTTCGGGATCTCGTCTCCGACCAGATGGTTCGGGTAGCCCCGCCCGTCGGGCCGCTCATGGTGCGCCTGCGCGCCGACGGCGAGCTCCGGCATGATGCTGATGTCCCGTAGGACCTCATAGCCCTTGGAGGTGTGGGACTTGATGACCTCAAACTCCTCGTCCGACAGCTTTCCGGGCTTGTTCAGCACCTCCTTCGGCACGCCGATTTTGCCGATGTCATGCAGGAGGGCGATACGGTAGTACTTCTCCACCGTGTCCTCGTCGCAGCCCATCTCCCTGGCCAGCATCCTGGTATACTGCGCCACGCGGGTGGAGTGGCCGTTGGTATACTGGTCCTTCATATCGATGACCTTGGCGAAGGCCTCGGTGATTTCCCGGACGAAGGTCATGATCTCCTGGTTCCTTCTCTCCAGCTTCTGCACTCTGCGCCGGATGTAAACGCGGATCAGCACCGCCGTGACCGCAAGCAGCGCAAGTCCCGCCGAGGCCAGGAACCAGGGCTCCTCGTAAAACGCCTTCTCCTTGACGATCTCGACCGTCAGCTCCTTGTTCCCGTGCCCCATGGAGTCCTTGACCTGGACGACGAAGCGGTAGGTCCCGCCGCGCAGGTTCGTGTAGTCCACGGGCCCGAGCTCGCTGCGCATGACGGTCATGGCCGTGTTGTCGAAGCCCTCCAGGCAGTAGGAGACCTGCGGGTTCATCAGCGAGTAGTTGTAGACGAAGCTGCTGATCGTGAGCTTGTGGGTATCCGCGGGGATGGTGAAGGAACCGTTTTCGTCGGGATAAATGCGCCTGTCGTCCGCGTCGATGAAGGGGACGGCGATCTTGAGATCGTTGACGTCCTCAAAGGGCGTTTCGATGTTCACCTTGGCCACGCCGTAGGAGCAGGCGATGTAGAGCTCGCCCTCGGGGGTCAGCTCGCTGTAGGAATTGGCCGTCGCGATGTAGGGCAGGCCGTTGTCGATGCTGTAGTGTACGGGCTCAATGCTGCCGTTTGCCAGCAGGTCGTTTTCCGAGAGGACGTAGAGGCCGTTGCTGGCCAGGACCCACATCTCGCCCCGGCTGTTCTGGTACAGGTCGTAGTTGTTGGAATAGGGGAAGTTCCGGACCGTCGTGACCTCGTAGTCCGGCGTCATGAAGGAGAGGGAGTTGCTGGTCACGATCCAGAAGAGCTTGCGGGAGGCGTCGCGCTTGATGCGCAGGATGACGCCGGAGCTCATGCCTTCCTTCAGGCCGAGATGCCGGGTCCCGTTCTCGCCGATGACGTAGATGCCGCCGCCGTCGGAGCCGAGGATGAGATCGTGGTTGTATCCCTCGGCGACGGTCAGGATCTCTGTGTTGACGATGCCCGCTTCCTCGCCGTAGCCTCCGACGACCCGGTCGTCCCTGATGATGCTCACGCCGCCGGTGTTGGCGACCAGTATCGAGCCGTCCTCGCATTCGCACACGACGCGGACGCGGTCGGAGAACAGGCCGTCCGCCGGCGTGAAGGCCAGCAGCTCGCCCTGATCGTAGCGGAGCAGGCCGTACTTGCGCCAGGTGGCGATCCAGAGCCTGCCCTGACTGTCACGGATGATGGAGCGGATGCGCACGCCGTCCAGCAGCGCAATCAGGTCCGTGGCCTCCATCGCCTCGCCGGAGGCCGTCTCGGCCTTCGTCAGCGGAATGCTGTCGAGCACGCGCCCGTCCTCGATGACGGTGAGGCCGTTGTCGGCCGCGACGAAAAGCCGGCTGCCGCACATGCAGGTGGCGTTGACCACCGCCGGGGACAGGCCGCAGCGGTCAAACACGTCTGTGAACTGGTTGGGCACCACCTTCATGACGCCCTGACGGGTAGAGGTAAACCACAGGTTCCCCTCATAGTCGGTCATCACATGGCCGACGGAGTTGTTCATCGGGACGTTCTCGAGCTTGTGAAAGCCCGTCTCGTCCAGATTCCCGATGCCGTTTCCGGCGCAGATCCAGAGCTGGCCGTCGATATACTCAAAGCGCTCCACATAGGACAGGGGCGCAATGTCCTGGGTATCCATCGTCTCGAAGTTGGTCGCGAAATCGCCGTGGTAGACGAGGGAGTTCTCCGTGCCCAGATAGAGGCTGCCGGGCCTTTTCGGGTCGGGAAAGATGCCGATGACGCCCTTGATCCGGCAGTCCTCACAGTTGAGGAAGCCGGACACTTCGGCGTGTTCAATGGTAAAAATGTCGCCGATCTGTGTGATGCCGTAGAGGACTCCGTCTTCGCTCAGGCGGATGTCCCGGATATAGACGCCGGCAAGGCGCGGGTCCTCCAGGTCGCGGATGTGCAGCGCGGTGTCGATGATCGAGATGCCCGCGGTAGTCGCGACAAAGATGTTCCCGTCCCGGTCCTCGGCGATGGCGCGGACGTTGACGGTGCTGAGGCCGTTGGATTCGTCCCATTTTTGCAGCTCGCCCCGTTCCATGACAAAGACGCCCGCATCGTTGGTGCCGATCCACAGACGCCCCCGGCTGTCCACATACAGGCACATCACGCTGGAGATGCCCGTGGAGGAATCCACGCGCTCAAAGTTGTTGCCGTCGTGCCGGATGAGACCGGCATAGCTGCCGATCCAGATGAAGCCCTCGTCGGTCTCCGCGATGGCGTTCGCCTCGGAGGTGGGCAGGCCGTTCGGGTTATTGTACAGCACCGCGGAAAAGCCCTCGGTTTTGCCGGTCGGATCTACGGACGGCACCCGGTTCGGAACGCCCGAGGCGTTCATGGTAAAGCCCTCCCCCTCCGCGAAGCAGAGTCCGGCGGCCGGCAGCGCAAAGAGCAGCACCAGCATTACGCCAAGAAGGCTGAGCGTTTGTTTTATATACTTATTCAACAGAGTCCCTCCCCCGCGCTTGTGCAGACGCGCGGCAACGCAAAAGCCGCCAGACGGAGCGTGCGCACAGGCCCTTCGTCCGGCAGCGATTCAGTTTTCCGAGAAGCGAAAAGGGCGCGGCTTTGCCGCCGTGCTGTGCTTTGCCTGTGCGGCGCTTTTTCTGCCATGTCCATCATGCCCTTTTCCGAAAAAAACCCGTGCATCGTCTTCGGAGGCATTGCGGGCCGTTTCCCGCAAACGCTCTCTGAAAAACGGATACAGTACTTTACCACGTCGTCCTGTTTTATGCAAGGCTATTCTTCCCGCGGTCACGGGTGTCCGGGACCCGGAAGCTCCGCATGATCTCCGCGCCGAAAGGCGGAGAGATGCAGATAGCTGTATAGCGCGCTGCTCCGGCATCGGTCCCTGCGCTGCTGCCTTGAGCCCGCTCTGTTCATCTGTTCGGCAGCGTGAGCAGAAAAGCCTGCTGCTCGTCGAAGATCAGGCGGAAGCGGGTGCTGCCGTAGCGTGTGGTGCGGAAGCAGCCGTCAGCCTCCAGCTCATAGCCGTCGGTGTAGTTTATCAGATAGGCGTAAACCGTGCCGTTCTGCTCGCTGAGCACGATGCGCATCTCGCTGCTGCCGCTGCTCGCAGCGAGAACGCATTCCAGCTGTCCGTCCCCGTTGAGATCGGCCGCCGCGGCGGAGAGGATGCTCAGATCGCCCTGCATCCAGTTTGCCGCCGTATTCTGCCGAAGCAGATCCTGGAACCCTATCCGCCCCGGGCTGTTGGTGAAGCCGTCCGCGGTCACGGCACAGACTTCTCCGCCGCTCATCATCAGGCTGTAATAGAAGGCGTCGTCGTTGTTCGGAAAATGTGTCCCCTCCAGGTACCGGGCAATCTCCTCGTAGTGCGTCAGGGGCAGCGTCAGGTCTCCGCGGCACAGTGTCAGATACGCCGAGCCCGGGATTATTTCATAGGGATAGACATACTCCGCGTCCGGGTCCTCCTGCAGCCGTTCGTTCAGGTTATCCTCATACAGAGACTCCTCCTCATAAGCGTCGCTGATCGAAATACGCGACGCCGCGGCGTAGCCCATGTGTCCGTACATCAGGATGACGCCGTTTTCGCCGGGGTCACTGTAAAACGAGCTGTGCCCGAGACCGAGCTCCTCTCCGAGCTGGAGAGCCTGCCCGTCCCGGAAGGTGTAGATCGCGCCGTGGTAGTCCGCCTCGCAGGTGCCGGTCTTGACGATCAGCTCCGGGGCGCCGTCCTTGTCGATGTCGTAAACCAGATACCACAGCTCGGGGGTGCTGTATTCCGCCGGCTCCCCGGAGATCCGTGCTCTCCATCCGTCCAGCACCTGTTCATAAGCCGGCACCCAGCCCTGCTCCTCCGCCGAGGCCGGTACGCCGAGCAGCCCGAATGCCAGGATCAGATATACACCAAGCAACAGAGCGCTTCGTTTGAAAGACTTCGTCATGGATACTCCTCCTCTATGCCGGCCCGCCGTTTTTCACGCGCCGGGCAGTCTCCCGGGACCGGAATGCCCGAAAGCATTATAACCCGTTTCCCGCCATCCTGCAAGGTATAAAAACGGCGTCCCGCGGCGCAGGCGCGGGAATGCTGCCGTGGGCTTCCCCGCAACAGACTGCGGCGCTTGTTTCCGCGCCGTTTGTTTTTCGCAGGAATACTTTGTGTATTGCAAGAAAAAGGCTCGAAGTCAGGGCACTATTTTTCCAGGAGGCGCCGATGGCGGATTGTGCGGTGTTGCCCAAACGGTTCCTGCGCCGGATTCTTTTTTATCTGACCCATTGTGCAGAGCGGAATGAAATGATAAAATATGCCTGTCTTTTGAGATCGGGGCTCAGTTCCTTCCGATCGCCCTCTTGCCGAAAGAATCTGAGCCGGGAAACGAAGCGCTCTCGCCCGCCGGCACCAGTCCGGCGGAACCGAAGAACCGAGAGGAGACGATTCCGTGAATCTTCACATGCTTCAGTGCGGGACGATCCGCGTGTCAAAGACCGTTCCCTGCGGGAATCGGATCGATCTGCGCGATTCGGCAAGGCAGCTTCTGACAGCGGACAGAGACAGATTGACCCTTCCTGTTTTTACTTTTCTGCTTGAGCATCCCAGGGGTCTGATTCTCATTGACACCGGCTGGTGCAGAGAGATCAGCCCGCAGGGCGTTTACGATCCCGGAGCGGCGGCAAAGGTATTGTCGCCGCAGCTCGCGGCGCTCTTCCGTCCCGTTCTCCCGAAAGGGATGGCGGTTCACGAGCAGCTTGCGGCGATGGGGATCCGGGCGGAGGATCTGGACTATGTGCTTCTGACGCATCTTGACCCGGACCATGTGGCCGGACTTCGACATGTCAGCAGAGCCGGGCATATCGTTCTGCCCGAGGATGAATATTTCTGGTCCTGCCGCAGCGTTTACAAGGCCCGGCAGCCGCAGAAGCTGTGGATTCCGTATCCCATGGAGCGCCCATACTACCGGGGCTCGCCTCTCGGACCGAACCACTGGGTCATTGATCTGTTCGGGGATGAGAGCGTCCGGATGGTCAATGTCCCGGGACATACAGACGGTCAGGCGGCGATCCTGATCCAAAGCGGCGGACGGTTTGTGCTTCTTGCGGCGGACGCGGCCTATTCACCCCGCAACTGGCGGGAGAGCATTACGCCCGGCTTCGGCTTTGATCGGCAGCGGCAGCTTCAATCCCTGCGCTGGATCGCCGGCATGGCCGAAGATCCCGCCTGCGCCGCCGTGCTGTGCAGCCATGATCCCGGCATCAGGCCCGGCGTGATCGTGATATAGCGCATGAAGGATGTGAACAAACGTCCTGCTGCAAAAAAATGTGGAGGTAACCAGTATGAACACAATTTATCTGGCCGGCGGCTGCTTCTGGGGTATGCAGAAGTTCTTCGATCAGTTCGACGGCGTCACAGACACAGAGGTCGGCTATGCCAACGGCCCCGAACCGGCTCCAAGCTACGAGGACGTATGCGGGAGCAGCGGCCATGCCGAGACCGTGCGGGTCGATTATGATCCGGACAGGATCTCCCTGGAGCAGCTTCTGACATATTACTTTATGGTGATCGATCCGCTCTCCGTAAACAGGCAGGGCAATGACCGCGGTATCCAGTACCGGACAGGGATCTATTATACGGACGAAAGCCAGCTGCCTGAGCTCCGGGAGCTCTATCAGGCCGAGGAAGAAAAGGCCGGCGCAAAACTTGCCGTGGAGCTTGCGCCTCTGCAAAACTTCTTCCCTGCCGAGGATTACCACCAGAAATATCTGGGCAAAAATCCGGGCGGCTATTGCCACATCCCGAGCCGCTTCTTTGATCTTGAACGGCCGTCATACTGATTTCCAACAAGGCGGTTCCTGCTATTATCCGATAAGGCGGTTTGAAAGATTTCCGAGACAGCTTTGCGTCAGGCAAGGCAGCGGACGCAGAGCATCCTTTGTGTATGGTCAAGTCCGATAACGAAGCCCGGCACAAATCCGGCCGGTAAGATGCAAACTGTTCTGTCGGATAATAATATCAGAAAGATTCCGAGGCAGTTTTGTATAGAGAAAATTTGGGTTCTGATGAAGGCATTTTTTTGCAGGAATACTTTGTGTATTTCAAGAAAAAGTGACAAAATCAGAGCGCGAATTTTCCAGGAGGCGCTGAAGGCGGATTGTGCGGTGCTGCCTTAATACGGAGAAGACAGTGGTTTGATATGCACAAAGGGACTGGTCTTTGGGGATGCTGTATTATCTGCGTTCCACGACTGCGGAGTCCGGCAGGGCGCCGTTTTCGATCACGGTGTCCGTGCCGGCCTGGAGATAGACAAGGCCGCTTTCGGTGAAGGCGTTCTTTTCGATGCGCGTGCACCCCGCGGGCACGATGACCCAGGGAAGCTCCGTCCCGCGGAAGGCCTCCGGCGAGATGACCCGGAGTCCGGCGGGCAGGCGGCACAGCGACTCGCTGCTCACAAGCGAGCACCACAGGTTATTGCTCGAACCGTTTTCTACGCGGCCGTCCCTGCGGTCCATGTCCGCCTTCTGCGCGGCCGCACCGCCGGGCATGTAGAAGACCGTCAGTGCGGGGTCATTATAGAAAGCATACGTATACCACCAGGTGTCAGGCTCGTCAAGGAACAGGAACTTCAGGTTCCGGTTGGAGGCAAAGGCGGTGCAGCAGATGGTCTGCGGCTGCGCGTGGTATACCGCGCCGGCGCGGCTGCACGGATAGCAGATGAGCGTGGCCTGATCTTTGCTGTACAGAACACCGTCCACCGAGCAGAACACCGGGTTCCCCTGCTCCACGGTGATGCGCGTGAGGTCATAGCAGTAGGAGAACACATAATCCCAATTGTTGTCGGCAGGGTCGTCCCCAAAGCCGGTCACGGTCGCGGGGATCGTGACCGAGGTGACGCCGCTTACGCCGTAGAAGAGCTTTGAGGCAAGATTGGTGACCGTAAAGCCGTCCAGCGTGCCCGGGATGACCACGTTGCCGCTCTTGTCGCAGCGCGTGATGCTGGCGGTTCCGTCACTCAGCACCTCATAGGCAAAGCCGTCGCACTCGCCCGTCACGGGGCCGAGCTGAATCGGGAGCGCTTTGCGGATGAAGTCGGTGTTGCATGCCTGTTTGCCGACACTGTAGTACAGTGCGTTCCCATCTGCCACGATACCGTAGGCGTAGCCCTGAGAGAGCTCGTTCTGGGTCAGCGTGTATACGCTGCTCAGCTCACCCGCGGGACTGGCGGACCAGACCGCCGTAGGCATTGTGAAGTAGAACAGGCCGTTCGCAGCCGCAAAAGAGCAGAAATTGCCGTTCCAGTTGGAGTACTGCACGCCAAAGACCGGCCAGACGGCGCTGACGGGCAGACGATAAGAAGTGACGGTGCCGGTCCTCATATCCCGGAGATAAAAATTGTTGGAATTGCTCGACAACGTGTAGGCGCCTGTGTGGCCGATCATCGGCACGGCCGTCACCACATCCGTCCACCAGGCGTCATCGAAGTGGGTGGAGGTCTGAACATCCGTGTAGACGTTCCTCGCGCCGTCCGTCCAGTCTGTTCCATCGTGGTTTTCCGCCAGGGCCGACCTGCTGCGCATAAAGTTTGTATGATTGCAATAGCCCTCGTACCACTGATTTGCGGGATCGTCCCAGGTACAGTCGATGTAGAAGTTCTCCCCTCCGACCATGACAAGATTCCAGGCGTGGTTGATGGTCCTGCTGGAGATCAGGCTGGAGGCGATCCCACTTCTCGCGCACAGCGCATGGAATGCTTCCGCGTAGCCCTGGCAGACCGAGCTTCCAACCACCAGCGCGTCATACGCGGAATAGCGCTCGTAGCTCAGGTCATATTCGCAGTGGGTCACCAGATAGTCATGGAGAAACAGCAGCTTTTCCATGTCGCTCCAGTCCGCCTCCATCATCCCTGTGATCCGCTGCACGGTTTCCTGGTAGGCGCTTACATCCGCATCCGTGTAGGTGCTGTCGTAACCGGGGACTACATAGTTTACATAAGCCCCGCTGTAGTTCCAGGTTAAACCGCCGTTCACATAGAAGAGATCCGAGTTATCATTGAGTACCTGGCGGTAGATTTCCGCAATTTCGGAGGGCGAGACCATATAATTCCTGACGTCAATCGTTTGCTGCCGGGCACACAGCCCCTGGTACAGGGCCTGCTTCAGGGCCGCTTCATTGCCGACGTATTTTACTCTGGGCAGCATCTCAGCCTCCGGCAGCAGGCCGCCGAGATGCAGCACATATTCGGAGACGTCAGCGCTGTCCGTTTGTCATGCCTCCGCCAGGGCGGCCGGCGACAGCAGCACAGCCAGAAGCGCAAAGGCGAGCAGTATGGTTAGCGCTCTCTTTTTCATTTCGTCTTCCTCATTTTGGTATGGTTTTCCGCAGATCCATACTTCCGCGGCAGCTCACAGCGAGTGTGTTATTTGACAATATGAGTATATCATGAACAAGCAATTATTGGAAGAGGCATTTGGGAGGTCCGCGGGATCGTTTTCAGGGCGACACCGCCGGGTCCGCCTTCGGCGTCTGACGGAGGATCTGTGCTCTGATTGGCTCAATGGGTTCCCGTGCTGTTTCCGGGCCGTTGCCGCGAGCTGTGTTGTAATTGACACACACGCGCGCGGATGGTATTCTGTAGATACGAAAGCAGGATTTTGACAAAGCCGTTTTGGAGATTCCGGTATGAGCTATATTACATTCGACAATGTGTGCAAGGACTATCCCACCGGGGATACCGTGGTCCATGCGGCGAATCATGTTACCTTCGGCATCGAAAAGGGGGAGCTGTGCGTCATTCTGGGGCACAGCGGTGCGGGCAAGACCACCGTGCTGAACCTGCTCGGCGGCATGGACCGGGCCAGCTCCGGACGCATCACCGTGGGCGGCAAGGTGGTCACCGATATGAGCGACCGGGAGCTCACGGAATACCGGCGGCTGGATGTGGGCTTTGTATTCCAGTTTTACAACCTCATGCACAATCTGACGGCGCTGGAGAATGTGGAGCTTGCGCAGCAGGTGTGTCCCAGGGCTCTGGACCCGCGGGAGGTCCTGGCGCAGGTAGGTCTCGGCGAGCGGATGAACAACTTCCCCGCCCAGCTCTCCGGCGGCGAGCAGCAGCGTGTCTCCATCGCGAGGGCGCTGTGCAAGAACCCCGCCCTGCTCCTCTGCGACGAGCCCACGGGTGCGCTGGACAGCAAGACCGGCGAACAGGTGCTGGAGCTTCTGACCCGCCTGTGCCGCGACTATCAGACCACAGTGGTCATCATCACGCACAACGCCGCCATCGCACCGCTGGGCAACAGGATCATACGCCTCAAAAACGGTATGGTGCAGGAGGCGGCGCTCAACGAGCACCCCATACGCGTGGAGGACATCGAATGGTAAACATGTTCTCCCGTTCGCCGCTGACCAAAAAGCTGCTGCGGGACATGCGGGAAAACGCCATGCAGTTCATCGCGATGATCCTGCTGTGCTTCCTGGGCACCTGGGTCTTCTCCGGGCTGGACGGCACCTGGCGGCTCATGGATCTGACCGTGGAGACCTACTTTGAGGAGTGCGGCCTTGCGGATTTCTGGGTCAACGCCGCCTCCCTCTCCCGGCCGGATCTCGAGCGCATCGCCCACACGGAGGGCGTCACGGTCGTGCAGCCCCGGACCACCCTGACCGTGGACGTGGAGGACCTGGGAGACGGCGTTGAGGCTGCGCTGCTGATCTACGAGGGCGACTTCAGGCTCAACCGGCCCTGGCTGCGCGCGGGCACCATGCTCTTGCCCGGCGATACCAGGGGCTGTCTGATGGAGGAGCAGTTCGCCGCCGCGCACGGTCTCGGCCCCGGGGACTCCGTGACGGTCACGGTCCAGGGCCGGCGGATGCGCTTTGTGATCCGGGGGCTGGTCCTCTCGGCGGAATACACCATCACCAGCAAGGAGTTCACCCCGGACCCGGTACACTACGGCTTCATCATGCTGTCCCACGCCGCCGTGCCCGCGCTGCCGTACACCAACGCCCTGGTGAAGTTCGCCCCGGACGTGGACACCGACGCCGCGGAGGCCGCTCTGGAAAAGGCCGTGCCCTCCGCGCTGGTGGTGTCCGCCGCCTCGCACCGCAACATCTCCGTCGCCAGAAGCTACGCCGAGATGTTCCGGGGCATGACCCTTGTCTTCCCGGTGATTGCCTTCTCGGTGGCTGCACTGATCGTGGTGTCCACCCTCAAGCGCATGATCGACAAGGAGCGTCTGGAGATCGGCACGCTGAAGGCCCTGGGCTACACGGACCGCCAGATTCGGCGGCACTATCTCTGGTACGCGCTGCTGCCGTCGGCGGTCGGATCGCTGATCGGGCTGTATGTCGGCTGGTACACGCTGCCGGACGTGCTCTGGGCCATGATGGTCCACAACTCCCGCTATCCCTATATGCTGCGCCCGCCCGTGAGTCCGGCGTCCTACGCCATGACCGCGGTGTCGGTGCTGCTGTCGGTGCTGATCTGCCTGCGCACCCTGCGCCATTCTCTGGTTGAGCAGACGGCGGAGCTCATGCGGCCCAAGCCCCCGAAGAGCGGCACCCGCATCCTGCTGGAGCGCTGGACGGCACTGTGGCGGCGGCTCTCCTTCAACAGCAAAATGATCATCCGAAACCTGCTGCGCAACAAGGGCCGGACCCTCATCCTGCTGGTGGGCGTCATCTCCTGCAACATGCTTATCATCGCCACCTTCGGGCTGCAGGAGTCCATCACCTATTTCATGCGGCAGTATTACGGCGGGACGCTCAGCTACGAGCTGCGCGTCGACCTCAGGGACGGTGAAGCCGGAACGCTGGAGAGCTACCGGAACCGCCTGAACGCCGAGGTGCTGGAGGGCGTCATGGAGATGAGCGTGTCCCTCCGCGGCGCGGACGCGAGCCGCGCATGTCTGCTCACCGTCATGAAGGACGAGCAGACCATCTGCCGTCTCGCCAAGGGCCAGCGCGTCCTGCCTCTGCCGGAGGAGGGCGCGGTCATCAGCCGGAAGCTGGCCTCAACCGTGGGCCTCAGGCCGGGCGATACGGCGGAGCTCTGCCTTGTGGGCGAGACCGAGCCGCTCAGGCTCACGATCCGGGACTATGCCGAGACAAACTCCGGCCAGGGGCTCTTCATGAGCCAGAGCGCGTGGGAGCGATGCCGCAAGGGCGGCTTTGCCGTGACGGCGCTGCTGCTGCGCGGACCGGACGAGCTGTGCCTGCACCGCATCGACGAGATGGATGAGGTCTCCAGGGTCCGCTATCTGGAGGAGCAGTTTGAGGACGGCATGACCCTTCTGGATGCAACCGCCACCGCCTTCAGCATCCTCTCCGGCGCGGCGCTGGGCCTGGCCTTTGTCATCTGCTACAACATGGGCCTTATGAACTTTACCGAGCGGGTCCGGGACTACGCCACGCTCAAGGTGCTGGGCTACCACCAGCGGGAGATACGCTCGCTCATGCTGCGGGAGAGCAACCTCACCGCCGTGCTGGGTGTGCTGCTGGGCATCCCGCCCGGGATCGCGCTGGTGGGCATCATCCTCAAAACCTGCGAGTTTGAGTCCATGGTCTTCGTCAGCCACGTCAGCTTTCGCTCCGTGTGGATGGCGAGCGTCATCACCTTTGTGTTCTCGGTGTTTGTGGAGTGGCTGCTGACCCGGAAGGTACGTGGCATCGACATGGTCGAGGCCCTCAAGAGCGTTGAATGAGATTTACTGGCGTTTCGGGGCGGCAGTGCCGGCGCAGAAACGATTTTCATGATCAAAGCCGTGGGCTTTGAAGCGATAAGGAGCAATACATATTATGAAAAAGGCAGCTTCTCTTTTGATCTGCGCCGCGCTGCTGGGGGCGCTGCTGTGCGCCTCCGCCGCGGCGGAGACCGATCTTTCCGCGTACTCCATCTCCAGCGGCGTCGTCCAGGCGGCCGTGTTCGAGGACGTCACCGCCCCCTGCTCCGGCGTCCTGCTCCCCTTTGACTGGAGCGCCGGGGACACGGTGGAGGCCGGGACGCCCATGTTTGAAATGCTGACGGCAAGCATCGCCGCCCCGGAGGACGGCGTGTTGCGCAGCGTGTTCGCCGGCGCCGGGGAGAGCGCCGACGCCGCCATGGCCTCCTACGGCTGCGTCCTCGCCCTTGAACCCGTGAGGCTCGCGCGTATGCACGCAAGCTACCGCACCGCGCCAAACGAGGAGGACTGTCTGCACGTCCATGTGGGTCAGCCCCTGTGGTTCAAATACGGGGGCGTTCCCGGGACCGGCATTGTGATCGCGGTCTCCGGCAAGAGCTACGAGGTGGAGATCCTCACCGGCGACTATGAGATCGACGACACGATGAGTCTCTTCAAGGCCGACACCTACGATTACCACGACAGAGTCGGCGAGGGCGTGGTCTACATGCGGGACGATCTGACCGTCGCCGCGTCCGGCCTTGTGGCGGAGATGCAGGTACAGCCCGGCGACGCGGTGAAAAAAGGCGACACGCTCTTCACCGTGCTCTCCGCCGACGCGGATATCGGAGCCTCCCCCGTCGTCTCCGCGCCGGAGGCCGGGGTGGTGTCCGCCGTGGCGGTCGTCTCCGGCCAGCAGGTGTGGAAGGGACAGCTTCTGGCCCGCATCAGCCGCACCGACAGACTCGAGATCGCGGCGGACGTGGACGAAATGGACCTGCGCGGTCTCAAGCCCGGCGACAAGGTCCCGGTGACGCTGGACACGGACGAGGGCCGGATCCTGACCGGCACGGTCACGGAGATCTCGGGACTCGGCGTCACGCGCCAGAACGCCGCCTACTACACGGTCCGCCTCACGGTGGACGAAAGCGGTCTCATGCTCGGGCAGAGCGCGTCGGTCTATCTGCCGAAAGACTGAAAAAGCGAAAAACCGACCCGGGCCGGCGAGGTCAAAGGCGGCTGTCCCAAAACGTCTTTTTGCTGTCATGCCAAACGAAGTGAAGAAGGAGCATTTCCCCGCTCTCCCGGAGCAAAGGAGCCTTCGCTTCGCGCAGGATGACACGGCGTTTTCAGGGCAGCCGCCTTTGTCGTCTTCGTTTAAGGCAACACCGCACAATCCGCCTTCGGCATCTCCTGGAAAATTTGCGCTCTGATTTCGTCATTTTTCCTTGAGGTACACAAAGTACATCTGCGAAAAAGTGCCTTTATCAGAACCCAAATTTTCTCAGGATCTGCTCTTGCCGAATTATGCGGTGTTGCCTTAAGATCCCTTATACTTGCGCCTTGTGGCGAGGCCGCCGCGAATGTGCCGCTCCGCCTTGTTGATGTCCAGCAGCACGCGCACCTGCCCGTACAGCCCCGGGTTCACATGCGGCAGCCGCTCTGTCAGGTCCTTGTGGACTGTGGATTTGGATACTCCGAATTTCTTTGCGGCGGCGCGGACGGTCGCGCGGTTTTCGATGATGTACACGGCCAGGTCGCAGGCCCGCTCCTCCAAGCTGTATCGCACTCACACCACTCCCCTGCGCGGCGTAAAACCGCCGCACGTTCTCTGGGTAATGTATATGTGCGGGGCGAGGCGGTTTAGCACTTTGAGGGCATCTTCATACAAAAAGGCGGAAGCCCGTTGGACGAATCCGCAGGACTTCCGAAGGAAGAAAACGGGGATGCAATTCAGGACGGCTTACTCGTTGTTGCCTCAGCAGTTGATCGGGCAGCCGTCGGTGAAGATCCGGCGCTCGGGATCGGTCAGCGCGCCGACAGAGCGGCTGGATTTCGTCGCTGTGCCGTCAGGCATGACCGCGTATACGGCCTTCTCACCCCTTTGACGAGCCGGCCGTCACGCCATCCACATAGTATTCCTGCAGCCGGATAAAGAGCAGCACAATGGGAATTGAAACCAACACCGCCCCGGCGCAGAAGGCCGTGTAATACTCGAAGATGTTGGCCTTGTCCACCATGGTGTAGAGGCCCTTGGCTACGGTGTAGTTGCTGTAGTTGTCCTTCATAATGACCGAGACGAAGATAAAGTCCACCCAGGGCGCAATAAAGGCGTTGATGGCGGTACTGGCGACAATGGGCTTGGAATTTGGCAGGATGATCTTCCAAAAGATGATGTGCCTGGTAGCCCCATCCAGCATGGCCGCCTCGTCCAGCGCCTTGGGGGATCGTGTCAAAGAAGCCCTTGGCGATGTAGTAGTTCAGCGCCGCGCCCCCGGAATAGACCAGGATCAGAGCCAGCAGCGTCTGATCCAGGCCGATGGCCTTGAGAAAGTGGTAGATGGCGATCATGCTCATGAATCCCGGGAACATGCCCAGCACCAGTGAGATGTTCATCAGCGCCTTGCGAGACGGAAAACGGAGCCGGGAGTAGACATAGGCCACCATCAGCGTCAGGATTGTGGTGATGACGCAGCAGCAGCACGCCACAAAGAGCGTATTGAGGAATCGCAGATGTACTTTGTGTACCTCAAGAAAAAGTGACGAAATCAGGGCGCAAATTTTCCAGGAGATGCCGCAGGCGGATTGTGCGGTGTTGCCTTAAAGAGTGTGGTGTCCGTAAAGAGCCGCCGGTAGTTGGCAAAGGTAAAGCTCTTGGGCCAAAGGTAGGAGGTGTAGGCGCCTTTCTCCGCCCGGAAGGAAGACAGCACCAGCCAGAATACCGGCACGAGCCAGAGGATCGCCAGTACCGTCAGCAGCACATGGAGGGCAATTCCGGTCAGCTTCTTTCTTCTGCTCATTGGAACATATCCTCCTTCTTTACGGCGCTGGTGCGGTTATATACCGTGATCGAGAGCGTTGAGACGATCATGAAGATGAAAATGCCGATGGTGGAAGCCAGAGCGTAGTCGTGCTGGTCCACGGTGAGCTTATACAGCCAGGTGACCAGCAGATCGGTCTTGCCCGCCTGGTAATAATCCAGCGCGAAGGGACCGCCTCTCGTCAGCAGATAGATGACGTTGAAGTTGTTGATGTTGCCCACAAAGGTCGTGATCGTCGCCGGGGCGGTCACAAAGATCATGTAAGGCAGCGTGATGTTGGTGAAGCGGCGGAAAGGTCCGGCGCCGTCCAGCTCCGCGCTCTCGTAGAGGTCGGAGGGAATGTTCATCAGCACGCCGCTTAATGTCAGCATCGTGTAGGGAATGCCGATCCACATATTGATGACCACCACGCAGATGCGCGCCAGGGTCTTGTCCGTCAGGAACGGAAGCGGGGCCGTGATCCAGCCGAGCTTCATCAGCGCAATGTTGATGGCGCCCATCGGTTCCAGGGCGCGGGAAATGAGCAGCAGGCTCACAAACTGCGGAATGGCAATGGAAATGACGAAGAGTGTCCGCCACATCTTTTTCAGCTTCACCAGCTTGTGGTTGATGAGAATCGCCAGCAGCATCCCGAGAATATAGTTCGTGAAGGTTGCCAGGATCGCCCAGACGATCGTCCAGCCAAAGATACCGAAGAAGGTGTGTGTCTTGGTCTGGTTGCCGAGGAAGATGTCCGTCACGTTGGTAAGCCCCGTCCAGGTAAAGAGCTCGCCGGGCGGCTGATGGTTGGAGTCAAAGTTTGTGAAGGCGATCAGCACCATGAACACGATCGGCAACACTGTGAAGGCCACCAGGCTGATCATCGGAGCGGCCAGCAGCGTAATATGGAAGCGACTGTCCAGCAGGCTCCTCAGATCCTCACGGAAGGACGGAATATGCCTGCCCTGCGCATTGAGCAGGCACAGCTCTCCAGCGCTTTTCAGATTCAGATACCACAGGTATGCAAACAGGATCGTCGCCGCGATGGTGAGTATGCTGAATAAGAGAATCAGCATGGAATTGTCGCCGGGGACGCGCTGGTAAATCTGCCATGCGCTTCAACGTCAACGTAAACGAAAGAAAGTGCTTTCTATAACTTATGCGTTGCAGCAGATGTAAGACTACGATAATTAAGGCAGAGCAAATTCCGAGAAAAATTGGGTTCTGACGATGGCAGTTTTTTGCAGGAATACTTTGTGTATTGCAAGAAAAAGTGACGAAGTCAGGGCGCAATTTTACCGGGAGGCGCCGATGGCGGATTGTGCGGTGTTGCCTTAATACTGTAATATAAGGCAATACCGCATAATCCGGCGAGAGCGAATTCCGAGAGTAATCGGGTTCTGATGAAGGCAATTTTTTGCGGGAATACTTTGTGTATTGCAAGAAGAGGCTCATAATCAGAGCGCTGTTTTCCCAGGAGACGCCGACGGCGGATTGTGCGGTCAAGTCGGCGCAGAAACATGTTGCCGGTGCTACTGTTCTTTGCTATACTGCAGGCAGTACAATTGATACACATACCGACAGGAGGACATGCCATGGCTGGAAGCAAGACACAATTTGACGCTGACGTGCAGAAGGCCCTGCTGAAAACAAAGGGCGTCTATTTTCCGGTGAAAACGGGGCTGTTGACGCGCCTGCTGATCATGAAGGCTCCGTGCAGGAGCCTGTACCCGAACCCGGAGGACGAGTTCTGCGCGCCGGAGATCGGCCCGAGCTGGGAGATCATCACCTCCTACGAGGAGACATTTCTGAATAACATCCGAAGCAACGTCCATTATTTCCATCACATTGCCCCCATCGTCGTCGAGAGGCTGCATCCGGACGGGTATATGATCATCAACGGCCACCACAGATGGGCGGCCGCCCGGCGGATCAATCAGGCCAAAATCCCGGTTCAGATCGTCAACCTGATGCACAGTGCGGACGTGAAGAAGATCCTCGCGAATTCGACGCACGAAAAACGCGCGGCCCTGGATCTGGACGAGGTGCTGCTGCGCGGCGAAGACGATCCGTTTTTGGAAAAGCCGCTCCCCTTCCCGTGGAACAGACTCTACAGGGAGCGCATCCGTCTCGGCGTTCCGGCGCTGTTTCACCAGCTCGAGAAAAGCGGTTACGATATCTGGCTCTATTCCTTTCAGTACCATTCCGCCGACGCCATTCAGGGTTTTTTCCGCCGCTATCATGTGCATGTCGACGGCGTGATCACGGCGGTCGAGAAGCGGCAGGCAGCCGGCAGAGAGGACGGCGAATCGCTTGAGAAGCTGATTCAGAACAAATACCGCTGCACGCTCCACATTGACAACGAAAGTGTTCTGCAAATCTTCCGCGACACAAAGGAGCACCGGGAATTCCCGCTCAGCGGCGCGCCGGATACCTGGTCGCAGGAGATCGTGGACATGCTCGAAAAGCTGGAGTCGGAGTCCGGAAAGGCCGGAAAAGCAATATGAGAGTTTCCTTTGATCTGGATGAGGTGCTGTTCGTCTCCCCCAGGACCCACAAGACCGAACCGCCGCTCCCGTTTCCGTTCAACCGCGTGTTCTCCGAACGTCTCCGCCTGGGTACCCCGCGGCTTGTCAGTCAGCTGCAGAGTCTGGGCTACGAGGTCTGGGTCTATACCTCCTCCTTCCGTTCCGAGGCGTATATCAGGCGGCTGTTCCGGCTCTATCACGTCCGTTTTGACGGGATCATCAACGCGCAGCGGCATCTCCGGGAGGTCCAGCGCGACAAGAAAACGATACTCCCCCAGAAGATGCCGAATTATTACCGCATCTCCCTGCACGTGGACGATGAGGCCATCATCTGTACCTGGGGCAGAGAGTACGGCTTCCGGACCTATCAGCTCGACGCGGAGGACGACGAGTGGGTTGAAAAAATCATTCAGCGCGCAAAGGCGATCAAGGAGCAGGAGGAGCGCGAAGTCAGGGCGCATTCCCCGGGCAATCTTGAGGTACACAAAGTACATCTGCGAAAAAGTGCCTTTATCAGAACCCAAATTTTCTCAGGATCTGCTCTTGCCGAATTATGCGGTATTGCCTTAAGACAGCCCTGTTTTGCTTTGGCCGGGCCCGCGCCGGTCAGCCAAGCAGCTCGGCAAGCGCGGCGTCCGCGCCGAGAGCGCCGCACCTGCGGCCGAGCGCTGTCAGCTCCGCCTCGAGAGCGTCGGAGAAGTCGAGGCCGGTGCGCCTGTGCTCCTCGATCAGGCGGGCCTCGATCTCGCCGGGCATGAAGATCTCCTTCACGCCGACGGCGGTACGGCTGTTCTTGATCAGAGACGCATAGAGCGAGGCGTGCTCCTTGAAGCGCCCGACGTCCAGGAAGTGGGCTATGTCCAGCAGGATCACGGCAAAGCCCGTCTCCTCGGGCCGCAGATCCTCCACGAACGGGATCTCGGGACTGGTGAGCGCGTCGGACAGGACGCCGCCGAACATGTCGACAAACACGGCGAGGCCATAGCCCTTGTGCCCGCCCATGGGACGGACGCAATAGGCTGTGTGCGGATCGGTGGTCGGGCTGCCGTCATAGTCGTTGGCCCAGTCCGCGGGTATCGGCCTGTTCTCACGGCGGTAGGCCTGTACCTTGCCGATGGCGACGCCGCTTGTGGAGATATCGATCACGATGGGGCGATTCGGGTCCGTGGTGGGGCAGCCCATGATGATGGGGTTCGTGCCGATGAGACGGTCCGCGCCGCCGTAGGGGGCCTGGCAGGGATAGGTGTTGCTCATGACGATGCCGATCACGTTGTCCTCCGCCATGCGGTGGCCGTAGTAGCCGCCGCAGCCAATATTCGCGCTGTTGCGGCCCACGCCCGCAGCAACGCCGTATTTGCGGGCGCGTTCGAGCACCGCGTCGTAGACGCTGTTGACCGCCACGATGCCGGAGCCGCCGCCGCAGTCAAAGACGAGGGATGCGTCCGTGTCCTTCACGCAGCGAAAGTCCGGCTTCGCCACCAGGGCGCCGGTGCTGTACTGCTGCAGATAGATGCACAGGCGGGACAGGCCGTGAGAGTAGGTGCCGGTGAAATCCGAATGTGCGACGACGGCGGCAAGCGACTCGGCGTCGCTCTCCGAGACGCCGTGCGCCATGACCATGCGCTTGATCAGGGTAATCTCCTGCTCGTAGGATAGATGCATCATAGCGTATACCTCCTGTGTATTCCGGTTGAGTCAGGCGCGCAAAAACTGTGCCTGCGGTCTGCGCTTTCACACGATAATACCAGCTTAACACACGGCCGCGCGCCAGGCAACAAAAACCTGCCGCGCGCGGCGATCACTTCCCGATTGACAGCCCGCCGAAAGATCAGTACAGTATAATGGATATGATTTGGACGAAAGAGGTCACGTAAATTTGCAAGACAGCAGCATACCCATTCGGGTAAAAAAAGACTGGCGCGTCCTGTTTCCTCCGGACGTGCTCACAAAGGCGGAGAAAACCGTAAAGAGCGGTTATGTCAAGGACCTGGATGTGACAGAAGATACCGCAACCGCGACGATCACCCCGGGTACCAGCCATCGCTTCGAGGTGCGCGTAGCCGCGCCAAAATCCTTTTATGACAGCTGGAACGACAAGCAGTTCCACTGCGATTGTCTGACCAAGAAAAGGTACTATCATTGGCTCAACGGTCGAAACCACTACAGCGAGGTCTGCCACCATGAGGCGGCGGTGCTGATGGTCTGGGAGCAGGAGCACGGTCCCTGGGTCTTTGACGAGCCGCCGGAGATTGCCGAAGCGCGGCGACTTGAGGCGGAGGAGAAGCGGAAGACCAGAGAGCGGGAGCAGCAGCGCAAGCTCGAACAGGCGAGACGCAAGGCGGAAGAGGCCAGGCTCAGGGCGGCGAAGGAAAAGAAAAAGAGCAGGAAGCTCGCCGCGGCCTCCCTCTTTCCCGGAGAAGATCCGGACGGCACCTTTTACAGGCTCGGCCACGCCCTGAGAAACGTCCGCACGAACGAATACGCCGCCGAACGGCTGAGGGAGCTTGCGGCGACAGACGCGGCAGAACTCAGCACCGTCAGCAGCAGCTACTCCCGCGACGGCGCGCCGACGCTTCTGGCGCGGGGCGTCGTCTCCGACGGGGAGCGCGGTTACGACGTGCGGCTGGAGCTGTCGCCCGACCGGCTGGAAGCCCACCGCTGTTCGTGTACGAGCTCCTATTATTACTACTCCGACAGCGATCTCTGTGAACACGAGCTGGCGCTGCTGACGGCACTGCGGGAATACATACATCGGAAAAATCCCGGCGACGCGACCGACCGGGCGGCGAACAGCTTTCTTGAGGCGATGGGCCGGTTTTACGCCGGACAGGAGGCTGAGCCGGCTCAGGAAGCGCCGCGGCCGAAAACCGTCGTCCTTCTGCCGCGCCTGGTGCTCAGCGAGGGGGAGCTGGCACTCTCTTACAAGATCGGCTTTCAGGGCGGTAAGTCGGCCCTTCTGCGCTCCTATCAGGACTTTCTATATTCCTATGAGGAACGAAGGGTATTTCAGCTCGGCAAATCCCTTACGCTTGATTTTGGCGCCCTGGATCTGACCGACGACAGTCTCCCCTGGCTCACCTTTCTGCAGCGGCGCATGAGCGAGACGGAGGTCGCAAACGATTCGATGACCTACTATTCCGGCGCGCTCAAGGTCAAGACCCGCGACGCGCTGGCCGGGGCCGTGCTGGACCGCTTCTATGAGCAGGCCGAGGGCACGGCGGTGGAGTTTTCTCCCTCAGGTAAAAAGGACGCAGGTCAGCTTCATATCGGTCACGCTGCGCTGCGTGTACCGCTCGCCACCGCGAGGCTGCCGGAGAGCGGCGCGCTGATGGGGATCGAGGTGCGCGGCAGGATGCCGGTAATTCTCAAGGGCAGTGCGGGCAGCTACATGCTCTCCTCCGACAGTCTGAGCAGAATCACGCGGGAGGAGGAACAGGCTCTGCGCCCCTTCCGCGAGGCGTCGGACAAAAACGGGAATATCCGCTTTCGCATCGGGCGGGACAAGTTGGCCGAGTACTACTACCGCGTCGTGCCCCAGCTGCGGCAGAGCCCCTGCTTCGATCTGGAGGACGCCTGCGCCGCGGAGGTGGAGGCGCTTCTCCCGCCGGAGCCGCGCTTTACCTTCCGTCTGGATATTGACGAAGTGTACGGTATCATCACCTGTGAGGCTCTGGTGCGGTACGGAGAGGACGCGCCCCGCGCACTCCCCTGCGCCGACCGTTCCGGACTGTACCGGGACGCCGTTCAGGAGGACCGGGTGCTTCAGGCCGTCAGTTGCTTTTTCCCCAGAAAGCTTGAGGCCGGTCCCCTCTTTTGGACTTCGTATTCCGACGACGCGCTCTATGATGTCATGACCGAGGCCGTGCCGGAGCTCTCACGCTTCGGTACTGTGGAGGGCAGCGCCGCCTTTGACCGCAGCGCGCTGCGCCCCATGCCGCAGCTCCGTGTCGGCGTGTCCGTCGAGAGCGGACTTTTGGAGATCGAGCTGCTGACCCGGGACATGGCGCCGGAGGAGCTGCTGGCGGTGCTGGAGAGCTACCGGCAGAAGAAAAGGTACCACCGTCTCAGCAGCGGCGCCTTCGTGGATCTGGACAGGGACGCCCAGCTCGCCGAACTGGAGACGCTCAGTTCCGGGATGGACTTCTCGCTGGAGGACGCCGTGCGCGGCGGTGCGAGAGTACCGATGTACCGGGCCCTTTACCTCGATTCGCTGCTGGAGGAGCACAACGGTCTCGTTTCCAACCGCGACCGCACCTATCGCGCCCTGATCAAGAACTTCAAAACCATCCGCGATGCGGACTATGACGTGCCTGAGGCCCAGGCGGAGGTGCTGCGCCCCTACCAGGTGCACGGCTACAAGTGGCTGCGCACACTGGCCGCAGCCGGGTTCGGCGGCATCCTTGCCGACGAGATGGGTCTCGGGAAGACCCTGCAGTTTATCTCTCTGATCCAGGCCCTGCACGACGCGGGAAGCATGGAGCTGTGCCTCGTGGTGTGCCCGGCGTCGCTGGTGTACAACTGTCAGGAGGAGCTGCAGCGCTTCGCACCAGGGCTGAACGCGCAGGTGATGACCGGGACCGCTGCGGCGCGCAGAGCCCGCATTGCGGCCCTCGCCGGCGGTACGGTGTGCATCACGAGCTACGATCTGCTGCGGCAGGACATCGCGGCGTACCGGGACCAGCGCTTCTCCGTTATGGTGCTGGACGAGGCGCAGTATATCAAGAATCAGAAGGCGTCCATGACCAAGGCCGTGAAGGCCGTGAACGCGCGGCTTCGCTTCGCCCTGACCGGCACGCCCATCGAAAACCGCCTGGCCGAGCTGTGGAGCATCTTCGATTTTCTGATGCCCGGCTTTCTGTACGGCTATACGGAATTTTCGCGCCGTTTCGAGACGCCGATCACCCGGCAGAAGGACCCGGCCGCGACAGAGCAGCTCAAGCGCATGACTTCCCCCTTCATTCTGCGCAGGCTGAAGGCGGACGTGCTCAAGGATCTGCCTCCCAAGCTGGAGGAGGTGCGCTACACCCGCTTCGACGACGAGCAGCGGAAGATCTACGACGGACAGGTCGTGCGTATGAAGCAGCTTGTGGCGGGCGCGGGCGACAGCGGCGAGGACAGACTGCGCATTTTCGCGGAGCTGACACGCATCCGCCAGATCTGCTGCGACCCGTCGCTGCTGCTGGAAGACTATCACGGCGGCAGCGCCAAGCGCGCGGCCTGTCTGGAGCTCATACAGAGCGCCATGGGCGGCGGACACCGGATGCTGGTGTTTTCGCAGTTTACGTCCATGCTCGCCCTGCTGGAGGAGGATCTGCGCGCTGAGAGCATCCCGTATTTCATCCTGACCGGCGCCACGCCGAAGGAGCAGCGGCTCAGGCTCGTAAGGGAATTCAACGAGGGGAGCACGCCCGTGTTTTTGATCTCGCTCAAGGCGGGCGGCACAGGGCTTAACCTGACCGGCGCGGATGTGGTCATCCACTACGACCCGTGGTGGAACCTCGCCGCCCAGAACCAGGCTACCGACCGAGCCCACCGCATCGGACAGCAGAATCAGGTCACCGTGTACCGCATCATCGTCAAGGACACCATTGAGGAGCGCATCCTCGCCTTGCAGGAGGCCAAGCGCGATCTGGCGGAGGCGGTGCTCAGCGGTGAGGGGGCGAGTCTCGCGTCCCTGAGCCACGAAGAGCTGCTCGCGCTGCTGGGATAAAACCGGACGCGCAGCCCGCCGCTGCGGGCTGCGCCGCTTTTGCGGAAAAGATAACTTGATGAGGAGAAAATGATGAGCTATCGGGTAATCGACAAGAATGCCTACTACCGGAAGGGTGTTTTCCGACACTTCACCGAGGACTGCAAGTGCTCCACCTCCATGACGGCGAGGATCGACGTCACGGAGCTTGCCGCGTATTCCAGACAGACGGGGACGAAGTTTTCCCTCAACTTTCTGTATCTCCTGTCCAGGGCGCTCAATTCCCGCGAGGATTACCGGATGGGCTACCTCTGGCAGACGGACGAGCTCATCTGTTATGATGTGATCCATCCCACGCAGTATGTCTTCCACGAGGACACGGAGACCTGCACACCGGTGTACACTGAGTACCGGGAGGATTACGACAGCTTCTATGCCGGCGCTCTGTACGATCTGGAGCAGGCCGAAAAGACGCGCGAGTACCTGCTTGACTCTGCAAATCACCCGAACTGGTTTGACGCCTCGTACATTCCGTGGCTCTCCTACGACGCCCTGCATGTGGAGCTGCCGGACGGCTATCTGTACTTTGCCCCCATCATCAACTGGGGCAGGTACCGGGAGGAAAACGGCCGCCTTCTCATGCCCGTGACCGTGCGCCTCAACCACGCGATTGCCGACGGCTACCTTGTGGCAAAGGTCTTCCGCCTGCTGGAGCAGGAGATCTGCGCCTTTACGGGGCGGTAAGAGGAACGGATTCTCCGGTTTTCCGGCCTTTTGACAGACGGTGAGCGCCTGCCCGTACCCGGTCGAGCTTCCCTGCGGGTACTCCCTTTCGGCGCCGCAAGGCACTTGAAGAATCCGTCATGTTCGATTATAATGCACTCTGGCAGTGAAAGCGCCTGCGTGCGACAGGCGTCTGCGGAAAGGACGGCAGCTTATGGCATACAGCACAGAAACAGTGAAGCGGCTTTGCGGGGAGGCGACCGGCGCGCGTGCGGAAGAAGGACAGAGCCGCGACGCGGTGATCATCCGTACCAGTGTGATCGGCATCGCGGCAAACGTGCTGCTGGCGGTGTTCAAGGCCGTCGTAGGGCTGGCCTCCAACTCCATTGCCATTGTGATGGACGCGGTGAACAATATCTCCGACGCGGCAAGCTCCGTCATCACGATTGTCGGCACCAAGCTCGCAGGGCGCGAGCCGGACCGGAAGCATCCGTTCGGCTATGGGCGCATTGAATACCTCAGCGCCATGATCATTTCGCTGCTGGTGCTCTATGCGGGCGTCACGGCGCTGGTGGAGTCGGTCAAGAAGATCCTCGCTCCGGAGACGCCGGACTACTCCGCCGCGACGCTCATCATCGTCGCTGCGGCAGTAGTGGTCAAGATCGTGCTGGGGCGCTATGTGAAGCGGGCAGGCGAGAAGGTCCGCTCCGATTCTCTCGTAAACTCCGGCGAGGACGCGACGCTGGACTCCGTGATCTCCGCCTCGACGCTTGTGGCCGCCGGGGTCTACCTGCTCTTCGGCGTGTCGCTGGAGGCATGGCTCGGCGCGGTCATCGCGGCGGTGATCATCAAGGCCGGCGTGGAGATGCTGCGCGATACCCTGTCCCAGCTTCTGGGCGAGCGCGCCGACGCTGCCTTCGCCCGGGAGATCAAGGCGACCGTGGCGGACCACCCCGGCATCAGCGGCGCTTACGATCTCATTCTGCACAACTACGGGCCGGACGCCTTTCAGGGCTCCGTACATATCGAGGTGCCGGACACCCTCTCGGCGGACGAGCTGGACCGGCTGATCCGCCACGTGACCATCGACGTGTATAAGAAGCACAATGTGCTTCTGACCGCGGTCGGGGTGTACTCGGTCAACACCCGGGACCCGGAGGCTGCCGAGGCGCGGGAAAAGGTGCGCGGCATCGTCCTGTCTCACGCGCATGTGATGCAGATGCACGGCTTTTACATCGACCGGGCGGAAAAGACGATGCGCTTCGATCTCGTGGTCAGCTTTGACGCGCCGGACCGGAAGCAGGTATTTGCCGAGGCGTGTCAGGCTGTGGAGGAGGCGTTCCCGGGCTATCAGATCCACGCGAACATGGACATGGATTACAGCGAATCGTAACGCAGCTATGGACACCGCCCCTTATTGTATGATATAATGGCGAAGCGCCGCAAGGCTTTCCTGTGTTGTGGTACGCCGCAGACGCATGGACATTTACGATAAAAGCTGACGCTTCTTATTTTAAAGTGTACGAAATCCTCGCCGCTCACGCGGCAACCGGATTTCATGCACATGTAAATCCCCGTAAATCAGCTTTTATTTATTGTGGCGAGGCTTGCCGCATGGGAATTACTATATTTTTCAGGGAGGCGATGCACATGTATAAGCTCTGGGACATTCTGGGCGATTTGAAGAAGTACCGTCTGGTCGATCTCACCCACCCGCTGGACAACGACAGCCCCTATTGGGCCGGCATCCCCGAGGGCTCCGTCGAGCTCGGCAAGGTAGTGTTCGACTGGGGCAACCCCATGCTGGACTGCCTGATCCAGACCTTCAAGTTCCCCGGTCAGTTCGGCACCCACATTGACTTTCCCGGTCACTTTATCAAGGACGCGCCGCTGTCCGAGGCCTACGGCGTGGAGCAGATGATGTTCCCGCTGTGCGTGATCGACGTGACGGATAAGGTGGCGCAGGACCCGTGCTACGCCGTCACCCCGGAGGATATCAGGGCCTATGAGGCAAAGTACGGCGACATTCCCGACGGCGCCTTCGTTGCGCTGCGCACGGACTGGTCGAAGAACTGGCCCGACATGAACGCCCTCTCCGGCATCGCCGGGGACGGCAGCGAGAACTTCCCCAGCTGGTCGCTGGACGCGCTGAAATACATCTACGAGACGCGCAATGCCGCTGCCAACGGCCATGAGGCGCTGGACACGGACGCCTCGAAGGAGGCCGCGAAGGCCGGCGATCTCGCCTGCGAGCGATACGTTCTCGCCAAAGGCAAGCTCCAGATCGAAGTGCTCTGCAATCTGGATCAGGTCGCCCCCGCCGGCGCGATCCTCTTCGCCGCCTGGCCGAATATCAAGGGCGCGACCGGCCTGCCCGTCCGCGTCTGGGCGGTCACAGAGTGAGCGCATAAAAGGCAAACCCCCGGAGATCGGCTGATCTCCGGGGTTTTTGCTTTATACTCTTTTTTGATAGAAAGCATGTAGTCTGTCCGGCAAAACTTGCGCGATGCCATGTTAAAACCCTTGAACGCGGCAAACGAAACTCTCTGCATTCCGCTTTTCCGCTCGCGAAGAGCCGGAAAAGCTGCATATACGCTCCTTCCATTTTCCTTCCAAATTCAAAGCCGATGCTTTGAATTTGAGAGGACGGACAGCGGAGTGAGCGGGTTTTCGTCATGCCTGACGGAAGCGAGTCGAATCGGAGCTTGCAAGAACGTCATGATGCTCTGCGGGCTTTGCCTCGCCTGATACAAATACTGCTCGGAATTGCCTGTCTGTCTTCTATCAGGGAATGGGATTATTTCTCGCCCGCGGCGGTCTTGAGGGCGTCGACGGAGTCGAACTGTCTGGAGTAGAGAGTCAGCGGGGCCATGAGCGTGTCGAACACGGTCTCGATCTTGTAGCCCTGGGAGTCGACCTCCTTGGCGAGATAGGCCTTGTGCTGGAAGGAATTGAGGTCGATGTCACCGCTGTTGAGGGCCTCGTTCGGGAGATTGTAGGCGTCGAACTCCACGAGCTCGATGTAGATGTTCGCGTTGTTCTGGTCGAGGACATACTGGGCAGCTTTCCAGTGATCGTTGGACGCGCCGCAGACGCCGACCTTCACGACGGTCTTGCCGGCCTTGTCGGACTTGTAGCCGTCGATGAGGGCGAGCAGCTCCTCATTGGTCCTGTCGGTGTTCTGATAGTCGAAGGCGGGGATGAAGGCCTCGCTGTACTTTGCGATCAGGTACTGGCCCACGATGTCGGACTGGAATGCCTCCTGGATGGTCTTGTAGAGGGGGTTGTCCTTATCCGCAGTGCGGGCGACGACCACGTTCACAAAGGGGTTGCCGTTCTCGTCCGTGGCGCCGGCCTGAGACTCGATCGCCAGACCGTCTCTCGAGGGGACAAGGCCGGTGGGGATGGCATAGGTGCCGTTAATGGTGGAGGCGCCGAAGTCGTCCAGCGTGGCGGGCAGGGTGTTGGCCTGGGTGGGCATGATCTCGATGTTGTAGAGGTATTTGGTGACGTCCTTGAGCTCAGGGGTCCAGCCGGCGTCGGGGTTGACCTCGATGAGGCCGACGGATTCGAGGAGCTTGATGGCGCGGCCGCCGTTCGTGGCGTCGTCAGGGATGCCGATGAGGACGGGGCCCGCGGCAAAGGCAGCGGGGACAAGCGCGGCAAACAGCGCGGCGAGCAGCAGGGTGCTGATCAGGGTACGGACTGTCTTGGTCATGGTGATTTCTCCTTTTCAAAAAATTTTTTACTTTTCTATTTCGTCTCAACCTTGCGTTGGAACAGACGGTGATTGGTGGTGCGGCGGGCAAGCATGTTGCCGAGACCCTGGAGCACGGACACGAACACCAGCAGCACCAGCACACAGACGTTGACAATGTCCTGGTGGTGCAGGTTCTGCCCGTAGTTGATGGCAAAGCTGCCGATGCCGCCCGCGCCGACCGCGCCGGCCATGGTGGTCAGGCCGATGAGGCTGATCGCGGTGATCGTGACGGCGCGGATGAGGTCGGGCACGGCCTCGTGCAGATAGACGCGGAGGATGATCCCGGCCTTGCCGCTGCCCATGGCGGACGCGGCCTCGATCTTGCCGGGGCTGACGTTGGCGAGCGCCGCCTCCACCTGTCTGGTGAAGAAGGGCACCGCGCCGAAGACCAGCGGCACGATCGCGCCCTTGACGCCGATGGCCGTGCCGACGATCGCGCGGGTCAGCGGGATCAGAAAGATCAGCAGGATCACAAAGGGGATGGAGCGGAAGATGTTCGTCACGGTGTTGACAAGGGTGTAGACCCAGCGGTTTTCCATGATGCCGCCCGGCCGCGCCGCGGTCAGCAGAACGCCGAAGACGCTGCCGAACATCAGCGTGAAGCCGCCCGCGATCAGGAACATCTGGCCGGTCGCCAGACAGCTCGACCAGAATTTTTCGCTGTAGTCCACCACATTGGGCATGATACTCGCCAGCCACTCAGCCATGCTCGATCACCTCCACGATCACGTTGTGCTCACACAGACAGGCGATGGCGCTGCGCCGCGCTTCCATGTCGCCCTCCACGAGCACGATCAGTCCCCCGAGGGGGCTGCCCTGCAAGAGCTCCAGACTGCCCAGCAGGATGTTCATATTCACGCCGTAGCGGCGGGAGACCTCGGAAATCAGCGCCTCGCCCACGCAGTCCTTGTTGTAGGTGAGACGGATGAGCGTGCCGCTGCCGCTGAGGACGGGCGCGTGCTCAGCGATCAGCTTGTCGATGCGGCCGAGGCCGGAGGAGCTGTCCACAAACTTGCGGGTGATGGCGGCCTGCGGCTCGGAGAAGACGCGGTAGACGCTCCCCTGCTCCACGACGCGGCCCTGCTCCATGACGGCAACCTTGGAGCAGATTGCCTTGACCACCGCCATCTCATGCGTGATGAGGACGATGGTGAGGTTCAGCTTGCGGTTGAGCTCCTTCAGGAGACGGAGGATGGACTCCGTCGCGTCCGGGTCCAGGGCGGAGGTCGCCTCATCGGACAGCAGGATGCGGGGGTTGTTGGCCAGGGCCCTGGCGATGGCCACACGCTGCTTCTGGCCGCCCGAGAGCTCTGACGGATAGGCGTTGATCTTCTCCCGGAGGTCGACCAGATCCAGCAGCTCCAGCACGCGGGATCTGATCTCCCCTCTTGTCATGCCCCGGTACCTGAGGGGGTAGGCGACGTTCTCGAAGACGGTGCTGCGGTCGAGGAGGTTGAAATGCTGGAAGATCATGCCCATGTCCTGCCTCAGGAGCTTGAGATGCTTTTCGGTGAGGGCCTGCCAGCTTCCGCCGGCGTCCGGCCGATAGAAGGCCCTCCCCTTCTCGCAGCGGATCGCGCCGAAGCCCTTGACGCGGATGGTCCCGGCGTCCGGCCGCTCCAGAAAGTTGATGCAGCGCACCAGCGTGCTCTTGCCCGCGCCGGAGTAGCCCACGATGCCGAAGACGTCCCCCTCGCAAATGTCCAGCGATACATCCTCCACCGCGCGGACGGCGCCGGCCGCCGCGCCGAAGCTCTTGTACAAGCCCTGAATTTCAATCATAGCCCTGTCTCTCCAAAACAAAAAAACGCCCTTACATATGTAAGGACGGGATAATCAATCTCGTGGTACCACCTTGCTTTACGGCGAAGCCGCCGCCTCTGAGCGCGCCGACACGCGCATCCTCTGTAACGGGAGTACCCGTCGGACGCTAACCCTTCACGCCCGCAGCTCCGAGGCCATGTTCATCCGACTTGCTCCTGTCCCTTTTCAGCTGCCGGGACTCTCTGGTAAGGCATCCGCCGGACTACTCTTCTCTTCTTCGCCAGTTTCAGGTGTTATGAACTTGATGGTGGTACTATAGCATCCGCGCTCCGTCTTGTCAAGGCGGCGCGGCGGGCCGGACCGGGATGCTTTCAATCTTTGTACAACATGCTTGCTTTTCACCCTCGGCTATGCTATGATTCTTGTATAACCCGATGAGGGATACGGAAATACCGGATAATGGAGGTAAAAAACGTGAAAAAGCTTCTTGCGGTACTCCTTGCGCTTGTTTTTGTGTTCTCCCTGGGCTCGGCCGCCTTTGCGGTGAACGAGGACGTGGAGGGCGAGCTTGTCATCTACTCCTCGATGTATCAGTTCGTCATCGACATGATGGACGAAGCGCTGAAAAAGGAATTCCCCAATCTCACCCCCGGCAACGACGGCAGCTTCTTCTTTTATGGCGGCACCAGCTCCCTGATCACCAAGATCTACGGCGAGATGGAGACCGGCACTCTCGGCTGCGACATGATGCTGGTCGCGGAGCCGGCCCTGTCGCTCGAGCTCAAGGAGGCCGGGTATCTGGAGCCCGTCGAGATCGAAAATCCGGGCGAGCTGCTGCGCTTCCCCTATGACGAGGAGGGCTACTGGTACCCCGTGCGCGTCTGCAACATGGTGCTGGCCTGTAACCCCGAGATGACGGACGCCTGGGCCGCAAAGGGCGTGACCATTCCGCAGACCTTCGACGCCTTTGCCAATGACCCCGCCCTCAAGGGCTACATCTCCATGGGCAACCCCATGAGCAGCGGCACCACCTTCGCGGCGGTCGCCTCCCTCACGCAGGACAACCACTACGGCATGGACTATCTCAAGGGTCTGGCCGCCAATGAGGTCATGATCGAGTCCGGCTCCACCGCGATCACCAAGCTCCAGACCGGCGAGTGCGCCGCCATCATGATCCTCGAGGAGTCCATCCTCAAGGCCCTCAAGGAGGCCGAGGACGCCGGCACCCCGCTCACGAACCTCAAGTGCATCTACCCCGAGGACGGCGTGGTGCTGATCCCCTCCACTGTCATGACGGTCGCCGAGGACCACAGCAAGAATGTGAACATCGAGGCCTGCGAGGCGGTCGAGCAGTGGCTGCTGAGTGAGGAGGCCCAGAAGCTCATCCTCCAGGGCTACATGCACTCCGTGTTCGCGGGCATGGAGGATATTCCTTTTGATTCCGTGGACACCGACTGGCTCATTGAGAGGGATCTCGGCGTGGACTGGGAGAACGCCTACCAGAACCGCGCGGCGATCAACACCGCCTGGACCGAGACGGTCACGGCAGGCTGATCACAGCAGCGATATGCTTCCGCAGGGGAAGCCGTAACCCGGCTTCCCCTTTTTGATTAAGCAAAGAGGTGATCGCGGATGAAGGACGCCATGACGCCGCCGAGGCGGGATCGGACGCCCATCCTGACAAAGACTATTCTGGCGCTGCTGTTTCTGCTGGGCGCGGCCGTCATCGTGATGGGCTGCACGGGCATGAAGGAGTACAGCGCCTCCGGCTTCAGCTCCGAGGCGGCGTACCGCGCCATCTACAAGCTGGGCGGCGAGGTAGACGCCGCCTGGGACAAAAAGCTCGGGCCGCAGTGCAAGGCCCTTGACGCCGAGAGCCGCGCCGCGCTGGATGAGACGGCATATACGCTGCTGCGCTCCGCTTGGGAGGCGCAGAAGAAGGGCAGCGGGGCTGAGCTGGACGCGCTTCTGGACGGCAAAGAGGGGGAGGCGCGCGCAGAGCTTGTGCACAGACTTCTCTTCACAAGCAGTCTTGTGAGCGGTCCGAAGGTCGGCACCGCCAACAGGAAGGAGCTTGCGGCCATCCCCGCCTCCGGGCTGGACGGCTTCCGGCGGCAGCTTCTGGAGGCCGTCACGGACGAGGGTGCGGCGCTCCCGGAGGCCGCCGGAAAGCTTGCCGGAAAGCTCACGGGGCAGGAGCGGCAGGCCATGCTCATGCAGATCTGGTACGTCAGCAACGACTCGATGAACAGCCGCATCACGGAGCAGGTCAACACCCTGAAAAAGACCGTGCGCGACAAGGGGGCCCAGCTCGATGCCTTCCGCATGGCGGCGCGGGGCGAGGTGTCGTTCATCTGGCAGCTCGTCGTCAGCAACAGCCGCAGCGCCGTCCTGATCGGCATTCTGCTCTGCCTGGACGCGGTGCTGCTGACCCTGCTGATGCTGGGCGAGCGGACCTGGATTCCGGACTTCAAGTGGATCATCATTCTTGTGATCGTCGACTTTCTGCTCCTGTTCCAGCTCATGCCGCTCGTTTACATGCTCATCAAGGCCTTCTTCCCGGACAGCGCCTTTTCGCTGGAGACCTTCCGGCGCCTCTATACCTATTCGCTGAATCTGGACGCCCTCAAAAACACGCTGATCGCGGCGTCGGCCACGATGGTGCTCGGCACGCTGACAGCGTTCCCGCTGGCGTGGCTGGTCGGGCGGACGAATCTCTACGGGCGGCGCTTTTTCCGCGCACTCTTCGTGCTGACCTATATGGTGCCGCCCTATGTGGGCGCAATGGCGTGGCTGCGGCTTCTGAACCCGAACGTCGGAACCGTCAACCAGTGGCTGCGCGTGCTGTTTCATCTAAGCGATGCGCCGGGTCCGCTGAACGTCTATACGCTGCCCGGCATGATCTGGGTCCTGTCCAGCTTCTACTATCCCTACGCCTTCATCACCATCAGCCGCGCGATGGAGAAGATGGACCCCTCGCTCGAGGAGGCCAGCCGCATCAGCGGCGCCTCGCCGCTCAAGACCCTCTTTACGGTGACGCTGCCGATGATGATGCCCTCGCTCATCTCCGGTGCGCTGCTCGTCTTCGTCAGCGCGGCGAGCTGCTACGGCATCCCGTCCATCATCGGAAGCCCGGGCCGCGTCCATACCGTGACGACGCGCATTGTGGAGTACGTCTCCCTCGGGCAGCAGGGTCTCAACGACGCCACCGGCATGGCGGTATTTTTGATGGTGCTTGCGATCCTCATCCTGTTTATATCCGACGTGCTGCTGGCAAAGCGGCAGTACATCACTGTGTCCGGCAAGTCCGTGCAGCCCGCGATCGTGCACCTGCGCAAGTGGCGTGTGCCGCTGACGGTCATCGTGTCCCTGTTTGCGGTCGTCGTCATCGTCATCCCCTTCGCGACGATCCTCACTACCTCCTTCAAAATCGACGTCGGCAAGAGCATGTTCCGGGCGAACAACTTCACGCTGTCGAACTGGAAGACGGTCTTCGGCAGGATCGAAACGCTCAACTGCTTCAAAAATTCCCTGCTCTACGCCTCGGTCGCCGCGACGGTGGGCATCGTCGTCGCGTGCACGATGAGCTATCTGCTCCAGCGCACCCGGCTCCGCGGGCGGAAGATCCCGGACTTTCTCATCACCCTCGGCTCCGGCACGCCGTCGGTCGTCATCGCCCTGGGCCTCATCATGACGATGAAGGGCAACTTCGGCATCAACATCTACAACACGGCGTACATCATGATCATCGCCTACATGATCAAATACATGATGATGGGGATGCGCACCGTCGTCTCCGCGATGAGCCAGATCCACGTGTCGCTGGAGGAGTCCAGCCAGATCTCCGGCGCGTCGTGGCTGCGGACCATGTTCCGCGTCACGGGCCCGCTGATCTTCCCGTCCATTGCGGCCGGGTGGTTCCTCATCTTCATCCCCAGCTTCTATGAGCTCTCAATGACCACACTGCTCTATTCCAGCACCACCAAGACGATCGGCTTCCAGCTCTACGAATACTGGACCTTCACGAGCCAGCCGATGAGCTGCGCCATGGCCTTCGGTATCCTGCTGATCGTCGTGTTCCTCAACTTCATCCTCAACCGCCTGACGAAGGGCGAGTTCTCCATCTGAGAAAGGGGCGTGCCTGATGGCAGCTGTAACGATCAAAAATATCACCAAGGCCTTCGGCGACAACGTGGTGCTCAAAAGCTTCAACGAGACCTTCAAAGACGGGGAATTCATCACGCTCCTCGGCCCTTCCGGCTGCGGGAAAACCACCATGCTGCGCATCATCGCGGGCTTTGAGAAACCGACGTCGGGCGAGCTGTATATCGACGACCGGCTCGTCTCGGGCGGGAAGACCTTCGTCCCGCCCGAGAAGCGGAGCATCGGCATGGTCTTCCAGAGCTATGCCGTGTGGCCGCACATGAACGTCTTCGACAACGTGGCCTACCCCCTCGCGATCCGGAAGGCGCCGAAGGCGGAGATCAGGGCGAGCGTGGAAAAGGTGCTGGGCGTCGTGCATCTGAGCCAGTACGCCGACCGCTTCCCGAACCAGCTCTCCGGCGGGCAGCAGCAGCGCGTCGCCCTGGCCCGCGCGCTGGTGGCCGCACCAAAGCTCCTGCTGCTGGACGAGCCGCTGTCCAACCTCGACGCGAAGCTGCGCGAGTCCATGCGCTTTGAGATCAAGGAGATCCAGCGCGAGCTCGGCATCACGGTCGTCTACGTCACGCACGACCAGACCGAGGCCATGGCGATGAGCGACCGCATCTTTCTCATCAACCGCGGCGTCGTCCAGCAGAGCGGTACCCCGCAGGAGATCTACAACACGCCGGCCAACCAGTTCGTCGCGGACTTTCTGGGGAAGGTGGACTTCTTCAAGGGCGAGGCGAAGGACGGCCGCATCGTCTTCCCGGGCATGGGCGGGCAGTCCATCCCCTACGGCGGCCCGCGGACCGGAAAGGTGGAGGTCGCCATACGCCCGGAGAACATCTTCTTTGCGGAGGACGGCGTTCTGACCGGTACGCTGGAGGCGCAGTACTACCTGGGCGACGTGGACGACTGCCGCGTGCGCGTCGGCGACACGCTGGTGCGCGTGATCACGAACGGCTGGGAGTACAAAAAACTGGCGAACGGCCGGCCCGTCACGCTCGGCGTGCGGGACATCATGGTCTTCGAGGACGACGGCCTGCTTGAACAGATGCTGAGCATCCAGACGTGAAAAAACGGAGCCGCAGTAAGCGCGTAAGCTTTGCTGCGGCTCCGACTCTGTGTATCAGGCTCTGTGAGGATGTATGGATTTTCTGAAAACCTCCTGCAGTGGATCATTCACACCACCGGCCGCCTGAATGTTCGCAATCATCATGGCATCTGCATCGATCTCAGAGAAGTTGATATCAAATCCGGCGTTGCGGATCAGCTGGGCAAAAAACGTGCGCTGCGTCCTGCCGTTTCCCTCCCGGAAGGGATGGAGCATGTTGATAACGCCATAGAATTCTGCAATGTTTTCTATGGCAACACCGCATAATTCGGCGAGAGCGAATCCTGAGAAAATTTGGGTTCTGATGAAGGCATTTTTTTGTAGGAATACTTTGTGTATTTCAAGAAAAAGTGACAAAATCAGAGCGCAAATTTTCCAGGAGGCGCCGAAGGCGGATTGTGCGGTGTTGCCCTATGAATATCTCAAAAGGCATACCTGTGAAAAGCTGCTTCTTATGCAGCCGTCGAAAGGCGTTTTCGGCTGTCCGTTCGATATTCTCCGCTCTGACGAAGCTTGTTCCTTTTTGGACATATCGACGGTTCGGATCGTTCCCGCCCAATCATAGAGATCTTCAAACAGAAATTGATGGATCGCTTTATAATGAGCAAAATCAGAGTCTCCTCGAATGGGATGCTCCTACAGCTCAGAGTCCTTCATCAGCGTGATCCCGGCTTCAACCAGCGCCTATAGCTCCTCGTCGCGAATACCGAATTTGTTTACAAGGCAGGTTGTACCCGGATAACAATCGGCCGTGAGGGAATCCAGACGACAGCTCATGACGCTTTCACTCCCGCTTTACGGAGCAGCAGCGACAGGTATTTTTCCTTGGAAATCTGATCCATCAAAACCGAGCGGCACCAATCCTTGCATTCCTCATCCACGTAAAACCCCTCCATTGCGACAGACGCGGCCGCGTTCGCGATGGACCGGTTGATAGATTCTTCACGGCTCATGATCCGATCTTCTCTCCCTTGACAGCATTTCCCCGTCGATCAATGTGACAGCATGCTTTTACAACATGCTGTCGGAAAAGGCAAGCGACTATGCTGTTTCCGATTCAATCACCTGAATAAAGGTCCGTGTTATTTCGCACTGATCCTTTTCCGCCCGTGCATGTTGTACAGCAGCAGGGCTGTGATGATCAGGGCGTAGCCTGCGAACTTGGCGGGGCTGACGCTCTCGCCGGCGACGGCGATGCCGAGGACGCTGGCCGTCAGGGGGTTGATGACCGTGAACACCGCCGCGGCCTCCGCCGGGAGGTATTTCTGCCCGAGGGGCTGGAACGCGAAGCCGAAGCAGCTGCACACCAGCACGAGACTCATGAGCATCAGCCACTCGCTCCCGGTCCGCGGGAGGGCGCAGCCGCCCGTGAAGAGGGAGAGCGCCAGGCTGAGCGCGCCCATGGTCCCGAGCTGGACGATCCCGACCGTGATGGGGTCCGCGTCCCGGCTCACCTTTTCGGTGGCGAGGATACATACGCCGTAGGTCAGCGCCGCCAGGACCGCGAGGAGGATACCTGCTCCCCCGCCGACGTTTTGGCCCTGCGTCAGCGAGAGGAAGGCGACGCCGAGCACGGAGAGGAGCGCGCAGAGCATTGTTTTGCGTCTCGGGGGCGTATGAGTCAGGACCGCGGCGTAGAGCGGCACCAGGACGATGGCCATGTTCTCGATCAGGGAGCTGACGCCGGAGTCGATGAGGCGCAGGCCGAACATCTCGAACACCATGCACACGGTGTAGAGGACACCCAGGATCACGCCGCCGCGCAGGCTGTTTCTGCCCCAGGCGCGCAGCCTTTTGCAGAACACCAGGGCGAGCAGCAGGAAGGCCAGCGTGAAGCGGACCGCCAGGATGCTCAGCGGGTCAAGCGTGCGCATCAGCGTTTTGGAGAAGAGGAACGAAGTCCCCCGCGCCGCAAACACCGCGATCAGCAGGACGGCCGCCTTTGTTTTACTCATGTTCGATCACCCCGAAGCAAAGCGGAAATGGGAATGCCACACAGTATAGCACGCCTTTGCCGCGATTTCCACCCCGAACAGACAAATACGGCGGATTCGTCAAGCTGCGAATCCGCCGTACCGTTTTGTTTCGGCCCCGCAGGGGGCAATGTCGTCAACGCAAGTCTGTCATGTTGAGCAAAGTCGAAACATCTGAAAGGGTTTCTTCCTGCCTGGGTGAGATGCTTCGGCAAGCTTAATTCGGCAAGAGCAGATCCTGAGAAAATTTGGGTTCTGATGAAGGCAGTTTTTTGCAGGAATACTTTGTGTATTGCAAGAAAAAGTGACGAAATCAGGGCGCAAATTTTTCAGGAGATGCCGCAGGCGAATTGTGCGGTGTTGCCTTAGCATAAGATCATTTGGTTTTCCTCTCTGCCTTGACTTGAAGATGCTCTTCCAATCCTGTCAGACAGCTACCAAATACTTTTTGCGTCAAAACTCTCTTATGGGTGTTGGCATGGTCGTCGGCCCCTAAGGTTTTGATACTGGTGCATTCACGATAAGGAGTGTTTTTCGCAGCCCCTTTGGTCGTTTATTACCCCTTGACCGCACCGCTGGTCATGCCGGCGATGATCTGCTCCTGGAAGACGATGTAGCCCAGGATGGAGGGGATGATGGAAATGACGATCGCCGCGTACATGGAGACGTAGTCAGTCGAAAACTGGTTCGTGAAGTAGCGGATGCCGACCTGGATGGTGCGCAGCTTCTCAGAGGAGACAATGAGGTTTGCGAACACGAATTCGTTCCAGCAGGTCAGAAATTCAAAGGTCGCAGCGGTGACGATGCCCGTGCGGCTCAGCGGCAGGATCAGGTAGAAGAAGCGCCCGAAGAAGCCGCAGCCGTCGATATAGGCCGCCTCCTCCAGCTCCATGGGCACCGAGTCCATGAGTCCGCGGATGAGAAAGGTGGACATGGGGATGCCGATGGCACAGTACAGGAGGATCATACCGCCGTAGGTGTTGTAGAGCCCCAGCTTGTTGATGATGACGAAGTAGGGCACCATGAGAGCGTTCAGCGGAACGAGGATGCCCGCCGTGAAGAGCGTGAAGATCTTCTCGCGCCCTTTGAAGCGAAAGCGCGAAATGCAGTATGCGCCCATGCTGGCGATGATGACGTTGACCGCCGTGGCGCAGAGGCCCACGATCACGGAGTTCATGAGCATACGGCCGAGGCCCGCGACCTTGAGGGCGCTGACATAGTTCTGCCACTGGGGGACCTTGGGCAGCGCGAAGGGCGACATGGCCTGGAACTCAAAGTTCGTCTTGAGGGAGGAGAGGATCAGCCAGATCAGCGGGAAGAGCGTATAGATCGCGAAAAAGAGGATCAGGATCCAGCGCAGGATCGCGAGGATCAGGTCCTTACCGTGCAGAGGGGCATGGATCTTGTTTTCACTCATTTCAGCGCCCTCCTTGCCATGCGCAGCGCCTTGCGCTGCTGCGCCTTCTCGCCGCGGCCCTCAAAGAGCTTGCGGATGCAGACGATAAAGATGACGCCCACGATGATGAGGATGACGGCCGAGGCGCTCGCGAGACCGTAGTTGGAGTCCTGCATCTTCTTGTACATGTACAGAACGATGGTGGACGTGGTGTTGGCCGGGCCGCCGTTTGTGAGCATGTAGACCTGCTCGAACTGGCGCAGGCCCATGACGCTCGCCAGGGTAATGCAGGTCAGAAGCGAGGTGTTTTTGATGAGCGGGATGGTGATATAGATGGCCTGCTGGAAATCCGTCGCCCCGTCAATGACCGCGGCCTCGTAATAGGATGTGTCGATGGTGGTGATGTCGGCCATCATGATGACCATGTAATAACCGATATAGAAGACCCAGTAGATCAGCACCGACGGGAATGCCGTCTCGATCGTGCCGAGCCAGTCCCTGGCCACATGCCCCAGCCCGACCGCGCGCAGCAGGCCGTTGAGAAGGCCGGTGTCCGCGCTGTAGATCGCGCGCCACAGCGTTGCCAGCGCGATGCCGGAAATCACCTGCGGGAAGAAGTAGACCGTGCGGAAGAATTTCCAGCCGCGGGGCTTGCGGGAGAGGATGATCGCCATGACCATCGCCAGCGGCACCTGGATAAAGCCCGCCACCAGCGCCCAGATCACGTTGTTGATCACCGAGCGGGCAAAGGATTTGTCCTTGTACAGCAGCAGATAGTTGCGAAATCCCCGGACGATGGGGGCGGAAATGCCGTTCCATTTCAGGAAGCTGACCACAACGACGTAGATGACGGGGATGACGAAGAAAATCACCATCATGATGATCGCGGGCAGGAGGAACGCCATCAGGGGACCTCTGTCAGAACGCTCCAGTTTCAAAGAGCCACCTCCTAAACTTCAATTGCGAACAAGGTTCGCAATTGAGGACTCGCACTTATCGCACACGGCGGACTGTAACACGCCGTGTTTGGCCGGCACGAGACCTCGCTTTGCTCGGCTAAAGGTGTTTTTGAGTCGGCAAAGCTGCCATAAAACGTTTTCATTTCATTCCTATCCGGATCTTTCGATGCCGGTTAAAGAACAGGCTGCGGTGAAAACCGCAGCCTGTACAGCGGATCCTGTGATATTACTCGGCCAGCTCGATGGCGGTCTGGAGCTGATCGACGAAGCCCTGCTCGTCGATCTGGTTCAGGACCAGCGCGGAGAGCGCGGCGGGGAACTCAGTGGAGAAGGCCGTCGGGAAAGCGCCGTTCACATGCAGGATGGTGAAGGCGGCGTTGTTCGCAACCTCGGTCACCTTCTGGGAGATGAGAGAGGTGTCGGGCGACGGGGTGTACTTGACGAAGAACATCGCGCCGGAGCTGAGCGCAAGCTCAGACACATGGTCGGGATTGGTGATGTACTGGAGGAACTTGACGACAGCGGCTTCCTTTGCGGGATCGTCCTGCTTGGCGGCAGCCAGGAAGCCCTGCACGGTGGTGACAAGGCCGCCCTCGCCAAGGCCGCCCTCGTAGGCGGGATTCACGGCGACCTCGCAGTCGTCGGCCAGGAGCACGCCGTCAACGGCGTTGTCTTCTTTGTAGAAGTTGGCGATCCACCAGGGGCCGTTGAGGTAGACGACGGTGTCGCGGCTGAGGAAGTGGCCGTTCACATCGGAGGCGGCAGCGGAGACCGCGCCGTCAAAGGTGTAGCTGTACATCTCCTTGAGGACCTTGGCGGCCTCGACAAAGGCGGGATTGTCCAGCCCGTCGGCATAGACGTCCTTGCCGCCGATGGCCTCAACGATCAGGGAGTACCACAGCATGGAGGACCAGGCGTTGTCGCCGGCCATCTGGCCCATGGCGTTGTAGCCCTTGGCCTTGACGTCCTTGCACATCTGGAAGAACTCGTCATAGGTGGCGGGGAAATGATCCCAGCCGCACTCGGCCAGGAGCTTGGCGTTATAGATGGGGGTGAAGACGGCGCTTTCAAAGGGGAGGATGGAAACCTTGCCGTCCACGCTCCAGGCGTCAAACGCGCCGTCCGCGAAATCATTGCCCCAGCCGTCGTTCAGGTAGGGGGTCAGGTCCATGAACTTGCCGGACTCGGCATAGGCCTTGATGTCGAAGGTGGTGTCCAGGATGCAGATGTCAGGCGCGGAGCCGGTGGTGATGGTGGTGCGGATCTTGTCGCGGTAGGCCTGATAGTCGGTCTGCTCTTCGACGACGACCTTGATGGAGCCGGCGTTCTCGGCGTTGAAGTCTTCCACGAGCTTGGACATGTAGGCAGCCTTGGAGTCGGTGCCGACCCAGATGCTGGGGAAGTTGATGACGATCTCGTCGTCGGCGTAGGCGGGCATGGAGGTGGCCAGGCCGAACACCATAACCAGGGTCAGAAGCAGGGCGATGGTTTTTTTCATGATCATTCTCCTTCGATTTTAATTAACAGTTTTAATCAATTGCTCTTAAAAAGAAGCTCTTGACAGCTACAAGGTCATTATAGGCACAGCGCCGCGTTTTGTAAAGCCCTTTTGCCTGCATATAGCTGTAGATTTTCACTTCTCTTTTTTGTTGGACATGCACAAGAATTTCCGCGGCCCGCCAAATCGGCGGGCCGTTTTTTATGGCATTTGACGGGAGGATCAGAGCTCCCGCAGCCCCGCGAACAGCGCCGCCCAGCGTGAAGCCGCGCGATAGAACACGGGCGGCTCCCCCATGGGTGCCGGCACCGTATGACGGCCGCCGGGGCAGCGCGTGCCGCTCCAAACGTGGACCCACTCCCCCTCCGGCAGCCAGAGCGTGCGCGTCCCAGCGCCGGGCTCGACCACCGGGGCAACCAGCACGTCCGGGCCCAGCAGATAGCTGTAGAGCTCCCGGTCCCAGGCCTCCGGCGCGTCGGGCTGCGCGAGAAAAAGGGGGCGCATCACGGGCAGGCCGCGCGCCGCGTTCTCTGAGACGCAGGCCTCGAGATAGGGCAGGATGTGATTATGTAAACTTACCAGCCGCGCCGCTTTGGTGATGATTTCCTCGGTGTCGTAGAGCTGGATGTTGGAGTCCGGGCGGTTGCCCTCGTGGGTGCGCATGACGGGCGTGAAGCAGGCAAATTCCAGCCAGCGCAGCAGCAGCTCCTCGTCCCGATGCAGGTGGAAGAGCGTGGTGTAGCCGCCCGCGTCGCAGCAGTGGAGACCGTAACCGCTCATGCCGAGGGTCAGGGCCGCGGTCACGACGGAGGGCAGACCGTCGTCTGCCGACCAGTCGACGCACTGGTCGCCCGCCCAGATGAGGGTGGCACAGCGCTGGCTGCCGGCGGCCCCGGCGCGCATGAAGAACACGCACTCGCCGAGCTTGCCTGCTTCCTCCACGGCCTCGCGGTTGCATCTGGCCCAGAGCATGGGCCACGCGTTGTGCAGCGCAAGCCCGCTGCCGCCCGCGCAGACTGCATCCGCCGGAAGATATTCGCCGAAGTCGGCCATCCAGCCCTTAAAGCCGAGGCCGATGAGGTTGGTCTTGATGACATTCTTGTACCACGCAAAGGCCGCGGGGCTGCTCAAATCTACGACGCCGCAGTCGTATTCGCCGAAGTCAAAGAGATAATCCGCGCCGTCGGCGCGTTTGACGAAGTAGCCGCTCTGCTGCGCCTCGCGAAACAGGACGCCGCCCTCGACGAGGTAGGGGTTGATGTAGCCCATCCAGGCGGTCCCGGGGTCGGCGGCGATGACGCCGTCAAGTCCGGGATACAGCTCCCGGTTCCAGCGCCAGTCCCACTGCAGGCGCTTGCCGAAGGAGGTAACGCGCTTGCCCTCCCAGTCCTGAATCCAGACGGCGGACACGTCCATGCCGCCTCTGCGGCAGCGCTCCGCCATCCCGGCCGCGCGGGCCGTGCCGCCCTGTACGCCGAGCCAGAGTCCCTTCATCGCCCAGGCGGGTAATTCCGGCTGGCGGCCGAGGAGGGCAGTGAGCTTTTCGAGCAGCTCCTCATAGTCCGCCCCGCCGCCGAGGATAAGGCGCAGGCCGGACGTCCAGAGCGTGAGCTCGTGATACGCCGCCTCGCGGAAATCGAGCTCGGCATATTCGTAGTTCATCAGGTGCGCGAAGTACAGGCGCGATGACACATAGGTCGGCTGCGGGAAAAAGGTGGTGTGGTAGTCGCCGCCGCTGCCGTCCAGCGCGTCCGCGAGGCGCGTGACCTCAGTGAGCTTGTTGCGCCCTACGCCCTGCTCCCGTGTCCAGATGGGGTAGACACGGCCGCGCAGATCGAGCGCGGAGAACTGCTCTCCCCCGCCGGTGACATGCTCGCCCGCCTCGGCCTCGAGTCGGAGCCACAGGCGGTTGACGCGATCGTCCGCGCAGACTCCGTCCAGATGCAGGAGGCCGTCCTTCTCATAAAATGCGAGGCGGTACTCCCCTTCCACATCGGGATGGGCAAAGCGCAGGCAATCCCCCTCCGCGCCCAGAAAGCGCAGGGGCAGGCGCGCACACAGGCGGTCGCGGATGTCGAAGTTGCCGCGGAACATGCTGATCTTCTCCTCCCCGCGGCCGAGGAAGAGGGCGGGCTTCTCCGCGCTGTGGCGCAGGATCGGCTTTTCGTCAAGAAAAAGCGCAAACGCGCCGGGCACGGGGTATTCAAATCGAAACATGGTCGATACTCCCAAATTCAATGTAAAGATATCTGCGTAAAGGATTTTGGCAGTAGGGGCGGATAGTATCCGCCCGCGCAGAAGCGGTATAAATTTCGCATTTACCCAAGCGAATCAGCAGCTTTTGAAAACGTGCAGTGCGGGCGGCTGATAGCCGCCACTACATGGATGCACCCAGTGCGCTGTCTTAATCCAATACCCAAATCGGATTTTTTTAACTACTCGTTAAACCAGTCGTCGGCTCTCCCCTGCCCCGCCGAGAGCTCGCGCAGGGCAGGCTCGATCGAATAGCTCATCAGAAGGCAGAGGGCCCCTGGCAGGATGGGCGCAAGCTGCGGCAGGAGCCAGCAGATGAGGGCCACAAGCGCGAACTCAAAGAACAGCAGCAGACTCTGCTTCCAGTTTCGGAGCGCAAGATAGACGGCAAAGCGCAGGACATTCTTCAGGGGATCGTCAAAGCGGGAGAGGTAGGCGAAGCTCCAGAACGCCAGCACCGGCAGCGGCAGCAGCAGCGCGCGGGAGAAGCCGTAGAGAAAGCTGCCCCGCGCCGCACCCATCTGCGAAAACGCACAGATATCCGCGACACCGACACAGAGCGCCAGCAGGAACAGGAGCCACAACAGCGTCCCCTGTTTGAAGTTCTGACGGAAGGCGCGGAAGAAGGCGTGGGTCGGCTCCGGGAAATCATGGCGCACGCACTTGACCATGCTGTAATAGAGCGCCGCGGACGAAGCCCCCAGCGTGATGACGGGCAGGGAGCAGAGCGTCCAGAGGATGCCGAGCCAGACGATGTCGATGAGCGCCGTGAGCACCGCGTGGAGCCGGGATTCCTTCATTTTTCTTCGCCGTTATAAAAGTCCGCGTCCACCGTATAGCGGTCCACCGCGAAGCCGAACATCTCCGCCAGCGTCTCAAGTGTTCTCGCATGCAGGCCCTTGATGACGACGAAGTGGGGCTCGTACCCGTCGCGCACGCTCTGCTCCACCATCCAGCGGCTGTCGCAGAAGGTGCGGACCACGATGGAGGTGCCGATGAACTGCCTGGGCTTGTCCAGCGCCTCGCCCTCGGCGATGAAGAAGCGGAAGGAGCCGTCCGGCTCGCGTCCGATGCGGAAGATGGTGGCCTCGGGGAAGGCCTCGCAGCCGAAGTTCATGGCGGGGCCGATCTTGCGGTTGGGGTGTACGCCCACGACCGCGCCGGTGTCATGCCGCGCAAGCGTGCAGGCCGCCGCACCGCAGTGCCAGAAGGTGACGCTGTTTTCGTCCTCGTCGAGAGAGACGGGGTCGCCGAAGAAGACCGGCTCGCCCGAGAGCTGCATTCCGATCCACATGGAGAGCGCGCCGTAGACGTCCGCCTCACAGGCGGCGGCTACGCCCTCGTCGTTGAGCATGGAGAGGACGGTACAGACCGGGGTGCCGAAGGCCGTGAAGAAATCCGGCCAGCAGCGCGAGGCCAGAGCCCCGATGTTGTTGTTTTTCACATAGCTGCGGTAGGCGTTCAGCAGCCGCGCATGATCCAGGACGTTGTTCTCCGGCGTCCTGTCGAGTCCCACGGTGGCCTTCTCCGTGTCCCTGACCGCGGCGGTGAGCTCTGCGTCCGTGAGCTTCTTCGCCTCGTCGATAAGCTCACGAGCCTCGATGGCCTCGAGCTCCACGCCGAAGGTGCTCATCAGCTCGCTGTCGAGCGCGCGGCCGAAGCCGAAGCCCTGGGGCGTGTGGCCTACAGCGGCGAGACGGAGCGAGCGCATGTTCTTTTTGACGCGGGCGGCGGCGACGGCAGCCTTCACGGCGCTGACCGTCTCCTGCTCCTCCGGCGCGCCGTAGACGTAGGAGAAAGGCCGGTCGTCAAAGGCGCGAAGGGTGTTGGCGGCGGAGTAGGCCCCGGTAAGAGAGTTGAGGCGCAGACGGCCCCCGTCGATCACCGGCTCGCGCAGGGTCCAGAGCAGCAGCGGGCAGTTGAAGCGGCGCAGCACCTCGGCCATGTAGGCGGCGTTGGCAAAGGTCAGGTTCTGGAAGACGATGAGGTCGGGCTGCAGGCCGTCCAGATAAGCGCGCAGCTTGTCCAGCGTCAGCAGCATCTCTCCGGGCACGGCAAAGCCTCCGTCGATCCCGCGCAGGAGCTTGACGGAGCGCTCGAACTGGTCCTGGGCGCTCTCCAGATGGAAGGTGGGGACGCCCACAGGAATATAGACAGGTGTAAAGCTCATTTCGGTTCCTCCTGTTGAAATAATTAACAGCGTGAATAATCATAGCCTCCGTGCGGACGGATGTCAAGCATTCCTTGAAAAACTCCCCCGATTTTTTCTTCATTTCCCTATTGACAAAGAGAGGCACCGGGACTAAACTGTGGATTGGTTAGACCTTTTAATTAAAAGAACAATTCTTCTGTTGGGAGGAAATCAAATTGAGCTACGATCTGAAAGAAGTCTGCAAGGATATCCGCTGCGATATCATGACCAGCATCGGCCATCTCGGCGTAGGTCACATCGGCGGCTGCCTGTCGGTGGTGGAGCTGCTGGGCGTCCTCTATTTTGAGGAGATGCACATCGACCCCGCAAACCCCAGAATGCCCGGACGCGACCGCTTTGTCTGCTCCAAGGGCCACGCGGGCCCCGCGGTGTACGCGACGCTCGCAAACCGCGGCTACTTTGACCGCAAGGAGCTGCTCACCCTCAACCAGGGCGGGACGAACCTGCCCAGCCACTGCGACATGAACCGCACCACCGGCATCGACATGACCACCGGCTCCCTCGGCCAGGGCTTCTCCTGCGCGGTGGGCGTCGCGCTCGGCTCCAAGATGGAGGAGGACGGCGCCACGATCTTTACCCTCATCGGCGACGGTGAGAGCCAGGAGGGCCAGATCTGGGAGGCCGCCATGTTCGCCGCCGCAAAGAAGCTCGACAACCTCATCGGCTTCACCGACTACAACAAACTGCAGATCGACGGCACCGTCGCGCAGGTCAACGACATTGCGCCCCTTGCCGACAAGTGGGCCGCCTTCGGCTGGAACGTCATCGAGGTCGAAAACGGCAACGACGTGGAGCAGGTCTCCGCCGCCGTCAAGAAGGCCAAGACCATGCGCGGCAGCGGCAGACCCACCATGGTGATCCTCAACACGGTCAAGGGCTGCGGCGTCCAGTGGATCGTCGATCTCGGACCGGGCAACCACAACACCAACATCAACGAAGAGCAGGCCAAGGCCGCCATCGCGGAGATCAGGGGGGAATAAAAAATGGAAATGAGAGCTGTTTACGCCGAATGCCTGGCTGAAATGATGGAGAAGGACCGCCATGTGTGCGTCCTGGACGCCGACCTCTCCAAGGCCAGCGGCACCCGCAACCTCTATGAGCGCTTCCCGAAGCAGATGTTTGACTGCGGCGTGGCCGAGCAGGACATGGCCTCCATCGCGGCCGGCCTTGCAAGCTACGGCTTCAAGCCCTGGATCGAGAGCTTCACGCCGTTTGCAACGCGCCGCATCTGCGACCAGATCACCATCTCCATCTCCTACGCCAGACAGAACGTCAAGATCGTCGGCACCGACCCCGGCATCTCTGCGGAGCTCAACGGCGGCACCCACATGAGCATGGAGGATGTGGGCGTCATCCGCTCCATCCCCGGCATGGTGATCTTTGAGCCGGTGGACGCCGTCCAGCTGCGCGCTGCGATGCCCGCTCTCGCTGCGTATGAGGGGCCTGTGTACATGCGTCTCTTCCGCAAGACCCTGCCCGACGTCTTCCCCGCCGACTATAAGTTCGACCTCTTCAAGGCCGACACCCTGTGCGAGGGCAGGGACCTCACGATCTTCGTCTCCGGCTTCCTGACCAAGGACGCCCTCGAGGCCGCCGGGCAGCTCAAGGCCGAGGGTATTGACTGCGAGGTCGTGAACGTCCACACCATCAAGCCCATCGACCGCGAGACCGTTATCGCCTCCGCCCGCAAGACCGGCGCCGTGCTGACCGTGGAAAACCACAACGTCATCGGCGGCCTGCACTCCGCCGTGCTCGAGGCGCTGGCGCAGGAGAAGATCCCCGCCGTCGCTATCGGCGTGCAGGACCGCTTCGGCGAGGTGGGCAAGATGCCCTACCTGCGCGAGGCGCTGGGTATGCGTCTGGAGGATATCGTCGCCGCCGCGAAGAAGGCCGTCACACTCAAGTAAAAAAACCGGACTGTGAAATCAGTCCGCCTTATGTAGGGGCCGATGCCCTCATCGGCCCGAAAGCCTGTTGTGTAATGTGTTTTCGGGTCGATCTGGGGATCGACCCCTACGCCATGGAAACAATTATTTTTGGGGAGGATATCAGCATGAAAATCGCCATTGGCAGTGATAAATCCGGCTTCTCCGCCAAGGAGGCCATCCGCGCTTACCTCACGGAGGCGGGCGTCGCGTTCGACGATCTGGGCACCGTGACCCTCGACGAGGTGCACCCCTATTACGAGGTCGCCTCGAAGGTCGCGCCTCTGGTGCAGGACGGCACCTACGACTACGCGGTGCTGATCTGCGGCACCGGCGCGGGAATGAGCGTCGTGGCCAACAAGTACAAGGGCGTACACGCCGTCGCCTGCGAGGGTGTGTATTCCGCGAAGATGGCCCGCGCCATCAACAACGCGAAGGTCCTGTGCATGGGCGGCTGGATCGTCGGCCCCGAGATGGCCGTGGAGATGGTCAAGACCTTCCTTGCAACCGACTGGTGCCAGGATCTGGAGGATTGGCGCGCCGAGAACATGCACAAGTTTGCCGGCAAGGTCGCCGCGATCGAGGATGCGTGCTATGGGAAATGAGTTCATCTACGCCCAGCCGGTCAAGATCTTCTTCGGCGAGGGGAAGTTTCAGGAGCTTGGCAAGGTTCTCGAGGAGCTGGGTCTGAGCCGCTGCGTCATCGCCTGCGGACGGCACTTCGCCCCGACTGCGGAGGAGCTGATGAAAAGCGATCCCCGCATCGTCGCCGTGTTCGGCGGCGTGGAGCAGAACCCGCAGCTGTCCGGCGTGATTGAGACCACCCGTCTCGCGCGCGAGTATAAGGCCGACGCCGTCATCGGCATCGGCGGCGGCAGCTCCATTGACACCGCAAAGTTCGCCGCAGCCATCGCCCTCGACGGGCACGACGCCATCGAGTACTACCGGGGCAGGCGTCCCTTCCCCGCAGAGCGCCTGGCGATCATCGCCGTGCCCACCACCGCCGGCACCGGCAGCGAGGTGACGCAGGTCTCCGTCGTGTCCCACGGCACGGAGAAGCAGACCATCAACAACCCCGCCTTCATGCCGAAGGCCGCCATCGTCGATCCCCTGCTCATGCTCTCGGTGCCGCCGCGCACCACCATGAACACCGGGCTTGACGCCATGGCCCACGCGCTGGAGGGCTACTGGAGCAAGAACCACCAGCCCATCCCCGATCTCATGGCCATTGAGGCTGTGCGCCTTATTCTCCAGAACCTGGAGGCTGCATACCGCGACGGCGCAAACAGCGAAGCCCGCGGCAGGATGGCTCTCGCCTCCCTGCTCGGCGGACTGAGCTTTGCCCTGCCGAAGACCGCTGCAAGCCATGCGTGCAGCTATCCCCTGTCCGAGGACTACCACCTGCCCCACGGCGAGGCCTGCGCTTTCACGCTCGACAGTCTGGTGCGCATCAACGCCGACGAGCGGCTCGAGTATCTGGCGAAGGCCGTCGGCCTCAAGGGAACGGACGAGCTGGCCGCGAAGATCCGCGCCTTCAAGGAGATGGCCGGTCTGCGCTGCCGCCTCTCGGAGCTCGGCGAGGTCGATCTCGATAAGCTCTGCCGCGACTGTGCGGCGCACCCGCTGATGAACAACAACCCCGTCCCCATGACGGTCGAAAAGCTGCGGGAGATGTTTGAAGCGCTGCAATGAGGGAGAACGTGAAATACACCCTGATGGTCGCGGGCATGGTGGTCGCGTGGTCGATCTACTACGCGGTCAGCAAGGTCACCGTGAACCTGACGGGCTCTCCCCTGCTGGCGGGCTTTCTGCTGCGCTCGGCGGCGCTGGTGTTTCTGAGCGTTCAGCTCCTGCTGGACAAGAGCTTTGCGAGACTCTTCCACCAGGGCAAGGCCGTTCTCATCCTGCTGCTCATCGGCGTGTTCGGCTTCCTGCTCGACCTGTTTGCAAATCTCGGGTACGCGCACGGCTCGCTCTCCACCGGGACAGCGCTTCTGAAGACGGACGTGCTGATGGTGAATCTCGCCACGGTAATGATCTACCGCAAGCGTCTGTACGCCTCCGACTGGGTCGGCACCGCGATCATGCTGCTCGGCGTGCTGCTGGTGCTGGGCGTGGACTTCGGCGGGATGGAGCTGCATGTCACGGACCTGTACTTTCTGCTCTCTGCCGCCTGCGTGAGCGCAAACGCCTTTATCATCAAGGCGGCGCAGGAGAAGTACCACGAGGACACGGACATGATCTCCTATTACAATAACTTCGTCGTGCTTGTGCTCTTCGGGACAAGCGCGGCGCTCTCCGGCGATCTGCGCCTCGACGCCGTGCGGAATATCCCCGGCTTCTGGTGGCTGGTCGCGCTGGGTGGGCTTGCCCAGACGGGCATCTATTTCTTCTACTATCGCAATCTCAGGCATTTCGAGGTCTGGCTCGTGAAGCTCTATCTGCTGCTGATGCCGGTGCTGAGCTGCTTCATCGGCGTCTTCTTCCTGAATGAGGAGCTGACGGCGAAGAAGCTGGTCGGAATCCTCGTGGTACTCTCCGGGGCCGCCGTGATTTTGCAGCGCGGCCGCATCAACCGCGCGGGAAGCCCCGTGCGAAGCTGAACGGAAGGAGGCGTGCACATGCCCTTTGAAGGCGACAACATGATGGGCGTCAAGCGCAACAACCGCAGCGCGATGCTCCGCATTCTCCACGAGAAGGGCAGCATGTCCCGCAAGCGCCTCGCGGAGTATATGAAGCTCACGCCCCCGGCCATCACCAAGATCGTGGCCGAAATGCTGGAGGAGGGGCTTTTGCGCGAGGGCTGCGCCGTCAGCAGCGGCTCCGTCGGCAGGCGGGAGATACTGGTTGAGCTCAACGCCCAGGCCTTCTGCGCGCTGGGCATCCTGCTTAATCTGCGGCAGGCCATTTTGTCCGCCGCCTGGCTCGACGGGAGCGTGATCTTTGCTGAGACGGTGAAGCTGCCCGTGCGCGCGCCGGTGGACGAGACCGTCGCGGTGCTGTCCGAACGGCTCATGCAGCTTGCCGCGGAGCACCGGCTCCAAAAAGAGCGCATCGTCGGTCTCGGCCTCGCGGTGCGCGGCATTATCGCCGGAAACCGCCGCGGCGTGAGCGACAGCTTCGGCGTCTTCGCGGAAGGCGATATTCCCCTCTGCGATCGCTTTGAGGAGTCTACAGGGCTGCGCTGCATTCTCTCCAACAACGTGCGTTCCCTGCTCGCGGCGCAGATGTTTCTGTCCCGGGACGCGGCCGGCGGGTCTGAGTTCTTCCTGCGCTGCATGGACGGCATCGGCGCGGCCCTCTCCATCGACGGGCAGATCTGGCACGGCGTCACGCTGCAGTGCTCCGAGATCGGCCATATTCCTGTGGTGCGCCGCGGCGGCAAGCCCTGCTCCTGCGGGAAGAGCGGCTGTCTCGAGACCATCGCCTCCCCCACGGCCATTCTGGAGGAGGCCTCCGCCCTGCTCTCCCCGGAGGCGACGCCGGTGCTCTGGCGCATCTGCCGGGGCGGGAACGAGGCGCTCACCCTCTCCGATGTGTTCAGCGCCGCCGCCAGCGGTGACGACGGGGCGGCTACCATCGTGGACACCGCGGTCCACGCCCTCGGCAGCGCCGTCAAGTCCGTGATCTATCTGATCGACCCCGGGAAAATCGTTTTATACGGACGCATGTTCGACAATGACTACTTTCTCGGCCGCTTCTTCACCGAGATGCGCGAGGGGATGGACGCGCGCCACGCCGTCAGCATCGAGAAGAGCGTATTCAATCACCAGCTTGAGGATAAGGCGGCGTGTCTGCTCGCCGTTCAGAATTTCTTTCAAAACGGAGGTATTCAACCATGAACGTACTGCAAATGCTGAAAGAGAAAAACCCCGGTCTCCCGCTCTATGCCGTGACGGATGAGCGCTTCGCGCCCTACGGCCGCGTCCTCGGCGGACGGGACGAGGCACTGTCCGCGGCGCTGGACGAGACCGGCATCCCCGCGGCGGGCAACGTGTACCTGGCCTCCGACGAGGGGCTGGAGGCCGTGCCCTGCATGGAGGACATCCGCCGCGTCGTCTTCGGCGGTATGCCGACGCAGTCCGGCTTCTGCAACGGCCGCGGCTATACCATGGATGCGATGGAGTACCACAAGTGCAGCGAGGTCAACTACTCCACCACCGGCGCGGTGCTGCTGCTGGCGCTGCAGAGCGACATGAAGGGCGAGTGCTTGGACTCCTCCTCCATCGTGGGCTTCTATCTGCCGCCGGAGACCCTGGTCGAGGTCTTCCCCGGCACGCTCCATTTCGCTCCCTGCCGTATCGTCGAGGCGGGCTTCCGCTGCCTGGTTGTGCTGGAGAAGGGCGTCAACACCGAGCTGCCGTCCGTGAACACCGCCGCGCCCGGCGAGGAGAAGCTCCTCTGGATGCGCGGCAAATGGATGCTCTGCCACCCCGATTCCGCCCAGGCCAAGGCCGGCGCCTTCGTCGGCATCAGCGGGGCGAATCTGGCGCTGCATATCTGAGGCTGCTCCCTGACCGGTCTTCCGGCAAAACGCAAGTCAGCTTTCTGTCGTGGGACATAAGCCGGGCAAGCCCGCCAAATTAAGCAGGAGGGGCTGAACAGGCCCAGATCTCTCACGCCGCCGTGTGTATCGTTCGGTACACGGCGCTATAACCGCATCAATGCAGAGACTCGTACCGGACAGGGATACTGCAGTATCCGGCCGGTACGAGTCTCTTGCTGCATATGGCCATATTGCAATTTGATGAGCATAATCACGCGCTTGTCATGGACTTTGTCTCGCCATGTTCAGCGGTTCGTCGGGATCGGTACAGGACTTCTCTCTGTGTCAACCGGCTTTTCCGATGAGCAGTCTGATTCTGTCCCGCAGGCAGCGCCACAGGGCCGCGAGCAGAAGCGGAAGGATGACGCCCGCCGCCAGATACAGGAGCTTCCAGGGCTCGGACACGTCAAAGTCGACATGGAAGGAGGCCAGATAGATTTTCGGAAGCTGACAAGCCCGGATATACAGCCAGGTCACCGGCTTAAAGCACAGGATGTGCAGACAGATGACGGAGATCGTATGTCTGCCGAGGTAGCAGAAGATCCGGGAAAGGCAGTCCTGACGCGCAAGGTATCCGGCGGCCGGCTTCAGAAGGAGCCAGCCGCACAGGACGCCCGCCAGATAGGGCAGGACGCCGGCAACCGAACCCGTGGCCACATCAATATAATAATACCGGGCCAGGACAAGAAGCACCGCGAAGCTCAGGCAGGAGAGAAGCGGCGTCTCCAGCCGCCTTACAAACGGCTCGCGGAGGAGGAGCCCGAAGAGATAGGTGAGATAGAAGTAAAGCGCGCACTTGGCATAGCTGGAGCCGATGAAGAGCGGATCTGAAAACTGGGCCAACACCGCCGTCAGCAGGAAGAGCGCCGTCATCGCCGCCTGTCTGCGCCGGGGCGTCAGCCTTGCCGTCAGGCAGCAGAAGGCCCCGTGGAACGCGGACGCCGCGAAAAGCATGATCAGAAACCATGTGCCGGTTCCCATCTGGGTCGTGTCTGTCAGGAGCAGGACCCGGACGAGCTTCCACAAAAGATCTCCGATCCCCTGCACCGTGTGGAGCCGCTGCGGCACCGGCCAGTCCGCCGTCATGGTGAGAAAGGCCGGATCGCCGGTGTACAGGCCGAGGCGCAGAAAAACGCCGGTGAGCAGGGTGAAAATGCCGTTGCACAGCGCACAGGGCAGGAAGAGGGTCCGCAGCTTTCCCGCCATATAGCGCCGCCAGTCCGCCCAGCTGCCGATACGGTTTTTGAAGCAGTACCCGGATGTCACCATGAAGATCGGCAGATTGAAAAAGCGGATAAAATTCTTGCAGAACGGCCAGGTATGCGCATAGATGACCAGGACAATAGCGATCCCCTTGATAATATCAACGGAGACATCCCTGCCTCGGCGCGTGCTTGTTTCTTTCAGAGAACTGTCCATCATGGGCAGCCTCCTTAAAAGCCCCAGATGACGCGCAGAGACCAGCTCAAAAACAGATGGGGGATGCACAGGCCCCAGATGGTCTTCTGCTTTTTGTACAGGGCGCCGAAAAAGGCAAGGAGGAGCGCGGCCCCCACCATGTACACGATCCCCTTGTGGATATGGATCGACCCGAAGAACAGGGAGGACACGATGATGGAGACAGCCGGAGAATAATTCTCGGGCAGGATCCTCTCTATGCTGCCCTGGGTGACGCCGCGGACAAGAAACTCCTGCAACACGACGTTCGGGATATAGAGAAGATCAATGGGGCGGAGCACGTTCCAGTAGAAGAGCGGCTCGTCCGGGCTGACGACAGCGGGAAAGAAGCGCCGTGCCAGAAGCCTGACAAGGACCAGCGTACACATGACGGCCGCGGTCAGGGTGCTGTCAACGAGGACGGCTCTCTTCAGGTTTCGGGTCCCCAGGCCAAACTCCGCCACGGTGATGCTGGTATAGCGCAGGGCAAACAGCGATGCAAGCACGCCGATCCCCTCGATGATCACGGTGAGGACGTTTGAGGAGATCGGCTCGCCCATGTTCTCCCAAATTGCGAAAACGTAATCCCATATGGCCAGCATCCCGATGACGCCCACCAGGACCTTGATCGAATCGTCATGCTTGATCTTCGCCTCCTGCAGCTCGGTAATATCCGAAAACCGGAGGATCACTCCGAGCTTTTTCGTGCCGTCATCGCTGAACGCATAGGATGTGTTCACGCTGAGATAGCGAAGACTGCCGTCCGGCCGGGTATAGGTTGCGGTGCCGGAATGGCTGACGCTTTTGTCATAGACGCTGTCGAGCACAAACTGGTGGAATGCGTCGTTGGCGCTCTCGCTGTCCGCCGCCATAAACGATGCGTATGTGACGCCCTCCTTCAGCGCGGAGCTGCCCAGAAGCCTCCCGGCGCTGGGATTGATAAACTGCACGGTTCCGAAGCTGTCGAGCAGGATCAGGCCGTCCGATATGTCTCTCGCGACGCGCCCAACCGTCCTCAGCGGGACTCTCAATGTTTCTGTATCCATGGCTCAATCCTGTAAGGGCAACACCGCACAATCCGCCTTCGGCGCCTCCTTTTTCTTGCAATACACAAAGTATTCCTGCAAAAAACTGCCTTCATCAGAACCCAAATTTTCTCAGGATTCGCTCTCGCCGAATTATGCGGTGCTGCCTAAGATCAGATTTATGCTTCTCCGGAACAGACGGCAGCGGGCTGACGCGCGCCCGTCAAAGCGCTCGCGCGGGCTCTTCCTCCGGTCAGCATATCGGCGTATTATACCAGATATGCCGCAGATGTGTCAAATTGAAACGCCCTGGCGTCCGTTTTTCTGAAAAAAGTCACCGGGGCGGTTGAAAAAGCGGACCCGGTATTGTATAGTACTCTTCAAAGTAATTCTGCAAAATAAAAACAGATGAGGTGCTTTGGTATGAGTAGTTTTTGGCAGCACAGGGACGATATTTATGCGCAGGGCCTGTCCGTCGGATTCAGGGTGTTTTCGCCCGGTCATCTGCTCTGGCTGGCCGCGATCGCGCTTTTCTGTTACCTGACCGGACGGCTCTATCGGAGCCGGGACACACGGGGCCGGGATACCATGCGGAAGATCTGCGGGCTGACCATCATTTTCCTCGAATATGCGAAGATCATTGTTCTCGGCCTCTTTGAGGTGCGGATGCCCGAATTCGTCCCGCTGCATCTGTGCAGCGCGGCGGGGCTTGCCGTGCTGATCTACGCCATGTGGCCGGGCAGGAACTGGCTGGCACAGAGCTTTGCCTATGCCTTTGTCCCGGCTGCCCTCCTGGCCGTGATCTTTCCCAGCACCACGATGTATCCGTGGCTGAACTTCTATTGTCTTCACACGTTTGTGATTCACGGATTGATCCTCGCGTTCTTTGTGTGGCTTTTTATGAGCGGGGAAGTTGTTCCGAATTACAAAGGTCTCTGGCAGGCCGCGCTGTTCATGATACTGTTTGCCGTTCCGATCTACATTCTGGACGGGGCTTTCCGGGTGAATTACATGTTCATCGGGCTGCGCTCTGACGTCAGCGTTCTGGCGACACTGTGGGACGCGATCGTTCCGCGTTACGGGAGACTTGTTTTCACAGCCGCGTTCGGTGCGGTCATGGCGCTGATCCTCCACGTTTTTTACGGCCTCTATTTTCTTCTGGCAAAGCTCAGGCGCAGCAGGGCGCCGCAGATATAGGCACTACCGTATCATGCGGCAAGAACAGATTCCGAGAAAATCAGAGCGTGATTATTCCGGAAGATGCCGCAGGCGTATTGGGAAGTTGCTATAAACAATACGGCGAAATCGCAATTTTGATGCGATTTCGCCGTATTGTTTATGAGTCGGTACGCTGCCGTGTTCGCTCAGTCGTAGTAGCCGTAGTAGAAGCCCGGGCCGTAGTAATAGCTGCCTCTGTCTCTGCGGGAGCGGCCGGGTCTTGTCTCCGTGCCGGTCCTGGTCTCCGTGCCGGTCTTCGGGGGCTTCGAGACAGCCGTGCTGTCTTCGGTCTGTTCGTCGGACGCGGCATCATCTCCGCCGTACGGGTCCATGAACGGGCCGAACGGGCCGCCGAAGAAGCTCTCCCAGCTGCTCCAGGGGTCGGCATACGCGTCGATGGGATTCCCGTGCCGCGGCGCCCTGGTCTGCAGATCGCTCACGATCGCGCTCAGCTCGCTCACGGTCAGGCCCTGGCCCTCAAGACCGCAGGCCATCGTCACGGCGACGGCCACGTCGCCGTTCTTGTAGCTTGCCACGTTGACGGTCTTCCCGTCGCCCATGCAGTCGACTGTCAGCTTGCCCATCTTCTCCGTCCACTCGCGGCTGTAGCTGTTGTAGTCGCCGGAGAGGGTGAAGCCCTCGTCCATGACAGAGGCCCGGATCATCAGCTCATTCTCGCCGTCAGAATAGTCGGCCTCGATGGTGCCCTGCATCGCACGGTAGGTATCAAGGGCCATGCCCTGCGGGAGTGCCGTCTCGGGCAGGCTGAACGACACGCCGGAGATAAGCTCCGCCTCCTCCAGCCACTTCGTGCTGATCCAAGGATTCGGCAGGCCGACGGCCGGCGTCTCATTCGGGTCGATCGTCATCGCGTTGTCCAGAAAATCCTGGAACATGTTCTGGAGCTCCTCCCAGCTGTCGGCATGGAAGGTATAGCTCTCCACATGAGGCTCATCCTTCGGCTCCGCCTCGTCAGTAGGCCTGGGCTCCTCCGCGGGCTTCAGCTCCTCCACGGGCTTCAGTTCCTCCGCGGGCTTCAGTTCCTCCGCGGGCTTCAGCTCCTCCGCGAGCTTCGGCTCCTCAACAGGCCTGGGTTCCTCGGCGGGCTTATTTGCCTCCATGGCCTCAAGCACCATGTCATAGTAGGTATCCCACAGCTTGGAGGCCTCCTCCAGGAAGCGCTCCTGATCGGCGGGGTCCATGGCGGGGTCCGCCATGCCGCGCAGGAATTCCTCAAGCGCTCTCTCGCGCGCGGGGTCGGGTTTCGGCTCCTCAGCCTTCACAGCGCTGTTGACCAGACCGAGATAGGAGTACCAGATCGCGTCGGCCTGCAGATAGTAAGAGGCTCTGACAGCCGGGTCAGGCTCGGTCTCCGCAGCCATGATGTACTGTATGAGGTCGTACAGCATATCCTGGCGCTCAAGCTTGTCCTCATCCCCCAAAAGAACGGCCTCGTAAGACTTGCTTTCGGCCGGCGCAGACTCGAGATACGCGTTCCACAGCGTCTCGGCCTCGCGGCACAGAGCCGCGCGCTCCTTGGGGTCGAGCGCCGTCTCGGCCTGCATGACGAGACGCAGGAAGCCCAGCATTGTCTCCTCGCGGGAGATGGCCGGCTCTTCCTCTTCGGAAGCCGCCGCAGGCTCCCCGAGCTCGGGCAGGACGATCGTGTCGTCCCCGGTCTTGTCTGCTGCGTGTTCTTCTGCCCAGGCAATATCGGTTATGCTTTCACCCTCCGCACAGGCTGCCGGGAATACGCCACACAGCAGTGCGAAGATCAACAGGAAACTCAGAGCACGGTAAGCTCTCCTGGTTTTCATGATTTGCATCTCCTTTTTTTAGGCCTTACGCCTGTTTTCATGCGTATCATAACACACAGCTTGTGTCAATTCTGTGAACAGCGGGCGATATTTAAGAATTCTTCATATATTGATCCGCCGGCCATGCTGAACGGCGCAATGGATTCTTTCGGGAAAGCGCACAGAAGCCGTAAAAAACTCCTTTGCCGCGCCGTTTCCGGTCGGAAGGCTATGCTGCCGCCGCGCTTCAAGCGCGGGATTCGCTTGACAGTGAACATGCCGGGGACTATACTAATTATATTCTATTATTAACAGGAGGTATCTAATATGAAAATGCGCAAGCTAACGGTGTGTCTTCTGCTGGTTTTGCTGCTGACGCTCTCGCTCGCGCCGGCGGTCTTTGCCGACGTGGTCTTCTCCGGGGATGACGATAATCTGTCCGGCGAATATGACGCGACGGTATTTCTTGCTGGCGCCAACCCGACAAGCAGCGCCGATGTCAAGGGCATCCTCTTTGAGGCCGGCAACACCGTCAACACGAACGGCTCCAGCGAATACGCCTTTGTGGCCGGCAATATGGTGACGGTCGCGGGACAGGTCGAGAAGGAGGCCTTCATCGGCGGCTCGAACGTGAGCTTTGCGGGCGACTGCGGGCGCGATCTGCTGGCCGCCGGCAATATGCTGACCATCAGCGGCCATGTCGGGCGTGACCTTGCGGCCTACGGCTCGAACGTGATCATCAGCGGCGAGATCGGCGGAAACGTCAATCTCGCAGCAGAGGAGATCGTAATCACCGACAGCGCCAAAATCGGCGGCACGCTCCGCTACAACGAGAGCGCCAAAATCACCGCTCCGGCCGCGGTCCTCTCCGGTGCCGAGACCTATGCGGATACGACGGACAACAGCGCGGCAGACGTTTCGACCGAGGAAAAATCCGCCTCCTCCTCTCCCCTCTCCGGACTTAAATCCAAGCTGTTCCGCTGTGTGGGTCTGCTGCTGATCGCCTATTTCCTGCTCTGGCTCACCCCGTTATGGGAAAAGGTGGACGAGAGATACACCGGCAAGGACTTCGGTACATACGCAGCAGCCTTCGGCATCGGCTTTGCGGTGCTGGCCGCGGTCCCGATCGCCTCGATCATTTTGATGATCACGGGCGTCGGTCTGCGCCCCGCCTTCGTGCTGCTGCTGGTATACGCTGCGGCAATGCTCGCCTCGCCGATCTTTCTCGGCTTCTTCCTGGGCTCGCTTCTCTGGCGCGCAGCTCTCAAAAAGCAGAAGAACTACTGGGCAGAGCTTCCCATCGGCCTGCTGATCTACACCGTGCTCAAGCTCATCCCCTACGTTTCCTTTGCTGCGGGTCTCGTTGCCGTCCCCCTTGGTCTGGGCGTCATCGCACGCATGTTCGGGAAAAAGAAAAAGGCCACCGCTCTCGCGGAGGTCGAACAGGCTTAAGGCAACACCGCACAATCCGCCTGCGGCATCTCCTGGAAAATTTGTGCCCTGATTTCGTTTCTTGAGGTACACAAAGTACATCTGCGAAAAACTGCCTTTATCAGAACCCAAATTTTCTCAGGATCTGCTCTTGCCGAATTATGCGGTATTGCCTTAACGCGCACATATCGTTTACCCGGCGACGCATAAACGTTTCATCCTGAGAAGCACGCCATACACTTGTCATTCTGAGGAGCGAAGCGATGAAGAATCTCAGGATTTTTCGGCTTCGCTCCTCTTCATTCGGGATAAGTCGGCCGATAAAAAAACCTTTGAAAAACAATGTTTTCCAAAGGTTTTTTGTTATTCGGATTTTGCCGGAGAATTACTCGTTGATGGCGATGACAACACCGGAGCCGACAGTACGGCCGCCCTCGCGGATAGCGAAGCGGAGGCCCTTCTCAATGGCGATCGGGGTGATGAGCTCGACGTCCATGTCGACGTTATCGCCGGGCATGCACATCTCAACGCCCTCGGGCAGGGAGATGACGCCGGTCACGTCGGTGGTACGGAAGTAGAACTGGGGACGGTAGTTGTTGAAGAACGGGGTGTGACGGCCGCCCTCTTCCTTGGACAGGACGTA
>CACZDN010000004.1 GCA_902779945.1 Oscillospiraceae bacterium | reverse complement strand
GGCAACACCGCGCAATTCGCCTGCGGCATCTCCTGGAAAATTTGCGCCCTGATTTCGAGCCTTTTTCTTGAGGTACACAAAGTACATCTGCGAAAAAGTACCTTTATCAGAACCCAAATTTTCTCAGGATCTGCTCTTGCCGAATTATGCGGTATTGCCATAAATGAGGGAGGTAAGACCTATGGATCGTGCGAAATGGATCTTCGGCAACGAGGTACCGGACCGGGACTACCGCAGGGCGTGCCGGCAGAAGGAGAAGTTTTTGAAAAAGTACGGCGACGACAGCGGGCGGCCCTATTATTTCAAGGCGGTCGAAAACCCGGTGCTCGCGCCCATCGGGGTCAGGACCCTGGTGCTGACGGACGAGCCGGGACTGGCGCTTCCCGACAACGCCGTCATCGTGGGCAACATCCGCATGGGCTACGGGCACTACCGCATCTCCATGGCCATCGCCTCGGCTGCCCACGCCCTGGGCTACGCGCCCTACTGGCTGGACCTCAACGCCTTCCCGGAATCGACCTGCACGAAGATCATCTCCGGGCAGAACGAGCTGTATTCCCTCGGCTCGCGCCTGAGCCAGCGGTTTCGGCTGTTCAACCGCTTCGTCTGGGAGCCGATCAATTCCGAGGGCTTTCGCAAGCTCAGCTACAACGCGGGGGATCAGAAGTCCGCGGAGCTGATGGCGAATCTTCTGAAGACCCTGCCGAAGGACGTGCCCTTTCTCGCCACGCACGTCTGGCCCGCCCAGGCCGCGATCCACGCGGGCTTTACGCGGGTCGTGAACGTGATCCCCGACAACTGGCCCATGGCCCTGCATCTGTCGGAGGGGAGCCTCCACACCGTCCAGACGCCTTCCGCCTTCCTGGGCTACAAGATGCTGCGCGGCATGGACAAAAAGCGGCAGCTCAGGCCCATGCCGAAGGGGACGCTCTTCGACGTCGGCCACTACATCGACCACGAGCTGCTTGAGAACATCGAAAAGGACTGCGAGGCCCGTATCCGGCGCATGGAAGCGGGTGCGCCGCGGCGCTATCTCCTGTCCATCGGCGGGGCCGGAGCGCAGCAGCAGCTCTTTGAGGACATCATCCGCCACCTCCTGCCCCAAATCCGCGCGGGCAGGGCGATGCTGCTCATCAACACCGGCGACCATTTTGAGGTCTGGGACTCCATCGTCTCCCACATCCCGGAGCTCAAAACCCTTGCCCGGACGCACTTTGACGATTACGGCGCCGCGAAGGCGTTTCTCGAAAAGGGCGAGGGGCTTGAGGGCGTACAGGTCTTCTGCCACCGGGACATCTTCGCCGCCGTGTACGTCACGAATCTTCTGATGCGGGTGTGCGACGTGCTGCTCACCAAGCCGAGCGAGCTGAGCTTCTACCCCGTGCCGAAAATCATGATTCACCGCGTCGGCGGGCACGAGGCCTGGGGCGCCATCCGCGCGGCCGAGGTCGGCGACGGCAGCTACGAGTGTGAGAAGACCGAAGAGGTCCTCGCCATGCTCGACGAGATCACCGACGGGGACGAGCTGCTGCCCGCCTTCTGCCGCAGCATCCTCCGCGCGAAAAACGCCGGCATCTACAACGGCGCCTGCGAGGCTTTTTTCTTGCAATACACAAAGTATTCCTGCGAAAAACTGTCATCGTCAGAACCCAATTTTTCTCAGGATTCGCTCTTGCCGCATTATGCGGTGTTGCCTGAAATGTGGAGTCAGGGTGTCGCTGCGCGACAATTATAATCATCCGCGAAGCGGATACCTTCACTCCACACTCCACACTTCAAACTCCAAACTTCAAACTTCAAACTCAATACAAGGGAGAACATATCATGCAGAAGAAACCGATCACCAACAAGCTGCTCTGGATCTTTGCCGTGGGGCAGTTCGGGTGGAGTCTGCTCAGCGGCATCGTCACAAACTGGATGGTCTACTACTACACCGGCAGCCCGGACGCCCAGAACCCCAACACCGGCATTTTTGCCTCCGGCATCACCCAGAACCCCATCCTCTTCAAGCTCACGCTCTTCGGTCTCGTCCTCGCCGTGGGCCGTATCTTTGACGCCGTCACAGACCCCCTGATCGCCGGCTGGTCCGACCGCGCAGGCTTCAAGGGCGGCCGCCGCATCCCCTTCATGCGGGCCATCGCCGTGCCCTTCGCCCTTGTGACCGTCGGCCTCTTCACCCTGCCGCAGACCGGCTCCGTCGCCGCGAACGACACCATCCTCTTCTGCCTGCTGATGGTCTTCTATCTCTTCATGACCATCTTCTGCACGCCCTATAACGCCCTGATCGCAGAGCTCGGCGACACGCAGGAGCACCGCATCAACGTCTCCACCTATATCTCCTTCACCTTCATCGCAGGCCAGTCCGTCTCCTTCATGCTTCCGAACGTCGCGGGGATGCTCCAGGGCGCGTTCGGCCAGGCGGGCTCCGTGCGCATGGCCGTGGCCGTTATGGCGGCGCTCGCCTGCGCTGCGATGCTGCTGCCCTCGCTCTACATCCGGGAGCGGGACTATATCGACTCCAGGCCCAGCCGGACGGCGGCCTTCTCCTCGCTTCTGAAAACCTTCCAGAACGGGCAGTTCCGCCGCTTCGTGTACGCCGATGTCATCTACTTCTTCGCCCTCACCCTCTTCCAGACCGGCCTTGCCTTCTATGAGACCAAGCTCATGGAGATCGAGGACACCTGGACCTTCGTCCTCACCGCCACCATGACCTTTCTTTCCGTGTGCCTCTACCCGGTGGTCAACAAGCTCGCCCCGAAGCTCGGCAAGAAAAAGCTCATTGTCGCGGGCTTCTTTGGCTACGCCGTGGTCTTCCTCATCACCGCCCTCTGCGGCAAGGGCCTCTACTGGGGCTTCATCGTGGCCGCATGCGCCGCGGTGCCCATGGCCATCCTCGGCATCCTGCCCCAGGCCTGCGTGGCCGACGTGTCGGAGCTTTCCAGACTGGAGACCGGCGAGGACCGCAGCGGCATGTTCTTCGCCGCCCGCACCTTCGCCTTCAAGATGGGCCAGGCCCTCGCCATGGTGGTCTTCACCTCCATGACCGTCGCCGGCACCAAGGGCAGCTACCGCGCCACCGCCGCGGTGGCCTTCGTCACCTGCGTGACCGGCGCGTGCCTGTTCCTGCTGTACAATGAGAAAATGATCCTCGCGCGGATTGAGGAGCTGAAAGCGGGGAAAAAGGCATGAGGCTGCAATCCGTTCAGATCGGGACGGCCTCCTTCTCCTGTGAGACCTGCGAGAGCGGGCGGAGCGGGAACCTGAGCTGGGAGGTCGAAAACAGCGAAGGGCGCTTTGTCCTGCGCCTGCGCAGCGACGGGGAGACGGAGCTCCGCTGCGTCCGCGCGCGCTTTGCCTTTCCCTTTGAAAAGCACGACATGCTCTATCTCAACGGCTACCAGTCCTGGACCGACAGCCGTGAGCGGGGCGTGCGCGGGAAGATGCGCAGTCTCGACCGGGTGCCGAAAAAGCTGCTGGAGCGCTACTGCTTCGACCGCTACGGCGACTACCGCTTCGTGCGCTACGGCAAAAAGCCCGGCCAGCAGCACGGCTTCAGCTACGGCTATGTGCGCCGGGGCGGGGAGTTTACGCTTCTCGGCTCTCTGGCGGAGGAGAGCGGCTTCACCGTCCTGCGCTTCGACACGAACGACAACACCGTCACCCTCGAAAAGGACTGCCGCGGTCACCGCTTCACCGGGGACTACACGGTCTTCGAGCTTGTGATCCTGCGCGGCGCGGAGGACGCGGTCTTCGACGAGTATTTCCGTCTCCTGCGCATCCCCCCGGCGAAGGGCAGGCGCCTCACGGGCTACACGAGCTGGTACAATCTCTACGAGAACATCAGCGAGGCGTCCATCGCCGCGGACCTCAGAGGCTTTGCGGACGCGGAAAAAAAGCCCGACGTCTTTCAGATCGACGACGGGTATGAAAACGCCGTGGGCGACTGGCTGATCCCGAACGAACGCTTCCCCCGCGGGATGAAGGCGGCGGCCGATCAGATCCGCGCGGCGGGGATGCTGCCGGGCATCTGGCTGGCCCCCTTCACGGCGGAGAAGAAGTCCCTTCTCGCAAAGGAGCACCCCGACTGGCTCCTGCGTGACGAGAGCGGCGAGCCCCAGCCCGGCGGCTGCAACTGGTCCGGCTTCTACGGGCTCGACATCTACAACCCCGAGGTGCGCGCCTATCTCAAGCGGGTCTTCGACACCGTGATCCGCGACTGGGGCTACGGCCTCGTGAAGCTGGACTTCCTGTACTGCGCCTGCCTTATCCCCCGCCGGGACAGGACGCGCGCCCAGGTCATGTACGACGGGATGCGCCTTCTGCGCGAGCTCTGCGGCGACGCGCTGATCCTCGGCTGCGGCGTGCCGCTGGTCCCGGCCTTCGGGCTGGTGGACTACTGCCGCATCGGCTGCGACATGACGCTCAACTGGGCGGGCGAGTTCCGGATGCGCTTTTTTCACCGGGAGTCCGCCTCCACGCGCAACACCATCCTCAACACGGTCTTCCGCCGCCATCTGGACGGCCGCGCCTTCCGCAATGACCCCGACGTCTTCCTCCTGCGCGACGACAACATGAAGCTCTCCCTGCGGCAGCGCGAGACGCTCGCCACGGTCAACGCCCTGTTCGGCGGGGTCCTCTTCACCTCCGACAACGTCGGGCAGTACGACGACGCCAAGCGCGCCGCGTACAGGCGGATCGAGGCGCTCGACCGCTCGTGCGTCACCGCCGTGCGCGCCACGCCCGACAGGCTCACGGTCCGCTGCCGCAGCGGAAAGAAAAAGCACAGGCTCACGGTTTCCATGTAAATGATATATCGCCGGGGCCTGGCTTTCAGATCAAAAAGACGTACGACGAATCTGCAATCTGCGAATTCGTCGTACGTCTTTCATTCTTTATGCAGCCCGGCGGTCTCGGAGACGCGCGCCCCCCGGCGTTTGGGAATCAGCGCTCCCGCATCTCGTATGCCGTATCCTCCTCCATCATGGCGAGCATGATGTCCGCGAACATGGGGTCGAACTGTGTGCCCCTGCCCTTCTCGAGCTCGGAACGCACGGTCTCCTGCGGCAGGATATCGCGGTAGCTGCGGCGGCTGGTCATGGCGTCGTAGGCGTCCGCCACGGCGATGATGCGTGCCGCCTCGGGGATCTCCGTCCCCTTGAGCCCGTCGGGATAGCCGGTCCCGTCGAAGCGCTCATGATGCCAGCGCGCGCCGGCGGCAAGCTCCGGCTTCTCCCTGATGCAGCGGAGGATTCTGGCTCCGGTGACCGGGTGCGTCTTGATGACGGCGTACTCCTCCTCCGTCAGCTTCCCCGGCTTGTTGATGATCGCGTCGGCGACGCCGATCTTGCCGACGTCGTGCAGAAGTCCGATCATGTAGATGGAATCCTGGCGCTCCGCATCGCAGCCGCAGCGCTTTGCCAGCTCCCTGGCATAGCCCGCCACGCGTTCGGAATGGCCGGTGGTGCTGGTGTCCTTGGCGTCGATGGCCCCGGTCAGGGCCTGTACCACACGGAAGGAGAGCTCCTCGTTCTCCCGCGTCTTGCGGTCCACCTCGGCCGCGAGATTGTGCTGGAGCCGGAAAAGCTCGATCGTCTGGCGGACGCGGAGGCTCAGAAGCTCCGCGATCAGCGGCTTGCGTATCACGTCCGTCGCGCCGGTACGGAGCGCCGTGATCCCGGTCTCGGGCTTCTCGTCCGCGCTGAGGAAGAGCACGGGGATCTCCTCGCCCGGCTTCATCTGCCCTCTGAGACGGCGCAGGGTCTCGATGCCGTCCATGTCCGGCGTAAGCATGTCCAGCAGGATCAGGTCCGGCGTCTCGTTCCTGACATGGTTCAGCAGCTCCTCGCCGGAGCGCAGCGCCGTCACCCGAAAGCCCTCCGCGCTCAGGACCTGGCGAGCCATGTTCAGGTCGTCCTCATCGCCGTCCGCGATCATGACGCGCCGCCCGGAGTCCGGGGCGCGATCCGTCTGCTCGTCCCGGTTCAGGTGTACCGGCCCGGCCTCGTAGCTGAGCACGGCCCGGTCCGCGAATTCCGTGTGCTCCCACTGCTTCAGCAGGCGGGAGATGACGCCCGCGATGTCATAGTCGTGGGCCTCGGGCAGAAGGAGGAAGAGCCTGTCGTCCCCGATCTCCATCATCACGTCGCTGCTGCGCAGGGCGTGCTGGGTGAGCTGCCGGAACTGCGTGAGGACCCTTTTCCGCTCCTCCGTGTCCATAACGCGCGTCTCCAGCGTGAACAGCACGCGGTAGGCGATGCCGTGGTAGCGCTCCATATAGCGCACCATGTAGCGGTAGATGCTGACGAAGGCGTCCCTGCCCATCCACATGGCGTTGTAGGAGTTGTTGCGCTCCTCGAGCACGGCGGTCATTGCCTCGAGATTCATATCGCCGCTCTGCTCGTCGTCCTCGCTCCCGCCGGCGAGCCTCCAGCCGTGCTTGCCGTTGTGCTTGACGACGGCAAGCGCTTGGTCCGCCAGGCGAAACAGCGTGGAGTAATCCCGCCCCTGTCTCGGGACGGCGGCCGCGCCGAGGGACAGGCCCAGCGGGATCTCCGCCCGCTTGCCCAGGAGGATGCCGAACTCGGAGGCAAAATCGGTGCTGATGCGCCGGTAAAGGCTGCTCAGCTCGTCCTCCGTCTTCATGTTCTTCGCGAAGATGACGAACTCGTCCCCGCCGATCCTGCCGCACACGTCCTCCGAACGCAGGTTTTTGCGCAGCTTCTGGGCGAACAGGCGCAGCACGTTGTCGCCCGTGCCATGGCCGCACAGATCGTTCACGAGCTTGAAGGAGTCCAGGTCCACGACGCAGAGGATGCCGGTCTCCTCGCGGCACAGCTCCTCCATCTTGTCCTCGGCGCTGCGCTTGTTCAGGCAGCCCGTCAGGCTGTCGAAGCGCGCGTCGTGCTCATAGCGCTGCATCTCGCTGCGCATGTCGAGGATCCTGCGCACGCGGCTGACGAGGATCACCGGCTCGAAGGGCTTGCGGATGAAGTCGATCGCGCCCGCCTGCAGGGCCTGGGCCTCGGCCTCCTCGCTCTCGTCGGCGGTCAGGAAGATGACGGGGATGTCGCCCCCCGGACCCTCGCGGAGCTTTTTCAGCGTCTCGAGCCCGTCCATTCCGGCCATGCGGAGGTCCAGCAGGATCAGGTCCGGGTGATTGGTCCTGACGAAATCCAGCAGTGCCTCACCGGAGCGCAGCCCCGTCACGCGCATCTTGTGCTTGCTCAGCAGTATCCCGGCTAACTTGAGATTGCTCACGTCGTCGTCGACGACTACGACCCAGTCCATACGCGTGTCCCCTCTCCATATCGTGACCGGACGCCGCGCATCCGCGCGTCCGGTAAATGTTGATATTATCGGTTTACTATAGCACACATATGTCGATTATTCCAGCCCTTTCCGCAAAAAATAACAACTTTCGCGCCTGTGCAGCCGTCTCTCTGCGCGGCGGCGGGATTTTCTCCGGGAGGCGCCGAGGGCGGATTGTGCGGTGTTGCCATAATTTTTCAAACGCGGGAACAAACGCGGCGCGCAGGCGTCAAAACAGGTGAGGACAGCGTATTCCCATTCTTGATTGCAGGGAGGATAACACCATGAATACCAAACGCATCTGCGCGCTTCTGTCCGTGCTGGTCCTGAGCCTGACGCTCTGCGGCTGCGGCTCGTCCCGGAGTGCGGACAGCGCCCAGTACAAGCGGGCCGACAGCGGGGCCGCCTATGAGTATCAGGCCTCCATGGCTGCGGCGCCCATGGAAGTATATGACACGGGCGATTACGAGATGGCCTATGAGGAGGCCGGCTTCGGCATGGCAAACAGCGCCGCGGCCGCTGCCGGGCGCAGCGACGGCGCCGACGCGCCCGGGGAAAATCCCGAGAAGATCATCTACTCCGGCGAAGCCACGATCGAGACCACGGAGTTTGAAAAGAGCATCGCGGCGCTTGAGGATATGATCGTGCGCGAGGGCGGCTTTATAGAGTCCAGCTCCGTCAACGGCAGCAACTACTACGACAGCTCCCGGGGCTATACCTCCCGCCGCAGCGCGAGCTATACCCTGCGCGTGCCGAGCGCGAAGTTTGCCGCGCTGATGGGCAGCCTCTCGGACATCGGCAACGTCCCCTACACCCACACCTACACCGAAAACGTCACCGCGCAGTACTACGACGTGCAGGCGCGGCTCAAGGCCCTCCAGGCGCAGGAGACGCGGCTGGTGGAGATGCTGGGCCTCGCCGAAACCGTCGAGGACATCATCACCATCGAGGACAAGCTCAGCGACGTGCGCTACCGCATCGACTCCCTGCAGTCCAGTCTCAACAACTGGGACCGCCGCGTGGCCTACAGCTCCCTGAGCGTCACGGTCAAGGAGGTCCAGGTCTACACGCCCGAGAAGGTCACCAGGATCAGCTACGGCGAGGAGCTGGCCCGCGCCTTCACCGACGCGCTCAGGGGCGCCGGGCAGTTCTTCAAGGATCTGCTGGTCTGGCTCGTGTCCATGATCCCGACCTTTGTGATCCTGACGGTCCTGTTCTTCGCGCTTCGCCCGATGGCCCGGAAGCTGTACGCAAAGTACAAGGCCCGCCGCGCCCGCCGCGCGGAGGAAAAGGCCGCGAAGAAGGCCCAGTCGGAGAAGAAATAATACTCTCCGCTTGACTCCCATACGCATTGATGATAAAATGCCTATTATCTAAAATGAGCTTTCGGAAACGAATCGAGGGCAGGATATGGGCAGAAACGCAGAGAAGAACGCGCGGGATCGGGCGATGCGCCGGGAGCAGATTCTGGAGACCGCCTTCCACGTTTTCGCGGCGAACACCATCGACAGCATCAGCATGAACGAAGTGGCCGATGCCTGCGGCGTGGGGATCGCGACGGTGTACCGCTATTTCAGCACGAAGAGCGCGCTGGTGCTGGCGGTGAACACCTGGGTGTGGGAGAATTTCACCAGGGCCGGCATTGCCGCCCGCGACGCCGGCGCGACCACGGCGGCGGAGGACTTTGCCTTCTATCTGGACAGCTTTCTGGCGCTCTACCGCAGCAACCGGGACGCGCTGCGCTTCAACCAGTTTTTCAATGTCTACGTCCAGCGCGAGGGCATCACGCGCGAGCAGCTTGCGCCCTACATGACGCTGATCCGCGGGCTGGAGGAGCGCTTCCGCAGGGTCTACGAGAAGGGTCGCGCGGACGGCACCCTGCGCACGGACGCGCCGGAGCGGGAAATGTTCGCCGCCACGCTCCACCTGATGCTGGCCGCGGCGACGCGCTATGCCGTCGGCCTGGTCTACCTGGACGGCAGCGACCCGGAGCAGGAGCTCCGGCTGCTGAAAAACATGTTCCTGCGGGAGTATGTGCCGGTCTCCTCATGAAGCGCCCGGCAGCAAGAAAATGTGCGGTGAATTCGCTGAAAGCAGCGCGTTCACCGCACATTGCTGTTTTATACTATCCCCTGAGGCAACACCGCGCAATTCGCCTGCGGCGCCTCCTGGAAAATTCGCGCTCTGATTTTGTCACTTTTTCTTGAAATACACAAAGTATTCCTGCAAAAAAATGCCTTCATCAGAACCTAAATTTTCTCAGGATCTGCTCTTGCCGAATTATGCGGTATTTCCTTATTTTGCCAGGCGCCAGTTCTCCTTCGGCTGCCAGCCGGGGAGGGGGCAGCGCTGCATGGCGCCGAAGATCTTGGATTTCATATCCGGGTACTCGGCGCTCATGGTCTTCAGAAGCTGCTTGATCTCCCAGCGCTTGCTGCTCTTGTCCTGGGGGCAGGGGTTTTCCACCACCGGGACGCGCAGAGCCTCGGCCAGATTCGCGATCTTCTGTTCCCCGGCGTAGATCAGCGGCCTGATCTGCGTCACGCCGGAGCGGTCCAGATAGGTCACGGGCCGGAAGCAGGAGATGCGTCCCTCGAACAGCAGGCTCATCATATACGTCTCCACCGCGTCGTCGAAGTGGTGGCCGAGGGCGAGCTTGCGGATACCGCGCTCGCGTATCGCGTCGTTCAGCGCGCCGCGCCGCATCTTCGCGCAGAGTGAGCAGGGGTTTTCCTCCTGCCGCACGTCGAAGACGATCTCCTTGATGTCGGTTTTCAGGCAGGTGTAGGGCACGCCCAGCTCCGCGCACAGCTCCCGCACGGGCGTGAAGTCCATGCCCTCGAAGCCCAGCTCGATCGTGATCGCCTCCAGCTCGAAGGGCCGGGGATAGAAGCTGCGCAGGTGATTGAGCGCCAGCAGCAGGAGCATACTGTCCTTTCCGCCGGACACCCCCACCGCCACGCGGTCGCCCGCCTGGATCATATCATAATCATCCACCGCGCGCCGCACGGTGCCGGTAAAATCGTTGAGCGCTCTGTCCATCAGCCCACGCCCTTTCTGCCGGCCTGCGCGCTGCCATATCTTTCGGTTGCCGCACAGGCCTTCGGTTTTTTGATTACGGCAACACCGCACAATCCGCCTTCGGCGCCTCCTGGAAAATCAGCGCCCTGATTTTGTCACTTTTTCTTGCAATACACAAAGTATTCCTGCAAAAAGCTGCCTTCATCAGAACCCAAATTTTCTCAGGATTCGCTCTCGCCGAGTTATGCGGTGCTGCCTTAAGCGGCCCTGGTCTGGCGGCTGCGGAGAACGAAGAGGACCGCGAGAGTCAGCGCCGCGCCGATCACGAGGCAGAGCGCCGCGCTGTGTAAAAAGCCCGCGATGATGTAGCACACGAAGCTGATGCACGCCACGGTGAGGGCGTAGGGGAGCTGGGTGCTGACGTGGTCGATGTGGTTGACGTTCGCGCCGGCGGAGGCCATGATCGTCGTGTCGGAGATGGGCGAGCAGTGGTCACCGCAGACCGCGCCCGCGAGGCAGGCGGAAATGCCGATCATGAGAAGCTCGGGGTTGTTCTGGAAGACGGGCAGGACGATGGGGATCAGGATGCCGAAGGTCCCCCAGCTTGTGCCGGTGGAGAACGCAAGCCCCAGGGCGACGAGGAAGATCACGGCGGGCAGCATGGAGAACAGCCCCGCGGCCGCGCCCTCAACGAGCCCCGCAACATAGTCGGCCGCGCCGAGCAGGCCGGTGATGTTCTTGAGCGTCAGCGCGAAGGTGAGGATCAGCATGGCGGGCACCATGGCGATGAAGCCCCTGGTGATGCAGCCGGAGGCGTCCTTGAAGGAGATCACGCGGCGGCAGAGCAGATACACAAAGGTAAACATCACGGCAATGATGCTGCCCCAGGGGAGGCCGACGGAGGCGTCGGTATTGGCAAAGGAGTCGATCAGGCTCGCGCCGTTCCAGAAGCCGCCGACGTACATCATGCCGGCGATGCAGCAGACGATCAGCGCGATCACGGGGATCAGCATGTCCCAGATGGACGCGCCGGGCACGCTCTGCTCGTTCTCGTTGCCGAGAGAGCCGAGCTCTCCCTTCGCCGCGCGCAGCTCCGCCTTCGCCATGGGGCCGTAGTCGAAGCCCATCACGGACAGGGCGATGACGAACACGATGGTCAGCAGGGAGTAGAAGTTATAGGGGATGGCCCGGATGAAGAGCTGGATGCCGGAGATGCCGGAGTCCAGATCCTGCGCGGTGGCCGATACGGCGGCCGCCCAGGAGGATACCGGGGCGATCATGCACACCGGGGCCGCGGTGGCGTCGATGATGAACGCCAGCTTCTCGCGGGAGATTTTGTGGCTGTCGGTGACGGGGCGCATGACCGAGCCGACGGTCAGGCAGTTGAAGTAGTCGTCGATGAAGATCAGCACGCCCAGCAGAAAGGTGGCGAGCATCGCGCCCACGCGGGTGTGCACATGCTTGACGGCCCAGCGCCCGAAGGCCGCGGAGCCGCCGGCCGCGTTGACCAGCGCGACCATGATGCCGAGCAGCACGAGGAACATGAAGATGCCGCCGTTCCAGCCGTCGGCGATGGCGCCGATGAAGCCGTCGTTGATCATGCTGTCGAGTGAGGCGACGGGGTTGAAGCCGCCGACGAAGAGCGCGCCGACCACGATGCCGACGAAGAGCGAAGTGTAGGTCTCCTTGGTGATGAGCGCCAGGACAATGGCGACGATGGGCGGCACGAGCGCCCAGAAGGTTCCTGCCATGGTTGAATTCCTCCCGATAAAAAAAATCATGAACAGAGCGTGATCTGTCCATGACCGTGCGGGTCTCCCCCGCCCGCGTGACAGCGCTCCGCTTTCGCGACAGTCCGCCGGATGTTCTCCGTCGTCCCAGAGCCGCCGTCCGGGGAAGGCCGGCGCCCTTCGGCGGCGTCCCCCTTCGCTCCGGCGATTCCCCTCGCCTGTCTGTGGAGCTGCTCATGTCAGCCGCGCCTCTATCATGCTTTGTTCATTTGAATCCATTATAGACAGGGGTCCGCGTTTGTCAAGAAACAACGCAAAACCCCTGCGTTTTTTCGTGTATTTGAACGGTTTTCACCCGCGGGGCGGGGGGCGGTATGTGGAACTTGTACGGGTGGATTATTTTCCCCCTGATCTTCTTCTCCCGGGATCCATATTCCCTTCTGCCGCCGGCCGGGGAAAAGCTCTTCCGCCCTTATTCCCATACGCGGCACCCGCAGCCCCCGCCGGAGGCCGGTCCCGCGCTTCTCTCACGGCCGCGAAGCGTCTGAATGTCCGACAGCGCCCTTGCGGGGCAAAGGTCCGGGTTCCCGGCAGGCTGCGGCGCAGGGCCGCAGGAGAGGGCTTGCGCTTACAGGAGATCGGCCAGGGTTTTGCTGTCGAGAAAGCTTTCCACGAGGGTGTCGAGCTCCCGCCACAGCGGGAGCGTTGCGCAGGAGGCGGCGCGCGCGCAGGGCTCCGCGTTCGGGCCGAGGCAGGCCACCGGCGCGATGCTGATCTCAGTCGCGCGCAGGATCTCTCCGACCGGGTACTCGTCCGGCTCCCGTGTGAGGCGATAGCCGCCGCCCTTGCCGCGCACGCCCTCCACGAGATTTTCCGCCACCAGCATGGGCATGATGCGCTCGAGGTATTTGAGGGAGACCTGCTGCCTCTCGGCGACCTCCTTCATGGCGACGAATTCATTGTCGCTGTGCTGGGCCAGATCGACCATAACGCGCAGGGCATAGCGCCCACGGGTTGAAATCATCATAAGACTGTCGCTCCTTTCCGTCCGCGTTTAGCATTCCCTTTTTCGTCATTATACACCGAGACGGGGGGGCAGTCAATTCTTGGAAACCGTTTTTGCAAAAAAATTTGAGGAAAACTTTCTAACACTCAAAAAAATCCGAAAAAAAGCCTTGCAATTTCCGAAACGTTGTGCTATTATAATCGGGCGCAAGAGATCCGGGTGTAGCGCAGTTGGTAGCGTGCTTGAATGGGGTTCAAGAGGCCGGAAGTTCGAATCTTCTCACTCGGACCAAAAATCCTCAATTTCGTAAGAAATTGGGGATTTTTTCTGTCTAAAAATACCCATCATTCTGCTCTGACTGTAATTTGACTGGAATGCGCTTCACGGAGCAGCTTCTGCGCTTTGGTCTTGTTGCCTTTTGCGGGCAGATCCGTATTGATCCACTTGATCTTGCGCTTGCCTTTTTCGTAGGTGTTCAGAACGATATAGTATTTATTGTTTTTGATTTGCAGGCTTCCTGTCAATTATCATGACTCCTTTCGTTGACAGGTGCAGAATAGCCCGCTGTTGCAGGTGTAGTATACCTTGCAGCGGCGGGCTATTCAAGCACATAAAGGCAATACCGCATAATTCGGCAAGAGCAGATCCTGAGAAAATTTGGGTTCTGATAAAGGCACTTTTTTGCAGATGTACTTTGTGTACCTCAAGAAAAAGTGACGAAATCAGGGCGCAAATTTTCCAGGAGATGCCGAAGGCGGATTGTGCGGTGTTGCCTAAAAGATTTTCGTAAAAAACGTCTAAAAATTATGCTTGATTTTATTATACTTTACAGTATAATAATTATCGTGAGGTGATTTGCTTGGAGAGATTTATCGACCGCGAGCAGGAGATGGATACCCTGCAAGATGAATATGAGCGCAAAGGCAGCTCCCTTGTGATTCTATACGGACGGCGGCGTGCCGGAAAGACTACGCTGATCTCAGAATTTATCAGGGACAAGAATGCCCTGTTCTTCCTGGCAAGCGAGGAATCTGAAACGCAAAACCGCAATGCCTTCAAGGAGAAGGCTGCTGACTTCATCGGCAGCAGCCTACTGCGAGAGGCCAGTGTTTCCACCTGGGATGCTATTTTTGCAGCCATCATGGAGCGCGCGTTTGAAGCAAAGCCCATCATCGTGATCGACGAGTTTCAATATATTGGCAAGTCCAACCCAGCTTTCCCATCTGTGTTTCAGCGCATCTGGGAGGAGCAGCTAAAGACCCGCTCTGTCATGGTGATCCTCTGCGGTTCCCTGGTCCCTATGATGGAATCTCAGACCCTTGCTTACAACAGCCCTCTCTACGGGCGGCGCACCGCACAGATCCGGCTGGGACAGATTCCGTTTCGCTATTACGGAGAGTTTTTCCCTGACCGAAGCAGGAAAGAACTGATCGAGATGTATGCCGTCACTGACGGCGTCCCCAAATACATTGAGGTCTTTTCCGAGAGCAGGGACATCTACCGGGCGATCCAGCGCAACGTCCTCAACCGCTCCGGTTATCTGTATGATGAACCGCATTTCCTGCTGCAGCAGGAGGTCAGCGAGATCGGCAGCTATTTCTCCGTGATCCGGGCCATTGCTGCGGGCAATCACAAGCTGGCGGCCATTTCCTCCGCGCTGGAGGTCAAGGCCACCAGCCTGACCAAATATCTGAAAACACTGATCGATCTGGATATTCTGGAGCGTGAAGTCCCTGTCACAGAGGATAACCCGGAAAAAAGCAAGCGCGGACTGTATAAAATCAAGGATAATTATATCCGTTTCTGGTTTGCCTTTGTGTATCCCAATATGAGCTTCATTGAGAGCGGCAACAGCCGGATCGTGCTGGATAAGATCCGCAAAGGGCTTGTCACCAGCCATACTGCTTTCGTCTATGAGGATGTCTGCCGGGAAAAGATGTGGGAGCTGAACGGAGATGACGCATGGCCCTTCCACTTTTCACGGATCGGGCGTCATTGGGACGCAGATACCGAGATCGACATTGCTGCCCTCGACCCGGAAGGGAAAAACCTGATCCTGGGGGAGTGCAAATATTGGCAGGAGCCGGTCGGCATGAATGTCCTGCGTGAGCTGGAGCAAAAGGCAGAGCGCGTATCCTGGAACAAGGACCACCGCAAAACATGGTTTGTCCTGTTCAGTATGGGTGGCTTTACCGATGATCTGAGGCAGCTTGCAGAAGCGCGCTCTGACCTGTTGCTGGTGGATGATTCTATTGACGCATCTGTGAGGGGCAATATGCAGATGTCATGAGCGGCGTTCAGTATATGAAGGCCCTGAGAGATCAGGGCCTTCATATACTGTATCTGTGTGTCTTGCGCTCTGGCGGCACGCCTTTTTGGAAGAGCATGGGATTGTTTTCAGAGAAGGCATCATTCATGAGGACCATCTCTATTTCGGAGCACGCGCCTGTGCGGCTGCTGTCACAGTCAGTCGACGTTCAGGATCTCCAGGAAGCCGGTCAGCGAGAAGACCTTATGGAGCGTATCGTTTACGCAGACAGCCTTGACGCTTCCGCCGCGGTCCTCCATTTGCTGCGCGCAGGCGAGAAGAACGCGCAGTCCGGCAGAAGAGATGTAATTGACCTTTGAAAAGTCGATGACCAGTCTGTCCGTGTCCCCGAGCTCCGCTTCCAGCCATTGCTCAAAGATGGGTGCGGTCAGCGTGTCGATGCGTCCCTCCGGGAGCACGGTGAGCGTCAGGCCTTCCCTTTTTGCAGAAATGTTCATGTCCTGTTCCTCCATACGTTTATGATTCTATATTTGCGTTGTCTGTATTGTATTGCGCGTCTGTTCCCCGGCTGCGTATGCACAGCATGGTCAGATCGTCCGCCTGCTCCGCCGGGCCCGCGAAGTCCTGAATGCTCTGCCGCACTGCCGCCAGGAGCTCGTCCGGATCGGACGGGCCGGGAGCGTTCAGAGCGGCAAGCAGTCTGTCGGTCCCGTAAAAGCGCTGTTCCTCGTCCGACGCCTCCGTGACGCCGTCCGTATAGACGAAAAGCGTGTCGCCGGGAGCAAGCCGCAGCTCGTAGTCGGTATAGCGCGAGCGCTTCATCCCGCCGAGGACAAAGCCGTGTTTGTCGTGATAAAGGCGGAAAACGCTGTCCGCTCCGCGAAGCGCCGGTTCCTCATGCCCTGCGTTGCAGGCCGTGAGCAGCCCTGTCCGAAGATCGAGGATCCCCAGCCATACCGTAACGAACATATGGGTGGGATTGCGCTTGCAGAGCTGGAGGTTTACATCCGTCAGTATCTCGGCGGGCGTACCGCCGCCGAGCGCACGGCTGCTGATCCTGTTTTTGGCGGACATCATGAACAGCGCCGCGGGAACGCCCTTGCCGGACACGTCCGCGATCACGAGAGCGAGGTGGTTTTCATCCGTAAAGAAAAAGTCGTAAAAGTCGCCGCCGACCTCTCTGGCGGGCGTCATGGATGCGCCGAGCGTAAACCTGCTGTGACCGGAGAACTCCGCTCCGAGCACAGGCAGCGCGTTGCGCTGAATCTGCCCGGCGAGGTCGAGCTCCGTGCGAATATGCTCGCGCTCCGCCGTGACCCGCTCCAGATCGCGGGTGTAGTCCACGATACGCTCCTGCATGTTGCGAATCTCCTGACTGAGCTCGCCGATTTCGTCACGAGAACGAAAATCGGGCTTGACCATGTTCTCGGCGGTATAGGCGTTTTCGCCCGAGGTAAAGCCGCTGACATTCTTCTGAAGCCTGCACAGCGGGTCGACCGCGATGCGCCGGACAAAGAACAGGTTGATGAAGATCGCAGCCGTGGTCGCCAGCAGGATCAGGATCACGCAGTTGAGGAGGAACAGCACCCGCTCATGCGCAATATCGTTCATGTCGATATCGGCGGATATGATCGCAAAGGGCTCGTCCGTAGGAAAGCGGTACACAGTCTCGCAGGCGGTACAGAGCCATCCGTACTCGCTGCGATAGACCGTCGCCGGAATCCGCGCATTGGCTTCGTATTCCTGAAACTCGTCGATGGGGATTTCCACTGAGCCGATGTTCAGGAAGCTCTCCTCCGGGTCTATCAGATTCCAGGTCAGCTCACCCACATCCCGCTGGATATAGAGATTGGCGAGCGGAAAGCATTCTTCGATCGACAGCAGGCTTTCACAGCAGTATTCATAATCGTCCATGAGGCTTCTCTCCGGGGCCGCGCTTCCCCGGGCGGAAGCCCTGCTTTTCATCCAGTCCTCGATCAGCCCCGGATCGTCCTCCCGGACGGCGCGCTCCCGGAGCGAACGGAATTCATCCGTGTCGATTGCATTCCAGAGGTTTACGACAACAGCGTTGTCTTCGGCAAAGCTGTTGAGGAGCTTGCTGACGTTCAGGGCGGCGCGCTCGGCCTCGTCGTAGAAGATCCGGTCAATCTGCCGGCAATGCGCGTAAAATGCCAGAGAAAGCACGCAGAGAGAGCTGAGCAGGACGGCGTTCACAATCACCAGATTCAGCTTGAAGCGAAGGGAGAACCTTCTCGGCCTCCCGTTTGTGCGTGCTGCTGTCCGTGTATCCACTGTTTATGCCTCCGATAGTATTCCGGGTCTGTTGAGAGCAGTATATCACGCCTTGCCGTCAACGGCAAGGAAAAGAGACTTGCGGCCGTGTTCATTTCACAACAATATCCAAATGTATTGCCGTGTCCGTGCTCCTGCTTTTGTTGCGCCGACGTGCGGTTTGTGGTATGATATTCCATATAACGTTGCTGCTTTGTGTTCTGATTGCCATAGGGCAACACCGCATAATTCGGCAAGAGCGAATCCTGGAAAATTGGGTTCTGATGAAGGCAGTTTTTTGCAGGAATACTTTGTGTATTGCAAGAAAAAGCGACAAAATCAGGGCGCTAATTTTCCAGGAGGCGCCGAAGGCGGATTGTGCGGTGTTGCCATAACAAAAAAGCAGCGGAAACGAGGCGCCATGAAGCGTATTCAGTTATCCGACCACTTTAAGCTCTCCACGATCCTGCTGTTTTCCCTCCCGTGCATCGGGATGCAGATCGTGGATAATACCTATCAGGCGGCGGACGGATATTTCATCTCCAACTACATCGGCGAAGCGGCTTTTGAAGCGGAGAACCTGATCTTCCCGCCCCTGCTGATCGTGATGTATGTGGGACTGATGTTCGGCACCGGGGCCAGCGCCCTGATCTCCAGGGAGCTGGGAGAGGGCCACAGGGAAAAAGCGAATGCGATCCTGAGCATGACGATGCTGGCGCTGGCGGTGATCGGGGTCCTGCTCGCGGCGGCGCTGTATATCCTGCTGCCCGCCGTTGCCCGCATGGTGGGTGCTTCGGACGCGCTGCTCGGCGGCTGCGTGACCTACGGAAGAGTGCTCTGCTTCTTCATGCCCTTCCAGATGCTCTCCATAGCGCTGCATCCGCTGCTGATCACGGCGGAGCGCCCCGGGCTGGGACTTGCCGCGACTGCGGCGAACGCGGCGGCGAACATCCTGCTGGACTGGGTCTTTGTAGCCGTGCTCGGCCGGGGCATGGAAGGGGCGGCGGTGGCCACCGGGCTTGCCTGGACGCTCAGCGCGCTGATCCCCGCCGTCTATTTTGCGGATCGGCGCCACACCCTGCATTTCTCGCGGCCCGCCATGGACCCTGCCGCTCTGGGGAAGACGCTGTATAACGGCGCGTCGGAGATGGTGGACGCGGTGGCCTACGCCGTCGTCGCTCTGATCTTCAATCTGCAGATGCTGCGCTATCTGGGCGAGGCCGGGGTCGGCGCCTATGCGGTCAGCGAATATGTCGGCGGCCTGTTTTCGGCGGTGTTTTACGGCGTCAGTATGAGCATCGTGCCGGTGGTGGGCTATCACCTGGGGAAAAAGAACGCAGCGGAGGTGCGCAGCCTGCGCCGCAGCGGTCTTTTGCTGATGGGACTTTTCGGCCTTGTCATGACGGGGCTCTGTCTTGCCCTGGCCGATCCGATCTCCCGCTTCTTTGTGGGATACAACGGGGAGCTCAGCGCGCTTGCGGCACATGCCCTGCGGCTGGCCGGTCTCTCCTTCCTTCCGGGCGGGGTCACGACCTACGCCGCCTCCTATTTCACGGGGCTGAACGAGGGCGGCGCGTCTCTCATCATTGCGGCGGTGAAGGGCTTCGTCGGGCCGCTCGCGGCGGTCTGGCTGCTGCCGCTGCTCATCGGCGTCAACGGACTGTGGCTGTCCCTTCCGCTTGCGGAAATCCTTGCGACGATCGCCGTGGTCGCGTGTTTATTGTGGTGGTACAGACATGAGGATCAGAAGCTCCGGACGGCGCCGGAATCTGACCCGGAAAAGGAGAATTTGAGATGGCAAGTGTAGTCAGACAGTTTCTGGAGCAGGCGAAGCTGCATCCGGAGCGCAATGCCGTGCTGGACAGCCAGGGCGCGATCACCTATGACCGCATGAACAATCTCTCGGCATACATGGCGGAGCAGATCCTTGCGCGCCTGGGCGGAAGGGAGCGCAGGGGGCGCATCGCCCTGCTCCTGCCCCGGACGAAGGCGTTTGTCGTCGCCCAGTTTGCGGTACTGCGCGCCGGGTGCGCCGTCGTGCCCATCGACGCGGAATACCCCGCGGAGCGGGTGCGGGCCATCCTGGAGGATGCCGGCTGCGCCCTGTGCGTTACGGTCGGCACGCTCACGGAGAGGGCCGCGGGCGTTCCGGTGCTGCGCATTGAGGAGATGCAGCCGATGCACGGCAGCGACCCGACGGGCGACAAGACGCTGGATCTCTCCGACCCGGACGCGGAGGGCTATATCCTGTACACCTCCGGCTCGACGGGCAGGCCCAAGGGTGTGATCCACCTGCAGCGGATGCTGGAGAGCTTCCGGGAGACCTACGGCGACGTCATCCGGCCGACGGCGCACACCCGCACGCTCTGTGTCTCCGGCTTCAGCTTTATCGCCGCGGTCCTGGACATCATGCCGATGCTGACCCAGGGCGGCAGCGTCTATATTGCAAACGAGACCGAGCGGAAAAACATGGACATGGTCTGGGAGCTGTTTCACAAGCGGCAGATCACGGGCATGTTCATCCCGCCCGCGATGTACGACGTGCTCAGAAGGCTCCACGGCCCTCTCCCGCTGGAGTATGTCCTGATGGGAGGCGAAAAATCCCGGAGCGACACCCGCGATCCGGGGGTATACGAGGGCTACGCCAGCACCGAGAGCGCCTTCGTCTCGCACCGCCCGGCGGGAGAGGGCGGGCCCCTTTCACTGGGAAAGCCGAGCCCCGGGGTCAGCGCGTACCTGCTGGACGAGGACGGAGAGCTCATCACGGAGCCCGGAGCGGTCGGCGAGCTCTGCGTATCCAGCCCCTGGCTCGCGGCGGGCTACAGCAACATGCCGGAGGAGACGGCGCGGCGCTTCACGTCAAACCCCTTCCGCCCCGGCACGCGCCTGTATCACACCGGCGACAGGATGGCGTGGGATGCGGACGGGAACCTGCTCTTCCACGGGCGCAATGACCGGATGGTCAAGGTCCGGGGCTATCGCGTGGAGCTGGGCGAGATCGAGCGGGTCATGACCCGCAGGGAGGGCGTCACCGAGGCGGCGGGCGTCGACGTGCGCGTTCACGGCGGCGACCTTCTCTGCTGCTACTATACCGGCGAGGAGGCCTCCCCGGAGGCGCTGAAGGCGTACGCCGCGGCTTTCCTGCCCTCATACATGGTGCCCGAATACTTCGTCCACCTGGAGACCATGCCCCGCAATGACCGCGGCAAGGTGGACTATCCGCTTCTGAAGGCCCTGGAGATCAGGACGGACGAGGCGGAATACGAGGCGCCGGCTACGGAAACCGAGCGTAAAATCTGCGAGGCCTTTGCCGACGCCCTGGGAATGGAGCAGGTCAGCGCCAGAGCGGACTTCTTCGACCAGGGCGGCACCTCCCTGAGCGCCGCGATCCTGATCGACCGGCTGAGCGGCGAGGGCTTTGCCCTGTCCTTTCAGGACGTTTCCGCCCATCCCACGCCCCGGGACATGGCAGCGTTCCTCGAGGCCGGGCATGATGCGCTCCTCCCGGCGCCGGACCGCGACGTCTGTCCCCTGACCAAGACGCAGATGGGCATTTATCTGGAGAGCCTCACCGGCGGCAGCAGGGAGACCTACACCAGTCCCTATCTGACGCGGGCCGCCGAGGGCGTCAGCGCGGAGGAGCTGATCCGCGCCGTGCGGCAGGTGCTGGACGCGCACCCCGGCATGAAGTACGTCATCCGCGCGGATGAGAGCGGGATGCCCGGCATGGTGATGAAGCCGGACGCCGAACCCGACATCCCCGTCATAGAGGGCACGGAGGAGGGGCGCCTGCGCTTCATGAAGGAGTTTTTCCCGGTGGTCCCCCTGTTGGACGAGCTTCTCTTCCACATGGCGGTCTACCGCACGCCGGAGCGCTGCTACCTCGCCATCAAGTCACACCTGATTTTCTTCGACGGCACGGCGATCAGCCTGTTCATCAGCGAGATGAACCGCGCTCTGGCCGGCAAGCCGCTTCTGGGGGAGGACTGCACCATCCAGCAGGTCGCTCTGTACGAAGAGCGGCTGATGCGGGACGGCTCCCACGAAAAAGCAAAGGAGTACTATCGGAACCTGTTCCGGGACGCGGACGACGTGCCCGCCCTGTCCGGCGACCTGAACGGCCCGCTGACGCCCGGCGTGAGCCGGAACATCCGCTGGGAGCCGGGGACCCTGACGGTGGAGCGGGTCCGGGCCTTCTGCGAGAAGCAGCATATCTCCGAAAGCAGCTTCTTCATGGGCGCCATGGCCCTGATGCTGGGCAAGTACCTGGGCAGCAGGCACGTCTCCTTCTCCACGGTGTACAACGGGCGGGCGCTGCCGGAGATGAACCGCACCGTCGGCACGCTCATCAAGCGCATCCCCGTGTACGGCGATCTCAGAAGCGATCAGCCCGTCGGGGATTTCCTGCGCGGGATCGGCAGGCAGCTTTTCACCTCCATGGCCAATGACATCTATTCCTTTGACGAGGTGCTCAAGACCTGCCCGGTGAACGAGGACGTGGAATTCATCTATCAGGGCGACCTGTTCACGGACAACATGGGCACCGCGGCGGGGGAAAGCCTGCTCCGGGGCGACAAGTGGTTCATGGAGCACTACCACACCGGCATGGTGACCGGGTGCCTGTCCGTCCAGCTTTTTGCCTCCGACGGCCTGTATAACATGACCGTCGAATACCGCAACGAGAAGTTCACGGAGAAATGGGCGCTGCGCTTCGCGCAGGACCTGTTTACAACGGCGGAGGGCCTTCTCGGCGCGCAGATGATCGGCGAGGTCTCCCTGCTGACGCCGGAGGACAGAAAAACGCTCCGGTCCTTCAACGATACCGCGGTCCCCATGTCCTTCATCCCCGTGCAGGAGCAGATCCACCGCCACGCTCTGCGCAGTCCGGACCGGCTCGCGGTGACCGCCGCCGGGAAGACGCTGAGCTTCCGGGAGCTCGATCTGCTGTCCGGTCAGCTGGCGCAGCGCCTGATCGACGAAGGCGTCCGGAAGGGGCAGCTCGTCGGCGTGCTCTTTGACCGGGAGGTCTGGGCCTATGTGGCGGAAAATGCCGTTTTGAAGGCCGGCGCGGCCTTCCTGCCCTTCATCCCCGCGTATCCGGACGATCGGATCACCTTCTGCATGGAGGACGGGGCCTGCCCGCTGCTGCTGACGACAGAGGCGCAGAGCAGGGGCCGCTCCCTCGCGGGGGAAAGCTGGAGGCTCCTGACGCTGGAGGAGGCCTTCGGGGCAAGCAGCCCGGAGGAGATCCGCCCGGACGCGCAGGCCCGGACGCCGGAGCTCTCCATACAGCCGGAGGACCTTGCCTACGTCATCTATACCTCCGGCTCCACCGGGCGCCCCAAGGGCGTCATGATCGAGCACGGGAACCTTGCAAACTATGTCCACAGGAACGGGAAGTCCATTGAGATCATGCACTATGCCGCGCCGGGACAGGTGAATCTGGCGCTGGCCTCCTTCTCCTTCGACGTGTCCGTGGTGGAGCAGTTCGTGCCGCTGTGCAGCGGAAACCCGGTGGTCATCGCCACGGAGACGGAGATCCACGATCCGGCCGCCTTTGCGCGCCTGGTGCGGGAGAGCGGGGCAAACGGCATCACCTGTACCCCCACCTATCTGCTGAGCCTGCTGGAGATCCCGGAGAGCCGGGAGGCCATCCGACAGTTCCGGTTTTTCGACGTCGGCTCGGAGGCCTTCCCGCGGCAGCTCTATGACCGTCTGCGCAGGCTGCGGGAGGACAGCGTGATCCTGAACGTCTACGGCCCCACGGAGTGTACCATGGGCTGCGCCGCCGCGCTGATGACAGGCTCCGAACACGTGACCGTGGGCCGCCCCATCGCCAATACGCAGTTCTATGTGGCCGATCCCTTCGGAAACGAGCTGCCGCCCGGTATGCGCGGCGAGCTCATCATCTGCGGCAGCCAGGTGGGGCGCGGCTATGTGAATCTGCCGGAGAAGACCGCCGCCGCCTTCTTCACGCACAACGGCCTGCGCGCCTACCGCAGCGGCGATCTCGCGGCGTGGACGGAGGACGGGGAGATCCGCATCTTCGGGCGCATCGACAATCAGATCAAGCTGCGCGGCTTCCGGATCGAGCTGGATGAGATTGAAAAGGTCATGGCCGAGTTTCCGGGCGTCTCCGGCAGCGCGGCGGCGGTGCGGAATACGCACGGCGCCGAATATCTGGCCGGGTACTATACCGCCGGGGAAGCGGTCGACGCCGGCAGCCTGCGGGCCTTCCTGCAGGAGAAGCTGCCGGAATACATGGTGCCCGCGGTGCTGACGCGCCTCGACGCGATGCCCATGAACAGCAGCGGGAAGGTCAACCGCAAAGCGCTGCCCGAGCCGGATCTGAAGGAGCTGCGGGCGGAATATGTCCCGCCCCGGACAGAGACGGAGAAGGCCCTCTGCGCCGCGTTTGCCCGCGCGCTCGGGCCGGAGGAGAGCCGGGTCGGCCTGCTGGACGACTTCTTTGATCTGGGCGGCGATTCCCTGAAAGCCATGCTCTGTATGGCCGAGGCAAAGCTCGAGGGCATGACGCCCGCGGATATCTTCCAGCTGCGCACTCCGGGCGCCATCGCCAGGGCGCTGGAGACCAGAGCCGGCGTTGAGAGCCTGGACGCGCGGGAGGAGCGCGCGCGTCTTGTCCCACACCCGATCTCGCCCCTGCAGCTTCAGATGATCGACTATCAGCTCTTCGAGCCGGAGTCCACCATGTGGAGCACCATGCACTTTCTGGCCCGCTTTGAGGACGCGGACGCGGACAGGCTCTGCGCCGCGGTCAACCGCGCGCTGGCGCAGCATCCGGCGCTCTCCACGGCGTTCTTCTTTGACAATAAGAGGCAGCTCCGGCAGCAGTACAGGCCGGGACTTCTGCCGGAGGTGACGGTGGAGGACGTCGATCCCGCGGCCGAGGACGCGCTGGCCGATACGCTGCTGAGACCCTTCGACAGGCTCCTGAACGCCTGTCTCTGCAAGGCCAGGGTGTTCCGCGGCCGAAAGGGCTGCTATCTGTTCATGGATGTCCACCATGTCGTGATGGACGGCGGCTCGATGTGCGTCCTGCTCGCCGACATCATGAACGCCTATTTCGGAAGGCCGCTGCAGAAGGACTACTACTTCGCCATGCTGGCCGAGGCGGAGAAGCGCAGCGAAGAGGGGGAGTACGAAAGGGACTGCGCCTACTTCCGTGAACGCTATGGTGAAATGAGCGACTGGTGCAACAATCTCGAGCAGGATCACGACAACGAGAACATCGACCAGGGTCACAGCCGCATCTACCGTCTGAGCTTTGATGCGCAGCAGGTGCGCGCGGCAGAGGAATACTGGGGCGTGACGCTCTCCGTGATGGCCGTCGCCGCCGGACTCATGGCGCTGTCAGGCTTTTCGGGGAAAAAGCATGTCATCATCAACTGGATCTTCAACAACCGCCTTGCGCCGGAGGCGGCGGGCGCCGTGGGTCTGCTGATCCGGAACATGCCGGCGGCCGCGCGCATGGAGGAATACGCCTCCGTCCGCGAGCTGCTCCATTCCGTGAAGGATCAGGTCGCCGGGGCCATCGCCCACTGCAGCTATGATCTCATGGCGGAAAAGCTCCGCGCCTATGTGAACGACAGTCTGGAGGTCAACCTGCAGCTCGGCTTCGGCGGGGATGAGCTCAACGAGCTGAAGCATGAGATGCTCGAGCTGCGGGACGATTATTCCGCCGCCGGAGCCCGGACGGAGCTGGAGCTCTTTGAAAACGAATACGGCGACGGAGGCTTTGACTCCGAGATGGACTACGCGGAGGGCCTGTTCGACAAGGAAAGGATGATCGCGTTCCACGACCTTTATATCCGGATATTGGAAACGCTGATGAAAAAGCAGGCACCGGATTTCAATAGCGGAACAGAACGATGATATGAAATATCTGGAAAACAATAAAGTCAACACCGGCAGGCAGCCGGAAATCGACATGGCCAAAGGCATCAGCATCATCTATATGGTTCTGATTCATGCCTTTTATGCATTTGCTCCGGACTGCAGCGGGATACTCCGAAGCATCACAGACTTCTTACAACGCTTTTTGGGCGCAGGTAGCTTTATCATTTGCGCGGGAATCGGAATGCGGTATTCACGGCATCAGGAGCCGAAGGACATCGCCGGGCGCGGCATCGCGCTGCTGACGATCAGCCAGCTTGTCAATCTCCTTCGCAGCGGCCTGCCCGCGCTGGCCGCCTGCCGAATCACCGGGGACAAGATGTTTATACCGTTTATTCTGGATGTCTTCACTTCCGACGTCCTGACCTTTTTCGGTCTGTCTTTTCTCCTGATGGCGCTGCTGAAAATGCTGAAGCTGCGGGATGGGTGGATTCTGGCAATCGGACTTGCAATGAATCTGCTCTCGACTCTGCTTCCGTCCGTCATCAAAACGCCGGACGCGTTCTGGCCGCACCGGATTCTGAATCTTTTCATCCAGACCGACGACGCGCTGTTCTCACTGGGGACGCACTTTCTGATGTTGTCTTTCGGGTACCTGGTCGGAGGAATCTACCCCTATATCGCGGACAAGGGCAGAATGGCAAACCGGGTCCTGCTGATCTGTATTCCGCTTTCGTTGATCTATATTGTGCTGCGTGTGAATGTCCCCTTCCCGCTGATGCCGCCGTATCTCCTGGATGAAGAGCCCACAACGGGTCTGGATTCTGTTCTCCTGTGTCTGAATGTGCTGATCTTTCTGAGCATCCTGTATAAGTTCTCCCGTCTGACAGGCGGGAGAGTCCCCGCTTTCTTGAACCATTTGTCCAGGCACGTCAACAGCTACTACTGTATCAGCGACGTGCTGATCGGCACCGCCATGATAATCCTCCTGGCCGTTCGCGGCGAATTTATGCAGGGACAGTTGATGCCGTTTCTGCTTGGCCTGCTGGCGCTTGCCGTCTGTTACCTTTGCATTGAGTTCAATGAGAGGTATATCCACTTCACTATAACAGGCCTTCGGGGGGCAAAGCGGAAGATCGTCTATACTGCGATATGGATCGTGTCGCTGGCGCTGGTCTGTTATGGCCTGTCGAAGGTGACAGACCCTGCTGAGCTCATCAGTTACTTTGCCTCATGACAAGAAAGAAAATGAATCACATCAGAAAAAACCGGATCGCCTGGCTGCTGCTGTTTGCCGTTCTCTGCGCTTTTCCCCTTTCCGCCGCGGCCGGAGCCTCGGATAAGGCGCTGGACCCCGGGCCGGACCTGAGCGAAGCGCAGCGCTCGTGGCTCCCGGATCTGGAGATGTATACCCCCTTCTGGGACCGCTTTCAGACGGTCGATGTGCCGGGTGAGCAATGGTTCCGGGTATATGCGCTTCCGGGAGATGTATATGCGCTGTTTGAATACAGGCAGAGCGAGCTGGTCATCTCCTACCTCATTTTGGGAGAGACGTCCGCCCTGCTCTGGGATACGGGGCTGGGGATCGGCGATATCCGCTCCTGTGTGCAGGCGCTGACCGCGCTCCCGATCACCGTTCTGAACTCGCATAACCACCCCGACCATATCGGGGGCAACGCGCAGTTTGACCGGGTCATGTGCTATCGGATCGACTCCGCCGTGGAGAGACTGACGCAGGGGTATACACATGAGGAGCTCGAGGGCTTCATCGTTCCGGAGGAGATCATCAGACCGCCGGAGGGCTTTGCCGGGGATACCTTCTTCATCGCCGGAAAAGCGCCGACAGCCACCGTGGAGGACGGTCAGACGATCGACCTCGGGAACCGGGAGCTGGAGGTCCTGTATACGCCCGGCCATAACGACTCGTGCATCACCCTGATCGACGCGCACAACGGCCTGCTGTTTACCGGGGATACCTGGTATCCCGGCCCGCTCTATGCCTTCGGTGAAGACGCCTCCCTGCCCGATTATCTGGAGAGTATGCGCAGGATCGAAACCGTGATACGGGAAAAGAATATCCGGTGGGTCTACTGCTCCCATAACGCGATCCTGCCCGGCACGGACCCGGTCATCGAGGCAGGCGCGTTTCTTGAAGACGTCATAAACGGCAGGCTTGCTTATACGATGAAGGACGGCATGAAGGTCTATACGCGCAGCAAGTTCGTCTCCCTCCAGGTTTCGGCGGCATGACCGCACATACCGAAGCCGCGCCTTGCAGACGCCCCCGGCTCCATGCCCGGAATGCGCCCGCGGTCGGGCGGACGTGTCTCGGCCGAACAACAGGAAACGGGCTGTGAAAAACCGGATTCTGCGGTTTCCCGGCAGGGATCAGCCGCCCGGCAGAAAACCGGATGATAGACAAACTTGGGCATATTCGCAGCATTTGCGAATTTGCCCAAGCTTTTTGTAATCTTTATTCCTTCACCGCGCGGGGTTGACGCGGAGTAAAAAACCGTGTTATTCTGGGTTATAATCACACGCGCGAGGCTTGTTGCGGAAAAGTGCGCCGCGGCCATCCTGCGGCGTTTTGTCGGCATGGAAGCATGAAAAAGAAATCGGAGAGGATCACGGGAGGTCTGTTATGGATAAATCGGAACTGACGGCGCTGCTGGAGCAGGTTGCGGCCGGGACGCTCAGCCCGGCGGACGCGGCCCTCAGGCTGAAAATGCAGCCCTTTCAGGAGATCGGCGAATACGCCAAGGTGGATTTCCACCGCGGCATCCGCCAGGGCGTGCCGGAGGTGATCTACGGCGCGGGCAAGACGAAGGAGCAGATTCTCGGCATCGCGCGGACCATGCGGGAGAACGGGCAGAACACCGTACTCGTCACGCGCCTCGGCGCGGAGGCCGCCGCGTATGTGGGGGCGGCGCTCCCCCTGCGCTACGATCCCCTGTCCGGCACCGGGGTGATCGGCGAGCTGCCGGAGCCCACGGGCAAGGGCCGCGTCGTGGTCGCCACCGGCGGCACCAGCGACATTCCGGTGGCCGAGGAGGCCGCCGTCACGGCGGAGGTGCTGGGAAACGAGGTCCTGCGCCTCTACGACGTGGGCGTGTCCGGCATCCACCGGCTGCTGAGCCATATGGAGCAGATCATGTCCGCCCGCGTGATCGTGGCCGTGGCGGGCATGGAGGGGGCGCTGCCCTCGGTGATCGGCGGCCTTGCGGACTGCCCGGTCATCGCCGTGCCCACCAGCGTGGGCTACGGCGCCAGCCTCGGCGGGATCGCGGCGCTGCTGAGTATGCTCAACTCCTGCGCAAGCGGCGTCTGCGTCGTGAACATCGACAACGGCTTCGGCGCGGGCTACATGGCCAGCATGATCAACCACCTGGACTGATATGGAACTGAGCGATTTCTTTCGCGAGCATCCGCGCGCGGCCCTCGCCTTCTCCGGCGGCGCGGACTCGTCCTACCTGCTCTGTGAGGGCCTGCGCCGGGCCGAAGACCTGGGCGTGTATTACGTCAAATCGCCCTTCCAGCCGGCGTTTGAGCTGCGGGACGCGCTGCGCCTCGCGTCGGAGCTGGGAGCCGCGGTCACGGTGCTGGAGGCAGACCCGCTCTCCGAGCCCGCGGTCGCGGCCAATCCGGCGAATCGCTGCTATTATTGCAAGAAGCTCATCATGTCAGCCATCCGACGGGCCGCCGCGCGGGACGGGTATCCGCTCGTGATCGACGGCACCAACGCGAGCGACGACATCGGCGACCGCCCCGGCTGGCAGGCGCTCCGGGAGGCGGGGGTTTTGTCCCCGCTGCGCCTGTGCGGCATCACGAAGGGGGAGCTGCGCCGCCGCAGCCGCGAGGCCGGGCTCTTCACCTGGGACAAGCCGGCCTACGCCTGTCTCGCCACCCGCGTCCCGACGGGAGAGCCGATCACGGCGGAAAAGCTCGCCGCGATCGAGGCGGGAGAGGACGCGCTGTTTCAAATGGGCTTTACGGATTTTCGCCTCCGCACGAGGGACGGGGCGGCAAAGCTCCAGTTCATCGCCGGTCAGCACGAGACCGCGGCGGCGCGCCTGGACGAGATCAAAGCGGCGCTCAGGCCGTACTATTCCGAGGTCAGCCTTGACCCGATCCCAAGGGAGAGAAGCAAATGAGAACACTGTACCTGGACTGCGGCATGGGCGTGGCCGGCGATATGCTGACCGCCGCCCTGCTGGACTTGTTAAAAGAAGAGGCGCGTGCGGATTTCCTGCGGGAGATCAACACGGCCCTCGCCGGGAAGGCTGTTGTCACCGCGGAACCGGACGTGAAATGCGGCGTCCGCGGCCTGCACGTCCGCGTCACGGTGGACGGCGAGGAGGAGGGGCAGCATCACCACGGCGGCGAGCACCGCCATCATCACAACGGCATCCGGGAGATCCGGGCCCTGATCGCCGCCGTGCCCCTCTCCGACGCGGTGCGCGAAAACGCCCTCGCCGTCTTTGACAGCATCGCAAAGGCCGAGGCCGAGGTGCACGGGCAGGACATGGAGCACATCCACTTCCACGAGGTCGGCACCCTCGACGCGGTGGCGGACGTGCTGGGCGTGTGCCTGCTGATGGAAAAGCTCGCGCCGGAGCGGGTGATCGCCTCCCCCGTCAACGTCGGCGGCGGCACGGTCAGGTGCGCCCACGGCGTGCTGCCGGTGCCCGCCCCCGCGGCGGAGATCCTGCTGCGCGGCATCCCCTGGTATGAGGGGGAGATCAGGTCCGAGCTCTGCACCCCGACGGGCGCGGCACTGCTGCGCTTCTTCGCAGACGCGTTCGGCGGCGTCCCGATGCTCACGGTGGAAAAATGCGGCTACGGCATGGGGACGAAGGATTTCGGACAGCTCAACGCCGTGCGCGTCCTGCTGGGCGAGGGGAACGAGGCGCCCGGGCGTCTGGTGGAGCTCCACTGCAATCTGGACGATATGACCGGCGAGGAGCTGGGCTTTGCGCAGGAGCGGCTGCTGGAGGCCGGGGCTCTCGACGTGTGGACCACCGCCATCGGCATGAAGAAGGGCCGCCCGGGCGTGATGCTCTCGGTGCTGTGCAGAACGGATCAGCAAAACGAGCTGATGCGCTGCCTCTTCCGGCACACCACGACACTCGGCGTGCGCGCCGTGTTCTCCCTGCGCCATACGCTCAGCCGCTCCTTCCGCAAGGCGGATACGCCCTGGGGCGAGGTGACGGTCAAGCGCGCCGAGGGCTGGGGCGCAGAGCGCGAGAAGCCGGAGTACGAGGATCTCAGACGGCTCGCCCGCGAGAACGATCTCACCCTGCGGGAGCTCCGCGAGGCGCTGCGCTGACGCCCCGTTTTTTTCTATGGTGACTCTATTGAAGAATGACGGTTTTTCGCGTATAATAGAAAAAAATGCCGCGTCGATCATGAGAGCGCTTCTCCCCGCGGGGTGAGGAATGATGAGGTCGCGTGTCCGGCTGCGCTGACTCGTGCGGGGCCAAAAGTTCGGAAGGGGCGGAATGCGCTGTGAAAAAAACCTGGGTCATACTGGTCAACGTGTTCATCATGCTCGCGATGCTGACCTTCGTGGTCCTGTATTCCCGCTTTGAAAACGTGTATTACACCCGGAGGCAGATCGAGCATTTTGAAAACACCACCATCACCATGGAGCATGTCACCGAGAACTATCTGGAGGGAGAACAGCGCATCTGCGATGTGTGGGCGCACTATATCAACAGCAAGGACATGACCATCGAGGAGGCGGTCTCCTTCATCCGCATCTCCCATGTGCTGCCGAGCGCCTCCGCGCATCTTGTATACCTCGATACGCTGTCCGGCCTGTCCACGCGCGCAAGGCACGAGAGCTCCGACGATTACTCCGTCTCCTATGAGCGGATGGAGCTTTTGAACGATGTGAGCTGGATCCACAATATCGGAGAATCCATCAACATCTCCCGCGCGTATACGAACCCGGTCAACGGGGAGCAGTCCCTGGCCTTCTGCAATTTCATCACGCTCCATGACAGCGATACCGGCAGGCCGCGGAAAGCCATCCTGCTGCGCGTGCTGCCCATCTCGGAGCTGGAGCAGAAGTGGGTCTTCCCGCAGGAGGAGTTTGAAAACGCGGAGCTCTCCATGATCGACGCGAAGGGCGACTACATCATCAAGGGCCACTCCTTCAAAAACGCCAGCTTCTTTGAGTTCTACAGATCCTACAACACCGTTGATCCCGCCTCGGCGCAGGAGCTTTTCCGGACCATCACCTCGGAGACCGGCTCTCTCACCATGCGCAACTCACGCGGCGAGGAATGCATACTCGCCTATATCCCGGTGGCCGCGACGGAGGGCTGGACGCTGCTCAGCTTCATGCCGGTCAGGGACCTGCATGTGAGCGCCGAAAACTGGCTGCTGATCGGTTTCGTCTCCGCGGGGCTTCTGATCCTGTTCGTATTTGACCTGGCCGTGATGATCTCCTTCAACAAGAAGCTCCTGGCGGCCGCGAGAGAAGCGGCGTCGGCGAACAAGGCGAAGACCGATTTCCTCTCCACAATGTCCCACGATATCCGCACGCCGATGAACGCGATCATCGGCCTTACGACGATCGCGGAGAAGAATCTCGGCGACACGGATTCCGTGAGGGAGAGCCTGCGGAAGATCACGCTGGCCAGCAACCACCTGCTCACGCTCATCAACGATATTCTGGACATCTCCAAGGTCGAGAGCGGGAAGCTGAACCTCAGCCCTCTGACCTTCTCCATCGTCGAGACGGTGGAAAACCTCGTCAATCTGTCCCAGCCGATGATCAAGGAAAAGAATATCGAGTTCAATTTCCGCATCAACCGGATGGAAAAGGAGTATCTCTACACCGACCAGCTCCGGCTGAATCAAATCTGCATCAACCTCCTCTCCAACGCCATCAAGTACACGGAGCCCGGCGGCCGCGTCAGCGTGGACATGCGCGAGGAGGAGAGCCCGAAGCCCGGCTGCGTGCGGCTGATTTACACGGTATCCGATACCGGCATCGGCATGAGTCCGGAATTTATGGCGAACATGTACCAGCCGTTTTCGCGCCAGACCGACAGCCGCGTAAACAGCATTCAGGGCACCGGACTCGGCCTCGCCATCACCAAGCAGATGGTCGATCTGATGGGCGGCACCATCGACTGCCGGAGCGAGCAGGGAAAAGGGACGACCTTCACCGTCACGCTGGACATTCCCGCAGCGGAGCGGCAGCGGGAGGATATGACCCTTGAGGCGATGGACGTGCTCATCGTCGACGACGACGAGGTCCTTCTGGAGACCGCGGTCGACACCCTGCGCTCTCTCGGCGTGACGGCCGACCGCGCGGGAAGCGGGCCGGAGGCGGTCGGCATGATCGCGCGCCGGCATGAGACGGGCCGGGATTACCGCGTCGTGATCATCGACTGGAAGATGCCGGAGGTCGACGGCGTCGAAACGATACGCCGCATCCGCGCGGAGGCGGATTCCGACATCCCCATCCTGCTGATCTCCGCCTACGACGGGTCGGATATCGAGGACGCGGCGAAGGAGGCCGGCGCAAACGGCTTCGTCAGCAAGCCGCTGTTCCGCTCCACGCTCTATGACAAGATCAACGAGCTGCTTGGAACCGGGACAAAGTCCGTCGAGCCGGAGAACGACTACTCCGATCTGAAGGGGATGCGCATCCTCGTCGCGGAGGACAACGACATCAACTGGGAGATCATCTCCGCCATCCTCGCCATGTTCGGGATCACGGCGGAGCGCGCCGAGAACGGGCGCGTCTGCGTGGAGAAGCTGAAGCAGGCCCCGAAGGGGGGCTATGACCTGATCTTTATGGACATACAGATGCCGGAGATGAACGGCCTTGACGCCACGAGGACCATCCGCGCGCTGGATGACCCGTGGGCGTCCACCATCCCGATCATCGCCATGACGGCGGACGCGTTTTCGGAAAACGTCACCGAGTGCCTGAACGCCGGCATGAACGGCCATATCGCAAAGCCGGTGGACATCAAGCTCGTCATCAAAGAGATTCGCAGGATCAAGGAGGAAAAGAGATCATGAAAAAACTGCTCTGCATCATCTTCATCATCTGCGCGGCTGTGTCGCTCGCGGCCTGCGGCGGAAAGGCGAAGGAAGAACCCGCCGCCGGCTTCAAGCCGGCCCTCGACACGGACACGCGCTGCAGCATCACGGTAGCCGGATCCTATGACAACTTTGAGGCGCTGGAGGCGGAATTTGACAGATTCAACGCCTTTTATCCGAATGTGCAGCTCAGCTACGTGAAGCTGGACGACTATAACAACATCCTGGCCACGGCGCTGGAGGGCAAGGACAGGCCCAACATTTTCTTCTCCCACACCTGGATGTTCGGGAACGAACTGTATGACCCGGTGTTTGCCCGCATGGAGGATCTTTCGGACCCCGCCCTCAGGCTGAACCTGGACTGCATCCGCCCCGGTCTGCTCAGTCATGACGCGGAGGGCCATGTACCGATGGCACCGGTTTTCTCCAGGACCTACGGCATGCTGGTGAACAACGATCTGTTCAAGAAGGAAGGTCTCAGCATCCCGACCACCCTGACGGAGCTGGTAGCCGTCTGCAAAGAGTTTCGCGGCAGAGGCTACGATAGCCCCATGATGGGCTACAGCCTCAAAGCGTCCGGCTCCCTCATGAACACGATTGCCTATCCGCAGTTTGTGGCCACGCTTGCCGACAAGCCGGAAGCGCTGGCCCTTGCCAATGCGCTGGACCCCGCGGCGGGAGAATACATGCGCCCGGCTCTGGAGACGGTGGAGCTGCTGATCCGGGAAGGCTGCATTGATATCGACGCGTGTGATCAGATTTCGGACAACTATAACCAGGTGATCCTGCGCTTCTTTGAAGGCGATGTGCCGATGATGCTCTGCTACGGGGATACCGTGTCCGGGACCCGGAAACGGGAAAGCCAGTCCGAGGCGTTCGCCAGGTCGCCTTTTGCGTACAGCTTTTCTCCGATCCCGCTGACCGATAAGGGGGGATATTTTATCGACAGTCCCTCCGTGGAGTTCTCCGTAAACAAGGACTGCGAGAATCTGGACATGACAAACGAATTCATGCGCTTTCTGATTACAAAGGAAGAGCTCAATGAGATGGCCGCCGTGAAACGGCTGGTAACGCCCACCACGGATCTGTCCTTTGACTCGCTGTTCGCGCCCTTCGCCCGGATACCCGCGGATCGTACCATGTCCCCGGAGGTGCTTGGCATCAGGGATCCGCTCACGGTTCAGCTCCGGGTCGCGGCGTTCATGGTCGGAAAGGGCGAGCTCAGCGTGGATGAGGCCGCCGCGATGTACGGCAGCTTTTCGTAAAAAACCATCCCCTGCGGGATGAACACGCGGGGGAAGCTCTCCCCGGCGCACACCGACAATGAAAAAACAAGCCCTGTCATCCTGAGCGAAGCCGAAGGATCTTGAAGATCCTTCGGCACTCCGTTCCTCAGAATGACAGGGCTTTATTACGTTGTTTCCGTCGGGGGTCGATCCCCTCATCTTGCCTCGCCCCGCGCCGGGGAGAGGTGTCACAAGGTGACGGAAAGGGGCCGCGGCGCCGCGCGGGATCAGTCCTTCCTGATGTGCTGGGAGACGTTGATCGGGAAGCCGGACGGGGAGAAAAGCAGCGTGGCCTTCGAGGAGCTGGTGTCGGTGACCTTGTCGCCGCGGGGATTGACAAAGCCCTTCGAGAGCAGGAAATCATAGGCCTCCTGGAAATCGTCCACATTCATGCTGATGCCGGTCAGATCGCGCTCCATCGTCTCGGAGCTCGCGATGTTGATACGGTTGCCGTTGGCGTCCTTCATGGCGTAGTTGACGTTGGCGCCGCCCTCGATGTCCGTTTTCGTGTGGCGTCTCTCGAAGCCGAGCGCCTCAAACGTCTTCATGACAGACTCGGGATCTTTTGTTACGATCAGTGGGCAAAAGCCGGTGATATGCATGGTTTATCCTCCCTTGATGAAAAAGTGGGGGGATTATATCACGCAGAATCCTACTTGTCAAGTATTCTGTCCGTGACCGGGGCAGGCGCGGGAGCGGCGCCCGGCCTTCAGGCCGGCAGAATAATTCGGAAGATTCCCTCGAAAACGGGCTGACAAAGCGCGCGATCAATGGTATAATACTGTCATTATGAGTTGCTGCACACCGCTCCTCACGGTCCCCCGGGAGTTGAGCGAAACGACATGAGAAAACACGAGGAGAGACACAAATGAGCGAAACGTCACCTGCTGCCAAGTCCGAATCCGGGCTGCAGCCGTACCTTTCCCCTCTTGCCGTCTGGGCCCTGTCGGTCGGCTCGGCCATCGGCTGGGGCTCCCTGGTGGTCACCAGCAGCGCCTATCTGTCCCAGGCGGGGCCGATGGGCTCTGTCGGCGGGCTGCTGATCGGCTTTGTCATGATGCTGATGGTGGCGAACCACTATCACTATCTGGGCAACCGCTACCCCGGCACGGGCGGCCTTTACAACTATATCAAATGTGTCTTCGGCTATGACCGCGCCTTCCTGGTGGCCTGGTTCATGTTCCTGGTGTATATCTCTATCTTCTGGGCAAACGCCACCAGCATCCCTCTCTTCGCGCGCTACTTCCTGCGCGGCGCCTTCAAGGTCGGCTATCTCTATACGATATTCGGCTATGAGGTCTATCTGGGCGAGGCCATCGTCACGATCGCGTCCATTGCGCTGATCGGGCTCCTGTGCATCAGGAGCAAGACGGCGACCGCTCGCTGCATGGTGGTGCTCGTGCTGGTGTTCACGGTCGGCATCACGGTCTGCTTTACCGCGGCGATGCTCGGCTTCCGCAAAAGCGGCTTGACGATGGAGCCGGGCTTTATCCCGGATTCCGACGCTCTCCGGCAGGTCATCCGCATCGGCTTTCTGTCGCCCTGGGCCTTCATCGGCTTTGAGAGTGTCTCCCATTCGGCCGAGGAGTACCGCTTCCGGCACAGCAGCATCTTCCGCGTGCTCTTCGTGTCCCTGATCGTCACGACCGCGCTGTACATTTTCATCATCCTGATGAGCGTGTCCGCCTATCCGGAGGGCTGCACAGGGTGGCTGGACTATATCAGCCGCCTGGACGAGTTTGAGGGGATCGCCGGACTGCCCGCCTTTTACGCCGCGTATACCTATCTCGGCCAGACCGGCGTCTATATTCTGATGGCGTCGCTGCTTTCGCTGGTGCTCACCAGCCTGATCGGGATGCTGCACACGATCAGCCGCCTGTGCTATGCCGTGGCGCAGGACGGCATCCTGCCCGGGCAGTACGCCCGGCTCAACGACAGGCAGATCCCGGCCGACGCCATCCTCATGGCCGTCTTTGTGTCCCTGCCGATCCCCTTCCTGGGCAGGACCGCCATCGGCTGGATCGTGGATACGACCACCATCGGCGCGGTCATCCTCTACGGCTTCGTCTCGGTCGCGGTTTTCAAGGCCTCCGGGAAGGATGGCAGCAAAAAGGACCGCTTTATCAGCGGGATCTGCCTGTTCATTCTGGTCGCCTTCCTGCTCTTCCTGCTCTTCCCCAGCATCTTTTCCGACTACACCATTGAGACGGAGACCTATGTCCTCATCGCCGTCTGGTCGATCATCGGCCTGCTGTTTTTCAACAACGTCATCCGCAAGGACCACGCCAGAAAGTTCGGCAAGGCCATCATCGTCTGGATCGCGCTGCTGGCCTTCATCGTCCTGATGGCGATGACCTGGGCGGAGCGGCTGAACGAGGCCCGGGAAAACGACATCGTCGATGAGATTTCCGTCTACATCGACTCTGTCACCGGCGAAGAAGCAGCCGCGGCGGACAAGGACGCGTTTCTCGACGTCCAGCGCGTGCGCCTTCACGACGCGGACAACACCAGCGTCCTGGTCATCGCGGGGCTCTTTGCGACGTCTCTGGCCGTCATGCTGGTCAACTATTCCACCACGCGCAAGTGGGAGAAAAAGGCCGCCCAGGAGCGCGACGAGGCCCGCACCGCCGCCTTCACCGACCCCATGACCGGCGTCAAGAGCAAGCACGCCTTCCTCCTGAGCGAGAAGCAGTACGACATCGCCATCGAGGAGAAAACCGCCCACCCCTTCGCCATCGCCGTCTGCGACGTGAACGGCCTGAAAGTGATCAACGACACCCTCGGCCACAAGGCGGGCGACGAGTATATCGTCAAGGCCAGCCGGATGATCTGCGATATTTTCCAGCACAGTCCGGTCTTCCGCACCGGCGGCGACGAGTTCGTCGTGATCCTGACGGGGCGCGATTACCTCATCCGCAAGGAGCTGGTGCTGGCGCTTCACGACCGCTCCGTGGCGCATATCAGCACGAAGGACGTCGTGATCTCCGGCGGTCTGTCGGATTACAGGCCGGGAGAGGACGTCAGCTTCCACGATGTGTTTGAGCGCGCGGACGCCCTGATGTATGAGGAAAAGAAGCTGCTCAAGGGCATGGGCTCGATCACGCGGGAGGACGCCGAGGTGGCCGAGAAGCAGGTCTTCCAGACGGGCGACAGCACCGACATCCTGCGTCTCAAGCGCCAGATCCTCATTGCGGAGGACGAGGAGATCAACCAGATGATCCTCGGCAACATGCTCCAGGAGGACTATGAGCTGCTGTACGCCTCGGACGGCTCCGAGGCGCTGGCGCAGATCAAAAACCACCGGGAGGACCTGGCCCTTGTCCTGCTGGATCTGCAGATGCCCAAAATGGGCGGCATGGAAGTGCTGAAGGTGATGAAGGAGGAGGAGAAATTCCGCGCCATCCCCGTGATCGTGATGACCGCGGACCAGAGCGCGGAGGTCGACTGTCTCAGGATCGGTGCCATCGACTTCATCCCCAAGCCCTATCCCTCCTTTGAGATCATCCAGGCCCGCGTCAGGCGCTGCATCGAGCTGTCCGAAAAGAGCAACATCATCCAGTCCACGGAGCGCGACAGCCTGACGAACCTGCTGAACCTCGACTACTTCCTCCGCTATGTGCGCATCTACGACCAGCACTACGCCGAAATGCCGATGGACGCCATCGTGCTGGACGTCAACCATTTCCACATGCTCAACGAGCGCTACGGAAAGCAGTACGGCGACAGCGTGCTCGCCCGCATCGGCAGGCGCATCCGGAAGATCTCGCGCGAGGTCGGCGGCGTTGGGTGCCGCCGCAGCGCGGATACCTTCTTCATCTACTGCCCTCACCTGGACGACTACGCGGGCATCCTGGACAAGGCCTCCGAGGGCCTTGTGGACGGGGATGTGTCCGAGAACCGGGTAAGGCTTCGCATGGGCGTGTATTCCCAGGTGGACAAATCGCTCGAGATCGAGCGGCGCTTCGACTATGCGAAGATCGCCGCGAACACGGTGAAGAGCGGCTACCTGAAGGCCATCGGCATCTACGATACCGAGATGCACGAGGCGGAGCTGTACAGAGAGCGTCTGCTGGAGGACTTCAAGCCGTCTCTGGAGAGCGGCCGCTTCACGGTCTACTTCCAGCCCAAGTACGACATCCGCCCCGACAGGCCCGTCCTGGCCAGCGCGGAGGCCCTGGTGCGCTGGGATCACCCGAAGCTCGGCATGATCAGCCCCGGCGTATTCATCCCCCTGCTGGAGGACAACGGCCTGATCCTCGAGCTCGACCAGTATGTGTGGCGCAGGGCCGCCGCGCAGATCCGGGACTGGAAGGACCGTCTCGGCTATGCCGTTCCGGTCTCGGTGAACGTCTCCCGCATCGACATGCTGACGCCGAATCTGAAGAACATCTTCAAGGAGATCCTGGAGGCCTGCAGTCTCGACCCGGAGGATCTTGTGCTGGAAATCACAGAGTCCGCCTACACCGGCGATTCCGATCAGGTCATCTCCACGGCCAAGGAGCTGCGCGGCATGGGCGTCGGCTTCCGCATCGAAATGGACGACTTCGGCACCGGCTATTCATCCCTGGGGATGCTCTCGCACCTGCCCATCGACGCGCTGAAGCTGGATATGAGCTTTGTGCGCAGCGCCTTCGGTGAGACGCGGGACGTGCGCATGATCGAGCTGATCATCGACATCGCGGACTATCTGCATGTGCCTGTCGTCGCCGAGGGCGTGGAGACCGAGGAGCAGTATCTGACGCTCAAGGCGATGGGCTGCGATTATGTGCAGGGCTACTTCTTCTCGAAGCCCGTGCCGCCGCAGGCGTTCGACCGCTTCCTGATCGAGCGCGCCGCCGCAAAGGCCGAAATCACGCCGGCGGAAAAGAAGACCTGCATGAGCATCTCCAAGGCGCTGACCAGCGATTTTGAGAGCATCTATTATGTGGATGTGGTGACGGACTTCTATCTCGAATTCCACACCGGCAGGGACGGCAAGCTGGAGATCCGCCCCGGCGGGGTCGACTTCTTCAGCGGCGCCAGGGAAAAGCTGCTGGCGGATGTGGTCGGGTCCGACGCGGAGACGCTCAGAGAGGCGACGGGCAAGGCCGGCCTCATGCGCCTGGCCGCTCAGGAGGAGCTGGTCTCGATCCCGTTTTTGAGACTGAAAAACGGCGTGCCGACGCGCTGCTCCCTTCAGACGATCAAGTCACGCGAGAGCGATTCCCAGCATATTGTATTGGGTGTAAGAGAAGAAACAGGAGGGAAAGCATGATGACCCTGGACGCATTGACGCTTTACGGTGCGAGGACCGCCGAGGGCCTGGCCAGATGCCTGAACAACGAGAAGTTCTATCTTCAGATGGTGTCCATGGCGCTGGCGGACAAAAACTTTGAGAGGCTGCAGGCGGCCATGGACGCCGGAGATTCCCGGGCGGCCTTTGAGGCGGCCCATTCGCTGAAGGGCTCGATCGGCAATGTGGCGCTCACGCCGATCTACGAGCCGATCTGTGCGCTGACAGAACTGCTGCGCGGCAGGGACGCGCTGCCCGACGGCGCCGGGGCGCTGACCGCGCAGATCATGACGGCGCGGCAAAAGGCGCTGTCTCTGTGACGGACAGGGAAAGCGAAAGAACAGGCGGCAGCGCGCCGGCGGAGTCCGCGTTTTCGGGCCGGCGCCTCCTGCTGGCCGAGGATAACCCGGTCAACATGAAAATCGCCCGCCTGATTCTCACGCAGGCGGGCTTTTCGGTGGAGACCGCGGAGAACGGCCGGGTCGCCGTGGACATGGTATCCGCCTCCGAGCCGGGGTATTACGACGCGATCCTGATGGATATGCAGATGCCGGTCATGGACGGCTGCGAGGCCGCGCGGGCGATCCGCGCCCTGCGGAAGCGGGAGCTGGCCGTGATCCCCATCGCCGCCCTGACGGCAAACGTCTTCCCGGAGGATGTGGAGGCGGCCGGGGCGGCCGGGATGGTCGCGCACATCGCCAAGCCCGTGGACGCGGAAACGCTGCTGGCGGCGCTGCGCGGCATGCTCGCGCGGCGCTGAGGGCGGCGTCCTTCCGCCCCGCCCGCGGAAAAACCGCAGGGAGCGCATTGTGCGCCGTCCCGCAGGCGCGGGACGGCCGTTTTGTTTACAAATTATACTTGACTTTTTTCCAGATCATGGCTATAATCGGCGTCACATGTTTTTTCCGGGGGGCATATATGCTCCCGGGGAAAATGTGTCGGCCGAGAGCGCCGGTCCGGCAATGATCCCGTCTGCCGGGGAGCGCCGCGGCGCCTGAACGCGCGGGGCGCGCGCCTTTTGCCGATCCATAAAGGAGCTGATAACCGGGATGCTTTTTCATGATTTATACAAGCTGTTTTTTTACGGGGGACTGGAGAAGGAGGAATACGAAAAGCTGATTCCCAGGATCTGCGATGAAAACAGCGTGCTGCTGAAGCTGTTCTCGCAGCTTGCGGGCGTGATGTTTTTCCTTTTGCACATTGTGAGTATGCTCACCATGGGCTTTGCCACGGTAAACAGCACGACCTATATGATCTGCGGTTTCGTGATGGTTGCCATTTTGTTCTGTGTACAATATGCCGTGCCGAAGAACGCAGCGCTCGTGATGGTGCTCGTTTATTTTTTTGAGCTGGTGCTGTATGCTTTCGGCATTCGCATCTCCATGCTGCACGCGGATAAGCCGGCTGTATCGGCCGTCGCCTTTCTGCTGGTCAGCCCGCTGCTGTTCTACGATCGCCCGTCCCGGCTGTCCACGCTGATCGCGTCTGTCGCCGCCGTATTCTGTGTGATCGTCGTGCGCTGCAAGGAGCCTGCGATCGCAGAGCTCGACATCTGGAATACCGTCACGTTTTCCGTCGTCGCCGTCACCACCACGATCTTCATCATGAGCATCAAGATCCGCGCGCTCAGGCAGTCCAGCCAGATTGAGTACATGAGCCAGACCGATCTTCTGACCGGCGCAAAAAACCGGAATCACTATGAAAACCGGCTGCTGAAATACCCGGAGATGTGCACGTCGAATCTGATCTGCGTCTATGGTGACGTGAACGGCCTGCACGAGAAAAACAACCGCGAGGGCCACGAGAGGGGCGACTTGATGCTGCGCGAGGTCGCGGAGGCCCTCCAGCGGGTTTTCGGTCCGGATCACACCTACCGTGTCGGCGGCGACGAGTTTGTCGCCTTCCGGGCAGACGATCAGCCGGAGCGGGTGTCCTCCGAGATCGACAGGCTGAGGCGGGACCTGGGCAAAAAAGGCTACCACGTCTCCTTCGGCTCTGCCGCGCAGGAAAAAGCGAACGGTGACATTGACATGCACGTGATCGTGAACGAGGCCGAAAGGAACATGCTCACCGCAAAGCGCGAGTTCTATCGCCAGCCCGAAAACAACCGCAGGAACAGATAAACCTCCGCCGAGGCAGCCGCCATCGAGCAAGTCTGATCTCCGCTTCCATCAATGACCCACCCGAAGCGATCGTTTCGGGTGGGTTTTTTGACCGCAAATGAAGGGAAAACCGACAGCCCCGCGCCGTGATGGGCAGGGAGCTGTCGGTTATTTGCAATCGTGTGGACTTTTCGCCCGGCCCCCTTGCCTGAATGGGGCTGGCACAGCCGATCTCCCGCGAGGCTGTGACCGGGATTCCGTTTAAGCGGCGCTGTGCGGTGAAGGGTATCCCCCCGCCCCAGTTTGCGAACTGGGGCACCCCCCTTTAGGCAAGGGGGGGCTTTGAGCACCGGGGCGCCTCTTCAGGCAAGGGGGCTGCGCACAGCGGCCTTCCTTTCGCAGGGGGGATAAATATAGCAAAAAAGCACGCCGAAGCGTGCTTTTTTGTTGTGTTGCCGGAAACTATATCCTCATGCAGACGTCCCAGGCGCGCCAGATGACGGTGCGGAGGTTGCCGATGGCAACGCAGTCGCCGACTCTGTGGACGTGGAGGCCCTTTTCGCCGACGGGGGCGGGGACGAAGCCGATGCCGTTGATGACGGCGTCGCACTCGCAGCGGAAGGTCTCGCTCGGGGTCTTGATGATGCAGTAGCCGTCGCCGATCTCGGTGATGGTGGAGTGCAGGTAGACGGGGACCTTGTGGTACTCCATCGCGTCGCGCAGGAAGGAGGTGTTGGCGAGGCAGGTGGCCTGGGCCGCGACGAGGTCGCTGCCGTACTCGACGATGACGGGGTGCCTGCCCGCGAGGACGAGGTCGTAGGCCGCCTCGCAGGAGGACTGACCGCCGCCGAGGAAGACGATCTTGTCGCCCTCGACAGACTTCTCGCGCAGCAGCTCGCGGAAGGAGCGGGTCTTGTCAAAGCCCTTGATCTGGGGCATGGTTCTGGGGACGGAGCCGGTGCAGACGATGATCTCGTCAAAGCCGCGCTTGATGGTGCCCAGGTCGTTGACCTCGGTATGGAAGCGGACCTCAACGCCGGCCTTGGCGATCTCACGCTTGTACCACTCGATGAGCTCCTTGTCGTTCTCCTTGAAGGTCATGGCGGAGGCCGTCAGGAACAGGCCGCCGAGCTGGTCCTCCTTCTCGAAGATGACGGGGGTGTGGCCGCGCTTTTTCAGCACCAGCGCGCACTCCATGCCGCCGATGCCGCCGCCGATGATGGCGACCTTCTTCGGGTGCTTCGTCGGGACGATCTTGTAGCGCTTGTGCTGCATGGTGGGCGGGTTGAGCGCGCAGCGGCCCAGGTGCAGCGAGTCGCCCAGGGACTGCATATTCTCGGTGCCGTTGGCCTTGGAGAAGTTGAAGCAGCCGTTGTGGCAGCGGATGCAGGGACGGATGTCCTCCTCGTGGCCGGTGCGGATCTTGGTGACCCAGTTCTCGTCCACCAGGTTCTGGCGGGCGATGGCCACGGCGTCCAGACGGCCGGCCTTGATCTCCTCGGCGGCCTTGACCGGGTCCATACGGCCGGCGCAGGCGACGGGGATGTCGATGAACTGACGGATATGCTCGACGTCCTCGAGGTTGCAGTTGTCGGGCATGTACTGTGGCGGGTGAGCCCAGTACCAGGCGTCGTAGGTGCCGTTGTCGCAGTTGAGGAAGGCGTAGCCCGCGTCCTGCAGGATCTTGACGGCCTTCTCGGACTCGGCCATGTCGCGGCCGAACTCCTCAAACTCCTCGTAGGGCATCGCGCCCTTGCGCCAGCCCTTGGTGCAGGAGCGGACGGAGTAGCGCAGGGAGACGGGGTAGTCGTCCCCGGCCTGTCTGTGGATCTCCTGGACGATCTCGGTGGCGAAGCGCAGGCGGTTCTCCAGGCTGCCGCCGTACTGGTCGGTGCGGAAGTTCATGTTCGCGATGGCGAACTGGTCGAGGTTGTAGCCCTCGTGGACGGCGTGGATCTCAATACCGTCGACCCCGGCCTCGCGCAGCTTCTTGGCGGTGGCGCCGAAGTGCCAGACCATCTCCTGGATCTCCTCGATGGTGAAGGGGCGGGAATTGAAGTTGTCGGCCCAGCGGTTGGGCGTGGCGGAGGCGGAGGCGCAGGCATACTGCACGTCGACGACGGGACTTGCCAGCTTGTTGAGCAGGTCGTTGCGGCCCAGCGCAGCCATCCAGGGCGTGACCGCCATGGAGCGGCCAAAGCCGCCGGCGAGCTGGATGAAGAGCTTGCCGCCGGTCTTGTGGTACTCGTCCATATAGGGCTTGAGCACGCGGTACATCTGGCGGTTGGAGTCCAGCCACTTTCTGCCCATGGTGTCGCGGATGACCTGCATTCCGGGGAGGACCAGGCCGACGCCGTCCTTCGCGCGCTGGAGAAGGAAGTTTGCGGCCTCTTCGTCGAAGTGAGACGGCTCCAGCCAGCCAAACAGGGTCGTGCCGCCCATGGAACACTGTACGATGCGGTTCGGGATCTCTACCTCTCCGATTTTGAACGGAGTGAATAGAGCTTCATACTTCTCGTTCATAGTTTAACCCCTTTTTGTAAATGAATTGTCTGTTTGTCCGATTACGGGAGCAGCGCCTTCACGAAATGAATGGGCCAGCCCAGCAGGTCGCCGAGGAGACGGACCTTGTCCAGCACGGCCAGATAGGTGTCTTCACCGAGGATGCCGAACAGCTTCTCCTGTGCCTCATCGGTGCTCAGGAGTCTGGCGAGGCCGTAGCCGACGCAGCTGAAGCACACGAGGAGCAGGAATTTCTTGACGATCTTCATGTAGAATTATCCCTCCTGCTATGATTTAAGAATAGGATTTGCCATTATTGCTGTACATATTATACTGATTTTCGCCCCCTGCGTCAATCCCTTTTACGCCGATTTGAACAAACGGCGACAAAGTGTAAAGCCCGCAGCCCGCGCATCGGCCCGATCTCTCCCGTTGTCGAAATCCACGGGCCGTATCCATCTACAACTGCATCTGCAACCACATCTACATCTGCAACCACATCTACATCTGCAACCACATCTACATCTGCAACCACATCTGCAACCACATCCGCATCCGCAGCGGCAGCGGGAGAGGGATACAAGGGAGAGGGGGCCGTCCGGCAATTCATGCGCAAGCCGAAAAAAGGGTGAGCCCGCTCTATACAAAAGCGGAAAAGGCTGGTATAATAGCGGCGACATTATGAAAACACCAGAGGTGCAAAGTATGCAGGAACCTACGCTTGTCATTCTGGCCGCCGGGATGGGCAGCCGCTTCGGCGGCGTCAAGCAGATCATGCCCGTGGACGAGCACGGCCACGCCATCATTGATTTTTCCCTCTTCGATGCGTACCGCGCGGGCTTTCGCCGCGTCGTCTTCATCATCAAGCGGGAGATCGAGGAGGATTTCAAGGCCGCGGTCGGCCGGCGCATGGAAAAGTATTTCGACGTCAGGTACGTATTCCAGAGCACGGAGCTGCTGCCGGAGGGCTACGCCGTACCTGAAGGGCGCGTCAAGCCCTGGGGCACAGGCCACGCGGTGCTCTGCTGCCGGGACGTGATCGACGGGCCCTTCGCCGTCATCAACGCGGACGACTTCTACGGTCCCAGCGCCTACGAGGCGCTGTACGGCTTTCTCGCCGGGGACCGGCACGAAAACGAGCATGCCATGGTCGCCTACCTGCTGCGCAACACCGTGACCGAGAGCGGCTATGTCTCCCGCGGGGTCTGCCAGGTGGAGAACGGCTGCCTCACCGACGTGGTGGAGCGCGTGCACATCGAAAAGCGCGGGGACGACGCGGCCTACACCGAGGACGGCGTGAACTATCTCCCGCTCTCCGGCGACGTGCCGGTCTCCATGAACTGCTGGGCCTTCGGGCACTCCCTGCTGGACGAGCTCTACGCCCGCTTCCCCGGATGGCTGGACGAGAACCTGCCCAAAAACCCGCTCAAGGCCGAGTATTTTCTGCCCTTCGTCGTCAACGCCTGCATTCAGGACGGCAGCGCCGTCGTGAAGGTCCTCCCCTGCCGGGAGCAGTGGTACGGCATGACCTACCGCGAGGACCTGCAGAGTGTGAGCGCCGCGATCGCGTCGATGCGCGGGCAGGGCGTCTACCCCGAGCGGCTTCTGGACTGAAATGGGCTGCGCGCTCCGGTCCTGGCGGCTTGCGGACAGCGCCGCCCTTGCAAGCAATCTCAACAACCGAAAGATCCTGGACAATCTGCGCGACGGCCTGCCCTTTCCCTACACGCAGGCGGATGCGGAGGCGTTCATCCGGGACATGCTCTCCGCCGACCCGGAGAAGACCTTCGCCTTTGCGGTCACGCTGGACGGAGAGGCCATCGGCAGCGTCGGCGTTACGCGCGGCGAGAACATCCACTTTCGCACCGCGGAGCTGGGCTACTACCTCGGCGAGCCCTACTGGGGCAGGGGCTTTGCGACGGACGCGGTCCGGCAGGTCTGCGCATATGTCTTCGCGCATACGGACATCGTGCGGATCTATGCGGAGCCCTTCTCACGCAACGCCGCCTCCTGCCGGGTGCTCGAAAAGGCGGGCTTCCGGCTTGAGGGTGTTCTGCGCAGCGCCGCCTGCAAAAACGGGAAGCTTGAAGACATGAAGATGTACGCCCTCGTGAAGGGCGAATCAGAATAAAGGAGAATACACATGAACGTACTGGTCACCGGCGGCGCCGGGTATATCGGCAGCCACACCTGCGTGGAGCTCTTGAACCGCGGCTACGGCGTAGTCGTGGCGGACAATCTGGTCAACTCCAGCGCCAGATCTCTCGAGCGCGTGGAGCAGATCTGCGGCAGGGATCTCGCCTTCTATGAGATCGACGTGCGCGACCGCGCGAAGCTCGATCAGATTTTTGAAAAGCACGACATCGGCTGCGTCATTCACTTCGCCGGTCTCAAGGCCGTGGGCGAGTCCGTGGCCATGCCGCTGGAGTACTACGACAACAACCTCAATTCCACCATCCAGCTCTGCCGCGCGATGAAGGACCACGGCGTACACGACATCGTCTTCTCCTCCTCCGCGACGGTCTACTCCGGCGACAACGACATGCCCCTGCGCGAGACCTCGAAAACCGGCATGTGCACCAACCCCTACGGCTGGACCAAGTACATGTCCGAGCAGATCCTGCGCGACACCGCCAGGGCCGTGGACGACTTCTCCGTCTCCCTGCTGCGCTACTTCAACCCCATCGGCGCGCACGCAAGCGGCCTCATCGGCGAGGACCCGCGCGGCATTCCCAACAACCTCATGCCCTTCATCTCCCAGGTTGCGGTGGGCCGTATCGACCACCTGAACGTCTACGGCAACGACTACAACACCCACGACGGCACCGGCGTGCGCGACTACATCCACGTCGTCGACCTCGCGCGCGGCCACGTCTGCGCCATCGAGTATATGATGAAGCACCGCGGCGAGAACGTCTTCAACCTCGGCACCGGCACGGGCTACAGCGTGCTGGACATGGTGCACGCCTTTGAGCGCGTCACCGGCGTGAAGATCCCCTACGAGATCGTGGACCGCCGCCCCGGCGACCTCGCCACCGTGTACTCCAGCCCCGACAAGAGCGCGGAGCTTCTGGGCTGGAAGGCCGAGTACAACCTGGACGACATGTGCCGCGACACCTGGGCCTGGCAGTCGAAGAACCCCATGGGGTACGCGGAAACATAAGGCCGCATGAAGCGGGAAAAGATTCTTCGTCGCTCCGCTTCCCGGAATGACAGCTGGGGGCTTTGCTCCACAGATTGAAAACGCAATACGGCGAAATCGCAGTTTGATGCGATTTCGCCGTATTGTTGTGTTTATTCGATACCTGTTTGCTGCCGGGCAGCGTCACTTGATGAGGCACTCGCCGGTCATTTCCTTCGGCTGCTGGAGGCCCATGACGTGCAGGATCGTCGGCGCGATGTCGGCGAGTCTGCCGGGGCGCAGCTCGATGCCCTTCTCGCAGACGACGAAGGGGACCGGGTTCGTGGTGTGGGCGGTGTTGACCTTGCCGGTGGCCTCGTCGAACATGCAGTCGGCGTTGCCGTGGTCGGCGGTGACAAGCAGGACGGTGTCGGGGTGCTTTGCGACCTCGGCCATGATGCGGCCGATGCAGGCGTCCACAGTCTGGACGGCCTTGACCGCCGCGTCCATAACGCCGGTGTGGCCGACCATGTCGCAGTTTGCGAAGTTGCAGACGATGAGGCCGTACTCGTCGGAGGCGATGGCCTCGACCACCTTGTCGCAGACCTTGACGGCGCTCATCTCCGGGATGAGGTCGTAGGTCGGGAACTCCTTGGGGGACGGGACGAGGCAGCGGACCTCGCCCTCGGTCTCCTTCTCAACGCCGCCGTTGAAGAAGAAGGTGACGTGGGCGTACTTCTCGGTCTCGGCCACGCGGAACTGTCTGAGCCCCAGGGCGCTCACATAGTCGCCGAGGGTGTTTTCGATGACCTCGGGCGGGTAGGCGATGGGCAGGGGCAGCGCCTCGTCGTACTGGGCGGTGCAGACGTAGGACAGGGGGAAGACCTTCTTTTTGCGCTCGAAGCCGTCGAAGTCCTCGAGATTCAGCGCCCAGGTCATCTCACGGGCGCGGTCGGGGCGGAAGTTCATGAAGACGACGCTGTCGCCCTGGTTGATCTGGCCCTCGGCGCAGCAGACCACGGGCTCGACAAACTCGTCTGTCTTGTCGTTTGCGTAGCTCTGTTCCACGGCGTGGACGGGGTCGGGGTCCTGGATGCCCTCGCCGCAGACGATGGCGTTGTAGCCCTTCTCCACGCGGTCCCAGCGCTTGTCGCGGTCCATGCCCCAGAAACGGCCCTGGACGGTGGCGATCTTCGCGTTGCCGAGGGCCTCGCACTTCTCCTGGAGCTGTCTGACGAAGCCCGCGCCGCTGGTGGGGGGCACGTCGCGCCCGTCGAGGAAGCAGTGGACGTAGACCTTCTCCACGCCGCGCTGCTTTGCCATGTCGAGGATGGCGAAGACGTGGGTCAGGTGGCTGTGGACGCCGCCGTCGGACATGAGGCCCATGATGTGCAGGGACTTTCCGTTTTCTTTGGCGTCCTCCATGGCCTTGATGTAGACCGGGTTCCGGAAGAACTTGCCGTTCTGGATCTCCTGGGTCATTTTGGGCAGGATCTGGAACACGACGCGGCCCGCGCCCATGTTGGTGTGGCCGACCTCGGAGTTGCCCATCTGCCCCTCGGGCAGGCCCACGTCAAGCCCGGAGGCCTGAAGCGTGGTGTGGGGGTTCTCCGCGAAGAGTCTGTCCAGATTCGGGGTATCGGCGACATAGACGGCGTTGCCCTTCGAGGGGGCGGCAAGGCCGTAGCCGTCCATGATGATAAGGACTGCTTTTTTGCTCATGTAAGAAGCTCCTTTATAATAATCAATTGCGAACGCGGTTCGCAATTGAGGTGCTCGTGCTTATCGCACGCGGCTTGCGGGGGACAAGCCGCGTTTAGTCGGTACGAGGCCTCGCTTTGCTCGGCTCAAGGTGTTTTGAGAAAGCAAAGCTCTCTCAAAAACGGATTGAATACCATTGAACCGGCAACAGTACAAAAAACGGCACGGTGGAAATATGCCGTGCCGCATATCGGTGTTACTCCTGGTCCGTGGCCTTGATGATGGCGGCGAAGTCGACGGGCTTGAGGGAGGCGCCGCCGATGAGGCCGCCGTCGATGTCGGGCTGAGCCAGCAGCTCGGCCGCGTTCTTGGCGTTCATGCTGCCGCCGTAGAGGATGCTGACGGCGCGGGCCGGACGGGCGCCGTAGATGCCGCGGATGACGGCGCGGATGCCCTGGCAGACCTCCTGCGCCTGCTCGGCCGTGGCGGTCTTGCCGGTGCCGATGGCCCAGATGGGCTCGTACGCGATGACGCAGCGGCGCAGTCTGGCGGCGTCGATGCCGCTGAGGGCGGCCTTGACCTGGTAGGCGACGTACTCCATGGTCAGGTCCATCTCGCGCTGTTCCAGGCTCTCGCCCACGCAGATGATGGGGATGATGCCGTTCTCGATGAGGGCCTTGGCCTTGGCGTTGATGAGCATGTCGTCCTCGCCGTGGTACTGGCGGCGCTCGGAGTGGCCGACGATGCAGTACTTGGCCCCGATGTCGGCGAGCTGGCTTGCGGAGATCTCACCGGTGTAGGCGCCCTTCTCGTATTTGGACACGTCCTGACCGCCGGCGGCGACCTTGCAGTCCTTGCCGGCCTTGATCATGGCGGGGATCATCACCGCGGGCGTGCAGAGCACCATCTCGCAGGTGCGGGTCTTGGGAAGATTCTCCTTGAGCGTTTCCATGAAGGGCTTGATCTCGGAGGCCAGCATATTCATCTTCCAGTTGCCGGCGATAACGGTCTTGCGGTATTTTCTGTTCATTGTATTGATCCTTTCCGAAGAAATCTACTTATTCTCTCCCTTTGGAAAAGGGAGCAATGCAGGAGGCCGATGCCTCACGGGCGTTTCAGGCGTCCAGCAGGCAGGCCACGCCGGGCAGCTCCTTGCCCTCAAGGAACTCGAGGGACGCGCCGCCGCCGGTGGAGATGTGGGTGATCCTGTCGGCGAAGCCGAGCTTCTCGACCGCGGAGGCAGAGTCGCCGCCGCCGACGATGGTGACCGCGCCGGACTCGGCCAGCGCCTTGGCCATGGCCTTGGTGCCGCCCGCGAACTTGTCGAACTCGAACACGCCCATGGGCCCGTTCCAGACGATGGTGCCGGCGCCCTTGACGGCGGCGGAGAAGATCTCGACGGTCTTGGGGCCGATGTCCATGCCCATGAGATTTTCGGGGATGTCGCCCTCGACGAGGACGGGCTCGGCGTCGGCGGAGAACTCAGCCGCGCAGTAGTTGTCCACGGGCAGGAGGAACTTGACGCCCTTGGCCTCGGCCTTGGCGATCATGTCCTTCGCGTAGTCGATGCGGTCCGCCTCGAGCAGGGACTGGCCGACCTCGAAGCCCTGGGCCTTCTTGAAGGTGTAGGCCATGCCGCCGCCGATGATGATGGTGTCGGCTTTCTCGAGGAGGTTGTTGATGACGTTGATCTTGTCGGAGACCTTGGCGCCGCCGAGCACGGCCACGAAGGGACGCACGGGGTTGTCAAGCGCCTTGCCCATGATGCTCAGCTCCTTCTGGACCAGCAGGCCGGAGTAGGCGGGCAGGTAGGCCGCGACGCCGGCGGTGGAGGCGTGGGCGCGGTGCACGGTGCCGAAGGCGTCGGACACGAAGACCTCGGCCATGTCGGCCAGGGCCTTGGCAAAGTCGGGGTTGTTCTTGGTCTCGCCCTTGTCGAAGCGCAGGTTCTCAAGCAGCATGATCTGGCCGGGCTGCAGCGCGGCGGCCTTGGCCTGTGCGTCGGGGCCGATGGTGTCGGCGGCGAAGATGACCTCCTGACCCAGCAGCTCGCTCAGTCTCTTCGCGACGGGGGCCAGCGTCAGCTTTTTGAGGGACTTCTCCCACTCCTCGCGGGTGATATCGGCCTCGTTCTTGCCCTTCTCGACCTGCTTCTTGACATAGCCGTCGAAGGTGGCGACGGGCTTGCCGAGATGGGAGCAGGCGATGACGGCCGCGCCCTGCTCAAGCAGGTACTTCAGCGTGGGGATCGCGGCGACGATGCGCTTGTCGCTGGTGATCTCGCCGGTTTTCTTGTCCTGGGGGACGTTGAAGTCGCAGCGGACGAGGACTTTCTTGCCCTTTACGTCGGCGTCGTAAACGGTTTTTTTGTTGTAATTCATGCTGTATCCTCCTTAAATTATGTTGTTTGACGGATCATTCGCCATGGAGCCCACCCCGAGCAGACCGGGAAAGCCCTGCTGCCGGAGCGCTTCATAGGCCAGGATGGCGGCGGAGTTTGACAGATTCAGGCTCCTCGCCTGAGAGATCATCGGGATGCGGACGCACCTGTCGCGGTATTTCTCCCGCAGCCATTCGGGCAGGCCCGCGGTCTCCCTGCCGAACATCAGCGTCACGTCCCCGGAGAAGTCCGCCTCATGACAGGCGCGCGGGGCCTTCGTCGTGGCGAGCCACAGCCCCTTGTCCCCGTTTTTGGCGAAGTACTCGTCCAGGTTTTCGTAGACGGAGATATCGACCAGGTACCAGTAATCCAGGCCGCAGCGCCTGACCGCCTTGTCGGAGATATCGAAGCCCAGCGGCTTTACAAGGTGGAGACGCGCCCCGGTGCACGCGCAGGTGCGCGCGATGGCGCCCGTGTTGTGGGGGATCTCCGGCTCGACAAGCACGATATTGAGCATTTCCACTCTCCTCAAATTGGCGTCGGGATGCGAAAAAGCATTACCTCTCCCTTTGATTCAATCCATTTTAGCACAGAAATCAAAAAAATCATGTACATTTTACTATTTTTTTCATCTTCTTGCAAACTGTACAAAGATGGGCTATAATCGACCCCGTTGAGACGCCTGAAATGTACATTTTGCATAGAGCGTTTTTCGTGAGAGAAAAGCGGGTCCCCGTCGTTCTGCGCGAAGGATCTTTTCATGCGAAAAAGCCTCTTGGCCTGTGCGCGAAGCGGTACGGAAAACGGAAGGAGGAGGAAGGAAAATGGAGCTTTGCTGCGATCTCTGCCCGCGGCGCTGCGGCGCCCTGCGCGGGGACGAAAAGCCGGGCGGGTTCTGCCGCTCGCCCCTGCTGCCGCGCGTTGCGAGAGCGGCCGCGCATTACGGGGAGGAGCCCTGCATCGCGGGGCCGAACGGCACGGGCGCGGTCTTCTTCACGGGCTGCAATCTGCGCTGCGTCTTCTGCCAGAATCGGGAGATCAGCCGCGGCGAGGGCGGGCGCGCCGTCACCGTGCCAGAGCTGCGCGCGCTCTTTCTGCGCCTGCGCGATCAGGGCGTCGACAGTCTCGACCTCGTCACCGGCGCGCATGTTGTCCCGGCTGTCGCCGAGGCGCTGGCCGGGCTCTCGCTCGGCATCCCCGTGGTCTGGAACAGCTCCGGCTACGAGAGCGCCGGGACCCTGCGCCTGCTCGAGGGGCTGGTGCAAGTCTACATGCCGGACTTTAAGTATTATGACGCCGACAGCGCCAAACGATACAGCGCGGCGGCGGATTATCCGCAGGTCGCCGCGTCGGCGATCCGTGAGATGTACCGCCAGACGGGGCCCTGCGTGCTGGACGAAAACGGGCTTTTGAAATCCGGCGTGCTGATCCGCCACCTCATCCTCCCTGGCAGGACGGAGGAGGCGCGGGATGTGATCGACTTCGCCGCCGACGAGTTTCCCCGCGGCGCCGTCCTCTTCTCGCTGATGAGCCAGTACACCCCGATGCCGGGTCTCGACCGCTTCCCCGAGCTGCAGCGCCGCGTCACGGAGGAGGAAAACCGCGCCCTCATCCACTATATGCGCGTCCGCGGTCTCGAGGGCTACTGGCAGGAGAACGCCGCCGCGACCGCGGAAATGATCCCGGACTTCGATCTCACGGGCGTCGGCGGAAAATAGTATAAAAACACCCGCGGGCTCCGATCCAAAACGAGCCCTCGGGAGGACGAAACAGGGGAGGAAAGACACGGAATGAAAAAACGAATCAGCATTTGCCTACTGGCCGTTCTGCTGCTCACGGCCTGCGGAAAAGCACCGGAGAGCGCGAGGGCGACGGCGGGCGGGACGCAGGCGACGGCCTCCGTCAAGGCTGCCTTCGCGTATGAGCACGACCCGCGGGAGAACCCCCGGGCCATGGACGACATCGTCGAAAACCCCGGCGCGGTATACGGCTTTTCGCCAAACCCCGCCTCCACGCGCCTCGGCGACTACGCGCAGTACGACTGGACGGACCCGGCGTTTGTGGAGAAGGCGCAGGCCGAGCGCCGGGCCTATCATGAGTCCATGGCGTCCATGACAGACATCCTCTCCCGGATGCGGGAGGAGGGGGCCACAATGGAGGAGATGGCGCGGGCCGTCTCCACGGAGCGCAACCGCCTGCGCCTTGCCGCGAGCGAGGGCAACCCGGAGAGCCTTGCCGCGGTCAGGGAGAGCAACCTGAAAACCTACGGCCATGAGGAAGGACCGACGCCCGACGAGCTGTTTGAAAAATACGGCTCATGGACAACGGTCCTGCAAAAATCGTTCAGCCCCAACATGGGTATGGACGCCTGCTGCGGCCTGTACGACGAATACTATTGGCTCTATATCGAGCTCGGCTATGCGGCGTGACGGGGAGGGTCAGCACAGAAATTATCGGGCGGATAATATCTGTCCCTGCCGGGTGGATGGACGTTTATACGCGCGCCTCCGGTATGGTGAAGCAGCTTCGGCAAGAGCAGATCCTGAGAAAATTTGGGTTCTGATAAAGGCACTTTTTCGCAGATGTACTTTGTGTACCTCAAGAAAAAGTGACGAAATCAGGACGCAAATTTTCCAGGAGATGCCGCAGGCGAATTGCGCGGTGTTGCCTTAGGTTTATGCCCGCCAGGAAGCAATGCCTGCGGAGACAGCATTCTTCATATTCTGAACAAACTGTTCCGTATTGATGACGCCACTTGCAAAGTTCTGGAAGATGATGCCGGTGTAGTCCTGTGCGAGGTTGGAGGGCTGGCCCATCCAGTGCCAGGCAGAGGTCTTGCCGGCGGCTTCCTCGTAAGCCCTAGCAGCGTACTTCAGGGGAGTGTCGATCTGGATGTTGCCGTTTAAGAGGCGGACGGCAGAATTTTTTGAAAGCGCGGCCATACTGCCGGGCAGGCGCGCCCCTGTTTACCGGGTGTTCACGCCGTATTTTTTCTTGAAGCGCGCTTTGTCCTGATACATCTTTTCGTCCGCGCGCCGGAAGACAAACTCGACCGCGCCGTCGTTCGAGGCGTTTTCCGCCATGCCGACGGCGGCGGAGTAGCGGAGCCACGGGGAGAGGCCGGTCTGCTCGTAGGTTTTTTCAAAGTCCCGCCGGAGCTGTTCGCAGATGTCCTTCCGGTTCGCGTAATCCTGGCCCTGGAGGATGGCGACGAACTCGTCTCCGCCGATCCTGAAAACGGGGGAATGCTTGAAGGCGTCGCACACCATATGGCAGCAGCCCTTGATGTACTGGTCGCCCGCCCTGTGCCCGTGCTCGTCGTTGATGTGCTTGAGGTTGTTCATGTCCACCATGACGAGGGCGAATTCAAAGCCGGGCTCCCGGGACTGCTGGTCCAGCTCGGCGGTCTTCTTGAGATAGGCCGCCTTGTTTCCGACGCCGGTCAGCGCGTCCGTCAGGGACTCGATACTGAGCTGGTCGATCTGCTCGTCCTTGTCGCGCAGCTCGCTCTCCGCCTTTTTCTTGTCCTCCTCGAGCGCCAGCATATCCTTGAGGTAGTCGATGATGCGGATCTGCATACCGCGGATGCCCCGGTAGATCTCGCCGATCTCGTCGCGGCTTCGGATATTGAGGTCGATCACGCCGGCGTCCTCATAGCTGAGCTTTTCGGTGGGCGTGAATTTTTTCATCTCCCGCGTCATGGTGTTGATCGGCTTCACGATGGTCTTGTTGATAAACAGCATCGCCGCCGTCAGCACGACGGAGGTGAAGATGAGCGCGCCGCCGGCCAGGATCAGCATCAGGCGCTGCCGCTCGGCCATCACGTCGTCCATCCCGATGTCGCAGCCGACGATGCAGACGCAGCTCCCGTCCGAAGCGTACACGGGCTTAAAGTCGGAGCAGAGCCAGCCCCAGTCTCCGTTGGAGATCGTCGGCTCGGGCATCGCGGTCAGATCGACGCCGCGCAGCTCCGTCTCCCGCTGCTCATAGTACCCGGTCTCGTAGATGGGGTTCTCCGCGTCGTCCACCAGATACATGTCGCACTCCGCGTCCATATCGCCGTGGGCGACGATGTACAGATACTTGATGCCCTCCATGTTTTTGAGGTACGCGGTGATCATGTCGCGGGTCTCGCTGTATTTCTCCCACAGGCCCTTCTCCCGCAGGAAGTCCTCGATCAGCGCCTCGTCGTCCTCCTCCTCGGCCTGCTCACGGAGCGCCTGGAACTCTTCCGAGGAGGCGGCGGCGCGCAGCCCGGCGAGAAAGTCCCCGTCGACCATGGAGGCAAAGTTGCGGGCATTGTCCGCCGTGTTCTGTTTGTAGTACCGGTCGATCTGGTCCGCGCTGGCGTTAAAGGCGATCGCCGCGGTCCCGAAGGCCACGGACAGCACGGTGATGATGACGAAGATATACATCTTCACCCGGATCGAGTTTCTGCCTGTCGTTGAATTCATGATACACGCCTCGCAATTTGTTGACGATCTCAACAAGCTGTGTTTCCGGGAGACGACTCCGGGCGCTCCCGTTTGATTATACCAGTTATATCGGAAGAAAACAAGTATCGTGTGCAAATGCGTGATATTGTGTCCGAAAGGGCTTGACAGCGCATTTCCCGCCCTTCATAATGGACTCAGCACAGCTCCAACCAATATAAAGGAGTGTTCAATGATGAATTACAACGAAATCATGGCCGCCGCCCGCGATCAGGTCGGGCCTTACTGCAAGGCATGTCCCGTCTGCAACGGCAGGGCCTGCGGCAACGCCATGCCCGGCCCCGGCTGCAAGTACCCCGGCAACGCCGCGGCGCGCAATTTTGACAAGTGGCAGGAGATCTGCGTGAATATGGACACGCTCTGCCCCAACGCCGACCCCGACGTGCGCTTTGAGATGTTCGGGCGCAGCTTTGCCGCCCCCATCTTCGCCGCGCCCCTCGGCTCCATCGACCTGCACTACGGGCCGAAGTACAAGGACCCGGAATACAACAGCATCCTCATCCGGGCCTGCGCGGACTACGGCGTCATGGCCCTGACCGGCGACGGCGTGGACCCGGAGATCATGCTCCGCTCCGCCGAGGACATGAAAAAGGTCGGCGGCCTGGGCTGCCCGATCATCAAGCCCTGGAACAAGGAGGCCGTGTTTGAGAAGCTCGACGTGCTCAACGAGGGCGGCATCTTCTGCGCCGGCATGGACGTGGACGGGGCGGGCCTGCCCTTCCTCAAGGCCATGAACCCCAACGCGGGCAGCAAGTCCGTCGCGGAGATGGCTGAGATCATCAGCTACGCGAAAATGCCCTTCATCGTCAAGGGCATCATGACCGTGAAGGGCGCGGAGAAGGCCGTCGAGGCCGGGGCCGCCGCCATCGTGGTCTCCAACCACGGCGGCAGGGTGCAGGGCGGCGTCGCCGCGACGGCGGAGGTTCTGCCCGAAATCGCCGCGGCAGTCGGGGGCAGGACCGTCGTCCTGGTCGACGGCGGCATCCGCTCCGGCGTGGATGTGTTCCGCGCCCTGGCGCTCGGCGCCGACGGCGTGCTGATCGGCCGTCCCATCCTCCCCATGATCTACGCCGCTGGCGAGGAGGGCTTCCGGGTCTACATGGATAAGATCGTCGGCGAGCTCAAGTCCACCATGACCATGTGCGGCGCGGCCACCCTGGCGGACATCACCGCCGACAAGGTTCGGCTCTGATGCGAAACACCACCCTCGTCCACCTGGAGTGGGACGGGAAGTACCTGATGCTCCACCGCGTCAAAAAGGAGCGGGACGAAAACCGCGACAAGTGGGTCGGCATCGGCGGCAAGTTCGAGCCGGGCGAGAGTCCCGAGGACTGCGCCCTGCGCGAGGTCCGCGAGGAGACGGGCCTTGTGATGAAGAGCTGGGCCTACCGCGGGATCGTCACCTTCGTGTCGGACGAGTGGGGCACGGAGTACATGCACCTGTTCCACTCCGGGGACTTCGAGGGAGAGCTCAGAGACTGCGACGAGGGCGTGCTCGAGTGGGTGGATAAAAACGAACTGCTCGCCCTCCCCATCTGGGAGGGGGACAGGATCTTCCTGCGCCTGCTCGACAGCGACCGCCCCTTCTTCTCCCTCAAGCTCCGTTATCAGGGTGAAAAGCTTCTCGAAGCGGTCCTCGACGGAAAAACCGTCCCCCTGTCATTCTGAACGGAACCTCTGTCATCCCGGGCATATACCGCCCCCGTCTGTCATTCTGAGCGAAGCGAAGCCGAAGGATCTTTCCTTTCCGCACAAACCGGGAAGAGCTTCTTCGTTGCTCCGCTCCTCAGAATGACAGGCGGGGGCTGCGCGCGGGATCGGCCATGACAGGGGCTGCGAAAAAAAGGCCGGTAAAGCCGTAGGGGCGGCTATCATTCGACTTTTATCACAGCCCCAGCGTCTCCCGCACTTTCACGGCTTTCTGTTCCGTGATGATCCGAAAGAAAGCGTATGGCGAGTCCGCAAAGCTGCGAACCTGCCATACGCTTTTCATACTCTATACGTCTCCCCGCCGGGCGATCCGCGGATCACTCCTGCGGTCTGACCGGGGCTGTGATCAGCCGAGAGTGCCCTGGGCGGCGGCGATGCGGGCCATCTGCTCCTCGAGCTCCTTCAGGCGTCTCTCGCGCTCTCTGCGCAGCTCCTCGCTCTCGTCCTCGACGATCTTTGCAACGGCGTCGTAATCCGACTTGGCGTCGGCGATCTCGTTCTCCGCGTCCTTGACGGCCTGAGCGCCCTCCTTCTGGTACTGGTCATAGGCGACGTCGGCGGGTACGCCCGTCTGGGCGGCGGCCCATGCGTCGGCCCTGGCCTGCTCCGTCTCCAGAACGGCCTGGTCGCGCGCGGCCTTCTCCCTGATGGCGAGGTCGATCGCCTCCTGCTCCTTGAGCTTCTGCTCCGCGACGAGCATCCAGTAGGTCGCCTCGTCGATCACGAGGGCTTCCTTCGCCACGCCGATCATCGCGTCAGACTTGTGAACGTTGACGTCCACCGCGAAGAGGTATTTGATCAGGCTGTTGATCTGGTAATCCTGATAGGTGATGGGATGCTTGATGAGATCGTCGGAGTAGTCCTGCTTGGCCTTGTTGTACCAGGCATAGAACTGGTCCGCCTTCGAATTTATCGCGAAGGCCGAGGTCCCGGCTACCGACGCGAACAACACCATGCACAGAATCAGCGCGAGCGTTCTTTTTACCGTGTTTTTCATGAATTCAATAATCCTCCTTCTTTTCAGCCGAGCGGCAAGTGTTACAGTTATGTAAATCTCTGTTGCCTAATCGCAGTTTTATTATAGCAGACTTTCCGCTGCTGTCAATCCGCTTTTTGCACGCTCCTCCATTTTTTATCAGAAGTCCCGTCCTTCGACACGGGGGCGTCCGGGTCCGGGAGCTCGATGATGCAGTACTCGTAGGCGTTGATGACGGTCGTGTCCCCGTAGCGGCAGCGCTGGGGGATCTGGAGGCCGTAATTGCGGTGGACGTGGCCGTGGATGAAGTAGGCGGGGCGGTGGCGGTCCAGGAGGCGGCGGAAGCAGTTGAAGCCGCGATGCGGCAGATCGTCCAGGTCGTTCAGCCCGTGCAGCGGCGCGTGGGTCAGCAGGATATCGAAGCCGCCGCTGCGCCGCAGACGCCAGCCGAGGCGGAAGAGCCGCCCCTTCATCTGCCGCTCGGTATACATATACTTCCCGTCGCGGTAGCGGCGGGAGCCGCCGAGGCCCACGATGCGCAGTCCCCTGTAGACAAAGAGCCTGTCGTCGATGCAGACGCAGCCGTCCGGCTCCCGGTCGTAGCGGTCGTCGTGGTTGCCGTGAACGTACAGCAGCGGGCAATGGGCCATGGTCACCAGAAATTCAAGATACTCCGGGTGCAGGTCGCCGCAGGAGAGGATGAGGTCGAACTTGTCGAGACTGCCCGGTTTATAATATTCAAAGTAGCGCCTGGACTCCACGTCCGACACGGCGAGGATCCTCATGGCCGCTTACTTCCCGCTCTGCGCGCGCAACATGGCCTCCTTTTTGACCTGGAGCTCCTCGACGCGCGCTTTGGACAGGGGGTACATGAAGCGCAGCGTGAGATAGACCAGCAGGAACAGCACCGCCGGGATCATGACGGAGAAGTTGTACATGCTCCGGAGTGCGGCCTCGCTCAGCCCCTCGGTCCGGAGCTCGCTGCCGCTGTAGCCAATGCGCAGCAGGGGGACGTTGATGAGGATGGTGGCGACGGTGGTGCCGAGCTTGCGCATGAAGGAGTAGAAGGCGTAGGAGGTCGCCTCGTCGTTGAGGCCGTAGGTGACCTTGTTGTAGTCGATGGCGTCCGTGGCGAGGACCCAGACCAGCAGGAAGATGAAGGCGGTGCCGATGCCGCTCATGAGGCAGGCGGCCAGATACATCCACACCGGCGTGATGCCGAAGAGGGCCAGGACGAAGAGGGCGATGTAGAACACCGCGGCCAGCAGGATGCCGAGGGAGCAGACCTCGCGCCGGCCGTACCGGTTGCCGAGCTTCGTCGCGAAGAACATGACGACGGCCACGGGCAGGTACTGGAACACCGTGGGCAGCATGGTCAGCCCCGGCTTGTTGAAATAGTGGTGGAAGAGGTAGCTGTTGTAGCCCTGGCCGAACATCTGGGCGGCGAGGAAGAGCATGCTGGCAATGCTGACGGCCATGAAGGGGCGGCTTCTGAGCAGGGTTTTGATGACCTTCGCGGTCTGACCCTTCTCGCGCGGCGCGGGCTCGGTATCCACGCGCTCTTTGCTCCAGGCGTAGCAGAGGAAGTAGGTGACGATGCTGAGCGCGGCGATAACGCAGGCGCCGATGAAGACGCGGTTGAAGCTCATCTCCTTCCGGCCATCGGCCAGCGTGACGTAGCACACCGAGGCCAGGACCATCGCGGGCATGGCGCCGAAGGTGGAGCCGATGGAGCGGAACACGGACAGGGAGGAGCGCTCCTTGTCGTCCGAGGTGATGACCTGGGCCAGGGAACCGTAGGGGATGTTGATGCAGGTGTAGAGCATCCCGAAGAGGATGTAGCTGAAATAGATCCAGGCCACGCGCCCGCCCGCGGGAAGGCCGCGCACGTCCGCGAACATCAGCACCGCGGCCAGCGCCGTCGGCACGGAGAAGACCTTGATCCAGTGGCGGTAGCGCCCGTCGGGGTATTTCTTCGCCCCGTCGATGATGCGGCCCCAGATGGGGTCGTTCACGGCGTCCCAGATGCGCGCGATGATGGTCATGACCATGACGCTCAGCACGCTGACCTCCAGCACGTCCGTGTAGTATTTGTTCAAAACGCTCTGCGTCAGCCCGAACACGAGGCAGGACGCCAGATCGCCCATGGCGTAGCCGATCTTGTCCTTTCCCCGTATCCCGCTCGTGCGGGAGATGTAGCTGTTCTCCATTGTCTGCTTCCTCTCTGTATTCATATTTGCCTGCCTTCCCTGTCCCGGCGCCGCGTCGGGCGCCGCGGGGTCCTGTCATGTCTTCATCTTCGCCCGTACATCCTGCCTCTCCCCTCGCCGGGGAGAGGTGTCGCGAAGCGACGGAGAGGGGCCGCGGATTACGGCGGAAGCGGCGCTTTCACCGTAAACCATACGGCAAGCCTCGCCACAATCAACAAAAGCTGATTCATGGGGATTTACATGTGCATGAAATCCGGTTGCCGCGTGAGCGGCGAGGATTTCGCACGCTCAATAATACGATAAAGGCGTCAGCCTTTAGGCAACACCGCGCATTTTCTTGAGGTACACAAAGTACATCTGCGAAAAAGTGCCTTTATCAGAACCCAAATTTTCTCAGGATCTGCTCTTGCCGAATGATGCGGTATTGCCTTTATCGTAAAAATTGTACCTTCCCCGCCCGGATTTGTCAATTGACAGAGCGGCCCATAATGTCCACCCGCTTTTGTGAAGTATTGCGCTTTGGGGGCGGTGCGGATTGCGTGGAAGCTTTGATTTTTGTGCAAAAAAACGGTGCGGGACCGCTTTCCTTTGCGGCGCTTTTGTGTTAAAATAAGATAGATTTTCTTCGGCTGATCCAAACGAATTGGCTCATAGATATCCGCATCCGCAAATACAGAGGAGGTACGTATGAAGAAAGTACAGTTCACCGAGACGATCCTTCGCGACGCCAGCCAGTCACTTGTCGCGACGAGGCTGAGCTACGAGCAGTTCGAGCCCATCCTCAAAACCATCGACCAGGTCGGTTACTATTCCGTGGAGTGCTGGGGCGGCGCCACCTTTGACGTCTGCCTGCGCTTCCTGAACGAGGACCCCTGGGAGCGCCTTCGCAAGTTCCGCGCAGCCATGCCCAACATCAAACTGCAGATGCTGCTCAGAGGGCAGAACATCCTGGGCTACAAGCACTACAGCGACGACATCGTCCGCCGCTTTGTGCGCGCGTCCGTCCGCAACGGCATCGACATCATCCGCATCTTCGACGCCCTGAACGACGTCAACAACCTCAAGGTCGCCATCGAGGAGACCGTCAAGTCCGGCGCGCTCGCCTCCGGCACCATCTCCTACACCACCTCGCCCGTGCACACCCTCCAGAAGTACGTCGAGATGGTCAAGGAGCTCAAGAAGATGGGCGTCGGCACGATCTGCATCAAGGACATGGCCGGCATCCTGAGCCCCAAGTCCGCCTACGATCTCGTCTCCGCCATCAAGGACGCGGTGGATCTGCCCGTCGTCGTCCACACCCACTGCACCACGGGCCTCGCGTTCATGACCTATCTCAAGGCCGTCGAGGCCGGCGCGGACGTGATCGACACCGCGATCTCCCCCTTCTCCGGCGGCACCTCCCAGCCCGCCACAGAGACGCTCGAGTACGCCCTGCGCGAGCTGGGCTATGACACGGGCCTCAACCCCGATCTCCTGCACAAGATGGCCGACTACTTCAAGCCCATCCGGGCCGAGTACCTGGCCAACGGCGGTCTGAACCCCATCTCCATGGCCACCGATACCCAGTGCGACGAGGCCCTGCTCGAGACCCCGCGCGTGCGCGCCGACATGGGCTATCCCCCGCTCGTCACCCCGACCTCCCAGCTCATCGGCACCCAGGCCGTGCAGAACGTCCTGGCCGGCGAGCGCTACAAGAACGTCGGCGCGGAGCTGAAGGCCTACTGCCGCGGTGAGTACGGCCGTACCCCCGCCCCCATCAATCCCGAGGTGCAGGCCAAGATCCTCGGCGACGAGAAGCCCATCAAGGGCCGCTACGCCGACACGCTGCCCAAGGACATCTTTGAGAAGGCCCAGGCCGAGCTCGGCGATACCGCCAGGTGCGAGGAGGACGTGCTCAGCTACATCTCCTTCCCGCCGGTCGCGGAGAAGTTCTTTGCCTGGCGCCGCGAGCAGGAGGAGAAGAAGGTCAAGTACTCCATCGTTCCCGCCGACTGAGACAGGAGGATACTGTCGTGATTGATCTTGTAAACATTTCGATCCCCAACGCCGCGGGCTATGCGCTGCTGGGCTACCTGGTGGTGTTCCTCGGCCTCGTGATGCTGATGTGCGTCATCCTCGTGATGGGCAGGATCATGCACCGCGAGAAGGCCGCGAGCCCCGCACCCGCTGCCGCCGCGCCCGCCGCGGCTCCCGCGCCGGTGAAGGCCGAGCCCGCCCCCGGCTCCGCGGGCGACTTCAAGCTCTACAACACCGATCCCCGCGACGCCGCCATGGTCATGGCGATCGTTGCCGACACGCTCGGCAAGCCGCTCAATGAGCTGCGCTTTATTTCCATCAGGGAGGTCAAAGAAGATGAAGTATAAGGTTACGTTGAACAAGCGCGTCTATGAAGTCGAGGTCGAGGCCGGCGAGGCCATGCTCGTCGACGAGTACGATCTCAAGGCGCCCGCCGCCGCGGCCCCCGCAGCCGCTCCGGCTCCCGTCGCCGCCGCCCCGGCCGCCGCGCCCGCCGCGGCTCCCGCCCCCGCGCCCGCCGCGGGTCTCGCCGCAGGCACCGTGGTCAAGAGCCCGATGCCCGGCAACGTTCTGAAGATCAACGTCGCGCCCGGCCAGAAGGTCAACGAGGGCGACGTGCTCCTGATCCTCGAGGCCATGAAGATGGAGAACGAGGTCGTCTCCACCAAGACCGGCACGGTCGCCCAGATCGTCGTCGAAAAGGGCGCCGTCGTAGAGACCGATTCTCCGCTCGTCGTGATCGCATAAGGAGGCGCGTATGGATATACTCGGTGTCCTGCGAACGCTCGGAGCGGAATCCGGCTTCGCCGCCTTCTTCATGACGGACGGGGGCTGGAAAAACCTCGTCATGATCATCATTGCGTTCGTGCTGCTCTACCTCGGCATCGTCAAGAAGTTTGAGCCGCTGCTGCTGTGCGGCATCGCCTTCGGCTGCCTGCTCTCGAACCTCAGCTACTTTGTCGGCATGGGCGCCAACGCCCTCTACCACCCGGAGATCTGGGAGGCCTTCCTGGATCACGCCAGCCCCTACTACCACAGCTACGGCTACATCATGCGCGAGGCCGGGCTGCTCGACTTCTTCTACATCGGCGTCAAGGCCGGCATCTACCCGTCCCTGATCTTCATGGGCGTCGGCGCGATGACGGACTTCGGCCCCCTGCTCGCCAATCCCAAGAGCCTGCTGCTCGGCGCGGCCGCGCAGCTCGGCGTGTTCGTCGCCTTCTTCGGCGCGGTGTGCCTGGGCTTCACCGGCCCGCAGGCCGCCTCCATCGGCATCATCGGCGGCGCGGACGGCCCCACCGCCATCTTCCTGACCACCAAGCTCGCGCCGGAGCTTCTGGGGCCCATCGCCATCGCGGCCTACTCCTACATGGCCCTGATCCCGCTGATCCAGCCGCCGATCATGAAGGCCATGACCAACGACAAGATGCGCAAGGTCAAGATGGTGCAGAGCCGCGAGGTCTCCAAGACCGAGAAGATCGTCTTCCCCATCGTGGTGGCGACCTTCGTCATCCTGCTCCTGCCCTCCACCGCCCCGCTGATCGGCTGCCTCATGCTCGGCAACCTCTTCCGTGAGTGCGGCGTGACCGACCGCCTGAGCGACACCGCCCAGAACGCGCTCATGAACATCGTCACGATCTTCCTCGCCACCTCCGTCGGCGCGACGATGGTGGCCCAGAACTTCCTGAACCTGAACACCATCAAGATCATCGTCCTCGGCCTCATCGCCTTTGCGATCTCCACGGTCGGCGGTCTGTGCGGCGGCCTTGTGATGTACAAGACCTCCGGCGGCGCGATCAACCCGCTGATCGGCTCCGCGGGCGTGTCCGCGGTCCCCATGGCCGCGCGCGTGTCCCAGGACGTGGGCCGCAGGTACAACAAGAACAACTACCTGCTCATGCACGCCATGGGCCCGAACGTGGCCGGCGTCATCGGCTCCGCCATCGCGGCAGGCTTCCTGCTCTCCGTCTTCGGCTGAGCATCCCCCGCCATGCGGCTTTGAAAAAGCCCGCAGTTCCCAGACCCATCTTGCATAACCGCCGGGAAGGACAAGCCCTCCCGGCGGCTTTTTCGTTTCAGGCAGCGCCGCATTGAAATATTCGATGATGAGCTGAGGCATACTTCCAATTTGGCAGTCTTCTGATATTTCCGTGCGAATGGGAAAGTCCATTTTGATTCGCCTCCGTTTATGCAAACTGTATGATGAGCCAATCTTTTAGGCAACACCGCACAATCCGCCTTCGGCGCCTCCTGGAAAAATTGTGCCCTGATTTTCTTGAGGTACACAAAGTACATCTGCGAAAAAGTGCCTTTATCAGAACCCAAATTTTCTCAGGATCTGCTCTTGCCGAATTATGCGGTATTGCCTTAAAGCATTTCAGGAAAAACTCCGGAATGAATGATGTGAATGAATTTCATGCGGCATGGAGATCATCTCTCGCTTCCTCTTTATTAATCGAATAACGAAAAGAGCTACCTGACTTTCAGAATCAGACAGCTCTTTTCGTTATTCGATGGAGTTATTTCAGATGTTGCCAAAACGTTGCCAAACGCCGGATTTGCCTTTCAAAAGCCAAGTATTTATGCGCCTTCCAGACGTTTATGCAATCATTCCCACTCGCCAGGCAAATCCCGACTTTAACTGCTTTTGTTTAGGAGATTTGACTCGACGTGATTCCATTTGATTCCCATTATCCTCAACCCATGGGGTCTACGGACTTTTGCTATCAAAAAGCTATCAACGACGCTATCACAGGTCCGGTTTATTGGGGTAGTCTACGGCGGCTTGGACGATTAACGGGATTGTTTCGCCAGTTTGGTACAGCCTTTTTGATGTGGTTACTATAGCACAAAATAGCACAGAATCAGCCGGTTTTCAATGCTTTCATTATAGAAATCATGGCGGAAAAGAGCCCGCCGCTCCGAAAAGGGAGAAGCGAGCTCCACACGGTTTTTTACGGGTTATCCTCTTGCAAGATCAATAGTACCAATGAGCGGATCTCCGGTGTGTTCAACCTTTGGAATGCCACTTTCCCTGATTTCCATCTCATAAGCAATGTGTTCCAGTGTATCCATATCGAGTTCGCCGGAAATCAGGACGAGATATCCTGTCGTTTTCTGAAAGAGCAGGATATAGTTTGCGCGGTCGTATGTCGGATAAATCAGCTTGCTGCAATCTGATGTTACTTCAAGAAGCTCCCATTCTCCCAAGCGCTCCTCTTTTACGACACTTACATCGCCGCTCAATACGAGTTGAAGTCCATCGCTGATGCTGTCTATTGTGGAAATACAGTAAGGAATGGAGTCTCCTGAATCACAGAACAGTCTCTTTGTCCAGCCCTGCTCATCTGTGATTCCTTCTGTTGCTTCCTGCGGGAGCCAGAAGCAGCGAAACTCCGGTGTATGCGTCATCTCTTCCGGGCATGTAAAAGTGAAAACCATCCCGGCGTCGGGAAAGGCCAGAATCCTACTATTCCACACCTTACCATCCACGACCTCCTCATACCGGAACCCGGAAACAAGTCCTTCATCTACGGATGGCTTTCGGAGACTGATAGTGTATTCTGCGATAGCAAATGCTACTGTCCCAAAGGCCAGTGCAAGCACCGCGGCGATAAGGAATGCGCGTGGTATTTTTCTTATTCTATGAGGCTGGTTTTTCACGCCGAGGCCTGCCTGTACTCTATCTATAATCCTCGTTGCCAGTTCATCATCGTATTCGCCTATGTCAATATCTGCAGGACAACAATCCAATACAAGATCAGTAATGCGTGTCTTCACAGTCGAACCCCCTTTCTGTCAAATAGACTTTTAGCCGTTTCCGACCGCGAGAAAGTTTGGCCCGGACGGTTGCGTCCTTAAGGCCGAGCGTTTCAGCTATGTCTTCCGTCTTTTGATAAAGGAAATAATAGCGTTGGAAGATTTCGCGATCCGGCTCACCAAGAGAATCAACCGCATCATGTGCTATTTCCCTCAGTTCTGATAGAAGAATCTTTTGCTCCGGTTGATTGGGAATGCTGATTTGCAGGATGTCGTCTTCCAGAGGCTCTTCGGCGTGATGCTTCCGCAATGCCGTCTTTGCTTTATTTCGAACAACCGCGGCAAGATAAGCTTTCAGTATCTCTGTTTCGATATTCTCCCGGTTTTCCCAGATGCTTAAAAAGGAATCGGAAACGACTTCCTCAATATCCTCTTCACCCATAGCGTGGGACAGGATGTTGGAGGCAATTGCATATGCATACCCGCTGTATTGCCGTATCAGTTCCGGAAGCACAGACTCATCACCGCGCTGCAATCTGCGCAACAATCTTTTTTCATTCATAGCGACAGTTTATTCCTCCGGCCAGACCACGGTGTCAAACCGAATATCAACGCTCTCGTATAGCTGCTCAACATGCAGCTGTTCTTCCAGACCATCACTGAGTTCCCATAAATGGGAAGGGGTTGTTGTGATGATCGTTACCCATGCGACGTATTCTTTTCCGTCTTCAACACTGCGCATTTCTTTAACCTTTGCTTCACAGCCGAATTCAACAAATTTCTGTGCCAAAGCGATATGATCATCTACTGTATCTGCGCCTTGCAGCATAGCGTTTGTGCGTATTACAAAAGGATAAGGTTCATCCTGGGGAAGATCCTTAAACATCTGCAGTTCCCAGTCTTTCCCGTAGAAATTACCTTCTTCACCGTATATGCTGCGGATGAAGTTCTCATAGCTTCCGTAAGTATCAGACTGTCCCTGTCCATCCTCAGGGGCTGGCATTTCGTTGGTCTCTGACTGTAGATGCACATAAGGTGTCGCTTCTGGAGCATGGCTTGGCCAAGGGGACTCAGGTGTAACAGTTGCGGACTCCGACCGATTCCCGCAAGCTGTCAGGAAAAACGTACACAAGAAAAGCAGAAGAATTATTCTATTTTTCATAAGCTCACTCCTTTCAGTGGCGTTCACCTATATAGACACGCCTTCCAGAGAAAATGTGACGTTATCTCACCAAAATATAAGTTTTTCATCTATCAGTAGATTATCCGAGATAAGAAGCGGCGGGGATTGCTCCCCGCCGCCCATATGCAACTGAAATCAGGATTCGTTCCCGTCTTCTTCCCGTTTTTTCAAAACCGCTTCCACCTGGGCAATCAACTGTTCCTTGTTGGGCATAACCAGCACATAACGCGAGGCGAAGATGTTGTTTGACAGACCGCCCAAAGCATATTCCGCTGTGATGCTGTCCTTCTCGGTGCACAGGATGATCCCGATCGGCGGATTGTCGTCCGGGTCGTTGACCTCAGAGGCATAGTAATTCAGATACATATTGATCTGCCCTGCGGCTTCCGGCGTCAGTTTTGTAGTCTTCAGCTCGATCAGCACATAGGCGCGAAGAATCTTGTTATAGAACACCATGTCCACATAATAGTGGGTATTGTTGATCGTCACCCGCTGCTGCGTACCGACAAACATGAAGCCCCGCCCCAGCTCCAGCAGGAATTTTTCGATCTGCTGTACCAACGCCCGCTCAAGATCGCTCTCCAGCATGGGCTTGTCTTCCGGGATGCCGAGGAACTCGAACACATACGGGTCGCGGATGAGATCGGCCGGTTCAGCGATCTCAATTCCTTTCTCTGCCAGCGCCAGCACCTGCTCCTTGTTTGCATCCCCGCGGGAAAGCAGCAGGCGCTCGAACAGGGAGCTGTCAATCTGGCGCTTGAGCTCACGCACGGACCAGTTGGAGTTGACTGCTTCCTTTTCATAAAAGCTGCGCTTGTCCGGGTCGGATATTGTCAGTAATTCGCAGTAATGTGTCCATGTCAATTTTCCAGTCACTGACTGGACTTTTTCATAGGACAGATAAAACTGCCGCATGTTATACAGATTTGCCCGGGAAAAGCCTTTTCCGAACTCCGCGGTCAGTGCTTTTGACAGCTCCTTGAGCGTCTGCTTGCCGTAGTCGGCCCGCTCCGGCACCGTCTGCTCATACTCGGCAATAATGCGCCCAATATGCCAGTAGGTACTCAGCAGCTCATTGTTCACCTGCCGGGCAACATTGCTCCGGGCGGCGGCCAGCAGATCGCCGATTTCATGAACGACGAGATTGATATTTTGATTCGAGGGCATAAGATGATCCGTCATCAGCAAGACCTCACATTCCTTCGGTTACTAGAGCCCGGCTTTTTGCATTTTCAATAATTGAGATAACTGCGCCGAAATCATTGTTATTTGAAACCGGCTCTTTTGACATATCCGGGTTAAATATAACCCATCTCTTGGCAATACTCCTTGAGTGCTTTTTTGAAAGCTTTCAATTTCGCTTCATAGCCCCGATGCTCCGTTATTAGGCTACTTACGCTCATCTCGTTGCAAATAAGCAATTCGTTTGTGGAAAGCTTAAACGTCTGAATCATTTGCTCGACGATAAAGTCTTTGGGATCATCGTACCCTTCGTACTCGCCTTTACAGAAGCTCAGAAGGACTTGCCCATACCATTTTCTGATTAACCGATCCATACACCTGTGAATCACACCCATAGAAGAAAGAACACTGCTTACCTTTACATCATAGCTTTCTTCTGTAAGAATTTCAAATTTGCCGGAAGCGTGCGCCATATCGTTTCTCGTATCAACAAGATCCTCGACTAAAGAAATCTGCGATTTATCCAGATCAATGATTTTAAATAGCTTCGCAATCTCTTTTTCCGGCATCAAGCTATATACGAAAACCGAGTCCGCCTCTTCTATTTTGAGGTCCCGCTCTCTGCCGTTATATGCACGGGCAAAAACGATAGCATCCCTATATCGTCCGGGTTCAATTTGCCCGATTTTCCACGCTGTACAGTATATGTACGTCATATACAGCAAATGGACGCCGAAGTAGGCAAACTGGTACTGCCCGTATTTGTAGTTCACAGCTATGAGGTTCGTAATATTCTGCACGTAATTTACAATATCTTCTTCATCTTCTGGGTTGATCGGCAGATAGCTCAGAAGCTCTTGTAAATGTGGTACTTCTGTATAATCCAAAGTATCCGGCACCATTACTCACCCCATATTTCCTTGATTCGGTAAGCGGTTTTCCTGGAGAAAGTTTCAATAATCTTCTTTACAGAGTCTATCATCTCCCGTTCCGCACGAATCATTGTAATACTCCGTTGTTGTTCTTCTTTGGGAACAATCTGAACTGGGATATCCAGTAAAAAGTTAAGATCAACTCGAGGTAATTGCCCTCCGCTTACGCCGTTTAGGACAGCTTTATTAAAGGCGACCCCTCTTAGCAAAACACTATAATACTCAGGCAGAACATCTTCGCTTTTTGCACGCAACACAAGAATATCTGTAGAGCATATTCCGTCAAATGTGGCATAAGCCACCTTATTTAAAGCAGGGCGAAGCTTTCCGAACAAAATGTCTCCCTCTTTAAAAACTCGCTTGAGGCTCTTAATATTCTCATATCTGCTTTCAAGAGAACCTGTAAACTCTCCAGTCCCCGATACAATGTTTTCCAATCCAACATAGCAAACGGTACCGCTTTCTAAAGTGGGATCTATACTGTTTAATACTGGATCAAAAAGATTTCCTAATCTATCTGTCTGATACTCATTGTTGAGAGCGACAGCGGGCATATAGTTTTTTAATATGTTTTGTGCACCAGAAACAATATTCTGATACCTGTCAAGCTCCTCGACGATAAACTGCTGCTGATCGATTGGAAGTAGCGGTATCTGAAGAGTGCAAAAATTCTCTTTTGATATCTCTTTGAAAGTTGCTCCGCTTGCCAAATGTTGCATAGCGTCAACTTGTGCCGTAAGCATGTAGGCCACATATTTAGGAAGAATTAGGTCTGGACGCTTAATAATTATATTTTTAAATCCTTGATTTGTGGCTAATTGGGTACGTGCAATACCGATTCTTCCTATAGTAGCCCTAGTTGAAACAATGATGGTATCAGCCGGAAGCAGTTTAGCGTTTGAGTTATTAAGACCTGCTTCTGATATGGTCCGTTCCGTTGTTTTTATTTCCGTAATGAAATTATCGGCGGGTAGGTCTGCAAGCGTAATCCAACGCACACTACCATTCCAGTATTCGGGAACAGTGCTGCTGGGGGTTCCTCCAGAACAGATCTGAAATAATTGCTCATCGCCCAAGTTCACCATGGGGTGCTTCGAAGCCTCTTTTGCCAGTGTTCTGTATCGGCTTCCTACAAGAATATTTGCATTTCGCCGCACTTTATCAAGCGGGATAATTTCAAACCCCACCCTCATCATATCGGCAGCTTGATCCTTATCTAGCTTGCGGTATTCTTCGTATTTACTCAGATCGCTTGGCGTCTCAAGCTTACGTCGATGATTATCCAGCGTATATCCATCGCTTTTTACGTCAAAATACCAGAAATCCTTTTTCTTCTCAGAAGCTTTCGTCTTCTGATTGACTTTCGTAGCATAAATAATATCCGTTTTGACACCCGTATACGGCAGGAATACGCCTTGCGGCAGAGAAATGATGCTCTGTAATTGGCAATGATCCAGCAAGTACTCACGCGTTTTTGTCAGATCCTTGCGGAACAGAAAGCCTTCCGGAACAACCAGCGCCATTCTCCCGTTCTCAGAAGCACTGTTGATTGCCTTCATGCAATGCTGAACACAAATGCTATCGCCGTTACTGCTCGGCAGGTCGTAAAGGCTGCCATGTTTCGTCTTCTGAGAATACGGCATATTCGCCAGCACGATATCAAATCCGTTGTGATGCACTACGCCCTTTTCATCGGTATAGGTAGCAGTACCGTCAACAGGGTTGGCAAGACTGTCTTTCATCTCAATGTTGCTGTGACCGTCACCAGCCAGGATCATATTCATTTTCGTAATGCGAGCGGTATTTGTGATTTCGTTGCCATAAACAGTACTCTCTCGCAGCTTTTTTAGGTTAGCTTCCGTTCTGGCCATATTATTGAAAATATAGCGAAAGCTTTCGATCAAGAAGCCGCCTGTTCCGCAGAAGGGATCATACACAGTTTCGCCAATTTGAGGATTTACCAGGCGAACCATAGTTTTTACGATGTGACGAGGCGTAAAGTATTCGCCAAGATCATTCTTGGTGGAAGTTGAAGCCTTCAAGAAATACTCAAAAGCGTCACCTTTAACATCGCTATCCACATCCGTCAGCATAAGGGGATCAAGCTTATCCATAATTTCCTTCAAAATACTTGGATCCCTAATCTGTAATGGAGTGAATATATCCGTGCTGTACAGTGCGTTCAGTTTATCATAAACGGTTTTGTTGATATACTCGATACGGGTGGATGAGGGGATCTGCTTAATGCTATCCCAGCTACAAGCAATATCAAACTTGGTCTGAATCCCGCTTTCACGTTTTATCTGTTCGCTCTCGCTAATGAGCTTAAGGAACAAAATGTTGGCGAATTCTCCGAAACGCTCAATGCCTGCACGAAGACCTTCGCCACGCAGCATATTGTTAGCTTCATCAAAAATGCGAATAAGCTCTTTGCGGTCATACTGGACTTTTGGACTGACGGTATTGACTTCATAGGATGTCAGATAACGTAAAGCAAGCGCTTCACGTATGAATTCGTCTATTTCTTCACCGTTGAGAATTGGCGGGCGATTTGCATCCGTGTGGAAAGCCTTGCAGAACACGCCATCTGTTGCAAAAACAAGCGGTGCATTAATGGCGCGAGCATAGTTGATTCCCTGCTCCAATGCTACGTCTATGCGGGAGCCCTTCTTTTTCGCTTCAATGACAATAAGAGGCCGATCACTTTCCTTGGAATAAAGGACATAATCAGGCCGCTTCCCACCGAGCTTCTTTTTCTCCGCTTCGGTGCGAGGCTGCTCATAATAGACGTTCTGATCTTTTCCGCTCAGCTTCCACCCAAGGTTTTCGAGGCTGCGATCAATGAGTACTCGGGTTTCAGCCTCTAATGGCATAGTATTCGTATTCATTTTTCAGCCTCCTGACTGCCCATTTTTCTTAGTTCGGCATTTGCTTTTTCAGTGAGAGAATACTTTCCGCGAGCGCTGAGTTGAACAAGATAACCATTTGTTTTCAATTCGCCAATGATTACATTCACCTTGGTCTTCGTGAAATGTAACATATCTGCAATTTCCTGCTGAGAAAGTTTTATAATCTGCGCATTGTTTACAGGAATCTGTCTGTTTGCCATGCACTCTAGTACTTTGTATTTATCATTTACAAAAAACTCAGACATCCACAACGCCCCCAATGTATTCGGTATCAAAAATCGTACCATATCGGTCTTAAAAAATCAATATATCAGAAAGAATTACCGTATGATTTTTGCTATTTTTTAGTCTATGATATCTTTTGAAGCCAAAGCGGCGGGGATTTCTCCCCGCCGCCGTGACCTTATATGTAGATTAAATCGTTGTTCACCACCTCCATCACCAGGTCTCGGATGTTATTCATCTGCTGTACCCACAGCAATTGATCCTGCGCTTTGAGCTGTTCAGTGATACCCTCCCGAGCTGCCATCTGGTCAATTAACCGGAGGAACATGGCCTCCGCCTGCTCGTTTAGATCTGACAGATACCCGCTCAGCCTACCGGAGACCAGCAATTCCGTATAGAGAGCCTTTCTGTGCTGCCGAAGATAGCGAAGGTGGCAGTACAAGTACCCAGAACTGGATCAATCCGGACGGTGGGCCAAAGTGCCCTCGCAAGCTCTGTCCGACGCGCTGATTGAAGAATTGAAAAAAAATAAATGCCTGTCCGAAGGCAAAAAGAAAGAGGTCAACCTGGCTTGCAAAAGTCAGGTTGACCTCTTTGGTTTATGATAATGGGAAACAGCACACTCGCAAACCCTTGGATTTGCTCTCAACAAATCTCGGGTTCTTGTGCTATCAATTTGCTATCACTCGGAGTAACGGGAACTCAAAAGTCCAGTATTTTCAAGGCCTCGCGGTCTCGAAGGATCACTTTTTCTTTATTCCCACTCGGCAAATTCAGATATAGTAGGGTGTATTTGAGGTGATTTCGCAGGAAAAACTTTCGCAAATATGTTAACATTTCACCTGTTATTTGGGACACCTCGTTTTCTTAGTATCAAAATAGTATCACAGAAAACCAGAGATTGCAAGAGTTCCGGGCTTTGCAAGTACCTGTCGAAATTGGCCTCAATTTGAGGCCAATTTCGGCCACTGACCTCCACTCAAAATCAAAGGAGGCAGGCAAGCACCCCTGGGGCTTGCCTGCCTTGATAACCGCAGAGCAAGACCGGGCAAGGCTGTCAATGGCGGCGCATGAAATGCGCCGTTCATCTCGACCATTGACAGCTTTGACCGGGAGTGCTTTCAATATATACTGTTTTTGTAGCAATCGTATTTCTGAAAGCAAGATCATGTTCTACGAAGATCATTGTAGGAGAAAATTCCCTAATCAGATTTTCAATTTGCATTCGAGAATAGATGTCAATATAGTTAAGAGGTTCA
>CACZDN010000003.1 GCA_902779945.1 Oscillospiraceae bacterium | reverse complement strand
TATGAGAGCGCAGCTCAACCCCGAAGGAAAAGCGTATAGAAATTGAAAAACGTATGGCAGTTTCGCAGCTTTTGCGAATCTGTCATACGTTTTTTCACGCACCGGCGCTCTATTCGCGGCCCAGGAGGATCTTTGTCACCTCGAAGAGGTCGCGGTGGCGGATGTCCCGGGGCTCGAAGCGGATGAGGCGGTAAATCACCTGCATCACCGCGCCCGCGCCGAAGGTGCCGATCAGCGTGCCGATGCCGACCGGGCCGCCCAGCAGCCAGCCGGCCAGCAGCACCGCCGCCCAGAGCCCGATCTCCACAAAGCCGATGGGGACCCGCGGCATACGCCGGCCCAGGGCCATGAGCAGGGAGTCCCGCGGCCCGCAGCACTGCCCGGCGCGCATGTAGAGCCACATGCCGAGCGCCATGATCACGTAGCCCGCCAGCATCAGCAGGACGCCGCGCCCGAGGCTCCGGTTCGGCGGCAGGGGGTTGAGGTCGTTGAACAGCTGGACGAAGTTACCGGTCAGAAACGCGTCGATCACGGTGCCGTAGCCCACGCGCTCGCGCAGCAGCAGGTCGACGCCCAGCACGGTCACGGCCACCAGCGTCATGGCGAGGCCGTAGTTGAGCGGCGTGTGGTACGACAGCCCCATGCCGAGACAGTCCCAGGGCGCAAGGCCGATGTTGGCAAAGATCGTCAGGTGTACCCCGAAGGCAAAGACCAGCAGACCGCCCGTGATCCTGAGCCAGCCGAGAAGGATCGTTTTCCTGTTCATACGAGGGCCGGCTCCTTCTCTTTCGCCTCCGCCACGACAGGCGGGACCTCCGTGTGGTAGGTGGGCACTGCGCGCATCACGATCTCGCGGATGTCGGGATCGTTGCGCCAGGCCGCGCGGGTGAGCGTCTGCATGTTTGAAAGAAACTCGTCCGTGTCAAAGGGGATGGGGCAGCCGATGTGGATGAGCTTGTTGTCCGTCTTGCGCAGGCCCTCCTCGGCCATGAGCTTCTCCTCGTAGAGCTTTTCGCCGGGGCGCAGGCCGGAGTAGACGATCTTGATATCCACGTCCGGTTTGAAGCCGGAGAGCTTGATGAGATTGCGGGCGAGGGTGTCGATCTTCACGGGCTTGCCCATGTCGAGGACGAAGATCTCGCCGCCGCGCGCATAGGTGCCCGCCAGCATCACGAGACTCACGGCCTCGGACACGGTCATGAAATAGCGGATGATGTCGGGGTGCGTGACGGTGACGGGGCCGCCCTCCTCGATCTGGCGCTTGAAGATCGGGATCACGGAGCCGTTGGAGCCCAGGACGTTCCCGAAGCGCACGGCCACAAATTCCGTCTTCGCACGGCGGAAGAGCTCTCCGTCGACGGGCTCCTCCGCGAGCCCGGTGAAGAGCTGCGGGATCTCGTCGGCACGGCCGGCCTTGATCTTGGCGTCAAAGCTCTGGATGATCATTTCGCACAGGCGCTTGCTCGCACCCATGACGTTGGTGGGATTGACCGCCTTGTCCGTGGAGATGAGCACAAAGCGCTCGCACCCACAGGCCATGGCGGCGCAGGCGGTCTTGTATGTACCGACGGCGTTGTTCTTGATGGACTCGCACGGGCTGTCCTCCATGAGGGGGACGTGCTTGTGCGCCGCCGCGTGGTAGACGATCTGGGGGCGGTAGGTCGAGAACACGTCCATGAGCCGCCGCCCGTCGCGCACGGAGCCGATCAGGGTCTCGAGCTTCAGGTCGGGGTATTTGCGCCTGAGCTCGAGCTGGATGGCGTAGGCGTTGTTCTCGTAGATGTCGAAGATGATGAGGCGCTCCGGCCCGTGCGCCGCGATCTGACGGCAGAGCTCGGACCCGATGCTGCCGCCGCCGCCGGTGACCAGCACGGTCCTGCCGTGGATGAACTCGAAAACCTCGCGCAGGTCGGCCTTGATGGGCTCGCGCCCCAGAAGGTCCTCGATGGCGACGTCCTTCATCGCGCTGACCGTGACCTGGCCCGTGACGAGCTGGTACATGCTGGGCAGGGTCTTGAGCTCGCACCCGGTCTCGTTGCAGATGCTGAGGATCTCCTTCTTGTCCTCCGCGGGGGCGGCGGTGATCGCGTAGTAGATCTTGTTGACGCGGTACTTCTCGACGCTCGGCAGGATATCCTCGCGCCCGCCGACGATGGGCACGTTTTCGATGTAGCGGTTCCACTTGTTGGAGTTGTCGTCGATGATGCAGACGACCTTGTCGCGCAGGTCCGGGTTGGTGCTGATGTCGCGCAGGAGCATCTGCCCCGCCTGGCCCGCGCCGATGATCATGACGCGGCTGGTATTTTCGGCGTTTTTGAAGGCGGCGACCTTGTAAAACAGCAGCAGCCGGTAGGCAAAGCGCGGCATCAGCAGGAATACGAACTGCGCCACCGCACCCCAGATGTAGTAGGACAGCGGGAAGCGCGCGAAGATCAGCGTGATCAGCACGCTGTGCAGGATCGACGCCGTGACCGAGCCGCAGAAGGTGCGCACCAGCTCGCTGTAGCTCGCGTAGCGCCACATGCCCCGGTACATGCGGAAGGCCCAGAAGATGCCGATGGCGACAAGGGCGTAGGGCGTGGTGAACAGCACGCAGGAGATGCGAAGCACCTGCGGGATATGGGAATACACGCCGTCGTAGCGCAGCCACAGGGCCATGTAATAGGCCAGATGCAGCGAGAGAAAGTCGCAGATCATCAGGCAGATGGCCATGAGCTTCCAGTGCTCAAGTCCGTGTTTGTTTGTTGTCTCTCTGTTGTCCATATACGCCTCGAAAGCCAGTCTTGAAATTTTGTGCATCAGCGAAGGCTCTGACCCGGCCATCGCTGAAAAAAGACGAGATTCTTCGTCACTTTGTTCCTCAGAATGACAGAGACGGAATCATTGCCGTCAGTTTATCATAGCGTGCGGGAACATTCAATAGTCGATTTGCCCCAGGATGAAGCCGCCGCCGAGAAGGCGCTCGCCCTGATAGAGGACCGCGCTCTGCCCCGGGGCCGGGGCGCGCACCGGGGTCTCGCACTGGATCCATGCGACACTCTCGCCCTCGGCAGTCACGGTGCAGGGCGGCTCCTCCCACTTGGTATGGCGCACGCGCACGCTCGCAGGAAGGATCTTCCCCACCGGCGGCTCGATAAGCCAGTTGAAGTCCCCCGCGAGGAGCTCGGTTTTGAAAAGCTCCTCCCACAGGGCAAGCTCGATGGTGTTTGTCCCGGCGTCGATGCGCGCGACGTAGAGCTTCCGCCCCTCATGAAGGCCGGGGATGCGCTGGCCCACGGTCCAGTTCACGATGCCGCCGTGCCGCCCTATCACCGCCCCGTGGAAGACAAAGTCCCCGGGACCGGGCAGCGCTGTCCGGCGGGAGAGCCAGCCCACATAGTCCCTGTCCGGGATAAAGCAGATCTCCATGCTGTCCTTCTTGTGCGCGGCGGGCAGGCCGAATTCCTCCGCCAGCGCGCGCACCTGCTTTTTCTCAAAGCCGCCGAGCGGCAGGGTCAGCCGCGCGACCTGCTCCTTTGTCAGCCTGCACAGCATATAGCTCTGATCGTTCGCGGGCCGCCCCTTGTAGAGCGCGCCGCCCTCGGAGCGCGCATAGTGCCCGGTGGCGACGAGCTCCGCCCCCACGCGGTCCGCCTCCTCGATAAGGGCCGGGAATTTCAGCGTGGGGTTGCAGAGAATGCAGGGGTTCGGCGTCTCCCCGCGCAGATAGCACGCGGCGAAGGGGCGGCACACGCGCTGCTCCAGCTTATCATGCACGTCGATGACCGCGAGCTCCACGCCCATCCTCTCGGCGGAGGAGACGGCCTCCCGCCTTGCCTCCTCCGTGGTGTTGTCCAGATACAGGCCGTGCACCGCAAAGCCCGCCTTTTGCAGCAGCACGGCGGACACGGCGGAGTCCACCCCGCCGGAAAAGCCCAGTACTACCCTGCTCATGATCCATGCTGCTCCATATACACCATCAGCACCGAGATATCCGCGGGCGACACGCCGGAGATGCGCCCCGCCTGGCCGAAGTTTTCGGGCCGTATTTTTTTAAGCTTCTCCCTCGCCTCCAGGCGAAGCCCGGAGATGCCCGCGTAGTCGATGTCCGCGGGCAGCTTCTTCTCCTCCATGCGCCTGAACTCCTCGATCTGCCGGAGCTGGCGCCGGATGTAGCCGTCGTACTTGAGGCGGATCTCCACCTGCCGGCGCACGGCCCCGGGGAGCGCGGACCGCCCGGGGTCGAAGGGCGCGAGATCGTCGTAGCCTATCTGCGGGCGGCGGAGGAGCTCAACCAGCGAAAAGCCCGACGCGGCGGGGGCGGTGCCCTTCGCCTCGAGCATCGCATTGAGGGCCTCCGTCGGCGGGACATAGACGCTCTCGAGGCGGCCGAGCTCCGCGTCCACGGCCCTGTACTTGTCCAGCATCCTCTGATATTCCGTCTCGCTCACGAGGCCCAGCTCCCGGCCCTTTCCCATCAGGCGCCGATCCGCGTTGTCCTGGCGGTGGAGCAGGCGGTACTCGCTGCGGGAGGTCATCATGCGGTAGGGCTCGTTCGTGCCCTTGGTGACCAGATCGTCGATGAGCGTGCCGATATAGCCGTCGCTGCGGCGGAGGATGAAGGGCTCCTGCCCCCTGAGCTTTCGCGCCGCGTTGACGCCCGCGACGAAGCCCTGGACCGCCGCCTCCTCATAGCCGGAGGAGCCGTTGAACTGTCCCGCGCCGTAGAGGCCGGGGATCTTCTTGCTCTCGAGCGTGGCGTACAGCTCCGTCGGGTCCACGCAGTCGTACTCGATGGCGTAGGCGCAGCGGGTCATCTCCGCGCGCTCGAGCCCCGGGATCGTGTGCAGCATCTCCACCTGCACCTCCTCCGGCATGGAGGAGGAAAAGCCCTGGATGTACAGCTCCTCGGTCTCGAGCCCCATGGGCTCCACAAAGAGCTGGTGGCGCGTCTTGTCCGGGAAGGTCATGACCTTGGTTTCGATGCTCGGGCAGTAGCGGGGGCCGACGCCCTCGATCACCCCGGCATAGATTGGGCTGCGGTCGAGGTGCCGGCGGATGATGTCGTGGGTGCGCTCGTTCGTGTAGGTGAGGTAGCAGACCGCGCGGTTCTCGGGCGCGGCCTCCGTTGCGAAGGAGAAGGGTTCCGGCTCCGCGTCCCCGGGCTGGAGCTCCATTTTGGAGAAGTCTACCGTCCGGGCGTTGACCCGCGGCGGCGTGCCCGTCTTAAAACGGCGCAGGCTCAGCCCCAGCGCACGCAGCCGGTCCGAGAGCGGCAGCGCGGCGGCGAGACCGTCAGGCCCCGAATCGCGCAGCACCTCGCCCACGATGGTGCGGCCGCCCAGATAGGTGCCGGAGGCGATCACCGCCGCGCGGCAGGCATAGACCGCGCCCGTGTGCGTCGTGACCGAGCAGACCGCACCCGTCTCGTCCAGGCCGATGTCCACGACCTCCGCCTGCTTGACGCGCAGGTTCTCCTGTTTTTCAAGCGTGTGCTTCATGATCTGCTGGTAGCGGCGGCGGTCGGCCTGCGCGCGCAGGGAGTGCACCGCCGGGCCCTTGCCCAGATTCAGCATCCGGTACTGGATGCAGGCTCTGTCCGCACACCGCGCCATTTCGCCGCCGAGCGCGTCCAGCTCCCGCACCAGATGGCCCTTGCCGGTGCCGCCGATGGCGGGGTTGCAGGGCATGTTGCCCACGCTGTCCAGATTGACGGTGAAGCACACGGTATCCAGCCCCAGCCGTGCGGCGGCAAGGGCGGCCTCGATCCCGGCGTGCCCCGCCCCGATCACCGCGACGTCGCAGCGCCCGGCGTCATAGCGTATCATCTGCATGGTTCTACGTCCTTTTTTTGAAATAATGTAATATTTTATCATCCGTACCCGGCGCAGTCAAACACAAGATATGCCAATACCGGGAAAAAACGTTGGAAGCTTTTGTGCAAATGTGCTTGACCGCACGGGCACAGCGATATATAATTATGTAAAGGTTTTTATTTCTGCCGTTTCTGTGCGGAGAGGAGGAGCCGGGATGATCGGAAAGAGAGAGAGGATACAGAGGACGCTGCTGTGTCTCTGCCTGTTCCTGGCACTCTTGTGCGCGCTGCCGCCGCGGAGCGCCGGAGCTGAGACGCTGGTCACCAAGGTCCTCGCGACCACAAGCTATACGCCGGTTGCGCTGATGCCCGTCGACGACATCACCGCGGCCACCAGCACCGGCGGCATCTACATGACCGACTACGGCTGGTATAACCCCGGCACCGGCGCGCGTGTCGTGTCGCGCTTCGGCAGCGGCCAGGTCGAGGTGTCCATGACCTTCGCCACGCACGAGGGCTTTCAGTTCTCCGACAATGTGGCCGTCTACCTCAACAACTCCCCGGCGGACTATGTGCTCAGCCCGGACCGGCATTATCTGACGCTCACGCGCAGCTATGAGGCGATGATCTGGGCCCCCTCCGTCATCAAAAATCCGGGGGACGAATATGTGAACGAGGGCGACATCGCCTCCTTCGTCGCCGCCGCGTCGTATACCGAGGGCTTCCAGTGGTACGTCCGCCAGCCCGCGACGGGCGACGTGCTGCCCGTCAGCAACATCCCCGGCATAACCGAGGTCTTCTCCGACGGGGAGATAAGCCGGCTGAACGTCTTCGACGTGCAGGGCTGGATGGACGGGCTGGAGTTCTACGTTTCCTTCGTCGGCGCGCTGGGCAGCACGTCCCAGTCTACCCCCGCGACGGTCCATGTGGCGCGCACGGCCCCGATCGAAGTGGAAGAAGCCGGGGAGCCGGAGGAAGCGCCGACGCCGGAGCCCACACTCGAACCCACGCCGGAGCCCACACCCGAACCGACGCCGGAGCCCACGCCCGAACCGACCCCGGAGCCGGAGCACGTACACTACTTCCCGGAGCAGTGGCGCTATGACGACACACAGCACTGGCGCGAGTGCACCTGCGGGGAACGGATCGAGCAGGGTGCGCACACGCTGGAGTGGAAGACGGAGCGGGACCCCGACCGGTCCCGGCCGGGTCTGGAGCGCGGCGTCTGTACGGCCTGCGGCTATGAGGAGACGCGGGAGCTGCCCTACACCGGGCCGAGCGACACCACGCGCTTTGTCCTCCTCGGCGCGGGCGGCCTCGTCGGCCTGACGGTGGTCGTCCTGATCATAGACACTCTCGTTGCCGCCGCCCGCCGCAGGAAAGCGAAGAAGGAAGAGGGCAGGCACTGACGGGGCGCCGCGCCCGCCGGCAGGGCTGCGGGAAATATCATGTACCGTGGAGGATCGGCGTGACGCCTTTCATACCGGTGAAAGCGGGCAGACAGGAGTGATACCATGAAAGAAGCCCTGCATTTTATATCGCATATTCTCGGCTTTGAAAAGCTGAGCAAATACGAAAGCGAGTATCTGCACGACGCGAATATCCGCAGCAGCAGCTATATGGGCGCCATTGTCGTATTTCTGGAGCTCTGGATGCTGATCCGGCAGACGCGCTCGAAGATCCTGCCCAAGTATCAGGCGGGCGGGGACCTGTTCGAGCTGTTTGTGAAATACACGACCAAGTACTGGCTGTTTTTGCTGATCGGTCTGGGGATCACGCTGTTCTGCGTCTATCAGCGGGAGAGAAAACTGTCGAAGGGGCAGTTTGTCGCGCTGCTCACGGTCGGTCTCGCCTGCATCTTCTATACCGGCGTTTTGAAGCTCGAGGCCTTCACGGCGGTCAGTGATTCGGTCACGCCGGTCATGGCCGGCGTCATGAACGTCATGCTCGTCTCCATCTACCTGCTGCTCTTTGTGATCGGCGCGACGATCGTGGCATACGCGCTTTTCAAATATCTGAGAAACAGGCGCGTCGTCGTGCTGGAGCACTTGGCCATCATCAGCTTCACGCTGGTCTGCCTGGCCTTCGGCGTCTTCGTCTCCTACAGCGATTTCTGGGGCGGGAAAGAGATCATCTGCTTTCTGACAATGGTTTTGTACGTAGGCTGCCTGCTGATCTATCGGCCGTATATCTCGGCCCTGGTCCTCGGCGTCAGCTTCATGGCCTTCTATCACATTCTGCTGACCTATCAGGACGGCCTGTCCTTCCAGGATCAGGAGGTGGTCATCAACGGCGTCGCGCAGAAGATCATCTCCGGCGACGCGGTCAACTATATCACTTTCTTCATCTCGCTCACCACCATCTGCTTTGCCATCTTCCACGGGCGTCTGAACGAGGCCAACAAATCCAGGGCCCTCGAAAAGAGCGCGAAAAAAGATTTCCTCACCGGCATGTACAACTACAGCTACTTCACGGAGCTTGCGAAGGAGACCATTCAGGGCCTCGGCGGCGAGGTCGGCAGATACGTCTTTCTGTTCCTCGACGTGCATAATTTCAAGGCATTCAACGACCAGAGGGGCTTTGAGGCGGGCGACAGGTTCCTGACCACGATCGGGGGCCATGTCTGCGACATCTTTCAAAACTCCCTGTGCGCGCGCCAGGCGGACGATCACTTTGTCGTGCTGACCGTGACGGACGATCTGGAGGAGAAGCTGGACACGCTGAACAGGCTGGTACACGAGTACGACGAGGAGATCCTGCTGGCCATCAACTGCGGCGCGTACCACCTGAACGGCACCCACGAGGACCCGCGCATGGCCATCGACAGGGCGCGCTACGCCGCCCACCTGATCAAGAACCGCTTCCAGACCGTCTACGCCGAGTACGACAAGACGATGAGCGAGGCGTATCACAAGCGGCTCTACGTCGTCAACAACATCGACAACGCCGTCAACAACGGGTGGATCGTCCCCTTCTACCAGCCGGTCGTATGGTCGGACACGAACGAGCTGTGCGGCTGTGAGGCGCTGGCCCGCTGGAAGGACCCGGTCTACGGCCAGCTCTTCCCCAACGAGTTCATCCCGGTGCTGGAGGAGTACCGCCTGATCCACAAGCTCGACAAGGCGATTTTCGAGTCCGTATGCAGGGACATGCGGGCGGCGCTGGACGCGGGTATGCCTGTGGTGCCTGTGTCGCTGAACTTCTCGAGACTGGACTTTGAGTTGATGGACGCGGTGCAGGAGCTGGAAAACATTGTGGAGAAATACGGGATCTCCAGGGACCTGATCCACGTGGAGGTGACGGAGAGCGCCCTGACGGACGACTTCGTGAAGCTGCGCGAGGAGATCAACCGCATCAAGGACCTGGGCTATTCCCTGTGGCTGGACGACTTTGGGAGCGGGTATTCCTCGCTGAACGTCCTGAAGGATTACCAGTTCGACGTGGTGAAGATCGACATGCGCTTTCTCTCCAGCTTTGAAAACAGCGAGAAGTCGCGCACGCTGATCGACTGCATCATCAAGATGGCGACGCGCATCAACATGCTCACGCTGACAGAGGGCGTGGAGACCAGGGAGCAAGCGGATTTCCTGCACAACATCGGCTGCGGCCGCCTCCAGGGCTACCTCTTCGGAAAGCCGATCCCGAAGGAGCAGTTCTACCGGCGCATCGACGATGGCGAGCTGGTCGTGTCCGGGAAGCTGCTGTAAAAAAAGAGCCCCCTGTCGGAAGACGGGAGGCCCGCAAGACAACATTGGCGCCGGCAGAAATGCCGGCGCCTTTTGATGAGGCCGGACGGGCAACGCGTGACCCCCGGGGCGAAAGGCCGCATGCAGGTCCCTTCGCCGCGGAAGCTACCCGTCCGCGCGAGAGAAGGTTTTCCGGACGCTCTCGTCGCCCGGCTTACGGTTTGGCTTCAGGGGGATGGGCGCGCGTCGGACCGCGGAGCGCGGCCCCGGCGCCATGCATCGGCGTCGGCTTCGCTGCGGCCGACGCCGGTGCTGTATGAGAGCTTATCCCCGCTTCCGCCGCATTTCTCGCATGGACCACCCCTCTCTCTGTTCTTGTTTTTGTTGTTCCGCTATGGCGCGCCTGTCATCCCGGTGACGGGCCCGCCGTGCTCTGCGGGCTGACGCCTGTCGCCGCTCCCCCGGCGCGGTCCCTGAGGACGCGTCGGCTTTTCTGCGCTTCGCCGCGGAAGACCGAGGCGTTTTCCAGTCCGAGACGACCGGCATGTTCCGGATGCCGTTCCATCTCTTCGATCAGCCTGCAGGTTTGAAACCTCAATTTCGCATTCAACGAAAATCATCTCCTCGCGGGAGGTCTCTTGCGTTCTTCGCAATCGTATTGTATAATCTTTACGCCCTGACGAACAGGGCAAATGCTCCGAAAACCGGGACCGTATTTCCGCAAAATCTGCGAAATCGGGGAGGGGACGCTCCATGCCGAAAAAGGACGACAAGCCGAAAAACATCTATCTCCGCTGCCGCGAAGAGGCTCGGCTGAGCCGGGAGGCCGCGGCGGAGCTGCTGCAATACATCTCCGCGGACCGCATCTACCGCATCGAGCGGGGCGCGCTGCCCAGTCCGGAGGAGGTGCTGACCATGGCGCGCTGCTACCACAGCCCGACGCTGTGCAATTACTACTGCGCCAACGAGTGCCAGATCGGGCAGGAATACGTGCCGGAGGTCCGGATGAAGGAGCTGTCGCAGATCACGCTGGAGATGCTGGCGACGCTCAACTCCCTCAACCGGGACAAGGAGCGCCTGATCGAGATCTGCGCCGACGGCGTCATCACAGACGACGAGATGCCGGATTTCCTGTCGATCCAGGATTCGCTGGAAAAGATGTCCCTGGCGGTCAGCGCCCTGCGGCTCTGGGTGGACAAGATGATTGCCGAGGGCAAGCTCGACCCGACTCTCGCGCAGGGAAGGTGAACGCCTTGACGCTTACACCGACTGCATTTCTGATCGTATGTCCGCTGCTGTTTCTGGCCGGCTTTGTGGACTCCATTGCGGGGGGCGGCGGACTCATCTCCCTGCCGGCCTATCTCTTTGCCGGGCTGCCGACACACATGGCCATCGGCACGAACAAGCTGTCCTCCACCTGCGGCACCGCGCTGACCACCGCGCGCTTTATCCGCGGCGGGCTCATCAACTGGCGGCTCGCGCTGCCGGGGATCGCGGCGGCAATGGTCGGGTCCGCGTGCGGCTCGCGCCTGTCGCTGCTGGCAGACGAGCGGGTCATCCGCGGCGTGCTGTTCGCGGTGCTGCCCGCGGCCGCGTTCATCGTGCTCAATCCCCGCTTTTTCCCGGAGCGGGAGGAGCGCGAGACGAAGGCCGATGCGCGCACCGTCACGGTCTGCGTGCTGGCTGCCCTCATCATCGGCTTTTACGACGGCTTTTACGGGCCGGGGACCGGGACCTTCCTCATCATCGCCTTTACCGCGTTCGGCGGGCTCTCCGTCGGCGCGGCCAACGCCCACGCCAAGGCCATCAACCTGACGACGAACATCACCTCGCTCCTCGTGTTCCTGCGGGGCGGCACGGTGCTCATCCCGCTGGGCCTCGCAGCGGCGGCCTGCAACATGCTGGGCAACTATGTCGGCTCCGGCCTCGCGATGCGCGGCGGCGCGAAGATCACGCGCCCCATCATCCTCGTGGTCCTGGCGCTGCTGCTGGTGAAGCTGGTGACGGAGTGAGCGTACAGATTGCAAAAAACGTATGGCAAATTCGCAGCTTTTACGAATTTGCCATACGTTTTCAATTATCTTGCCGGGCAGGCCCGGCCTCTGCGGCCGATTACTATAAAAGCTGACGCCTTTATAGTAATTATGAGTGTGCGAAATCCTCGCCGCTCATGCGGCAACCGGATTTCATGCACATGTAAATTCCCATGAATCAGCTTTTATTTATTGTGGCGAGGCCTGCCGCATGGGGATTTACTTTGCCTGGCAGACGCGGTTTTTGCCCTGGCGCTTGGCCTCGTAGAGCGCGCCGTCCGCGCGGAGGATCAGGTGGTCCGGTGACTCGCCCGCCGTCGCCTGCGAGACGCCAAAGCTCGCGGTCTCGCGGGAGCAGAGGGGGAAGCTCAGCGCCGCGATCCTGGCGCGCAGCTCGTCCGCGAAGGCGGCCGCCTTCTCCTGCGTGACGCCGGGGAGCAGGATCATGAACTCCTCGCCGCCCCAGCGGCCCGCAGAGCCGATGCCCAGCTCCTTCACCGCGGCGCGTATCGTGGCGGAGACGGTGATGATCACGAGGTCGCCCTCCTGGTGGCCATACGTGTCGTTGATGTGCTTAAAGTCGTCCAGGTCTATCATGACGAGGCTGGTGGCGTTGCAGCCGCTGGGATCGTCTGCTTTCTCCCGGATGCGTTCCGTGATCCGGCGCTGGATCTCACCGCGGTTGTAGAGCTCCGTCAGAAGATCCGTGATCGCCATGCGGGAGAGCGTCTCGTTCGCCTCGACCAGCTCCGCCGTGGCGGTGTTGATGAAGTTCGCCAGCCTGCTCACCATGGACATGGTGGACTCATTCTGCGCGGTTTCGGGGGCGGCGTAGGGCGTGTCCCGCTCGACCGGGCCGCCCTCGCGCATGGCGGCGACGACCAGGGTCAGGTTGTGGTGGTCCATGACGCCCTGGCGGCGGTTGAATTCCCCGGCGGTGCAGAAGCCGTAGGTCGGGGCCAGCCGGTGCAGGGGCGCGATCTCCCGGCTCGCCTCCGTGCCGCCCCAGAAGGTCTTCCGGCCGAAGCAGTCGAAGACAGAGATGATCTCCGGCGAGAACTCCTGTATTGTCTCGGCGCAGCTCTGGACGCTCTGCAAAATGGTCTCGGGGTCGCCGTAGGTGACATGCAGCACGCTGCCCTCCGGGATGTCCGTGCTCATGACGAGGGAGCCGTCCTCCTGGCAGGCCAGGGCGTGGCGCAGCAGCACGCGGCCGTGCGTGCCGACGGCAAAGGGAAACTCGAGCGCGTTGTAGAACAGATGCTCGTCGTTCGGGATTTTCAGATAGTGGCGATAGGTCTGATAGGCAGGCTCCCCGTCCAGGGAGTAGAGGATCTTGCCCTCGGCCTTCGTCACCTCCAGCGGTGAGCCGAGCGGCCGCCAGCCGGCGACGCAGGAGCTCATCACGTGCAGGCTCCCGCCGCCGAGGAAGGTCATGACGATTCCGTGGGTGTTGGAGGGCGAGCCCTTCTCAAACACGAAGGCGGTGAAGCTGTTGTCCCCGAAGGCGCCACCGCCCCAGACCGGGATCTCCGCCGGGATCTCCTCCTGGATGATGGAGCACACCTCGCGGATCGGGAGGGCGTCGATGGTCATGATGACCTCGATCGCCTTGACGTCCCTGAGCTCGTCCCGCATGTCGCGCAGCGCCTGACGGAAGGGGGCCGCGTCGCGGTTTTCGACGGAGAACAGGCGGGTGCGGGCGAAGCTGTCCCGATGCTCGAGCAGGGTGCAGGTGATCACCAGCTTCTCCGTCGAGACGGCGCCCTTATACAGGTTGCCGGAGGCGGAGGCCCCGACATAGACCGCGTCCGGCAGGATCTCCTCCACCGCGGCGCGGGCAGCGGCGACGTCCCGGTCAGACGCGCCGTCAGACAGGATGTGGATGAACGCGGCGCCTGCGCCGTGCGAGACGCGCCAGTCCTGCCACGAGGCCGCGGCTTTGCGGAAGGCGTCCAAGCCCTGATAGCTTGTCTGAAATTGCTTCACGTTCATCGTCTCCTTTATTGTAAGGAAAATATGCCTATTATTTTGGTTATTATAACACCTGCAGCGGCCCGGCGCAAGCCCCGCGGGACGCTTTTTGGGCGGCCGCACGTTTTCCGTGTAGAAAATTGCAGGCCGGATTTGTGCAGGGCGCACAAAACGCACTGTGAAAACCGGGTGGATGTCGGTGATTCTATTGACAAAAAACCGGCAGACTCGTAAAATGTAGCTGTCGCTTCGGTGACATATCATATGATAAAGGAGTAAAGGAAAATGAAAAAGACGCTTGCCCTTCTGCTCGTGCTGACCATGGTGTTCGCCCTGTTCTCCTCGCAGGCCGCTTTTGCCGCCGACGAGATCACGCTGGACGTCATCATATGCCAGTATGGCCCCAACACCAACGAATGGTTTCTCGGCAAAGGCATGAACGGCACGAACTTCGTTGACAAGTTCGAGGCCGAAAATCCCGGCATCAAGCTGAATCTGGACGTTGTTTCCTGGAATGATGTGTACACCGAGGTCGATACCCGCATCGCCAACAACAACGCGCCCGACATCCTGAACATCGACGTCTTCGCCAACTACGCCAACGAGGGCCTGCTCCTGCCCGTCAAGGACTACTGCCCCGACGATCTGTTTGAGGACTTCTTCCCCCAGTTCATCGCCCAGTCCGTGATTGACGACACCGTGTGGGCCGTGCCCGATCTGGCCTCCGCCCGCGCCCTGTTCTACAATGTCGACATGCTCAACGAAGTCGGCGTCGAGGTCCCGACCACCTGGGCCGAGCTCGAGGACGTCTCCCAGGCCATCATCGACTACTACAACGGCGACGTGTACCCCTGGGGCATTGATATGACCACCGACGAAGGCCAGGCGGCCTTTGCCTACTACACCTGGGGCAACGGCGGCGGCTTTGTCGACGCCGACGGCAACTGGGCCGTGAACTCCGCGGAGAACGTCGAGGGCATCAACTTCGCGCTCGGCCTCATCCAGAAGGGCTTCACCAACCCCAACCCCGCCACCCAGACCCGTTACGACCTGCAGGATATGTTCGCGGCCGGCAAGATGGCCATGGTCATCGCCCCGAACCAGCTGCCCACCTACGTCGCTGACAAGGGCGGCAACATCAACATGGCGACCGCCGGCATCCCCGCCAACGAGGGCAAGACCGGCTCCTCCGTCGGCGTTATGGACCGCGTGATGGCCTTCAGGGACGATTCCGCCCCCGACCAGGCCGCCCGCAACGAGGCCATCGGCAAGTTCCTCAAGTTCTTCTACGATCCCGAGAACTACGTCGGCTGGGTCAGCATGGAGGGCTTCCTGCCCGCCGTCAACTCCGCCGTTGAAGCGCTCGTCGCCTCCGACCCGAGCTTCGCCGCGTGGCTCGACGTGCTCGGCACCTGCCAGTTCTACCCCGCCGCCAAGGCTGAGTGGGACCAGGTCAAGCAGGGTGTCATCGCCGCGGAGCAGGCCGCTCTGACCGGCGCTGACATTCAGACCGAGCTTGACGCTCTCCAGGCCGCTCTCGTCGGCTGATCGCTCGTACCCGGGAGCCGGCTGATCTCAGCCGGCTCCGTTTTGTATTTCCTGTATTGGAGGCGAGGTATTTGAATTCACCTCTGAACCGCAGCAGGTGGACGCCCTATCTCTGGCTTATGCCCAGCATCATCCTGATCGCGGTGTTCGTGATCTTCCCCATCCTCATCGTCTTCAAGCTCTCCTTCAGCGAGATCTCCAAGGCGGGCGTCATCGGGGGCTATGTCGGCTTTCAGAACTATAAGGACGCGGTGAATCTGCCGGCGTTCAAAACCGTCATGCTCAATACCTTCTGGTGGGTGGTCTCGGTGGTCGGCGTGTCCACGGTCCTCGGCTTCGTCATCGCCATGGTCTTCAACCAGAAGTTCCGGGGCCGCAAGATCGCCCGCGCGATCCTGGTCTTCCCCTGGGCCACCTCGCTGGTCATCCAGGCCTCGGTGTGGAACTACATCATCAAGTACGAGTACGGCAGCCTCAACAGCGTGCTGCTGAATCTCGGCATCATCAAGCAGGCCATCAACTGGCGCTCCAGCTATCAGATCGAGTTCATCTGGGAGTGCGGCGTCGGCATCTTTGTGACCGTCCCCTTTGTGGCGTTCTGCGTGCTCTCGGGCCTCCAGTCCATCGACGACTCGTATTACGAGGCCGCCACGGTAGACGGCGCCGGCTTCTGGGACAAGCTCTTCCGGATCACGCTGCCGATGGTGCGCCCCTCCCTGACCGTGAGCACCGTTTTGAATATCATCTACGTCTTCAATTCCTTTCCCATCGTCTACACCATGACCAAGGGCGCGCCCGCCAACAAGACGGACACCATGATCACCTATCTCTACATGCTGTCCTTCTATGAGCGCAAGAAGGGCCCGGCGACGGCCCTGTCGGTCATCGGCTTTCTGATTTTGTGCGCCTGCGCCGGTCTCTACATGATCACGGTCATGCGCAAGGAGGAGGCGGAGCAGTGAAAAATCCCGACCTTGTCGGCCCGAACCGCCGGGCCCTGCTGTTCGTGATCCTCGGGATCGCGCTGAGCCTGATCCTGCTCAGTATGCCTCTCTACAGCTTTGACGCCTGCGTCTACACGAAAAAATCCCCCAACACCTTCGTGGGGGACGAGAAGTACCGGAGCGTGCGCGCCGAGGTCGAGCAGGTCGCGGACGGGTACCGCGCCCAGGGCATGGCGTGCGAGATCGGAGAGGACGTGCTGGAGCGCGTCAACTCCAAGGGAGAGACCACCTCGCTCATTACCTTCACGGTCACCGAGCGCATGAGCAGGAGCCCCCTGTCCCTGCTGGGCAAGGGCTTCGCCGCGTCGAAGGTCCTTGCGCTGATGCTGGGGCTGCTGGCTCTCGCGCTGGCTGCCGAGCTCGCGGGCTGCGTCGGCGGGATGGATCTCGTGCAGTTTCGCCTGGATACAAGGCGGGCGGCGCTGCGCAATCTTGCGGCGCTGTCGCTTCTGCTCGCCCTGCTGCTGGTGCCGGTCTTCATCCTCATGAACAACTACGCCTTCTCCCGCCAGATCGGCCTCTATACCGCGGGGCTTCTGGAGGAGGGGAAGGAGGCCCTGTACACGCGGATGGACGCGCTTCTCTTTGAGGGGCGCATGGGCGCGGAGATCGAAAAGGCCCTCGGCGGCCTGACGGCGAGTCACTCCGGGCTTTTGTGGATGCTGATGCCCGCGATGCTGGTGTCCCTGCTCGCGGCGGTGCAGCTTCGCTATGGCAGCATCCAGAGCAGCGCGATGAAGGCGGCGCTCTACTTTTTCGTCGTCGTGGTCTGCCTCGTGACGCTGTACCCCTACTACGTCATGACGGTCACGGCCTTCCGCTCCAACGCGGAGACTCTGGACATGTACTTTCTCCACCTGTTCCCGACCAAATGGATCTGGAGCAACCTGTCCGACATCATCCACCGCGGCGTGCCGCGCTATCTGCTCAACTCCCTGCTGGTCGCGGGCGGAGCAACGGTGCTGGCCATGCTCTGCGGCATCCCGGCGGCCTTTGCCATGGCGCGCATGAAGTTCTGGGGCAAGAAGGCGTTCCTCGGCTTCGTCATCATGAGCCAGATGTTCTCCCCCGTGGTGCTGCTCATCGGCATCTCTCAGCTCATGAACACCCTGCATCTGAACGACAGCGTTCTCGGCCTCATGCTCATCAACGCGGCCTTCAACCAGGCCTTCGCAATCTGGCTGCTGCGCGGCACCTTCGTGTCGATCTCGCCGGAGATGGAGCAGGCCGCCATGATCGACGGCTGCGGCACCGTCGGCGCGCTGACAAGGGTGCTGATCCCCATGGCCGCCCCGGGCATCGTCACGGCGCTGATCTTTGTGTTCATCAACGCCTGGAACGAGTACACCATCGCCACGGTCCTGATCTCCACGGCCTCGAACCGGCCCATCACCGTCGGCATCACGCAGTTCTCGTCCTTCAACATGATCGAGTGGCAGTACCTCTTCGCCGCCTCTCTGGTGGCGACCATCCCGGTCGTGCTCCTCTTCATGAGCATTGAGAAGCACCTCACCTCCGGTCTCACCTCCGGCGGCGTCAAGGGCTGAAACAGACCACACAGCAAAAACGGCACGGGAGACCGTGCCGTTTTTGCGCAGAGTGTCAAAGAAGTAATAACGCCGCGCTCAGGTTTTTCTCCGCGTGCCCTCTTTCGCGACGACATAGCTGTATTTCTGAAACAGGTAACGCTTTTTGCCCGCGGTGATCTTTCCGTACTCAATCGCGTCAACGGGGCAATTCTGGATGCAGGACATGCAGTGTGCGCAGCTATGGCCGTTCCAGACAGGTTTTCCGCCGCGCAGGGATATGACCCGCAGCGGGCAGAGGCGCTCGCAGCTGCCGCAGGAAATGCAGGCGTCGCTCACATGAAAGTCCTTCACGCCCTGACGGAGCCGATACCAGACGGGATTGAAGGGAAGGGTAACGGCAAGCTCCCAGAGCCAGATATGCCTCGATTTGAGCCGCTCTCCGGAGCGGATCGCCCCGGCCGTCTCCGAAATCTTTTGATCCGCGAGACGGATCCTTCTCTCAATCTCCTCTGTCTTAAGTTCCGGATAACTGTTGTTTGCAATATAGTTTCGGGGCATTGTATAATCCGCGCTGCCTTTATAGCGCATATGCTGCTTCCTGGCAAGCCACCGACCCAGATAAGCGCTGATCCCCGAATAGCCGCCGCTGCTGAAGACAAAATACAGATCGCGATTCCCGCGCAGCTCGGTTTTGCGCAAAAAGGCGGCCAGAAAGCGGGGCGGCTCACAGACGTAGACCGGTGCACACACAACGAAGGGCTTCTCCGAGCAGATGGGGGAATAGTCCTTATCGCGGATTTTCTCCCGCAGATCCAGCGCGCTGTCATCGAGCGCCCGTGCAAGCTCCCGGGCAATGTATCTTGTGTTGCCCGTGGCGCTGAAATATAAAACCATAAATCATCAACCTCCCGGCTTCAGATGTAGTCATTATATACAGTTCGTGTCTCAAACACAAGTAAATCCCCATGCGGCAAGCCTCGCCACAATAAATAAAAGCTGATTCACGGGGATTTACATGCGCATGAAATCCGGCTGCCGCGTCAGCGGCGAGGATTTCGCACACTCAAAAAGCCTGTAAAGGCGTCAGCTTTTATAGGAAAACCGATTGAACGGGCGGCAGTTGTGCAGTATAATCGAAAAGCTATATGCCGACAAAGGCACAGGGGGAAAGCCATGGACGTTATTTTGAACATGATTATATTTGTCTTGACGCTGGTGTTGACTGTGTGTCTCTTCCGTAAGGACGGGGCCTGGCAGCCGGGCAGAGGAGCGGCCGCTTTCCGCTATTTTACGGTGCAGAGCAATGTGCTCTGCGCCGTCGCTGCTCTCCTGATGTGCCTGGCGCCGTCACAGCCCTGGGTGTGGGCGCTAAAATACACAGGGACCGCCGCGGTAACGGTGACGATGCTGACGGTTTTCCTGTTCCTCGGCCCCAATATGGGATATAAAGTGTTGCTGACGGGCAGGGAGCTGTTTATGCATCTGATAACGCCGCTGCTGGCGATCCTGTCCTTCCTCCGCTTTGAAAAGCAGGACATGACGGTCAGAATCGCGCTGCTTGGCGTTTTGCCGGTGCTGCTCTACGCTGTCCTGTATTTATACAGGGTGATCCTCGCACCGGAGGGAGAACGATGGGAGGACTTCTATGGCTTCAACAAGGGCGGAAATTGGCCGATTTCGCTTGCGGCCATGTTGTCGGGAAGCCTTGCCGTCTGCATGGTTTTCATGCTTCTGCAGAACAGGTGAACAGATAGGCGCTGTCAGCGTCCGGGCAGCGGGTATGGAAGGGACAGCCGGACGGCGGAACGGCCGGGCGCGGCGGATAAGCTTGACAGAAAGACTGTCAAGGACTTTTTTGACAGACTGAGCAAAAACGGCACGGGAGACCGTGCCGTTTTGCATATCATATTTATCGTATGATCTCCCGGATCTCATCCCAGTGCCGCTCCGTCTCCTGCACCAGCTTCATCTGCGTGCGGGCGCGGTCGAGGTTGTGGCCGGGGCGGGCGACGGAGAAATAGCGGTCGCCGTCCAGATAGTCGGTGAGAAAGCGCAGGCCGCACTCGAGGGTCATGAGCTTCGCGCCGAGGGGCAGGGTCTCGCGCTCCGCCCCGGTCAGCGCCCCGCAGGCTGGGATGAAGCCCTCGGCAAAGCGGCGGTAGAGCTTCAGATCCAGCCGGACCCGGTCCAGGTCCCGCTCATCCTCCGCGGCAGTTGAGGCCCCGAAGCGGATCGAGTCGCCGAAATCGTAGGCCACGAGCCCCGGCATCACGGTGTCAAGGTCGATGACGCAGAGCGCCCGGCGGGTCTTCGCATCCAGCATGACATTGTTGAGCTTGGTGTCGTTGTGCGTCACGCGGAGGGGCAGCTCACCCCGCGCGTACATCTCGAGCAGCGTGCCCGCCTCCGCCTCATGCGCGAGCGCGAAGTCGATCTCCCGCTGTACCGAGGCCGCGCGGCCCAGGGGGTCGGTGCGCAGCGTCTCGCGGAAGATGCGGTAGCGGTCGGGCGTGTTGTGGAAGTTGGGGATGGTCTCGCTGAGGGTCTCCGCCGGGAAGTCGTGCAGAAGACGCTGAAAGCTCCCGAAGGCGACGCCGCTCTGATACAGGTCCTCCGGCGTCTCGGGCAGCTGGAGGCAGAGGCTGTCCTCGATGAAATCGTACACGCGCCAGTATTCCCCCTCGGCGTCCCGGTGCCAGAGCGCGCCATCGACCGTGGGGACGAGGTGCAGGCTGGCGCGCGGATCGCTGCTGCGCTCCGCGAGAAAGGCCGTCACCGCGGCGACGTTGCGCATCAGGGCCGGGATGTCGTGAAAGGCGGCGCGGCTCAGGCGCTGGAGGATGTAGCGCCGCCCGCTGTCCGTCACGACAAGGAAGGTGCGGTTGATGTGACCTTCCCCGTAGCGCGCGCAGGAGAGGGGCTTTCCCTCAAACAGAAACCGGCATAAAACCTCGTCCATTTTGTTCACCTCTGTTCTATCATAATGTCAGTGCGGGTGATTTTGTCCCAGCAGAACTCCTCGATCAGCTCCCGGGGAGCGACGGGCTCCTCCCGGTCGATAAGGCCGCAGAGATGGGCAAGGCGGCCCGCGACCTCCTCGCCCCGGTATTCGCGGCGCAGCGTCTCGGTACTGAGACTGCCGAGGCGCTTGGAGAGCTTGGCGGCGCCGCCCGTCAGCAGCGGGCAGTGGCAGTAGTCCGGGGCCGCGCCGCCCAGCGTTTCGATGAGCCATTTCTGCCGCGGCGCGGAGGAGAGCAGATCCCGCCCGCGCACCACGCGCGTCACGCCCATGGCCATGTCGTCCACGCTCACGGCCAGCTGGTAGGCGTACACCCCGTCGGCCCGGCGGACGATGAAGTCCCCCACGTCCCGCGCGGGGTTCTGCGGGAACGCGCCGTAATGCCCGTCCGAAACCGTGATCTCCACGTCCGGGCTTTTGAGCTTCCAGGCGCTTCGCCTGCCGGCGGCCTCCAGCGCGGCGCGCTCCGTCTGCGTCAGCTCTTTGCAGCGGCAGCCGCCGTCCTGCTCGCGCTCCCCGGGGTGGGGGGCCGAGGCCGCGGCCAGCCGCTCGCTCCTGCGGCAGAAGCAGGGGTAGACGAGGCCCCGCGCTTTGAGCGTCCGAAAGGCCTCCTCATACAGCGCCGTGCGCTTTGACTGGGCGTAAGACGGGTCCTCCGGCCAGCCGCGGTCCCAGTCCAGGCCCAGCCAGCGCAGGTCGGCTGCCATCGCCTCGGCATAGACCGGCTTTGAGCGGGCGGGGTCCAGGTCCTCCATGCGAAAGACCATCTCCCCGCCGAGAGAACGGCAGTCCAGCCACGCCAGCAGCATCGCCAGCAGGTTTCCGAGGTGCATATAGCCCGAAGGGCTCGGCGCGAAGCGGCCGACGACCGGCGCGCTCATCTCTCCTCGACCAGCAGCAGGGGCGTCCCGTCGCAGAAGACCTTGCCGTCCCGCACCCGGACCGTGTTGCCGCCGATACGGTTTTCATAGGCTCCGTCCGGCAGCGGGACCCGGACGGATGCGGTCTCCCCCCGCAGGGTGAAGACGCCGACGCAGTGGCGCGCGCTGCTGAAGCGCTCCATCACGGCGACGTGCCGCGCGTCGTCGGCGGAGGCCCAGAAGCTGTCCTCCCCGGTGAAGAGCTCCGCGCGCACGGCCCTGAGCTTTTTCATCAGCGGCGTGAGGTTCCGCCCCGTCTCGCGGTTGACGGTCTCCTTTTCAAAGAGGCTCGGCTGATGGGGATCGGCCCACTCCTGCCCCGCGTAGAGCAGCGTCGTGCCCTTGAGAAAGTAGAGCATGGCCGTCCAGTTGACCAGCGCCTCCATGTCGGGCACCGCCGAGGCGATGCGCGGCTGGTCGTGGTTTTCGAGACAGCGCAGCTTGTTGTAGTTGTCGGGATACAGCCCCTCCTGCATATTGAGCATGTCCGTCCAGTGGGAAAGAGGCGTCTTCTTTTGCAGGAGCTTGTCGAAGACCTCGCGGATGTCGTAGTCGTATTCGATGTCGAAGGCGTCGAAGCCCTCGGTGTCGCGCATGGCCCGAAAGCCAAGGCGCCGCGCCTTGCACGCAAAGCTCAGATGCACGGTCTCGGCCAGCCAGATGCAGCCGGGGTTTACCTGCTTGACCGCCGTGCGGGCCTTCTTCCAGAAGTCCAGCGGCACGAGACTCGCCACGTCGCAGCGAAAGCCGTCCACGATGCCGGCCCAGAAGCGCAGGGACTCGATCTGATAGTCCCAGAGGGCGGGGTTTGCGTAGTCGAGGTCGATGACGTCGGCCCAGTCGCCGTAGCGGTTGCCGGGCTTTCCGTCGGGGCCGTGGTAGAAAAACTCCGGGTGCTCCCGGTAGAGATTGGAGTCGGGCGAGGTGTGGTTGTACACCACGTCGATCATGACCTTCATGCCGCGCTTGTGGATCTCGTTGACGAGCTCGCGGAAGTCGTCCAGCGTCCCGTAGGCGGGGTTTACGCTGCGGTAGTCGCGGTTTGCGTAGGGGCAGCCGAGACTGCCCTTCTTGCCCTCGACCCCGATGGGGTGGATGGGCATGAACCAGATGATGTCGGTGCCGAGCGAGCGGATACGGTCCAGATCCGGGATGATGGCCCGGAAGGTCCCCTCGGGCGTGTGGCTGCGGACATAGACGGAGTAGATGAGCTTTGTTTGCAGACTGCGGTCGGTATCGCGGGCCATGGCAGCGGCCTCCTTTGTATAAATTCGATTGCAAAACTCCGGTTTCGCAATCGAGGACTCACGCTTATCGCACGCGGCAATGCGTATATGCCGCGTTTGGTCGGCGTGAGGCCTCACGTTGTTCGGCTCAGGGTGTTTTTGAGGAAGCAAAGCTCCCTCAAAAACAGATTGAATTGGGCGCTTACGAATCCCCCGCGCGGCTTACGAGCTTTTCCACCGCCGGGGATTTTTTGAGCCAGACGAGGACCAGAAGCTGCACCGGGAGCATCACCGCAAGCTGCACCGCCCGCGCCGCGAGCATGGTGCGCAGGCTGTTGCCGGTGATGACGCAGATCATCGCGGTGTTGGCGAGATAGCTCACCAGCAGCGTGTTCAGCGCGGCGGCGATGGCGGCCCAGGTCCAGCTGGCCGGGCGGCGGTAGAGGCAGAGCCCGAAAATGAGCCCGGTACACGCCGCCGTCAGCGTGAAGCCCGGGAAGTAGGCCCCGGTCGGGAACAGGAGCGAGCCGAGAAGATCCCCGAGCGCCGCCGTCAGCGCGGCCCACCCGGGGCCGTAGAGCATGGCGCAGAGGGCCACGGCGGCAAAGCCGAGGCCGATCTTCATCACCGGGGTATTGAGCGCGAGCAGCCGCGTCAGCACCACGTCCGCCGTGATGAGCAGCGCCGACACGGCGAGCTTTTTTGTATCTGGTTTCACAGGCTCCGCCTCCTTTCTGCCTGGATTATACCGCAAGAAAACCCGGGATGCAAGGCGCGTAAAAGCTTTCCTTGCATCCCGGGCGTAATTCCTATATAATCAATTTGAAAACAGAAGCAAAGGAGAACGCACCATGGAAAGCAAAATTTACGACGTCATTATTCTCGGCGGCGGGCCTGCGGGGCTCGCGGCAGGCATCTACGCGGGGCGGGCGAAGCTCTCCGTGCTCATCATCGAAAAGGGCGCGGACGGCGGGCAGATCCTCCTCACGCATGAGATTGAAAACTTCCCCGGCCAGGCAAAGCCCGAGGGCATGAGCGGACAGGAGCTCATCGCGCCCATGAGCGAACAGTGCATGAAATTCGGCTGCAAGCGCGTGGGCGACACCATCTCCGCCTGCGAGCTCGAGGGCGAGGTCAAAAAGCTCGTCGGCAGCAGGGGCGAATACCTGGGCCGCACGGTCATTGTCTGCACCGGGGCCATGACGCGCTTCATCGGCTGCGAGCATGAGGCGGACTACGCGGGCCGGGGCGTAAGCTACTGCGCCGTGTGCGACGCGAACTTCTTCAACGGCCTTGAGATCTACACCGTAGGCGGCAACGCCATTGCCGCGGAGGAGTCCCTGTACCTGTCCAAGTTTGCCAAAAAGCTCACGCTTTTGCACAAGGGCCCCGCGCTCACGGTGCCGCCCGCCCTCCGGCAGGAGCTGGAGGAGAACCCGAAGATCGACATTCTCCTCAACACCGAGGTCGCGGACCTCGGCGGCGACGGCGTGCTCAGCAGGATCGTCCTGCGCGACACCGTGACCGGGGAGCTGACCACCCGCGAGGCGGACCCCGCGGACGGCATGTTCGGCCTCTTCGGCTTCACCGGCAGGAAGACCACCGGCATGTTTGAGGGCGTGCTGGACATGGACAACGGCTATATCAGGACGAACGAGCGCATGGAGACCGGCATCCCCGGCGTCTACGCCGCGGGCGACGTGCGCGTCACGCCGCTCAGGCAGGTGGTCACCGCCTGCGCCGACGGCGCCGTCGCCGCCATGCAGTGCGAAAAGTATCTCGCAAAGCGGGGGTAAACGGCATAAAGCGGCGCAGCAAGGCACGGCAAATTCGTAAATGTGCGAATATGCCGTGCCTTGTTGCTGTTCATACGATCATCCGGTAAGGCGGTTTGAAAGATTTCCGAGACAGATTTGCGTCAGGCAAGGCAACGGACGCAGAGCAGCCTTTGTGCATGGTCAAGTCCGATAATGAAGCCCGGCACGAATCCGGCCGGAAAGATGCAGGCTGTTCTGTCGGATAATCGTATCATATAGTCCCCCGCCGGGCGCTTCGTGGATCTCCCATACGCCTGGAAACGTCCGCCGATGCTGTTGGGAGTGGCCCCTCCCATACGGGCGGTGCGATGATGATTACATCAGATGCGGCAGGGCGCTGAGCTCCTCGTTGTTGGCCTTGACGCTGCGGCAGGTGATGCTGCCGGCGAGCTGCGCCAGCTGCGCGGTGTCGCGAAGGTCGAAGCCCTTGCGGTCCGCCCAGACGATGGCGGCGGCCGCAGCGTCGCCCGCGCCGGTGGTGTTGACCACCTCGGTCTCATAGACCGGGAGGACGAGCAGGCGGTCGCGCTCGGCGGCGATCATGCCGTCCGCGCCGAGACTGAGGAAGACGCGGCCCGGGCAGAGTCTGGCAAGCTTTGCCGCCGCGCGCTCCGGGTCCCGCTCCCCCGTCAGGGCCTCCGCCTCGAGGGTGTTGGTCTTGAGGGCGCGCAGGCGCTTTAGCTGCGGCAGCAGCCTGTTCGCCTTGGCGGCGGAGACCGTGTCCGCATAGATGGGGGCGCGCAGGTGGGCGCAGAGCCAGGCGATCGACTCCGCCGGGAGGTTCGCGTCCAGCACCGCCGCGCCGTAGCCGCGCAGCTTCGGCAGCAGGCCCTCGAAGAAGTCCGGGGTGAGGGCGGCGCAGATGTCCATGTCGTTGATGGCGACGGCCATATCCCCGCCCGCCTCGGTGACAAAGAGGTAGGTGGAGCTGTGCCCGCCCTCGCGCTGCATGGCGTACTGCATGTCAAGGCCGAGACCCGTGCACGCCTCCATCAGGGAACGGCCAGCCAGATCGTCCCCCATGGCGGTGACGAAGGCGACCTCCATCCCCAGAAGGCGCAGATTGTGCGCGATGTTGCGCCCCACGCCGCCCGGCGTCATGCGCACGGTACCGGGGGTGGAATCGCGCCTGACCAGCGCGCCGGTGGGCCTGCCCCAGATATCCATATTGACGCCGCCGATGACCACGGCGGCGTCTTTTTTGGAGCTCAGCTGATGTGCCATATATTCTCAGCGTACTCGCGGATGGCGCGATCGGCGGCGAAGAAGCCGCTGCGCGCGGTGTTCACGAGGGCGAGACGGCCGCGCTCGGAGGCGTCGGCGATGCGCTGGTACATGCTCTCCTGCGTGTTGGAGTAGCTGCGGAAGTCGGCGATGACCATGTAGGGGTCGCCGGCGAAGAGCAGGTTGGAGATCACGTCGGAGTAGTTCTTGCCGTCGGAGAAGCCGTTCATGATGTGCATACATACGCGGTAGAGCTCGGGATCGGCCTTGGCCATGCCGTCCGGGTTGTAGCCGTGCTGGCGCCAGTTGGCGATCTCGTCGGTGTGCAGGCCGAAGAGGAACATGTTCTCCTCGCCCAGCAGCTCGTACATCTCGACATTCGCACCGTCAAGGGTGCCGATGGTGACCGCGCCGTTCATCATGAGCTTCATGCAGCCGGTGCCGGAGGCCTCCTTGCCGGCGGTGGAGATCTGCTCGGACACCTCGGCCGCGGGGACGATGGCCTCGGCCGCGCTGACGCGGTAGTTCTCCACAAAGTAGACCTGGAGGCGGTCCTTGCAGACGGGGTCGTTGTTCACGTCGTTCGCGAGACTCAGGATCAGCTCGATGATGCGCTTTGCCATCTTGTAGCCGGCGGCCGCCTTCGCGCCGAAGACGTAGGTCCTGGGCACGAAGTCCATGTTGGGATTGTCGTGCAGCCTGAGCTGGAGGGCGACGATGTTCATCGCGCACAGGAGCTGGCGCTTGTACTCGTGCAGGCGCTTGACCTGGACGTCCATGATGGCGTCGGGGTTGAGGGTAAAGCCGTCGTTGCGCATGGCAAAATCGGCGAAGCGCAGCTTGTTTTCGTACTTGATCCTGTTGATGCGGGCGCGGACGGTCTCGTCGTCGGCAAATTTGTCGAGCCCTGCGAGAAGCTCCGGCTTCATCAGGTAATCCTCGCCGTCCAGCAGCTCGGTCACGAGCCCGTGGAGGCCGGGGTTGATCTGCGCGAGCCAGCGGCGGTGGTCGATGCCGTTGGTGACGTGGGTGAAGCGCTCGGGCCAGATGGTGTAGATGTCGTGGAAGAGGTCGTTTTTCAGGATCTCGCCGTGGAGGCGGGACACGCCGTTGACCATGTAGCAGGAGGCCAGGCAGAGGTTTGCCATATGTACCTGCCCGTCGCGGATGATGAGGTTGCGGCCCAGCTTGTCGCCCGCGCCGAACTTGGTGACCAGGAAGTCGCACCAGCGGCGGTTGATCTCGCACATGATCTCCCAGAGGCGGGGCAGCAGCTGCTGGATCAGGTCCTGCGGCCATTTCTCAAGCGCCTCGCTCATGACGGTGTGGTTGGTGTAGGCCACGCTGTTCTTGACGAGCTCCCAGGCCTCGTCCCAGCCCAGGCCGCACTCGTCCATGAAGATGCGCATGAGCTCGGGGATGATCATGGTGGGGTGGGTGTCGTTGATCTGGATGACGTGGTGGCGGGAGAAGGAGCGGATGTCGCCCCACTTGCGGATGTGCTTGCGCACGATGTCCTGCGCGGAAGCGGAGATGAAGAAATACTGCTGCCTGAGACGCAGGAGCTTGCCCTCGGTGTGGTTGTCGGCGGGGTAGAGCACCTTGGTGATGACCTCGGCCATGGTGCGGTCGACCATGCTCTTGACATACTCGCCCTCGGAGAAGAGGTACATGTCCAGCGACTTGGTGCTCTGCGCTTCCCAGAGGCGCAAAGTGTTGATATCCTTGCCGCCGTAGCCCGCGATCAGCATGTCGCGCGGCAGGGCGTTGACGGCGGTGTAGCCGGTATGCTCGGCGTGGTAGTGGCCGTAGTTGTCCCAGTGCGGGGAGACCTGGCCGCCGAAGCGCACCTCGACCATATCCTCATAGCGGGGGATGAGCCAGCTCTCGGCGCCGGTGCGCCAGTTGTCGGACACCTCGACCTGCTTGCCGTTTTCAAACTTCTGGCGGAAGATGCCGAGCTCATAGCAGATGGAGTAGCCGGTGGCCTGCAGGCCCTCGGTCGCCATGGAGTCCATGTAGCACGCGGCCAGACGGCCGAGACCACCGTTGCCGAGACCGGCGTCGGGCTCCTCCTCGAAGATGTCGGCAGCGCTGCGGCCCATGTCCTCGAGCGCGCCGATGATGGCCTCGGACACGCCGAGATTGTACGCGTTCTTCATGAGACTGCGGCCCATGAGGAACTCCATCGACATGTAGTGCACTTCCTTCTCGCCCTTGCGGGGATCTTCCACAGCGAGGAGCCTGCTCATCAGCTCGCGGATGACGATGGCGGTGGCCTCAAAGATCTGCTCGTCGGTGGCCTCGGGGCTTTCGATGCTGAACTGGGCGCAGAGCTTGTCTTCGATGGCGCTGCGGATTTCTTCGCGGGAAATTTGATTCTTCATGAAATAACCTGCCTTTATGGTAGAATGTATGGGTCAACAGAATACACTGCGGCAAGTGCTGCCGCCTGAGCAAGCGTCCGTGCTGTGCGGGCACTTGCTCAGACAGCGGAAAGCCCGGCGCGCGGGGCTTTCGTCCGGCGCGCCGGGGCCGTTGCCGAAAAGCCGGACTCAGATGTGCGAGCCCTTGGGGACGATGATGGGCAGGCGCTCGTTGCCGTTGAGCACGGTGCCCGCGGAGAAGCTGACGTCCTTGTCGACGATGCAGTGGTCGAGGACGCAGTTGGCCTCAACGACGCAGTCGCTCATCACGATGCAGTTTTTGAGCTTCGCGCCGACGGCGATGCGCGCGCCGGAGAAGATGATGCAGTTCTCGATGGAGCCGTCGATGATGCAGTTGTCCGCCACCAGGGAGTTGCGGGAGTAGGAGTCCACGCCGTAGTAGGTGCTGACCTCCTCGCGGATCTTGGTGAAGACGGGCCGCTCGGTCGGGAAGAGCTCATGCCGGATCTCGCTGTCGAGCATGTCCATGTTGGCCTTGTAGTAGCTGTCGACATTGCGGATGAGGGCGGTGTAGCCGTGGTGGATGTAGATGTCCATCTGGCCGCCGTTTTTCAGCCAGTTGTCCAGGGTATCCTTGTGGAAGCGGTAGAGGCTCTGCTTGCGGCTGGTCTCCATCAGCTCGAGCAGGGTCTCCTTGTTGATGATGTAGGCCTCGAGGGACAGCACGCCCTCCTTCTCATCCACGGTGTCGATGAGGATCTGTTTGGCCTTGCCGTTCTCGCCGGGGATATAGGTCATGCGGAAGCCCTCGGCGTCGGCCCGGTCGGTGCAGATGGCGGTGATGGGCGCGCCGGACTTGCGGTGCTGCTCCATGGGGAGGGTCAGGTCGATGTTGGCGCACATGTCGCCCAGCATCAGCACGAAGTATTTGGCTTTGACGCTCTTGATGTAGGAGCTGACGGCGATCAGAGCTTCCATGGTGCCGGCGTAGTTGCCGCGGTGGTACTCGGGCAGGCCGAAGGGGGGCAGCATCCGGAGGCCGCCGGTGCGGCGCGCCATATCCCATGCCTTGCCGCCGCCCAGGTGGTCCAGCAGGGACTGGTAGTCGCGCTGCATGATGACGCCGACGTCGACGATGCCGGCGTTGCGCATGGCGGAGAGGGAGAAGTCAATGAGCCTGTATCTGCCGCAGAAGGGCAGGGAGGCCGCGGTACGCATACTGACAAGCTCGCGCAGCTTGGGGTCGGTATAGTAGGCAAAAATCAGACCGTGAAAATCCTTCATGGCTTAAACCTCCTCGCTTGTGCTGATCATGGCTCCGACCTTGACGGTGGAGCCGGCGGGGATCTCCAGACTGGGGCCGATGGTGGTGATGCACTTATCCGCGCCGGGAGCGGGGGAGGCGCCGACGCGCGCGCCGGCGTGGACGACGGTGTTCTCGCCGATGATGGCGTACTCCACGGAGGCGCCGGCCTCGACCACCACGCCGGGCATCAGGACGCTGTACTTGACGTGCGCGCCGACGCCGACATGGACGGAGGGCGAGAGAACGGAGTTTTCCAGAATGCCGTCGATCTCGCAGCCCTCAGTGACGATGGAGTGGTTGATGTCCGCGTGGGCGCCGACCTGATGCGGCGGGCAGATGGGGCTTCTGGCGCTGATGGGCCATTCGGGATCGTACAGGTCGATCAGCTGCGGAGAGAGCATGTCCATGTTGGCTTCCCAGAGGCTGTCGATCGTGCCGACATCTCTCCAGTAGCCATTGAAGCGGTAGGGCCAGATCTTCTCCCCGTCGGCGATCATGGCGGGGATGATGTTGTGGCCGAAGTCATGGCGGGAGTTGGGGTCTGCCTCGTCCTGGATCAGGTACTTGCGCAGCTTCTGCCAGTCGAAGACGTAGATGCCCATGGAGGCGAGGGTGCTCTTGGGGTGCTTGGGCTTCTCCTCGAACTCCTTGATATAGCCGTCCGGACCGAGGTTCATCATGCCGAAGCGGGTGGCCTCCTCGAGCGTGACGGTCAGCACGGAGATGGTGCAGGCGGCGTCATGCTCCACATGCTCGCGCACCATGTCGGCATAATCCATCTTATAGATATGGTCACCGGAGAGGATGACAACGGTGTCCGGATCGTAGTTCTCGACAAAGGCCAGGTTCTGGTAGATGGCGTTGGCCGTGCCGGTGAACCAGGAGCCCTTCTCGCCCGCGGACTGATAGGGCGGCAGGATGTAGACGCCGCCGTCGTTCACGTCGAGGTCCCAGGGCTGGCCGCTGCCGATGTAGCTGTTGAGCTGCAGGGGGCGGTACTGGGTCATGACGCCGACAGTGTCGATGCCGGAATTCGCGCAGTTGGAGAGGGGAAAGTCGATGATTCTGTACTTGCCTCCGAAAGGCACGCTGGGTTTGGCAACGTTCTGGGTGAGGGCGTAGAGACGGGATCCCTGTCCGCCTGCCAGAAGCATTGCGATGCATTTTTTCTTCATGGGCAGCCTCCTCAGTTTTGAATTTTCAGGTTGTCGCGGGGATGTGCAGGGGTCAGTTGAAGCGGTTCATGGTCCGCTCCGGACCATCGCTGATATAGGTGATCACGGCCTCCGCCGCGCTGTCGGCGGCGCTGCGCATGTCCTCGAGATCCTGGTTGCGGAAGACGGACAGGACCCAGTCGGCCATGTCATACTCGGGATGGGGCGGCGCGCCCACGCCGATGCGCACGCGCGGGAAGGCGTCGCTCCCGAGGGCGGCGATGATGCTTTTGAGCCCGTTGTGCCCGCCGGCGGAGCCCTTCTGGCGGACGCGCAGGCGCCCCAGGGGCAGGCTCACCTCGTCGGACACGACGAGCACGCGCTCGGGCGGGATTTTATAGAAGCGCGCGGCCTGGCCGACCGCCTCGCCCGAGAGGTTCATAAAGGTCTGCGGCTTCATGAGCAGCACCCTCTCCCCGTTTACGTCGGCGTCGGCGGTCAGGGCCTTGAAGCGCAGCCTGTCGATGCGCACGCCCAGCTTCTCTGCCAGGGCGTCGCCCGCCATGAAGCCCGCGTTGTGCCGGGTGCAGTCATAGCGCGGCCCGGGGTTGCCGAGAAAGACCGCGAGCCAGGATACGGGACCGGATGATTTGAAAAGCATGTTTTAATCGAACAGATTGGAGATCGAGACCTCCTCGTAAATGCGGCGGATAGCCTCGGCGAAGACGGACGCGGTGGAGAGGTACTGGATATTCGGGCACTTGGGCCTGCCCGCGGGGTAGGGGATGGTGTCGAGCAGCAGCAGCTCCTTGATGCAGCTGGAGTTGATGCGGTCCAGCGCCGGGCCGGAGAGCACGCCGTGGGTCGCGCAGGCGTAGACCTCCTTCGCGCCGCCGCGCTCCTTGATGGCCTTGGCCGCGCCGCAGAGGGAGCCCGCGGTGTCCACGATGTCGTCCAGCAGGATGCAGGTCTTGCCGGACACGTCGCCGATGATGTTCATGACCTCGGACTGGTTGGCGCGCTCACGCCGCTTGTCCACGATGGCCATGTTGAGGCCGAGCTTCATGGAGAAGGCGCGGGCGCGGGCGGTGCTGCCCACGTCGGGCGAGACGACCATCACGTCCTCGTTGCCCTTGCCGAACTTGTTGACAAAGTGCTTGACAAAGAGGTGGCTACCCTGGAGATTGTCGACCGGGATATCGAAAAAGCCCTGGATCTGCGCGGCGTGGAGGTCCATGGTCAGGACGCGGTCCGCGCCGGCGGCGGTGATCAGATTTGCGACGAGCTTGGCGGAGATGGGGTCGCGGCTCTTGGCCTTGCGGTCCTGGCGGGCGTAGCCGAAATACGGGATGACGGCGGTGACGCGCCCGGCGGAGGCCCTGCGCATGGCGTCGATCATGATGAGCAGCTCCATGAGATTGTCGTTGACGTGGTCGCAGGTAGACTGGACGATGAAGACGTCCTTGCCGCGGACGGGCTCAAACACGGAGACGGAGCATTCGCCGTCGGCAAACTGCGTGACGTTGGCGTTGCCCAGGGTCCTGAACAGCTCGGCGCAGATGCGCTCGGCCAGGGCGGGATTGGAGTTGCCCGTAAAAACCTTGATTTCCTTGCCGTGTGAGATCATATGACAGTCCCTCCGTATCGCTTTCTCGGATCTGTAAAAGCTCCAGACGCGCGCGTCCGGCATGTAATCAATCGTATTATAACACCCGGGCGCGAAAATGGGAAGAACTTTTAGCGCTTTCCGGACCATGAAACAAAATAAAAATAGGAATTTACAAGAGGCCGCTTTTTGTGTATAATATTATACCGCTGATTTCAAGTAGACAATTTATACGAAAGTGATTTGACTGATATGCTGGAATTTGACGAATACAAGGTAAAGCTCAACAACTGCAAGCCCGATCTCGAGGTCCTGCGCACCGCTCTCAAGCTGGAGCCTGCGCAGAAGGAGATCGAAGAGCTCGAGGCTGCCTCCGCCCGCGAGGGCTTCTGGAACGACGTGGAGAAATCCCAGAAGGTCCAGAAGCGCCTGAAAAATCTCAAGGACAAGGTGGACAACTTCAACCGCCTCTGCGCCTCCTGGGACGATATGATGACCATGTGCGAAATGGCCATCGAGGAGGACGACGACTCCATGCTGCCCGAGCTGCAGAGCGAGTTTGCGGAGTTCACCCGGAAGATGGAGTCCACGCGCCTGTCCACCCTGCTGACCGGGGAGTACGACGCGAACAACGCCATCCTCACCTTCCACGCCGGCGCGGGCGGGACCGAGGCGCAGGACTGGGCCTCCATGCTCTACCGCATGTACAACATGTGGGCCGACCGCCACGGCTACAAGGTCCGCGTGATGGACTATCTGGACGGGGACGAGGCCGGCATCAAGAGCGCCACCATCATGATCGAGGGCGAAAACGCCTACGGCTTCCTCAAGAGCGAGCACGGCATCCACCGTCTCGTGCGCGTCTCCCCCTTTGACGCCGCGGGCCGCCGCCACACCTCCTTCGCCGCGGTGGAGGTCATGCCCGAGATCTCCGACAACAGCGAGATCGAGCTGCGGGACGAGGATATCAAGATGGACGTATACCGTTCCTCCGGCGCGGGCGGGCAGAAGGTCAACAAGACCTCCTCGGCCGTGCGCCTGACCCATATCCCGACGGGCATCGTCGTGTCGAGCCAGGTGGAGCGCAGCCACTTCCAGAATCTTGAAAACTGCAAGGACATGCTCCGCGCCAGACTCGCCGAGATCAAGGAGCGCGAGCATCTGGAGAAGATCAGCGACATCAAGGGCGTCCAGATGAAGATCGAGTGGGGCAGCCAGATCCGCTCCTACGTCTTCATGCCCTACCAGCTCGTGAAGGACCACCGCACCGAGTACGAAAACGGCAACATCGACAACGTCATGAACGGCGACCTGGACGGCTTCATCAACGCCTACCTCTCTATGAGAGCGCAGAACTGAACAGGCCGGCCCGCTTTCGCCAAAAGGGAACCCTCCGGGAGATGCCGCTCCCGGAGGGTTCAGTTTTATCGGCTGCTGGGACCGGGGTCGCAGTCGCCGTAGATCAGATCGTCGATGTCCATATCCGCTTCCTCCCCTTTTTTACGCCTCCCCGGGAAGAGACCTGCACACTTATCCGCGCAAGTCTCCGATCGGGGAGGCGTATTGCAACATGAGAATATTGTATGCGCGCGTAAGGCAAAATATGAAAAGCATCTTGAAACCTGCGCCGCTTTGGGGTATAATACGCGAGTCTGCAAGTTTTCCCCTTACTATATTATGTAACAAACGCAAAGGATGAGATCATCATGAGTGCATCAACCGAGAAAAAGAACCGCCAGGCCGCCCGCGAGGCCGGCACCGACAAGAAGACCCTTGCCCTCGAGAAGGAGGCTCAGGAGCAGGCGAAAAAGAAACGCCGCTGGACCATCGGCACCGTCTGTGTCGCGCTGGTCGTCGTGCTGGTTCTGGTGCTCAACTCCGGCATCACGAACAGGCTGACCGCCTTCACCGTGGGCGACAGGAACTTCAACACCTCCGAGGTCAGCTATTACTACTCGAACGAGTACATGAACTTTGCCAACCAGTACGGCTCCTACGCGAGTCTCATCGGTCTGGACACCTCCAACGGCATCCGCGGCCTGGAGAAGCAGGAATGCCCGATGCTGGAGAACGGCGGCACCTGGAAGGACTACTTCATGGACGCCGCGAGGCATGACATGATCCAGACGACCATCCTGAAAAAATACGCCGCCGAGAACAGCATCACCCTCGACGCCGACGAGCTCTCCCAGCTCGACGCGAGCTTCAGCGGGATCGACGAGCAGGCCCGCAGCTACGGCTACGCCAACGGCGACAAGATGCTGGCCGCGAACTACGGCTCCGGCGTCGACAGAAAGCTCGTCCGCGGCGCCTATCAGGATGCCCTGCTCGCCTCCAAGGCGTCCGAGGCGCTGAGCGACAGCTTCACCTACACGGACGCGGAGCTCGAGGAGAAGTACGAGAGCTATGAGGGCTCGCACGACCTCTTCGACTACGCCTACTGCTACGTCTCCGCCGAGAGAGTGGACAGCACCGATGCCGACGGCAACACCAGCTCCGCCCCCACCGAGGAGACCCTGGCCGCCGCGCAGGCGACCGCCGAGAAGATCATGGAGACCTACAAGGCCGCCAAGGGAGACAGCCCCGCCGTCCGCCTCAACAACGCGGCCGAGTCTGAGGGTCAGAGCTCCAACAACCCGACCAGAGTTCAGGGCAGCGGCGTCCCCGCCTCCGAGTGGATGCTTGACAAGTCCCGCCAGGAGGGCGACGTCACGGTCGAGCCCGACGACGGCGGCTGCTACGTCGTGGTCTTTCTCTCCCGTGACGACAACCACTACACCACCGCCAACGTCCGCCACATCCTTGTGAAGGCCGAGGCCGACGAGGAAGGCAATTACACGGACGAGGCCAAGGCCGCCGCGAAGGCAAAGGCCGAGGAGATCCTGGCCGAGTACGAGAGCGGCGACAAGACCGAGGAGAGCTTTGCGAAGCTTGCGGAGGAGTACTCCGAGGACGCCGGCTCCAACACCAACGGCGGCCTGTACGAGAACGTCGCAAAGGGCCAGATGGTCCAGGAGTTCAACGACTTCTGCTTCGGCGGCCACAAGAGCGGCGACACCGGCATCGTCTACGGGGAGAGCGGCAGCTATGCCGGCTACCACGTCATGTACTACGTGGGCGACGGGATGCTCTATTCCAGCAGCATTGCCCAGAGCGACATGCGCACCGGGGCCGTGGAGGAGTGGATGACGAAGGCCGAGGAGGCCAATCCCACCAAGGACGGCTTCGGCATGAAGTTCGTCGGCTGAGTCCGGAATCGACACAAAAGGCTGTCTCAAAACGTTTTGAGACAGCCCTTTTATTCTGACGGGAGGAAACACATGGAGGAGAGGACGATACGCGCGGAGATGCTGCTGGGGGCGGCGGCTATGGAGAGGCTGAAAAGCAGCCACGTCGCCGTGTTCGGGCTGGGCGGCGTCGGCTCCTGGTGCGCGGAGGCCCTGGCGCGCACGGGCGTGGGGCGCATGACGCTCGTGGACCGCGATACCGTGGGCCTGAGCAATGTAAACCGCCAGCTCTGCGCGACCTGCGAAACCGTCGGCCGCCTCAAGACCGACGTGATGGCGGAGCGTCTCAGGAGCGTGAGCCCGGAGATCGGCGTGCGCTGCATTGCGGGCCACTACGAGGCCGCCGCGCGTGAGACCTTCTTCTCCGACTACGACTTCGTGGTCGACTGCATCGACCTTGTGGCCTGCAAGCTCGACCTCATTCTGTCCTGCCGGGAGCGCGGCATCCACATCGTCTCGGCCCTCGGCACCGGCAACAAACGGGACGCGCAGCTGCTCCGGCTGGACGACATCGCCAATACCAGCGGCTGCACCTTCGCCCGCGTGATCCGCAGGGAGCTGCGCGCGCGCGGCGTGGAGCACCACCCCGTGGTGTTCAGCCCTGAGGAGCCGATCAGACCCGCGCAGTTTGAGGCCCCGCCCCCCGGCAGGCGCTCGGTCCCCGGCTCGCTGATCTGGGTGCCCGCGACGGCCGGGATGCTTCTGTGCCAGTACGTGGTGGAGGAGCTCACGCGCTGACGCCCTCGGTCCAGTCCTCGATCTCGATATAGACCTTGACGCGTCCGTCGGTGATGAGCTCGGCGCGCAGGGGCGTGAACTCCCCTTTGGAAAACCACACGCAGCAGCGCAGACCGTCGTCCGGCTCGAGCAGGACGACGGTCTTGCCGTCCTCCTCCCATACGCTGTCCAGGTGCCCCATGCGCAGGGCGCGCAGCATCGCGGGCAGGGACGAGAGCGGCGAGAGCCCGAAGGAGTCGAGCGAGCCCGTGTCCAGCACCACCGTGTCGTACTCGAGCGTGCTGCTGCCGGGGCTGACGCGGGCCGTCACCCCGCGGATGAGCTCCGGGGCGATCACCGTGACGCGCCCGCCCCCGCCGTCCTCCCCGTAGGAGAGGGTGAAGCGCGCGGTCTTGTGCTCGTATTCGGCGCGGACCTGCGCGGTGAAGGAGAGGGCGTCCAGACTGTTGATCCGTTCGGAAAAATCCCGGAAATCGCTCTCACCGCGCCGCTTTCCGCAGCCGGAGAGCAGCAGCGCGGCACAGAGAAGGAGAACAGAAATACAGCGTTTCATGCTTACCTCCGCAAGTTTTTGTTCGTTCAACCCTATGCGGAGGAGCGGATGACTATACGTTTATTCACCGGGGGCGGGTCAAGACCCATTTCTTTCCGGTCGGGAAAAGAAACGGTTCTTGGATTCCAAACAAAGGCGGCCAGAGGAAGACTCCTCTGGACTCCTCGCAGGAACAGAAAGCGTATGAGAGCAACCCGGCGCGGCGCTGTCTTTCTTTTCGGCAAGGCGAAAAGAAAGACAGGGGGGCGCAAATCCGAGATATGCCATCTGCTCACATCCGAGATATGCCATCTGCTCAAAAAGCACTTGCAAAATATGTGCAGATGTGATAAATTCTATGCTGTTATGGCGATGAACGGGAAAATGGCGCGCAACGTCTTTTGCAGAGATCGGGGGCCGGCGGCTGGAAGCCCCTGAAAAGGCAGGCGCCTGGTTCGCCCGGGAGCTCCGGCCAGACACCGGCGTTTTTCGCGCGTTAAGCGATACGAGCGCGGCCCTGTGCCGAACGTGGGTGGTACCGCGGAAGTTCTGCTTTCGTCCCTCTTGGGACGGAGGCTTTTATTTTTTACAGGAGAAGAAGGCTTATGAAAGAACTCATGCAGAGCCTCAGAGAGGCTTCCATCAAGGCGATCAGCGAATCCGACAGCCCGGAGAGCATCGAGGCCCTCCGTGTCAAATACCTCGGCAAAAAGGGCGAGCTGACCGGCATCCTCCGTCAGATGGGCAAGCTCAGCCCGGAGGAGCGCCCCGTCATGGGGCAGCTCGCAAACCAGCTCAGAAGTGAAATCGAGGAGGCCATCGAGCTGCGCAAGACCATTCTCTCGAAGGTCCTGCTGGAAAAGCAGCTCGAGGCGGAGGCGGTCGACGTGACCCTGCCCGGCAAGGAGCAGCCCGTCGGCCACAAGCACCCGATGTACAACGTCCTCGACCAGATCAAGGACATCTTCGTCGGCATGGGCTTTGAGATCGTCGACGGGCCCGAGGTGGAGCTTGCCGACTACAACTTCACAAAGCTCAACATCGACGAGGGTCACCCCTCCCGCGACTGGACCGACACCTTCTATTTCACCGAGGACGGGAAGATCCTCCTGCGCACCCAGACCTCGCCGATGCAGGTCCACGCGATGGAGACCAGGAGCCTTCCCATCCGCATGATCGCGCCGGGCCGCGTCTACCGCAAGGACGAGGTGGACGCCACCCACTCCCCCATGTTCCACCAGATTGAGGGCATGGTCATCGACAAGGGCGTCACGATGGCGGATCTGAAGGCCACGCTCAACCTCGTGGTCGAAAAGATCTACGGCGAGGGCACCGTCACCCGCTTCCGCCCGCACCACTTCCCGTTTACCGAGCCGAGCTGCGAGATGGACATTCAGTGCCACAAGTGCGGCGGCAAGGGCTGCCCCACCTGCAAGGGCGAGGGCTGGATCGAGGTGCTGGGCGCCGGCATGGTGCACCCCAAGGTGCTGGCCGGCTGCGGCATCGACCCGGACGTGTACTCCGGCTGGGCCTTCGGCATGGGTCTGGAGCGCCTGGCCATGGGCGAATACAAGATCACGGATCTGCGTCTCATCTTCGAGAACGACGTCAGATTCCTCGAGCAGTTTTAAGGGGAGGGCAAGCAGATGAAGTTATCGAGAAAATGGCTCAATGAGTTTGTGGAGCTGCCGCTTTCGGAGATCGACGACAGGACCTTCGCCGAGGCGATGACCGTCTCCGGCTCCAAGGTGGAGGTGACGGAGGACCTGAGCAGGACCATCAGCAACGTGAAGGTCGGCAGGATCCTCAGCCTCGAAAAGCACCCGAACTCCGACCATATGCTGGTCGCGCAGCTGGACGTGGGCGCGGACGCGCCGGTCCAGATCTGCACCGGCGCGTGGAACGTGCACGAGGGCGACCTGGTCCCCGCGGCCCTGCACAATTCCCTGCTGCCGAGCGGCGCGAAGATCACCCGCGGCAAGCTCCGGGGCGTTGCGTCCGAAGGGATGCTCTGCTCCCTGCGCGAGCTGAACCTCACGGCGCACGACTTCCCCTACGCCGTCATCAGGCCCGCCGCGATTCTGAACGACTACCACGCCATCGACCCCGCGAAGCCCTCGATCCCCGCCGACATCAAGGCCGGCGACACGGTCTTCGGCAAGGTCGTCGCGGCGCAGGTCAGGGCGCTGGCTCCGGCCGGCGTCAATCTCTGGGACACGGTCCTGGATACGGGCGCGTCGGACGTGGAGCTCGTCTGCGACGTACAGAACCTCCACGCGGGCGACCTCGTGGCCTATGACACGGCGAAAAACCGCGTCCTCACCCCGGAGGACCTGCGCGCAAAGCCCGAGGAATTCCCCCACTGCATCACGGACGGCATCCTCATCCTGCATGAGGACTGCAGGCCCGGCGACGATATGGGCGCGCTCCTGGGCCTGGACGACCATGTGGTCGAGTTTGAGATCACCCCGAACCGCCCGGACTGCCTGTGCATGATCGGCCTTGCGCGCGAGGCCGCCGTGACCTTCAACAGAGGGCTCACGCTGCACGAGCCGGCGGTGAAGGCCGAGGCCGGCGGCGATATCAACGCCCTCACGAAAATCTTCATTGAGGACCCGCTCTGCGTGCGCTATACCGCAAGAATGGTCCGGAACGTGAAGATCGCCCCCTCCCCTGCCTGGATGCGCGAGCGTATCCGCAACGCCGGAATGCGCCCCATCAACAACATTGTCGACATCACCAACTACGTCATGCTCGAGTACGGCCAGCCCATGCACGCCTTCGACTTTGCCTGCGTGAAGGGCGGCGAGATCCACGTCCGCTGCGCGAGAGAGGGCGAGACGATCCGGACCCTCGACGGCGCGGAGAGAAAGCTCAGCCCCTCCATGCTCTGCATCTGCGACACCGAGAAGCCCGTGGGCGTGGCCGGCGTCATGGGCGGCGCAAACAGCGAGATCGTGGGCGACACGGCCATGGTCCTCTTCGAGTCGGCAAACTTCAACGGCACCTCCATCCGCCGCACCGCCACGGCCCTCGGCATGAGGACCGACGCCTCCTCCCGCTACGAGAAGGGCCTTGACCCGCAGAACACCTACAGGGCCGTCCAGCGCGCGTGCGAGCTCATCGAGCTGCTCGGCGCGGGCGAGGTGGTGGACGGCGTCATCGACGTCTGCCCGAACGAATTGAAGCAGACCACCGTCAAGCTCGAGCCCGATAAGATCAACGCCCTGCTCGGGACCGACATCGACGAGGCGACCATGCGCGACATCCTCGTCCGTCTCGGCTTCACCCTCGAGGGCAATACGATTTTCGTCCCCTCCTGGCGCGCGGATGTGGAGCACTACTCCGACATCGCCGAGGAGGTCGCCCGCTTCTACGGCTACAACGAGATCCCCACGACCTTCACCGGCGGCATCACCACCGCGGGCGGCTACACCCCGCTCCAGCAGCTGGAGCGGCGGATCGGCGAGTGCTGCCGCAGCATGGGCCTGGACGAGATCATCACCTACTCCTTCATCAGCCCCGCGTACTACGACAAGATCCGTATGCCCGCGGATTCCCCGCTGCGCGACAGCCTGCGCATCCTCAATCCCCTGGGCGAGGACACCTCCATCATGCGCACGACCATCCTGCCCTCCATGCTGGAGATCCTGACGCGCAACTACAACTACCGCAACAAGGCCGCCGCCCTGTACGAGATCGGCCGCATCTACCGCAAACGCCCCGACGGCATGGCGGACGAGCCGAAGATCGTCTCCCTCGGCGGCTACGGCGAGAAGATGGACTTCTTCACGCTCAAGGGCTGGGTCGAAAAGCTCCTGAAGGAGCTGGGGACCGCGAGACCCCGCTTCGTCGCGGAGAAGGACAACCCCGCCTATCACCCCGGCCGCTGCGCGAAGCTCTTCGTCGGCGACACGGAGATCGGCGTCCTCGGCCAGATCCACCCTCTGGTCGCCGCAAACTACGGCGTGGACGCGGCGTTTTACTGCGCCGAGCTGCGCTTTGACGCGCTGGACGCCGTGAAGGGCGCCCTGCCGGTGTACAGACCGCTGCCGCGCTTCCCCTCCGTCACGCGCGACATCGCCGTCGTCTGCCGGGCCGACATCCCCGCGGGCGAGCTCATCGACTGCATCCTCGCAAACGGCGGGAAGTATCTCAAAGACTGCGCCGTCTTCGACGTGTATACCGGCAGCCACGTCCTGCCGGGCATGAAGTCCGTGGCCTTCTCGCTGACCATGCGCTCGGACGAGCAGACTCTCACGGTCGAGCACGCCGAGGAGACGGTGAGCGCGGTCCTCGGCGCCCTCGAAAAGAACTTCGGCGCTGTCATCCGCTGACACGCTCCTCCCGCATCCCCCGGGAAGCGCTTGCCCCCTGTCATTTTGAGTCGAAGGATGACAGGGGGGGCAGCTTCGCTCAGGATGGCAGGAACGCGCTGCATTCCGATAAGCCATGACACGGTGGGGACTGCTTCGTTCCGCGAGGCCGTGACGGCGGCTGGGAGTATTTCCAAAAAATTTAAGCATTCTTAAAGAAATTTTGCCCTCCCGCGTCTTTACTTGACAACGTTTTCTGGTATAATGGGGCCATGAACAACGAAAGAGGAGGATTCCCGCATGGAAGACGCAACCCGTAAATTTACAGCGCTCGACAGCAAGGCCGAAATGAAGGAGATCCTCTCCTCGGTCTATAACTCCCTGATGGTCAAGGGCTACAATCCCATCAACCAGATCGTGGGTTACATCCTCTCGGAGGACCCGACCTACATCACCAACTACAACAACGCCCGCACGCTCATCTGCCGCATCGACCGGGACGAGCTGATGCAGGAGCTGCTCAAGTGCTACCTGGACAAATAAGCTCCGAGGTATCGAAAGGCACAGCGTCGCTTCCCGGACGCTGTGCCTTTTTCCGGATAAACGCCCCTGCGCCGCAGCGCATGGAGGCTGCGCATCTGTTTCGTCTGCCGCAGCGTTTGCGGGAAACAGGCGCCCGGATCAAAGCTTACCCGTGAAAGCGGCGCTTTCACGGTAAATCCCCCATGCGGCAAGCCTCGCCACAATGAATTCGGGGATTTACATGTGCATGAAATCCGGCTGCCGCATGAGCGGCGAGGATTACGCACACTCAGAAACGTCTATAAAGGCGTCAGCTTTTATAGTAAAAACGGAGGCAATGCGAAATGACCAAAAAGAAAAAAAGCGCCGGCGGAACCGTTGCCGCCACCGCGGTGGCCGCGGCGACGGCGGCGGGGATGCTGGTCGGAGGTGCCTACGCCTCGCCCGACGAGCTGATGAACGACGGGCCCGCGCCCGTCGTGCAGACCATCGTTGCGGACAGCCCGCAGCATGACGACCTGGGCGCGGACGACGGCGTTTCCGAGGAAGAGGTCGGGAGCGACGAGGAAAAGCGCGGCGCGTATTCCGGCGTGCGCAGGCTCATGCGCGCGGCCCCGGCGGGGGTGCGGGCGCTGGTCGGCGTGCCGCTCTGGGCCCTGGGCACGGCGGCTTCGCTGTTGTTGTCCACGCTGTGGGCGTCGGTGCTGTCCCCCGCGGCGGCCAGGCTCCTGAGCTGGGTCGGCATCGCGCTGCTGGCGGCGCTGGTTTTTGCCCTTGCGGTGAAAACGGCGTTTCCCGAGCTGCCGCTCAAAAAGATTCTGAACCGGCGCAGCCTGCTCGGCATCGGCATTTTGTGCCTTGTCTGCGCCCTCGCGGACGCGGCCCTGCCCCTTTTCTGGGCCGATTATCAGAAGCTCTCCGCGACCGTCAGGATCGTCGGCTCCCTCATATGCACCGGCGTGCCCGTGGCCTTCTTCGTCCGTCTCCACAGCCGCCGAAAGCCCGTGGAGATCGTGGCCGAGGTGGTTGAGCCGGAGCCCGCGCCGGAGCTCACCCCGGAGGAGAAGGAGCGCGCGTCCAGAGCGCTGATCAAGGAGCTCGCTGACAGCGTGTGTCCGAAGACGTATTGATGAGAGAATCACATGGGCGACGCCCCGGCGGGAAATGCTATAACGCGAAAAAACGTACGGCGGGTTTGCCGTACGTTTTTTGTATAGTTTGTTTTTCTGTGCGGGACCGGTCGGTCAGGCCTTCATCGACTCCATGACGAGGCTGGTCGCGTTCTCGGGGGACATGGGGCGGCCCCAGAGGAAGCCCTGGATGTAGTCGCAGCCGATGCTGCGCAGGGTGTCGAGCTGTTCGGGCTCCTCCACGCCCTCGGAGATGACGGTGAAGTTCATCACATGTCCAATGGAGATGATCGCCGCGACGTACTTCTTCGACGACTCGTTCGAGTTCATGCGGTCGATGAAGGATTTATCCACCTTGAGCATGTCGGCGGGGAAATTGTTCAGATAGCTCAGCGACGAGTAGCCGGTGCCGAAATCGTCGATGGCGATTTTGATGCCCATGTCCCGGATGTCGTTGATGCACTGCAGCGCCTTTTCCACGGAGTCGATCATGATAGACTCCGTGATCTCCAGCTCGAGCTGGCCGGCGGGGACGCCGCTGGTGCTGAGGATATCCCGGACCTCGTCCAGAAAGTCGTTTTTCAGCAGGTGGCGGACCGAGATATTGACGCTCAGCGTGCTGTCGGTGCCCGTCTCCCGGATGAGCTTTCCGAAGTACTCCGCGGACTGGCGGAAGACGGCGCGGTCGATCTTGTCGACCAGGCCGAGCTTTTCCGCGACGGGGATGAAGTCGCCGGGGCTGACCACGTTGCCGTCCGGGTCCCGCATACGGGCGAGGGCCTCAAAGCCACTGAGACGGTGGGTAATGTCAAACTGTGGCTGGAGGACATAATAGATGCCGCCGTGCTCCAGCGCGTCCCGGATCATGCGCTCCATCTTCAGGGAGCGCTCGGCGTCGTTGGCGTCGACCGAGTAGCGCATGATGTCTGTGCCGCGGTTCTTGGATTCGTACATGGCAGTGCTCGCGCAGGCCAGCAGCGCCTCGGCGGTCTTGGCGTCGCGGGGGTATTCCGCGTAGCCGATGCGGGCGGTCGTATAATAATCGCAGCCGTCGATGGTGATTTTTTCCTCGAGCAGCTCCTTGTAGCGGGTGATGGTGTTGATCAGCTCCTCGTCGGAGTTGTACTCGCGCACGATCAGGGCAAACTCGTCCCCGCCCTGGCAGGTGATGAGATCCCGCGTGCCGGAGAGCTTTTGCTTCTCAAATTCGCGCCAGCGGTGGGCGATCCCGGCCAGGACCTGATTGCCCGTGCCGACGCCCATGGTGTTGTTGATGCGCTTGAAGTTGTTCAGGTTCAGCACCGCGACGGCGAAGCGCGTGTTCTGCTTGATAAGGGTGTCCAGCAGCTCATTGCAGGCAAAGCGGTTCGGAAGGCCGGTGAGCATGTCCGTGGTGGCCTGCATCCGCAGCCGCGTCTGGTAGCGGTCGATCTGCTTGTTGTTGTGATACAGCAGGATGACAATGCCGATGGCCACAAAGTTCATGACCAGGCCCGCGGTGCTGGTATAGTTGTGGGCCAGAAAAATACCCATCAGGATGCGGGGAATCTGGTAGAACAGAGAGACGAGCGAAACGATGGCGCCCGGCTTTTTGTAAAAGACGACCATCAAAAACACACAGATATTTCCGAACGACGAGACCGCCCCCGTCAGCGAGCGCAGAGGGATGGCCTGATTCGCGACGAAAACCATCCCCTCGGAGCGAGAGGTCTTTTCGGTATAAAAGACGCAGAGTGTATACACCAGGATCAGCAAAACAAGCCCGAGCCGCGGACCCCTGACGCCGTAAAACAGACGATCCATATAATCTCTTATATGCTGTCTGACGCCGCCTCTATCTTTCATGGCAACCATAGCTCCCCTTTGGTATGTCAATTTATTTATAAAAATATACAACAGGAATTTTATTTTGGCAAGTTTTTTTTCGGTGCATTTGTTCCGAGAAAAGGCCGTCTCAAAACGCGGGAACGCTGTCTGTTTTCACGGCGATTTTGCAGCAGCCTGTATCCCGGAACGCCCCGGCTGTTGAACGGCGGACGGCATGGCGCGCGCCGCATTTCCGGCGGGCGCGGGCAAAAACAAAGAACCGCAGGTTTTACCCTGCGGCCCTTCGTTTGGGAGAAAAGAGAGAATTATAGGAGAAAGAAAAGTATCAATTGGATTCCGGCCGCTCCTCGTCGAAGGTGACGGTAACGGTGCGGCTCTCGTCGGCGCGGTAGAGCTCGACCTCTACGGTCTCGCCGGCGGAATGGCGTTTGATCGCGGCGCGCAGGCCGTCATAGCCTGTGATCTCTTCCCCGTCGATCGCGGTGATGATGTCGCCTGCCTGGATGCCGGCGGTCTCGGCACAGCTTCCGGAGGTCACGCTGTCGATATACGCGCCGAGAGGCCAGCCGTAGTACTGGGCGTACATCTGGTTATACTTGCTGTTGACCGTGACGCCAAGCCAGGCCTTGCCGGTGACGTAGCCGGTGGTCAGGATGTCCTTGGCGATGATGGCCGCGTCGTTGATCGGGATGGCGAAGCTGATGCCCTCCACGCCGGAGGACGCGGGCTTCGCGGTGGCGACGCCGACCACCTCGCCCCGGGCGTTGTACACGGGGCCGCCGGAGTTGCCGGAGTTGATGGCCGCGTCAAACTGGAACATGGGGATCGCCTCGTTGTGGCTGTCGGTCACGATGCGGCGGTCCTTCGCGCTGACATGGCCGCTGGTCATGGAGAAGTCCAGCTCGCCCAGGGGGTTGCCCACGGCGTAGACGCTGTCGCCCACGCGCATGGTGTCGCTGTTGCCGAGGGTGGCGGCGTTCAGCCCGGTCGCGTCGATCTTGAGGATGGCGATGTCGTTGTCAGGCTCGATGCCGACGACCTGGGCGGAGTAGCGCGTCCCGTCGTGGAGGATTACGCTGACCTCGAGGCCGCGCTTGTAGGCGTCCTCCACCACATGGCAGTTGGTCATGATATAGCCGTCCGCCGTGATGATGAAGCCGGAGCCGCTGACCGCGGCGGAGACGGGCATACCGAAGAAGTTGGTGTAGGTGACGGCGGTGCTCACGCCGACGACCTGCTGGCAGGCCATGTCATAGAGGTCGCCCGCGGACATTTCGCCCGTGTAGACGGTGCTGGCCGCGGCGGCGGGCGCCGCGACGGTGGTCTGCTGGAGGATGGGCTGGCGCTCGCTCAGCTCCGTCACGCTCTGGGAGACGTCGTCGATGCGCCTGGTGAGCACGGAGGCGACCAGGGCGCTGCCGCCGATGCCGCCCAGCATCGCGCAGACGAGGCAGCTCGCGATCACGGCGCCGAGGCCGACCCCCTTGCGGGAGCTGCGCGGTTTTTCTTCCCGCTCGGGCTTCTGCGGGGGGGTATAGTAGCGCGGGGGCGTGGTGCTCTCATCCGCGCGGACATAGTGGGCGTCGGAGTAAATGCGCTGGGAATAGCCGTTTTTGTAGTGATATTCGCCGTTGACTCTGTCGTTTTGTTCAGGTTTCTCCGGCGTGAATTCTTCTTCCGGATCGAACATTTCTGAGACCTTCTTATTGATGAGATTGTGCGGAAAGCCTTCGCTTTCGTTTACGCGCTTACTATACGAAAGAAATATGAAGCTGTCATGAACAAAGGAACAAGCTTTTTTGAACGAACGCGGAAGAGTTTGTGAACGCTTTACCCAAGCTCCGCCTCGCGCACGGGGGTGACGCTGAGGTTTTTCTCCAGCCATTGGATCGTGTGCGCGGAGGACATGAGCACGGTAAAGCAGTAGTAGTCGCCGTCCCGGTAGGTATGGACGGCGCCGTTTTCCGCGTAGACATGCAGGGGCGCGTCCTCGTTCTCGCCCGTGAGCTCCAGCGTGATCTCCACGTTGGACTGCTCCAAACGAGACTCGTCGCTCACATAAGCGTACCAGCGCCCGATGTTCCCCTCCCTCGCGTCGGGCCAGACGCCCTCCTCAAAAAGGCTCACGGCCTGCCCGGGCGTGAGGGCGATGGTCAAGTACGCCCAGCCGCCCCGGTCCTTCGACCGCAGCTCGACGGAGGCGGAGCGCACCTCGTCCGCCTCGAAGGGCCGGTCCGCCCCGGTGCGGCGGAGGATCAGTTCCGGCAGATTGCAGATCTTCTGCCAGGCCGCGATGTCAGAGTCGGGGTCCGTCTGAGCGCGCTCGTCCTTCGGGACGCGGTAGAGACGCGTGAGGGTTTTGCCGTCCTTCATGGTGTAGGTCAGCGGGATCGTCGTATAGGCGCGCCGACGGGCCTGCTCGTTCTCGGCCTTGTGCGCGATGAGGGCGCGGTGGAAATCCGTGAAGGCCGCGAGCGATTCGGGCTCTGCTATGCGCTTCACGTCGTATCCGAAGGCGGCGCTCTCGATCTGCGCCGTTTCGGGGACGCGCGTCTCGTAACCCGTCACGTCCAGCTCCGCAAGGACGAAGGGCAGGGCGAGGCAGAGGCAGATGAGGGCGAGCTGCTTCCACCCGTGGTCGAAGACGCGGAGAGTCTTTCGGATGAGCATTTCCGCCATGAAGTACCCCAGCGCCGCGCCGAGGATCAGCAGCGTGAAGACCGCCGCCGTGGGGGGGCGGTTGCCGAAGAAAGCGTCGCTTCCAAAGCAGGTGAACACGAGGCTCATGCCCACAGCCATGCACACGCGGAAGATGGGCCGCAGGACCGGGACGGCCACGATGTCGCCCGCCGTCTCCATGTGCCGCTTTTTGAGGATCAGCGCCCCGAGCAGGAGCAGGACGATCCCAGCCGCCGTGAAGCCTGCAAGGTACGAGACGCCGTGCACGGCCCATACCCCGCCCTCCGCGCCGAGCTGATAGACCCCGAGGTCCGTCAGCACGCAGGGGATGGGCGAGAGCCATTTGAAGAGCTCCCCGTTCGAGTTGTAGCCGTAGACCAGCAGCTCCAGCAGGTCGCGGGTCGTGTTCTCAATCACCACCGCGGCGCAGCCGAGGGCGACATACACGAGCGGCAGCACCACGGTATTGCCCGTGAGCACCCCGCAGAAGCAGGCGAAGCCGTAGAAGGCGACGTTGCCCATCACCGCAAGCCCCAGCCAGAGATGGATGTGAGTGAGGTCGATCCCCTCGACCCTGCCGAAGAGGGCGAGGAGCAGAAGCCACACCAGCACGTCCGCCGCAAGCAGCGGCGCAAGGCCGGTCAGGACCGCGGTGAAATACGTCTCCTCCCGCCGCATGGGCAGGGCGCAGACCATATTGCAGGCGCGGGGGCTGTAGAGATAGCCCAGCATCGCCATGGCCACGAGCGGCCCCGCCGCGATGGCGCAGTACACGAGAGCGACGCCGACCTCCAGGATCACGCGGTTGAGCTCCTGCACATAGAGGGAATAGCTCATATAGGACTCCGGCGAATAGCCCAGCGGGTCGCCGACGCCGATCACCAGCAGCAGCACAAGCCACAGCGCCCACAGCGGCCAGAAGCGCCGCAGCAGGTGCAGGGAAAACGCCTTATTAAAGAAGGATGTTCTTGATCTCATGATCTTCCCCTCCCAGCTCGTAAATAAAGATCTCCTCCAGCGTCAGCGGCAGCACGTCCAGGAAGAAGGGTTTGCAGGCGCCGAGCCTCGCCGTCAGCTCCTCCGCGTTCCCGCGCAGGATGAGCTGCCGCAGCCGCCCGGTCCTGGTCTCGTGCAGCACGTCCAGCCCCTCCGGCAGCTCCGCTCCGTCCGGCAGAGCGAGCTGGAGCTTGACCATGTTCTCCTGCATCTCCTCCAGAGGCCGCTCGAGCAGCATCCGGCCCTTATCCATGATGCCCACATGATCGCACACATCCTCCAGCTCCCGCAGGTTGTGGGAGGAGACCAGCACCGTCGTCCCGCGCTCCGCCACGTCCTGCAAAAGAAGGCTCCACACCTGGCGGCGCATCACGGGGTCAAGGCCGTCCACCGGCTCGTCCAGCAGCAGGACATCCGGGCAGCAGCTCAGGGCGATCCAGAAGGCCGCCTGCTTCTGCATCCCGCGCGAGAGCCTGCGCACGGTCTGCTTCTCCTCAATGGGGAAGGCAGCGCGCAGCTTCTCGAAGCGCTCGTCCGAGAACGCGGGGATCATGGCGCGGTAAAAGCTTTTCATGTCGCGCACCGTGGCGGCGTTGAAATAGAAGACGTCGTCCGGGATGCAGGCGATCCTCGCCTTGATTTTGGGGTTTTCGTAGACCGGCTCCCCGTCCACCAGCACCTCGCCCCCGTCCTGGCGGTAGATGCCCGCGAGGTGGCGGATCACGGTGGACTTGCCCGCGCCGTTCGGCCCCACAAGGCCGTATACCGCGCCCTTCGGCACGGTGATGTCGAGACCCCGCAGGGCCTCAAAGCCATCAAAGCTCTTTCTGAGCTTTCGCACCTGGATCATGCTTCTTCCTCCTTCAGCATTTCGGCCATCTCGGCGCGGGAGACGCCAATGGCCTCAAATTCCGCCGCGAGGGCGTTGAGTCTTTCCCGCAGCTCCGCCCGCCGCGCGGCCTTCGCTCCGCCGCCGCGCGCCACGAAGCTGCCCTTGCCCGGCACTGAGACGATGCAGCCCTCCTGCTCCAGCTCCCGGTAGGCGCGCTGGATGGTGTTGGGGTTGATGGTCAGGCTCATGGCCAGCTCCCGCACCGAGGGGAGCCGGCTGTCCTCCGGCAGGGCTCCGCTCAGAATGAGCCGCCGCAGGGACTCCTTGACCTTCTCATAGATCGGCCGGGGGTCGCTGTAGTTGATCTGGATCAAGCCGATGCCTCCTTTCGTATTCATATACATCCCGGACAGAAAGCCCGCAGTCTGTCCGGCAAAGCGCAACGCACGGCCCCGCTCGGAATCGCTGCGTATCAACTGTATTATTTCGATTAATACAGTTATGGTATAGCACAGGACGGCCGTGCTGTCAAGGGGGAACGTGAAAAAGCCCGCGTTACGGCTTCGCGGGGCAAAGCGCAACGCCCGTCATCCTGCGCGGAGCGCAGCGGAGTCGAAGGATCTAAAAAAGGCAATACCGCATCACGCGTTATTGCCTTTGTCGTTTCCGTGCCGGGCCGCCGGGAGGGCGGCGCCGTATCATGGGCGGGGTACGCCGCTTTCTCTTCACGGCGCGTAGAAGTTGATGTCCCAGTCGAGGGTGAAGATCGCGCCCTTTTCGCGGGTGCAGATGGACAGGGCCTTGAAGGTCTCCGGCGGGAAGAAACTAAAGTCGTAGGTGCGCAGCTCTCCGTCGGCCTGCTCCTTTTCGATCCGGAACTCCCCGATCGGGTTCCAGTTGTCCTTGAGATCCAGCGCATAGAGATGCCAGTCCCCGAAGGGATAGCCCGTGTAGTCCAGGATCGTCAGCGCCATGGTCATCTCCATGCAGTAGCTCAGCCGCCGGTCCAGGACGTAGGCCGGGTACACGCCGTTGTGGATCGGCACAGGCTCGCTCCACACGCCGTCGATGGGCAGGTAGTCCTCGTCGATGTAGGAGGGGATACCGGAGACGGGCGCGCCCAGCTTCCCCCTGATCAGACGAAGCTCCACGGTCCCCCAGTCCACGCTGCAGGTGCCGCCGCCATCCCGCTTGCGCAGCGCAAGCGCGTCGAAGACCTGGCGCTCGTCAAACGAAAAGCTGTAAACCTGCCGTCGGCCGTCGGCCATGATCTTGCGCAGCTCCAGCTCCGCGATCTGGTTCCAGCTGCCGCCCGGGGCCAGGGCGCAGAGCTCCCAGACGTCGAAGGGGTCGCCGCTGTAGCCCTTGAGGGAGAGCGTCAGCTCAAGCTCCCGGCAGTCGACCACGTGGAAGTCCAGCAGAAAGGGCACGCACGCGGCGTCGAGGATCGTCACCGCGTCGCCAAAGCGCCCGCTCAGCGGCTCCCCCTCGGCCGAAGCGGGGGCGGCGGGCAGCGAGAGAATCATACACAGCGCAAGCAAAACGCACGCCGCTCTTTTCACGGGGACCCCTCCTCTCCTTTTCGGTTGTATTTTACCATGAAAAAGCGCGCTTGCATAGCCCGCAATTTCACAGCGCTCCGCGCCGTCGGGGCCGCAGGCTGAGGCCCCGACGAACTCCCTGAGGTCAGCAACGCCCGCGGCGTGGCCGGCTCCTGCGCGCTTGACAGCCGCATAACCGCGTGCTATACTGCATATAGTTTGAATTCAAACTATATCATGGAAAGGTGGAATCTCTCATGAAAAGCGTAAAATCCGTATTGGCCGTCCTTCTGGTCCTCTGCCTGGGGCTGGGTCTCGCGCCCGCCGCTTTTGCCGATTCGCAGAGCGCGACGGCGACGGCGCAGGGCTTGGACGAGACCGTGACCGTCACCCTCACCGTGGAGGACGGCGTGATCACCGACGTGAAGGCCGAGACCGACAAGGCCGACAGCACGGTCGGCCAGGCTGCGCTGACCGAACTGCCCGCCGCGATGGTCGCGCAGAACTCCGTCAGGGTCGACGCCGTCTCCGGCGCGACGATGACGAGCAACGCCGTGCTCGCCGCGGCGGCGGACGCCTGGCTCCGCCTTGCGGGGGCTGAGGTCGATCTCGACGCCTGGGCTCTCGGCAACGGCTACGTCAAGGCGGCGGACTACCATATGCAGGCCGGCGTGGACGCCGTGACCTCCGCAACCGTGTCCAGCGTGGGCGGTATCAACTTCGGTGATGTGGAGCTTTCGGACGAGCTCAAGAAGGAGCTCATTCTCGACTACCTCAAGGGCGCAGAGGGCAACAACCGCGAGATGTATCAGATCGCGACCGCCTACAACAACGTCCCCACCATCGGCAGCGTGGAGTACGTGCTCGACCCCGCCGACATGACGCTCTTCGGCTCCAGTGAGACCAACACCGCCAAGCTCAACAACATGAACGTCAACCCCAGCGTGGACCTCTACTGGACCCGCCAGATCCGCGCGGGCGACCTCTGCTCCGAGGCCATGCCCGTCCTGCCCAGCTACTTCATGAGCTACGGCGTGCAGATCACCGGCACCTACAGGCCCATCCGCTTCGCCGAGCTGAGCGAGGAGGAGATCCCCGTCTTCGTCGCCAAGGCGCACTACTATTTTGAGACCCTGGACACCACGGCCCAGCTCGCGGCGATGGACGACGAGGCCCTGTACCAGTACCTCTGCACCTCCCCGATGAACTTCTACCAGATCGTCCCGACCCGCATCGTGGTCACCTCCCCCTGGTTTCTGAACGTCTACGACAGCGGCTACGCCCGCCAGTTCGTCAGCGAGGAGCTACAGGCGAAGCTGCTCGCCGCGGTACGGGAGAAGTACCCCGAGACCGCGTCCCTCACGACGCTGGACTACGCGACCTTCTCCGCCACCGGGCTCAAGACCCAGCAGGTCCTGAGCTTTGAGGGATGACCGCGCGGGATTTCTCCTTCCGGCTCATGCAGATGCAGTCGCTTTTCCACAAGCGGCTTCTGAAGGAGCTTGAGCCGACGGAGCTCTCCACCGGGCAGCCAAAGGTGCTGGCCTTCCTCAGATCGCACGAGGGGCAGAGCCAGAAGGAGATCGCCCGGGCCTGCCAGCTGGAGCCCGGCTCGGTCACGGTCCTGCTCCAGCGCATGGAAAAGCAGGGCATTCTCGAGCGCCGCCAGTGCGAGGGAGACCGAAAGAGCCGCCGCGTCACCCTGACCGAACGCGGAAAGGAGCTGGCGCGGGCCTCGGTCGAGAGCTTCTACCGCACGGAGGAGCTGGCCTTCGCCGGCTTTTCCGAGGAGGAAAAGGCGACTCTCATGGCCTTCTGCGAGCGCATCGTGGACAACCTGCAAAACGGGTAAAGGCGCGGTCTGCCCCTTCCGGCAGCGGCAACGTACCGATAATATAAGCATACGGCGAAATCGCAACTCAGTCTGAAACGATTTCGCCGTATGTTTTTGCCGGAATGAACCCTTGTGCCGCCGGGAGGGGCGGCCGCAATGCGGCCTGCGCAGGGACACGGTATACATGTATCCGGCTGAGGCGCAGGCATGTCCGTCAGCTCTTGAGATCGTCCAGGAATTGCTGCAGCCGTTTTTCGTTCGCGTGCTGCATGACGACGATGTGGGAAAGCTCTCCGCCCAGCCTGTCGTCGTAATCCGGGGCGAGGTTGTATTTTTTCACGACGTTCTCGGGCGGGCGCTTAAAGTAAACCGTGTTGGACATGGGCTCCAGCCACGCGGGCCAGCCCATGCCGTCCAGCTGCTCCTTCAGCCAGGCCGCATTGCGCAGCATCGTCTCTGTCTGCTCGATGAACTGTTCCCTGCTCGTATGCTGGAAGATCCACCAGAATTTGATCGGGGTCATGGCAGAGCGGGAGCAATTGATCATCGGCATACTGCAGTTCAGATAGGAGATGTTGTAGGGGTTCTGATGCTCCCTTACATCCTTTGTCGTCAGGAAGAAGCCGCCCGGCTCGTCCATGCCGAAAAACTTGTGTCCGCTGATGGCGATGGAGTCGAAGGGATGGACCCTGCGGTCCACCGCGTCCCGGTACTCCGAATACGGGAGATACCCTCCGAAGAGCGCGGCGTCCACATGGCGGTAGACCTCCATGTCCGGGTATTCTGCCAGCACGGCGTTCAGCGCGTCCTGATCGTCGACGCCGCCCTTGAAGGTGGTGCCCATCGCATAGACCACCAGCGCGGGACGCTCCGGGATGAGCGCCTTCTCCAGCGCCTCCGGGATCATGCGGCCGTGTACGTCGGACGGGATGAGCGCCATATCCAGGTGCTGCAGGTCGGCAAGCCGTCTGCCGGAATAGTGGGCGGCGTCGGACACATAGAGCACGGGTCTCTTGTTTGTCTTGTTTTCAAGGTACTTTGCGCCGAAATAGAGCCCGTGGTTGTTTCCGTCCGTCCCGCTGAACGTGACGATGCCCCAGAGGTCGTCCGGGTCAAATCCATACAGCGGCCCGAGATGTTCGATCACCTCGCGCTCGAACTCCAGCGAGCTCATCAAATGCGCGGGCTCTTTGTCAAAGGGGTCGCCGGCGTTGTTGACCATGGCAAGGTTAAGGCCGCTGCCCGCGAGCCACCGGTAAAACCCGATCAGGCGGCTCTCCTGGTTGACGGGATACCCGAAGTCGTGCAGCTTTCGCGTCGCCACGGACGCCGCCAGATCATCCAGTCTGGCCTCAGCGGGGTCAAACGTTCTCTGCTCGTCGAATAACATGTTCATCCTCTTCTTGCAATACACAAAGTATTCCTGCGAAAAACTGCCATCGCCAGAACCCAATTTTTCTCAGGATTCGCTCTCGCCGAATTGTGCGGTGCTGCCTTTATTTTTTCTCCGGCAATACAATATCCGCAAGCCTAAGTATATTCGGCTGATGATAAAATGCCGTTTTTCTCGCCGTGTTCTTTTTTTCAAGTATAATCCGGATCGCGCGTTCCGTCAAACCTCTTCTTTCAACAGGCTGAAAAAGTCCGCATATCGCAGCAGGGGCTGTTCCGTATATACGAATAACTTTTTTGAAAAACACGGAAACTGGCGGTAGATTTTTGTCGTCAAATCATGTAAAATAATAATGTTATGTAAATCCAACGGAGGCGTCCATGAACATTCTCTTTGTCAACGGCTCGCCGCGGGGGCGCTTCAGCGTCACGCTGCAGAGCTGCCTGTACCTTGAAAAGCGCTTTCCCCGGCACAGCTTCCAGTACCTCAACGCGGGCGCGGGGATCGACGCTTTTGAGCGGGACATGGCCCCGGCCGCGTCGGCGTTCCAGGCGGCGGAGCTCGTGATCTTCGCCTGCCCGGTCTACGCCTTTCTCGTCCCCTCGCAGCTGCACCGCTTTCTCGAGCTTTTGAAGGAGCACGCCGTGCCCCTCGGCGGCAAATACGCGGCGACGCTTCTGACCTCCAAGCACTTCTTCGACGTGACGGCCCGCCGCTTTCTGGAGGAGAACCTGCACGACATGGGGATGCGCGTCATCCGCGGCCTCTCCGCCGACATGGAGGATCTTCTGACCGAACAGGGCCGCAGGGAGCTGGAGGACTTTTTTGAATACGCGGTGTACTGCGCGGAAAACGCCGTCTTTGAAAAGGCGCCGCCCGCGCCCGCCGCGGCCCCCGCGGTCTATGCAGGCCGCCTTGAGGCCTGCAGGAAGCAGGACGGCTTCGACGTCGTGATCGTCGCCGACCTGCGCGAGGGGGACGAGGGGCTGCGCGCCCTCATCAGGGACTTCGGCGCGGTCTTTCCCTATGGCACGCGCTTTGTGAATCTCGCGGACTTCCCGTTCCGGGGCGGCTGTCTCGGCTGCCTGAGCTGCGCGACGGGCGGCAAATGCGTCTACCGCGACGGCTTCGACGTCTTCCTGCGCGAGAAGATCCAGCGCGCCGACGCCATCGTCTATGCCTTCACGCTGCGGGATCACAGCATGGGCTCCCGCTTCAAGCTGTACGACGACCGGCAGTTCTGCAACGGCCACCGCACCGTGGCCGAGGGCAAGCCCTTCGCCTATCTCGTCAACGGCAGCCTGGCAGGGGAGGACAACCTGCGCTGCGTGCTGGAGGCGCGGGCCTCGGTGGGACACAGCTTCCTCGCGGGCTTTGCGTCGGACGCGGAGAGCCTGCGCGCGGTGTCGATGCGCCTTGCGTTCGCGCTCGAGAGGGGCTATACCCCGCCGCGCGACTTCTACGGCGTGGGCGGCATGAAGATCTTCCGCGATCTCGTCTGGCTCATGCGCGGCATGATGCGCGAGGATCACCGCTTTTACAGGGAGCACGGGCTTTACGACTTCCCGCAGAGGCGCTGGCCGCGTATGCTGGGGCTGAGCCTTTTGGGCGCGCTGCTGCGAAGCCGCCGTCTCAGGCGCGTGATCGGCGGCAGGATGAACGAAGGGATGCTCGCCCCGTATAAAAAAGTGCTTGAAAAAACCGATCGGAGGATAAAGCCTTGACTGTACTGCTCATGAAGCTGCTGGCCCTCGCGTCCATGCTTGTGGACCACACCGCGGTCTTTCTCTACCCGCGCTTTACGGACGCGCAGACCTATGAGTGGCTGCGCGCCGCCGGGCGGCTGGCCTTTCCGATTTACGCCTTCCTGATCGTCAACGGCTACGGGAAGACCCGGGACGTCAGGCGCTATCTCACGCGGCTTGTGGCCTTTGCCTTCGTCTCCCAGGTCCCCTGGGTCCTGGCGAGCGACGCTGCCCTCTACCCGAGGGACAACGGCCTCGTCGTCGGTCTCGGGGCGCGCTGGTTCGTGTGCGCGATCTTCATCTTCGTGGCCTGCGCCGCGTGGTACTGCACCGTGCGAAAGGACTGGAGCGTGCTGCTCGTCCTGCTGGCGCTGACCGCGGCAGTTTTGCGCGTGGAGTACGCCGGCATCCGGATCTTCAGCGACGAGCTGAACGTCTTCTACACCCTCTCTCTCGGGCTCTGCGTCGTCGCGGTGCTGGACGGGGCGCTCAGCCCGCAGCGGGACACGGTCAAGCTTCTGATGCAGGCCCTCGCCCTCTTCGGGGTGTTCTTCCTCGTTCGGGACAATGCGGACTACCGCACCCTCGGCGTGGCGCTGATCGTGTCGATCTGGCTTGCGCGCGGCAACCGCTTCTCCCAGGCGGGCGTGATCCTGCTCTGGTGTGCGGTGGAGTACATCGTCGACCCGCATCCCGTGTCGCATTTCATCGCCGCGGCCCTGTCGCTCGTGCCGATCCTGCTGTATAACGGCAGGCAGGGCCGCCCGCTCAAGCTCGCCTTCTACGCGATCTACCCCCTGCACCTCGCGATCCTCGGCATGGCGACGGTGTACCTCACCCTGACGCAGGCGGCGGGCACGGTCGTTTCATAAAAAGCCCCGATGGCATTTTTATGAAACTCCCGTGCGTCCGCGCGGCAAAGCGGTTGTCAAGCATTCGCGTATATGCTATACTATATAGAAACTTTGTCTTTCAAAAAGGAGATCGGGCTATGATTCTTGCGGTCACCGGCATTACCGCGCACACCGGGCGCTATTTTCTGCGGGAGCTGCAGCGCGGCGGCTTTGACGGGACGCTGCGCGCGCTCGTGCGCGAGAGCTCCGATACCTCGCCGCTGGACGCCTCAGGCCTGCGCGTGGAAAAGCTCGTGGGGGACCTGCGCGATCCCGAAGATCTCTTCCGCCTCGTGGACGGGGCGGACCGCGTGCTGCATATCGCGGGCATCCGGGCGACGCTCCCCCTGCTGGAGGCGGCTTCGCGCGCCGGGGTGACGGGGCACATTGTGCTCGTGCACACCACCGGCATTTACTCGAAGCACCGCATGGCGAGCGACGAATACAAGGACATCGAGGCGAAGATGCAGCCGTATCTCGACCGCGGGCTGAACGTCACCATCCTGCGCCCGACCATCATCTTCGGCGACCTGTGCGACCGGCAGTTCCACAATTTCATCCGCATGGTGGACCGTTTTCCCGTCATGCCGCAGATCGACGGGGGCCGCGCCTTTATCCAGCCGGTCAACGCCCGCGACCTCGGCCGGGCATATTACCAGTGCATCATGAAGGACAGCCTGCCGGAGCCCGACTATATCTGCTCCGGGTCGCGGCGGCTTACCGTGCGCGAGCTCTGCTCGCTCATCGGCATCTACCTCGGCAAAAAGACCCGCTTCGTGAGCGTGCCGATGGCCGCCGGCGTGCTGGGGGCCCGGGGCGTCCGGGCGCTGACGGGCGGCCGGGTCGACTATGTGGAAAAGGTGCTGCGCCTCGGCGAGGACCGCAGCTTCAGCCACGAGAAGGCAACGCGCGACTTCGGCTTCGAGCCGGAGCTCTTCGAGACCGGCCTGCGGCGCGAGGTGGAGGAGTATCTGCATGAAAAGCGCTGAGACCGTCCTCTTTCTCTCCAATCACTTCATCACCCTCTACGCCTTCCGCCGGGAGCTCATTGAGCGGCTTCTGGAGCACGGGCACCGGGTGGTCCTCTCCATGCCCGCGGACGAGCAGAACGAATACTTCCGCGCCCTCGGCTGCGAGATCATCGACACGCCCATGTCCCGCCGCGGCCTCAACCCGATCGAGGACCTGAAGCTCCTGCGCCGGTACAGGCGCATCATGCGGGAGGTGGAGCCCGACGTGATTTTCAGCTACACCTCCAAGCCCGACATCTACGGCTCCATGGCTTCGAACGCCCTGGGGTACAGGCAGGTCTGCAACATCACGGGCCGCGGCAACGCCCTGGCCTATGACAATCTGCTGGCCGCGACCGTGCGCGCCCTCTACCGCGCGTCGATCAGAAACGCCTACAAGGTCTTTTTCCAGAACGCCGACGACCGGGACTACTTCGTCCGCCACGGCATCGTCAGGGACAACTGGGCGCTGATCCCCGGCTCGGGCGTGAACCTGACGCAGCACGTCTTCACCCCCATGCCGGACGACGGGGAGATCCGCTTTCTCTACGTCGGGCGCATCATGGGCGTCAAGGGCATCGACCAGCTTTTGGACTGCGCCGCGGCCGTCCGCAGGAGGCACCCGGAGACCCGGTTTTATCTCGCGGGCTGGATCGAGCAGGAGGAGTACCGCAAAAAGCTCGAGGACTACCAGGCCGGAGGCTATATCGAATACCTCGGCTTTCAGAAGGACGTGGACGCGTGGATACGCCGCTGCCACTGCACGCTGCTGCCCTCCCACGGGGGTGAGGGGGTGCCGAACGCGGTGCTGGAATCCGCCGCGGCGGGCAGGGCCTGCATCGTGTCGGACGTGCCCGGCTCCCGCGATGCGGTGGAGGACGGCGTGACGGGCTATCTCTTCGAGCCCCGCAGCAGCGCCTCGCTCATCGAAAAGGTCGAGCGCTTCCTGGCTCTCTCAAAGGAGGAGCGGGAGCGCATGGGACGCATGGGCCATGAAAAGGCTGCGCGGGAGTTTGACCGCGAGATCGTCATCCGCGCCTATCTTCGGGAGGTCGAAGCGTGAACAAGTACATCCGCGCCCTCGGGGTCTATCCGGCGGGCGCTCTCAAAATGGGCCTTTTGAAGCTCCTGCACGGGGCAAAATTCACCGGCCCCCTGCTCTGCCAGGTCTCCCCGTATACGGAGCTCACCGTCGACCGGGGGGCGGAGCTCTCCATCGGCCCCGGTTTCAAGATGCGCGCCGGGGCCATCCTCCGCGTGCGCAGAGGGGCGGTCTGCCGCATCGGCAAAAACGTCTCGCTCAATACGAACAACATGCTGGCCTGCCAGGAGAGCGTCACCCTGGGCGACAACGTCCTGCTCTCCCCGAACGTCCAGATCTACGACCACGACCACGACTACCGGGCTGAGGGCGGCACGGCGGCGATGCAATATCGCACGACCCCCGTCGTCATCGGCAGCAACGTCTGGATCGGGGCAAACTGCGTCATCCTGCGCGGGACCACCATCGGCGACAACTGCGTCATCGGCGCAAACACCGTCGTGCGCGGCACGATCCCGCCGAACAGCATCGTCACGCAGAAACGCGAGACCGTGATCGAGCTCCGGGAGGCGAAGTCATGATCCGCGTGCTGCACATGATCGCGAGTCTGGACGTGGGCGGCTCGCAGACCATGATGATGAACATCTACCGCAATATCGACCGCGACAGGCTCCAGTTCGACTTTATCATCGACCACCCGGGGGAGACCTGGTTTGCCCCGGAGATCGAGCGCATGGGCGGCAGGGTCTACACCCTGGCGGGCTTTCACGGCACCAACGCCGGGGAGATCCGGCGTGACTGGAACAACTTTTTCTATACTCATCCCGAGTACCGCGTCCTCCATTCCCACTCGCGCAGCTACGCCTCGCTGTATCTGCCGGTGGCGAAAAAGCACGGGCTCAAGACCATCATCCACAGCCACTCCACCAACTCCGGCAGCGGCGTACAGGGCGCGGTCAAGGCCGTGCTCCAGCTCCCGCTGCGCAGTCAGGCCGATATCCTGATGGCCTGCTCCCGGGGCTCCGGCGAATGGCTCTACGGCAAGCGCGCCTGCGAAAGCGCGCGCTTCGTCCTCCTGCCGAACGGCATCGACACGAGCCGCTTCGCTCTCACGGCGGACGTGCGTGAAAAGTACCGGCGCGAGCTGGGGATCGAGGGGCGCCTCGTGATCGGCAACGTTGGCCGCTTCCGGGACGTGAAAAATCACACGTTCCTGCTCGACGTCTTTCAGAAGGTACACGAGCGGGAGCCGAATGCCGTGCTGCTGCTTGTGGGCGTGGGGCCTCTGCAGCAGGCCATGGCGGAGAAGGCCGTCGCCCTCGGCGTGGCCGAAAAGGTCATCATGACCGGCAACCGGGACGACGTGCCCGAGCTTTTGAACGCCATGGATGTGTTCGCGTTTCCCTCGCTCTGGGAGGGGCTGCCCATGACCGTGGTGGAGGCGCAGGCGGCGGGCCTGCCCTGTGTCCTGTCCGACACGATCACAAGAGAGGTGGACGTTTCCCCGCTGGTGGAGTACCTGCCCCTCGGCGATCCGGAGCTCTGGGCGGACGCGCTGTGCAGGCGCCGTCCCCGCATGGACGCGTCCAAGGCGATCCGGGCGGCGGGCTTCGACATCCGCGACAGTGCGCGAAAGCTCACCGAGCTCTACACGCGACTCTGGAACGAAGCGGAGGCCGGCCGATGAAAACCCTGCTCTTTTACATCAACTCCCTGCGCCGCGGCGGGGCCGAGCGCGTCATGCTCGAGCTTGCGTCCCGCTTCGCGGCGGAGGGCTGGCGCAGCGTCCTGGTGACGAGCTATCCCGCCCCGGACGAGTATCCCGTGCCGCCTTCGGTGCTGCGCCTCAACCTCGAGGACGAGATGCGCATCCACCCCTCGCCGGCGCAGAACCTGGGGCGCATTCGGAAGCTCCGGCGGCTCTGCCGTCAATACGCTCCCGCGGCGCTCATCGCCTTCATGCCCGCGCCCTGTATGCGCGCCGTGCTCGCGACGCGGGGGCTTTCCGTGAAGCTGCTGGTCTCGGTGCGCAACCAGCCGGAAAAGGAATACGCGGGCCGGGCCATGCGCTTTGTGGGGCAGCGTCTGCTGCCGCTGGCGGACGGCTGCGTCTTCCAGACCGAGGACGCGCGCGCCTGGTTTCCCGAAAAGCTGCAAAAAAAATCCGCCGTCATCATGAACCAGGTCGCCCCCGCGTTTTTTGACGAGCCGCCGGCTTCGGAGCATCGCGGCGTCGTGGCCGTCGGGCGGCTGAACGAACAGAAAAACCACGCCCTGCTGCTGCGCGCATACGCCGCGCTGGGCGAGACCGGCGATCCCCTCACGATCTACGGCGAGGGGCCGCTGCGCGAGAAGCTGGAAGCGCTGGCCCGGACGCTCGGGATTGAAGACCGGGTCAGCCTGCCCGGACAGTGCGGAGACATCCCCGGCGCGATCAAGGGGGCAAAGCTCTTCGTCCTGCCCTCGGATTACGAGGGGATGCCGAACGCCCTGCTCGAGGCCATGGCTCTCGGGCTGCCCTGCATCGCCGCGGACTGCCCCTGCGGCGGCCCCGCGTCGGTGATCGTGAGCGGCGAGAACGGCGTCCTAGTCCCGGTCGGGAACGAGAGGGCCCTGACCGCGGCGATGGCGGCGCTTCTGCATGATGAAGCGAAACGCGAAGCTCTCGCAAAAAAAGCCCGCGAGACGGCGGAGGCGTTCAGACCCGAGGCGGTATTCGCCCGATGGCGCGATTACGTGTATGCGCTGATTGGGGAAGAGGGCTGAACCACAGCAATCACGACGATACAACAACAGGGAGAATCGACCATGTATCAGTATAAGAAAAAGACGATCGCGCAGTTTACCGGTGAGGCGGAGACCTATGACAGCCGCTTTGTGACCGTGAGCGCGGACTACCCGGAGATCCTGGCGGAGCTGGAAAAGGAGCCCGCCGTCGACGTGCTGGACTGCGGCTGCGGCAGCGGGGCGCTTCTGGCCTCACTGCATGAGCGGCATCCGGAGATGCGCTGCACCGGGCTCGACCTCACGCCGAAGATGATCGAGGTCGCAGAGGGCCGGGGACTCGAGGGCGTCGAATTTCTCGTCGGCGACTGCGAGAATCTCCCCTTCGCGGAAAAGAGCTTCGACGCGGTGATCTGCTCCCACAGCTTCCACCACTACCCCTCGCCGCAGAGCTTCTTCAACAGCGTATTTCGGGTGCTGCGCCCCGGCGGGCGGCTGATCCTGCGGGACAACACCGGCTCCCGGTGGTTTTTGTGGTACTCCAACCATATCGGCATCCCCCTCACGCACATCCTGAACGACATGGGCGACGTGAAGTATTACTCTCGAAAAGAGGTCGAGGCGTTCTGCCGCCGCGCGGGACTCGAGTTTGTCCTCTTCGAGGAGCGCCCGAACCACAAGATGCACTGCGTCGCGCGCAGGCCGAAGACCTGAGACAGCCCCGCCTTCGGCACCTCCCCGCTTCCGGGGGGAGAGAAAAAACCTGCATCGTAGAGAGGAGGCGAGGGTCTTGTCGGACCGGCCTTTTTTCAGCATTCTTATTCCCGTCTACAATGTGGAGCTCTATGTGGGCGCCTGCCTGGATTCCATTCTCTCGCAGGGCTTTACGGACTATGAGCTCGTGGTGGTGGACGACGGCGCGACGGATCGCAGCGGCGCGATCTGCGACGGGTACGCCGCGCGGGATGCGCGCGTGCGCGTCTTCCACAAGGAAAACGGCGGCCTCATGTCCGCGCGGCGCTATGCCATTGCGCGGGCGAAAGGGGAATACCTCCTCTTCGCCGACTCCGACGATTCGCTCCTGCCCGGCGCCCTGGACATCCTGGCCGACACGCTGCGGCAGAGCGGCGCGGACTGCGTGATCTACGGTGCCCGCTGCAACGCGCCGGGCGGCGTCCTGCACGCGAAAAACCCCGGGCCCCTCTGCGGCACGCTCCTCACGGACCGGCGGCAGGTCGTCGGCATCATCCTCAGCGACAGCAGCTACAACGCCCTCTGGCGCAAGTGCGCGCGGGCGTCCTGCTTCGACGGGCGGGATTTCAGCCCGTGGTTCCATGTCAGCCGGGGCGAGGATCTTCTGCAGAGCACGGAGATCCTGGAGAACGCCCGGAGCTTCCTGTTTCTGCCGGACGAGCTCTATCTCTACCGCTACAACCATACAAGCATCACCCACAGCGTCCGCTTCGACGGCTACCGCGCAGACTTCTCCCTCGACAGCTTTGTGTACGACTGGCTGCGGCGCCTCGATTTCTTTGAGGAGGAGGACTACACCCGCTACCGCAACGGCCTGCTCGACACCCTGGTCGTCGAGCTCAAACGCATCTGCCGTGCCTGCCCGGACCGGGCGGACCGGAACGCCGCGCTCGCGAGCATCCGGGACGCGGCATTCTATCGCGACTTTCTCGAGACCGGCTACCGGGGCTCCGCGGGCCTGCGAAGGGCGTTCAACCGCCGCGCGGTCGGGCTTTTGAACCGAAGGCGCTATGACGCGCTGGCCTTCTTCTGCACCCGGGTATACCGGAGGTGAGCATGGAAAAGGAAACGATCATCCGCTCCCTGCTTTACAAGTTCACAGAGCGCTTCGCGGTCAAGGGCATCGGCTTTGTCATCAGCATCGTGCTGGCGCGGCTGCTCGCGCCAGAGGTCTTCGGGCAGGTCGCGCTGCTGACGGTGTTCACCGACCTGTCGCTGACGCTTATCGACAGCGGGCTCAGCACCGCCCTCGTCCAGACGCGCGAGGCGGACGAGCGGGACTACTCCACGGTCTTCCTCATCACCCTCGGCCTGTCCTGCGTGATGATCGCGCTTTTGCAGCTCATGGCCCCCGCCATCGCCCGTTATTTCCGGAGCGGGGAGCTTCTGCGCCCGCTGCGCTTTTTCTCCTTCTCCCTGCTGCTGAGCGCCTTCAACTCCATCCAGGTCGCCCGGATGCAGCGGGAGATGCGCTTTCGGGAGATGATGTTCTGCAACCTCACGGCGACGGTGCTGGCCGGCGGACTCGGCATCTGGCTCGCGTTCCGGGGGGCGGGACTCTGGGCGCTGGTGGGCTATTTCTTCGCCCAGATCGCGGTGAGCTCGGCCGCAATGCTGAGCGTGCTGCGCTGGTTCCCGCGGGAGCGCTTCTCGGCCGACAGCGCAAGGCGGCTCTACGGCTTCGGCCTCAAGATGCTGGCCGCCTCCATCGTCACCACCGTATACAACAACCTGCGCCCGCTCATCATCGGCAGGCGTTTTTCGACGGCGGAGCTGGGCTACTTCAACCGCGGCCAGACCTTCGCCAGCACCGTCTCGCTCAATCTCGACGCGGCGATCCAGTCGGTCATGTTTCCGGTGCTCTCCCGCTCGCAGGACGAGCCTGACGCGCTTCTGGCCCTCCTGCGCCGCACCAAGAAGCTGGGCTGCTTTGTCATCTTCCCGGTCATGTTCGGCATGGCCGCGGCGGCGGAGCCGATCGTGCGCGCCGTGCTGACGGAGAAGTGGCTGCCCGCGGTGCCGTTTCTGATCCTCATGAGCGTGGGCGAGGCCCAGGTCCCGCTGACAAGCTCCAATCTGGTCGCCCTCAAGGCCCTCGGCCGCAGCGACCTCTACGCGAGGCAGGAGGTCCTGCGCCGCGTACTGATGCTCCTGGTGCTGGGCGTGAGCGTGCTGGGCTTTCGCACGGTGTCTGCCATCGCGGCGGGCTTTGTGTTTTCCGCCTGGCTCGACGCCCTCGTGACCTCCCTGCCGCTCAAAAAGCTTTTGGGCTACGGGGCGCTCGACCAGCTCCGCGACGTGTGGAAGTCCCTCGCGTCCGCCCTGCTGATGGCGGGCGCGGTCCGGGCCCTCGGCTGTCTGCCGCTGCCGCTTCCCGTCAAGCTGTCGGGTCAGATCCTCCTCGGCGCCGTCGTCTACTATGTCGTCAACCGCCTGTGGAAAAACGAGAGCCTGCTGTATGCGCTCTCACTCATAAAAGGAAGGCACCACTACCGCGCGGACGGCTGACGGCCGCCCGCAAAGAAAAAGATACCCGGAGGCATATCCATGATCCCTGAAGAAAAACGCATCCATACCAAGGAGCAGCTGCGCGAGTGGCTGGCGATCGAGACCGCGCGCTACCCGCTCTCCGCCCGGCACATCCTGCCCTATATCCTCCAGCTCAGCCAGGGCGCGATCCTGCGCCGGCATACGGTGCTGCTGCGCAAGACCGAGTACTATCTCAACACCGGCAGACGCCTGCGCGCGAAGCTCTATTCCATGCGCCTCGCGCGGCTTCAGATGCGCTACGGTATGTACTTCCCGCCCAATACCTGCGGCAAGGGGCTGTATATCTCCCACGTCAACACCGGCGGGGTGAACCCCAATTCCTCGGTGGGCGAATACTGCCGCTTCATGCCCTACGCCGTCCTCGCCGGGGACGACGTGAACGATCTCGCGCCCACGCTGGGGGACCATGTGACGCTCGGGATGCGCTGCACGGTGATGGGCGGCGTCACGCTGGCCGACGGCGTCACCGTGGGCGCGCACGCGCTGGTGAACAAGAGCTTTCTCGAGCCCGGGATCACCGTCGCCGGGGTGCCCGCCAGAAAGCTCAGCGGCCCGAAGCCGCCGCAGCCGTGAGGACGACGATGACAAAAACGGTTTTACGCTGGCTTCTGAAGGCGTTTTTCGCGGGGGCGGCGGCCTTTGCGCTGCTCTGCCTTTTCTGCGCGCTCTATTATAACATCCCCGTCCACCATGAAAACCCCGACGGCGCGACCGAGTACAAGTACGAGCCGGGCTTCTACGCCCGCGGGACCGAAGGCTTCGGCGCGGGCCGTGTCAATAACGACGGCTTCAATAATCTCCGCGACTATACCCCCGGGGAGGAGATCGACCTGCTGCTCATGGGCTCATCCCACACGGAGGGCTTCTGCATCTTCCAGGTCGAGAACGCCGCAAATCTTCTCAACGAGTGTTTTGCCGGGGAGAAGTATACCTATAACATCGGCATGGCGGGGCATACCTTCCTGTACGCCGTGAAACGTCTGGACAGAGCGCTCGAAACCTATGCGCCGCGGGAGGCCGTGATCTTTGAGCTCGCCACCCTGAGCTACGATCCCGCCGCCATGGACGCCGCCGTTGACGGCACTCTGCCGGACATTCCCTCGCACACGGGCGGACTGCTCACGGCGCTGCAAAAGCTGCCCTATCTGCGCCTTCTCTACACCAAGTACTTCAAGGGCACGAACGAGGCCGTCGCGGCCGCGGCGGTGAGCGCGGCGCCCGTCACACAGGAAGCCTATGAGGCCTCTCTCTCCCGGCTCCTTGAGAAGACCGCGAGACTCTGCGCGCAGTACGGCGTGCAGGGCATCCTGGTCTACACGCCCTCGGTGCAGCCGGACGCTGCGGGACATGGCGTCACGGAGGCCCGCCCCGGCGAGCGTGAGACCTTCTCCAGACTCTGCGCGCAGTACGGCCTTGCCTTTCTCGACCTGACGGAGAAAAACATCGCCGCCATGGAGGAGGACGGACACCTCCCCTTCGGCTTTGCCAACACCGCGCCCGGCGAGGGGCACATCAACAGCCTGGGCCACCAGATCTATGCCGAGAGCGTATACGCGTATCTCACGGGAGAGGGGGCCTGAGCGGATGCTTTTCAACAGCTTTACCTTTGTCGTCTTCTTCGCCCTGGTCTGCCTTGCCATGGCGCTCACAAGGCTCCCCGCGTTTGAAGGGCTCGAAAGAGAAAAGCGCCTTCGTCTCCGGCACATCCTGCTGCTCGCGGCAAGCTATGTGTTCTACGGCTGGTGGAACTGGGCCTGCTGCCTGCTGATGCTCGCGCTCACGCTGGTGGCCCATGTGTCGGCTCTGCAGATGGACAAGCCCTGGCGGCGCACGGCTCTCGTGCTCGGCGTCGCGGCGCCGCTTCTGGTGCTCGGGGTGTTCAAGTATTATAACTTCTTCGTGGACTCCTTCTGCGCGGTGTTCGGCATCGCGCGCGCGGGAACTCTCCGCATCCTGCTGCCCGTGGGCATCAGCTTCTACACCTTCCAGTCCCTGAGCTACACCATAGACGTGTCGCGCGGCAAGCTCGAGGCGGAGCGCGACTTTGTGCGCACCGCCCTCTACATCGCCTTTTTCCCCCAGCTCGTCGCGGGGCCCATCGTGAAGGCCGGGGAGTTTCTGCCACAGCTCCGGGAGGAGCGCTGCATCTCTCTCGCGAGGCTTGAGGAGGGCGTCCAGATTTTTGTCTTCGGTCTCTTCAAAAAGATCGTCATCGCGGACAACATCTCCTCCTTCGTCGACGCCGTCCACCGCGCCCCCGCCGCCTACAGCGCCGGGACGCTGCTGCTCATGGCCTACGCATACTTTGTCCAGCTCTACTGCGATTTCTCCGGCTATTCGGACATGGCGGTGGGCTGTGCCAAATGCCTCGGCTACGAGCTGCCGCGCAACTTCAACCTGCCCTTCATCTCCCGAAACGTCAGCGAGTTCTGGCGGCGCTGGCACATCAGCCTCTCCACCTGGCTGACCGAGTATCTGTACTTCCCCCTCGGCGGCAGCCGGAAAGGGGAGGGGCGCACCTACCTTAACCTCTTCCTCATCATGACGGTCTGCGGCCTCTGGCACGGCGCGGCCTGGACCTTTGTGCTGTGGGGGGCGCTTCTGGGCGCGGCCCAGTGCGTCCATCGCTTCTCGGCCCCGCTGCGGAAAAAGCTGCCGGACGGCCCGGCGGCGCGGGCGGTCTACGTCCTTCTGACCTTCACCTTCATCTGTCTGAGCGCCGTCATCTTCCGCGCAAGCTCGATCTCGCAGGCGTGGCACATTTTCGTCTATATCTTCACGCTGCACCGGGGCGTGCGCTACGTCAGCTTCTGGGGCGTCTTCGGCCTCGCCCTCACCTGGGGGGCCCACCTCGCCGCCTGCGCCCGCGCCGAAAAGCGCGGCGAGGTTCCGACAGGCTATTACCCCACCGTGAGCCTCAGCAGCTTCCGCGGCCTGCTTGCGTTCTTTCTCTTTGCCGGCCTGACCCTGGCCCTGGGCTACACCGGCCAGAGCCCGTTTATCTATTTCCAGTTCTGAGAGATGACAGGCGGCGCCGATCACGGAGGGCCTTTCGCCCCGGCGCACAGCCGCAGCGCAGCGGCCTCTTCCGGGCGACTGCCGGATATGCTCCGCAGCAAAAAAAACAGAGGAGGCGACTGCCTCCTCTGTTTTTGCTCGAATATGGAATTACTTCAGGCTGTTCTGGACTGCGACGGCAACGGCGACGGTGGCGCCGACCATGGGGTTGTTGCCCATGCCGAGGAAGCCCATCATCTCCACGTGCGCGGGCACGGAGGAAGAGCCGGCAAACTGCGCGTCGGAATGGCCATGTTGTCCGGGTGCAGCGTGCGGCCGGTGCCGCCGCCGGAGGCCACGGAGAAGTACTTCTTGCCCTGCTCCACGCACTCCTTCTTGTAGGTGCCGGCGACGGGGTGCTGGAAGCGGGTCGGGTTGGTGGAGTTGCCCGTGATGGACACGTCAACGCCCTCGGCGTGCATGATGGCCACGCCCTCGCGCACATCGTCGGCGCCGTAGCAGCGGACGTTGGCGCGCTCGCCCTCGGAGTAGCGGATCTCGCGGACGATCTTCAGCTCGCCGGTGTAGTAGTCGAACTGGGTCTGGACGTAGGTGAAGCCGTTGATGCGGGAGATGATCTGCGCGGCGTCCTTGCCGAGACCGTTGAGGATGACGCGCAGGGGCGTCTTGCGCACCTTGTTGGCGTTGCGGACGATGCCGATGGCGCCCTCGGCGGCGGCGAAAGACTCGTGTCCGGCGAGGAAAGCGAAGCATTTGCTCTCGTCACTCAGGAGCATGGCGGCCAGATTGCCGTGGCCCAGACCGACCTTGCGGTCGTCGGCGACGGAGCCGTCGATGCAGAAGCTCTGCAGGCCGATGCCGATGGCGCGGGCGGCCTCCTCGGCGTTCTTCACCCCGGATTTCAGGGCGATGGCCGCGCCGACACAGTAGGCCCAGCAGACGTTCTCAAAGCAGATGGGCTGGATGCCCTTGGCGATCTCGTAGGGGTCGAAGCCGGCCTGCTTGCAGATTTCGCGGCTCTCTTCCACGGAGGCGATGCCGTACTCGGCAAGTACGCCGTTGATCTTCTCGATGCGGCGATCGTAGTTTTCAAATAATGCCATCGTCTGCTCCTCCCTTATTCCTTGCGAGGGTCAATGTACTTGACGGCCGCGTCCCACTGGCCGTAGTGGCCGGTGGCCTTCTTGAGCGCTTCGTTCGCGTCCATGCCGCCCTTGATGAAGTCCATCATCTTGCCGAGGCTGATGAACTCGTAGCCGATGATCTCGCCCTCGGCGTTGAGTGCCATGCGGGAGCAGTAGCCCTCCGTCATCTCCAGGTAGCGCGGGCCCTTCGCGCTGGTGGCGAACATGGTGCCGACCTGCGAGCGCAGACCCTTGCCGAGATCCTCCAGCGAGGCGCCGACCAGCAGACCGCCCTCGGAAAAGGCGCTCTGGGTGCGGCCGTAAACGATTTGCAGAAACAGCTCACGCATGGCGGTGTTGATCGCGTCGCACACGAGGTCGGTATTCAGCGCCTCGAGCAGCGTCTTGCCGATCAGGATCTCCGAGGCCATGGCGGCGGAATGGGTCATGCCGGAGCAGCCGATCGTCTCGACCAGCGCCTCCTCGATGACGCCCTCCTTGACGTTGAGCGTCAGCTTGCAGGCGCCCTGCTGCGGCGCGCACCAGCCGATGCCGTGGGTAAAGCCGGAGATGTCTCCGATCTGCTTGGCCTGCACCCATTTGCCCTCCTCGGGGATCGGCGCGGGACCGTGGTATGCGCCCTTGGCGACCGGGCACATATGCGTGACTTCTGCGGTGTAATTCATAGGCGATTCCTCCTCTTTAGAGTTGTGTTGAAAAACGGGAACCAAGTAGGCGACAGCTTTCGCGGCGCCTTCCTAACATTCCGATTATATCACGGAAGCGCAGCATGCGCAAGAGCTTTATTGATATGTACCACGGGCGTTTTGTACCGTGAAAAGCACGGAATGTATATTGACAGACATTCCCACTTGTGCTATACTATATTTTATAATTGGGTGGTATACACATTTTTAATACCACTGAAAAGGAGGATTATCTTATGAGCAAAACCTTGAAACAGCTTGTCGCTATGGTCGTCTGCGTGATGATGCTCGCTGGAGTTGTTTCCGTTCAGGCTTTCGCAACAACGGATCAGAAAGCGTTGGAGGCGCTGGACGCGCTGGACAAGTACAATGAGGGTATGTGGGAATTCATCTTCAACGGCGAAATCGAGCGCATGAATGAGCTCCAGAAGGCTATGGACGAACTCGACAAGAAGGAACAGGAGTTTGCTGACGCCGTCACAAAGAACAAGGAGGCCGAAGGCAAGGCCCAGCAGGATCTGGAAAAGTACGAGGATGGCATGTGGGATGTCGCCATCGACGGTTTTATTGAGCGCGGGAAAAAGCTCCAGAAGGCTAAGGAGGAGCTCATAAAGAAGGATCAGGAGTTTGCTGACGCCGTCACAAAGAACAAGGAGGCCGAGAGCAAGGCCAGGGAAGCGCTGGAGAAGTACAACGACGGTATGTGGCAATACATCTTCAACGGCGAAGTCCAGAGCCCCAAGGAGCTCAGGTAGTAACCGGTCTGATCGTGCTTCATAAACATTGCCATATCACGTGAAACGCGCGGCAAATCTGCGGATTTGCCGCGTGTTTTTCAAAAACGTCCGAAATACGGGGAGTTCGTCCTTGACATTGCTCCCTGCGCACTGCATAATAAATCTGCCATGATCGCAGCGCTGCGCTGCAAAACGAGAAGGAGGATGATTCCGTGAACAAACATGCGAAGCGTCTTATCGCGCTCGCCCTGTGCGTGATGCTGCTTGCCGGCCTCGCCGCGCAGGCGTTCGCCGACGGCATCTATGACGAGGCGGCAGCTTTTGATAAGGCCAGAGCGATCCTGTGGGCGCACAAGCAAAACCCGGATGACGGGCTTTCGGAGCACGAGCTTCAGCAGTGGCAGCTCATCTTCGACACGGTGCTCGACCGCTTAATCGAGCTTGCCGACGCCCGGAACAAGAACAAAGAGGATGAAACCGCCGCGTTCAACGCGCTGGTGCAGTACAAGAAAGACCGCGCGACGACCTTCGAGGCGGCGCAAACAGCGCTGTTCTGGGAGGAATGGGAGGCCAGGAACAAGTATAAGCAGCTCTGGGACGAGCAGCTGGCCCTTGCCATCGCCGGCCATGTCAGCCAAGAGGTCGAATATGCAAAGGGCCGCGAAACGCTGGATACGCAGAAGCGGGAGGCCAAGGACGCGCTCAAAAAGTACTTTGACGAGCAGATGGCCCTTGCCATTGAGGGCACGGTCGCCCATGATGTCGGGTTGCTGGTGCCGGCTGGCATGGAGCTGGAGCGGAGGCAGCAGGAATTTGAGGCCGCCGTGGAGAAAAACCGCCAGGCCGAGGCCGACGCTGTCGCCGCTCTCGCCGCGTACGAGCAGAGCATGTACGATCAGATCAACGGCAGCCTCTCCTGACCGCGGCAATCCTTTTCCGCGGCTGGGAATAAGGTTCCTTACCGGGAATGCGGAAACAGCAGCACCGCAGGGGCTGACGCCCTCGGCAGCCCGGCAGGGGAAAAACTGAAAATTGCATTTGCCCCCGGCGAATACGCGGCATGACCCGTTTTCGCCGAGGGCTGTTTTTTATATTCTTTGGAATGACAGCGGGGCGCAACAAAAAAGTGCGGACCGCAAAGCGATCCGCAAGACAGGGTTTGGGATAAAGATATGAGCCGCGGCCTTTCCTTCGAAAGGCCAATTGGATAAGCTGTGATTGTATGGTAGCACAAGCGCGCCGTCTTGTAAAGAGCGAGAAAGCACCAGTTTTGTCGAACGGGAAGGATGCCGCGCAGCACCCGCCCCATTGCGATGTCAACAGCTCATCCATGTATAGACGCGCGGTTTTGGGGAACAATAAGCGGGAATCCAAAGAAAGCGCACACCGCGTTTTCCGAAAAGAGAGGAGCGTATCGCACATGCTTATGGACCGGATCGCATTGGTGCTGACCATCATCGGCGGCATCAACTGGGGCAGCATCGGCCTGTTTCGTTTTGATCTCGTCGCCTGGCTCTTCGGCGGGCAGACCGCCACCGTCAGCCGGGTGATCTACACCCTGGTCGGCCTGTCGGCCCTGTGGTGCGTGAGTCTGCTGTTTCGCAGCGACGCCATCATAGACGACGAGATCTGATTTTGATGGACGCGCGGGGAGAGCGGGCGGCCCCGTCCTCCCCACGGGCGCCGGGTTACATAGTCCGATATGCGAAATAGCCCAGCGCGCCGAGCTGCACGGCGGCGAGAAGCCAGAAGCCGAGCACGAAATACCAGTGCTTCGTCTTGTGCCGGAAGGCATACATGCCGAGCAATCCGCCCGGCGCGCCGAACAGCAGGGCGAGGAGAAACAGCGTCCTCTCCGGTACGCGCCGTCTGTCGGCCCGGGCGCGGCGCTTGTCAAGCCCCATCGCGACGAGCAGGATAAAACTCATGCCGCAGCATAAAAGCCCAGCGAGGCGGACACATTCCTTCATGATTCGCTCCTTCGTTTACAAAATCGTTTTTGAGGCAGCTCTGCCGCCTCAAAAACACCTTGAAGCGAGCAGGGCTCGCTCTCGCGCCGACCAAACGCGGCTTGTCCCCCGTAAGCCGCGTGCGATAAGCGCGAGTGCTTCATTGTGAAACATCGTTTCACAATGAATTAAGTTCGCCGAAATACCAGCCGGAGACACCGTTGTGCTTGACGAAATACCCCCGCGTCGTCTCCTCCACCACGCCGACCTCGTCGCCGGCCCGGAGGGGCAGCACGTAATCCGTGCAGTCGTTGCAGTCGGTATATTCCCCGTCGGAGAAGAGATATTTTGTCAGAATATCCAGCTCATAGCCCGTGCGGACGTGGCGGCAGCGGGAGAACTCCGGCCCGCGCTCGAGCACCCGGACCCGGCTGTCGCCCCAGCGGATGTAGGCGGAGCGCGCGGACGCCTGCTGATCCCGCAGCACCCGCCGGACCGGGAAGGGATCGTAGGCCTCAAAGCTCAGCTCGTCCTTTGTGATATCCGGGATGATGAGGCAGTTGAGCTGCCCGTCGTCCTTGAGCACGCAGGCCCCGTCGATGCAGGCGACGTGCCGCGCACGGTCGAGGATGGGGTTTGCGCAGACGATGTCCCTGCAATAGAGCATCACCGGATAGTGGCCGACGACGACCCATTTGTCAAAGGCATAGCCGCGCTCATACCAGGCGTCGCAGCGCAGCAGCTCCCCCGCCGTGTGGGCCTCGAGGGGCTTGTCCGGGTATACCGCGGCGTGGGCGAAGACATAGCGCCCCGCCTCAAGCGCGTGCGGCAGCGTGCCCAGAAACGCGAATTCCTCCGGAAAGCGCGCGGCGAGGCGCTTCTTGAAGTCCTCCAGCTCCCCGACCGCCATCGGGTCCAGCCCCAGCTCCAGCGCCATGTCCCATAAGAGTCCGCTTTTGCGGTACTGCATGTAGTGCGGGATGTTCCGGGCCCAGGGGCCGTTCTCCTGAAAGATCGCGGCCCAGTCGTCGCAGTTGCCCATGACGGGCAGGACGTTCCCCTTCCCGCACAGCGCCATCACGCGGCGCAGGGTCTTCAGGCTTTCCGCGCCCTTCTCGAGAAAGTCCCCGTCGAGGATCAGCACATCGTCTTCGCAGAAGCCGACCTTGTTGAGCAGGCCCTCGAAATACGGGAGATTCGCGTGGATGTCGGAGATGACCAGCACGCGGCAGCCCGGCGCGATCTCCGGACGTAGGACGCGGGCTCTCCCGTCATACATCCCCATGCGGAAAGCTCCTCAGCTTCTTCTCCATCAGCAGCAGCGGCGCGTGCATCCCTGGCTCGCGCGAGAGCTCCTCAAAGCCGTTGGCGCGGTAGAAGGCCAGGGCGGCCTGGTTGTCCTCCGCGACGTTCAGCCGGATCGCGCTCCGGCCCAGCCTGCGGTATTTCGCCACGGTGCGGCCCAGAAGCTGCACGCCGAGACCGCGCCCGCGGTATTCTGGCGTGAGATAGAGGAGGCTGATCCAGCCGTAGCCCGCGTGCGCGCCCCGCGCGGTGTCGAGATCGAGGAGTCCCGCGAAGCGTTCCCCCTCATACAGCAGCATGACGGATTCCGCGTCGCGCTTATGGTGCTCGCAGGCAGCACGGTAGTAGGGCCCCGCCGCGAAGCCCTCCAGCGACCCGTGGGCGGCGAGCCAGGCGTCGGCATAGCAGCGCTCATAGGTCTCGCGGTGCCGTGCGGGATCGACGCACTCGTCGCAGAGGGCGGGAATGTCGTTCACATGGCGCAGCAGCTCCGGCGGGAGATGGGACGCGTCGTTGATCGAGGTGACGGTGAAGTGCCCGTCTTTGTACGCAAGGCGCGCCACGCCCGTATTGTGGAAGATGGGCACGGTTTCCGTGTCGCTCAGCGGGACACCGAGGAGCTTCGTCATCATGCATCGGATGGTGATGCCGTGGGTCGTGACGACGACGGTGCGGCCCGGATTTTGCTCCGCGATCTCCGTGATCGCCTCCACGGCGCGGGCCTGCACGTCAAAAAAGGTCTCGGACCCGGGGAGATAAAAGTGCTCGGGATCGTGCAGGAAGCTGTCGAAGAGCTCCGGCTGGTCCCGGATGACGTTGGCGAAGGGCACGGCCTCCCAGGGGCCGATGTTGATCTCCCGCAGCCGCCGGTCGCACCGGATCGGCAGCTCGTGGAAGCGGGTGACGGCCGTGGCCGTAAAGCGCGCGCGCCAGAGGTCGCTGGAATACACCGCGTCGACCGGGATGTCCCGGAAGCGCAGGCTCAGCGCGTCGCGCTGCTTTTCGCCGAGGGGGGTGACGTCCCCGTCCCAGTGGCCCTGCATGTGGCGGTAGAGGTTCCCCTCCGCCTGGACGTGTCGGATTACATAAATTTCTGTCATAACTCGGCCTCCTGACGCTTGACCGCCGGCGTCGGATACGGTATAATAGTCGACATAATATCGGATTCGCGTCGGCGATAGGTTTATTATAGCGTGTTTTGGCCCGCGGGACAAGTGCCGCGGGAAAAAAGCGGGTGTGAGGTTCGACATGGTCAGAGCGGCGGCGTTGGTCTCCGGAGACGGGGCGAGGCTCCAGGCGATCCTGGACTCCATGTATTTTAAAGAAATTCCGAATTTTGAGCTGGTTGCGGTCATCTCCACGGCCAGGGACGTATACGCGATGAAGCGCGCGCTCAACGCCCACGTGCCGGCCTATGTGGTCGACCCCGAGCTCTTCCCGAACGCGACGAGCCACAGCATGGCGGTGGCGAACAAGCTGCGGGATATGGACATTGAGCTGGTGATCCTCGCGGGGTACGAGATGCCCCTGGGCGTCATCCCCTATCAGTTCAAAAACCGCATCATCGGCACCTTCCCGGCCCTCTGTCCCGCCTTTGAGGACAGCGACCCGGCGGACATCCCCCGCGCCGTGCTCGAGCGGGGGCTCAAGCTCACCGGGGCCACGGCCTATTTTGCGGACGGGGACGGCCGCGTCGGCGGCATCATCCTCCAGCGCGCGGTAGAGGTCAAACCGGACGACACGCCCGAAAGTCTCGAGCGCCGCGTTTTGGAGGAGGGCGAGTGGCGCATCCTCAGCCGCGCGGTGATCCTCTACTGCTCCGGCAGGCTGAAGATACGCGGCAGCCGTGTCCTGATCGAAGAGCCGGCCGCCGGGAAAAAATAAGGAACGCACACAGGGCCGCAGGGAAGGGGCTCGCCCTTCCGGCTGTCAGGGCTCATACTTGAAAAGCATACGGCGAGATCGCAGCTTGCTGCAATTTCGCCGTATGCTTCTTTTTTGATACCAAAATTCTTGTTTATGCGGGCGCCGCCAGCACCGTCAGGCACCCATAGCGCTCGACCGTGAAGCCCGCCTGCTCGAAGCGCTCTGTGTCGGCGCCGTTCCAGAGGACGTAGACGCCCTCCGGGTCGAAGGGCGGACTGTCGTCCCGGACGTAGACGAAGCGCCCGAAGCGCAGGGGCTGGAGGTACTGGGCGGGGTAGTATGCGTATTCGACCGTGGCGCTGAACGCCTCCGGGCTCGTCTCCGACGCGAGAAGCAGCTTGGGATAGTGCAGGGCCTGCGTCACATAGACGGTCCCGTCATGCCGCAGCGCCGATTCCAGCGCCTCCTGCGCGCCGGCGGTGAAATCCCCGTTCAGGGAGTCGGCGTAGTCGGTGAAGTAAAAGCGCTCAAAGGCCGAAAAGCCCAGCAGCAGCGCCGCCAGCAGCAGCGCCGCCCCGGCCCTCTGAGTACGCCCCAGCAGCCGCAGCAGGGTCTCCGCCCCGAGGGCGACCGTGAGCGCGGCGGGCATGAGCAGCATATTCATGCGGTTGACGTTGACGGACACCAGCGCCGACTGTATGACGCCGCAGAAGAGCCAGATCAGCAGCAGGACCGCCGGGTCGTATTTTTTTGCGCGAAGCGAGCCGACGAGCCGCCGCAGGAGCGCCGCGAGCCCCAGCAGGCCGAAGGGCAGGGCGGCCGGGTAAAAGAGCCCGAAGCGGCCCGGACTGTTCCACCTGAGCCCGTCCGTCTGGCGCAGCAGGATGTGGAGCATCGTGCGCAGGTTTTGCGGCACGTTCCCCAGGGAAATCTCCCCCGTGCGCGCCGCGACCAGCTTCGGCACCGAGAAGGGACCGATGGAGAACTCCGGGACAAGTCCGTAGTTGACCGCCAGAAAGCCTGCCGGCGGCAGGGCCAGCGCCGCGAGGATCACCGCCGACACGAGCAGCCGGCGGTCCGCCCGCGGGCGCGCGTACAGGAGCAGGAGGCCGACAAGCAGCGGCATCACCGGCCAGATTGCGGAGTAGGCGTAGAGCGAAAGCCCGAAGCACAGGGCCGACAGCGGCAGGCAGCGCCCGTCCTCCAGCCCCCGGCAGAAGAGCACCGTCCCGAGAAGCAGCAGGCCGGGGGCCATGTTGGATTCCAGCGCCCAGCGGCTGAGCAGCACATGCCACGGGCAGAGGGCGAGCACCGCCAGCGCGCAGAGGCCGCCGCGCGTCCCTCCCGTGCGCCGCCCGAGGGCGAAGGCCGCCGGGAGCGACAGGAGCGCAAGCAGCAGCTGCGGCAGGCGGATGACCCAGGTCCTGACGCCGAAGAGCGCGAAAAGCGGGATCATCAGGTACGTCTCAAGGGCGTTCATGCCGCTGCCCCAGGCCGTGAGATAGACGGGCCAGGCGTGGAGCGAGCTGTCCGTGCCGTAGTTCAAAAGCGCCCACGCCTCATAGGCGGCGAAGGCCTCGTCCTGATTGAGACCCGGCGGCGCGCTGCCGAAGCGCCAGACGCGGGCAAAAAGCCCCAGCAGAAGCAGGAGGGCCAGCGTGCCCCCCTCGGTCTTCGTCAGCCGCGTATGCTGTTGAATCCGTTCTCCGTCCATGCGTCCTCCCGCAGAGCCTTTTTCCGGTATGATACCGATTCCGATGCCCGCTGTCAAGCAAAAGCGCATATCTCTACCTGTGGGGAAGGCCAATTGAAGGAGCGCGCAGCTCTCCTGTCATGCTGAGCCTGACGAAGCATCTTGCCCCGACAGGCAGAAACACTTTTTCGCAGATGTACTTTGTGTACCTCAAGAAAAAGTGACGAAATCAGGGCGCAAGTTTTCCAGGAGATGCCGCAGGCGGATTGTGCGGTGTTGCCTTTGATGTGTCGACTTCGCTTTGCTCCGCTCGACATGACAGACTAAAGGCGGCGCGCGTCCCCCGCGGGAGCCGCGGCGCACGGGGAGGAGCGCCGGTCCGTCGCATCCGGCGGCAGCGCAAAAAACGTATGGCAAATTTGCAAAGGCCGCGAACCTGCCATACGTTTATTATGATCTGCACGCTTTCGTGCCGGGCGATTCGGGAGTCGGCCCTGCGGGGGCGATGCTCCGCCCCCGCGGGGGACGCCGCGCTCAATACAGAAAGCTGCCCTCGAAGACGACGCTTGCGCCGCCGGTGAGGAGGATGCGCTCGTCCGAATAGTTGACCGTCAGCTCGCCGCCGAGGAGGCTGACCTTGACGTCGCTGCCCTTGTCGCAGAGGCCGTTTTCGCAGGCCGCGACCACCGCGGCGCAGGCGCCGGTGCCGCAGGCCAGGGTCTCGCCGCTGCCGCGCTCCCAGACGCGCATACGCAGGGTGTGGCGGTTGACCATGCGCACAAACTCCGTGTTGACGCGCTCGGGGAAGATGGGCGCGTACTCGAACTGCGGGCCCAGCTCTTCGAGCTCGAGGCCGTCGATGGCGTCGCAGAAGACTACGCAGTGGGGGTTGCCGACGTTCACGCAGGTGACGTGGTACTCCCGGCCGCCCACGCGGATCGGGCAGTTCACCAGGCGCTCCCGCTCGCTCTTCACGGGGATCTCGGAGGCCCGGAGCGAGGCGCTGCCCATGTCCACCTCCACGGAGCTGACGGCCCCGTCGCGCAGGAAGAGACGCAGGTGCTTCACGCCGCTGCCCGTCTCGACCGTGAGCTCCTCCCGGGGGACGAGGCCGCGGTCGTGCACGTATTTTGCCACGCAGCGGATGTTGTTGCCCGCCATTTTGCCCTCGCTGCCGTCGCGGTTGAAGGAGCGCATCTTCACATCGGCGACGTCCGATTTTTCGATCAGCACGATGCCGTCGCTGCCGACGCCGGTGTGCGCCCGGCAGAGGTTCACGCACAGGGACTCCGGGCAGGTGATCGCACCGTCGTAGTTTTCGATGAAGATGTAGTCGTTGCCGCAGTCCTGCATCTTGGTAAAGCGGATGGTCTGGTGCTCCGTGCGCATGGCGTTGATGTCCACGAGCTCGGTGCTGCTCTCGTGGAAGCAGCTCTCGATGATCTCGGCCAGGGCGCTGGCGGTGTCCAGCGAGGTCAGGCACGGCACGCCGCGCTGCATGGCGTGGCGGTGGAGGGCGATGTAGTCGCCCATGGTGCCGTCCTTCACGGCGCCGGTGTAGATGATGTAGCGCAGTACGCCGCTGTCCATGAGGCGGGTGATCTCCCCGCTCTCCCCGGCGTTCGGGACCGAGGTGACCGGGATGCCGAGAGAGGCAATGGCCGCCGCGGTGTCCCGGGTGGCGTAGAGCTTGAGCCCCAGCCGATAGAAGCGCCGCGCGAGGGAGAGGATCTCCTGGCTGTCCTCGTTCTCGACGCTCAAAAGCACGCCCCGCGCGCTCTCGAGATTGTTCGGCAGGCGGAAGCCCGCCGCGGTCAGGCCCTTGAACAGCGCCTCCGCCAGCGTGCGGCCGATGCCCAGCACCTCGCCCGTGGATTTCATCTCCGGGCCGAGGATGGAGTTCGCGTCCGAGAGCTTTTCAAACGAGAAGACCGGCACCTTGACGGCGTAGTACGGCGGGGTGCGGTAGAGGCCCGTGCCCCAGCCGAGGTCTCTGAGCTTCGCCCCCAGCATGATGCGCGAGGCGAGATCGACCATCGGCACGTTCGTGACCTTGCTGATATACGGCACCGTGCGGGAGGCGCGGGGGTTGACCTCGATGACGTAGAGCTCGTTTTGCCAGATGAGGTACTGGATGTTCACGAGGCCCTTTGTCCCGAGGGCCAGGGCCAGCTTCGTAGACACCTCGGTGATGCGGCGCAGGAACTTGTCGTTCAGGTTCCAGGGCGGGTAGACGGCGATGGAGTCGCCGCTGTGGACGCCCGCGCGCTCGATATGCTCCATAATGCCGGGGATGAGCACGTCCTCCCCGTCGGAGATCACGTCCACCTCCAGCTCCGTGCCGGGCATGTACTTGTCCACCAGCACGGGGTTTTCGATGCCCTGGGCCAGGATGCCCTTCATGTACTTCTCCGTGCTGGCGGCGTCCCGGGAGATGCACATGTTCTGCCCGCCGATGACATAGCTCGGCCGCAGCAGCACGGGGTAGCCGAGCTCGGACGCGGCGGCCAGCGCCTCGTCGAGCGTCAGCACGCCGCGGCCCTTCGGGCGGCGGATCGTGAAGCGCTCCAGGAGCGCGTCGAAGCGGGCGCGGTCCTCCGCGGTGTCGATGCTGTCGGCGGAGGTGCCGAGGATCTGCACGCCCTTTTTGTCCAGAAATTCCGTGAGCTTGATGGCCGTCTGCCCGCCGAAGGCCACGACCACGCCCACCGGCTTTTCAAGCTGCACGATATTCCAGACGTCCTCCCTGCAAAGCGGCTCGAAATACAGGCGGTCCGCCGTGTCGTAGTCGGTGGAGACGGTCTCGGGATTGTTGTTGACGATGACCACGTCGTAGCCCATCTCCCGCAGGGTCCAGACGCAGTGGACCGAGGAGTAGTCAAACTCGATGCCCTGGCCGATGCGGATGGGGCCGGAGCCCAGCACCATCACGACGGGCTTGCCCGAGCGCGGGAAGAGCCGGCTCTCGCATTCGGCGTCGAAGCTCGAGTAGAAATAGGGCGTCTCGGCGTCGAACTCGGCGCCGCAGGTGTCCACCATCTTATAGTGCATCTCCATGCCGGGCACCGCCGCCGCGCCGGAGATGCGCAGGATCGCCTCGTCCGGGTAGCCGAGGCGCTTTGCTTTGCGGTAGAGCTCGTCCGTCAGGCCGCCCGCGAGCGCCGTCTCGAAGTTCACGAGCTTCTGGAGCTTCCACAGAAACCAGCGGTCGATTTTGGTGATCTCAAAGATCTCGTCCACCGAAACGCCCGCCTTCAGCGCCTCGAAGACGGTGAAGATGCGGCGGTCGTCCTGGGCCTTCAGGCGTTCGCGCACCGGCGCGTCCGAGAGGGGCGGGGCGTCCAGGGTGTCAAGCCCGAGCTCCGCGCCGCGCACGGCCTTCATCAGCGCCATCTCGAAGCAGGGCGCGATGGCCATGACCTCGCCGGTGGCCTTCATCTGGGTGCCGAGCCGGCGGCTGGCCCCCGCGAACTTTTCAAAGGGCCACTTGGGGAACTTGACCACCACGTAGTCCACCGTGGGCTCAAAGCAGGCGCAGGTCTTGCCGGTGATGTCGTTTTTGATCTCGTCGAGGGTGTAGCCCAGGGCGATGCGCGTGGAGATCTTGGCGATGGGGTAGCCGGTGGCCTTGGACGCGAGGGCCGAGGAGCGGGACACGCGGGGGTTGACCTCGATGACCGCGTACTCGAAGCTGTCGGGATTCAGCGCAAACTGCACGTTGCAGCCGCCCTCGATGCCGATGGCGCCCACGATGTTCAGCGCCGCCGTGCGCAGCATCTGGTATTCCCTGTCCGCCAGCGTCAGCGCCGGGGCGACGACGATGGAGTCGCCCGTGTGGATGCCGACGGGGTCCACATTCTCCATGGAGCAGACCGCGATCACGTTGCCCGCGGCGTCCCGCATGGTCTCAAACTCGATCTCCTTCCAGCCGGAGACGCATTTTTCGATGAGCACCTGCGTGATGGGCGAGAGGTCGAGACCCTGCTGCGCGATGGAGGCCAGCTCCTCCGCGTCCTGGGCGATGCCGCCGCCCGTGCCGCCGAGGGTGTAGGCCGGGCGCACGATGACCGGGTAGCCGATGCGTTTTGCGATTTTCAGGCAGCCCTCCACGTCCTCCGCCGTGGCGGAGGGGATGACGGGCTGGCCCATCTCGGCCAGGGTCTCGCGGAAGCGCTCGCGGTCCTCGGCGCGCTCGATGGCCTCGATGCCGGAGCCGAGAAGCTGCACGCCGTACTTTTCCAGCGTCCCGTCGCGGGTGAGCTGCATGGCGAGCGTGAGGCCCGTCTGCCCGCCGAGACCGGCCAGAAGCCCGTCGGGCCGCTCGAGGGCGATGATGCGGCGCAGGGTCTCCGCCGTCAGGGGCTCGAGATAGATCGCGTCCGCCAGGTGTTTGTCGGTCATGATGGTGGCGGGGTTGGAGTTGACCAGCACCGTGCGGATACCCTCCTGCCGGAGCACGCGGCAGGCCTGGGCTCCGGCGTAGTCGAACTCCGCCGCCTGGCCGATGACGATGGGGCCGGAGCCGATCACCAGCACTTTTCGGATATTCGGATTTTTAGGCATGGTCCTCGCCTCCCATCATGGATACAAAGCGGTCGAAGAGGAAGCCCGTGTCGTGGGGACCGGCGCTCGCCTCCGGATGAAACTGCACGGTGAAGCAGTTCTTTTCGGGGTAGTCCAGCCCCTCGCAGCTGAAGTCGTTGGCGTTCACGTAGCGGAGCTTCCCGAGCCCCGCGACGCTCTCGCTCACCACCGCGTAGCCGTGGTTCTGGCTTGTGATGAAGCAGCGCCCGGAGCTGAGGTCCTTGACGGGCTGGTTTGCGCCGCGGTGGCCGTATTTGAGCTTGACGGTCTCGCCGCCGAGGGCGAGCGCCGCGAGCTGGTGGCCGAGGCAGATGCCGAAGACCGGGAGCGTGCCCATAAGCTTTTGCAGCTGCGCGATCTCGAAGACGTTCTCCTTCGGGTCGCCGGGGCCGTTGGAGAGCATGAGGCCGTCCGGATTCAGCTTCAGCACGTCCTCCGCCGGGGTGTCGTGGGGCAGGACCGTCACGCGGCAGCCGCGCTCCTGCAGGTTTTCAACGATGTGGTGCTTCGCGCCGTAGTCCATCAGCGCCACGTGAAAACGCTCCTCCCCCATGGCGGGGAAGCTCTGCGCCGCGTGTCCGCCGGCCTCGGCGACGACGCCCCGGACCTGATAGCCCCGGACCGCGGTCAAATCGGCCGGCGGCGTGTCGCAGATCACGGCGTTCATGACGCCCTCCTCGCGGATGATGCGCGTGAGGGCGCGGGTATCCACCCCGCAGATGCCGGGGACGCCGTGCTCTTTTAAAAAGCGGTCCAGCGCATATTGGCTCCGGAAGTTGGAGGGGGTGTCGCAGAGCTCGCGCACCACGTAGCCGCGGGCGAGACAGGGCCCCTCAAAATCCTCGGGGATCACGCCGTAGTTGCCGATGAGCGGGAAGGTGTGCATGATGATCTGTCCAGCGTAGCTCGGGTCGGTCAGGGTCTCGAGGTAGCCCGTCATGCCGGTGGTGAACACCAGCTCACCCAGACCGTCCCCCTCCGCGCCGATGCGGACGCCCTCGAAGGAGCGCCCGTCGGATAAAACAAGATAAGCCTTTTTCATGTGTGCCTCACAGTGTCGCGGCCATGACCGCCTTGATCGTGTGCATCCGGTTTTCGGCCTCGTCGAAGACCAGGGACTGCGCGCCCTCGAAGACCTCGTCCGTCACTTCCATCTCGCTTCTGCCGAAGCGCTCGCCCATCTCCCTGCCGATCGTCGTCTTGCGATCGTGGAAGGCGGGCAGACAGTGGAGAAAGACCGCCTGCGGGCCCGCCGCGTCCAGGAGGGTCCTGTTGACCTGATAGGGGGATAGATCGCGGATACGCTCGGCCCAGACCTCCATCGGCTCGCCCATGGAGACCCAGACGTCGGTGTAGAGGACGTCCGCGCCCGCGGCCGCTTTGAGGGGGTCGGTCTCAAGCGTGATCGACGCGCCGCTCTCCCGGGCGATGTCCATGCATTTCTTTGTGAGCGCCCTGTCCGGAAAGTACTTCTCCGGCGCGCAGGCCACAAAGTGCATCCCCAGCTTCGCGCAGCCCACCATGAGGGAGTCCGCCATGTTGTAGCGCGCGTCGCCGAAGTAGACGAGCCTGAGGCCCTCGAGCTTTCCAAAGTGCTCCCGCAGCGTGAGAAAGTCCGCCAGGACCTGGGTCGGGTGGAACTCGTTGGTCAGGCCGTTCCAGACCGGGACGGAGGCGTACTGCGCCAGCTCCTCCACGATCGCCTGGCCGTAGCCGCGGTATTCGATGCCGTCGAACATGCGCGAGAGCACCCGCGCGGTGTCGGCGATGCTCTCCTTCTTCCCGATCTGCGAGCCCGTCGGGTCCAGGCAGGTCACGCCCATGCCGAGATCGCGGCCCGCCACCTCGAAGGAGCAGCGCGTGCGTGTGCTGGTCTTCTCAAAAATGAGGGCGATGTTCTTGCCCTCGTGCATTCTATGTGAAACGCCCGCCTTCTTTTTCGCCTTGAGCTCCGCGGCCAGATCCAGAAGACCGTTGATCTCCTCCGGCGTGAAGTCCAGCAGGGTCAGAAAATCGCGTCCGTGCAAATCCATGCTGCGTTTCTCCTTCTCATACAAGGTAATTAAGTTCCCGCGGCGGGAATCAAATCGTTTTTGAGGCAGCTTTGCCGCCTCAAAAACACACTAAGAGGCCTCGCGCCGACCAAACGCGGCGTGTCACGACCCGCCGCGTGCGATAAGCGCGAGTCTCTCAATTGCGAACCGTGTTTGCAATTGACCCTACAGGACTTTGGCCAGAAAGCTCTGCAGCCTCTCGCTCCTGGGGCGGTCGAAGATCTCCTCCGGCGTGCCCTGTTCGACGATGACGCCCTCGTCCATGAAGAGGACGCGGTCGGCGACCTCGCGGGCAAATCCCATCTCGTGCGTGACAACTACCATGGTCATCCCCATTTTGGCCAGCTCCTTCATCACGTCAAGCACCTCGCCCACCATCTCGGGGTCGAGGGCGGAGGTCGGCTCGTCGAAGAGCATGACGTCGGGCTCCATGCACAGCGCGCGCACGATGGCGATGCGCTGCTTCTGCCCGCCGGAGAGCTGGGAGGGATAGGCGCCGGCGCGGTCGGCAAGGCCCACGCGCTCGAGAAGCTGCATGGCCTTCCCCTCCGCCTCGGCCTGGGGCTTTTTCAGAAGCTCCGTCGGGCCAAGGGTGAGGTTCCTGAGCACGGTCATGTGCGGAAAGAGGTTGAAGTGCTGGAACACCATGCCCATGCGGCGGCGGTAGAGGTTGATGTTGGTGCGGGGGGCGGTGATATCGACGCCCTCGAAGACGACGGAGCCGCCCGTCGGCCGCTCGAGCAGGTTGAGGCAGCGCAGGAAGGTCGACTTGCCGGAGCCCGAGGGCCCGATGACCACCAGTACCTCGCTCTTTTCGATGTCGACCGAGACGCCGTTCAGGGCGTGGACCGCCCCGGCGTTGAAGTGCTTTTGCAGGTCCCTGACGGAAATGATGATGTCAGCGCTCACTGCTCCTCAGCCTCCTTTCCAGTTTGCCCACCAGCCAGCTGAAGAAGATGACCAGTATGAGATAGATCAAAGCCACCGCGATCAGCGGCATAAATGCCGAAAACGTGCGGCCGCGGATCACGTCGCCGCCCTTTGTGAGATCCATCAGCCCGATGTAGCCGCAGACGGCGGTCTCCTTCAAAAGGGCGATGAACTCGTTTGCCAGCGAGGGCAGGACGTTCTTGAACGCCTGCGGGATGATGATGAAGCGCATCGTCTGGATGTAGTTGAAGCCGATGCTCCTGCCCGCCTCAAACTGGCCGGGGTCGATGCTCATGATGCCGCCGCGGATGATCTCGGTGATGTACGCGCCGGAGTTGATGCCGAAGACCATGGACGCGACGAAGACCGTGTTCGTCGACGAGACGAAGATGACGAAGTAGCCGATCAGAAGCTGTACGACGACGGGCGTGCCGCGGATCACGGTCAGATACAGCCGCGCGACGGCGTTGAGCACCGTCATGGCCCACTTGCCGGGGCCGGGCTGCATCTCGTCCTTCGTCTTGTCGTAGGACGAGCGTATCATCGCCACCACGACGCCGATCACGATGCCGAGCAGCAGCGCAAAAAAGGTGACCTTCAGCGTGACGAGCAGGCCGTTTGTGATGTACTTCCAGCGCGCGCCCTCGATGAAATTGAATACAAAGCTCTCTTTGAGACTGGCAAAGCTCTCTGCCATTGCTGAATCCTCCAAAAGTCATAAATCCCGGGGACGCCGAGGCGCCCCCGGATCTGTTCAGTTTTGCGCGCGGGATCAGTCGGCGGAGATGTAGTTGTCGATGATCTTCTGCACGGTGCCGTCCTTCAGCAGCTCCTCGAGCGCGCCGTTGACCTCGTTGTAGAGGGCCTCGTTGTCGTAGCTGAGCTCAAAGCCGTAGTCCTCTTCAGCGTAGACGGTGGGGAGGATCTTCAGGCCCTTGTTCTGGGCGACAAAGGTCTCGGCCGGGCTGTTGTCGATGATGACGGCGCTGATCTTGCCGGTGAGCAGAGCCTGGACGGCGTCGGCGCCCTTGTTGAAGCGGGCGATGTGGTCCTCGCCGAAGTCGCCGGTGGCGTAGATGTCGCCGGTGGTATCCTGCTGGACGCCGATCTTGATCTTGTCGCCCTGCAGGTCGTCAACGGAGGCGATGGGGGAGTCTTCCTTGACGATGATGGACTGGATGCCGGTGGAGTAGCTGGTGGTGAAGTGGACGCTCTTGGCGCGCTCCTCGGTGATGGTGATGGCGCCGAAGCCGATGTCCACCTTGCCGCTGGCGACGGCGGTGATAATAGAGCCGAACTCCATGTCGCTCAGCTCCATGGTGTAGCCGAGCTTGTCGCAGATGGCCTGGATGATGTCGATGTCGATGCCGACGGCCTTCTCGTCTTCATAGTACTCGTAGGGCGGGAACGCGACGTTCGTGGCAACCTTGAGGACCTTGGTGTCCGCAGCCATGGCGGCGGGAGCGAAGCAGGCGATGCAGAGGATCGCGCAGAGCAGAAGAGAAATCATTTTTTTCATGTTCGTTGTCTCCTTTAATAAATAGATTTATATTCATTTGCAGAGCAAATTCATATACGGATGAGTGCGGAAAAGAGGCGAAGGGCCGCGTCGGTCACCGCTTCGCTCCAGCGGTAGTCCGGGGTGTGGAGCCCCGGGGCGTCCTCCCCGGCGCCGATGCCGCAGAAGAAGGCCGGGCAGCGCGCGCCGTAGCAGCCGAAATCCTCGGACCAGCGGAAGGGCTCGCCTGGGGTGATGCAGCGCAGTCCCGCGAGGGCGGCGGCCCTTTCGACCGTCTCATAGAGCGCGGGATCGTTCACCGTCGCGGGAAACACGTCCTGCTCCTCATAGGAGAAGCCGATCCCGGCCTGCATCGCGAGCTGCTGCGCCGTGATCCTGACGAGGGCGGCGAGGCGTTTCAGATCCCCGTCGTGCCAGGCGCGCAGCGTCAGGTCGATCTCCCCGCTGCCGGCCGCGACCCCGAAGGAGCGCGAGCCCGCCGTGACGCACACCGGCGTCGCGAGGACCATGCCGCCGTAGAGCGACGGGTCGGTCAGCGCCTGCCATCGGCTGAAGAACGCCGCCATGGGGAAGACGGGGTTTCGCCCGTTTTCGGGATAGGCCGCATGGGTCTGGCTGCCCTCAAATCGGAGCATCGCGCCCCGGGACGCGCAGGCAAAGGTGTCATGCAGCAGCAGCACCGCTCCCTCCGGGAAGTCGGGGCAGTTGTGGAAGCCGTAGATCGCGCCGATCTTCTCTCTGTCGAAGATCGAGCAGCACTCGGCCGCGCCCGCGCCGGTCTCCTCGGCGTGCTGGAAGAGGAAGAAGAGGTTTCTGCCGAGGGTCTGGCCTCTGATCGAGGCCGCCAGCGCCGCCATGACGGAGCTGTGCCCGTCGTGGCCGCAGCCGTGGTACGGCCTGCCGTCGGCCCCCGTGACCGCGTCCATGTCGGCGCGGAGGGCAATACCCGGGAGCCCGGCCCCCTCGCGGTGCGCGGCGTAAAACCACTTGCCGCAGTCGATGATCTCAAGATCGCTCTCGCTTTTCAGATAGTCGATCAGGGTCTGTTTGGTCCGGACCTCGCAGCCGGAGGCCTCGGGGATCTCATGCAGCTTCTTCTGAAGAAGGATGGCTTGCGCGGTATTCATATCGAAAGCGCCTCCCGCGCGGCTTTGATCTGCTTTTCGACGGACTGCACCGAGGTGCCGCCCTCGCTCACCCGCTTCTCGACGCAGGCTTTGAGGTCGATGTGCGCGTACACGTCCGCGCCGATCAGGGGTTCGGCCTGCTGGTATTCCGTGAGGCTCAGGGTCTCGAGGGTCTTGCCCTCTTTGATGCACTTTCCGACGAGCGCGCCGGACACCTTGTAGGCGCTGCGGAAGGGCAGGCCCTTTGAAACCAGGTAGTCGGCGAGGTCGGTGGCGTTGATGAAGCCCTCCGACGCGGCCTTGAGCATCTTATCCCTTCTCGCCCTCATGCCGGGGAGCATCCCCGCCATGACCGACAGGCACATCTTCGCGGTGTCGCAGGCGTCGAACACGCCCTCCTTGTCCTCCTGCATATCCTTGTTGTAGGCCAGCGGCAGGCCCTTGAGCACCGTCAGAAGGCCCATCAGATCGCCGTAGACCCTGCCCGTCTTGCCGCGCACGAGCTCCGCCATATCGGGGTTTTTCTTCTGCGGCATGATCGAGGAGCCTGTGGTATAGGCGTCGGGCAGCTCGATAAACTGAAACTCCCAGCTCGACCAGAGGATGAGCTCCTCGGACAGACGCGACAGATGCATCATCTCGATCGCGAGAGCCGCGCAGAGCTCGAGGGCGAAATCGCGGTCGGACACGCCGTCGATGGAGTTGAGGCAGATGCCGTCGAAGCCGAGCCGTTCGGCCTCCATTGCGCGGTCGGTGTCATAGGTGGTGCCCGCGAGGGCACAGCAGCCGATGGGGGAGAGATTCAGGCGCCTGCGGCAGTCCTGCAGTCTGCCGAGGTCACGCAGCAGCATCATCGCGTAGGCCATGAGCTGATGGCCGAAGGTCACGGGCTGGGCCCGCTGCAAATGCGTGTAGCCCGGCATGATGGCGTCTTTGTATTCCTCGGCCTTGTCGCAGATCACAGCGGCGAGGTCTCTGGTCAGCGCCGTCAGCGCGTCGATCTCGTCGCGCAGGTACATGCGGAAGTCCAGGGCGACCTGATCGTTGCGGCTGCGGGCGGTGTGGAGCTTCTTGCCCACGTCGCCGAGCCTTGCGGTCAGCACCTGCTCGACAAACATGTGGATGTCCTCGGCCTTCGGGTCGATTTGGAGCGCGCCGGAGGCGAGATCGTCCAGGATGGTCTGCAGCCCGTCGATGAGCTGCGCGGCCTCGGTCCCGGTGATGATGCCCTGCGCGCCGAGCATGGCGGCGTGGGCCATGGAGCCGGTGATATCCTGCTTTGCCATGCGGCTGTCAAAGGCAATGGAGGAGTTGAAGTCGTCGGCAAGCTGCGCCGTCTCCGCCTCCGTCCGCCCCGCCCATAGCTTCGCCATAATGCTGATCCTTTCCTTTTCGCGTCAGCGAAACAAGTTCAATGTGAGTGGGTTCTGATAAAGGCACTTTTTCGCAGATGTACTTTGTGTACCTCAAGAAAAAGGGACGAAATCAGGGCGCAAGTTTTCCAGGAGATGCCGCAGGCGGAGTGTGCGGTGTTGCCTTAGAGCTTTCCCTGCTCCATCAGCGCCTGGACGGTGGTGGGCAGGCCCCAGAGATTGATGAAGCCCGCGGCCTGCGCCTGATCGTAGTCGCTCTCGCCGAAGGTGGCGATGTTCTCGGAGTACAGGGAATAGGGGCTCTGGAGGCCGGCCTTGATGATGTTGCCCTTGTAGAGCTTGAGCTTCACCGTGCCGGTGACGTTCTTCTGCGTCGCGGTCACGAAGGCGGACAGGGCCTCGCGCAGGGGGCTGAACCACATGCCGTTGTAGAGGAGCTCCGCAAAGCAGACGCTCAGCTCCTGCTTTTTGTGGGCGGTCATCTTGTCGAGGCACAGGGTCTCGAGCGCCGCGTGGGCCGCGTAGAGGATCGTGCCGCCCGGAGTCTCGTACACGCCGCGGCACTTCATGCCGACAAGGCGGTTCTCCACGATGTCCAGCAGGCCGATGCCGTGCTTGCCGCCCAGGTCGTTGAGCTTCCAGATGATGTCCGTGGGGCTCATCGCCTCGCCGTTGAGGGCGGTCGGGACGCCCTTGACAAAGTCGAGCGTCACATACTCGGGCGTGTCGGGGGCCTCGAGGGGGCTCACGCTCATTTCGAGGAAGCCGGGCTTTTCGTACTGCGGCTCGTTTGCGGGGTCCTCAAGATCCAGGCCCTCATGGCTCAGGTGCCAGAGGTTTTTGTCCTTGGAGTAGTTGGTCTCGCGGCTGATCTTGAGGGGGACGTTGTGCGCCTCGGCGTAGTCGATCTCCTCCTCGCGGGATTTGATGCTCCACTCACGCCAGGGGGCGATGACCTTCATGCCCGGGGCGAAGTGCTTGATCGCCAGCTCGAAGCGGACCTGGTCGTTGCCCTTGCCGGTGCAGCCGTGGGCGATGGCGTCGGCCCCCTCCTCGAGGGCGATCTTGACGAGGCCCTTGGCGATGATGGGGCGGGCGAAGGCCGTGCCCAGCAGGTAGTCCTCATATTTTGCGCCGGCCTGGACGCAGGGGATGATCACGTCGTTGACCATCTCGTCCGCGAGGTCGAGAGCGTAGAACTTGCTGGCGCCGGTCTTGATGGCCTTCTCCTCGAGGCCGTCCAGCTCGCCCACCTGACCGACGTTGCCGGCCACGGCGATGATCTCGGGATCGTTGTAGTTCTCCTTCAGCCACGGGATGATGACCGAGGTATCGAGACCGCCGGAGTAGGCCAGGACGATCTTTTTAATTTCATTTTTATTCATGTTCGCTGCCTCCTATGCGGGAATTATTCGCTTGATGTGTATATTTATACTCTCCTATTTGGAAATTGTCAAGCCCTAAACCGTGCCTTCGGGATTTTCATTCAATCTGCCCAGCCCCGGCGAGCTGTACCGGGGCGTTTTTTGTGCGTTTTCCGCTAAACAGGCTTGCGAAGCGCAGGCTTTCCGTTTATAATTGTGCATAGATAATTGCATATATGCAGTTATGCGCCGCTGTGCCGGCCGTCATGCGCGCGAGTCGCGCGTCCCTTCGGGGACTGTCTTCCGTCGCCGCGCGCCACACTGTCTCACAAAGGAGTAATCAACCATGCTGTACTTTCTCTCAGACTATACCGAGGGCGCGCATCCGAAGGTGCTGGCGCATCTGTGTGCGCGCAATCTCGTCTCCCTGCCCGGCTACGGCGACGACGCCGACACCGGGGCCGCGAAGGAAAAGATCCGCGCCGCCTGCGGACGGAACGATCTGCAGATTTGTTTTCTCGTTGGCGGGACGCAGACCAACCGCATCGCCGTCTCCGCCACGTTGCGCTCGTACGAGGGCGTCGTCTGTGCGGACACCGGCCACGTCAACGTGCACGAGTCCGGCGCGATCGAGCACAGCGGCCACAAGGTGCTGCCCCTCCCGCAGGAGAACGGCAAGCTCTCCGCCGCGGCGCTGGCAGAATACATGGACGCCTTCCTCGCCGACGAGACCAACGAGCACATGGTCCGCCCCGGCATGGTGTATATCTCCCACCCCACGGAGCTCGGCACCCTGTACACGAAAGCGGAGCTGAGCGCCCTGTCGGAGACCTGCCGGCAATACGGCCTGCCCCTGTACCTCGACGGGGCGCGCCTCGGCTACGGCCTCATGAGCCCCGCGAGCGACATGACGCTTTCCGACATCGCGGCGCTGACCGACATCTTCTACATCGGCGGCACCAAGGTCGGCGCGCTCTGCGGCGAGGCGCTGGTCTACACCAGGGGCAACATGCCGCCCCACTTCACGGCGGTCATCAAGCAGCAGGGCGCGCTGCTCGCCAAGACCCGCGTCGTGAGCCAGCAGTTCGACGCGCTCTTCACCGACGGGCTCTACTGGGAGATCGGCCGCCACGCGATCCGCCAGGCCATGCGCCTGAAAAAGATGTTTACGGACCGGGGTTACAAGCTCTTTGCCGACTCCCCGACGAACCAGCAGTTTTTCGTCATGAGTCCCGCCGAGATCGAACGCCTGCGGCAGTACGCGGCCTTTGAGACCTGGGCCCCCCTCGGCGAAAACCGCGTCGCGGTCCGCTTCGTCACAAGCTGGGCCACCACCGACGAGCAGCTCGACGAGCTGGAGCGCGTGCTGTAATACCGATCTTCCATAAAGGCAACACCGCGCAATTCGCCTGCGGCATCTCCTGGAAAATTTGCGCCCTGATTTTGTCACTTTTTCTTGAAATACACAAAGTATTCCTGCAAAAAAATGCCTTCATCAGAACCCAAATTTTCTCAGGATCTGCTCTTGCTGAATTATGCGGTGTTGCCTAAAACGCCCCGTCATCAGGCGTTTTATGCGCAGCCTGTGCTTTGCTCGGATTACACGCTTTCTTCAAAGTCGCAAAGACGCCCCGGCGAATACGCAGCATGTACGTATTTGCCGGGACGTCGATTTTTTTACCGCGCGGGCGGCTGCGAGCCGCCCCTGCGGTCCTGAAGGGCGTTCTTTCACAGCCCTTTTTTTGATTTGATAAGTACGGTATTACTTCTTCGCGATGTACTTGCGGATATCGAGGGCAACGGCGATGACGATGACGAGGCCCTGGACCACATAGTTGTAGTAGGGGTTGACGTTCAGGAACTGGAGGATGATCTTCAGAAGCTCGAACACCAGAACGCCGACCAGGATGCCGGGGACGGTGCCGATGCCGCCGGTGGTGGAGACGCCGCCGATCGTACAGCCGGCGATGGCCTCCAGCTCATAGCCGGTGCCCATGGAGGCCGACGCGCCGCCGGACTTGGCTGCCAGCAGGTAGCCCGCGATGGCGTACATCACGCCCGCCGTGGTGTAGATGCGGATGAGCGTAGCCGTTGTGTTGACGCCGGAGACCTCCGCCGCGACCTCGTTGCCGCCGATGGCGTACATGTACTTGCCGTGGCGGGTCTTGTTGTAGATAAACCAGAACAGAAGGCCGAAGAGCAGCGCCACAAACAGCAGATACGGCAGATGGAAGCCTCTGGTGTTGCCGATCCTGCCGGTGATGAGCTTGGTGTAGATCTTCTGGAAGCCGCCGATGGGCTGGGCGTCGGAAATGACGAGGGCGATGCCGTAGATGATGGTCTGGGTGCCGAGGGTGGCGATGAAGGGCGGCACATGGAGCTTCGTGACGATCAGGCCGTTGACGAGGCCGAACACGAGGCCGACCAGGACCACGATGATGAACACGAAGAAAATGTTCATCTCCGGGACGTTCTTCCAGAGACGGCCGGTATAGTCGCCGCGCTGGCAGAGGATGCCGGCGAGGCAGGCCGCAAAGCCGACCTGACGGCCTGCGGACAGGTCCGTGCCCTTGGTGATCAGGCAGCCGGACACGCCCAGCGCGATCAGGAAGCGGACGGCGGTATTGCTCATGAGGTTGCCGAAGTTCGCCCAGGAGGCGAAGTTGGGTACACGGAAGCCGACGATCACAGCCGCCAGCACGAGAAGCACGGCGATCGGGTTGCCCTTGACCAGGGCCATGAACTTTTTGCCGAAGTCAGGTTTGGTGTTAGACATTTCTTTGATCCCCCTATACTTTATTCAAACTGCGTGGCCAGGGCCATGATGCTTTCCTGCGTTGCCTCGCTGCCCTTGACAAAACCGGTCACGCGCCCGTCGCACATGACCATGATCCTGTCGGACATGCCGATCAGCTCGCTCATCTCGGAGCTGATCATGATGATGCTCTTGCCCTCGCGGGCCAGCTCCTCAATAATGCAGTAGATCTCGTATTTCGCGCCGACATCGATGCCGCGCGTCGGCTCGTCAAGGATGAGCACGTCGGGATCGTTGGCGAGCCACCGGCCCACCAGCACCTTCTGCTGGTTGCCGCCGGAGAGCGACTTGATCTGCGTTTTGGAGGACGGCGTCTTGATGTTCATTTTCCGCACGTTGTCCTGCACCAGCTGCTCCACCTTTTTGCTGTTGATGGAGATGCCCATGTCCAGGTACTTGTCCAGCGAGGAGACGGAGATATTGTCCGCCACACTCAGAACACCCATGATGCCGCTGCCGCGGCGATCCTCGGTCAGCATGGCGATGCCCTGGTCGATGGCGTCCTTCGGGCGGTTGATTTTGAGCTCCCTGCCCTTGTAGGTGATCTTGCCGGCCGAGTGGGAGCGGATGCCGAACAGGCCCTCCATCAGCTCCGTGCGCTGCGCGCCGACCAGACCGCCGACGCCCAGGATCTCACCCTTTCTGAGCTCAAAGTTCACATGGCGGAAGCTCTTGGGATTGATGGAGGTGAAGTCCTCCACCTGGAAGACGACCTCGCCCGGGACGTTGTTGCGCGGGGGATAGAGATTCGTCAGCTCACGGCCGACCATCTTGGTGATGATGTCGTCCGTGGTCATCTCGCTGGCGGGCCAGGTGCCGATGTACTGGCCGTCGCGCATGATGGTGACCTCGTCGCCGATGCGCAGGATCTCGTCCATCTTGTGGGAGATGTAGACGATGGCGACGCCCTCGGCCTTGAGGTCCTCCACGATGCGGAAGAGAGCCTCGACCTCGTTGGCGGTCAGGGAGGAGGTCGGCTCGTCCAGGATCAGGACGCGGCAGTTGGCGGAGACCGCCTTGGCGATTTCCACGCTCTGCATCTGCGAGACGCTCAGGTCGCCGACCTTCTGCTTCGGGTCGAAGTTCATGCGGACCTTTTTGAGAAGCTCCGCGGTGTCCGCGTACATTTTCTTGTGGTCAACGATGGGGATGCAGCCGAGGGCTTTCTTCATCGGGTAGCGGCCGAGGAAGATGTTCTCCCCGACGGTTCGGGCGGGGATGGGCTGGAGCTCCTGGTGCACCATGGCGATGCCCTTGTTGAGAGCGTCCATGGGGTCTTTGATCTGCACGGGCTGCCCGTCGATGAAGACCTGGCCCTGATCCATCTTGTAAATGCCGAACATGCACTTCATCAGGGTACTCTTGCCGGCGCCGTTCTCGCCCATGAGCGCGTGGACCTTGCCGGGCCGGAGCTTGAGCTGTACATGGTCGAGCGCCTTTACGCCCGGGAAGGATTTGCATACATCCCGCATCTCCAGGACATATTCAGACATATGGTACATGCCTCCTATTCTGTTGGAAATTGAACCAATGCTCTTTGCGCTGCGGCGGGAGGGCGCCCGCGGCAATGCAAAAAGCACGGTTCTTATAACGGCAATACCGCATCATGCGGCAAGAGCAGCTTCCGCGAAACATCAGGTTCTGACGACGGCGGTTTTTCGCAGGCATACTTTGTGTGTGTCAGGAAAAACGCTCGAAATCAGAGCGTGTTTTTTCCGGAAGATGCCGCACGCGTATTGTGCGGTATTGCCTAAAAGGAAACGGGTGAGCGAAATGCCCACCCGTTCTTTTTTGTCAATCAAACGGGGCTTGGAGAAGCCGAACGGTTGAAATCAATAGTTTGCCTCAGCGTAGGCCTTGTCGACCATGACGTAGTCGACCCAGTAGTAGTTGTCGATGCTCTCGCCCTTGAGGAGCTTGATGGCAACGTCAACCGCAGCGTGGGACTGGCCGATCGCGTCGTTCAGAACGGTACCGGACATCTCGCCGTCCTTGATGAGCTGGATAGCCTCTTCGAGCGCGTCAACGCCGTAGAGATAGATATCCTCGCCGACGGTGCGGCCGGCAGCGGTGATGGCGGTAGCGGCGCCGAGAGCCATGGCGTCGTTGTTGCAGAAGACGACCTCGACCTTATCGCCGAACTGGGTGAGCGCGGAGGCGCAGAGCTCCTGGCCCTTGGTCTGATCCCAGTTGCCGACCTGGTCGAACAGCTCCTCGACCTCAACGCCGCCGTCAACGAGAGCCTTGACGGAGAACTCGGTACGATACTGGGCGTCGATGTTCTCGGGGTCGCCCTCGATCATGATGTAGGAGACCTTGCCGTCGCCGTTCAGGTCGCCCTTGTTGTCGAGCGCGAGGACCATCTGGCCCTGGAAGGTGCCGGACTGACGGGCGTCAGCGCCGACGTAGCAGACGGTGGGGTTGTTCAGGATGCCCTCGTAGGCCTCGTCGATGGTGTTGCCGTCGGCGTCGTAGGCCAGAGGCTCACGGTTGATGAGAACGAGGGGGATGCCGGCGTCAACGACCATGTCGATGACAGCGTCGGCAGAGGAGGTCTGGACGAGGTTGAGGATGATGACGTCCATGCCCTGGGTGATGAAGTTCTGGACCTGGTTGGTCTGCTCGGCCATGTCGTTCTTGCCGTCGGCCATGGTGATCTCGTACTTCACGTCGTCGGTCTCGAGGGACTTGAAGTAGTTCTCGATCTCATTGCGGTAGAGGGTCATGAAGTTGTCGGTGAACTGGTAGATGGACACGCCGACCTTGTAGGTCTTGGGGCCGTCGGCATAGGAGGGGACAGCGCACAGCGCGAACATCATGCAGAGCACCAGTGCCATTGCGAGAAGCTTTTTCATGTGATTCTTCCTTTCCTTTTTTTGGGGTTGTACCCTTTTTCAATTTGCATAAAGCAAATTATTCAAATTTATTTTAATTCCTTCCTCGAATCTGGTCAAGGGAAAGCTGCAAAGCAGCTTGTACAAAAACAGGCGCCCGTATTTATGCGTTTTGCTAATTCTCTCCTGTTCGGGCGCATTTTTTCGTAATCGTTTAAGTTGTACGCCTTTCAAGGGCAAAAAAAGTTCCCGGAGCCGTGCGCGTCCGCACTGGGCTCCGGGAGCCGGGGATACTCATATCTGCGCCCCGGCCGTCTCGTGCGCCTCGGGGATGATCATGTAAAAGGGCGAGAAGGTGCCGCTGCCGCTCATCTTGTAATAGCCGCGGAAAATCCTGTCGATGACGATGCTGACCCCCTCCAGATCGGTCCCTACCAGGATCACCAGGTACTGCCGCCGGCTGTAGCGGGTCACCACGTCCACGTTCCGGACCGTCTGGCGGATGGACTGCTCCATGTAGTACATCGCCTTTTCCAGCTCCTCGGGCCGGGTCTCGGCGTCCCCCGCGGATTCAAGCTCGATCAGAACCAGCTTGAAGGGATGCGCAAAGCGCCTTTCGAGATTTGTGACGTACTCGTACAGCTTGGTAAACTGCCGGTACTCCACGTCCAGGGCGCCGCGGTAGCTGCCGCTGTTTCTGAGGCCGGTGACCAGCTTGTCCGCGTCGATGCGTTCGCTCCCGGCGGCGGCGTCCTCCTCGCGATAGAAGTCGCAGCCGTTTTTCCCGTTCTGCTTGACGTGGTAGAGGGCCTTGTCGGCCTTGCTGAACACCTTGGAATAGGTGTCGGCGGGCGTGCACATCACCGCGCCGGCGGAGAGCGAGGCGGAGGAGATCTCCACGTCGGCGGCGGCCTGCGCGTCGAACGCGGCGATGAGACTGTCGATCCGCTTTTCGGCCTCCTCCCGGGTCACGTTTTTCATCAGCAGGACGAACTCGTCCCCGCCGAGGCGGCAGCAGAGGTCGTTCCCGCAGTTTTCAAGGAGCGTGGTCCCCACCAGCTTCAGGGCCCTGTCGCCGGCAGTGTGGCCGATCGTGTCGTTGATCTTCTTGAGGTTGTCCATATCGAGCAGCACGAAGCAGCCGTTTTCCTCCTGCATGGCCTTGGCGATGGCGGCCTCGCCCACGGTCCGGCGCATGATCCCGGTGGTGAGGTCGATGTCGTCCGCCGCGTTCTGGGTGGCGAAGCTCTCCATCACCTGCTGCAGCAGCGCCGAGGACGCCTCCAGGCTCTCCGCCCCGCCGTCGTCGTCCTTTTCCGCGTCGAGATCCAGAAGCCCCTGATCCCACAGGGAGAGAAACACGTCCACGAAGTGCGGGTCAAACTGCTTTCCCCTGCCCGTGATCAGCTCCTGCCGGATATAGGCGGCGTCGCATGCCTTTCTGTAGATACGGCTGGAGTTCATGGCGTCGAAGGCGTCCGCGATCGCGACGATGCGGGCCTCCTCGGGGATCTCTTCGCCCTTGAGGCCGCGCGGATAGCCCTTGCCGTCGTAGCGCTCGTGATGGCTGCGGGCCACATCCTCCGCAACGGCGATGGCCGTCCGCTCCCGGAGGATGTCGCCGCCCATGGTGGTGTGGGATTTGATGATGCCGAACTCCACCTCCGTCAGCCGCGTGGGCTTGTTCAGGATGGAGTCGGGGACGCCGATCTTGCCGATGTCGTGCAGCAGGGCCGCGTAGCGCAGATCGTTCACCCGCTCCCGGTCCCAGCCGAGGGCCTCCGCAGTCATCACCGCGTGCTGGCTCACGCGGGTGGAGTGGCCCTTGGTATAGGGGTCCTTCGCGTCAATGGCGTGGGCCAGGGTCTGGATTGTCTGAAAGGACATCTGCTCGAGCCGGCGGCTCCTCTCCTCGGCGACGGCGGTCTGCCGGGCCACCTCCTCATTCAGCTCCTCGGTAAAGTCCGCCTCGATCAGCGCGTTCCGGTGGTACTGGAACATGGCCATGCCCGTGAAGAGGGAGAGGCTGAGAAACAGCAGCGGAAAGCGCTGTGTGAAGGCCTCGGAATAGTACATGCTGGTCTTGCTCCCCAGCGGCGTGTAGAAAATGAGCATGTAGAGCAGGCTGTAATAGGCGGAGAGAAGGGTGCCGTATTTCACGCTGACAAAATAGCACATGCCGATGGGCAGCAGCAGCGACCACAGGATGGCCGTGCCGTCCCCCGCGCCCGTGAACGCATAGATCGTAAACATGACGACACAGAAAACCGTGGGAAACAGGATGGCGATCTCCCGCTTTTTCCGCACGACCGAGAAATAGGCGCAGCCCACCCCCGCGAACACGGTCAGAAGGGCGGCGACCAGCATGATGTCCTGACTCGTGAGAAGGTTGATGACGACCAGAACCAGCCCCAGCAGGATCGACACCACGCTGACGGCGGTGAGCGCCTTCAGATTGTCCTCCAGGCGCTTGCCGGTGTAGATGGGCCTTGAGAGGACCGCCCACCACGCGCGCACCGCCAGTATGCTTTTCCGAAAAATCCTTTTCATGACTCCCAGCTCCCCCGGCAAGACCGGTCCCCCGTCCCACGTCTGTCTCCGTTACGGCCCGCTTTCCCCGGCAGCGCCTGGAAAAGTGCCCAATATCCCAATATAGCAGCAGTATAACACAGCGCGCCGCTCCCGTCTATAAGAATCCACGGCTGTTTCATAAATCTTCCGCCGGGAAGTTTTCATGAAACAGCCGTGTCCGGCGTGCAAACACGTCTATGCAAAAGCGCACGGTTAGGGTTAGGCATTTATGAATATGCCCCTTCCGGTACCAGACAAGCTTTTGTTGAAAAACTGATCCAATTTGGATTGACACTGTAGATTCCAACTCATTTCACCATCTCCTGCCGGCAGTCAATCGCCCTGATTT
>CACZDN010000002.1 GCA_902779945.1 Oscillospiraceae bacterium | reverse complement strand
CCCATCCTGAAATTCGGACATATCCATATCTTCCAAAGAGAACTCAACCCGAATCTTTTTCGAGTCGACCTCGCCCTTGGAAAGCAAGACAACCGTCTCAACGTGCTTTGTCCGCGGAAACAGGTCGAACGCGGTCGCATCCAGCAGCGTATAGCCGTATGCGTTGAAGCGCAGAATATCCCGTGCCAGCGTCGAGGGTTCGCAGGAGACATAGACGACGCGCTCCGGCGACATGGAGGCGACGGCGGCGATCGCGTCCTCCCGCATCCCCTTGCGCGGGGGATCAACCACGACGACCTTCGGGCGCAGTCCGCGGGAAGCGAGTGCCTGCGCGGCCTCGCCTGCGTCGGCACAGAGAAATTCCACGTTTCCGATCCCGTTCAGCGCTGCGTTTGCCCTGGCGTTGTCGACGGCCTCCGGCACGATCTCCGCACCGATGACCTGTCCCGCGCACCTCGCAAGACAAAGGCTGATCGTACCCGCGCCGCAGTAGAGGTCGAAGGCAAGATCGCCTCTTTCAAGCGCCGCGTAATCCAGCGCTCTGCTGTAGAGTTTTTCGGCCTGCGGGGGATTGACCTGGAAAAAGGCCTGCGGGGCGATGTCGAAGGACATGCCGCACAGGGTGTCGCGTATCGTGTCCTTGCCCCAGAGCGTGTAAAAGTCCCCGGTGAGCACCGTGTTTCCCCCCGTCTTGTTGACGTTCAGGACGATGCCGCTGAGCTCGGGACAGGCTTTCCGCAGCGTATCCGCAAGCGCCTGCGTCTTTGTGCCGAAGCCCCTGCGCGCCACGATGCACAGCAGACGGTCATCCCCGTGGACGGCACGGCGGCAGTACAGATGGCGTACGACGCCGGAGCCGCTCGTCTCGTCGTAGGCTTCGATCCCGTTTCGGTCCATGAAGGCCGTGAGTGCGAAAGCCGCGCGGTGCGTCAGCTCGTCCTGGATCGCGCAGTGCGCAACGGGGACGATCTGGTGGCTGCGCTCCCGGTAGAAGCCTGAGACCGTTTTCCCGTCCATGGTTCCGATCGCGAGGATACCCTTGTTCCGGTAGGCGTCGACCTGCCCGCTGCCGACGATCTGTGAGGCGAGGACCGTCTGCCTCCCGATGCGCGCCAGGGCGTCGTTGACCTTGGTGAGCTTGAAACGCAGTTCCTCCTCATAGTCCATATGCCGGCAGTCGCAGCCGCCGCACTTGCCGAAGGCAGGACAGCCGGGATCCGTGCGGGCAGGGGAGGGACGCAGGAGTCTTTCGCCTCTGGCAAAGGCACAGCTCTTCTGCACCTTGAGAAAGCGTATCTCCCATTCCTCTCCCGCAATGGTCCCCGGGACGAAGACGGCAAGCCCGTCCACATGGGCGATCCCGGAAGCATCCGCGCTGTAGCCGTCGATCACGGCGCGGACGATCTGATTTTTCTTTATACTATCCATAATACTATTTTATACCACAAGCGAAGCGGGATGGCAATTCAAAATAAAAAAATACATGCGGCGTCGTGTATAGAACGCTGGCGTCGGCACATAATAGCTCTGCAAAAACCGATAGGAGGATGGAAATGAAAAGATCTTTCGTATATCTGATCCTTGCCTTGGCGCTGAGCGTGCTGCTCTGCGGCTGTGGCAGCATGACGGACGACGGCAATGTCGCCGCGTCTCCCTGGCCCGACGTGACCACGCCGATCCTGCCCACTCAGAGTCCCGCGCCCAGCGCAACGCCCGTACCCGGCACGAACGGAAACAGCACCCCGGAAATCGGAAACGGCACGCCCATGCCTGACATGAACAGCGCAGCCCCGCGTCCGACAGCAAACTGAAGCCGGAAACCGAAAGCCAGGTAACCCGCCCGGAACCACGCAATGTCGCTGCATAAGGCAAAACACCGCGCCATTCTGAGGAGCGAAGCGGCAAAGAATCCGAGAGATTCTTCACGTCCGCTTCGCTTCGCTCAGGATGACAGCAACGGATCATGACATTGCGGCGCCCGGGCGATTTTGTAATAAAAAATCCTTGACTTTGGAGAAAAAACATGCTAATATACATTCCGCTTTGGAAAACGCTGGTATAGCTCAGTTGGTAGAGCAGCTGATTCGTAATCAGCAGGTCGTGTGTTCGAGTCACATTACCAGCTCCATGGAAAACCCTGTAGTTTCAATGACTACAGGGTTTTGTTTTTTCCTATTCCGCCGTGCGGGGCAGGGGATACCCGCCTTTGCTGTCCTGTCAGGACGGCTCCGTCATGCCGAGGATGGAGTAGGACGGCGTATACTCGCTGCCGCCGCTCATGCGGAAATAGCTTTTGAAGATCCGGTCCACCGCCGTTTTTACACCGTTCGGATCGGCCCCGACCAGAATGAGGAGAAACTGCCGCCGGTTGTAGTGCGTGACAATATCCACATCGCGGATGCTGATTCGGATGGCACGTTCCAGGTAAAACATCGCCTTTTCCAGACTTACCGTCCCTGCTTCCTCGCCGGGGCTTTCCTCCAGTGTGATCAGAACAAGCTTGAAGCTGTGGTCAAAGCGCTTTTCCAGATTGGCGATGAATTCATAGAGCCTTGTAAACTGGCTGTATTCGACGTTCAGCGCGCCCTCGAAGCGGCCGTTGCTCTTGATGTCCTCGAAGAGACTGCTTGTGTCGGTGCTCTCGCTGATAAAGGACTCCACCGCCTCATGCAGAGAGGACTCCAGCGACTCGCTGCGCTCCTTCCAGCCGGGGATGCTCTGCAGGCTCTCCTCCAGGCTGCCGCGGTTCCAGAGCCCGATCAGGACGTCGACATATGCGGGATCGAACTGCTTGCCTCGGCCCTCTGTCAGCTGCCGGTAGATGTAGTCGCGGTCGCAGGCCTTCCGGTAGACGCGGTTGGAGTTCATCGCGTCAAACGCGTCCGCGATCCCGACGATCCTGGCTTCCTCCGAGATCTCCGTTCCCGAGAGTCCGCGGGGATAACCCCTGCCGTCATAGCGTTCGTGATGGCTGCAGGCGACATTCTCGGCCGAGTCGATGGTCGTGCGGCCCCGCAGAATGTCCGCGCCCATTGTAGTATGGGATTTGATGATGTCGTATTCCACGTCCGTGAGCCTTGTCGGTTTGTTCAGAATCGAATCGGGGACGCCGATTTTGCCGATGTCGTGCAGCAGTGCGGCGCAGCGCAGATCGTTGATCCGCTCCGCAGGCCAGCCCAGATCTTTGGCAATCAGGACTGCATACTGGCTCACGCGGGTCGAATGGCCCTTCGTATAGGGGTCCTTGGCGTCGATCGCGTTTGCGAGGGCGCGTATCGTCTGAAAGGACATCTGCTCGATCCTCTGGCTCTGGCGCAGCTCCCGGATGTTCCGCGCGCAGACGAGGACGTACAGGATCATGCCCACAACGCAGAAGCTCAGGACGTTCATGAGGTCCAGTGAGAAGGCGCGCGGGGATTTCAGCATATGGGAAAAGAGCAGATACACCGCTGCCTCGCCGAGCATGACGGAGAACATGCGGATCGGGCGGTCGTCGATGCTGAGGGGAAGGAGGGCAAGAAACACGATGGCACTCGTCGCGGGAATATCGTAGTTTGCAGGCTGCATGCTGAGAATGGTCGCGTAGCCGCAGATCAGGATCATCTGGCCGTAGCATATCAGAATACTCCAGAGCTCCGTGCGGGCCTTGCTTTTGCGCGCCACGGGAAGCAGACAGAGTGTGAGCGAGCTCCCACAGAGCAGGAGCAGATACGGGATCCGGCTGCCAGAACGCAACAGGGACGTGATCACAAGAAAGACCGCGCCCATCCCCGCGGCAAGCGAGGCTGTGATGCGCAGGTTGTTCAGATTCCAGCGCCAAAGCATCGGGCGGAGGGAATCGTAATCCTCACGGCTGACGCCGCCGCAGAGGAGAAAACGCAGGACTCTGTTGTCGGGCATCTTGTTCAAGGTCAAAGCTCCTTTGCCGTATTCGGAAAAGCGTGTACATTATCAGGAGAGAAACGCCAGAAGCCGTATCACATTTTTTACTATTTTAACATGTGAACAACGTGCTGGCAAGAAAAAGTGACAAAATCGGAGCGCAGATTTTCCGGGAGACCCCCGGTGGCAGATCGTGCGTTGCTGCCTGAAGCCGGAGAATCTTTTGCTCAATCGCTTGTGAAATAAAGAAGGCTATGATATAATAATAAAATAGTACTTGGATCAAGATGCGGGGAAAAACTATGGATCGTTTCACACTGGTATCCGACTACAAGCCCACCGGCGATCAGCCGGAGGCGATCGACGCGCTTGTCGCAGGGATCGAGAACGGCATCGACGAGCAGATCCTGCTGGGCGTCACGGGCTCCGGCAAGACCTTTACGATGGCGAACGTCATCGCGCGGCTGAACCGGCCGACGCTAGTGCTGGCACACAACAAGACGCTGGCAGCGCAGCTCTGCAGCGAGTTCAAGGAATTCTTCCCGGAAAACGCGGTGGAGTATTTCGTCTCCTACTACGACTACTACCAGCCGGAGGCGTATATCCCGCACACGGACACCTTCATCGAGAAGGACTGCTCGATCAACGACGAGATCGAACGCCTGCGCCACAGTGCCACGTCAAGTCTGTTTGAGCGGCGGGATGTGATCGTCGTCTCCTCCGTGTCCTGCATCTACGGCCTCGGCGACCCCATCGACTACGCCAATATGGTGATCTCCCTGCGCCCGGGCCAGACGCGGGATTTTGACGAGTTGCTGCGAAAGCTGGTCGAGATCCGCTACGAGAGAAACGACGTGGCCTTTGAGCGCAACAAGTTCCGCGTCCGCGGTGACACGCTGGAAATCTACCCCGCCTACTCCTACGACAAGGCCATTCGAGTGGAGTTCTTCGGCGATGAGATCGACCGCATCAGCGAGATCAACGTCGTGACCGGAGCGGCCACGCGCTATCTCAACCATGCCGCCATCTATCCCGCGAGCCACTACGTCACCACAAAAGAGAAAATGGCGGAGGCCATCGTGCGCATCCGGGAGGAGTGCGAGCAGCGCGTCAAATACTTCACCGACAACAACAAGCTCCTCGAGGCGCAGCGCATCAGGCAGCGCACGGACTACGACATTGAAATGATGCAGGAGCTGGGCTATTGCACCGGGATCGAGAACTATTCCCGCGTGATCTCCAACCGTGCCCCCGGCAGCCCGCCGATGACCCTGCTCGACTACTTTCCGAAGGACTTTTTGCTCTTCGTGGACGAGAGCCATGTGACGCTCCCGCAGGTGCGGGCCATGTACCGGGGAGACAGGGCGCGGAAGGAGTCGCTGGTGGAATTCGGCTTCCGCCTGCCCTCCGCCTTCGACAACCGCCCCCTCAAGTTCGACGAGTTTTCCGAGCGCATCCACCAGCGGGTCTACGTTTCCGCCACACCCGGAGAGTTTGAGCGCGAACGCGCGGGCCAGATCGCAGAGCAGATTATACGCCCGACCGGGCTCCTGGACCCGAAAATCTATGTCCGCCCCGTCGAGGGCCAGATCGACGACCTCATCGGCGAGATCAACGACAAAATCAAAAAGGGCCAGCGCACCCTCGTCACCACACTCACCAAGAAGATGGCGGAGGACCTGTCGGCTTACCTGACCGGCGCCGGCATCCGCTGCCGCTATATGCACCACGACATCAGCACCATTGAGCGTATGGAGATCATACGCGACCTCCGCCTCGGGGAATTTGACGTTCTGGTGGGGATCAACCTTCTGCGCGAAGGGCTGGATATCCCGGAGGTGGGGCTTGTCGCCATACTCGACGCAGACAAGGAGGGCTTCCTGCGAAGCGAGACGAGCCTGATCCAGACCGTCGGGCGCGCGGCGCGAAACGCCGACAGCTTCGTCATCATGTACGCGGACACGATCACGCCCTCCATGCGCGCCTGCATCGACGAGACCGAGCGCCGTCGCAAAAAGCAGCAGGCATATAACGAGTCGCACGGCATTGTCCCGAAGACCATCACCAAGAGTGTGCGTGAGCTGCTTGAGATCTCCACGGAAGCCGCGCCCAGGCTCAAGGCCAACGGCGTCAAGATGACCGAGCGCGAGCGCAAAGAGCTCATCGCCTCGCTGGAGGCGCAGATGAAGAAGGCGGCGCAAATGCTCGAGTACGAGATCGCAGCGCAGCTGCGCGATGAGATCATACGCCTTCGCGGCGTAAAGTAAACGGCTTGGAGGCACAGCATGAAACTGATGATACTGGACGGCAACAGCATTGTGAACCGGGCCTTCTACGGCGTGCACGCCCTCAACGCCCCGGACGGCACGCCGACCAACGCGATCTTCGGCTTTCTGAACATCCTCCAGCGTATGCTGGACGAACAGAAGCCGGACGCCGTATGTGTGAGCTTTGACCGGAAGGAGCCGACCTTCCGCCACCGGGCCTACGAAGGCTACAAGGCGCAGCGAAAGGGAATGCCGGAGGAGCTCAGTCAGCAGATGCCGCTCCTGAAGGAGACGCTGGACGCCATGGGCATCCGCCGCTACGAGCTTTCCGGCTACGAGGCGGACGATATTCTGGGCACCGTCTCCGTCAAATGCCGGGAGCAGGGCTGGGACTGCGTCATCGTCACCGGCGACAAGGACAGCCTGCAGCTCATTACCGATACCACCACGGTCTGCAATGTCAAGACCCGCATGGGCCAGACCGAGACCATCAACTATACCCCCGCGGTTTTCCGGGAGGAATACGGCTTCGATCCGCCGCAGATGGTCGATCTGAAAGCCCTGATGGGCGACAGCTCCGACAACATCCCCGGCGTGCCTGGCATCGGCGAAAAGACCGCGCTCGAGCTGGTGCGCAGGTACGGGACGGTGGAGAAGATCTATTCTGATCTCGACGCGCTCGACGTGAAGGACGGAGTGCGCAAAAAGCTCGCCGCCGGGGAGGAGAGCGCCCGCCTGTCCTACTGGCTCGCGACCATACTGAAAGAGGTCCCGATGGAGTTCGACCCCGCCGAAAACCTCTGGGACAAAAATTATACCAGCGCGCTGTATGGTCTGTTCAAGCGCTTCGGCTTCCAGAAATTTATTGAGAAATGGGGCCTGCAGGAGAGCGGGGAAGCCGTATCCTCCTCTGCGCGGAAGGAGCTGCCGTATATCCGCGCAGAGGACGCGGCGCTCCTGGACATTCTCAGGGCTGTCGAGGAGGCCGGGTGCCTCGCCGTGACGCTCCATGCGGGAAGGGATGACAGCCTGGAATTCAGCGACGGCAAAACGGTCTATGGCCTGGACTTTGACAGTGCGCCGGAGAAGTTTCCCGCACTGCTCGCGGCGATTTTCAGCCCCGATAAGCCGAAGATCGGCCACCATGTCAAGGAACTGATGAACGCACTGATCGAAAAGAACCTGGGCCGCGAGGGCTTCGTCTTTGACACGGCGCTGGCGGCTTATCTTCTGGACGCCAATGAAAGCGACTATCCCCTCAGCCGCGTCGCCGCCCGTTATCTCGGCTGCGATACGGCCGGTACGGATACGCTGCTGGAGCTCTGGCCGGTTCTGCGCCGGAAGCTCGAGGAGCTGGGCATGACAAAGCTCTATGATGAGATCGAGCTGCCGCTCTGCATCGTCCTCTCCGACATGGAGCAGGCGGGCTTTTACGTGGACCGCAGGGCACTCTACGAATTCGGCGAGAATCTGAACGGCGATATCGAGCGTCTGCAAAACAGCATCTGGCAGCACGCGGGCCACGAGTTCAACATCAATTCCCCCAAACAGCTCGGCGAGGTTCTGTTTGAAGAGCTGATGCTGCCCTCCGGGAAGAAGACCAAAACCGGGTGGAGCACCAACATCGACGTCATGGAGAAGCTGCGCGGCAAGCACCCTATCGTGGACGAGGTGCTGGAATACCGCACGCTCACGAAGCTCAAATCCACTTACGCCGACGGGCTTCTGAAGGTGATCGGCGAGGACGGGCGCATCCACTCCAGTTTCCAGATGACCGTGACGGCGACCGGCAGGCTCTCCTCCACGGAGCCGAACCTGCAGAACATCCCGGTGCGAAAGCAGCTCGGCGCGGAGATCCGCAAGATGTTCGTCGCGGGGCCGGATATGGTGCTCGTTGACGCAGATTACAGCCAGATCGAGCTGCGGCTGCTGGCCCATATCTCCGGCGACCAGGCCATGCGCGAGGCGTTTTTGAGCGGTGAGGATTTCCACACCGTCACGGCCTCCAAGGTCTTCGGCGTCCCGGTCAGCGAGGTCACGCCGACGCAGAGGAGCCGCGCCAAGGCGGTCAACTTCGGCATCGTCTACGGCATCTCGGCCTTCTCGCTGGCGCAGGACATCGGCGTCTTCCCAAACGAGGCCAAGGCCTACATGGACGCCTATCTTGACAAATACCACGGCGTGCGCGATTACATGGAGAGCATCAAGGCACGCGCAAAGCAGGACGGCTATGTTGAGACCATCTTCCACCGCCGCCGCTGGCTGCCGGAGCTCAAGAGCGCCAGCTTCAACGTCCGCTCCTTCGGCGAGCGCGTGGCCCTCAACATGCCCGTACAGGGCACAGCCGCGGACGTGATGAAGCTCGCCATGGTGAACGTCCACCGCAGATTGAAAGAGGAAAAGCTTCGTGCCCGCCTGATTTTGCAGGTACACGATGAGCTCATCGTCGAGTGCCCGGAGGCGGAGGCGCAGCAGGTGCGCGCCCTTCTGGAGCAGGAGATGGAGAACGCGGTCAAGCTCTCCGTCCCGCTCACGGCAGAGGCGCATATCGGGCACAGCTGGGCCGAGGCGCACTGATGGGTTATCAAATACTGGACGTTCAGCCTGCGCACATCCCGCAGATCGCGCAGCTCGAGACGCGCTGCTTCTCCATGCCCTGGACGGCGGAGCAGCTTCAGACCCAGCTCAAAGACGAGCAGCACGAGTTTATCGCGGCGCTGGACGCACAGGACAGGGTCCTCGGCTATGTCGGCATGATGGTTGTGCTGGACGAGGGCTATATCTCCAACGTGGCGGTCGATCCCGACTTTCGCCGCCGAGGCATCGGCGACATGATGATCGAACGGCTCCTCGCAATATGCGAGGACCGCGCGCTCGCCTTTGTGAGTCTGGAGGTCCGTGCCGGAAACGCACCCGCCATCGCCCTCTACGAAAAACACGGCTTTCTGAGAGCCGGTATCCGGCGATATTATTACGAGCGCCCCCGCGAGGACGCACTCATCATGACAAAATTCTGGAAACGAGGCAATACGCTTGAAGATACTCGCATTTGAATCCACCTGTGACGAGACTGCCGTCGCGGTCGTGGAGGACGGAAGAAAGATCCTCACGGATCAGATTTTATCCCAGGCAGCTCTGCACGCTGTCTATGGCGGCGTCGTACCCGAGATCGCCTCGCGCTGTCATGTGGAGGCCATCTCCATCCTGGCGCAGCGCGCGATCGAGGCGGCCGGGATCGAAAAGAAGGACATCGACGCCGTGGCCGTATCCTACGCCCCGGGGCTCATCGGCGCGGTTTTGGTCGGCGTCAATTTCGCCAAGGCCTGCGCCTCGGCCCTGCATGTGCCGCTGATCCCGGTGCACCATATCCGGGGCCACATCGCGGCAAACTATCTCGCCTATCCGGAGCTTGAGCCGCCCTTTCTCTGTCTTGCCATCTCCGGCGGCAACTCGCTGCTGGTCGATGTGCGGGATTACACGGACATGAAGATCATCGGCTGCACCAGGGACGACGCGGCAGGGGAGTGCTTCGACAAGACCGCCCGCGTACTGGGTCTGCCGTATCCCGGCGGAAGACCGATTGAGGAGCTGTCCAAGGGCGGGGATGACAGCAGGTACGTCTTCCCGAACGCCCACGTCGAGGGCAGCCCCTATGATATGAGCTTTTCGGGACTCAAGACCGCGGTCATCAATCTCGTCCATAACGCCGAGCAGAAGGGGGAGGAGCTGGACCGGGCGTCCCTCGCAGCCTCCTTCACCAAGGCGGTGAGCGACAGCCTTGTCCCGCGTACCATGCAGGCGGCGGCAGAGCTCGGGTACGACAGGATCGTCGTCGCAGGCGGCGTGGCGGCCAACGCCCGTATCCGCGATGATTTCAGACGCGAGGCCGAAAAGGCCGGGTGCAGGCTCTATATCCCGCCGCTGAAGCTCTGCGGCGACAACGGCGCCATGGTCGGCGCGCAGGGCTATTATGAATATATTGCCGGCGTCAGGGCGGGAAGCGACCTGAACGCCTACGCGACCATGGAGATCTGAAACACACAGCACGGGGAGAAAAAGCATGAACGTGCACGAGGGACACAGAGAGCGACTCCGTAGGAGCTTTTTTGAAAACGGAGCGCAGAGCATAACGGATATTCAGGCACTGGAACTTCTGCTCTTCTACGCGCTGCCGCGCCGTGACACCAACGTGACCGCGCACCTTCTGCTCCAGCGCTTCGGGAGTCTGGACGGCGTGTTCGCGGCATCCGCTGAGGACCTGTGCGAGGTTGAGGGCGTCGGCGAATACGCGGCCGCGCTCCTCCTGCTGGTCCCGGAGCTCATGAAGAAAGCGCGGATCTCCAAAGCGCGCGAGCTCAGGCAGATCCGAAATTCCGAGGACGCAGGGCAATATCTTCTTCCGTTTTTCATGAATGAGCAGGACGAGGTTGCCTATCTGCTCTGTCTGGACAACAAGCGAGCCGTGATCTGCTGTGCGGAGATGGGCCGGGGCGTTGTGAACTCCGTGGACACGAGTGTGCGCCGCATGGTCGAAAAGGCGCTCAAGGTGAAAGCCGTGTCGGTCATCCTCGCGCACAACCACCCGAACGGGATCGCCATGCCCTCCCGGGAGGACGACATTTTTACCAGAACACTCTTCAACGCGATGGAGACCGTCGGAATACACCTGGAGGATCACATCATCGTTGCGGACGAGGACTATATCTCCTTCGCCGATTCAGGCTTGATGGGGGTGCTCCGCTACTGAGGGCGATATTATGTTTCCTCCAATTTGTAACCGTATTGTAATAAAACCTCAATTGAGGATTCGACAGGAATCCTTTAATTTCGCCAAAGCTGTTGACAGGTCCCGCTTTTTCGCATGTTGAAAAGTCTGTTGAAAATGTTGATAACTCCTTGCTATATCAGGGAGAGTCATATTTATGTCAACGACGGATATGCTGTTTTCATACGGAAACTCGGATACATTCCTGACAGATTGGCCAGATTTCCGGACTTTTTCCGCCGGAATCACAGACCCGCGGCAGACAGGAAGCGGCGTCTGTGCAGCGCTCAATACAAAACGTAATCACTGCGGCCGAAAAGACCGCAAATCGCATATAACAAATCCATTGCATCCATGTATGGCACTTGCAAATACCGGTACAGTTGTAGTATAATAAAATACAATTTATTACAACAAGGCAGGCAACAGGCATGATCAAGATCGCGCCCTCTATTCTGGCGGCCGATTTCAGCAGACTCGGCGGAGAAGTCGCGGATGTGAAGACATCCGGCGCTGATTATCTCCATATTGATGTGATGGACGGCATCTTCGTTCCGAATATCTCCGTCGGACTGCCGGTGATCGAATCTCTCCGCAGGGCGACAGACATGTTCTTCGACGTACACCTTATGATCGACAGACCGGTCCGCTTTGTGGAGCGCTTCTGCGAGGCCGGCGCGGACCTTGTGAACGTCCACGCGGAGGCGGACACAGTGGAAAATACAAAAAAGGCTGTCGCCCTCATCAAAGCCCGCGGAAAGAGGGCCGGCGTGACGCTCAAGCCCGGCACCCAGGCGCAGGCGATCCTGCCGTTTCTGGACAGCTGTGATCTCGTCCTCGTCATGACGGTGGAACCCGGCTTCGGCGGTCAGCATTTCATGTCGGACCAGCTGCCCAAGATCAGCGCCATCCGGCAGATGATCGAAGCGCGCGGGCTTGCCTGCGAGCTTGAGGTTGACGGCGGCGTCAATGAGAGGACCGCAGCGCTGTGCATTGACGCCGGCGCAAACGTCCTTGTCGCCGGCAGCGCCGTCTTCGGCAGGGAGGACCGCGCCGCGGCCATCCGCGCCATCCGCACGCATTCGCAAAAGAATTGAGGATCACACAACATGTCGTTTTTTCCCGCATCCCTGGATAATCTCGTTGACCGCTTCGCTTCACTGCCCGGCATCGGCAGAAAGAGTGCGCAGAGACTCGCCTTCCATGTTCTCTCCCTGCCCGACGCGGAGGCAAAGGCCTTCGCAGAGGCGATACTGGACGCCAAGAGCAATGTACACTGCTGCCGCATCTGCCAGAACCTGACCGAGGGGGACGTCTGCTCTGTCTGCGCCAGCCCCGCGCGGGACAAGAGCACCATCTGCGTCGTATCCGAACCGCGCGACGTGGCGAGCATTGAGCGCGGGCATGAGTATAACGGCACCTACCATGTGCTGCACGGCGTCCTCAGTCCAATGAGCCATGTGGGGCCGGACGATATCCGCATCAAGGAGCTGCTCGTGCGCGTCGCGGACAGCGAGGTGGAGGAGGTCATCATGGCGACGAACCCCGACACGGAGGGGGAGGCCACGGCCATGTATATCTCACGCCTTTTAAAACCCTTCGGCGTAAAAACCACACGCCTTGCCTATGGCATTCCTGTCGGCTCGAATCTGGAATTCACGGACGACGCGACCCTCAGCCGCGCAATCGAGGGGCGCACGGAGATCTGAATAGCGCCGGGTGATCCCGGTTATAATTCCTTATCGTATTACATATATTTACTACTGTTTATCGAATGGAGAAGAAATGATTTCTAAGTTAAAAATAATCCCGCTGGGCGGCCTCGGCGAGATCGGGAAAAACATGTACGCCTATGAGTTCGGCAACGACATCATCGTCGTCGACTGCGGCATGGGCTTTCCCGACGAGGACATGTACGGCATCGACAGCGTCTTTCCCGACATCACGTATCTGCGCGCCAATCATGAGAAGCTGCGCGGCATCATCCTCACGCACGGGCATGAGGACCACATCGGCGCGGTCCCCTATATTCTGCGCGACCTGGACGTGCCGATCTATACGCTGCCCCTGACCGCCGCCCTGATCGAGCTCAAGCTCGAGGAGCACAATCTGCTCTACAACACGCAAATTTTTACAAAGAAAACAGGGTCGAGCTTCCGGCTGGGCTGCTTCACCGTGGAGTTTATCCATGTGAACCACTCCATTCCGGACTCCGCTGCGGTAGCCATCACCACACCCATCGGCACTGTGATCCACACCGGCGACTTCAAGATCGACGTAACGCCGATCTCCGGCAGGATGATCGACCTGGTCCGCTTCGGCCAGTTCGGCAACGAGGGGGTCCTCGCCCTGCTGGGAGAGTCCACGAATGTGGAGGTGCGCGGTCACTCTGATTCCGAGAGTAAGGTCGGGGAGAGCTTTGACAAGCTCTTCATGGGCTGTGACAAGCGCATCATCATCACCACCTTTGCCTCCAACGTCCACAGGCTCCAGCAGATCATCAACGTTGCGGCAAAATATCACCGCAAGGTCGGCATCACCGGGCGCAGCATGGAAAACGTGCTGAACGTGGCCAATGTCCTCGGTTATATGGACATCCCTGAAAACGTGATGGTGGACATTGAGAAGATCAACAAGCTGCCCCGCAGCCAGACCGTCATCATCTCCACCGGCAGCCAGGGCGAGACCATGTCCGCCCTCTACCGCATGGCGTTTTCCGAGCATAAGCAGATCCAGGTGGACGCGGGCGACCGCGTGATCATCTCGGCGTCGGCCATCCCCGGCAACGAGACCACGATCAGCCGCGTGATCGACGAGCTTTTCCACAAGGGTGCGGAGGTCATCTACGACCGCCACACCGATCTTCATGTCACCGGCCACGCCTGCCAGGAGGAGCTCAAGATGATGCTGGCGCTGACGAAGCCGAAGTTCTTCGTCCCCATCCACGGCGAGCACCGTATGCTCGTCAAGCACGCGGAGCTTGCAAAGCGCATGGGTGTTGCGCCGAAAAACGTGGTCATCGCGGAAAACGGCGGCGTCATCGAGATCACAAAAAAGAGCATCAAGTGTGAGGCAAGCGTACCGGCGGGCGCGATCCTGGTGGACGGCAGCGGTGTCGGCGAGGTCGGCAGCGTGGTCCTGCGCGACCGCCACAAGCTCGCGGAGGACGGCATGGTCGTCGTAGTTCTGCCGTATTCTACCCACGATCACCGGCTCCTGTCCGAGCCCCAGATTATTACCCGCGGCTTCATCTATGTCAAAGAGGCCGAGGCGCTGATGGATGAGCTCAAGCGCGTCGCCATGGAGTCCGCGGACTCCTGCGCCCAGCAGCACATCAACGACTGGACCGCGATCAAGGGCAAGGTAAAGAACAATCTCTCCGGCTATCTCTACAAGACGACCCGGAGAAGTCCCATGATTTTGCCCGTGATTACGGAGATATAGGCGACACCGTACAATCCGCCTTCGGTACCTTCCGGAAGAATCACGCCCTGATCTCGTCACTTTATCTTGCAATACACAAAAGTATTCCTGCAAAAAAAGTGACTTCATCAGAACGTGGTTTTTCTCGAAATCTGCTCTCGACGTATTATGCGGTGCTGCATTAATCTTCAATAAGGGGTGCCGCCAAAAGCTCGCCGCATGTCATCCTGAAGAATAAAATGACGAAGGATCTTTCCTATTGCGTGATCGCAAATGAGCAGGAAAGATCCTTCGCAGCATTCAGGATGAGAAAGACCGTTTTAATCGGCCCGTATCTGCTCCATGATGCGCGCCATGAGCGCCGTGCGGGAGAAGGGCGTAATCAGATAATAGCCGTCCACATACTCCCTCATGCGGCGGGCCAGCGAGCAGGAGAGCTCAAGCGCCAGCTCCTCGCCACGGGCGCGGTCGGCACCCTCGTAGCGGGAGACGGTCGCCTCGTCCACACGTATCCCCGCCACCTCGTTTTTCAGATAGAGCGCGTTGCGGTGGCTGATGATCGGCATGATCCCGCCGAGGAGCTTTCCTCTGAGCGTCTCCCGGGCGAGCTGCAGATTGTCCAGCGCCTCCTCCGTATAGATCGGCTGCGTGAGAAAGCCGACCGCACCGCTTGCTTCCTTCTCCCTCGCAAGCGCGAGCTGCACGGGAAAGTTATACGCATTGACGTTCAGCGCGGCGAAGATGTGAAAGGGTTTCGGCAGGGAAGTCCTGTTCAGCCTGTCCACGAAGGCTATGAGGCCGCGGGAATTGAACTGATACACGCTCTTGACGCTCTCGCGCCCGGAGGCCGGGACCGGGTCGCCGGTGACGAGCAGGACGTTTCCCACGTCCTCGGCGCACAGCCCCATCAAAAGCGCCTGCGTCGCGTTGAGATTCCGGTCGCGGCAGGTCAGATGCGGCATCACGTCGATCCCGAGCTCGCGCCGGAGCTTGCAGGCTGTAATGCTCGCGTCCATGCGGGGCTTTGCAAAGGGACAGTCGGCCACGGTGATGAGCGCTGCGCCGCCGTCGATCAGCTCCCGCGCGCCTGCCATAAAACGGTCGATACTGCCGTCCGCGGGGGAGTCCAGCTCAACCGCGAAGGGGCGCTGTTCTGGGGCGCAGAGCGCGTCCCAGAGCGCGCCGTGTTCTTCTGTTATCGGATTCTCCTGCTGTTTATTCATCCCAACACCTGCTTTGCTATATCGGCGCTCTGCTTGGCGTCCTTTGCGTAATAGTCCGCCCCGATCTCCTCGGCGTATTCCGGGGTCAGCACTGCGCCGCCGACCATGATTTTACAGGGGTGGCCGCTCTGCCGCAGCGCGAGGATCGTGGCGGCCATGCTTGAAACCGTGGTGGTCATGAGCGCGGAGAGGCCGACAAGCCTTACGTCCTCGCGTCTTGCGGTCTCCACCACACGCTCCGGCGGCACGTCCCGCCCGAGGTCCAGAACCGTATAGCCGTAATTTTCAAGCACGACCTTGACAATGTTTTTCCCGATGTCATGAATGTCGCCCTGCACGGTGGCGAGGATGATTTTTCCTTTGGTGATGGACTCTCCGCCCCGCGCGGCGATGCGTTTTTTGATAAGCTCGAAGCCCTCACACGCGGCGTTTGCGGCGTTGATAAGCTGCGGCAGAAAAATCTCCTGCTTTTCGTAGCGCGCGCCGACAAGGTCCAGCGCCGGGATCAGCAAGCGGTCGATCACCGCAAGCTCATCCATTTCCGTGAGCGCTTTTTCCGTGAGCGCGGCGGTCTCACCGCCGAGACCGCGCATGACGGCCTCTGCTATACTCATGTCGTGCGGCGGCCCCGCCGCAGACGCGGGAGCCGAAGGCGCCCGGGAAAAGCGGCGGATATAGGCGGCGCAGTCCCGGTCCTCGCCGGAGAGCGCCCGGAACGAAGCCACCGCGTCCATCATTGCGGCCTGATTGGGGTTGATGATGGGCAGGTCCAGTCCGGCGTACAGCGCCTGATTCAAGAAGCTCGCGGAGATTGTCTCCCGCGCGGGCAGGCCGAAGGAAATGTTGCTGACGCCCAGCGTAGTGTGCAGCCCCAGTTCCTCCTTGACATATCGCACGGCGCGCAGCGTCTCGAATGCCTGTTTCTGCTGCGCGGACACCGTGAGTGTCAGGCAGTCGATCACCACATCTTCTTTGGGAATCCCGCAGGAAAGGGCGGCGTTCAGAATACGCCGCGCGATAACGGCGCGGCCCTGCCAGGAGTCCGGGATGCCGTTTTCGTCCATGCAGAGCCCGACGACGGCAGCCCCGTATTTTTTACACAGCGGCAGCACGGCGTCCAGCACTTCCCGCTTGCCGTTGACGGAGTTGACGATGGCCTTGCCGTTGTATGCGCGCAGGCCCGCCTCAATGGCGGCAGAGCTGGAGGAGTCGATTTGCAGCGGCAGATCGACCGCCGCCTGAAGAGCCCGGACAGTCTCCCGCATGAGCGCTGCCTCGTCGATCCCGGGCAGGCCGACATTGACGTCCAGAATCTCTGCGCCCGCGTCCTGCTGCTCGATGCCCTGGCGCACGATGTAGTCGAGGTCATGCTCACGCAGCGCCTGCTGAAAGCGGCGCTTGCCGGTGGGATTGATCCGCTCGCCGACCACGCGCACGCCGTTCAGCTCCGCCGTACTGACGGAGGAGCAGATGCCGTGCCGTGCCGCGGGCGTTGCGGATACGGGGACTGCGTCCGCAAGCGCTTTGCATACGGCACGGATGAAATCCGGCGTCGTCCCGCAGCAGCCGCCAAAGGCATGGACGCCGCAGGGAAGCGCTTCCTTGAGCTCGGCCGCGAAGTCCTCGGGCGTGATATGATAAGCGCCGGTCGCGGGATCGGGCAGACCCGCGTTAGGCTTGAGGATCAGAGGCAGGGGAGTCCATGCCCGCAGCTCCCGCACAAGTGGCAGAAGCTCCTTCGGGCCGAGGCTGCAGTTGAAGCCCAGCGCGTCCACGCCGAGCCCCGTCAGCGTCAAGGCCATGGAAGACACCGTCGTACCCAGAAAGGTCCGTCCGCTCGCCTCAAAGGTCATCGTCACCCAGACGGGCAGCCTGCTGTTCTCCTTTGCTGCGAGGACCGCGGCCTTGACCTCGTAGAGATCGCTCATCGTCTCGATGACGACGAGATCCGCGCCGGCCTCTTCGCCGGCGACGACCATTTCCCTGAAAATATCATAGGCTTCGCCAAAGCTGAGGTCGCCGAGGGGCTCCAAAAGCTGTCCGATAGGCCCAATGTCCAGGGCGACCTTTATCTCATGCCCGTCTGCCGCTGCTCTTGCGCAGCGCACCGCGCCGGCGATCAGCTCCGTGGGTGTGTATCCGCAGCCCTTGCTCTTGCGGCGGTTTGCCCCGAAGGTATTGGTATAGAGGACACGGCTCCCGGCCTCCACGTAGCGGCGGTGGATCGCGGTCACGCGCTCTGGATGAGTGAGATTCCAGCTCTCCGGCAGCTCACCGGTCGAGAGCCCGGCAGCCTGGAGCATGGTGCCCATAGCGCCGTCAAGGATGAGGATTTCAGGTTTTTCCACAGTGCTTCCCTTCCTTCCTGAACGCGCAGCTCCCGCGGAGCTGACAGACCTCGCAGCCAGTTCGCTGTTTGGGTATGGGGCGCTTCGATACGCCGATGAGCGCCGTGACGCTTTTTTGCGGGATCATCAAACCGCTGTCCGACAGGCTGACGCCGATGCGCCGCGACACATCCAGCAGCCTGAAAATCGCCCTCTGCTCCGACAGGGGATAGTCCCCGTAGCCGGGGCTGTAGCGCTCCGTCAGACAGCAGGGGGAGAGCTCTTTCCCGAGCTCCGCACAGAAGCTGTCACAGAGCGCCTCGATCGCGGCGCTCCCGGCGGCGTCGAGCATGACCGCCTCACCCATGTCGCGCGTCTGCGCGCGGCGGATCAGCGCCTCGGTCTCGATCCCGAGGGTAGCGGCCAGAAGAACGACCTGCTCGCAGCCGCGGAGAAAGGCCCGGATGTCCTGTCCGTCCGGGGTGTAGTCCGTACCGGCAAAGCTGCCGTCTTCCCGATACGCAAACAGCTTCCAGACTATGCGCGGCTTCGCGGCTGAAAGCAGAAGCGCCTCGCAGCGGGAGAGCGAGTCCTCGATCTCAGCCGGGAGTTTCCCGCCGTGCCAGCCCAGATAGTGCAGCGTCTGCTCGCGCGGAATCCTGTCCAGTCTGTACTCCATCGCTCTCCCTCCTCTGCGCATGACGGTCTTGTACAGGTATTATAAAAGATACCGCCGGGGCTGTCAATTCATACAGAGCATTCTGAGCAAAACGAAGGATCTTTCCCCGGAGGCTCAAAAAACCTCGAAAGGAATGATCCTTCGTCACAATATTCCACAGGAAGACAGGAAGCTAAGGCAACACCGCACAATTCGCCTGCGGCATCTCCTGGAAAATTTGAACCCTGATTTCGTCACTTTTTCTTGAAATACATAAAGTATTCCTGCAAAAAAAGCCTGCATCAGAACCCAAATTTTCTCAGGATTCGCTCTCGCCGAATTATGCGGTGTTGCCCTAAACGTTTTAAGACAGTCTCAATGCCGGCGCTTTACATATCCTCTCCCGTGTAAAAGCAAAAGCTGTCGCGGCCGTTTTTCTTGACGCGGTAGAGGGCGCGGTCCGCTTTTTTGGTGATGCTCTCTTCCCCGGAAAGCCGGTCGGAGAAGGCGCAGCCCACGCTTACCGTTACGCCGGGTACATCTGCCTCCGGCTCGCGCAGCGTATCGGCCAGCTTTACGAGCTTCTCCCCGATGACGTTTTCGGAGGCGGAGGTCACCCCGACCACGAACACACAGAACTCGTCCCCGCCGATGCGGCAGACCATGTCCGCCTCCCGGAAGGAAGCGCGCAGGACATGCGCGACCCTTTTCAGCACGCGGTCCCCCATATCATGGCCATAGGTGTCGTTGACCTGCTTGAAGAAGTCCACGTCCAGAATCAGCAGGGCGATGTTTTTCCCGGCACAGCCGGCCTGCATCTCCTCAAAGGCGCTGCGGTTATAGACCCCCGTCAGCGCATCGTGGGCCGCCTCATAGCTGAGGCGGGAGTTTGCGGCCTCCATCTGCCCGCGCATGTGGTTATAGGTCTCGGCCAGAAAGATGATCTCGGAGGAGCCCCTGACTGCCACCTCCGCCTTTTTCTGAATGAGCTTGATAAGCCGGTTGATCGGAGCAACCACCAGCGTCATCACGAAAACCAGCACCAGTAAAAACCCTGCCGACATGATGGTGATCAATGTGCGCTGCCTCTGCAAAAGCTGCTCCAGCTCCCGGGATACGCTCTGCTGCCGGTTCGTCATGGAGACGCTCAGCCCCTCCTTGCACAGACGGATGCGCACGTCCACCTGACCCTTGAGATGGGTATAGTCCAGCGTGTACAGCATGTCGAGAGCCTGCGCAAGCTGCTCCTCCGGCGAGAGGGAAAGCTCCTCCGCGCTCAGCTCAACTTCAGAGAGCAGCGGATATTTCGATATGTCCTGCCCGCGCGCCTGCATCGCAAGGCGCATGGCGCGCCGCTGCATCTTCGCCATCATGTTATGCAGGTTGATCGCCGTGTTCAGTTGCTGGAGGGAGCGCTCCTCCGTCAGATAGCTCTTGAGTACCTCCACGGCTTTATCCATGGCGCGCGCCGTCAGAATCTCGTCGGAGTAGGCGGTCACTTCCTTCAAATTGCCGGTGACGATATAGTTCATCGTCCGCCCGTCCAGCTCGTCGATGGTATCCCGGACGATGTAAACGGCGTTTTGACAGGAGAGATAATCGTCGGTCGCCTGCTTGGTCTCGTCGTACTGCTCCGTGACGCGCGCGGCGATGGAGAGCAGCAGACCGGACATCGTGATCCCCGCGACAAACATGAGGATCATGAACAGGGTGAGAGAGGGCCATCGTCTGCGCCGTGGCCGTTGTTCCGTCATAAGCCGATGCCCCCCCTCCTGTTGTCTCAAATTGTCAAACAAAGTCCTCCCGCATGGGGTTGAAGATATCGAGCAAAACGCCGGCCACTTTGCATACGCAGCCGTGGACAACGCCGTCCTCCTTGAGAAGCGTGTCCCCGGCCTTCACGGTACGGGTCTCGCCGTCGATGGTAAACTCAAATTCGCCGGAGACGATGTAGGTGATCTGGGTGTGCGGGTGACTGTGCAGACTGCCGACAGCCCCGCGTTCAAAACGGTTTTCCACGCACATAAGGCCGTCCGTATAGGCGAGCACCCTGCGCGTAACGCCTGTCCCGGCGTTTTGCGGAAGCGTCTCGTCATGCGCGACCCAGCGCTGATGCTTTTCGGGTAGCTTCATCATCCGTACCCCTTACAGCGCACCGGTCAGCCGCGGCAGCCACAGGCTGATGGACGGGATAAAGGAGATCAGCAGCAGTGCGACGACCATGCAGAGATAGAACGGCAGGGTCGCCTTGACGACCTTCTCCATCGGCCGCTTTGCGACGGCGGAGCCGATGAACAGCACCGCGCCGACCGGCGGCGTCAGCAGGCCAATGCCGCAGTTGAGCACCATCATGATGCCGAACTGGACGGGGTGCAGGCCCACGCTCTGCGCGACCGGCAGCAGGATCGGCGTGGCGATCAGGATGATCGGCGCCATGTCCATAATCATGCCGAGAATGAGCAGGATCACGTTCAGAAGCAGGATGACGACGACGGGGCTGCTGGAGATGCTGGTGATAAAGGTCGCAGCCTTGGCGGGGACGTGCAGGAGCGTCAGGCAGTTGCCGAAGGCCGCGCTCATGGCGATGAGGATGAGCACGATGGCCAGCGTGTCGATGCACTGCTCAAGACTCTTCCAGACGCCCTTCCAGTCGAGACCCTTGTAGATAAACACGGAGACGAGCAGGGAATAGATAACGGCGATAGCGGCGGACTCCGTCGCGGTGAACACGCCGCCGACGACGCCGACGACAACGATCAGCACAGCCAGCAGCGCCCAGATGGACTTGCCGATCTGCTTGATGAAGTTCATGAGAGAGAAGGCCGCACCCTTGGGATAGTTGTGCTTGACGGAGAGAATGTAAGAGCCGACCATCAGCGCGATGGCGAGCAGCGCGCCGGGCAGATAGCCCGCCATGAAGAGCGCGCCCACGGATACGCCGCCGGCGGAGGTGGCATAGATGACCATGTTGTGGCTCGGCGGGACAAGCAGGCCCTCGCAGGAGGAGGTGATCGTAACGGCGGTGGAGAAGTCCGCGTCATAGCCCTCGTCCACCATCATGGGGATGAGGATGGAGCCGAGCGATGCCGTATCCGCCGAGGCGGAGCCGGAGATGCCGCCGAAGAAGTAGGAGGCCACGATGTTGACCATGGCAAGGCCGCCGCGCATCCAGCCGACCAGGGAGTTTGCAAGTGCGATCAGCTTGTCGGAAATGCCGCCTGTGCCCATCAGCACGCCCATCGTGATGAAGAAGGGGACCGCCATCAGAGAGAAGGACCAGACGCCCTTGACCATCTGCTGCGGCAGAGTGACCAGATTCTGGCCCATGGACATCATGCACAGGATCGTCGAGATACCGACGGAATAGGCGATGGGGAAGCGGAGGAAGATCATGACGAAGAAGCTCCCCAGCAAAACGATGGTGGATATGGTTTCAGGAGTCATGGATCAGACCGCCTCCTTTTCTTTTTTCACAAAGAAAGCCGCAATATGCTGGAAAACCTGCTCCAGCTCGAAAATGATCATGCCGACGCCCGCGACCGGAATGGGGAGATACTGCCAGAACTTGCTCAGCGGAAGGGAGGCGTATTTGCCGCGCAGGCTGAGGGGGGAATTGCAGAACTGGATGCCGTATTTAACCAGAAAAATGCCCAGAATCAGCACGGCAAGGTCAGCCAGAATATCGGACACCATCAGGACCTTTTTGGGAAGATAGGTGTCAAAGGCTGTCATGCGGATGTGCGCGCCCTTGCGGATGGCGAGCGTGGCGGACAGCACCGCCATGTAGACCATCAGGGTCAGCACGATCTCCTCGCTCCAGTGCGGGTCGGTGATGAAGGGGATATAGCGTCCGGCCACGGCCCAGGCGGTGATCAGGATATCGCCGATGAGCAGCAGCTTGCACACAAACATCAGAATTTTGTACGTCCAATCGTACACGGGCCTGATCTTCTCAAGAGCCCGGAAAAAAGCAGGCATACAAAAACTCCTTTCTCAGTTTTTTCGGAGTATAGACGAGGGGCGCAGGGGATTACCCCTGCACCCCTTTCAGGTTTTGAAAATCAGACGGATCGGATCAGCCGGCCATGGCGACGAGCTCAGCATACAGATCGGCGAGCTTCTCGGTGTTGGCCTTGATGGTGGGCTGGCAGGCCTCGATCCAGGGGCCCTTGTCGGTGACCTCGATCACGGTGGCGCCGTCTTCCTTCAGAAGCTCAAAGGTCTGAGCCTCGATTTCGGCGACCTTCTCACGGCAGACCTGAGAGGCGTACTTGGCGGCCTCCATGATCCAGCCCTGCTGCTCCTCATTGAGCTTGGCCCAGGCGGCGTCAGTGATGATGATCTGCAGAGCGCCGAGGGTGTGGCCGTCGAGAAGCAGGTAGGGGGCGACTTCCTGGAAGGCGTTGGAGCGGTAGTTGGCGGTGGGCTGCTCAGCGCCGTCAACAACGCCGGTGTTCAGAGCGCTGTAGAGCTCGGTAAAGGGAACGCTGGTGGCGGAGGCGCCGAGGTTGGTGACCATACCGGTCATAACGGGGTCGGAGGAGACGCGGATCTTGAGACCCTTGAGGTCCTCAAGGCTCCTGACCTCGTTCTTGAAGAAGAAGTGACGGAAGCCTTCCTCACCGTAGCAGAGGCCGCGCAGGGGCAGGCCGATCTCCTGCGGCTCCATCAGGAAATCCTGCGCTAGATCGCTGGCGGCGAAGTTCCAGAAGTGATCCTCGTTCACAAAGGTGTAGGGGATGGACAGGAGGCTGGCCTTGTCGCAGCCGTACTGGGTGAGCGCGAAAGCGGAGATGCGGCTGATGTCGGTGATGTTGCCGCCGCCGAGCAGGTTGTCCAGAACCTGGTCCTCAGAGCCCAGAACGCCGCTGGCCTGAATGTCGATCAGGACCTGGCCGCCGGAGAGCTCTTCCGTCTTTTCCTTGAAGGCCTTGGCCATCGCGCCGACGATGGTGCCCTCAAGCGGGTTGACCTCAGCATAGGTCAGGGTGATGGGTTCATCCGCGCAAGCGGAGACGGAGCAGAGTGCGAAGATCATGCACAGTGCCATAACGAGCGCCAGAGTTTTCTTCATGATGATTCCTCCTGTAAAAATTTCTTTTGGGCTTCCTGCCCTTATTGGTGATTTTACTATACCAGCCCGCAAAAACCATTTCAAGGGCTTTCAAAAATTGTGCTAACTATCCAAAAAATGTGCGGACTGCCGGAAAGCGGATCGCACGGAAGGGGGCTTTACGCCGCCTGTATCTGCCGGATAAGCGTCTGGATTTCGGGCGGGAAGCCCTCGTAAAGAGGTGTTACAGCCTCCCGGAATTCCTGCAGCGCCGCGTCGTCCAGCTCTGTCACAATGCAGCCGTTTTCGCGTACCAGCGCCTCCGATGCGCCCTCGCGCTCCTTCCAGAGCTCCCGTTCATAGATCGCCGCCTCGCGCGCGCACTGTATGAGAATGTCGCCGTAGCTGCTGTCCAGCGCTGTGATCTTTTCCAGCGTGACCTTGCTGATGAGCAGAAGCTCCGGCAGGCGGGCGTGACCGTCCAGCAGATAATAGGGCGCGGCTTCAAAATGTCCCGTTGCCTCATAGCTGGGCCAGTTGTTTTCCGCGCCGTCGATGCTTCCGGTCTCCAGGGCGGAATAGACCTCGCTGTAGACCATCTGTACGGGTATCGCACCCCAGAGACGGATCATCTCGCTCATAAGCTCCGATTCCTGCACGCGGATGGTCAGACCCTTGAGATCCTGCAGGCTCGCAACGGGCTCACGGGTATAGATGTTTCGCGCGCCCGCGTCGAACCAGCTCAGCCCGACCACATCGGCCCTGCGCACGGAGAGCAGAAGCTCGTCCCCGATCTTCCCGTCCAGCACGCGCCACATATGCTCCGCGTCCCGGAACAGGTAGGGCAGCTGCAGCATCTCTGCCTCCGGAACCTCAGCCGCCAGCGTTCCGACAGAGACACGCGCAAAGTCGATTCCGCCGAACTGCATTTGTTCAAAGACGCTCTTTTCACCGCCGAGCTCGGCGTTGGGAAACACCCGTATGACGACGCGCCCGTCGGTCCGTGCCTCGACCAGTGAGGCAAAGTACTCCGCCGCCTTGGTAGTGGGGTAATCCTCCGGCTGGTTGTCCGCGCAGCGCAGGAGAAGCGTCGGCCCGTGCTCCGCCACGGCGCCGCACCCGCAGAGCAGGACTGCTATGAGTGCCGCCGTGAGCAGTATAAGCCCCCGTCTCATACGCCTCTGTCCTTTCCGCCTGCCGCGCCTGATTTGCGGTATTCGGTGGGGGTCAGGCCGGTATTTTTCTTGAAGACGCGGGCAAAGTAGTTCGGGCTTTCATAGCCCACCATGTTGGCCACCTCCGCCGCCGAGAGGAAGGGGTCGGTCAGAAGCTCTCTGGCGGCATGGATACGCAGCTCCGTGAGATAGTCGACAAAATTGACCCCGAAGGACTTCTTGAACAGCATGGAGAGATACGAGGAATTGATATGTAAAATGTCACCGACAGAGTCGAGACTGACGTCGTAGAGCATGTAATTGTGCTGGAGGTACTTTTTGACATTTGCCATCAGTATCGCCGTCTTGTCCAGGGAGGCGCCGTCCGAAAGCGTCTCCGCCATCGGGGCCATGGCCTTCAGCTCCTCCTCCGTCTCGGCCCGGTCGATGCAGCTGCGCACAGCGCGCGCAACGTCGTCGGGGTTGACGGGCTTGAGAATGTAGTCGTACGCCCCCATCTTGACCGCCTCATAGGCATACTGGAACAGGCTGTAGGCCGTGACAAAAATGATACGGCAGCCCGGAAGCTGGCTCAGGATGCGCTTGGCGGCCTCGATACCGTTGAGCCCCGGCATCTCGATATCCATGAGGACGATCCCCGGCGACCAAAGGGCCGCAGTCTCCACAGCCTGGCGCCCGTTCTCCGCCGTGCGGGTCTGGACCTCGCGGGGAAAAACCTCTTCGACAATCTGGCAAAGCTGCTCGCGCTCAAAGCGCTCGTCGTCCACGATCAGAATTCTATTCATCCTCCGCCTCCGTTTCCTTTTGCGCCAGCATCAGAGGCAGGCGCATCGTCGCGCTTGTGCCCGAATTGACCTCGGAGCGGATCACAAGCCCCTCGGAACGCCCGGAGAGCCTGAGCCGCGCCGCCACATTGTACAATCCGATATGCTCCCCGGTGAGCGAGCCGTTCTGCAGATGGTCCTGGAGTCGCGCAAGCGCCTCCTCGCTCATGCCGACGCCGTCGTCGCTGACCGTGATCAGCAGAAGTCCGTCCGCTTTGTCGATCCGGATCTCAACGCAGCCGCCCTCCTCCTTCGGCGCAATGCCGTGCTGGATGGCGTTTTCCACCAGCGGCTGGATCAGAAAGGAGGGGATCAGCGTCTCCGAGAGATCGACGTCCGGGTCGATCCGCCAGCTCAGGCGGATGCGGTCTCCAAAGCGGGCGTGGTAGAGGGAGTAGTAGTCGTCCACGATCTGCTTTTCCTTCTCCAGCGGGACCGAAGCCGCGTTGCTGCCGAGGGAGTAGCGGAAGAAGCGGCTGAGCGAGGTGATGAGCGCGCCGGTCTTTTCCGCCTTCTCCTGCCTGGCGGTATAGGTGATCAGATTGAGGGTGTTGAACAGAAAGTGAGGATGGATCTGGCTGCGCAGGAGCTGGAGCTTTCCGGCTTCGATGAGATTTTGCAGGGCAAGCGCCTCGGTCTCCTTGGTGTAAAGCTCCCTCTCCATTTCGTTCTTCTCCTGCAAAAGCTGCATCTGCTGCTTCATGGAGCGCTTCATCTCGTTGAAAGTCCCGGCGAGGTGGCCAATCTCATCCTGACGGCTGTCGTCCACGTCCGGAATGTCCAGCTCGCCCTGGCTGATCTGCCGGGAGGCTCGGGAGAGCTGCATGACGGAGCGCAGCAGATGGTAGAGCGAGATCACAAGCAGTACCGTGGCGATGACAGACAGCAGCGTCGTCATGAGCTGCAGAAGCTGGAGCTGGTCGTTCGTGGCGTAGAGCTGGGAGAAGGCGCCGTGGTTATCCAGAATGGCCTGCTCCAAAAGTTCTCTGGCGTACTGCATCAGATATGCGCCGCAGGAGGCCGTGCGGTTATAATAGAGCTGGGCCGCATAGGCGCTCTGTCCGTGGCTGAGAGCCCCGCAGATCGCGTCCGCCCTGCCCGAAAAAAACGAATAGCTGGTCTCGACCGCGCCGAGGAGCAGGCAGTATTCCTCGGTAGCCGTCCACGGCTCAGCGTGGATCAGAAGAAGCTGTTCCGACGCCGCGCTGCGATAGGACTGGACGGTCGCCGTCAGCGAAGCAGGGTCGCCGTAGTCCCAGCGGTAGTCCGCCAGCGCCGTGACGCAGTTGCCTGTCGCGTCGAGAAACTGGCTGATCGTCTGGATGGCCTCTGTTCGCTCCTGGGTCGGATTCAACACATGCGCGGACTGGTAGCGCAGGAGAATAACCTGTGTGAAAAGCGCAAAGCCGAAAAGGATCAAAAACAGGATGATGCGCCTGGACAGCGTGAGTCCGGGCAGGAGCAGCCTTTTCACGACCGGTCCCTCCTTTCTCCCGTTTTTCTTACTCTCTATCATACCGCAAAAACACCCTTTTGAACAGCGTTTTTTTGTGCTCTGTTTGAATTTATGGTTGCCGATCGCCCGAACGGCGTGTAAAATAATGGCGGTAAGTAAAACGGGGGGGCGGCAGGATGCAGGATGAAAAAAAGATTTCCGCGCTGACGATGGCCGGAAATATCGACAGAAGGACCTTCATGCGCTTTGGGGTTTTTGATTCCGTGATACGAAAAAAGGCGTGGCGCAATCCGCTGCTCTTTACGCTGATCCTGACTGCCTTTGCCGTTGTCTGTTTTCTGGGGCGGGAAGGCAGGGAGGAGGCTGTGATGATCGGATCTGTGCTGCTCGGCATCGGGATCGTGCTGCCGCTCGTGTGGTTCGGGAGCTTTCTGGCCTCGATGAACAGACAGGCGAAGCTGAGCAGCCTTTCACACGACAGAGTGCAGTATTACGTGACGCTCCTTCCGGACGGCTTCAAGGTGGAGAAGGGGAAGGAGAGCGCGTCTTACACATGGAACGACGTCTATATGGCGTACCGCTTCCCGGACTGCATCTACCTGTACGGCAGCGCGGCGAGGGCGTTTCTGCTGCCGGAGTGTGAGAAGTCAGACCGGGCCTGGGAGATCATCACAGCGCATCTGCCGGCGGAGAAACGGAAGCTGCGGGTGCATTGACCCGTCAAAATATACAAATAAGCAAAATTTCTTTTGTAAGTTTCGCTGCATTCGCCAAAAAACGGCGATTTAGTGCTTTACCCCTTGACAGTGTTGAAGCGTAATGATAAGATGCAGCCAAAGTGAATCGCTGAATGATAGAGGCGCGGTGTTCATCAGTACCGTCCGGCAAAGCCAGGCAGCTGCCGGAGGGAAAGGGAGCATCGCCGAAGGACCGGGGCCTTGCCTGAAGTACCGGTTCTGGGCCGCCCGAGAAAATCGTGCGGACTGTCACAAGTCTTTGTGGAGCGCTATCGAAACACCGGAGAGGCTTCTGTCTCACACCCGATTTTTCATGGACCGCTGACAAAGCGGTTCATTTTTAATTTCCCTCGCCGGCGGGGAAAAGGTCCGGTGAATCGTTTCGGATTCGGAAAGGAAAACCATGAGAAGAATTCTTGCTGTCGCGCTGACCGCGCTGATGCTCCTGAGCCTGTCTGCAGCCGCCTTTGCCGATGTGCCGAGCGGCGTGGAGGACGGGGTGCTCACCATCGCCATGGAATGCGCCTACGCCCCCTACAACTGGACCCAGTCCGACGACTCCAACGGCGCCGTCCCCATCGCCAATGTCGAGGGCTCCTACGCCAACGGCTACGACGTCATGATCGCAAAGAAGATCTGCGAGGCCAACGGCTGGCAGCTCGAGGTCCTGCAGTCCGACTGGGACTCTCTCGTCCCCGGCGTCCAGACCGGCACCTTTGACGCAGTCATTGCCGGCCAGTCCATGACGGCCGAACGCGCAGAGCAGGTCGATTTCGCGGGCCCCTACTTCTACGCGACCATCGTCTGCCTCACCACCGCCAACAGCCCCTATGCCAATGCGAAGAGCCTGGCCGATCTCTCCGGTGGTACCTGCACCGCCCAGCTCGCCACCATCTGGTATGACAACTGCCTGCCTCAGATCACCGGCGCGAATATCCTGCCCGCGGCCGAGACCGCTCCCGCCATGCTGATGGCGCTGGTCACCGGCAATGTGGACTTTATCTGCACCGATATGCCCACCGCTCAGGGCGCGGTCAACTCCTACAAGGATCAGCTTGAGCTCGTTATCCTCGACTTCTCCGGCACCGACGGCGACTTTGCGTTCACCGAGCAGGAGCGCGCCGAGAACGTCAACATCGGCGTGTCCATGATGAAGGGCAACACCGTCCTGCGCGAGGCCATCGACGGCGTGCTGTCCCAGATGAGCGTAGAGGACTTCAACAATCTCATGGCCGAGGCGATCGCCATCGCGCCGACGAGCGAGGAGTAAGCCCTTCCGCTATGCGACCACAGCGTTAACAGCGTGTAAGAGCCGCGGGGCATGACCCGCGGCTCAAGCTGTAAAAAAGAACACTCTCAAAGGAGCAAAGCGAATGAACAGGTTCTCGCAGCTCGGTCTCGATATCGTCAGGCTCTGGGGAAAATACGGCAATTCCTATCTCCTCGGCGTCAAGAACACTCTGATTCTCGCACTGGTCGGCACGCTTCTCGGCTGCCTGATCGGCTTTCTCTGCGGCGTGCTGAATACGATCCCCTATACGAAAAACGACCCGCCGCTCAAGCGCTTTTTCCTGTGCCTCATCCGCGTTGTGATCCGCGTCTATGTCGAGATCTTCCGCGGCACGCCGATGGTGCTCCAGGCTGTGTTTTTCTATTACGGCCTGCCCTATTTCTCCAACAACAGTCTGCGCTTTTCCAGTGTCTGGGCGGCGGCCATCATCGTCGTCTCCATCAACACAGGCGCGTATATGGCCGAATCCGTGCGCGGCGGCATCATCTCCGTTGACCCCGGGCAGACCGAGGGCGCGAAGGCCATCGGCATGACCCATGTGCAGACCATGACCTATGTCATTCTGCCCCAGGCCCTGCGCAACATCATGCCGCAGATCGGCAACAACTTTATCATTAACGTGAAGGACACCTCCGTCATGTTCATCATCGGCTTCCCCGATTTCTTCGCGGCGCACCGCGCGGCCGTCGGAGCGAGCTACCTGTATTTTCCCTCGGCCACGGTGGAGATGGCGGGCTATCTCACCATGACCCTGCTCGCCTCCTTCCTGCTGCGCTGGATCGAGAAAAAGATGGACGGAAGCTCCAGCTACGAGCTCGTACAGGTCGATTCCCTGACCATGACGGCGGGCACCTACAGCTTCCCGGACCGCAGCTCGCCGTTTGACGAGCGCAATCCCGAGGCTGTCAAGAGTGTGCAGCGCGAGGCCCTGCGCCGCCAGATCGAACGGGAAGAGGCACTGTGCCAGGGCCAGCGCGCGGAGACGCGGCGAGACCGCGGCATGACGGACAGAAGGGAGGCGGACAGATGAGCGAGACCATTTTGCAGGTAAACCACCTCTCCAAATCCTTCGGCAGCAACCTGGTCCTGCGCGACATCGACTTTACCGTGGACAAGGGCGACGTGATCAGCATCATCGGCGCGTCCGGCTCCGGCAAGTCGACGCTCCTGCGCTGCATCAACCTGCTTGAAATGCCGAGCTCGGGCGAAATCCTTTACCACGGGCGCAATATCCTCGCCCACGGCTCGAAACCTGCGCAGTACCGCTCGCATGTCGGCATGGTGTTCCAGTCCTTCAATCTCTTCAACAACATGACGGTGCTGGAAAACTGCATCGTCGGTCAGCAGCGCGTGCTCAAGCGCGGCAGGGCTGAATCCGAGGCCCACGCCATGGAATTTCTCGAAAGGGTCGGCATGGCGCCCTATATCAACGCGCGACCACGCCAGATCTCCGGCGGCCAGAAGCAGCGCGTGGCTATTGCCCGCGCCCTCGCCATGGGCCCGGAGGTGCTGCTGTTTGACGAGCCGACCTCCGCCCTCGACCCCGAGATGGTGGGCGAGGTACTGCAGGTCATGCGCAGGCTGGCCGAGACCGGCATCACCATGCTGGTCGTGACGCATGAGATGGCCTTTGCCCGCGATGTGAGCCACCGCGTCGTCTACATGAGTCAGGGCGTCATCTGCGAGCAGGGGACCCCGGACGAGTTGTTCAGCCATCCGAAAAAGCCGGAGACCATCGACTTCCTCGCGCGCTTTCGTGGGTAATACGGGTCTCTGGAAGAGAGCCGACAGGCATTTCTGTCAGATTTCCGGAGAAGCAGGCTTGTCGTCCTGAGGGACAAAGCGACGAAGGATCTTTCCCGCTGCATATTCTGCAATCATGGCGGGAAAGATCCTTCTCTTTGCTCAGGATAACATGCTTGATGTTTTTCTTACTCCGGCAGCCTGCACACGTCGATCCACGCAATGGCGTTGGCGTAACGGTACAGCTCGTCCAGGTTCAGCTCGATGGCGCTGTTGGCGCTGCCGACGGCGGGGAAGACCGTCTCGAAGCGCTTGAGGCTCTCGTCCAGATAGACGGGGATCCCCTCGTTGCAGCCGAAGGGGCATACGCCGCCGACCGGGTGGCCGACCAGCGTCAACACCTCGTCCGCCGTGAGCATTTTGGCCTTCGTGTGAAACTGCGCCTTGAACTTCTGGTTGTCGATCCGTGCGTCTCCGGCGGCGAGGATAAGCATACAGCCCTCCGCCGTCTTGAAGGAGAGCGTCTTGGCGATGCGCGCGCCCTCCACGCCGACGGCCTTCGCCGCAAGCTCCACCGTGGCGGAGGAGACGTCAAACTCCAGCACGCGGTCCTCAATGCCGAGCGCCCTGAAATACGCGCGGCCCTTTTCAATAGACAATGGAATATCCTCTTTTCCGGGCGCTCAGCCCCGCATGGACAGGAGCTTCTGCTTGAGCTCCCCCTCAATCTGGGCAAGCTCTGCCTCGGCCTGCATACGCTTGGCGCGGCCCTCATCCTGAATCTGGCGCACCTCGTCCAGGGTCTGGATGAGTTCGAGATTGGTCTTCTTGAGCGTCTCAATATCGACGATGCCGCGTTCGGCCTCCTTGGCGATGTTGACGCTGCCCTGGTGGAGGGCCTCGGCGTTTTTCATAAGGAGATTGTTTGTCACGTCGGTCACCTCACGCTGGGCCTTCATGGCCTGATCGGAGTGGTACTGGGAGAGAGCAAGGACCATCTGGCTCTTCCAGAGGGGGATGGTGTTCATGATGGAGGAGCGGATCTTTTCTGCCATGAGGCTGTCGTTATTCTGGATCATGCGGATCTGCGGGGCCATCTGGACGGAGATCGTGCGGGTGAGCTCCAGATCGTGGATTTTCTTCTCAAAACGGCCGATCATGTTGGAGAAGTCGTTTGCGGCCTGGGCATCCTCGGGCAGGCCGGTCTCCATGGCTCTGGCCTTGTATTTCGGAAGCTCCTCATTGCGAAGCTGCTCGATCCGCAGCTTGCCGGCGAGGATGTACATGGTCAGCTCTTTCAGATACTCCTGGTTTTTGTCGTACATCTTGTCCATCATGCTGACGTCCTTCATCAGCGTGATCTCGTGCTTTTCAAGGGACTCCACGATCTTGTCGACGTTGAGCTCCGCCTTGTCGTAGGAGGCCTTCAGCTCCGCAATGCTCTGCGTGGATTTTTTGAAGAGACCCATGAAGCCCTTTTTCTGCTCGCCGTCAAAGTTGAGACCCTGCAGCTCCACCACAAGATCGCCGAGCATCCCGCCGACTTCGCCGAGGTCCTTGGTGCGTACGGAGCTCAGCGCTGCGCCGGAGAAATCGGAGATGTTCTTCTGGGCGTTGCTGCCGTAGTGCATGATCTGCTCGGTGTTCATGACGTCGATCTTCTCGGAGAAAGTGCGGACCGCGGCCTGTTCGGCGGGGGAGAGGCTGCTGAGGTCGACTTCCTTTATGGTTTCTGCTGCTTCCTCTTTCTCCGCGGCGGTCTCTTCGGCAGGCACGGGCGCCTGTTCGACTGCGGCGGCCGTCTCGGCAGGCGCCTCGGCGGGCGTCTCGGCGGGCGCGGAATCCAGCGTCAGGGAGGGAATACGGCTTTCTTCGTTCATGCTGTCTGTTTCCTTTCTCAAATATCAAAATCTTTGCCGCCGGAGAGTCCCTCTCGGGCAAGCATGGTGTTCATGACTTCAATATCCGTCTCGATGTCCAGGGCCTGGTTTTCAAACAGGGAATCAAGACGCTTTTTATAGGCCACGATCGCGGCGTCGAGCATGTCGTTGATGCTCTTCATACTCTTGTCCAAATTCTCCCCCTCGATGCCCTGCGAGCTCATGCGGTCGTAGGCGTTGAGAAGCTTAATGGTTGTGGGGAGATAATAGTTCATGAACTTCTTGATCTGCGGAATATCGGTCGGGTCGGCGATGGCGTCCTGCGTAATCTTGTCCGTGATGCGCATGATCTCGTTGATCTTCCTGCGCACCTCCGGGTCCTTGATGGAGAGGTAGAGCCTGCCCATCTCGCTCAGCGCCCGGTTGCCCTCGGCGATGATGGGGTCAATCTCCGGGCCGTAGCTCTTGATGGGGGCGGCTTTCGCTTCCGCGGGCTTCTGCTTCTCCCGGTCCTGCTTTTCCTTCTCCGCCTTGCGTGCCTTGCGGCTCGCGCGTCTGTTGTAGATCCAGGCGGTCACGCCCGCAGCGCCTCCTGCGGCGGCCAGAGCCACCAGAACGTTCATCAGCGTGTCAAGATGCAGCTCCGCCGCCAGAACCCAGACGCCGACAAATACGCCGACGCTCCCGAGCGTGAGCCAGCGTTTGAATTTGTTCTTTCCTTCCAAAGAGATCACCCCAAGCGATACGCCTTCGTGAGAGAGCTGAAGACCTGATAATTTTTCTATATTATTTTATCGCTATTTCCCCGGCGCGTCAAGAGCTTATGCGATTCCGGAACGACAACATGGCTTTCTCCGCTGCGGCGCAAACCCGCACTTGATGTTTCAGCCTGTTTTATGTATAATGATGCTGTTGGTAAACATCCCAAGCGAGACGGCCAGACCGTCCTGACACACATATGAGGAAGTGATATTCATGAACAAATCACCCGTATTCTTCACCGACTTTCACGCCACCCCCAACGAACCCCTCCCGCAGAAGCTGCACAGGCTGATGAAGCGCGCAGGCTTCGAGCAGATCGACTTCACAGACCGCTTTGCCGCGATCAAGATCCACTTCGGCGAGCTCGGCAACCTCGCCTATTTGCGCCCGCAGTACGCCAGGGTCGTCGTCGACTACGTCCGCGCCCTCGGCGGCAACGCCTTTTTGACCGACTGCAACACGCTCTACGTCGGAAGCCGCAAGAACGCGCTGGACCACATGGATACCGCTTACCTCAACGGCTTTTCCCCGCTGCAGACCGGCTGCCATGTCATTATTGCGGACGGCCTCAAGGGCAGCGACGAGGCCCTGGTCCCCATCAACCTGCCCCTTGTCAAGGAGGCAAAGATCGGCCAGGCCATCATGGACGCCGATATCGTGATTTCCCTCAGCCATTTCAAGGGCCACGAGGAGGCAGGCTTCGGCGGTGCGCTCAAGAACCTCGGCATGGGCAGCGGCTCCCGCGCCGGAAAGATGGAGCAGCACTGGGAGGGCAAGCCCGTTGTAGAACAGGAGCTCTGCGTCGGCTGCGGCTCCTGCGTCCGCATCTGCGCACACAGCGGTCCCAGCGTTGTAAACGGGAAGGCCAGCATTGACCACGCAAAGTGCGTCGGCTGCGGCAGGTGTCTCGCCATCTGTCCCAAGAACGCGATCGAGCCCAGCGTCGCAAACTCCACTGCCATCCTCTCCTGCAAGATCTCCGAGTATGCCTACGCCGTAGTCAAGGACCGTCCCTCGTTCCATATCTCCCTGATCTGCGACGTCTCGCCCTTCTGCGACTGCCATGCCGAAAACGACGTCCCCATCATCCCCGACGTCGGGATGCTGGCCTCGTTTGATCCCGTCGCACTGGATCAGGCATGTGTGGATCTCTGCAACAGGATGCCCGTCGTCGAGGGCAGCCGTCTCGACCGGCATATCAAATCCTTCTGGAACGACGATCCCAATCACGAGTATTTCCATCTGAACCACCCGGACGCCGAGTGGGAAGCAGGGCTTGTCCACGCCGAGGAGATCGGCCTTGGCAGCAGAGAGTACGAGCTTATCAGAATCTGATTGTCTTGACAGCGGTTTCATACACATTGAACAGGAAAAACAGCCGCCGGATGGCAGCTGTTTTTCCATAAGGCATCACAGCATCATGCGGCAAGAGCAAATTCCGAGAAAAAACAGGTTCTGATGATGGCAGTTTTTCGCAGGCATACTTTGTGTATGCCAGGAAGAAGTGACGAAATCAGAGCGCGATTTTCCGGAAGATGCCGCTGGCGTATTGTGCGGTGTTGCCATAAACAAAACAGGAGGTTTCAGATACATGAGCTATATACCGACCGTCGAACAGGCGCGGGAGCTTTTGACGCGCTACAACAAGGAGGCGTTTCACCTTCAGCACGCCGAAACGGTGTCCAAGGTCATGGGAGAGATCGCCAGAGAGGCGGACCCTGAAAATGTGGATTTCTGGCGTGTCGTGGGGATGCTCCACGATATCGACTTTGAGCGCTGGCCCGAGCAGCACTGCGTCAAGGCAGACGAGCTCCTGCATGAGCTGGACGTGGACGAGGATGTGATCCACGCGGTGGTGAGCCACGGCTACGGGATCTGCGCGGACGTCAAGCCCGAGAAATACATGGAGAAGATCCTCTTCGCAACCGACGAGCTGACAGGGCTCATCGGTGCGGTCGCTCTCATGCGGCCCACCGGGATCTCCGACATGGAGACGAAGTCCGTCATGAAAAAGTTCAAGGACAAAAAATTCGCCGCCGGCTGCTCGCGCGACGTGATCCGCATGGGCGCGGAGATGCTGGAAATGGAGCTGCCCGATCTTGTCGCCATGACCCTGGATGCGATGCGTGCTTAAACTGCGATCCCCGCGTCCCGCATGGCGGCGGCAAGCTTGCTTCTGCTCTCCTGTGTGATCTCCACAAGCGGGAGGCGCAGGATGCCGCTGTCGATTCCCATGAGCTGCATGGCGGCCTTGACGGGGATGGGATTGGTCTCGATGAACAGGGCGGAGATCAGCGCCGCATATTTGCCATACAGGGCTGTGGCCTCCTCAAACGCGCCGGCAAGGCAGAGGGAACAGAGCTTTGCAACGGCCCCCGGAACAATATTGCTCGCGACGGAGATCACCCCGAGCGCGCCCAGGGACATAAGAGGCACCGTGCAGTCGTCGTTCCCGCTCCAGATGATAAGCTCGTCGCCGCAGAGGCTTCGGATTTTTGCCGCGAGGGCAATGTCGCCGGAGGCCTCCTTGATGCCGACGATATTCGGATGCTTTGCAAGATGCGCGCAGGTCTCCGCCCGGAGGCCGATCCCTGTCCTGCTCGGGACATTGTACAGGATCATCGGGATGTCCACGCGGTCTGCCACATGGGAGAAGTGCTCGATAAGCCCCTTTTGCGTGCTCTTGTTATAGTAGGGCGTCACCATCAGAATAGCGTCGGCGCCGAGGGCGCGTGCGCTTTCGGCGCGTTTGCAGGCGATTTGTGTGTTGTTGCTCCCGACGCCGACAATGACCTTCATGCGTCCGGCGTTATCCCGGATCGTGACCCGCACCAGCTCCTGGTATTCGTCCGATGTGAGCGTCGCGTTCTCTCCGGTCGTGCCGCAGACCACGATGGCGGACGTTCCGTTTTCATACTGGAAATCCAGATTTCTGCGCAGCCTCTCGTAGTCTATGCCATGCTCGTCAAAGGGTGTGACGATCGCTGTACAGGAGCCCCGAAATACCGGCGTTTTCAATAAACCAGCCTCCCAATTCAAGATTACAGCAAACAATCTATGAATATACTGCCGGATTTATCACAGATTGATTGAAAAAACACGGTCGGTCTGCTATAATAACAACGCTTATAAACTATTTGTTGCGGATAGGGGAACAACTTGAAAAAATCGGATTTTTGCTTTGACCTGCCTGAGGAGCTGATCGCGCAGACACCGCTGGAAAAGCGCGACTCCTCGAGGCTTTTGCATTTGGACAGACAGACCGGCGCAATCGAGCATCGGCATTTTTATGAACTGCCGGACTATCTGCGCGCGGGGGACTGCCTTGTCCTGAACGATACGAGAGTCCTGCCGGCAAGGCTTCTCGGCTGCCGAAAGAGCGGCGGTAACGTCGAGCTGGTGCTGCTGCGTGATCTCGGAGACGGCTGCTGGGAGTGCCTGAGCCGGCCCGGCCGGAAGACGAAGCCAGGCACGGAGCTCAGCTTTGGCGACGGGGAGCTCACCGCAACGGTCGAAGCGGTAGCCGAGGGCGGCAACCGTATCGTCCGCTTTCACTTCGAGGGAATCTTTCTGGAGGTTCTGGAGCGCCTCGGTAAAATGCCGCTGCCGCCCTATATCCGGGAGGAGCTGCAGGACTCCGAGCGCTATCAGACAGTCTATTCCCGGGAGCTGGGAAGTGCCGCAGCGCCGACGGCGGGCCTTCACTTCACACCGGAGCTCCTGCGTCAGATCCGGGATAAGGGCGTGAAACTCTGCTATGTGACGCTGCACGTCGGCCTCGGCACCTTCCGCCCGGTGAAGGAGGAAGAGATCGAGGACCACGCGATGCACTCGGAATTCTGCGTCGTCACACCCGAGACAGCCGCTGTGGTCAACGAGACGAAGCGCAGCGGCGGGCGTGTGATCGCGGTCGGCACCACCTCCTGCAGGACGCTGGAGAGCTTTGCGGAGGAGGACGGGACCCTCGTCCCCGGCTCACGCTGGACCAATATCTTCATTTATCCCGGCTATCGCTTCAAGTGCATCGACGCGCTGGTCACAAATTTCCACCTGCCCGAGAGTACGCTCATCATGCTGGTCTCCGCCCTCGCCGGAAGAGAACAGGTCCTGCACGCCTACGAGGTCGCCGTACAGGAGAAATACCGTTTCTTCTCCTTCGGCGATGCGATGCTTATTATGTAAACTGCTTTGACACTGTTTTTCTTTGCTGTTGACTGGTAAATATCATTCTGATAAAATATGAATCGGAGGAGGAATGACTATGTCGGTATTAAGCGCGTTTACGGAATCATAGTACGTTTGTATAAGGAATCTGGTGAAAGACACAGTCTGCCTCACATCCACGCCGAGCTTCAAGTCTGTTCATCTGCTTCCGGGTGGTATCGGAATTGAATGGGTAAACGGACAGGATATTGCTCCACATGAGCTGTACGAGAACAGTATTTGTACGCATTAAACCAAAAGCCGGGAAATCTTCCCGGCTAATTTAGAATTATTTGAAGAATGAATATCAATGCATCTCCTTACTCCCGCTAGTTACGGAGATGCGATGATAGTAAGACGTATAATGAAAAGATGCAGGGGAAGTAACATGTGGACTGAACTGAAAACCGAGGAAGAGCTTGCAGCCTTTATGAACCGGGTGAGCTGGTTCCACGACAGCGTGCTCAAGGAGCTTTCCTATGTCAGCGGCGCGTATGTGGACGAAGATTTGAACATGCATCCCGTGGATGACAAAGCCTGCCTGCGTGTACTGATTCAGCGGCAGGACGAAATGCTGCCCGCGCTGGAGCTGGAGTTTTCGGGCTTGCAGGAACTGCGGCTTTACCCGACTGATCCGGCTTACACCAGTGAGATCCTGGACGCCGCCTTGTTCCTTCGGGACGGACTCATCTGCTGGTGTGACTGCGGCGACATTGGCCCGGAATATTTCGACGACTACCGTGGGATAAGCGTCCGCGCCAAGTCTCTCCGCTGGCGGCCAGTTACCGGAGCATAGGATAAGGGCGCAGTTATGAAAAAAAAGCTGCTCATTTTCCTGCTTTGCGCACTTGCAATCTTTGCCCTTTGCGCTTACGGAGTTTATAACCTGTTTTTTGATATACAGAGAATCAAAGGGCAGGAAAAGATACAGGAACTTACCTCTCCGGACGGTCAATACACTTTGCTTGCCTATCTGAACAATGGCGGAGCAACTACAAACTATGCTGTCTTGTGTTCGGTGAAAAACAATCAGACGGGCAAAACCAAAAACATCTATTGGAATTATCCTTGCTGGAACGCCGAAGTCACATGGCTCGACGGCCATACAGTGACAATTAACGGAATTGTGCTGAATGTCGGAAGTGATACTTTCGACTATCGAAATCCATAGGAGACGAATCTGAATGACTAAAAACGAAACAATTAGAACGATTGTTTCCTTCTTCGTCTTAACACTCTTTTTCTGTGGAGCAATGTCCTCTGCGGCTTTTGCGCTGAGCCTGCCCTTTACAACAGAGCCGATTTCAGAGGCGGACAAAACTGTACTCACGTCCCGGCTGCGCGTCAATCTTGTGGAGTCGGAGCCGCCCAGACGGGCCATCTATTGCTTCGCGGTACGTGAGGATGGAGTCATTGCTGTCGCCACGAGAGATTCAGAGAATCAGACTGTCAGTGTCTATGAGCAAGACGGGAAATTTCTATTATGATTAGTAGAGAGAAGGAACATATGAAAGGAATCGTTTTAGCCGGCGGCAGCGGGACACGCCTTTACCCCCTGACCATGGTGACATCGAAGCAGCTTCTGCCGATCTACGACAAGCCCATGGTCTATTACCCGATCTCGGTTCTGATGCTGGCGGGGATACGGGATATTCTGCTCATCTCCACACCCCAGGATCTGCCGCGCTTCCGGCAGCTGTTGGGGGACGGGGAGCAGTTCGGCATCCGGCTGAGCTATGCCGAGCAGCCCTCTCCGGACGGGCTTGCCCAGGCGTTTCTCATCGGGGAGAGCTTTATCGGGGACGAGCCTTGCGCGATGGTTCTCGGCGACAACATTTTTTACGGGAACGGCCTCGGCACCATCTGTCGTGAGGCTGTGCGCAGCGCGGAAGAGGGGCGGGCCACTATCTTCGGCTACTATGTGACGGACCCGGAGCGCTACGGCATCGTCGAGTTCGATGAGAACCGCAGGGTCATTTCGGTCGAGGAAAAACCCGATAATCCCAGAAGCAACTACTGTATCACGGGGCTCTATTTCTATCCCGCCGGCGTGAGCGAGCGCGCGAAAGCGGTCAGGCCCTCCGCGCGCGGGGAGCTGGAGATCACGACGCTCAACGAGCTGTATCTGAAGGACGGCCTGCTCGATGTACGTCTGATGAGCCGCGGCTTTGCCTGGTTCGATACCGGCACCATGGATTCCCTCATGGAGGCCGCGGACTTCGTACATATGATCGAGAACCGGCAGAGCGTCATGATCGCAGCCCTGGAGGAGATCGCCTTCTATAAGGGCTGGATCAGCCGGGAGACGCTCTATGCCTCGGCCGAGCACTATGGAAAGTCCAGCTACGGCGCGCATCTGAAAAACGTCGCCGACGGGAAGATCATTTATTGAACAGAGGAGTAAGAACATGACGATACTTGTGACAGGCGGCGCCGGATTTATCGGCTCAAACTTCATCTTCTACATGCTGGACAAGCATCCGGATTACCGCATTGTCTGCATCGACAAGCTCACCTACGCGGGCAACCTCTCCACGCTGGCTCCTATCATGAATGATGAGCGCTTCCGCTTCGTCAAGGCGGACATCTGCGACAGGGAAGCGGTGTATACGCTCTTTGAGGAGGAGCATCCAGACATCGTCGTCAATTTCGCGGCTGAGAGCCATGTGGACCGCTCCATTGAAAACCCTTCGATCTTCTTGCAGACCAACATCATCGGGACCTCCGTTTTGATGGACGCCTGCCGCAAATACGGGGTCGGACGCTATCACCAGGTCTCCACCGATGAGGTATACGGCGACCTGCCGCTCGACAGACCGGACCTCTTCTTCACGGAGGAGACCCCGATCCACACCAGCTCCCCATATTCCAGCTCCAAGGCCGGGGCGGACCTTCTGGTGCAGGCCTACAGCCGGACCTACGGGCTGCCCGTGTCCATCAGCCGCTGTTCGAATAACTACGGGCCCTATCATTTCCCGGAAAAGCTCATCCCTCTCATGATCGCAAACTGCCTCAACGACAAACCCCTGCCGGTATACGGGCAGGGACTGAACGTGCGGGACTGGCTCTATGTCGAGGACCACTGCAAGGCGATCGACCTTGTCATCCACAAGGGCAGAGAAGGGGAGGTCTACAACATTGGCGGGCACAACGAGATGCGCAACATCGACATCGTCAGGCTGATCTGCCATGAACTCGGCAAGCCGGAGAGCCTGATCACCTACGTCACAGACAGGAAGGGGCATGACATGCGCTACGCCATCGACCCGACCAAGATCCACAACGAGCTCGGCTGGCTCCCGGAGACCGGATTTGAAGACGGTATCAGGAAGACGATCCGGTGGTATCTGGACAACAGGCCCTGGTGGGAGGAGATCATCTCCGGTGAATATCAGAACTACTATGAGAGAATGTACGGCAATCGCTGACAAAGGAGCTTACTGTGTTTAATCTTCTCAAACAGGAGGGACACGCCCGGCGCGGGGAATTCCAGACGCCGCACGGTACAGTCCAGACGCCTGTGTTTATGAACGTCGGCACCCAGGGGGCCATCAAGGGCGCTCTCTCGGCGGCTGACCTGAAAACCATCGGCTGCCAGATTGAGCTGTCGAATACCTATCATCTCCATGTGAGGCCCGGGGACGGGCTGGTCAAAGCTCTCGGAGGGCTGCACCGCTTCATGACCTGGGAGGGACCGATCCTGACGGACAGCGGCGGCTTTCAGATCTTCTCGCTCGCAAAGCTCCGCAAGATTACCGAGGAGGGCGTCAAATTCAACTGCCATGTCGACGGGCGGCATATCTTCATGGGGCCGGAGGAGAGTATGCGCATCCAGTCAAACCTGGGCTCTGATATCGCCATGGCCTTTGATGAGTGTGTAAAGATCCCCTCTCCGAAGGAGTACGTCCGGAGCTCCTGCGACAGGACCTACCGCTGGCTGCGGCGCTGCAAGACCGCGCTGGCAGCTTATAACGCGGAGGAGGATGCAGTCAACCCGGGGCAGATGCTCTTCGGCATCAACCAGGGCGCGGTGTTTCCGGACATCCGCCGGGAACACATGAAGCAGATTGCGGAGCTCGATCTGCCCGGCTACGCGATCGGCGGCCTTGCCGTCGGGGAGACGCATCAGGAGATGTACGACACCATCGAGATCGTGGAGGAGCATATGCCCAAAGACAGGCCGCGTTATCTCATGGGCGTCGGCACACCCGGCAACATCATCGAGAGCGTGGCCCGGGGCGTGGATTTCTTCGACTGCGTCATGCCGGCGCGCAACGGGCGCCATGGCCATCTCTTCACCTGGGACGGGATCATCAACATCAAGAACGAGAAATATCTCAGGGACAAGAGCCCGATCGACCCGGCCTGCGGCTGCCCGGTCTGCAGGCGCTACTCCCGGGCTTACATCCGCCATCTCTTCAAAGCGGAGGAGATGCTGGCCATGCGCTTTGCGGTCATGCACAATCTGTATTTTTACAACAGCCTTGCGCAGAGGATACGCGACAGTCTGGACGCGGGTACGTTTGAGGACTTCCGGCGCAATTTTTCGGAAATCCTCGACAAACGTATCTGAGCATCTTGAAATTTGCGGCGTTTCCATATATAATACAGTCACTTTGAATTCGGAGGTTTTTTCAGAATGAATTTCCTTTCTGCCGAAGCAGCCGGCGCCGGCGCCGGGTCCACTTCCATGCTCCTTATGCTCGCGCTGATGTTCGCGGTGTTCTACTTCTTCTTTATCCGTCCCGAGAACAAGAAAAAGAAGACCGTCGAGGAGATGCGCAACTCGCTGAGCGTCGGCGATGAGATCACCACCATCGGCGCCATGACCGGCAAGATCGTGCAGGTCACCGAGGACACCGTCACCTTTGAGACCGGTGAGGACCGTGTCCGCATCCAGATCAAAAAGTGGGGCGTCTCCACGACCGCCAAGATGGAGGCCGCAGAAGCGGAGGCCCGTGCTGCCAAATCCAGGGGCAGAAAAAAATAAGGCCTGTCCCCGCGCATGATCACATCCCCGGGCAAATAAGATGAAGAGATCTTATTTGCCCGGGGGTGTTTTTTTGTTTTTTGGCAAAATCGAAAAGCTGCCGGACGGGAGCTTCCTCCTGAACGCGGCGGCGGCATGGCTTCTCAGCGCCTGCGCGCTGCTCTGTCTTGGCAGTATCCTTGCAAACGCCGCGGGTATGGGGGAGCGCGGCGTCGCGTACCTCGGCTCCGCGTTGAGCTTTCTGTGCGCCGCTGCTGCGGGAGGCGCTGCGTCCCGAAAGAGCAAAGCCAACGGACTTGCCACCTCGCTCATTACGGGGAGCTTTCTGATCATCCTGCTTCTGACGCTCGGCTTTCTGATTGCGGGGCGTGGTCTGGACCCGTCCCTGATTCTCAGTCTCGTGAGCTTTACTTATGCCGGAACGCTGGCCGGAACGCTGCTGACGCCGAAAAGCGTGAAAAAGTCGCCAAAACATCGGGGCTTTCACCACAATTAACATAATTGAAAGCGTAAAGTGCTTTCTCCTTGCTTATCATCGTGCCGGAACAACGCTCTTCTGACATATAACAGTAACAAGAGTTGACATAAAAGAAAAATATTTTTTAAGAAAATCGAAAAAAGGACTTGATTATTTTGCGGCTTTGTAATATATTGTTACCAGTTCAATTATGTCAATCAAATTGTTATTACAAATTTCTGACAAATAGCAGCAGATGAGAGAAACGAACGCTGATCCCGCCGTGTGCGAGCTGCTGCTGGTTTTGTTCTCTCTCGGCGCGTTGCTCTGCATTTTCCTCCGGCACAGGCTGCTCGATCTGGAGCTTCCTGTGTGGGGAGCGGAAGGGGAGTGGATCGCCGTGATCCTGGCGATCGACGCGGCCATGGCCGGCTCGCTGCTCTGCCGCTTTCTCCTGCCGGTGACGACGCTTGCGTTCGGCGCGGTCTCGGTCATCGTGGGGACCAGGGTCCTCGACCTGGAAGAGAATTGGTGGCGCTGGCTTCTCCTGCTGTTTATCGCTGCTGCACTCCACTTTCTTCTCTGCGCCTGGAGTCTCGGCACGGCGGCGGAGATCCGGCGGCTTATAACGGACCGCGGACACAGGAGACGGCTGTGCGGCGTCTCGCTTCTGCTGATGCTCACTGCCGCGTCGTCTGCCGCTCTGGTCATGCTTCTGTTTCAGCACGGGCTGATATAATACCTTATAGAAAGGAGGGCGTTTGAATGCAGAATTCTGAATGCATAGAGATGTTTGAAAAATATCTCGTGGAAGACAAGAAAGCATCGGCAAACACCCTCAGCTCATACCTCAGGGACATTCGACAGTTGGGAGAATACCTCGACGAGCACAGTGAAAACGGTATCGTTGACGCGAGCTCGGAGGATCTCTCGGAATATATCGGGATGCTGCGCGCGCAGGGCAAGTCCGTTGCGACGGTCTCGCGCTCGATCGCGTCGATCAAGTGTCTGTATTCGCACCTGTTCATCAAGCAGCTCATCACCGTAAACCCTGCTCAGGGTCTGATCCCCGACAAAAACACCCAGAAGCTGCCGGAGATCCTGACCAGCAAGGAGGTCGAGCTTCTGCTCGATCAGCCCAAATGCATCGACCCCAAGGGCTACCGGGACAAGGCGATGCTGGAGCTCCTGTATGCGACGGGGATACGCGTGACGGAGCTCATCGAGCTCAACATCTCCGACGTCAACCTCGTCGCGGGCGTGATCCGCTGCGCAAGCCGCAACCGGGAGCGCTTTATCCCGATGTACCCGGCGGCTGTCAAGGCGCTGAGCGATTATATCACACTGGTCCGCCCGCAGATGATCCTGATGCCGGATGAGCAGTCGCTTTTTGTGAACGTCAGCGGAGAGCGTATGTCCAGACAGGGCTTCTGGAAGATCGTCAAGCACTACCAGAAGAAGGCCGGTATCGAAAAGGACATCACGCCCCACACGCTGCGCCACTCTTTTGCGGCGCATCTGCTGGAAAACGGCGCGGATATCCACGCTATTCAGGAAATGTTGGGCCATCGGGACATCTCCTCGACCCATATGTACTCGCAGCTCGTCAAAAAGCAGCTCAAGGACGTCTACATCAAGGCGCACCCCAGAGCATAAAAAGCAGCCCGTCTCACCGAAGGGACGGGCTGCCGCGTTTTTTTCTTGCAGACGGTATCCGTTTATGTTAAAATCGTCCCGGGACGTGATAACATGCGTATACTCGGTATAGACCCGGGCATTGCGACGATAGGCTTCGGGGTGCTGGACTCGGAAAAAAACAGCCACAGGCTCATCAACTGCGGCGTCATCACCACGCCCGCGCATACAAGTCTGTCAAGCCGCCTGGATCAGATCTATGAGGACATGCTCAAGCTGCTGGAGCTTTTCAGGCCCGACGCCGTATCCATCGAGGAGCTCTTTTTCAACACCAATATCACGACCGGCATCGCGGTGGCCCACGGACGAGGCGTGATCCTGCTGGCCTGCCATAAGCAGGGCGTGAAGATCTATGAGTATACCCCGCTGCAGGTCAAGCAGGCCGTCGTTGGCTACGGGCGCGCGGAGAAGGGGCAGGTCATGGACATGGTCAAGCGCTTGTGCAGGCTCCCGTCGCCCCCAAAGCCGGACGACGCGGCGGACGCCGTCGCTCTGGCTCTGTGCCACGCGCGGAGCGCGACTTCATTATTGTATAGGGGAGATCAGGAAGAATGCTCTACCATATAGAGGGAATGGTATCAGAGATGCAGCCGGCCCTGGCCGTGCTCGACTGCGGCGGGATCGGCTTTGCCCTGAACGTCACGGCCAATACCCTGGCCGGGCTGAAGCTCGGGGAGAGGGCGAAGCTCTATGTGTCCGAGTCCATCGGGGAGAGCAATTTCGATCTCTACGGCTTTCTGGACAAAAACGAGAAACGCTTTTTTGAGATGCTGATTTCGGTTTCCGGCATCGGGCCCAAGGCCGCCATGTCGATCCTCTCCCATAACACGCCGGAGGGTCTGGCCCTTGCGATCATCAGCAGCGATGAAAAGGCGCTGACGGTTGCGCCGGGCATCGGCAAAAAAATTGCGCAGCGCGTGATCCTCGAGCTCAAGGACAAGGTCAGCAAGGAGATGGCCGGCACGAAGGCCGAAATCCCCGCGGCTTTTACAGCCGCGCCCGCAGCGGCCGGGACCACTGCCGTAAACGACGCGCTGGCGGGCCTCACGGTCCTCGGCTATTCCAGCGCCGAGATCGCACCGGTCCTCAAAAAGCTGGATACGCAGGATATGACGGCGGAGCAGATCATACGTTCTGTTCTGAAACAGATGGTAAAGTGACGGGAATTTCCAAATGAGTATCAGTTTTTCCGACGAAGTCAACGAAGAAATCATCACTACGACGGCAAGCCTCCCCGAGGACAGCAACGAGGGCTCTCTGAGACCCCGGACGCTCAGCGAGTATATCGGGCAGAAAAAGGCGAAGGAGAATCTCGCTATCTTCATTAACGCCGCCAGGATGCGCGGGGAATCGCTGGACCACGTTCTCCTGCACGGCCCCCCGGGGCTTGGCAAGACAACGCTTGCCGCGGTCATCGCAAACGAGATGGGCGTCAATATGCGCATTACCTCCGGCCCCGCGATCGAGAAGCCGGGCGATCTTGTTGCCATGCTCACCAATCTGAACGAGGGCGATATTCTGTTCGTGGATGAGATACACAGGCTCAACCGGGCCTATGAGGAGATCCTCTATCCCGCCATGGAGGACTACGCCATTGACATTATTCTGGGCAAGGGGCCGTCCGCAAACTCCATCCATCTCGATCTGCCGCACTTCACGCTGATCGGCGCGACGACGCGCTCCGGGCAGCTCACGGCGCCGCTGCGTGACCGCTTCGGCGTCTCCCTGCGTCTGGAGCTCTACACTCCCGAAGAGCTGCAGCGCATCGTGATGCGCTCTGCGGGCATCCTGAATGTACAGATCGTGCCCGAGGGGGCGTATGAGATCGCGTCGCGCTCCAGGGGCACGCCGCGCATCGCCAACCGCCTGCTGCGCCGTGTACGGGATTATGCCCAGGTCATGGCAGACGGGACGATCACCAAGGAGATCGCGGACCGGGCACTATTGAATCTGGAGGTCGACAAGCTCGGGCTGGATGCGCTGGACCGCAGGATGCTGCGCAGCATCATCGAATTCTACGGCGGCGGTCCGGTCGGACTGGACACTCTCGCCGCGACGATCAACGAGGAGGCGGTCACGCTGGAGGACGTGTACGAGCCCTATCTTCTACAATGCGGCTTTCTGACCCGCACACCGCGCGGGCGCTGCGTCACACAGAAGGCGTATCAGCACCTCGGGCTTGAATATCTCGGTCAGCAGCAGCTTGAGCTGTAGTACGAAAGCCCGCTGTATTTGTCCGGATAAGGCGTTTTCCGGACAATCCATCACATTATACAGAAAAAGGTATTGACTTTAGCAATTTGTGCTGTATAATACAACATGTATATATTTAGAATATTGAAACAGCTATGATAGATTACGCAGTTTTGGATGACACAAAGCTCCAGGCACTTGCCGCCTCCGGTGACAGGGACGCGGAAGATGCGCTCGCCGGGCGGTATCTCCGTCTCGTCAGGATCTGCGCAAGGCCCCTCTTTCTTGCGGGGGGCGACAGTGAGGATTTGATCCAGGAGGGCACCTTCGGTCTTCTGTCCGCGATCCGCAGGTATGATCCGAACGGCGGGACCGTATTTCGCACCTTTGCCGAGCACTGTATCCGTATGCGTCTTCTATCCGCAATCAGATCCGCTTCCCGTTTGAAACATTTCCCCCTCAACGACGGTATCTCACTTGAAGAACTCTCCGAAGATCCCGGTGCCGACATCTCGACCCTCCCTGAGTTTATCCGCCACAATCCGGAAACAATGATTCTGGCCAAAGAGAGCAGGGAAGAGCTGAATGCGGTTTTCTCCCGGTGCCTTTCCAGGTTTGAGATCAAGGTCCTTGGCCTCTATTTGGAAGGTTTGTCGTATAGAGAAATAGCGGACAGGCTTTGCAGGAACGCAAAGTCGATTGACAATGCCGTGCAGCGAATACGTCAAAAACTGTCACGGGAGAATATTCTTGGCGATATCAGCATCAGCTGAACGCAAATACAGCCGACAGGCACAAATCAAAAGAGAGGATTCAAGATGTACGAAGACAAGACTTTAGTATGCAAAGAATGCGGCAAGGAATTTGTTTTTACCGCCGGTGAGCAGGAGTTCTACGCAGAGCGCGGCTTCCAGAATGAGCCCCAGCGCTGCAAGGCCTGCCGCGACGCGCGTAAGAACGCTGCTCGTGGTCCCCGCGAGTTCTTCACTGCTACCTGCGCTGCCTGCGGCGGCGAAGCCCGGGTTCCCTTCGAGCCCAAATCCGACCGTCCTGTTTACTGCAGCGAGTGCTTTGCTAAGATGAGAGAGCAGGCCTGATCGCCTGACAATCCAGGAAAGGGGACACTTCGGTGTCCCCTTTCACATTAGAAAAAACGGAGGAATATGAAATGGAAATCACCCGTGAAACCCTCATCTCCGAGGTCGTAGAAAAATGCCCCCAGGCCATGCCCGCCTTCCAGGCCATCGGGATGCACTGCATGGGCTGCGCCATGGCCAGCGGTGAGAATATCGAGCAGGCCTGCTGCGCTCACGGCGTTGACCCCGATGAGTTTCTGACCTATCTCAAGTCTTTTCTGGAGACCGCCTGAGAGAATAAAAAAGCGCTGCATCAAAGCACCCTGTCATCCCCTGAGCGAAGCGAAGGATCTTTCTTCGGCAGCAGTACGAAAGAGATCCTTCGCCGCTTCGTTTCTCGGGAGGATATATTGAATCGGTGTTTTGACGCAGCTCTTTTCTTTTATAGGGGGTGAAGCAAATGAACAGGCGGCTTGAGGCGATCGCGGCCCTTGTACAAAGCGGCAAAGGTCTTATCGACGTGGGCACGGACCACGGGTATCTCCCGACGGCGCTGGCTTTGTCCGGCTATCCCGGCAGGCTCTGTGCCTCCGATATCAACGCGGGCCCGCTGGCGGCTGCCAGACGTACCGCGGCGGAGGCCGGTGTCTCGGACCGGATCAGCTTTCTGCTGTGCGACGGGCTCTCGCTCTGCCCGCGGGAGGAGATCGACACCATCGTTGTCGCCGGGATGGGCGGAGATCTGATCGTCAAGATTTTGGACGACGCGGAGTGGTGCCTGGACGGCCGCTACCGCCTCATCCTCCAGCCGATGACGAAGGCCGAGGTGCTGCGCTACTGGCTGATATACAACGGCTTTGGCATCGAGTCCGAAATTCTGACGGAGGACGCGGGCAGGCTCTATCAGATTATCTGCGCGGCGTACGGCGGGAGCACCGGCCTCGGCGATGCGGAGCTCTTCATTGGAAAACGCAGCCTGTGCCCGTCCCTGTCGCTCTATGACAGGCAGCTTGAGAGTCTTGCGCGCCGCTTTGAGAAAATGCTCGCCGGCATGGAGGGGCGACGCGACAGCCCCCATTACAGACTCACGCTGGAAATTTGGGAACAGCTTCAAAACCTGAGGAGGCAGACATGACCACGATACGCGACATCTTCAAAACGCTCTGCGGGATCGCCCCGTTGGAGCTCCAGATGGGCTTTGACAACGCAGGCTTTCAGCTCGGCCGCATAGACCGTGAGGCAAGGCGCGTCCTGCTCGCGCTGGACGTGACGGACGCAGTAGCCGAGGAGGCGCGGTCAGACGGCGCGGAACTCATCATCTCGCACCATCCGCTGATCTTCTCGCCGCTTAAGGCCGTTACGGACGCAGACCCCGTGCAGAAGCGGGCGCTGTATCTGATTGAAAACGGAATCGCGCTTATCTCCATGCACACGAATCTCGACGTCGCCGAGGGCGGCGTGAACGATGTGCTGATCCGCCTTCTCGGCGCGGAGCCGGAAGCGCCGCTCGACGCGGACGGCTGTGGGCGAATCGGCAGCCTGCCTGAGCCGATGCTGCTTTCCGCGTTTCTGGAGCGCAGCAAGGACATCCTGCACGCTCCGGCGCTGCGCTACTGCAAGGGCGAGGATCTCGTGTCCAGGATCGCGGTCATGGGCGGCTCCGGCGGAGGCAGCCTGGAGGACGCGGTGCGCCTGGGCTGCGACACTTATGTGACCGCGGACGTGAAGTACCACCAGTTCCAGCGGGCGGCGGAATGCGGGCTCACCCTCATCGACGCGGATCACTTCTATACGGAAAACCCGATTATCCCGGCGCTCGCGGAGAGGCTACGCGAGGAGTTCCCCGGCGTGGAATTCCGAGTCAGTCAGGAGCACAGGGCCTGCATCCGCTTTGCCTGACGCCCGGTTCTATCAAGCCTCCGGCTCTCATACACTCGAACAAGCGAGAACATGAGAGTGGAGGCTTTTTTATGTGTGAAAACAATCTGTACAGCGAGCTTGCCGAGAGAACGGACGGGGCGGTCATGCTTGGCGTTGTCGGCCCTGTGCGCACGGGAAAATCGAGCTTTATCAAGACCTTCATGGAGACCCTCGTCATCCCCCATATCGAAAACGATTATCTGCGGGAACGGGCCAGGGACGAATTGCCCCAGAGTTCCTCCGGGAAAACCATCATGACCGCCGAGCCGAAGTTCGTCCCGGAGAATGCGGTCACCATTCGCCTCAGCGACAAGACGGAGCTCTCCGTCCGTCTGGTAGACTGCGTGGGATATATGGTCGAGGGGGCGGCGGGACAATTTGAGGACGACCACGAGCGCATGGTGACCACACCCTGGTTTGACCATGAGGTGACGATCACGGAAGCGGCCGAGAAGGGGACCACCAAGGTCATCGCCGAGCATTCGAGTGTCGGCATCGTGGTCACCACAGACGGCAGCTTCGGGGAGATCCCGCGGGAGAACTATGTCCCGGCTGAGTCCCGTACGATTGCGGAGCTGAAGAACATCGGCAAACCCTTCGTGGTGCTGCTCAACAGTGCAGACCCCGGAAGCAGCGCGTGCGCCGCCCTCGCGCAGGAGCTTTCACAGCGGCATGATGTGCGCTGCATTCCCGTCGACTGTCTGCATATGAGTGAGGACGACATCGGCAGGATCATGGGTGCCGTGCTGGAGGAGTTTCCGATCACGGCGGTCGGCGTCTTCCTGCCGGATTGGCTGGACGCCCTGCCGAAGGAGAACGAGCTCAGAAAAAGCCTCCTGCAATCCGTCTCCGATGCGGCGGCGGATATGGAGAAGATCAAGGACTGCAAATCCTTCCTGCAGCGCCTGCGCGAAGACGAGCAGGTGGAGAACGCGGAGATCGTCAAAAAAGACCTCGGCACCGGTGTGAGCGTGGTCTCGATCCAACTGCCGAAGAGCCTGTATTACCGGAGCCTGAGCGAGCAGACCGGACTCGACGTCAACGGAGAGCGCGATCTGATCCGGGTCCTCACGGAGATGAGCGCGATCCGCGCGGATTACGAATCCCTGCGCGCAGCCTTGAACCAGGTGCGCAGCACGGGCTACGGCGTCGTGATGCCGGACGCCTCCCAGATGCAGCTGGAGGAGCCCAAGATCGTCCGGCAGGGCGGGAAATACAGCGTCAGGCTCAAGGCAAACGCCCCGGCGATCCACATGATCATGACGGATATTGAGACCGAGGTCACACCCGCTATCGGCGGAGAAGGCGCGTCCGAGGAGATCATCAACTTCCTGCTCCAGGGCTTCGACGGAGACGTCAACCGCATCTGGCAGTCCAACATTTTCGGCAAATCGCTCAACGACATCGCCGAGGAGGGGCTGACGGCAAAGATCGCCGCTCTGCCCGAGAATGTCAAGGAGAAGCTGAGGGAGACGCTGGAGCGCATTTTGAACGAGGGGAGCGAGGGACTGATATGCATACTGCTCTGATCGGACCTCAGAAACGATTTGACTTGTACCGGAGCTGCGCCTATAATGGAAGACGTTGCCGGGCAGGTGAGTGTCATGCGGCTTAAACTGCACGGAACACGGGCAAAGCTGCTGCTTCTGCTGCTTGCGCTGGCTCTGGCCGTGGTTCTGCTTTTCGCACTTGAGAAAAAACAGCGTACCTCTGCCGATGCAAATCCCCGCACGACGCTTGTGATCGACCCGGGACACGGCGGGATCGACAGCGGCGCCATCGGTGCGGACGGAACGAAAGAGAGCGACATCAATCTCGCCATCGGTCTCAAGCTGCGCGCTCTGGCGGAGCTCTACGGACAGGATAACGCCCTCATCCGCCAGGATGACAGCACCAAATGCGACAGCGAGACCTACAGCGAGCACCGGGATCTGGAATGCAGGACTGAGCTTGCGCAGGCGCAGATGAATCCCGTCTATGTCAGTATCCACCAGAACGACTTTCCCACCGGGCAGCCGAGCGGTCCCCAGGTGATTTATGCCGCCGGAGAGGGAAGCGAGGAGCTCGGCGTGCTCACCCATGCGAATCTCCTGCGTCTGCTGTACCCGAATTGCAGGCGTGTCGCAGAGCCGGCTACAAAGAGGCTCTACATACTCTCGCACCTCGAATGCCCGGCGATCCTCATCGAATGCGGCTTTGTCTCCAACCCGACGGACCTGGAGAATCTGAAAAAGCCCGGCTACCAGACCTCGCTTGCAGCCGCGATTATGGGGTCCTATCTGCAATATGTGCAGAATACAGTACGTATATAGACTATACAATATGTAATCAGGTGATAACAATGGCCAACAGACAGAAAACCGTCTACCTCTGCTCGGAATGCGGCAGCGAGACGCCGAATTGGGCAGGGAAGTGCCCCTCCTGCGGCGCGTGGAACACCCTGGAGGAGCTGCGCATTGAAAAAAGTGCTCCGGCTCGCTCTGCCGGCTCCCAGCGTACAGTCAAGCCAAAGCGTCTTCAGGAGCTGGATACCGCGGAGGAGATACGCTTTCCGACCGGCATCTCCGAGTTTGACCGTGTGCTCGGAGGCGGCGCGGTGCTCGGCTCCCTGATCCTCGTGGGCGGCGCACCCGGGATCGGCAAATCGACACTGCTTTTGCAGATGTGCGCCGCCACGGCGGGAGTGCGGCGTATCCTCTACGTCTCCGGTGAGGAGAGCGAACGGCAGCTCAAGCTGCGCGCCGACCGTCTCGGCGTGTCGGGGGGCGAGATCTATGTCCTGGCGGAGACGGACCTTGACAGCATCCTGGCCGCCGCTGACAGCCTCAAGCCTGATATCGTCATTATCGACTCGATCCAGACGGTCAATCAGGCCGATCTCAGCTCCGCGCCGGGCAGCATCACGCAGGTGCGCGAATGCACCATGCGCATCATGCGCCTCTGCAAGGAGAAGAACCTGACGGTTTTCGTCGTGGGCCATATCAACAAGGAGGGCAGCATTGCCGGGCCGAAGGTACTGGAGCACATGGTGGACTGCGTTCTCTATTTTGAGGGCGAACGCAGCACCAGCTTCCGCATCCTGCGCGCGGCGAAGAACCGCTTCGGCTCCACCAACGAGATCGGCGTCTTTGAGATGGCAGACCGCGGCCTGAGCTGCGTGGAAAACCCGTCCGAAATGCTGCTCAGCGGCAGGCCGGAGAACTGCCCTGGCACCTGCGTTGCCTGCGTGATCGAAGGTACCAGACCCATTCTGGCCGAGGTGCAGGCGCTTGTGACACCCACGGCATACAATGCGGCGAGACGGAGCAACGGCGTGGATTATAACCGTGCCGCCATGCTACTGGCAGTGCTGGAAAAACGCGGCGGCCTCTCGGTTGCGGGCTGCGATTCCTATATCAATGTCATCGGCGGTCTGAGTCTCGAGGAGCCGGCGGCGGATCTTGCGACCAGTCTCGCCGTGGCCTCGAGCTATCTGGACCGCCCCCTTGGCGCCGATCTCGCGGCGATCGGGGAAATCGGTCTCTCCGGCGAGATTCGGAGCGTGAGTGCCCTGAACCAGCGTCTGTCCGAAATCTCCTGCCTCGGCTTCAAGCGCTGCGTGATCCCTGTACACCGAAAGGAGGAGGCGGGCAGCTTTCCCGGTCTCAAACTGATCCAGGTCCGCAATATCAGCGAGGCGATCGCCGCCGTTCTCGCCAGAGAATAATACTCCACCTTTTTCTGTCAAGAAACAGTATAAAATGTCATCCTGAGCGCAGCGAAGGATCTTTCCGAAAGTGCCGGAAAAGGCAGAGGGAAAGATCCTTCGTTACTTTGATCCTCAGGATGACAGTCTGGGATGAGACGTCAATAGAATTATGTAAACAATATTATTTCAACCATCCATCTCTTTTTTCGTCTTGCGCCCGATCGGGTTGGCCATGGCGGCCTCGTGCAGGGCGGCGTTGTCCAGATGCGTGTAGATTTGCGTGGTGTTCAGATTGCTGTGGCCGAGTACCTCCTGGAGGGCGCGGGTGTCCACCCCGTTTTTGAGCATCAGCGTCGCCGCCGTATGCCGCAGCTTGTGCGGAGAGTAGCGGCTCGCGTCCAATCCCGCAGCCAGGAGCTTGTTGTTGAGCATGTACTGGACCGCCCGCGTTGTCATCCTGCATCTTTTCTGACTGATAAAAAGGGCTTTTTTGTCGGATTCTTTCACGTCTTCGTCATTTCTGACGGTCAAATAATCCTCAACAGCCTCCTGGCAGCCCTCTGCGAAGTAGACGACGCGCTCTTTGTTGCCCTTGCCGAGGACCCGCACATGATCGTCATAGACATCCGTGAGATTGAGGGAGACAAGCTCGGACACGCGCAGGCCGCAGGAGAGAAACAGCATCAGAATCGCATAGTCCCGGTAGGCAAAAGGGCCCTCGCAGGCGGCGAGCAGGCGCTCGCATTCCGATTCCTCGAGATAGCGCGGCAGCGACGCCTGGCGTTTGGGCATGTCAAGTTCTTGACAAACATTGAAATCCAGAAGATGGCGCTTGAGCATGAGGTAGTTGAAGAAGGATTTCACAGAGGAGGTCCTGCGGCAGCGGCTGGCCGCGGAGAGAGCGCGATCAAGTTCCGGCGAGAAGGACTGATAGCGATACAGCTCTTCGATGCGGATGGATTTGATAAAATCCAGGTCGACGTCGGTGATGTCGATCTCTTGAAAAGGCGTATCTCTGGGGACGAGATTTCTGCGGCGCTTGAGATAGCGAAACAGGATTTTTAGATCAAGATAGTATCCGGCGACGGTTTTGTCGGAATGGCCGCGGACGGTGGAGTGGTATTCGAGAAATTCCATCACGATGTCCGGCACATCGCTGATTTGGTCCAGATTCATAGAGAGTTCTCCTTAGCCCTGAAATATCGTGTCTAAATTTCGCTAAATTAATATTATGCGACATTTAGTGCCCATTGGAACAGAGGGACCTGTATCTTCCCTCTTGCTTGTATTATACCGAAAACCACCGGTTTGTCAAGCCTGGCTTTTCCGTTCTTCCGGACGTTTGTCAGAAATGTTCTGACAGCAATTATCAATTGTTCATGTGTTCGTCACATAAACGAAGGTTTTCTCTCTGAATTCCCCCGGCGATTTATGCAACGCACGTGTGGTGGTCTCGGTCCGCTGATTGCGTATGAGACGGATCTGTTTTATGCTACAAATCAGGACGGCTGCCGATTGGTACGGCGGCCGTCCCCTTTTGTCATTTTCCCATTTTGTATCGGAGATTGTTACGCAGGGATTCACTTGTCACGCGGATGGTGTTGAGCACCGTGGCGACGGCGGCGACGAAATCGAGAAAGATCGCAAACCACAGATTGCAGTACCCGATGATGCTCAGGAAGATCAGCACCGCCTTCACAATGAACGCAAACAGCGCGTTCTCCACGCAGATCTCGCGGACGCGGCGGGATACGTGCTTGGCAACCGGGAGATTGCTCACGGCGTCCGGAAGTACGATCGCGTCGGCATATCTGGCGCGACTGCTGACCCTGATATCCACCGCGGCGGCGCTGTGGGTCTCGATGCCGTTTGCGTACACAAAGAGCACCGCGCCCTTGGTCTTGCGGGCGATTTCACTGATGATGGCGAGCTTCTTCTCCGTGCCGCACTGGGCATACATTTCGGAGAAATTCATCATTTCCGCAAACTGCTGTCCTGCCTCCTTGCTGTCTTCACTGAGCAGGACGCATCTGGACACACCGGCGGCCTTCATTTCAGGGACGAGATCCTCAAGGTCCTGGTTCACATCGGAGGAGACGACCACCTTCCCCATCGGTCTGCCGGCGACGACCATATAATAGGCTGTGCCGAGCTCATTGCCGCTGTCTGGCAGGGCGATCCCCCGCTGTTCAAGCAGCTCTCTCGTGGCGAACACCACGTTGATCCCGTCGATGGAGAGCTCAACGCCGTAGCCGGGGATCTCCCGGAAATCCTTGATCACGTCGAGCTTGTAATCATGATCGAAGACGGCGGAGATCGCGTTTGCGATGGGCTGCTCAGAATAATAGACGGCGTGCGCCACGAAATTCAGGAACGTGTCATAATCCAGCACATCGGAGTGCATGGCGATGATACGGGGGCACTCCTCCGCAAAAATGCCGCTCTTGTCGAAAACCGCGGCGGAGACATCCGCCATGGCCTCGAGACTGTACGCCTCGCCGAAAACGACGCCGTATTTCGCGCTCTGGCAGAGGCCGACCGCTCCGGCTGTCGGGATGGAAGCTACGACAGAAAACGGTGTCGCTACGAGCAGAATCATCAGCGCTCTATGGATCGAAACGCTGAAGCTCATGCCCGTGAGGACAGGCATGACGATCGCATATGCGAGCGCAAGCAGCATTGCGAGTTTCAGGACAAGTCCGGCGCTCTCGCCCATCACATTCCGGATGGACATGTAGGTTTTCTCATCGTCAGCGACAATCTCCCGCATCTGCTGGATGATCTGCTCATCCTGATCCTGCACGAGCTCCAGCGCTGCCTTCTTTGTGTGGTCCTTTGCGAAGCGCAGAAGCAGCATCCCGATCTGATACAGCAGGACCAGCGCTGCCCCCTCGATGCCGAAGCCGATAAAGAACGCGAGGACAGCCGTCACCACCACGATGACAGGCGTGTCAAAGAAGCTGCCGCCCTCAACAGCATCCACGGCACTAAGGATAATATCATAGCCGGCGATGACGGATACGAGCACCAGGAGAATAATGCTCACGAAATCCGGCATGGAGACGATAAGAGAAATGGCGAAAACAACTGTCGCGATGACAAGTCTGATAACCAGAGAATTACCAAGTGTGGCGGAAAGCTTTGCCGCGTCGATTTTGGGCGGCTCTTCTTTTACATGTTTCCGGGGCATTCTGCCACCTCCCTGTTGATCCTGAAGAGAGATCAGGCTTTGCCGTCCGAACCGAGAACGTGAACGATCTTATGTGCGACCATGTCCTTCACAGCCTGACGTGCGGGCTTGAGGTACTGGCGCGGATCGAAGTGATCCGGGTGCTCCGCAAAGTACTTGCGGATATTGCCGGTCATGGCAAGGCGAATATCGGAGTCGATATTGATCTTGCAGACGGCGAGCTTGGCAGCCTCGCGGAGCTGATCCTCGGGGATGCCGATGGCGTCGGGCATGTTGCCGCCGTACTGGTTGATCATCTTGACAAACTCCTGCGGGACAGAGGAGGAGCCGTGCAGCACGATGGGGAAGCCGGGCAGACGCTTGATGCACTCATGCAGAACGTCGAAGCGGAGAGGAGGCGGGACCAGAATGCCGTCCGCATTGCGGGTGCACTGGGAGGCCTTGAACTTGTATGCGCCGTGGGAGGTGCCGATCGCGATGGCCAGAGAGTCGCAGCCGGTGCGGGTGACGAACTCCTCGACCTCCTCGGGACGGGTGTAGCTCTCGTGGCCGTGCTCGACCGCGACCTCATCCTCAACGCCGGCGAGAGTGCCGAGCTCAGCCTCGACCACTACGCCGTGGTCATGCGCATATTCCACGACCTGACGGGTCAGGGCGATATTGTCCTCGAAGGATTTGGAGGAGGCGTCGATCATAACGGAGGTAAAACCGCCGTCGATGCAGGATTTGCAGAGCTCAAAGGTATCGCCGTGGTCAAGATGCAGGGCGATGGGGATCTCGGGATTCTCGATGATGGCGGCTTCGACCAGCTTGACCAGGTAAGTATGGTTGGCATAGGCACGGGCGCCCTTGGACACCTGGAGGATCACCGGGCTATTCAGTTCGCCCGCGGCCTCGGTGATGCCCTGGACGATCTCCATGTTGTTCACGTTGAACGCGCCGACGGCATAACCGCCGTCATAGGCTTTTGCAAACATTTCCTTGGTGGTTACGAGAGGCATAATTCAAATTCTCCTTTGTTTTTTTAAAAATTTGTACAAAAAGCACATTTACAAATTTTCATTATTATTATATCCTCATTCCAGCTCATAATCAATATGGACTTTCTACAAAAAGAAATAATTTTTAAATCAACTGGAGGAATCATAATGTCTGAGAAGCTCATCGGCTCCTGCATCTTCGGTCAGTCCGGCGGTCCCACGGCGGTCATCAACGCCAGCGCCTACGGCGTCATCCGCGCTGCGCTCGACGCGGATGAGATCACAAAAGTCTACGGCGCATATCACGGCATCAAGGGCGTGCTTGACGACAAGCTGTTCGTGATGGACGAGGAGGACCCCGAAGAGCTGAAGCTCCTGCTTCATACCCCGTCTTCCGAGCTCGGCTCCTGCCGCTATAAGATCGCCGACCCCGACGACGACGATACCGACTATAAGCGCATTCTTGAGATCTTCAAGAAGTACAACGTCCGCTACTTCTTTTACAACGGCGGCAACGACTCCATGGACACCTGCAACAAGATCAGCCGCTATATGGAGTCCGTCGGCTATGCCTGCCACGTGATGGGCGTGCCCAAGACCATCGACAACGACCTCTTCGGCACCGACCACTGCCCCGGCTTTGCCAGCGCCGCCAAGTATATCGCCACCTCCTGCATGGAGATCAACAAGGACGCCCGCGTCTATGACAACGGCATGATCACCGTGGTGGAGATTATGGGCCGTCACGCCGGCTGGCTCGCTGCGAGCGCGGCACTGGCCACCGCCTATGGCTCCGGCCCCGACCTGATCTATCTGCCTGAGCTCAACTTCGACATGGACAAGTTCCTGGCGGACGTCGTGCGCATCTACAAGGAGAACGGCAAGGTCTTCATCGCCGTGTCCGAAGGCATCCACTATGCCGACGGCAGCTTTGTATCCGAGGCCAAGACCTCCGCGACCGACGGCTTCGGCCACGCCCAGCTCGGCGGTCTGGCCGCGATGTTGGCGGAGATCATCAAGGCCCACACCGGCGCCAAGGTCCGCGGCATCGAGCTGAGCCTGCTGCAGCGCTGCGGCGCGCACCTCGCCTCCGCCACCGACGTGAACGAGGCCTGCGAGGCCGGCATGGAGGCCGTGCGTCAGGCAGTCAACGGTGTCTCCGGCAAGATGGTCGCCTTTGAGCGTGAGATGATCGACGGCAAGTACCACTGCAAGATGGTCCTCCTCCCCCTCTCCTCTGTCGCCAACTACGAGAAGAAGGTCCCGCTGGAGTGGATCAACGAGACCGGCAACGGTCTCAAGCAGGAGTTCATCGACTACGTGCTGCCCCTCATCCAGGGTGAGCCGGTCCTCCCGCTGGTCGATTCCCTGCCCCGCTACGCCAAGCTCAAGAAGATCCTCGCCAAGTAAAATATTCAAAAATGCGTAACACCTCGTTCCCGTTCGAGGCAATGTCAAGAAGCTGACTCTGTCATCCAGAGAGGAGCAAAGCGGTTTTGAAGAATCCTGATGATTCTCTGCCGCTTTGTCCCTCGGATTGGCACGGCGTTTTCCGAAACCATTGACATTGCCTGCTCAGGGGCGGGGTGTTCCTGATCATGAAGCCGTGGTGGATATGCTCTCTCTAAAACATCCTTATATCTCCATCGATATGCACAGCGGTCTGAGTTACGGCGGAGGGCAGCAGTACTCGTCGGACGCCATGGTCAGGCGCTGCGGCTGCGGTATAGTCGCGGCGGCCGATCTGCTGCTCTATCTCAACCGCTGGCATCTGACCGTGCCGGCTGCCTTCTTTGACGGTGTGCCCGAAGAGGGGCCTGTCCCCTCTTCGCTCTATGACGAGTGCATCCTGCGCATGAGCCGGCGCTTCTTTCCACTGATCCCCTATGCCGGAATCAACGGCCTCATGCTCATGGCCGGGGTCGAGCGTTTTTTCCGCGAACAGCAGATGCCCTTTACGGCCCGCTGGTGCTTTGCATCGTCCCGGCTCTGGAACAGGATCGAAGCCATGCTGCGGTCAGACGTCCCGGTCATTCTCGCCGCCGGGCCGAATTTCCCCATCATCTGGGGAAAGAAATGTGTCCGTTTTTATCGGAAAACCGCCGACGGCTCCTACAGGCCAACGGCGGGGGCAAAGGCACATTTTTTCACCGTGACGGGAATGGATGCGGAATGGCTGCGCATTTCATCGTGGGGGAGGCTGTATTATCTCAACCGCAGGGAGTTCTCTGACTACGCCCGCCGCGACAGCCTGGCTCTCACCTGCAACGTTTTGCTTGTGGAGAGAAAAACAAGCTGATACTATTTACGACAGAACAGTTTGGGCAATACCGCATAATTCGGCAAGAGACTTTTTCGCAGATGTACTTTGTGTACCTCAAGGAAAAGTGACGAAATCAGAGCGCAATTTTTCCAGGAGATGCCGAAGGCGGATTGTGCGGTGTTGCCTTTGAATCTTTCCGGCCAGATTTGTGCCAGGCTTCGTTAAATGATATCAAAAAAATGACGAAGGATCTAAGCTCCGGGGCTTTCTGCCTTGGAAGTTAGATCCTTCGCTGCGTTCAGGATGACAGGGTATTTCACGCCGGGGGACAGGCTGCTTTGCGCGCCTGTCCCCTATCGCTTTCCGCGTTTTTTCAAGCCGTGATAGACGAGGGCCATCCTGTCTCTCGCGTTTGTCGCGGCCAGGAACAGTCTGGACTTTTCATGAATCTCGCTGCCGGTGCAGCGGTTGATGATCTCGACCATCTCCTTTGCGATCTGATAGTAGACCGGTTTGGAGTAATGGTTGAAATGGTTGTAAAAACAGCTCTGATCCGTCAGATACTTGTTGACGTCGAGCAGGCAGACATTTTCCGCATCCCGCGCCCAGACCCGTATGGCGTCGTTGAAGGCCTTATGGACAAGGTGGCGGTCCCGGTAGTTCGGGTCGCTCTCCCCTTCCCTCTCAAGCTCGCCCCCCAGCATGACACAGAGGGTACAGCTTCGCGGCAGCTTTTCACGGATCAGGAACAGGTTTTCAAGCGTCTGTTCGGGGGTGTTTCTCCCGTCAAATTCGTATTTTTCATAGAATAGACGCAGAATCTCTTCGGTGAACCGGAAGTTTGCGGTAAAGCAGTCGCCGCGGATGAGCTTCGGCCAGTTCCCGGGATCGGTCAGCGGTGTGGAAGCCGGTAGGAAGGCCAGCCTCTCCCCTGTCCCCTTCCGGTGATAGACGCCCAGATTTGCATCCTGAAGGATGCTGATGAAGATGACCTTATAGTCCCGTCGGAAGATATTGTCATTGTACATCCCCGGGTCGGCAAAGGGTACCTCTGCGCAGACGAGGCGCTTCTGTCCGTCGCTCAGCCTGTCCGCCTCGACAATGTGCGTCGTGTGCCCGGTCGATTCAACCAGAAAGCCGCCGTCCGCCACGTAGGTAAACTCCGTATCGAAGAGCTCCGTGTCCGCGATGAAGGGATAGACCGCGTTCAGGTCGCATGGGCCTTTCACCAGGACGCTGTGCGCTTTGAGATTGCTGATCTCCATTTTGGAGAGCTGCGGCGCCGTGCCATCCGTCCGGTTGATCCACCTGGGAAGCTCTGCTGAAGAGAGGTCCCCGATCACCTCGCCCTGAATCTCCAGCTTTGGACGGCCCAGGAGGTTGTAGACATACTGCTCCACCCCCATGCCGAGGATGCGGCAGGAGAAGACAAAGTGCAGGAGCGCCGCGTCCTTCACGGCATAGAAACCGACGATGCCATAGTCACCGAAGCGGTCCGTCACGGATACATAGCCGCTTTTGACCGCAGGATCGCTGAGCGTTGACCGCAGCTCCTCCTCCGTGCTGCGCAGCTTGGTGAAATTAAGCTGGTTGGAGCGCAGGATGAGATCGTGGATGCGGTTGAGGTTATCGAGGCAGTCGCGGCCGACAACCACCCGCACGTCGCTGTGCAGCAAAAAGTCCTCATTTGAGCTGTACTGCAACATTTCCCTGCGCCTGGTCTCCAGCAGGCGGTACTGCCGAAGGCGCTTGTGCTCGGGGTCCGCTTTTTTACAGGCAAGCACGTCCTCCAGCAGGCGCGGGATGATCTCTGGTCCCTCGGTCATGATCCCCTCGCTGAAATAGGCAACTTCGCCGCGGTTGGAGGGATTGTCGTCAAGGAACAGCACGTTCACCGGGCGAAGCTGCATGTCCTGGATAAGCTGACGGACACGCTGGCCCTTCGCCTCCCAGTTGATGGACGTGAAGACGAAATCGTCCAGCAGGCCGAGAGATCGCAGCTTTTTCTCGACAGTCGCCCTGTCGTTTTTGCTGCATATGGAGTTGACGATGCCCACATCGGTCAGGCGTTTGACAAGGCGCAGGTTCTCCTCCGGAACCTGTACCTCGCCCTCCGACAGGGTTCCCTGCCACAGAGTATAGTCCAGGTCCCAGACAACCAGCTTGATTTTGTCGAATTCGTACATTGCAGGCTCTCTCCTGTCTCAAAACCCATAGGAAGGGAATTCCCCTCCTATGGGTTTTATCCGTGGTATCGCTTATGGCAACACCGCACAATGCGCCATCGGCGCCTCCCGGAAAAATTGTGCCCTGATTTTGTCATTTTTTCTTGCAATATACAAAGTATTCATGCGAAAAATTGCCTTCATCAGAACCCAATTTTTCTCGGGATTCGCTCTCGCCGAATTATGCGGTGCTGCCTTATTTCAAAACGACCTTACTGAAGCTCTTCTTGCCGCGGCGCACAATGATGCCATTGCGCAGGGTATCCGCGTCGTAGCTTGCCGCAATGTCGGAAATCTTCACGTCGTCGACTGTGACGCCGCCCTGCTGGACGTTGCGGCGGGCGTCGGACTTGGAGGGGCACAGTCCGCTCTTGACAAGAATGCTCAGGATGTCGAGCTTTCCGTCGATCAGATCGGTCTCGCCCAGCTCCGAAGCGGGCAGGTCGCCGCCCTCGCCGCCGCCGAAGAGCGCCTTGGCCGACGCCTCCGCCTTTTTGGCCTCCTCCTCGCCGTGGACGAGCCTGGTCAGCTCAAAGGCCAGAATCTCCTTGGCGCGGTTGAGTTCGCTGCCCTCCCATTTGTCCATCTCGTCGATCTGTTCGAGCGGGAGGAAGGTCAGCATACGGATGCATTTGAGCACATCCGCGTCGCCGACGTTGCGCCAGTACTGATAGAACTCGAAGGGGCTTGTCTTGTTGGGATCGAGCCACACCGCGCCGGACGCGGTCTTGCCCATCTTCTTGCCCTCGGAGTTGAGCAGGAGCGTGATGGTCATGGCGTGCGCATCTTTGCCGAGCTTTCTGCGGATCAGCTCCGTGCCGCCGAGCATGTTGCTCCACTGGTCGTTGCCGCCAAACTGCATGTTGCAGCCGTAATGCTGGAACATGTAGTAAAAGTCGTAGGACTGCATAATCATATAATTGAACTCCAAAAAGCTCAGGCCCTTCTCCATGCGCTGCTTGTAGCACTCGGCCCGGAGCATGTTGTTCACGGAGAAGCAGGCGCCCACCTCGCGCAGAAGCTCGATATAATTCAGCGGCACCAGCCATTCCGAGTTATAGAGCATGAGGGCCTTGCCGTCGGAGAAGTCGATGAACTTCTCCATCTGGCGCTTGAAGCACTCGGCGTTATGCTGAATGTCCTCCCGGCTCAACATCTTGCGCATATCGCTGCGGCCGGAGGGGTCGCCGATGAGCGTGGTCCCGTCGCCGATGAGGGCGATGGGCTTGTTGCCCGCCATCTGCAGGCGCTTCATCAGGCACAGCGCCATGAAGTGCCCGACATGGAGTGAGTCTGCCGTGCAGTCAAAGCCGATGTAGAAAACCGCTTTGCCGTTGTTGACCATCTCGCGGATCTCATCCTCGTTCGTGACCTGTGCGATCAGGCCGCGGGCGACCAGTTCTTCGTAGATTCCCATTTTCATTCTCCCTGTATTGTTATTTTCTTGATCACACGCAAGTATGTGAAAGGCCGTGTTTAAAATGCTCGCACGACTCCAGCTGCTCCTCCGCGCTTTGAAGTGTGGTGTCGGTGATGTTGTCGCCGCCGTGGAGTCTTGCAAGCTCATGCCGCCTGCCGTCTCTGTCGAGAGCCAGCACGTCCGTATAGGTCCTGCCGCCGCGCTCTTCCTTTCGGATCAGGTAGTGCTGGTCGGCCATGGCGGCAATCTGCGGCAGATGGGTAACGCACATGACCTGTCTGCCGAGAGAGACGCAGTACAGCTTTTCCCCCACTCTCTGGGCCGCAATGCCGGAGACACCGGTATCGATCTCGTCGAACACCATGGTCTGGACGGGATCGTTCTCGGCAAAGACGTTTTTCATCGCCAGCATGATACGGCTCAGCTCGCCGCCGGAAGCGATGCGGCTGATACGGCCGGGCTCCTCCCCGGCGTTGGCCGACATGAGAAAGCGGATCTCGTCGCAGCCGTTTATATCAAAGCCCGGCTCCCCTCCGATCGGGGAGAAGGAGACCTGAAAGCGCACGGAGGGCATGTTGAGCTGCCTGAGCTCGCCGCTGATGCGCTCCTCCAACGTTTTCGCGGCTTTCCGGCGCGTCTTGCTCAGCCTGTCAGCCTCTGTGCGGCATTTTTCAGCCGCCTCGGCCAGCTGCTTTTTAAGCTTTTCGCTGCGCTCATCCGCGTACTGGATGTTGTCGAGCTTTTCGCGGCATTCGTCGAGGTACGGGATCAGCGCGTCCTCATCCCGCCCGTATTTTCGCAGGAGCTTGTTCAGCGCCGCGATGCGCGTCTCGAGACTGTCGTATTCCCCCGGTGAGAAATCGAGGCTCTCCCGAAAGTCGCGCAGGGATTCCGAAGCGTCGGCCAAGCTGAACGCGGCAGACTCCAGGGTCCCGGAGGTATTCTCCAGCTCCGGGGCGTAGGCCGCTGCCTTTCCGACGTAGTAGGCCGCGTTCTGCGTCAGGCTGAGTGCGCTGTCCTCCTCGCCGGAGAGCATGGCGATCGCGGCGTCAAGTGCCTCACTCAGCTTCTCGGCGTTTCGCAGCAGGTCGCGCCTTGCGCAGAGGGCGTCGTACTCCCCGGCCTTCAGCTCCGCACGTTCCAGCTCCTCAATCTGATAACGCAGGCTGTCGCTGAGACGTTCCTTTTCGATCTCGTCCATCTCCAGCGAGGAGAGCTCCTTCCGGATCGCGCTGTACTGCCGGTAGGCCTCCCGGTAGGGTGACAGCTCTGTCTCGTTCAGGCCGAAGCGGTCGAGATATTCGCGGTGGCGTCTCTCATCCATGAGCTGGCGGCCGTCGTTCTGCCCGTGAATATCCACCAGCAGTGCGGCAAGCTCCTTGAGCTGGGCCGCGGTGACAGGCGTCCCGCAGACGCGGCAGCCGCTCTTTCCGTCCGCCGTGATGCGGCGCTGGATGATCAGCTCGTCCTCAGCTTCGATCTCATTCTCCCGGAGCCAGTCCTCGCAGCCGTCCAGGTCAAAGGCTGCCGTGACCGTGCCCTTCTCCGCGCCGCGGCGCACAAGCTCCCGGCTGACCCTCTCCCCGAGGACCGCGCCGATGGAATCAATCACGATAGACTTGCCCGCGCCGGTCTCACCGGTCAGGACGTTCAGCCCCCGACCGAAGGAGATGTCAGCCCGCTCAATGACGGCAATGTTTTCGATATGGAGCTCGTTGAGCATACTATGCCCCCTGTAGGATCAAAAAAGTTGGTCGATTTCCTTGTACAGATTGATGGCGCTGGTGTTGTCCTTCATGGCGAGAAACGCGGTATCGTCGCCGGCGAGCGTACCGACGAGACCGTCGATCTCCATGCCGTCCAGCGCGGAGCAGGCCCCGTTTGCCAGGCCCGGCAGCGTCTTGATCACCAGAATATTCTGCGCGAGATCATAGGAGACGACGCTTTCCTTGAAGATTTTTTTGAGCCGCTGGTCCAGATCCGGCGTGTCCTGCTTGACGGCGGCCACGTAGCGATAAGTGCCCTTTGGTCCAAGCTCTTTGACGAGCCGCATATCCCGGATATCTCTAGAAAGGGTCGCCTGCGTGCTCTTTACGCCGCGCTCCGCCAGGGCTGCCATAAGCTGGTTCTGGGTCTCGATGTCTCTTTCGTTGATGATTTCCATGATAACGCTCTGTCTTCCGAGTTTCATCATGCGTCCTCCTGTATATTACCTTAATTTTTCAAATGCTATCGCATAGAAGCTCCTGAGTCCGAGGTCTGCCATGTGGGTAAAGCTCTCCGAGCGGCGCACGACGAGCCTGTCGCCGCCCGAGAGGTCCATGACCGAGGTCCCGTCTACCGAGAGATAGGCGCGCCGGTCATGCTGCTTTTCCATCTCGACGGTGATCACATTGCCAGAGCCGAGAACAAAGCTGCGCGAGCTCATCATGTGCGCGCAGATGGGGCTGATGATGATGGCCTCCGCGTCGGGCTCCACGATAGGTCCGCCGGCGGACATGGAATAGCCGGTGGAGCCCGTCGGGGTAGAGAGGATGATCCCGTCGCCCGAGAAGGCGGTGATGCGGCTGTCGTTACAGAGCGCGGTGATTTTGATGCAGTCGCCGTAGCCGTGCATGACCACATCGTTCAGCGCCTGGTCGCGGCAGATTTCCAGGCCGTTTCGATAGAGGCTCACGTCCAGCTTCATCCGGCGGCTGAGCCTGTACTCCCCTCTTGCCGCGCGCAGGACGTACTCGTATTCCTCCGGCTCCAGATTCGCCATGAAGCCCTTGGAGCCAAGGTTGATGCCGATGAGCGGGACAGCGTGCGGATGGATCTGTCTTGCCGCGTGGAGGATGGTCCCGTCTCCCCCGATCACAACGATCAGGGAGCAGTCCGGAGCCGCCTCGGAGAGCGGACGGAACGTGAGATCATCCGGCAGGACCGCGTCCCCGTCGTCCGCGAAGATCGGACAGAAGCAGGTATCAAAGCCGTTGCTGTTTAATAGAGAAGCGACCCGCCTGCTGAGAATGCAAGCCTTGTCACGAAAGGGATTGGGACAGATTGCGACCATAAGCACCTCCGGCGTTGGTTTTTCGCAAACGTTCGGCAGAACGTATTATAAGCTCTCATGGGACGCCGACACGATCCCGGCGACGTCGAACTCCCTTCGTTCGCCCCCATGGTTTTTCAGGTGGCAGAGATATTCGATATTACCCTCCGGGCCTTTGATCGGGGAATAATCGAGCCCCTCGGCGCACAGGCCGACGCCGGGAACAAAATCCAGAATATCGCGGATCACGCGCTCATGCACGGCCCTGTCCCGGACGACGCCCTTCTTCCCCACTTCCTCGCGCCCCGCCTCAAACTGCGGCTTGATGAGACAGATGAAATCGGCGTCCGGCTTTAAAAGCGCCTTCACCGCCGGGATCACGAGCCGGATGGAGATGAACGACACGTCCATCACAGCCAGATCGACAGGCTCCGGAATCTGCTCCGATGTGACGTAGCGCAGATTGGTACGCTCAAGATTGACGACACGCTCGTCCGTGCGCAGCTTCCAGGCGAGCTGCCCGTAGCCGACATCGACGGCGTAGACCTTTTTTGCCTCGTGCTGGAGAAGCACGTCTGTAAAGCCGCCCGTGGATGCGCCGCAGTCCAGGCAGATCTTGCCCGCGGGATCGACCGGGAATACCTTCAAAGCCTTGTCGAGCTTGAAGCCGCCCCGGCTCACAAACGGCAGCGCCTCGCCGTGCAGCTCGATTTTCGCCTCTGGGTCGACGGCAGTGCCGGGCTTGTCCATCCGCTGGCCGTTGACAAATACGAGTCCGCTCATGATCGTGGTCTTCGCGCGCTCGCGGCTTTCGGTGAGGCCGCGCTCAAAGACGAGCTGATCCAGCCTTGTTTTCTTCATGACTCCACCATATCGCGGCCGCAGAGCTCTGTCGCACAGCGGAGGATGGCATCTGCGTCGATTCCGTAGTCGTGCCGCAGCTCAGGCACCGTGCCGTGGGGGATGATGCCGTCGCCGAGATTCAGGAGACTCACCGCGTTGAGATGCAGGTCGCTCTCCGCGCAAGCCTCCAGAATGCGCCTGCCGATGCAGCCGGCGGCGCAGACCTCCTCCACCGCAAGAAGCCGCCCGGTCTTTTTCAAAGACGCGAGACACTGCTCATACGTGTTCGGAAAGAGGATGCCGAGCTTGACGACTTCCGCCGAGATGCCCTGTACCGCAAGCTTGTCGGCTGCGTCCAGCGCTTCGTTCACCATGGTGCCGCAGCAGACGACGGTAATGTCGCCGCCCTCGCGCAGAACGGATTCCGCGCAGATGTGACAGTCCGTATACCGCCCCTCGCCGCCGCGCGGATAACGCACCGCAACAGGCCCGCTGACACTGTGGAGCGCATAGCCGATCATCTCACGCAGTTCGTCAAAGCTGCCGGGCGCAAGCACGGTCATGCCGGGAACGGAACCGAGATAGCTGATATCAAAGAGGCCCTGGTGGGTCTCTCCGTCGCTTCCGACAAGACCTGCGCGGTCGACGCAGAAGACGACATGCAGGTTCAGCAGGGCGACATCATGGATCATCATGTCCAGACTGCGCTGCAGGAAGCTGGAATAAACGGCGAACACCGGCACAAGCCCCTGCTTTGCCATCGCGCCAGCCATGGTGACGGCGCTCCCCTCAGCGATGCCGACGTCAAAAAAGCGCTTCGGAAACTTCGCGGCGAAGCACTCGGTCCCCGTGCCGCCGGCCATGGCCGCCGTGATTACGACGATGCGGGCGTCATGCTCGGCGTACTGGCAGAGGTATTCACCGACCTTGTCCGAGAAGCAGGTGCCCGCGGGAGCAAGCTCTCCCGTCGCCGCGTCAAAGGGACCGACGCCGTGGTACTTGTCCGGATGGGCTTCGGCATAGGGACAGCCCTTCCCTTTTCGGGTGAGGACGTGCAGCAGGACCGGTCTCTCCAGATCCTTCGCCAGGCGTATGGCGTTTTCGAGTTTCTCAACATCGTGCCCGTCCACCGGGCCGAGGTAGTACAGTCCCATGTCGCTGAACACGTTGCTGGGCAGGATCCAGGATTTGAGCTTTTCCTTGGTTCTGTGGACAAATTCGTAGATGTGCTGCGTATGGGAGGAGACACTGCGAAACCACTTCTTGAAGTTGATGTAGCCGGGCCTCATGCGCAGAAATTGCAGCATACGCGCCATACCGCCCACGTTCTCGCTGATCGACATGTTGTTGTCGTTCAGGATGATCACGACGGGCTCCTCGCTCGCTGCGGCGTTGCACAGGCCCTCGTACGCAAGCCCTCCGGTGAGCGCGCCGTCACCGATCACGGCCACGACGTCGTAGTCTTCATTTTGCAGGGTGCGCGCTCTTGCCATGCCGAGAGCCGCCGCGACCGAGGTGGAGGCGTGACCGGCGATAAACGCGTCGTCCCCCGACTCGTTCGGCTTGGGAAAGCCGGAGATCCCGCCGCGCTGGCGCAGGGTATGAAAGGCGTCTTGCCTGCCGGTGATGATCTTATGTGTATAGCTCTGGTGTCCGACGTCGAAGATGAGTCTGTCCCGCGACGTATCATACACCCTGTGAATGGCAACAGTGAGCTCCACCGCCCCGAGATTGGAAGCGAGATGACCGCCTGTTCTGGCGATGCTCTCAATCTCAAAGCGGCGCAGCTCGGCGCACAGCTCATGCAGCTCGGCTCTGCTCAATGTCTTGATATCGGCAGAGCTGTTTATCGTCTCTAGTATGCTCAAGATGTTCCTCTGAAAACCCCGTCGGAACGGTTTTATTTTTCTCTGACCGCAAGCTCGTCGGCGAGGGCGCACAGAAATGCCGTGTCCTCAAACGCTTCGGACAGGATGCTTTTCGCAGCGGTTGTGAGCTCGTTGACAGTCTTTTCACAGCCCTCGGGACCGAGCAGAACCATATAGGTGTTCTTGCCCTCCTGCGCGTCTGAGCCGATGGGCTTGCCGAAGCTCTCTGCCGTGCCGGTCACATCCAGCATATCGTCCCGGATCTGAAACGCCATGCCCAGTGCCGCTCCGAAATGACCGGCGCAGTCGAGCATACGCCCGGAGCCGCCGGCAGCGGCGACGCCCATCTGGCAGGCCGCCGCCAGAAGCGCTCCGGTTTTCCGGCTGTTGATCTCGGTAAGCTCCTGCTCGGTGAGTCTGCGGCCTTCCCACAGCATGTCCAGGTACTGTCCGCAGCACATGCCGTCAAGGCCGACCGCACCGGCAAGGATCTCCGCGCAGGCGGCTTTTCGTTCGGCGGGGAGAGCGGAACGCAGAATCGTCCCGAATGCCTCGGCCTGCAGGGTATCCCCTGCGAGAGTGGCGGTGCATTCCCCGTAGACCACATGGTTTGTCGGCTTGCCGCGGCGAAGCTCGTCATTATCCATGCAGGGCAGATCATCGTGAATGAGGCTGTAGGTGTGCAGCATCTCCACCGCGCAGGCGACCGGCAAGGCTTCTTCCGTATTGCCGCCCGCGATCCGGCAGAACTCCAGGACCAGAATCGGCCGGATGCGCTTGCCCCCCGCAAGGAGGCTGTAGCGCATGGCCTCTGCCAGACCTGCATAGGGCGTGTTTTCCGGGACGCGGAAGCAGGCCTCCAGCGCACTGTTGATTAGCTGTCTGTATTCTTCAGGCGTCATGGCTGTTCTCATCCTCAAAATCACTCTCGATGGGGCTCCGGTCCGGGCCTTTTTTCAGCTTTACGACCTTCTGCTCCGCCTCGTCCAGCATTTTGCTGCAGGAGGCGATCAGTCCGGTCCCCTCCTCATACAGCTTCAGCGTATCGTTGAGCGGGAGATCGCCCTTTTCGAGGTGACGCACGATCTCCTCGAGGCGGCCCAGAGACTCCTCAAAGCTCAAAGTCTGTTTCTTTCCTGCCATGCTTAACTCCTTTTCGTATCTTCCACAAGGCACTGCGCCGTCCCGTCGCACAGACGCAGGGAGAGCCTGTCTCCCTTCTGCAGCTGCGCAACGCTGCGGACGCATTCTCCTTCTTCGCTGCTTGCGATGGCGTAGCCGCGCGTCAGGACCAGCAGCGGGCTCATCGCCTCCATAGCCGAGGTCAGGGCCACAAACTGCTGACGACAGCGGCTTACCTGCTTTTCCCCGGCGGCGGACATGCGCTCGCGCATACGGTCGACCTCAAGCCGCCTCAGATCGAATGCCGCGGTCGGCGCGGTAATCACCCGCCTTGTGCTGCAAAAGTCCAGCCTGTCCCACAGCGCCGTGATCCTTTTTCGCATCGCCTGGGAGGAACGAAGATCAAAGGCGTCCAGCAGGTCCGCGATCTCCCGGCAGTCCGGAACCGCGATCTCGGCCGCATTGGAGGGAGTGGACGCCCTTCTGTCCGCGACGTAATCGGAGATGGTGACGTCAGGCTCATGCCCGACGGCGGAGATGACGGGGATGCGGGAGACATAGATGGCACGCGCCACGCGCTCGTCGTTAAAAGCCCACAGGTCCTCGATCGAGCCGCCGCCGCGGCCAGTGATGATGAGGTCGGCCACGTCAAACTCATTGGCGTAGCGAATCGCCCCGGCGATTTCGGCCGGAGCTTCCGTTCCCTGGACGCGGACCGGTAGCAGAAGAATCTTTGCCATCGGCCAGCGCTTGCCGAGGATGCGGATCATATCATGGACTGCGGCTCCGGCGGAGGAGGTGACGATCGCGATTTTTCCCGGGAAGCGGGGCAGGGGCTTTTTGTGCGACTCGTCGAACAGACCCTCCGCCTCCAGCTTTTCCTTGAGCTGGCGAAAAGCGACCTGCAAGTCTCCGATCCCCTCCGGCATGATATGCGCGCAGTAGAGCTGATACGCCCCGTCGCGCGGATATACGGACACGCGCCCGTACACCGTGACGCCCATGCCGTCTTCCGGGCGAAAGCGCAGCTTGTCGGCGCTGGATTTGAACATCACGCACCTGATGCTGCTCTCGCTGTCCTTGAGGGTGAAATAGTGATGACCCGAGGGGTATATTTTATAGTTGGAAAGCTCGCCCCGGACGCTGATATGCGCGAGCATGGGCTGACTCTCCAGGAGATTTTTGATGTATAGATTGAGCTCGGTAACGCTCAGCGTCTGATCCATGGTCAGCTCTCCGACACGCCGCGCATGTATCCGCCCAGAACGCCGTTCACGAAGGCAACGGTGTCCGGCTCGTCATAGCCCTTGGCGAGCTCGACCGCCTCGTTGATCGCGGCGGCGTTGGGGACCTCGTCCATATACATGATCTCGCAAAGCGCGCAGCGCAGGACGGCAAGAGCTGTTTTGGAGATGCGCTCGAGCCTCCAGCCCTTTGAATACCGGCGGATCTGCGCGTCGATCTCATCCCGGTGCTCGTCGATGAGCGTGACGAGACGCGCAATATAATCCATCTGGCTCTTGCTGGGGCGCTGCTCATAGAGCTCGTCCTCCTGTGCGAGAGTGTCATAGTGTTCCTGCTCGAAGAAGCGTTCCAGAACGGCGGCGGGCGCTTCGCCCGTCGCGGCGGCGGCAAAGCCGAGCTGAATGGCGATCTCTCTCGCCATGGTCCTGGTCATAGTCGATCCCTCCGGTTTTATTTGTCAAAGGAGATGCCGGACACGTGCACGTTGACTTCGGCCTGTTCGATCCCGGTCGAGGCCTGGACAAGTGACATGACCTTCTCCTGCACCTCATGTGCGACCTTGACAATGTTGCACCCGTACATGACGTTGATGATCACGTCGACGATGATCTTCTCGTCGATAAACTGCACCTTCACGCCCTTGGTGACCGTCTTGAAGCCCATGAGCTCCGCAAGCTCTGCTCCGGCGGTATAGGAGAGGCCCGCGACGCCCTCCACCTCACTGACGGCGGATTTGACGACGCCGGTGATTACTTCTTCGGAAATATTGATGCTGCCCTTTTCGGTCTGGCAGCTTATATAAGTCTCACCCATTTTGAACCTCCCAAATAGTATCATGTAATTTTACCACAACATCTTGAAAAAAGGAAGCGCTTTTCAAACAAATTCGTTTAAAATAAAAAAATATTCAGGCGCAGCCCGAAGGCGCGCCTGTTTTACGGTTCCGGATGAGAAGCTCCCAAAAAATTATGCTTTGACCTCAATAATGCTCAGCTGCGTCGGGCCGTAGCTGGTTTCCGTACAGATCACATCCGTGATCCTCGCAACGGCCTCCTCACTGAGCCCTTCCATGGGCGCGGGGACGGCCACGGTCACCTTGTCGGAGCCGATATACACCACGCAGTCCTCAAAATTCTTGGCCAGCAGCAGGTTTTCAATCTGCGCCTCCTGCATGGAGCAGGCCGCCATGTTGGCGATCGCACTCATGGCCCCGTCGATGGTCTCCTGCGAGGCGGACTCCGACGCCGCGGCGGTCTGAAGGAGCTCAAGCGCCTCGTCGCGGGAGACCTGGCGGGTCAGGCGTGCCTCGGCAAAGTACTCCGTGCCGGAGGTCATCAGCGTCTTTTCAAAATCCATCTGTGCGGCCATCATGGCCTCATCCTCCGCGTAGACCATCTCGGCGTCCGGCTTTCCCCATCGGCTGTTGTAGCTCCAGTTCAGCGCGACGGCGGCGCACACGAACATCATCACAGCCAGCATCGTAAGGTTCCTTTTCCGATTCTTCATGCTGCAACAAACTCCTTCCTTGCTCATTTTCGCATTTTCAGTATGGTGATTTTATCAGAGCCAAAGCCAGTATATGAGCGGACCGCGCGCAAAATGTCAAGCCGCACCTCCGCGTTCGCGGCCCCCGTACATGCGACCACGACGCCGCTGTCCGAAATCAGCACCCGCGCCTCGCCGACACCCTGAGTTTTTGACAGGACCGCGGCCAGCGCTTCCTGCGCGTCAGGGGCGGCAGGCTCCGGCTTGTCGGCGTTTGGGAGCAGCATGAGCAGGACCCCGGCCAGCAGGACGAGAAGCGGATACTTCCATTTGATCACAATGGCCCGCACGTCGATGCGCTCGCTATTCATTCAGCGTCCATGCCTGCCTTTCCAACGGGATTCCGAGCTCATCCTGCAAGACCCGGCTGAGCTTTTCGGCGTTCTCCTCCGACCCCGCCGCGCGGATCGCGGCGGACCAGGGCAGGAGCTCTCCGGTCTCTGTCTGCGTCACCTCGATCCTGGCGCTCAAAAGTTCCAGATGCAGGGCCTGCGCCTTCGTCTCCAGATAGCGCGCACAGTTGTCCTCGAAGAGGAGCAGACGCAGCCTGTCTCCGCTCTCCCGGCTGTTTTGCAGAATGTCGGCTTCCGCACTGCCGAGCCTGGCCTCCGTCAGGCTGAGCGACGCATAGTCGAAATCACGCAGCGGCGAGAGCGCGGCAGAGGCCAGGACCGCTGTGCACAGCAGCGCCAGGATGCGCCGCGCGCCCCCCTCGGGACAGAAATACAGAGCCGCGCCGCAGAAGAAGGCCAGGGAGATCAGCGTGCGCGCAGCTTCCGACATCAGGCTGTCACCGCCTTCATCCCCACGGCGAAGGAGAGAAAGAGCATGACTGCGCAGCTGCCGAGCAGGCCCAGCAGCATGGCGGCCGCGTTTCCAACGCCGGAGAAAAGCTTTTGCAGCCGGGGAATCTGTACCGACTCCGCCGCATCCGCGACGGCCTTCAGCACAAGGCTCTTCACGCTCAAAAGTGCAAAGGGCCCTGCACAGATCGCGCAGACCGAGACAAGGCCGAACGCGCCGGTGCAGCTCCGTACCACGCCGGCGGCGGAGAGCACGGCGGACGAGGCGTCCGAGATCATGCCCCCCACCACCGGCAGCGCGCCAGAGATAACGCTCCGCGCCGTCTTGATCGCCGCCGCATCGACGCTGCCGGTGATGACGGCACTCATTCCCAGATAGGCGGTAAACGCGAGGGAGGCGGCTGTCATCGCCGTCTTTGCCATCCATTTTGCGAAATGCTCCACCGCAGCGAGGATGGGGTTCGGGAACACGGCGTTTGTGAGCGACAGGCTCAGCGACAGGTAGATCAGCGGGATCACAGCCCTTTGCGACAGACCCATGATCACGTCAAACGCGAGGACTGAGGCCGCGTAGCGCGCCGCAGCGGAGTTGACGGCGCCGCTTGCCGCCGCCGCGGTATACACGACAGGGAGCGCCGCCCGGGAATAGTCTGACAGGCGGTAGAGCGCGTTCGTTGTCTGGCTGGTCAGGCTGTGCACATTCCCAACAAGAAGAGCCGCGGCCGCGCAGACAGCGCAAATCTCGATCAGGCCTCCGATTTTGTCGACAGGACAGGCGGCGCGGGCGCTTCCGCATAGAAAAATCAGGGTCAGAAGCCTGAGCGCGAAGCCAAGCTCCTTCCTGAGATTTGCCCGCAGCATTTCAAAGAGGACATGCCAGAGCCGCGACAGCGCCGAGCCTGCGTCATAGCTGTCGGAGTCGAGCGCACCGCTGATTTCGAGCTCCTCCTCGTTCAGCCCGCTTTTCATCCTCCCGGCATCGAAGGCGTTCAGGGCCTGTCGGGGCAGTTCCTCGGCATAGGCTCTGCAGAAGAAAAACGGGAGGATCAGAAGGACAATGATTGCCTGTCTCACAGTAACCCGCCTATCGTTGTCAGAAGGCCGAGAATCATAGGTGCGGCGACCGCGGCTGCGCAGACGCTCCCCATGGTCTCCACCGCAGAGGCTACCGCGGACTGTGAGGCGTCCCTGCACAGGTCGGCGCTGAGCCTGCACACCGCCGCGATCCCGAGGCATTTGAGGATGGGGCTGAGCTCGATGTTGCCTGCCCCCAGGAGCGTCGTCAGCTTCTTGAAGGAGCGCACAACCTCGTCCAGTAGCGCGACGCCGGAGAGCAGCAGCACCACCGCGGTAAGCGCGCTGAGAACGAACGCGAATTCCGGACTCGAGCGCCTGACGAGCAGCACGCTGATTGCGCCGAAAACAGCCAGCGCCGCGCATTTCATGATCATCTCCATGCTACAGCCCGAAAAGCGCCTTGATCATGTGGAAAAGCTCGCTGATCTTCTGCACGACGACCATCAGCACCACGACAAGCGCCGCGATCGTCGTCATCAGCGCCTGCTCTTCTCTGCCTGAGCGCTGGAGCAGTATGTTCAGCACGGCGACAAGAATCCCGACCGCTGCGATCTTAAAAATCAAATCGACGTCCATCACGACTCCTAAGACAATACCGCAGAATCCGCCATCGGCGCCTCCCGGAAAAATGCGCCCTGGTTTTGTCACTTTCTCCTGCAATACACAAAGTATTCCTGCGAAAAATTGCCTTCATAAGAACTCAATTTTTCTCAGGATTCGCTCTCGCCAAATTATGCGGTGTTGCCCTAAAGCAACAGTATCCCGCACAGCAGCGAGCACGAGAACGCGAGGCCCCAGGTCAGTCTGTTGATGACCGGCTGCTCCCGCCGGGTGTGCTCCGCCTTTCGACGCAGGGTTTCCAGACAGGCGCTTACCGCATCGAGCTGCGCCGGAAGGGCGTAGCGTCCGAGGACCTCGCCAAGAGCGTCCAGCTCCCGCAGGGCGACAGCGTCCTCGCAGATGCGGCTTCGGCGCAGCGCGTCTTGCCAGAGCTCCTGAAAACGCAGAGAGCCAAGCCCGTCCATTGAGGCGCTGAGGGCGTTCACAAACGCTGCCGCCTCTCCGCCGCAGCGCCGGGAGAGCGTTTGCAGCAGCTCCGGCATAGGCGGGGCCTCGGCCTCCAGGATCCCGCGCAGCTGCGCAAGCATGTCGCAGAAGCTCAGCAGGGCTTCCGTCCGCCTGCCTCTGCCCTGGACAAGCTGGGACGCGTACAGGAGCGCCGCAAGCTGGAGCAGCAGGAATCCTGCCCATTTCCTCATCACAGCGCTTCCCTCTCATACACTCTCTTCTCTCCCACACAGCGGATCGTGACAAGCTCTCCGAAGATCTGGCGCGCGAAAAGCTCGCGATACAACGTCCGCTTTCTCATATCCTCCGCGTTCTTCCCGTGCGCCGTGGCGTAGATCTGTACGCCGCAGCCCGCGAGCTGTTCGACCGCGCTGAGCTCGTCCTCGCCGGTGATCTCGTCCATCGCGACGATCTGCGGGTTCATGCCGCGCAGCAGCATCATGGCGGCGCGCGCCTTCGGCACGCCGACCATCACATCACTTCCCTGCCCCAGATCAAACTGCGGATTTCCCGAGACACTGGCAGAGAGCTCGTTTCGCTCGTCGATCACCGCAACGCGCAGCGGCAGGGATGCGGCGCGGCGGATCAGCTCGCGCAAAAAGCTCGTCTTCCCGACACCAGGCGGCGCGGCGATCAGCACGCTCTGCGGCTGGGGGCGGAGGAGACTTTCGATCAGCGGGCCGCACTCGCTGAGCTCCGCATGCGCGATGCGGATCGCAAGCGATCCGAAAGAGCGCAGACCGTTCAGCTTATCGCCGTTATACACCGCCTCACCGCACACGCCGATGCGCAGCCCCCGGTAGCTGACGTAGCCGCCGCGCAGAGCCGGGGCCGCCGCGTGGAGGGATGCCCCCGTCGCTTTTTCAAGCACGTGCAGCAGCGTATCCTGTGTCACCCGCTCCTCACACAGCCGCAATTCTCTCCCGCCGACGACCACGCCGGGCGCTCTGCCCAAGCGAAGGCGGATCTCCTCCGCCCCCGGATATCGCGCCAACGCGCCCGAGAAAGGCCCCGGCAGCAGAGACCGGGCGGTATCCCAAGTGTCCACAGCATCACTCCCCACGGAAACTCTATGCCGCCCGGAGCCGTTCTATGCAAAAAAAAAGAGCCCCGCGCTACGCACGGGACTGTCGTCATTTCCCCGGCCAGGGAAAGAGCCTATGCTTTTTTACAAGAAACGCCCTGTCGGCGATTTCAGCCATGGGGCTGTCGGTAAGGGAATCCGAATAGAAAGCCTCCGTGTGCGCATCGGCGTCCAGCTCGTAGAAGCGGCGGACCTTCTCGGTGTCATGACAGTTTGCGCCGCTGATCAGCCCGGTCAGCTTGTCCATCTCCGTCGCGATCAGATTGACCTGAAGTCTTTCGCAGATCGGCTCCAGCAAAAAGCGCGGCGAGGCGGAGAGGATCAGGTCTGTGCTCTGCTTTTGCAGAAGATACCATGTGCCGATCCGCTTTTCGTGCTTTTCCCAGAAGGCGCACACCGTTCTGTCAATGTCTGCGATTCTGGGGAGGAAGGAGAAAACCTGCTGCTTCAGAGCTTTCGCGCTTTCCTTCCCCCTCCGGTAGCGCAGAGCCATGTACAGACTCCTTGGCAGCGTCGGCAGGACCGCCGCCGGGTGGCGGCGCAGGCAAAAACGCACGAAGCAATACGAGCTGTCCGGGTAGAAGATGGTCTTGTCAAAATCGTAGGTGTTCATGAGTCCCGCCCTATTTGATACGCAAAATATTCGCCAGAAGCACACTGCTGAGAACAAAGCACAGGATCTCCGCCGCCAGTGGAGAAAGCACGCCGAAGACGCCGAGCAGCACCGCCAGCACGCCTGTTCCGGCCCCGGCGGCAAAGTTTTCCATTGAGACGCGGAAGGCGGTCCGGGAGATCGAAAAGACCTTCGGGACCTTGAAGATGTCCCGGTCCATGATCAGCACGTCCGCGTTGACAAGCGCCTGATCCGAGCCGAGAGAGCCCATGGCGATACCGACGTCGGCCCCGGTCAGGATCCTTCCGCTGTTCTCGCCCTCGCCGACAAAGGCGATGGTGGAACGCTGGCCCTTGTTTTTCATCAGATAGCTCACGGCCTTGGCCTTGTCCTCCGGCTTGAGCTCTGCGCGCAGCATATCAAAATTCAGCCTCGAAGCGACAGGCCGCGCGACCGAGATCACATCCCCGGTCAGCAGCACGAGCTTCTTGACACCGTTGATGCGCAGCGTCTCCAAAGCGTCAAAGGCGCGCCGCCGAACCTTGTCCGCGACAAGGAGATAGCCGCAGTAGTGCTCGTCCACTGAGACGTGGATCGCTGTCCCGGGGCGAGCGGGGATGTTGCAGCGGATGCCGTGCTCCTCAAGCAGCGCGGCGTTGCCGACATAGACCTGACGCTTGCCGACAAAGGCGCTGATCCCCCTGCCGGGGACCTCTTTGATCTTGACGGCCTTGACCATGCGCTCGTCCAGACTGCCGGCAGCCTCCCGGATCGCAGCGGAGATCGGATGTCGTGAAAAGCTCTCCGCGGCGGCGGCAATGGTCAGAAGCTGCTTCTCGCTCATCTGGACGGGAAAGGCGTCCGTGACGGCGTAGCGGCCCTCGGTAATGGTGCCGGTCTTGTCGAACATGACCGTCTCCGCCCTGGCCATGGATTCCAGGCAGTCCTTGCCCTTGACAAACACGCCCATGGCTGTCGCAAGGGCCAGCGCCCTGCGATAGATGAGGGGGATGCCGAAGGCATCTCCCGCGGCGCGGGCCGTGATGAGCAAAACGGCGGCGCGCCGGATATATGCGATCCAGGCGCCTCTGAAAATCGGAAGCACCAGCCCCACAAGGAGGGCGAGCGCTGTGACGGTGGGCGTGAAATACTTCTGAAAGCGCGCCGCCATCGTCTCCTGCTCCGAAGGAAAATCGGAGGCCGCCTCCGTGATGCGCACGACACCCCTCCCCGTGGACTGCGCAAGCGGGCGGGAGACGCGGATCTCAATATCGCTTGTAAGGTTCCGGCAGCCGGAGTAGACCTTGTAGCCTGTATTTACGGCCCAGGGTGAGCGCTGGCCGGAGACCGCCATCGTGTCGATCGTGGTGATGCCCTCGGTGATCACGCCGTCGAGAGGGATGCGCTCCCCGGCCCTGACCAGGATAATGTCGCCGGGATTCACCGTGGCCGGGTCCACACGCTCCGCACCATCCTCGGTCAGAAGCGTGGCGTACTGTGGCATGATCTCTGAGATCCTGGCCTGCTCCGCTTCCGCCCGTTCCGAGAGACGCTTCACCGCAAAATTGACCGCACTCGTGAGCAGAAGCAAAAGCACCGATTCCGTATACAGGCCGGTCGCGAAGAGCGCAACGGCGGCGACGCAGCTCAAAAGCGCGTCGTTCAGGCGGCGGCCGGCTTTTACGCCCTCCCAGGCGTTTCCGGCATGTTCGACCAGACAGAGCAGGGCCGGGACCGCGCAGGCCGCCGGGACCATCCAGCCCTCCAGCGGGAGAAAACGGACAGCGATGAGCAAAACGGCGGCCAGCACGGCAAACACGGCGGGATGACCGCCGAGCTCCGGAAGCCTGAGCGGCTTTCTCTCACTGTGCGCCTTGACAACAGGCTCTCTCTTCGCCTTACGCACAGGCGCTTCCGCCTGATGCCCGGTGACGCGGGTAGGCTTTTTCTTTATGAAATTCAGCTCGTGCTTTTGCTTCGGCGCGAGATGCTTTCCCATACAGTATCACCTTACAACGTTTTCGGGCATATTCTTACATTTTGTTATGATACATCTTTTACCACGCATCTGTCAATAAACAATCTTTACCGCAGTAAGGATCACGTGGTCGGTTACAAAATCGACTGGATGCTTCGTCTTATAGCTCCTCAGAATGACATGTAAGATTTGAATTGACTCACAAAAAATCTTCCCGGCTGGGTGCCGGGAAGAGAGGGCTTTATTCGTTGCGCAGTGCCTCTACCGGGTCCTTCTTCGCAGCGAGGCCCGAAGGGATGAGGCCCGCAATGAAGGTCAGCGAGACGCTCACCAGCACGAGACCCACCCCGCCGATAAGGGGGAGGCTTGTGTTCATGTCATGAATATTCGTGAGATCGTGGATGATGATGTTGATGGGGATGTTAAGCAGCATCGTCGCCCCAATCCCGATGAGGCCCGCGAAGAGGCCGATGATAAAGGTCTCGGCATTGAAGACGCGGGACACGTCACGCTTGGAAGCCCCGATCGCGCGCAGGATGCCGATCTCCTTGGTTCGCTCGAGGACGCTGATATAGGTGATGATGCCGATCATGATGGACGACACCACAAGGGAGATCGCCACAAAGGCGATGAGCACATAGCTCACGACGCCGATGATGGTGGAGATGGAGCTCATGAGCATTGCAACGATGTCGGTATATTCGATCTCATCGTCCTCGGGCACGCTGTCGTTATAGGCCGTGATGGCCTTTGCGATGGCGTCCTTGTCCTCAAACGTGGAGGCATAGATGTTGATGGTGCTCGGGTTTTCGAGATCCACATAGCCGAGGGACTTGAGATTTTCCTTGAGGCTGCTCTCGGAGTAGATCGGGGGCATGGCGTGGTCATAGAGCCAGATGTAGTCGTTCTCCTCGAGCGAGAGAAGCGCAAAATCACGGGCCAGCGACTCGTCCGGGAGGTAGGCGTACATGTTGCGCATCTGGATGGCGTACTGCTCCTTGACGGTTTCGGTGGACATGGTGCGCATGTACTGCATGAGGGTGTCGTCGTCCATCTCCTTGAGGAAGGAGGCGTAGCCCGGATAGTACTGGAGAACCATGTCTTCGATGTCCTTGCGCGTCAGGTCCTTCATCTGCTCGGCAAGCTGCTCCTCGATGTAGCCGTCGTCCGGGACAGTCATGTACTCGACATAGAGCTCGGCAAGCTGCTCATCGTCGGCGGCTGCGATATAGTCCTTCGCCGCCTCGGCCTTGAGGGACTTGGAGAGCGTCTCGTCCTCCTCGTCCAAAAACGGAAGGCCGGTCAGAACGTCAGTTTCCGGGTCATGGAGCTGCTGCGAGACGAGGGGCTTTTTCTCCGCCTCCCGCACCACATACTCCACGAGGCTGTGGGTGTAGCCCACGGCGCTGCTTGCAATCATACCGGTCATGGCTTCCTCCTGCTGGCGCACGATGCCCACGATGCGGATGGGAAGGCCGTTTGCGAAGAGCGTCGGCAGGCCCAGGGTCTCGTCCGCGACATTCGTGTACACACCCTCCTCCTCGTCATAGCGGTACTCGTCGGTGGGGTAGATGTAGCGCAGCTTCAGATCGCAGATCTCCTCATAGCTCCAGCTCTCCAGCTCGCTCGTGAGGTTTTCCTGGTTGATGAAGGTCTCCATGTCCTCGGAGAGACTGGCGCTGGGTTTCAGGCCCAGGGCGTAGAGCGTGAGGTCGGAAACGTTGTTGAACTTGTCCACGACCAGCACCACCTCGTCATAGCGCTCCGGCCACTTGCCGTAGATGACCTCGTACTGCTTCACGATGAGGGGGTTTATTAGCTCCCCGTTTTCGCCGGGCAGTATCTCCTGCCATGCGTTCAACATGTTGTAAGCCTGACCGAAGGTGGAAAAGTAGCTGCTGTAGTCCCCGCCGAAGGTGCTGCTCATGGCGCGCTGCATGAGATCGGTCACGTCGGTCTTGACGATCGCACCGTCGCAGTCCTCGGCATAGATGTTCATGTCGAGATCGTAGGTGTACTGGATGGAGCTGATGTGGGCGGCGATGGGCGAATCCACGCGCTCGAGATACTGCTTGAAGGGCTTGAGGTTGTTGGTCTGCATCTCCGCCGAGACCATGGAGTTCATCATGTCGTAGAGGACGGTGCTGGAGTAGACCGCGTCCCTCTCGTGCTGATTGCCCTCGGCCTGGGCCTGGATGCCCATGAGGGAGGTCATCATGCTGGTCATATCCACGCTCTCGGCCTGGATCGTGATGGGATAACTGGAGAGCGTGTCCTCCTGAACTTTGTCGATGTAGTTCTGGATGCCGTTGGAGAGGGACATAATGAGGGCGATGCCGATGATGCCGATGCTGCCGGCAAAGGAGGTCAGGATCGTGCGCGCCTTCTTTGTGAGGAGATTATTGGTGGACAGGGCGAGGGCCGTGAAAAAGCTCATGGAGGTCTTGTCCCTGCGCTTTGTCTTCACACTCACGGCCTCCTCGGTGCTGCCGGAGACGTAGGGGTCCGAGTCGTCGGTGATGATGCCGTCCTTGAGTCTGATGATACGGCTTGCATAATCCATCGCGAGGTCCGGGTTGTGCGTGACCATGATGATGAGCTTGTCCTTCGAGATTTCCTTCAAAAGATCCATGATCTGCACGGAGGTCTCGGTATCGAGGGCGCCGGTCGGCTCGTCCGCAAGGAGGATGTCGGGGTTGTTGACCAGGGCGCGCGCGATGGCGACGCGCTGCATCTGGCCGCCGGACATCTGACTCGGCTTCTTGTTGAGCTGATCGCCGAGCCCTACCTTTTCCAGCGCCTCGGCAGCCCGCCTGCGCCGCTCCGCCGCGCCGACGCCGGAGAGCGTGAGCGCAAGCTCCACGTTTGAAAGGACAGTCTGGTGCGGGATGAGGTTGTAGGACTGGAAGACGAAGCCGATGGAGTGGTTGCGGTAGGAGTCCCAGTCTGCGTCCGTGAAGTGTTTGGTGGACTTGTTATTGATGATGAGGTCGCCGGAGCTGTACTGGTCGAGGCCGCCGATGATGTTCAAAAGTGTCGTCTTGCCGCAGCCGGAATGGCCCAGAATAGCGACGAACTCATTCTCCCGGAACTCGAGATCCACGCCCTTGAGCGCGTGTACCAGCGTATCACCGACCTCATAGTCTTTTTTGATTTGACAGAGTTTGAGCATGAGGTCTACCTTTCCTGAGAATTCCATGTTGACAATATGAATAATCTGCTGTAAAATACCAAAGCTTGATATTGGCCCACGTAGCTCAGCAGGATAGAGCACTCGCCTCCTAAGCGAGGGGTCGGAGGTTCGAATCCTCTCGTGGGTGCCACAGGAAGTCGGCTTATTGCCGGCTTCCTTTTTTCGATCTTGAAACGGTTTCAACCAGTCTGTACATGCCGGCCGGTCTTTTCCGCACGCTGCTATGTTGTCAGCGTCGGCAATACACATCGTATTGCCCTTATATTACCACAGGTATCTCTGTCAGGCAATACCGCCTCAAGCGGACCGGCACGCGCATGATCTGATGTCTTCACAAGAAACTCCTGCCGCCCAACGCCAGAAAGCACAGAGCGGCAGGAGCTTTCATCTATTCCTCATGCGGATTGATCGCAAGCATACCACACATTGATCATCATTTCAAGTCTTTCGATAAACGGTCGTCTATGCTATAATCCTGTAATGTCGGGGCCGCTTTTTCCGCCTCTTTTTCAGTCTTCGTCACAGCGGACCGATGCCTGTGCGGAAACAGCCAGGCAGCAAAAAGAAGTCAAATACGAAGGACGCTGTCTCCGTCCCCGGGCTGTGCCGAAGGCAGATTGTGCGCGTTGCCTTGATGAAACGGCAACGCTGACCGTGATGATACGGGAGGGAAAACAATGTTCAGAGGAATGCGTCGATTCAAGCAGCAGATCAGCGAAGAAGAATGTATCCGGGTGTTAAGGGAACAGCCCAGGGGCGTTCTCTCCATGATCGGTGACGGCGGGTACCCCTATGGGATTCCGCTCGACCACTGGTACTCGGAAAAGGACAACAGGCTCTATTTCCACTGTGCGAAGGTCGGCCATAAGATTGATGCCATCACCGCCTGTGACAGAGTCAGCTACTGTGTGATGGACGAGGGCTTCCGCAGAGACGGGGAATGGGCGCTCAATATCAACAGCGTGATTGTGTTCGGGAGGATTCGCATTGTTGAGGATGAGGAGAAAAAAAGGGAAATCTGTACAAACCTTGTCAGAAAGTTTACCGATGATGAAGCCTTTCTCCAAAAGGAGCTGACGTACGCTTTTCCGAGGGTCAACTGTCTGGAGCTGACGATTGAGCATATGACCGGCAAGCTGGTCAATGAGTCCTGAGGCAATTCAGACATGGCAAACGGCCGCTCTTGCTGTGTATTCCGTTTTCCGTATGATTGCGATTTTGTGAATCCGGTTTAATTACTGCCGGATGGAGAGTTCAATACGATAACGGCCGCAAGAATCAGCATGATGCCAAGCCCGGAGAGCAGAGTCAGGGGCTCGTGGAAGAACAGAATGCCGATCAGCGTTGCCACCATGGGTTCGATGGTGGCAAGGACGCCGGCTCTGCTGGCCTCCACGCTGCGAAGGCCGAGCGTGTAGGCCAGAAAAGGGATCACAGCCGTGACCAGCGCGGTCAGGCAGCAGAAAAGCAGCAGACCCGTCCGGTCAGGCGCGCCGGCAAACTTTGAAATCATGTCCGCGGGACGGCAAATCAGCCAGGACCCGATAGCCGCAAACAAAAAGGTATAAGCCGTGACCGCATAGGGAGAGTACCGGCGCAGCGCGATGGTGCCCAAAATGCTGTACAGCCCGTATCCGATGCCGGAGCCGAGGCCGAGAAGCAATCCTGTCAGGGTGATCTTTTCCCCGGAGATACCGGAGACCAGCACACAGCCGGCAAAGGCCAGGGCCAGGGCGAGAAGCTTTCTGCCGTTCAGCTTTTCATGAAAGAACACGGCCGACATGAGCATGATCCAGATCGGGGACGTGTAGAGCAGGATCGCCGCGGTGGACAGCGGCATGATCGCTATGGCGGAGAAATAGCAGACGGTAAAAAACAGGATGCTTCCGAAGCCAAGCCCGAAAAACAGTGGGAGATCATGCGGGGAAATCCGGAAACCGGAGCGGTCCACGACAACCAGCAGCAGGCAAAAGAACAGGGCAGCCAGCGTCACACGGATGGAGACGATCTGGACGGAGTCGAAGCAGAAGGCGCTGAGTCTTCTGACAAAAATGCCCATACTACCCCAGAAGCACCCGGCAAGAATAATCAAGGCCGGGCCAATTTTATGTTTCATTTTCTCCATATTTTCTCCCTCTTTTCCCGCAATGGCGCCGCAATTGCCCGGACGTGCCGTCTGAGCAGCTTCGGCGGTTTGTTATTTCTCAGCGTGCTTCTCGATCCAGAGCTCATAGATGTTCTGAACGCCGCTCTCATTCATGTACACGAGCACGTTGAACGGCTCCGCGCCCGGATAAACCACCGCCGCCTTGCAGAGTATGCAGAAGGTGCTGTCGTTTTTTCCAAGCACGGCCACGGGTGTATACTTGACCCCCACAAGTCCTTCCGTCGCCTTGTCAAAGAGCGCCTGAACGTCCTCTGTAATCTCGGTCGGCACTGACATATCCCATTCTTCCGCACAGGCGGCCGCAGGGATGCAGAGCATGAGGACAGTGAGAATGCAGACGATCCATTTTTTCATGACGGTTGCTCCTTCCGATTTTTCTCCCGGCCTGACTGTGCCGGGCGTTTCTTCTGACGACGCCTATTTTACCATTCCTGCACGCATCCTTCAAGCGTCTGAATCATTCTTTGTGCTCTGTGTTCTTTCTGCTTGTCAGGGCGGTTTTTGCATGATAAACTTATAATCATCCGAATTCAGATAAAGGAGCCTGCAAATGATGAAAAAAGCTGTTCAGATTCTGTGCGTCATCCTTGCGCTGGCGCTGCTCACCGGCTGCGGCGGGAAGCGCGGCGCAGCCGAACCCTCAGCCGCGCCCGTACAGGCGGCGAGATCCGGCAGGCAGGTCGGCGAACGTTATGAGGGGCATATCACGCTCGAGGGGATGGAGGAGGCTGTGCAGTATGAGCATATCCGCAGCGCCTCGGTCGGGATCGAGATCGACTATGAATTTGAAAACTTTGTGCGGCGTAGCGAGCCGGAGCGCGAATGCTTTGTCTCGAACTGGGACAGGCCCGAGGACCCGCAGAACTATCTTGAGCTGACATACCGTGCGGAGGATGCGGGGTCCGTTGCCGCGGAGATAGCCGCCGCTCTCTCCGCAGAGTACGAGCTCAGTCGGGACGACGCGTTCCCCCTGAACTATGCGGGCAGCTGCATACGGATCGACGCCTCCGCGAACAAAGGCGGGCTGACCATGCCGGATAAGCTGCAGACGGTGTACGTCATCCCCGCACCCGACGGCTGCCGCGTTGCAGTACAGCACTGCGAAATTGAAAGCGCAGAGGGCTTGGGCGTCCGCTTCCGCAACATGCTGAACACGCTCGAGGTCATCACCCGCACCGCAGAAAGCCAATCCTGACAGGAGGAAAGCTATGGATACGGACTGCTGTCAGATAGAAAAGAGCGGGGCTGACACGTTTTTTCTGTACGGCGATCTCTGTCACGCCCCGGTGATCGGCCGTCTTGACATTCATGCGTCCTCCTATCTCCTGTGTAAAAACGGTCAGTGCGCGGGGATTTTCAAGACTGTCCCGCCCGAGTTTGCCTCTGTCCCCGTGCTGGACTACGGCGGATGTCTGATCATGCCCGGCATGGTTGATCTGCATATCCACGCCTCACAGTTTGCTTACCGCGGGACCGGGATGGACTGCGAGCTGCTGGATTGGCTGGCGCGCTTCGCGTTCCCGGAGGAGTCCAGGTACGCCGATCCCGACTACGCCGCCGGAGCCTACGGAATTTTCGCCGAGCAGATGCGAAAGAGCGCCACCACCAGGGCCGTGATCTTCGGGACGATACACCGGGAGGCGACGCTGCTGCTCATGGATCTGATGGAGAAGACGGGGATAGTCAGCTATGTCGGCAAGGTCAACATGGACCGGGACGCGCCGCCGGCGCTCAGAGAGCCGGCCGCCGACCTCTCCGCCTTTGACACCTTCGGATTTGTGAACGCGGCCGCAAAAAGGAATTACCGGCGCACAAAGCCTATCCTGACGCCCCGTTTCATCCCCTGCTGCAGCGACAGTCTTCTCAGCGAGCTGAGCGAGGTACGCAGGACCTATGACCTGCCGGTACAGTCGCACCTGTCCGAAAATCCGGGCGAGGTGGAGCTTGTCAAAAAGCTCATGCCGGACGCCCGCTTCTACGGCGACGGCTATGACCGCTACGGTCTGTTCGGCAACGAGTCGCGCACCGTCATGGCGCACTGTGTCTACTCCTCCGATGAGGAGATCCGACGCCTCCTGAAAAATGGCGTATGGGTCGCGCACTGTCCAAACTCCAACATGAACCTCGCCTCGGGTATCGCGCCGGTGCGCCGGTATCTCGATCTCGGGATGCGTGTCGGTCTGGGGAGTGACGTTGCCGGCGGGCAGACGGAATCCATGTTCCGCGCCGTAACGGACGCCATACAGATCTCCAAGCTCTACTGGCGGCACATCGACAGCGGTGCCAGGCCTCTCACCTTCCCGGAGAGCTTTTACATGGCGACCAGGGGCGGCGGCTCCTTCTTCGGAAAGGTCGGCAGCTTTGCGGACGGCTTTGCGTTCGACGCTCTCGTCTTGGACGACGCCGTCATGCCGACCCCACGGGAATTCACCGTCGAGCAGAGACTCGAGCGCGCCTTCTATCTCGGCCTCGATCAGCTCGGCATCCGCGCCAAATTTGCAGATGGCCGGATGATCTATCAGCATTGAAAATAAGCTTCTTGAGGTACACAAAGTACATCTGCGAAAAAGTGCCTTTATCAGAACCCAATTTTTCTCAGGATCTGCTCTTGCCGAATTATGCGGTATTGCCTTAAGGCAACACCGCACAATACTTCGCCTTATGTTTCCGGTTAGTTGTCACGGATGAAATACGCTGCGGTTTATTTGTCCTTAAGAGGCCCCGTGCCGAGGGGCCCGGTGCCGAGAGGTCCGGTACCGAGAGGTCCGGTGCCCAGAGGCCCGGTGCCGAGAGGTCCGGTACCCAGAGGCCCGGTGCTGAGAGGTCCGGTACCCAGAGGTCCGGTACCCAGAGGTCCGGTGCCCAGAGGTCCGGTGCCCAGAGGTCCGGTGCCGAGAGGTCCGGTCTCGTCCAGGGGGCCGGTGCCTCCTCCTACGATGTTCAGGATGTCTTCCTCCATACTGAGACCGTGTTCAGCAAGCAGCTTTTCCATTTCCTCTCTGCTTTTGCAATCCTTGAGCTTCTTTTGCAGTTCGGGGCTGATGTTGTTGGCGGGGTTCATTTTTATCTCTCCTTTACTATTTCTGTTTAGTCACGGCCTCAGGCCGAGCAGATCCTGAGAAAATTTGGGTTCTGATAAAGGCACTTTTTCGCAGATGTACTTTGTGTACCTCAAGAAAAAGTGACGAAATCAGGGCGCAAATTTCCCAGGAGATGCCGCAGGCGAATTGTGCGGTGTTGCCCTAGTCGCGTTCCTCTTGCCTGCGGGAACAACTTAACACAGCATCTGTCACAGAAGTGTCATACAAACAGGGGTCTGCCGCAAGAGTGGGCCAAGGTTCGGACGGAGGCCGCCGTGCCGCTGCATACCGGACTTCCGTTCCCGTGGCCGGACTATATTACGCATCCGGCCTGCATGACTGCTTCAGGCGCTTTCGTTTGAAATCCTCTGTTTTGGTATATTATAATTGATTTTACCACGCAGGCAAATACACTGTCAAGCGCGCTCTCAGCGAACGCGCCGCGCCTGAAGCCCTGTGAGTTTTTTCTCTGTCGCTCATATTCACAGTGGAATTGTGCGCGTATTTGTGGTATGATAAGAATGTGCAGGGATGCACGAATCAACAATACAGAAAAGGAGAATCTTATGAAAAGCATGAAGAGAAGAATGGTCTGTATGCTTCTGGCCGGCATCATGCTGCTGGCGGCGCTTGGCGGGACAGCGTTTGCCGATGGCGAGAAGGACATCGTCATCCTGTATACCAGTGACATCCACTGCGGCATCGACCAGGGCTTCGGCTACGCGGGCCTGCAGCAGGTGCGCGATTATCTCATCGCCCAGGGCAACGACGTCATCCTCGTCGATGACGGCGACAACATTCAGGGCGAACCCATCGGCACCATGACCAAGGGCGAGGCGCTGATCGACCTGATGAACCAGATGGGGTACAGCGTGGCCATCCCCGGCAACCACGAATTCGACTACGGCATGGAGAACTTCCTGGCTCTCACCGAGAAGGCCGAGTTCCCCTACATCAGCTGCAACTTCAACTACAAGGGCGAGCTTGTTTTTGAGCCTTATGTGATCCGTGAGCTCGGCGGCAGGAAGATCGCTTTCGTCGGCGTGACCACTCCCTGCACGCTCACCACCTCCACCCCCAAGTACTTCCAGGATGAAAACGGCGAGTATGTCTACGGCTTTCTCCAGGACGAGACCGGCGAGGCCGTCTACAACGCCCTGCAGGCCGCTGTTGACGCCGCCCGTGCCGAAGGCGCCGACAATGTGGTTGTGATGGCCCACCTCGGCAACGAGGAGGAGGTTCATCCCTGGACCTACGGCGATGTCCTCTCGAACACCAGCGGCATCGACGTTCTCCTCGACGGCCACAGCCACGACACCGACCAGATCGTCATGAAGAACAAGAACGGCGAGGATGTCCTGCGCTCCGCCTGCGGCACAAAGCTCGCCTGCATCGGCTGGTGCAGAATCGCCGTTGACGGCACTGTCACCACCGGCCTCTACACCTGGAGCAACAAGGAGCCTGCCCCCGCGCTTCTCGGCATCGAGAACGACATGTCCAAGGCCGTCTCTGCCGCTGTCGACGTGCTGAACCAGAAGCTTCAGGAGGTCGTGGCAACCTCCATGGTCGATCTCACCATCTATGATCCCGAGGCCGTTGACGCAAATGGCAAGCCCATCCGCATGGTCCGCAGAGCCGAGACCAACCTTGGCGACCTCTGCGCCGACGCCTACCGCATCCAGTCCGGCGCCGACGTCTCCATTCTCAATGGCGGCGGCGTGCGCGTCAGCATCAACGCAGGCGACATTACCCGCGGCAATATCCTGAGTGTCCACCCCTTCGGCAACGCCATGTGCGTCATTGAGGTGAGCGGCCAGCAGATCCTCGACGCGCTCGAATGGGGCTCCCGCTTTGTTCCCGGCGAGACCGGCGGCTTCCTGCAGGTATCGGGTCTCAGCTATGAGATCCACAGCTACATTGACACTCCCTGCGTGACCGACGATCACGGCATGTTTGCCGGCATTGAGGGCGAGCGGCGCGTGAAGAACGTCCTCGTCGGCGGCGAGCCTATTGATCCCGAGAAGACCTACACCCTCGCGGCCCATGACTACATGCTCCTCGACGCCGGCGACGGCTACACCATGTTTGCCGGCGCTCCCCTGCTCCAGGACCGCGTGAAGCTTGACAACCAGGTCCTGATCGACTATATCACCGAGAATCTCGGCGGTGTGATCGGCCCTGAGTATGAAAACCTCACCGGCGAAGGCAGAATCATTATCGTCGAGCAGGCCCCGTAATCCCCCTTCAAAGCATTTGCCGGCGCTCCATTATCGGAGCGCCGGTTTTTTATATGCACTTCGGGATCAGCAGCATACGCGTTGTGGTCTCGGGGTCTTCGTTGAGCTCGCGTATTTTTTCCTCGCTGGAGTGGTATTTCCGGGCGAGTGTCCACAAGCTCTCGCCTCCGCGTCTGACCAGCGTGAGAGTCGGAAGACTTTCCTGGTGATAGGCCCGCTCCTCGTCCAGTACGACGCCGGTCACGGATGAGAGCTCCGCCGTTTCACCGGTGAGGCATTCCAGCGTCAGCTCCGCGGCGCAGTCCACATATTCCCCTTCGATGCGCGCGCTCAGCTGCACGGGACCTGCGCGCAGGATGCGAAGCTGCGGCTCATCCGTCTGCATCTCGAGTGAGATCGTGCGCCGCGCCGCGGACAGGCGGCCCTCCGCATTTTGATAGAGAAAATCGACATTCACTGCAGCGCTGAGCTTCCCGTCCTGCGACGAAAGGCGCACCGGCGACGCAAGGGTCCCGAGCAGCGCTCCGCATTCCTCCATGAGGGCGACGCGCTCCGCCTTCTGCAGCTTCCGCGTCCCGGGTACGGGGGCGAGCGCAAGGCTCTCCGTGCGGCGCAGAAGCTCCGCCGGCATGAGATTGCTGTAGGCGTCCGCGATGGTACTGATGTCCCGGCGGTCGCTGCATACGAGCTGCAAAACTGCGTGCAGCTCGGCATCCAGGGCCTTCTCTCCCTTGATGGTGTCGATCAGATTGAAATACGCGCCGGTAATCTCCGGCCTCACGGCGCAGCCGCTCATGCTCTCGACGCCGACGTCGACGATCTGTGAAAACGGCGCGGAAAAGGCACAGCTCAGAAGCTCCCCGCTCTCCGTCAGGGCGCAGAGCGAGATCTCCGCGCTGCCTTTGACAATGACCTTGCTGCCGATGAGCTGGGCATCGGTGACATAGAGCTGTGACCGCTCGCTGACCAGTCTGTCGGGCAGGCTGCCCTCGGGAAAAATGAACTGCTCGTTGACGGCGACGCTCTTCTCGCACACCGCGTTCGGCAGCGTGAGCGTGCACTCCTCCGTTTTCCCGTGGAGGCCCTGCGCATTCTGAGGCAGCGACGACTCCACGCACAGACTCTCCTCCCGATAGCAGCACAGCTCCCCCTCCACCTCGAAGGACACGGCGATCTTCCGCGGGTTGACCACGCGGACGTCGCAGGCCTGGATCAGAAGACTGATCTGCGCCAGCGTCTCCGAATCCGGGCACTCAGTCTCAAACTCCATGGAGAATGGCTTCTTGACCCGTATAAACGAGAGTCCCGTCTGTCCGTCTCGTATATACAGTACGCTCGCCGTGAGCTCTCCCGCGATCATGACGCCGCGCGCGCTGAGGTCCTTGCTCTTGAGAAAGACTTCGCTCTGCACGGAGGCGATCTTCTCCATGTCGGCGTCCGTATCCGGGACGACGCACTCCACGTTCTCCTGTGTCCGCCTGGTCTGGCGGCTGAATTCCCTGTATACCGAAATGTCTCTGCTGTCAAAGCTGATTTCCATGCAAAGCTCCATTCTGCCGCTCGGATAATGATCGGCGCGTGATCTCCATAAGCGGCAGATGGAGATCTTCCCGGGAGAGACCTGCGTCCGCTCCCGTCCTGTACAGCTTATTCGCCTCGGCTGTCCGCTATACCCGCAGCCGGAGCAGTATTCTTGCCAGAAACCGGGGCAGCCGGAAAATGATTACCTTCATCGCCCTCTCCTTTCACCAGCAGCAGCGCATATACCACAGTCCGAATCCGATCAGTCCGAATGCCAGGGAAAACCACCAGAACGACGATGGCAGGATCAGGTACAAAAGAATGACCAGCCCTGCGGTCACGGCGGTCAGGCCCCAGGGCCGGCGGCTTCCTCTGCGCAAAATAATCGCCCCCCGCGCTGTGAACTCATCACAGCATATGCGGGAGGCGCTTCCGATATTCGCTTTTCTGATCAAATATCTTTATATTCCCAGAATCTGTGCTGGGCGCTGATCTCATAGAGTCTGGCGTAGGAGCGGTAACGGCTCTCGGCGATCTCACCGTTTGCGACCGCGGCGGTAACCGCGCAGCCCGGCTCCTTGAGATGCGCGCAGTCGAGAAAGCGGCATTTGCCGAGACAGGGCGCAAAATCCGGAAAATCGTATTGAAGCTGCTCTTTCAAAATGACGTTCGTCATGGTCACGTCCAGGGACGCAAAGCCCGGGGTATCCGCGATGTATGTATCTCCGCCGAGACTGTAGAGCTCCACATGGCGGGTCGTGTGTCTGCCGCGGCCCAGCTTGTCGCTGACTTCGCCGGTCTTGATGTGCGCGTCGGGGATAAGGGCGTTCAGGATGCTGGACTTGCCCACGCCGGAGTTGCCGCTGAACGCGCAGAGCTTCCCGCGCAGGAGCGACGCAAGCTCCGAAAGGCCGGCCCCCGTCTCGGCGCTGGTGCGGACGACGGGAAAGCCCGCCTTCGTGAAGATCGCGTACAGCTCGTCGCCCGGGTCGAGGTCCGTCTTGTTAATGCAGATGACAAGCCCGCACCCCGCCTCCGCCGCTATGACGGAGAAGCGGTCCACCAGGAAGGGGTCCGTGACGGGATTTGTGTTGGCTGCGACAAAGACCAGCGTGTCGACGTTCGCGACCGCGGGACGGATGAAGAAATTCTTACGCTCGCGCACGACGTCAATGCGGCCCTTGCCGTGGGCGTCCAGACTGCACGCTACGCGGTCCCCCACCAGGGGCGAGCTCCCGTCGAGCCGGAAGCGGCCGCGGGCCTTGCAGTCGATGATCCTTCCCTCCGCCGCGACATAATAGAAGCCGCTGAGCGCTTTGACGATGATGCCCTCTACCATCGGCATCTCCCTTACATCTGCGGCCCCAGAGAGATCTTGAGATAGATCTTCGAGTGCTCTTCGATTTCCGTGAACGCGTCGGCGCTCTGCCCGATCACGGTGCCGGGGTCCACGTCACTGTATACGCGGTCGGAGCCGCCGTAGCTCAGTCCCGCGCTCTCCAGTCTTGTGATCGCGGCCTCCTCGCTCAGGCCAATCACGTTCGGCATACGGATATAGCTGGTCTGCGGACCGGTGCTGACCACCACGTACACGGTGGAGCCTGAGCTCATCTGCTCGCCCGCCATGGGGCTGGTGCTGATGACATAGTCCTTGGTCACGCTGTCAGAGGTGGCGTTTTCGATATCAACGATGAAGCCCGCCTTCTTGAGGCGCGTTTTCGCCTCCCGGTAGTCGAGATTGACCACATCCGGCACGGGGTTGAAGACCTTGCCCGTGCTGACGGAGAGAACCACCTTGATCCCGTCGGGAGTGATCATCATGCTGCGCCCCGGATCAGGATTCTGGGAGAGGACTGTGCCGCTCTCGGTTTCGGTGTTGATGACATATACGATATCGAAGCTGTAGAGCGAGGCAAGCTCCGCGTTATCCAGGACGCGCTGGTAGTCGCTGCCGACAAAGTTGGGCAGGCTGATGCGCTCTGCCGGGGAGAAGACGTCACGCAGCCAGAAGTTCCACATGAAGACGAACATCACGACGCAGAGCCCCAGCGCGCCGAAGCTGCCCAGAAGATAGGTGACGCGCCGCGCCCTGCGGTGGCGGAGCAGAAAGCGCTCCTTGCTCATCTCGCTCACCGAGCGGATGGGCATAACCGCCGGGTTTTCCAGCGGCTTCTCCTCCGGCTCCGCGGGCTTGAGCTGCTCCTGAGAGAAATGCTCCAGGTCCTCCAGAAGCTCCTCCGCCGTCTGGTAGCGCTGTTCGATGTCGGCGCACATGGCCTTCATGGTGATACGCTCCAGCTCCGGCGGTACGTTCTCCGCAAGCTCATGCGGAGGAGTGGCCACGGCGTTGATGTGCTTGACCGCGATCTCGGCGATGGTGTCCCCTTCATAGGGCTTCTGCGCGGTCAGCATCTCATACATCACGATGCCGAGGGAATAGAGATCGCTCCGGGCGTCGGGCAGCTCGCCCCTTGCCTGCTCCGGTGCGATATAGTGGATGGAGCCGATGGCCTGGCCGTCGTTTTCATACACCTCGTTCTCCAGCGCGGCGATGCCGAAATCCTCGACCTTGACCGTGCCGTCGCGCAGCATCATGATGTTCTGGGGCTTGATGTCCCGGTGGATGATGCCGCGCTCATGGGCATGTGAGAGCGCACGGGCGATCTGCCGCGTGAAGTGCAGCACCTCCCGCCATTGCAGCTTGCCGCGTCTGTCCATATACTGTCTCAGTGTGATACCGTCTACAAGTTCCATAACTATGTATTCAATATCATCGCTGTGACTGACGTCATAGACGGCCACGATATTGGGATTGGAGAGCATCGCGACGGCGTGCGCCTCGGCGCAGAAGGTGCTGCGAAAATCCTCGTCCGAGGCCATCTCGTCGCGCATGATCTTCACGGCGACGCTGCGATTGAGCCGCAGATCCCGCGCCCTGTAGACGATGGACATGCCGCCCTCGCCGATAAGGCTCTGGATCTCATAGCGGTCGTCGAAGACCCTGCCTATATACTTATCCTTGTTGTCCATACCGTACTCCGATCCGGGGGGAATTTACCTCATGACGGCAAGAATCGTTACGTTGTCCCGCGCGCCGCGGTTCAGAGCCTTGCTCATCAGCGCGCGGCAGAGCGGCTCCGGCTCATGGAACTCCTTGGCGCATTCCAGCATTTCAAGGTCCGACACGATGTTGGAAAGTCCGTCCGAGCACATGAGAAGAATGTCGCCGTTTGAGAGCGTGAAGGTAAAATAGTCGCACTCCACACGCGCGTCAGAGCCGAGGGCGCGGGTGATGATATTCTTCTGCGGGTGACTGCGCGCCTGTTCGGCTGTGATGGCACCGGCCTCCATCAGCTCCTCCACCAGGGAGTGGTCCCGGGTGATCTGGCGGATGCTGGAGCCGCGCCGGGAGATCAGGTATGCGCGGCTGTCGCCCACGTTGATAATATGCCCATTTCCGTTGTTTTTAATCACGCCGCCTACGATCGTTGTGCCCATTCCGTCAAACTCGTCGCCGAAGTGGGAATACTCATAGGAGACGCCGTTGGCCTCGGCGCACGCGTCCTCGAGGGTTTTTTTATAATCGACGCTGCGGGCAAGTCTGGAGCTCAGCTTCGTATAGATATAGGAGACAAAGGCCTTGTTGGAGAGCTGGCTTGCGATGCCGCCGGCCTTCGCGCCACCCATCCCGTCGCACAGCGCTGCGATGAGGCAGTTCTTCGTGTCGCATTTTTCAAGGATGAAGCAATCCTGATTGTCCTTCCGGATCGCGCCCTTGTCCGTGAGGCCGAAGCTCTTCATGCCGGTCCCTGTCCTCCCTTCCTGTTCTTTTCCATCTTTCTTCTGAGCTGACCGCAGGAGGCGTCCACGTCGCTGCCAAGCCTGCGGCGGACCGTGACGTTGACGCCGCTGTCCTCCAGGATTTTGATAAAGCGCTTCATATGCTCGGGCGTTGAGGGCTGAAACTGCCGCTCCTCTACGTGGTTGAGCGGGATGAGGTTCACATGGGCCGAGACCTCCCGCGCGTGCCTTGCAAGCAGACGTGCGTGGTCCGGGGTGTCGTTCACGCCGTCGATCATGGCGTACTCGAAGGAGATGCGCCGCCCGGTCATTTCATAATACTCCCTGCAGGCCGCGATCAGCTTGTCGACGCCGCGGCCGCGGTTTGCCGGCATGATGCGTGAGCGGGTTTCGTCGTCCGGCGCGTGCAGGGAAACCGAGAGCGTGAGCTGGAGATCGCGCGCGGCGAGATCCTCAAAGCGCTCGATCAGGCCGCAGGTGGACAGGGAGATGTGGCGCATCCCAATGTTCATTCCCCCGGGATGGTTAACCAGCGTCAGAAAGCGCATGACGTTGTCAAAGTTATCCAGCGGCTCGCCGATCCCCATCAGGACGATGTTGGAAATCTTCATGCCGGAGTCGCGCTCGGAAAAAATCACCTCGTCCAGGATCTCCGATGCACGCAAATTCCGTACCAGGCCCCCGATGGTGGAGGCGCAGAAGGCGCAGCCCTGCCTGCATCCGACCTGGGAGGAGACGCAGACCGTGTTGCCGTGCTGATAGCGCATCACCACCGTCTCGACCGCGTTGCCGTCAAAGAGCTCCCACAGGTATTTTACGGTGCCGTCGATCGCGGAGACCTGCTTGCGCAGGACCTTCGGCTCGTAGAGGAAAAAGCGCTCCGAGAGCTTCTGGCGCAGGTCCTTGGAAAGATTGCTCATCGAATCGAAGGTACGCACACCGCGGCCAAGCCACTGGAATACCTGGGCAGCGCGAAATTTCGGCTCCCCCATTTGGGCAAGCTCTGCCTCAAGCTCCTCCGGCAGGAGGGAAAGTATGTCTTTTTTGCCGTATTCTTCCATCGTCAAGCGTCAAGAAATCCTTCTGAACCTGGCGGCAAAGAAGCCGTCGGTCCCGTCGATATTGGGCCAGAACGTGTACATCCCGTCCCGGCTTTTGATATTGTAAAGCGAGAAGTCGTCCGCCCGGTACTCCGGGTGCCGTTCCAGAAAGCGCCTCGCCGTCCCCTCGTTCTCCTCCGTGAGGATGGTGCAGGTCGAATACAGGAGCGCACCGCCCGGCTTTACATAGCGACTCAGGTTGTCCAGTATGTCGCACTGGATCTCCGGCAGACCGCGCAGGCTTTCGGGATCCTTATTCCGGATCTCCGGCTTCTTTGCGATCACGCCGAGGCCCGAACAGGGCACGTCCGCGATCACGAGCCCGAAGCTCTGCTCGAGCGCAGGGTCAAATCCACGCGCGTCCATCTCCCGCGTCTCGATGATGCCGATCCCAAGGCGGGAGGCGCCGTCCTCCAACAGGCGCAGCTTCTTCCCGTGGATGTCGCAGGAGAGAATATATCCCCGGTTATCCATGCGGATGGCGGAAGCAAAGCTCTTCCCGCCGGGACAGGCGCAGGCGTCGAGCACGCGCATCCCCGGCTCCGGGGAGGCGATCTCCACCGTCAGGCGGGCCGCCCTGTCCTGCACATAGAAAAGCCCTTCCTCATAGCCGGGCAGCTCCGACGCGGCGCCGCCCTCAAGCTCAATACAGCCCGCTGGCTGCATTTCGCGGCAGGGAATGTCCGCTCTTGCAAGGGCGCGCGCATAGTCCTCCGGTCTGACTTTCAGGGTGTTGACCTGAATAAAGAGCTTCGGAGGTCTGTTGTTTTCGGCGAGAAAGGCCTCCGCAAACGCATAGTCCTTCTTCTCGACCAGATTTTCACACAGCCACAGGGGGTGACTGTAACGGACAGAGAGATAAGCGGCTGTCCCCTTCCCCGGGATTTCCGGCAGCTTGTCCTTCCCTTCCGCAATGCGCCGCAGGACCGCATTCACAAGCCCTGCGGCGCGGCGGATATTTTTCGCATTGCAGAGAGCCACTGTCTCGCTGACCGCCGCCCTCGCGGGTATGCGGTCGAGAAACAGGAGCTGATAGATCCCGATGCGCAGTATATCCCGTACAAGGGGCTCAAGCCTCTGCTCGCAGAAACAGCCGATATAGTAGTCGCAGAGCCTGTCGTTTTGTAGTACGCCGAGGCAGATTCTTGAGGCCAGGGCCGCGTCTCGCCGGTCGAGACCGTATTTGCGTATCCCGGCATCCAGCGCAGCACCCGAAAAGGCCCCATCTCTGCGGCAGCGTGTCAGCATGTCCAGCGCGGCTGTGCGGGCGTTCACTGTTTTTTGCATACTGTTGTGATTTTATTGCCGCGCAGGAAGTCCTCGGCCCTCATGCGTTTTTTGCCGGGGGCCTGAAGCTCCGTGATGAGCAGGGTCTTCCCGCCGGCGCAGGCGATCTCGATGCCGTCCTTCCCGGCGGCGATGATCGTGCCCGGCGCACAGTCGGTGCGCGTGTCGGTGTACGCCGCACAGAAGACGCGGACTGTCTTTCCCGCCTCCAGCTCCGTGGTCGCGACCGGCCAGGGGCGCAGGCCGTAGATGTGCTTGACGATCTCCCGCGGGCTTTTGTTCCAGTCGATCGGGCAGATGGACTTATCCAGCATGGTGACGTAGGTGGCCTTGGAATCATCCTGCGGCACGCGCGGCGCGGTGCCGTTTTCAATAGCCCGCAGCGTTTTGATGAGAAGCGCTGCGCCCATCTCCATGAGGCGGTCAAAAAGCTCCCCCGCGGTCTCGAAATCACCGATCCCGGTCTCCTCTGCGTAGATGATGTCCCCCGCGTCCATATCGTGCGCAAGGTACATGGTGGTGACGCCGCTGGTTCTGTCCCCGTTGAGCACCGCCCACTGGATGGGGGCTGCGCCGCGGTACTTCGGCAGGAGCGAGCCGTGGACGTTCACCGCGCCGTACTTCGGCACGGCGAGTATATCGTCCGGCAGGATGCGGCCGTAGGCCACCACGACGAGAATATCCGGCTGCAAATCTTTGATGATGCCGAGGGCCTTCCCGTCCCGCATCTTCTCCGGCTGGTAGACCGGGAGATTGTTGGCGAGAGCGAGCGCCTTGACGGGAGAGATGCTCATCTCCATCCCGCGGCCCTTCGGCTTGTCCGGCTGGGTAAAAACGCCGGCGATCTCATAGTTTTCCTCAATCAGTTTTTTCAGTGAGGCCGCCGCGAAATCGGGCGTCCCCATAAATACGACGCGCATGGGCACACCGTCCTTATTCTTCTTCGAGCTCGCCCGACTCGATCTCTTCTCTGGTCAGCATCCGTTCGCACTTGGAGGTGAAGATAATGCCCTCGAGATGGTCGATCTCGTGACAGAAGCAGCGGGCGGTGAGGCCCGTGCCCTCGACCTTGAAAAAGTTGCCGTTGCGGTCCTGCGCACGGACCTTTACGTTCATCGGTCTTCTCACCATACCGTACTCGTCCGGGACGCTGAGACAGCCCTCGGCCCCGTACTGCTCACCCGAGCTCTCGACGATCTCGGGATTGACAAGCTCGATCAGGTACTCCTCCTCGCCCTCGGGGACATTGGTCTCGAGTACGATCACCGCGCGTCGCAGCACGCCCACCTGGGGCGCGGCAAGTCCGACGCCGTTTTCCTGCGAGAGCGTTTCCCGCATGTCGTCAAGAAGCTGGTGGAGCCTGGGGTTGAAGTCCGTGACGGGGCGGCACTTTTTGTAAAGTGCCGGCTCCTCCTTGGTGAGAATGTTTCTGCGTGCCATTTCTGTCTCCAATCTTTCAATCGTTGGGGTCGTTGTCCGCGTAGATCGCAAGGTCCGAAAAGCGTTTGTCCTGACAAAACTCCATCACCACGCCTGCGACGGTCGCCCGCAGTCCCGTGTTCTCCGCGCCGTGGATCATCACGCGGTAGCGGTAGCGGTTGTTGACCTTGACGACGCTCAGAGGCGCAGGGCCCAGGATCTCGGTATTCGGAAGGGTTTTTGTCAGACCGTCCAGCCGCCCACGGATCATGCGGCAGGCGCGGTATACATGCTCCTCGTCCATCCCGGAGACCGTGACGGAGAGAAGCAGCGAAAAGGGCGGAGTGTGCTGGAGCCGCCTGAGCTCGAGCTCCGAGCGGTAGAAGGCCGGATAGTCCTGCCTTGCCGCCTGGATGATGATCTCGTTTTCCGGCGTGAAGGTCTGGATCACGGCGCGCCCGGGCTTGCGCCCGCGGCCGCTGCGCCCGACCACCTGCGTCATCAGGGAGAAGCTGCGCTCCCCCGCGCGGTAGCTGCCGGCGTATAAGCTCTGATCGGCTGAGATTACACCGACCAGCGTAACGTTTTCAAAATTGAGGCCCTTGGTGACCATCTGGGTCCCGACCAGAATCGGGACCTTCTCCGTGCGAAACTGCTCGAGTATCTTTTCATGCGAGCCCGCGGGGGCCACGGAATCCGCGTCCATCCTCAGTACGGCGGCGTCCGGAAAGAGCTCCTTCAGCTCCGTCTCCACCATCTGGGTGCCGACGCCGACATAGCGCAGCGTCCCGCCGCAGTCCGGGCAGCACTCGTCCGGCCTCCGGGAGTAGCCGCAGTAATGGCAGAGAAGTCGCTTGTTCGTACTGTGGTAGGTCAGTGATACGCTGCAGCGCGGGCACTTGTAGACAAAGCCGCACTCCCCGCAGCTGATGAGACGGTTCGCACCGCGGCGGTTGATGAACAGAATGCTCTGCTCGCCGCGCCCGATATTGGTTTCGAGCTCTCTTTGCAGGACGCTGCTGATGCTGCCGCTGTTACCCTGGCGCAGCTCCCGTTTCATGTCGACGATCTCGACCGCGGGCAGATCCTGCGCGTTATAGCGGCTCTGCAGCTCGAAAAGCGCGTATTTTCCGGTCTCCGCGCTGTGCATACTGACGACGTCCGGCGTCGCGGAGCCCAGCAGCAGCAGGCAGTTTGCCCGGGCGCAGCGGTATTTCGCCACGTCTCTTGCGTTGTAGCGCGGGATGTTTTCGGATTTATACGTCTCCTCCTGTTCCTCGTCGATGATGATGAGGCCGAGGGACGGCGTCGGCGCAAAGACCGCGCTGCGCGTGCCGATGACGACGCGCGCGCTGCCGGTCTTCACCCGCTTCCACTCGTCATAGCGCTCCCCGACGGAGAGGCTGCTGTGCAACACGGCGACCTCGTCCCCGAAGTGGGAGGAGAAGGTCTGGATCATCTGCGGCGTGAGCGCGATCTCGGGGACCAGCAGGATCACGGCGCGGCCGCGCCGGAGCTCTCTGTCGATGAGGTGGATATAGACGCTGGTCTTGCCGCTGCCGGTCACGCCGAAGAGAAGGGCCGCTCCGGCCTTGTCCGCCTGAGCGAGCGCCTCGATCCCGTCGAAGGCTTTCTCCTGCTCGGACGAGAGAAGGGGCAGCGGCTCGGTTTGCCCGATATGGATCTGAGGGCGGCGAAAGGCCTCCTTATGATAGAGCTCGACAGCGCCGGCCTTCTCAAGCGCCTTGAGTGCCTGCCGCTTTGCACCGGTGTGCAGAAGCAGGTCATGACTCGGCAGACACTCGAAGGCGCAGAGCTGTTCGAGGATCGCCGCCTGCCCGGGAGAGCGCATACGCTTTGCGTCCCGCAGGGCATCAGCCTCCTCCGGCTCGATCGCGAGGCGGGCCATCTCCACGCTCTTGTCGCTGGCGCGGCGGCGCCCTTCGTCGTCGAACCACAGGCCGACGGGAAGCATGGCGCGGATCGCGTCGTACACGGTGCAGAAGAAGCGCTCCCGCATGAAGAGGGCAAGTCTGAGCTGCTCCAGCGTCAAAATTGGCTCCGCATCCAGCAGGGCCAGGACGGGCTTCAGGGGGCGCTCATAGCTGCTGTGCTCCGCCAGGGCGAGGATCACGCCCTCCGTCCTGCGGTTTCCTCTGGAAAACGGGACGTAAACCCGCATACCGGGGAGGGCCTTGTCCGAGAACTCCGGCGGGACAAGATAATCATAAGGCCTGTCAAGCCAATAGGTCGCGGCGGAGACAGCGATCCTCGCCACCGTCCCGGACATACGCATCTCTCTCCTTTGCCGGATTACTTTTCGATGCTGAGCTTTCCGGTATAGACCTCCTCGATTGCGGTGGAGACCGCCTTGCGCTCGAGCGGGATCTGTTTCTCCTCCGCCTCGGAGGAGATGGTCCTGGCACGTCTGGCGACGAGGTTCACAAGCTGGTAACGGCTGCCGATTTTATCAACAAGCTCGGCAACGGGGGGATAAAGCATCATAACAATTCTCCAATCTGCCGCTGAAAGCCGCGGCGCGCAAATATTAAACAATGCAGGCGTATCTGTCAATTGGATCTGAGCCAGTCGGCCCAGTCGGCGAAGCGGCAGCGCTCCGCCTCGATGATGGAGCTGAGCTTTGCGGCGGCGCGTTCCACATCGTCGTTCACAATGAGGTAGTCGTAGAAGTCCGCCTCCTGGAATTCCTGCCTGGCGCGGATCAGGCGGCCCTCGATGGCGCTCTCGCTGTCTGTCCCGCGGCCTCTGAGACGGCGCTCCAGCTCCTCCAGGGAGGGGGGCGCAATGAAGATCAGCACGGCCTCCGGCATTTTTTTGCGGACCTGGCGCGCGCCCTGGACCTCGATATCCAGCAGCACGTTCAGCCCCTCCTCAAGACGCTGATTGACGTATGAGCGCGGTGTACCGTAGCGGTTCGCCACGTATTCGGCGTGCTCCAGGAGCTCATCGTTTTCGACCATTTCGCGAAAGCGCTCGAAGCTGACGAAGAAATATTCTCTGCCGTCCACCTCGCCCGGCCTGGGGTCTCGCGTTGTGACTGAGGTTGAGAAGCAGATGTCCGTCCGCCCCTCGATCGCCTTTGCGACCACGGTGCTCTTCCCCGCGCCGGACGGGCCGGAGATCACCAGAAGCTTGCCCTTGCTGTTCATCATTGCGTTATCCCGCCTTCCTCCGTATTGTCCGCACAGCGCGCCGCGAGCGTCTCGGGCGGCAGCGCGGAGAGTATCACATTGCCGCTGTCCATGGTGAGGACCGATCTGGTGCTGCGCCCGAAGGATGCGTCAATGAGCAGGCCGCGCTCGCGCGCATCCTGAATCATGCGCTTGATGGGCGCGGATTCGGGACTGACGATCGCGATGATCCTGCCGGCCGACACCAGGTTGCCGAAGCCGATTCCGATGAGCTTCATATCACTCGATGTTCTGGATCTGCTCGCGGATCTTTTCGATCTCGGATTTGAGATCCACAACGGTATGCGCAATGTCCGAGCTCTGGCACTTGGAGCCGATGGTGTTCGCCTCGCGGTTGAACTCCTGGATCAGAAAGTCGATCTTTCTGCCCGTCGGGGAACTTCCGTCGATCATGGTTCTGAGCTGGCTCATATGGCTGCGCAGGCGCACGGTCTCCTCGTCCACGGCGATGTGGTCGGCAAAGATCGCGGCCTCCGCGAGAATGCGGTTCTCGTCGATGCCGGCGGTGTCCAGGACCTCGGCCATCTTTGCCTCAAGCCGCGAGCGATATTCCGCGACGGTTTTGGGGCTCTCCCGCTCAACGATCCCGACCAGCGCTTCGATGGTCCCGAGTCTCCCCAGCACGTCCTCCCGGAGCTTTGCACCCTCGCGCTCGCGCATGGCGTCGAAGTCGTTGAGCGCCTGCTCCGCGATCGTCTGTATGCCGGCGGAGATGGCGTCTGCGTCCAGATCCTTTTTCTCGACCGTGAGCACATCCGGGAAGCGGCTGACCGAGAGCACGGTCGCGTCGTTCTGGAGGCCGTATTCCGCGGAGATATGCTGAAAGGCGTCCAGATAGCCGCGCAGGAGGGCCTCGTTGACCTTGACGGTCATATCCCTGGCTTCGGTGGAATCAACGCTCACAAACACGTCCACCTTACCTCTGCTGATGTGGCGTTGGACCGCGGACTTCACCGCGTCCTCCGCGAAGAGGAAGCTTCTCGGCATCCGCACGGATGTGTCCAGGTAGCGGTTGTTGACGCTTTTCAGCTCCACGGTGATTTGCAGGCCCTCGACAGTGCCCTTCGCGCTGCCGTAGCCGGTCATACTCTTGATCATAGTGCCTCCCAGGTTTTATTGAAATTCGATGATGTCAAAGCTGATGGCGTTTTTTCCTGTTCTGCGCTTTTGCGACAGGACCGTGACCAAAGCACCGAGGAGGAACCCCGCGAAGGTGCACAGCACGCAGATCCCCTCCGACGCGCCCGCGGCGTAGGCCGAGAAGCAGCCCAGCACGGCGAGCAGAATGGGCACGATATACACCAGCGCGATCGCCCCGAAGACGCGGGAGGACTTGCTCTCGATCCGTACCCTCTGCCCGGGGCGCGCGCCGATGAGGTTTCTGGCCACGGTTTTCAGCTCATTCTGAAACACACAGGCCTCGCAATTGCCGCAGTTGGAGCCGCAGGCCGTTGTGCGCGTGACGACCACCTCTGCCATATCGGGGTCCAGGCATCTGTATACGATGGCGTCCTGCGTCATTCCGCCACCTGCTCTCTCTCCGGCTCCACGGCCTTCTCGATCTCGACGGAAACCGTGTAATCCGCGCCGTTGACCTTGATCGCGCCGACATCGGTATAGCCGTCCACATAGATCTTGACCTTCGGCATGTAGATTCCGGTGGAGGCGTTCATGTCCGTGAGGTCTGCGACGGCCCTTATGTTCTCGTTCTTGAGCGCCGCGAGACTCTCGGGATTACCGCGCAGGGTGACGATCAGACTCTCGGTCAGAATGTCGGCATGGTAGCCCTCGCTCACATTGGTGCAGGAGATGTTGGTAACACGGAAGTTCTTGGTCTCCAGACCGATGATCTCCACCGTCACCTTCGCCTCGGTCGCTCCGGTGATGTTCCGTACGCCGTTGTCGATGGGGATGGCAAATTTGTCGCTGAAGGAGGTGGTGAAGTCGGTCAGGTCTATGGTGGTGAGCATGATCTTGTTGATGCCGGCAAGGAGCTTGGAGTCGCCCGCCAGGGTGATGCTCTCGGGTTCGATGCTGACCTTGGTGTTCTCTGCGCTCGCGCCGCCGCCCTCGATCAGGTTGACGCCGAGGCTGATCTCCTTGAGCGTCAAAATCGGCAGTGTTGCCGTGACGACGTCCGTGGAGAATGTGAGGCCGGTTGTCGAAGCGGGGGTGTTGTCCGCCGACATGAGGGTATAGCCTGTCTCCACCTCATAGGTGCTGTCGACATTTTCCATGCCGAAGCTCACCCATGCGTATTCCACGTTTTTCAGATAGGCCTCGGGTCCCGAGATCGTGATGACCGCAGGGTCGAAAATCGGCGTCTCCCCGGTGAAGCCCTCGGCGATCGAGCCGTCGAAGCTGCCGCGCACCTGGACCGATTTGGTCGTCTGGGCCGAGACCATGAAGTTGACGGTCTCGGGCGTTTTTCTGGTGACAGTCAGGTTGCTGGTGTCCGTGCCGTCCGGGAAGCTCACCGTATACTGCTGGGAGGTGTAGGCCGCGCGGGAGAGCTTGGACACGTCGATCTGGGCGTAGATGCTGTCGGAGTCAAGGCTGCCGACAATGCGGCGCGGACCGACCACCTCCACCGTGACGGTGCTGGTATCCATGTCCGTGATCACCAGGTTTTTGGAGTTCCTGAGCAGCGTCTCGCCCACAAGCTGCACGTGTACGCCGCGGAAGGTCTGCTTGAATTCCTCCGTCTCCACGCTTGCGACATAGATCCACATAATGATGGAGCAGACCAGCGAGATGATGGCCCAGAAGGCTTTGCTGTTATGCAGTTTACTCAGATTTGTCTTCATTCTCGTCCTCACTGTTTTCCGCCATCGGCTTGAAGAAATGCTTGACGTCTTCCAAGAGACCGGTCTTCTTGTCCTTTTTCTCCTCGTGGATCAGCACCTTGGAGAGCTCCGAGGCGAGCTGACCGGTGGAGAGATGGCGCTTAAGCTTCGAGTCGATTGCGAGAGAGATGTCCCCGCGCTCCTCCGAGACGACGACGACCACGGCGTCGGTCTCCTCGGCCATGCCGAGACCGGCTCTGTGCCGCGTGCCCAGGTCCATGCTCAGGTTCTGGTTTCTCGACAGCGGGAGAATACAGGCGGCAGCCTCGATCCGTCCGTCGCGCAGGACGACGGCTCCGTCGTGCAGGGGTGAGTTTTTGAAGAACAGGTTTTTGATGAGCTGGGCGTTTACGTCGGCGTTGATGACGGAGCCCGTCGCGATGATCGGCGAGAGGGAGACGTTGCGCTCGAACACCAGCAGGGCGCCGGTCTTGGTTGCGGCCATATCGCCGCAGGCCAGCGCAACCTCGCTGATGGCGCGGGACATGTTCGTACCGGAATTGCCGATGTTGGTGTTGAGCGTGCTGCCCATGCGCTCCAGCAGACGCCGAAGCTCAGGCTGGAACAGGATGACCAGCGAGATCATCCCCAATTCCACAGCCTTGCGCAGCAGATAGTTGATCATGATGAGCCCGAAGAATTCGGACAGCCACAGCGCGGCCAGGACCAGGATCAGACCCTTGGCCAGGTTGATAAAGCTCGATTTGCGGATGAACCAGATGATCCTGTATATGAGATAGGCGACGATGATGATGTCAATAAAATCGGCGATCCCGATCGTCGCCATATAATTGCCTGCGCGGCCAAGCGCATTGGTAATGGTATCCATGCGTTCTCCTTTTATCTGAACGGAAGCGGGACGGGAACAGGCAGTCGCTCCCCGTGCTGAGTCCTTCTGTAATCAATCCCCATGCGCGTATGGGGTTTTTGCGCCTCAACGCGGGCTTCCGCGGAAGCGGCAGAGTTCTGGAGCATTTCAAATAACCATGAAAGCGATGCTTTCACAGTAAATCCCCATGCGGCAAGCCTCGCCACAATAAATAAAACCTGATTCATGGGGATTTACATGTGCATGAAATCCGGTTGCCGCGTGAGCGGCGAGGATTTCGCACACTCAAATACTATAAAGGCGTCAGCTTTTATGCTAATCCTATTCTGATATTATACCGCAGGAAGCGCAAAAAGGCAAGTTATTTAGCGCAGTCCGTCCAACAATTCTCTGAGCATACCGCAGAAAGCCCGGATCTCCTCCCGGCTGACAAAGGGCGAGAGGCTGAGTCTAAGCGTGCCGGTGTCCAGGGTTCCGGCGCTTCGGTGCGCAAGCGGCGCACAGTGCAGGCCGCTGCGAAGGCAGACGCCGCGCTCGGAGAGGAGCCCTGCCGCCTCATCGCAGTCCATCCCGCGGATGCGAAATGACAGGACGCCGCTCTGCGTTCCGTCAGGACCGCGGAAAAGCTCGATCCTCTCGTCCTCCGCAAGGCTCTCTCCCGTGAGACGCAGCAGCGCGTGCTCCTCCTCCAGAATCGCCCGCGGCGTTTTCTGCTCCACGTATTCCATCCCCGCGAGAAGGCCCGCGATGCCGGGGACGTTCTGGGTGCCGGCCTCATGACGGTCGGGCAGGTAGTCCGGCATCTCCTGCAAAATGCTGTCCGAGCCGGAACCGCCGGCCAGCAGCGGCGTGCCCTTTTTCCGGCACAGAAGCAGCCCCGTCCCCTGCGGTCCGAAGAGGCCCTTGTGTCCGGGCATGGCGAGAAACGCCGCGCCGAGCGCTTCGAAATCCACGTCCAGCGTTCCGGCGGCCTGCGAGGCGTCCACGATGAGCGGCACGCCGTTTTCCCGGCACAGCGCCGCGATCTCCCGGACAGGGAGTATAAAGCCGAACACGTTGGACACCATGGTGCAGACGAGGAGCTGCGCGCGCCCGATCTGTTCCCTGAACGCGCGCAGGCAGGAAGCCTGATCGAAAAGAGGCGAGCGTGCAACAAGGATCTCCGCCCCCGCTTTTTTGAGCGGACGCGTGACCGCATTGTGCTCATAGCCGGAGATCAGTACCCGCGTCCCCTTTGAAACAAGCGAGTTTATCGCGACATTCAGGCCGTGCGTCGCGTTCATCGTGAAGACGACGTTTTCGCTCTCCGGCACGTGAAAGAGTGCCGCCGCCTTTTCACGGCAGCGATACACCAGCTCGGAGGCCCGCATGGCCGCGCTGTGGCCGCCGCGTCCCGGGCTTGCGCAGCACTGCATCGCACGCAGCATCTCCCTGCCGACTGCGGCGGGCTTTATCAGGCTTGTGGCCGCGTTATCGAGATAGATCACGATCCTCCACCTCCCGATACGAGCCGTCGTCGGCGCGTCGGTAGATCCTGCCGGTGAGGACCCTTGCGTCTCGCAGGATCACCGCCGCCTCATCCAGCCGCCGGTAGAGGCTGACCGCATAGCCGCAGCCGTTTTCGCGCAGGCTCTGCGGGGCCTTCACCACCGATGCGTCGATCCCGCGCCGCGTAAGCTCCAGCGCCGCCCGCTGCGCGTTGGTCAGCGATTTGCACATGATCAGGTATTTCATATCCATCCTCCAAAAAGCAAAAAACGCGATCCGCCCCCGCGTGTGTCCGCAGGGGGCAGATCGCAGCTTCTGCCGAAAAAACTCACACAGGGCTGTCTCATCCTATGCGAGAGAGGCTGGATTTGTCATTCGATCAGTGCGACAGCGTGGGCGGCAATTCCCAGACCTTCGCCGGAAAAGCCGAGGCCCTCCTCCGTTGTCGCCTTGACGCTGACGCGGTCGACCGGGACCTCCATCGCCGCAGCCAGCTTTTCCCGCATCGCCGGAATGTGGACGGCCAGTCTGGGACGCTGGGCGATCACGGTGCAGTCGACATTCCCGATCCGGTACCCGGCGTCGGTGAGAACCTGCCGCACACGCTTCAAAAGCGCCACGCTGTCTGCCCCCTCATAGCGCGCGTCGTTGTCCGGGAAGAGCTTGCCGATGTCCCCCAGCGCCGCCGCGCCGAGAAGCGCGTCCATCAGCGCGTGGGTCAGAACGTCCGCGTCCGAGTGGCCCAGAAGTCCCTTTTCGTATGGAATCTCGATCCCGCCGAGGATGAGCCTTCGGCCCTCGACCAGGCGGTGTACATCATACCCATGTCCGATTCGCATTCCAGTCCCCCCTGCTCTCCACGATCGCCTTTGCGTAGACAAGATCGTCCGGCGTAGTGATCTTGATGTTTTCGGGCTCTCCCGCGACGACGAAGGTCTTGCCGCCCATCCTGTCCATGGCCGAAGCGTCGTCCGTCAGCGTGAGCCCGTCCTCGACCGCCCTGGTGAGCGCGCCCTTGATGAGATCCGCGTCGAAGACCTGCGGCGTCTGGATCCGGACGGTGCTGTCCCGGTCCACCGTCCCCACGATATAGCCCTTCTCGTCCACAGTCCTGAGCGTGTCGGTGCTGGCAATGGCCGGGACGACGGAGCGATGCTTCTGCGCGGCGAGGATCGTCCGCGTGATGAGTTCCTGCGAGACGAGAGGCCGCGCCCCGTCGTGGATTGCGATAAGCTCCGCGCCGTGCCGTGCCGCCGAGACGCCGGCGAGGGCGGACTCCATGCGCGTGCTCCCGCCGCTCACGACCTGCCTGACCTTGTGCAGGCCGTTTTTGTAGCAGAGATCGGCGATCTCCTCGATCTTCTCGGTTTTCGTGACAATGATGATCTCATCGACATACTCGTTGTTCTCAAAGGCGAGGACCGTCCTTGCCAGCACGGGCATCGCGCCGAGCTTCATCATGATCTTGTCGCTCCCCATGCGCTGGGAACTGCCGGCGGCGACGATGACTGCGGAGCAGCGCGGGGGCGTGTCGTTTTTTCGTTTCAGCGGACAGCGCATAGCGGCATCCCTCCTTTTGTATCAGCCCTTGAGCTGACGTTTGCGGTAAAAGTTCATCATGCCGTCCTGCAGCATGTCCAGGTGCATGAGCATCTTGCCCGCCCCATAAGCCGCACAGGAGACCGCGTCGTCCACGACGAGAGTGCGGATGCCGGTGCTGCGCTCAATGAGGCGGTCGATGCCGTAGATAAGGCTGCCGCCGCCTGACATGATGATGCCGTTTTTATCCAGATCGCCCACCAGTTGTGGGGGCGTGCTCTCCAGTACGATGTGGATGGTCTCCAGAATGCGGTTCATCGGCTCGACAAAGGCCTCGATCAGCTCCGTCGAGCTGACTTTCACGGTCTTGGGCAGGCCGTTGGAGAGGTCGCGGCCCTTGATCTCCTCAAAGCTGATATCCGGGCGCTGGATCACGCAGCCGATGCTGCGCTTGAGCTCCTCCGCCGTGCTCAGGCCGATCAGCAGGTCGTATTTGCGGCGGATGAACTTGACGATGGATTCGTCAAAGCTGGTGCCGGCGACCTTGATGGACTGGCATTCCACCACGCCGCCGCCCGAGACGACGGCCACCTCCGTCGTGCCGCCGCCGATGTCGATGACCATGTGTCCGTCCGCCTTGGAGATATCGACGCCCGCGCCCATCGCGGTGGCGACCGCCGTCTCCAGCAGGTAGACCTTGCGCGCACCGGCCTCGATAGCCGCGCCGATCATGGCGCGCTCCTCCACGCCGGTGATGGAGCTGGGCACGCATGCCAGCACGCAGGGCTTGAAGAGACTGAAGGAGGTGATGCGGCTGACAAGCTCCCGCAGCATCTGGGCCGTCATCTCATAGTCCGAGATCACGCCCGCGTTGACCGGGTGGATGGCGACGATGTTGGCCGGAGTCCGGCCCAGCATCTTCTGCGCGTCCTGGCCGATCTTGAGGATCTTACCGCTGAACTTGTCCACGGCCACCACGGTCGGCTCCCTGGCGACCACGCCCTTCCCCTGCTCAAACAGCAGTGTGGAGGACGTGCCCAGGTCGATGGCGATATCTCTCTCAAATATATTCATGGTCGATCTCCTATCAGGGTACAGGTCGCAATAATCTCAATCTCTTGACGCGGCGGCAGCGGCGATCACCGCGCCACAGCCTGCCTTCTTCAGCACGGCGGCGCACTCCGTAAGCGTGGCCCCCGTCGTCACAATGTCGTCGATGAGGAGGACGCGCTTACCGGCTGCAAGCTCCGGTGCACAGCAGACGTAAACGCCCTTCGCGTTTTTTCGCCGCTGCTGAGCGTTCCGGATGCCGGACTGGGCCTTGGTGTGCACCCGCTTTTCCAGCAGCTTCGCGCAGGGCAGACCCAGTATTTTTGCCGTCTCCTCGGCGAGTATGCGGGCCTGATCGTAGCCTCGATGCCGAAGTCTGCGTCGGCTCAAGGGTACCCATGTAATAATATCGCAGGAAATCTGCGATTCGTCAAGCTGTTTTGCAAGAAAACCCGCATAAGCCTCACCATAGGCGGTCACACCGCGGAACTTGTATCGCAGGATCGACTCGCGCACCTCGCCCTCGTAGCGAAAGGCCGCGACGCAGGTCTCGGTATGTTTGAGCTCGCGCCGCCGCCCGTCGTGCTCATACTTCTTTCTGCAGAAGCGGCAGACACCCGTCTCCCGCTCGTTCAGCAGACGGCAGCAGAAGGCGCAGCGCGGCGGGTAAAGCAGGTCAAGCAGACGATCCCACAGGCTCTTCACAGGCCGCACAGCTTTCTGATGCGCACGCGCAGCGCGGTATAACGGCGCGTCTGGCGGTAATTATCGATCATGCGATGGGCAACCGCATCGTCCCCGACGAGGATCAAAAGCTCTTTTGCCCGCGTGACCGCGGTGTAAAGGACAGCCTTGGTCATCAGGCTCTGATAGCTCCCGCTGAGGGCAAGGATGACCGCACGGTATTCGCTGCCCTGGGCTTTGTGCACCGTCACGGCCCAGGCGTGCTCCAGCTCCGTCAGCGCGTCGAAGCCGTAGCTTGCGATGCGGCCGTCAAAGTCAACGGTCAGAGTCTCATTTTCCGGGTCAATGGCTCTCAGTACGCCCATATCCCCGTTGTAGATACCGGTGCCCGCCTCGGTATTGTTCTCGCTTTTCCACAGAATATCATAGTTGTTGCGGATCTGCATGACGCGGTCCCCCTCGCGGAAGACGGCGCTGCCGAAGGGCTTTTCCTTCTTCTCCGGAGACGGGGGATTGAGCGCGGCCTGCAGTCTCTGGTTGAGGTTCACGGTGCCGGTCTCCCCTTTTCTGGTCGGGGACAGGACCTGGATCTCCTCGGAAGGGATGTGCATTTTGTTTGGCAGGCGCACGGAGACGAGCTCTGTGATGGTTTCCACCGCGCCGGCCCCCTCGAGTCGCCTGAGGCGGAAGAAGTCGCCCGCGTTCTCGGAGAAATCGGGGTGTTCCCCGTCGCGGATCATGTGGGCGTTGCGCAGGATGCGGCTGCCCTCGCCCTGGCGGTAGATGGTCATGAGAAAGCCCGTCGCCACAGCCTGGCTGCGGATCAGTGCAGAGAACACGTTGCCCGGACCGACGGACGGAAGCTGGTCCGCGTCCCCGACCAGGACAAGCCGCGCGTCCGGCGGCAGGGCTTTCAAAAGCGCGTCCATCAGCAGAATGTCCACCATGGAGCACTCGTCCAGGATGACGGCGTCGCAGTCGAGGCGGTCGTTTTCGTTTTTCATGAAGACGACGCGGTCGCTCTGCTCGTCCAGCTTTGCGCCCAGAAGGCGGTGTATCGTGGCAGCCTCGCGGCCCGTCACCTCGGTCATGCGCTTGGCGGCACGGCCCGTGGGGGCGCAGAGCAGGGTCTTAAAGCCCAGCTCGTCGAACATGGCGAGAATGGCGCGTATGCAGGTGGTCTTGCCTGTGCCGGGTCCGCCGGTGAGGGCCATGAGCTGGTGACGGAGGGCGAGCTCCAGCGTCTCGCGCTGGCGGGCGTCGTAGGTGATGCGCTGCTGCACTTCGATTTTGCGCAGGAGCGTTTCGGTATCGAGGCGCTCGGTGAACATGCGCCTGCCCATGCGAGCGAAGCTCTCCGCCGCATGCGTCTCGGCCTCGTAGAGCTCCGGCAGATAGCAGGCGCGCACCCCGGCGATCTCCTCATAGCAAAGCTGCTTCTCGTCGATCAGCTCCCCGATGCGCTCGTCCGCCTCTTCGGGCTCAATGCTGATGAGCTCCGCCGTCACCTGCGCCAGCTTCTCCCGCGGGATGAAGCAGTGTCCGTTGCCGCTGTTGTGCTGGAGCTCAAAAAGGATTGCCGCACCGACGCGGTTTTTGCTGCTGCCGCTCATGCCGAGGCCGAGAGCCATCTCGTCCGCTTCGCGGAAGGTGCCGCCGATGAGAGAGCCGCACAGGAGATAGGGGTTTTCGCGCAGGGCGTCCATCGCAGTGTCGCCGTAGTATTTATAAGCCCGCAGAGCAAGGACCGGGCGCAGGCCGAAGGAGCACACGAACTCCATCAGCATCCGCAGTCCCGCCTGCTGGCGAAAGCTCTTTGAAATCTGCCGGGCCTTGGCCAAACTGATCCCGCGGATGGAGGCGAGCTCATCGCCCTTGTTCAAGATCACGTCCAGCGTCCTGTCCCCGAAGCGCTCAACGATCAGTGAGGCGGTCGCGGGACCCACGCCCTTGATGGAGCCTCCGGCCAGGAACTGATAGATGGCGGGTGCGGAGCTCGGCAGAAAGCGCTGGGCGGAGTCCGCCTTGAACTGTCTGCCGTGGACGCTGTGCGTCATCCACTCGCCCACGGCGATCATGGATTCGCCCGGCGCGGCAAAGGGAAAACAGCCGACGACGGTGACGCTCTCACCCTTGTCGTCGCGGAGCTTCAGGACCGTATAGCCGTTCTCCTCGTTTTTGAAGATAACGGCCTCGACGGTGCCGTTGAGCTCCTGATAATCCAGTTCCTGATCCATGGGACACCTCAAGCCTGTTGATCTTGTTGAAGCAAAAGCGGCTTCAAGAATTGTCCGGTATAGCTGGCCTCGCATTCTGCGCACGCCTCGGGCGTGCCGGAGAAGACCAGGCTGCCGCCCAGGTCGCCGCCCTCGGGGCCGAGGTCGATAACCGTGTCGGCCACCTTGATGACGTCCAGGTTGTGCTCGATCACAACGACGGAGTTTCCCGCCTCCACCAGCCTGTCCAGAATGGAGATGAGGCGGTGCACATCCGCGACGTGGAGACCGGTGGTAGGTTCATCCAGCACATAGACGGTGGAGCCGGTGCTGCGCCTGGAGAGCTCGGTCGCGAGCTTGACGCGCTGCGCCTCGCCGCCGGAGAGCGTGGTACTGGACTGGCCCAGCCTGACGTAGCCGAGGCCGACGTCGTAAAGCGTCTCGATCTTGTGGAGGATCTTCGGCTGGTTTTCGAAGAAGGAGCAGGCCTCCTCCACAGTCATATCCAGCACGTCCGCGATACTTTTGCCCTTGTATTTGACCTCCAGCGTCTCGCGGTTGTAACGCCTGCCGCCGCAGACCTCACAGGGCACAAAGACGTCCGGGAGAAAGTGCATCTCGACCTTGATGAGCCCGTCGCCGGAGCAGGCCTCGCAGCGGCCGCCCTTGACGTTGAAGGAGAAGCGCCCCTGCCCGTAGCCGCGCAGCTTTGCGTCCTGCGTGGAGGCGAAGAGGTCGCGGATGTCGTTGAAGACTCCGGTGTAGGTCGCGGGGTTGGAGCGCGGCGTGCGCCCGATGGGGCTCTGGTCCAGAGCGATGACCTTATCGACAAACTCAAGCCCGTCGATGCCCGCGCACTTTCCGGGGCGGACTTTGACGCGGTTTTTCACCGCCGCAAGCGTCTTGTACAGCACCTCGTTGATGAGCGAAGATTTCCCGCTGCCCGACACGCCTGTCACACACACAAACTGCCCAAGCGGGATCTCCACGTCGATATGCTTCAAATTGTTCTCGTACGCGCCGCGGATGAAGAGGCTGTGCCCGTTCCCCTTCCGCCTCTTTTCAGGGACGGGGATGAACATCTGTCCGCTGAGATACTGTCCGGTCACGGACTCGGGACAGGCGCAGATATCCGCAATTCTGCCCGCGGCGACGACCCGACCGCCGTTGACACCCGCGCCGGGGCCGATGTCGACGATGTAGTCCGCGGCGCGCATGGTGTCCTCGTCATGCTCCACGACGATCAGGGTGTTGCCGAGGTCGCGGAGTTGCTTGAGGGTATTCAGGAGCTTTGCGTTGTCACGCTGGTGCAGCCCGATGCTTGGCTCGTCCAGGATATAGAGGACGCCCATGAGGCTCGACCCGATCTGCGTCGCAAGGCGGATGCGCTGGGTCTCGCCGCCTGAGAGCGTCGCCGCAGAGCGCGAGAGCGTGAGGTAGCCGAGACCGACGCTGGTCAGAAAGCCCAGCCGGGCGCGTATCTCCTTCAAAATGCGCTCCGCAATCATGCTGTCTTTCTCACTGAGTCTGAGAGAGTCGATGAATTCCAGCGCTTTCACCACCGAGAGATCGGCAAATTCCGCGATGCTCATGCCGCCGACCGTGACGGCGAGGGCGGTTTTTTTGAGGCGCTTGCCATGGCAGTCCGGGCACTCGACCTCAGCCATGCACTCCTCGATATCGGCACGCATGGCGGGGCTCTGCGTCTCGCGGTAGCGGCGCTCCAGATTATTGACAATGCCCTCGAACTCCCGCTTGATGACACCGTAGCCCTCGTTCCGCTCATAGCGCAGCTGCAGCGGCTCCCCCTTTGTGCCGTAGAGGATGGCGTCCATCGCTTCCTTCGGGATATCCTTGAGGGGGTCGGTGAGCTTGAAGTGAAAGCGCTTTGAGAGGGCGTCAAAGTACATTTTGGAGATGCTGTCGTTTTTGATGTTGTTCCAGCCTGAGGCCACGATGCCGCCGTCCATGACGGAGAGATTGGGGTTCGGCATGATGAGATCCGGGTCCACCAGAAGCTGTATCCCGAGACCCGTGCAGGTCGGGCACGCGCCGTGGGGATTGTTGAAGGAGAAGAGGCGCGGCGCAAGCTCTTCGACCGAGATGCCGCAGTCCTCACAGGCGTAGTTCTGGGAAAAGCTCAGAAGCTCGTCCCCGCCCGCGTCGACATAGAGGATGCCGCCGGAGAGGGCCAGAGCGGTCTCCGCCGAGTCGGTAAGCCTGCGGACAATCTCCGGCTTCAGGACCAGGCGGTCGACGATGATCTCAATGTTGTGCTTTTTATTTTTCTCGAGGCGTATCTCCTCCGCCAAATCGTAGACGTTCCCGTCGATGCGGGCACGGACGTAGCCGGATTTCTTTGCATCCTCGAGGACCTTGACATGCTCGCCCTTCTTGCCGCGAATGACCGGCGAGAGAAGCTGGAGCTTCGTCCCCTGCGGCAGGTCCATGATGCGGTCCACGATCTGGTCGATGGACTGCTGACGGATCTCCCGGCCGCATTTCGGGCAGTGGGGCACGCCGACGCGGGCCCATAGAAGGCGCATGTAGTCATAGATCTCCGTCACCGTGCCCACGGTGGAGCGCGGATTTTTGGAGGTGGTCTTCTGGTCGATGGAGATTGCCGGGGACAGGCCTTCAATATAGTCCACGTCTGGCTTGTCCATCTGGCCCAGGAACATGCGCGCGTAGGAACTCAGGCTCTCCACATAGCGGCGCTGGCCCTCGGCGTAGATGGTGTCGAAGGCGAGGCTGGACTTGCCGCTTCCGGACAGGCCGGTGACGACGACAAGCTTGTCGCGCGGGATCTCCACGTCGATGTTCTTGAGATTGTTCTCCCGTGCGCCTTTGATGAAAATGCTGTTTTGCAGCATGGATATTTCTCCTAAACAATAAGATCGGCGGTTTTGCCGTGTGTGATTTGGATGAGGGCTGCGGGCGCAAGCTCCACCTGCGCGCCGATTTTTCCGGCGCTGACTGCCATGGTGGGGAGCTCTTCGCAGCTTATGTGATAAAACGTCTCGAACTGCTTTTTCATCCCGACGGGCGAGCAGCCGCCCCGCACGTACCCGGTGAGGGCGTTGATCTCGCTCACATGGATCATGGCGATGGACTTCTCCCCCGCCGCTTTGGCTGCCTTTTTGAGATCCAGCTCCTCGGCGACCGGGATCACGAAGACGTAGTTCTTCTTGCTTGCCCCGCGGGTCACCAGCGTCTTGAAGACCCGCGCGGGTTCGAGCCCGGTAAGCCGCGCGACCGTTACGCCGTCCACAGCCTCACCCCCGTGCGGGTAGCTGTGTGCGGTATAAGCGATTTTCTTCTGATCCAGCACGCGCATAACATTCGTTTTCTGCTCTGCCATTATACCACCCCGGGTGCATTTTTCGTAACTTTGTTATTATAACGCATTTTCTCCAGCGTTTCAAGCATAATCATCAACCAAAATGCGGGTTTTCCATAAAAAAGCCCGCCATTCCAAGGGGCAGGGCGGCGAAGAATCCGAAAGATCCTTCGGCTCCGCCCCGCACAGAATGACAGGCTTTGCTGCATATGGAGGCTTTCGCCTCTCCCGCTGTTGCTACATGGCTTCGATCTCTTTGATATTATACTCGTTTCCCGTTATGAGGAAGGTGTTGCCGCTGTGGCAGTATGGGCACTCCTTGCCGTACTGCATGGTGGGATAGGTCTCCTTGCAGTCCTGACAGTAGGTGACGGCCTTGAGCTCCTCAATTTTGAGCTCCGTGTCCTGGAAGTGGTCCGTCTTGGCCCGGGCCCACTGCCAGAACTCCGTCAGATATCCTGGAATGATGCCGCTGACCTCGCCGACCTCCAGCGTGATGGAGCCGACCTTCTTGAGATCGTTCTCCACCATTAGCTTCTCCACGGTTTCGATCACATAGTAGATGGTGCTTAATTCGTGCATTACTTTTTCCGGATGATGCGCACGCTCTGCTTTGCGGCGTACTTGAGCATCGGGCCGACCTTGTCCTCGCAGCGGACCATGTTGGAGGCCTCAGGCACGTCGCGTCGGAGATGGATGGCGTCGAACATGCAGCGTGTGGTGCACAGACCGCAGCCGATGCAGCGGTTCGGGTCCACGACGCTCACGCCGCAGCCCAGGCAGCGGCTGGCCTCGGCCTTGACCTGCTCCTCCGTGAAGGTGAGACGGTCATGCTCGAAGGACCTGGCCTTCGCGGGATCGTGCCGGATCTCCTGACGGGCGGGCCTGTCAAAGCTGTCCACACCGACGACGATGTCGTTCTTGTTGAGCTCATAGAACTCGCGCAGGTTGCGGCCTCTGGTGAGACTCTGCCCGTCCTGGACGAAGCGGTGCAGCGACTCCGCGCCCTCGCGGCCGGCCGCGATCGCGTCGATGGCGAACTTCGGGCCGGTGTAGACGTCGCCGCCGACGAAGATGTCGTTCTGCTCGGTCTGGCAGGTGACGGGGTCCGCGATGGCACAGCCGTTCCGGCCGGTCTTGAGCGCGCCGACGTCGAGCTCGCCCCAGTCGATGGTCTGGCCGACGGCGGAGATGACGGAATCGACCTCAATGGTCTCAAACTTCCCGGTACCGACGGGGGCACGCTTGCCCTTCTCGTCCGGCGCGCCGAGCTCCATGATTTCAACCTTGAGACCTGTGACCCTGCCGTCTGCGCCGATGATCTCGGCGGGCGCGTTGAGGAAACAGAGCTTGACGCCCTCGGCCTTTGCCTCGGCAATCTCCTCCTTATCCGCGGGCATCTCTGCCTCACTGCGGCGGTAGACCACACAGGTCTCCGCGCCGAGGCGCACGGCCGTGCGGCATACGTCCATCGCGACGTTGCCGCCGCCGATGACGGCGCACTTCTTGCCGATGGCGGGCTTATTGCCGAGGTTGACCTCACGCAGGAAGTCGACGCCGCCGTAAACGCCCCGAAGCTCCTCGCCGGGAATGTTGAGTCTGGAGCTCTTCTGTGCGCCGATGGCGACATAAAAGCCCTTGTAGCCCTGCCGGCGAAGCTCTGCGATCGTGATGTCCCTGCCGATCTCGGTATTCATCTGGAACTTGACGCCCATTTTCTCGAGCACCGCGATCTCGCCCTTGAGGGCGCTGCGGTCCAGACGGTAGCCGGGGATGCCCATGACGAGCATACCGCCCGGCTGGGGATTGCGGTCGAAGACGGTGACGTTCACGTAACCCATGCGCGCCAGATAGTACGCGCAGCTCAGGCCCGCGGGGCCGGCACCGATGACGGCGACCTTCTCCTCGTAGGGCTTGTCTATGGGACGGCGGTAGAGCGGCGCGGGGACATAGGGCTCCTCGCTCCTGAGGTCCTGCTCCGCGATAAACTTTTTGATTTCGTCGATGGCAAGAGCCTTGTCCAGCGCGCCGCGGGTGCAGGCGTCCTCGCAGCGGCGGTTGCAGACGTAGCCGCAGACGGAGGGGAAGGGATTGTCCTGCTTGATGAGCTTGAGCGCGTCGAGATAGCGCCCCTCTTTGGCGAGCTTGATATAGCCCTGGATGGCAATGTGGGCGGGACATGCGGTCTTGCAGGGGGCGGTGCCGGACTCGTGGCAGTTCTTGCGGTTGTCGACGACATAGTCGGGGTTCCACTTATCCTTGCCCCATTTGAGTCCGGAGGGCAGCTCCTGCTTTGGGTACTCCATCTCGCCGTTTTTGGTGCAGAGCTTCTGGCCCAGCTTGACAGCGCCGGCAGGACATACCTCGACACATTTGCCGCAGGCAACGCAGTTTTCCCTGTCCACGTGAGCGCGGTAGGCGGAGGCGGAGAGGTTCGGGGTGTTAAAATACTGGCTGGTGCGCAGGGCAAAGCAGACGCCGAGATCACAGTTGCACAGGCCGAAAATCTTGTCCTGGCCGTCGATGTTTGTGACCTGGTGGACGTAGCCGTTCTCCTCGGCGCGCTGGCAGATGTGCAGGGCTTCCTCCTTCGTGATCGGGCGGCCCTTGCCGGTCTCAATGAGGTAGTCGGCAAAATCGCCGAGACCGATGCAGCAGTCGTCCTGGATCTCGCCGGAGCCCTCGCCGTAGAGGCGGCGGGCGTTGCGGCAGGAGCAGTAGCCGACGGAGAGTTTGCCGTCGTACTTGTCGAGCCAGTGGGAGATATGTTCGATGGAGGCAGAGACGCTCTTGGCGGGGATGGCGTTCTCCACGGGGATGACGTGCATGCCGATACCGTCGCCTCCGGGCGGGATGAGGTGGGTCTTGCCCTCAAGAGGAAGGAAGGTCATCTTGTCAAAGGCGTCCGCCAGCTCCGGGTACTTCTCAACCTGCCAGAGGACCATGTTGGTCATCTCCGCGATGCCGGGGACAAAGAGCTGGACATACCACTGCTTCTCATGCTGCGGGTTCTCCCAGTTGTACTCCACAATGCCGTTTTTGGCCGCGTCGGTCAGCAGCTCGACCACGCGCTCCTCGGACTTGCCGGTGAGCTTTGCGATCTCCGCCGTGGTCTTCGGCTTGCGCAGGCCCATCTTGAGCATGATCTCCGCGATCTCGTCGTTCGAGCAGGCGCGGTCCAGGATGATGTATTCGGGGTCGTTTTCCGTCAGTTTTTTCACCCCGAACTTGTAGGGCAGGCGGTCTGTGATCATTTTGCCGAGGTCAAACAGAATCTCTCTTGCCATGGTAAGCTCCTTTCAACGCTATATAATCATAACAACAGGTTTGCAAATTTTGTCTAATAAATAGCATAACACAAAGGGTCCGCTTTTTCAACCGGATTTGTGTATAAATGAATGAATTTATACACTTTCGCGGATTTGTGAAAAAGACACTTGTCTTTTTGGGGCGGACGGGTTATGATAGGCTGGAAAGGAAGGGATCGTATGCCTGTTCGTTTTTTCAAAAAAGCGGAAAACAATCTCTGTTTCCAATTCTGGAACTGTGTTGATCTTTTCTATGATATGCGCATTTGCGGAAGGAGCCTGGTCAGATATGTTCCAAGTGTTTTTCGTGATGACAAAGCGGGCGTGGGGAGCACAGGATCACAGTCGACACATTATGTGATTTTGAAGAGAATTTTTTCAAACGTCCACCTTTCAAGCGATGACGCTTTTCTGGATATCGGCTGCGGAAAGGGGCGCGTACTTGCCTTTCTTGTCAGCCAGAAGTGTCCGTGTCCATTATACGGCGTTGAGCTTAACGAAGCGGTTGGGAAAGAGGCGGAAAAGTGGGCAAGCCGATATAAACAGATCAGCATTATAATCGGGGATGCTTTTTTGCTCGATTACAACAAATTTACGGTTTTGTCTCTCGCCCGTCCTTTTTTGCCAAAAACATTTTATAACTGTGTGGATCTTCTCGAGAGTACGCTGACGCACCCGATTACGCTTATATACTGGTACGATCAGCAAAGCGGAAACTATCTCAAAAACCGTTCGGGATGGGAGCTCCAGACCACGGAGACCGTCGAACGAATCAACGGTATCAAAATTTCATCGGCATATCTGCGGTATTCGATTTGGACATTTGATCCGCAGAAGAAAGAATCCAGCTGCATCGGGCCGGAATAACATGACGGAAAACTGTTGGTCCGTGCGGGGCACATACTGCAGATACATGCGGATCATCGTTTTCCCGCGGAAGGGTTATGAAAGGTCAAAAGGAGGGTCGTCATGCTGGATCAGTATTTGATCATCCACAAGAGCATCCTGCCTGAATACTATGAAAAGGTAATCGAAACGCGGCGCCTGCTTGAAGACGGCAAAATACGGGATGTGAGCCAGGCCGTCCGGCAGGTGGGAATCTCCCGAAGCACCTATTATAAATACAAGGACTTCATTCTGGAACCCACGGAGATCTCCGGCGGGCGCAAGGCGGTCCTGTCCATGATGCTGAACCATGAACAGGGCGTGCTGAGTGCGCTGCTCATGCGCATCTCCGAGGCGCGCGCGAATGTGCTGACCATCACGCAGAGCCTGCCGATCCGCGACAAGGCCAGCGTCACGATCTCCCTCGACGTGAGCGAGGTTGCCGGCAGCATGGAGGATTTTGTCTCCGGTCTCTGCGAAGTATCCGGGGTGGAGCAGGTACGCATCCTCGCCGTCGAATAGACAGTCTTTGGGAATTTTTAACGCAGCACCGCATAATCGGCGAGAGCGAATCCTGAGAAAATTTGGGTTCTGATGAAGGCAGTTTTTTGCAGGAATACTTTGTGTATTGCAAGAAAAAGTGACAAAATCAGAGCGCGAATTTTCCAGGAGGCGCCGAAGGCGGATTGTGCGGTGTTGCCTTAAGGACAGATAACCGCAGGGGAGGGGCTTGTGTCCCCTCCCCTGCGGCAACACGGCAAGTGCGGAGGCAGAGCTATGGCGATCAAACGGGACAAACAGCAGATACGGGACATTCTGACGCTGATCGAACAGTTTGATGACAGCGTCTGTGAGATCGCGTCCCAGGCGTCCAGGCAGGAGGACGCGGCAGCGGCGGCGATGAAGGAGCTGTGCGACGCGCAGCTTCACGACGTGCTGCGCGGAATGGACGTGGAGAATATCAACCGCGACAGGCTCGGCATACGGATAGCGAGCCTGCGCAGCGCCGGGATCACAAACATGGAGCAGCTATGCGCTCTGTCGATCGATGAGATCAACAGCGTCAAGGGCATCGGAGACGAGGCGGCATGGCTCATCTATACGCTCGCGGGCCGTATCCGCCAGGAGGCGGCGACAGGGCTCCGTGTCCGCGTCAGCCTCGACGACCGGAGCGAGGCCGCGACGAGTCTGCTCCTCACCGCCAAAACCGCGATGGTCACGGGAGAGGCTGTGCGCAAAGCGCAGGCGGTCTACGACGAATACCACGACGTTCTGCGCGCGGCGTATCTCGCAGCAAAGCCCGCTGGCAGCACGTTCGGCTGGCTGTTTGCCTCTGCGGAAAAGAAAAAGGCGGCCGTGGACGCCTCGCTCTATCTCTACAGCCTCCTCACCGGCGATTACGGTGAGTGTGTGCGCGAGCTTACCGCTGCCTACGATGCGCGCAAGATTCCGGACCCCGCTCTTGTCTGGGAGGATTATAAGCGCAACAGCGCGGCCTACTACGCGCAGCTCGACAAGCTCGACCGCGCGCTGGGCACACGCATCGACAACAGCTACAGCGGCCTGCCCGAGGAGCTGGTGCGCGAAGTGGAGATGCAGCCGCTCTATCTTGACGCACTCCACACAGCGCTGAGACCCTATCAGGAATTCGGCGCGCGCTACATTCTCCGTCAGGGGAAGGTCCTGCTGGGCGACGAGATGGGTCTGGGCAAGACCGTGCAGGCCATCGCCGCCATGGTGTCGCTCAGGGCCCTCGGCGCGACGCATTTCATGGTGGTCTGCCCTGCGAGCGTACTGGTCAACTGGTCACGCGAAATCGCGAAATTCAGCGATCTCATGGTTACGTCGATCCGCGGCGGCGATCTTGCCGCGGTGCAGAAGTGGCGGGCGGCGGGCGGCGTCGCCGTCACGACCTACGAGTCGATCAGCCGCTTTTCACTGCCGGAGGATTTCTCTTTTTCCATGCTGGTCGCGGACGAGGCGCACTATGTCAAGAATCCCGCGGCGCTTCGCACACAGGCGCTGCTGATCCTCCGGCGCAAAGCAGAGCGCGTTCTGTTCATGACGGGCACGCCGCTGGAAAACCGGGTGGACGAGATGTGTTTTCTCGTCTCCTGCCTGCGCGCGGACATCGCGGGACAGATCCGAGAGATGAAGTACATCTCCTCCGCGCCGCAGTTTCGTGAAAAGCTGGCCCCCGTGTATCTGCGCCGCACGCGCGAGGATGTGCTCAGCGAGCTGCCGGAGCTCGTCGAACAGGAACAGTGGTGCGAGATGGGGCTTTCCGAGTGGGAGCACTATATGCTCTCCGTTGCAGCAGAGAACTTCATGGCCATGCGGCAGGTCTCGTGGGACGTGGGCGATCTGAAAAAATCCTCCAAGGCGCGGCGGCTCCTGGAGCTCTGCGACGAGGCGAAGGAGGACGGGCGCAAGGTCATCGTCTTCTCCTACTTCCGTGAGACCCTGCGCGCCGTGCATGAGCTTCTGGGCGGACGCGCCTTCGGACCGATCACGGGCTCCGTATCCCCCGTGCGCCGTCAGGAGCTTGTCGACGCCTTCGCCGCCGCCGGGGACGGCGCGGTGCTGATCTGCCAGGTACAGGCAGGCGGCACGGGTCTCAACATCCAGGCGGCCAGCGTCGTTATCTTCTGCGAACCGCAGATCAAGCCCTCGATGGAAACGCAGGCCGTCTCGCGCGCCTACCGCATGGGGCAGCTCCGTTCCGTTTTGGTACACCGCCTCCTCTGCGACAACACCGTGGACGAGCGCATTCTGGAGCTCTTGCGCGAAAAGCAGGACATCTTCGACTCCTTTGCCGAGGAGTCCACCGCCGGCTGTGAATACATGCGTGCCGAAAAGAGCATCGGCGCCGCAATCATCCAGTTGGAAAAGGAGCGCCTGGCCTCTGAGCTGCCTCTGCTTTTGACGGAGTAAAACGGTTCCGCGGGGCGTTTCTTTGAATAATCCGAAAAACTGTTTTTACATAATTCGGATTTTGTGTAATTGGTACTTCCCTTTTTTTCAGTTTGTGGTATACTGAAGTCAGACATTCCCAGACAGGACCGGGAGGTGCAGCATGGCAAGCTCGACAAAAAAAGCGCTTGCGGACGCGTTGAAGAAAATGATGGTGGTAAAACCCATCGACCGCATCACGGTAAACGATCTTGTGGAGACCTGCGGGGTCAGCCGTCAGACCTTCTATTATCATTTTGACGACGTGTACGATCTGCTCGAGTGGGTTTTTGAGGAGGATGCCAATGCCAACCTGCCGAGCGAGGTCGTCTATGACAACTGGCAGTACGACGTGACGCTCTGGTTCAAATATCTCTACGATAACTCCGCCTTCGCGCTGAACGTTTATAACTCCAACAGCCGCCTTTATATGCTGCGCTACATCAAGGGCCGCCTGCGCGAGTGTATCCGCAGCTTTTCGGAGATCGTGGCGGAAAACCGCTCCATCGACCGGGCCGATTTTGAATTCATCGTGGAGTTTTATTCCAATATCGTCGTCGGCCTCATCGCCCAGTGGATGGATCAGGGAATGCAGCTTCCCAAAGAGATCAACACGGACAAGGTCCTGCGTGTGCTCGACAAGAGCATCGAGAACATCATGGAGCGCTTCCAAAAAGATTGAGCGCTTATACATTTTCTAAAAAGATTGTAAAATAATACAAAGGCGCGCAGCGCATATCGTCTCCTTTCCCGCAAATGATAAGGTCGGGCAAATGAGCAGGCGCAGACAAAGCTTTCCGGTTCTGTCATCGCCCGTTCGTTTCCCGAATCGAAGAAAAGGAGATGGAAATATGTCTGCCAACACCAGCAATCATCTGGTCAACCCCGCGGCCCGCGAGGCCATGGATCGTTTCAAGATGGAGGCCGCGTCCGAGGTCGGCGTAAACCTCAAGAACGGGTATAACGGCGAGCTCACCAGCCGTCAGGCCGGTTCTGTCGGCGGCCAGATGGTCAAGAAGATGATCGAGGCCTACGAAAACGGCATGAAGTAAGCGTCTCAGCTTTTGCGGATGCGGAACAGTCTACGGGCTGTTCCGCATTTTCTTTTTTGCGGTGCCTCAGGCGTTTCTTGACTTTTCCCCGCCCCATGTTATACTGTTGGAAAAAACGGGAGGGATCAGATTATGACCATCGAAGAACGCGCCGAGCAGGGCGCGGTATACAAGAGAAGCTGCAACTGCTGCCAGGCTGCGCTGCTGGCGCTGAAGGACCAGACGGGACTGACGGAGGAGCAGCTCATGCAGCTCGGCTCCGGCTTCGGCTCCGGCATGGGCAATATGGAGGGCACCTGCGGCGCGCTCGTCGGAGCGGGCATGGCGGCAGGCTTCAAGCTCAATGAAAAGAGCACCACGCGCTATACCCGCCAGATCTCCGAGAATTTTCAGAAGCGCTGCGGCGCGGTCCTGTGCAGGGAGATCAAGGGCCGGGACAGCGGCGTTATACTCTGCTCCTGCGAGGACTGTGTGCGCAACGCCGTGCGCGCCTACGGAGACATTCTTGGAATCGAATGAAAGCGTGAAAAGCGGAGAGTAAACAGTGAAGAAATGGAGCGCCTTCGACGTAATTATCAATCATCGCGAAGCGATACCTTCACTCCGCTCTCATTCAAGAAGCCGTTACGCACTACTCAGTAATATAAGAAAGGAATTTGACCATGGCCAGAATCATCAACGAACCGTGCCACACCTTTAATGAGTATCTCCTGATTCCCGGCTACACGCCCATCACCTGCCGCTCCGAGAAGGTCTCGCTCAAGACCCCGCTGGTAAAATTCCGAAAGGGGCAGGAGGAGCCCGCCATCACCATGAACATCCCCATGGTCTCCGCCATCATGCAGTCCGTATCCGGCGACCGTATGGCCGTGGCCCTCGCCATTGAGGGCGGCGTGAGCTTTATCTACGGGTCCCAGAGCGTGGAGGACGAGGCCGCCATGGTCAAGCGCGCCAAGACCTACAAGGCGGGCTTTGTAAAAAGCGACTCGAACCTGAGCCCCGCGCATACGCTGTGCGACGTGCTGCGTCTCAAGGAGGAGACCGGCCACTCTACCATCGCCGTCACTGAGGACGGTACGGCGGACGGCAAGCTCATCGGCGTGGTGACGAGCCGTGACTATCGCGTCAGCCGCATGGAGCCGGAGACAAAGGTCGCCGAATTCATGACGCCCTTCGACAAGCTGGTCTGGGCCAGAGAGGGCACCACCCTCAAGGAGGCAAACGACATCATCTGGGACCACAAGCTCAACTCCCTGCCCATCATCGACGAGAACGGGCGGCTCTGCTACTTCGTGTTCCGCAAGGACTACGAGAGCCACAAGCAGAACCCGAACGAGCTGCTGGACGCCCATAAGCGCTACGTTGTAGGCGCGGGCATCAACACCCGCGACTATGAGACCCGTGTTCCCGCACTGCTGGAGGCCGGGGCAGACGTGCTGTGCATCGACTCCTCCGAGGGTCACACCGACTGGCAGCGCTTTACCCTCGGCTGGATACGCGAGCATTATGGCGACAGCGTTAAGGTCGGCGCGGGCAATGTGGTGGACGCGGCGGGCTTCCGTTTCCTGGCCGACTGCGGGGCCGACTTCGTGAAGGTCGGCATCGGCGGCGGCTCCATATGCATCACGCGCGAGACCAAGGGCATCGGCCGAGGACAGGCCACCGCTCTTATCGAGGTCTGTGCCGAGCGTGACAAATACTTTGAGGAGACCGGCGTCTACGTCCCGGTCTGCTCTGACGGCGGCATCGTCTTTGACCACCATATCACGCTGGCCCTCGCGATGGGCGCGGATTTTGTGATGCTGGGCCGGTACTTTGCCCGCTTCGACGAGAGTCCCACCAACAAGGTCAATATCGGCGGCACATATTATAAAGAATACTGGGGCGAGGGCTCGGCCCGCGCACGCAACTGGCAGCGCTACGATATGGGCGGCGACAAGAAGCTCAGCTTTGAGGAGGGCGTGGACTCCTACGTCCCCTACGCCGGCTCGCTCAAGGACAACGTGGCCCTCACGCTCAGCAAGGTACGCCATGCCATGTGCAACTGCGGCGCGATGAGCATCCCGGAACTGCAGGAGAAAGCCGTGCTGACGCTGGTGTCCCCCACCTCCATCGTCGAGGGCGGCGCACACGACGTCATCCAGAAGGACACCTCGCCCGTAATCAAATAGTGTTAACAGGAGATGACGCGCATGACGGATTTTCTGTCCTTTCTGAAAAACAACCCCTATCCCGGGCGGGGCATCGCCGTCGGGAAGGGCCGCGTGTATTACTTTATCATGGGCCGCAGCGAGAACAGCCGCAACCGCGTCTTTTCTCTGACGGAGGACGGCATCCGCACCGAGGCCTTCGATCCGGCGAAGCTCCGCGATCCGAGTCTCATCATCTATCACCCCGTGCACAGTATGGGCTCGAGCCTCATCGTCACAAACGGCGATCAGACCGACACCATCCGCGACACGGGCGACTTCCGCAAGGCCCTCGCCACGCGGGAATATGAGCCGGACAGCCCCAACTGGACGCCCCGTATCTCGGCCATTCTGAACGCCGACGGAAGCTTTTCTCTCTCCATCCTCAAGCGCGTCGACGGTCGCTGCCTGCGCTGCTTTTACGATTACGAGGGCTGCGACGAGGGACACGGATACTTTATCAGCACCTATGCGGGCGACGGGTCTCCCCTGCCGAGCTTTGCGGGAGAGCCGCTGCAAATCGACATGCCGGAGCCCGAGGCCGTCTGGGAGGCTCTGAATCCGGACAACAAGGTCTCGCTCTACGCAAACGTAAACGGCACGGTAAAGCTCTTCAACAAAAATTTGGGGGACTGAGCAATGAAGGAATTTGAACTCAAGTATGGCTGCAATCCCAATCAGAAGCCCGCGCGCATCTACATGGAAAACGGCGGGGAGCTGCCGGTCACGGTGCTGAACGGGAGGCCCGGCTACATCAACTTTCTCGACGCGCTGAACTCCTGGCAGCTTGTGCGGGAGCTGAAGGAGGCGACCGGCCTGTCCGCTGCCGCATCCTTCAAGCATGTCTCCCCTGCCGGCGCTGCCGTCAGCCTTCCGCTGAGCGAGACAGACCGGCGGATTTACTTTGTTTCCGAGGATGCGGAGCTCTCCCCCATTGCTTGCGCCTACATCCGGGCGCGCGGGGCAGACCGCCTCTGCTCTTACGGCGACTGGGCCGCCCTCAGCGAGGTCTGCGACGCGGCCACGGCAGCCTATTTGAAGGACGAGGTATCCGACGGTGTGATCGCCCCCGGGTACACCGACGAGGCGCTCGCCATCCTCAAAACCAAGAAGAAGGGCAATTACAACGTCGTCCGGATCGACGCCTCCTATATCCCCGTGGACCGGGAGTGTAAGGACGTGTTCGGCGTGCGCTTCGAGCAGGGGCGCAACAATTACCGTATCGACGCGGGTCTTCTGGAGAACATCGTCACAGACAACAAAAACCTGCCGGAGCAGGCGAAGATCGATATGATCGTCGCCCTCATCACGCTCAAGTACACCCAGTCCAACTCCGTCTGCTACGTCAGGGACGGACAGGCCATCGGCGTCGGCGCGGGCCAGCAGAGCCGCATCCACTGCACGCGCCTCGCCGGACAGAAGGCCGACAACTGGTATCTGCGCCAGCATCCGAAGGTGCTGGGTCTGCAGTTTGTGGACGGCATCCGCCGGCCTGACCGCGACAACGCCATCGACGTCTACACCTCCGACGAGTATGAGGATGTGCTGCGCGACGGCGCCTGGGAGAAGGCCTTCAAGGTGAAGCCCGAGCCTCTGACCGCCGGGGAGAAGAGGGCCTGGATCCAGACCCTGCACGGCGTGACCTGCGGGTCGGACGCCTTCTTCCCCTTCGGGGACAACGTGGAGCGCGCGCACAAATCCGGCGTACAGTACATTGTGGAGCCAGGCGGCTCCATCCGTGACGATCATGTGATCGAGACCGCGAACCGCTACGGCATGGTCATGTGCTTCACCGGCATGAGATTATTCCACCATTGAAACGATGTGTATCGGCTCGAGACAGGCGTGGATGAGAGTTAAGAGTGGAGAGTTAAGAGTGGAGTGATGGTATCGCTTCGCGATATTATAAAATTGCGCCGAAGGCGCTCCATAACTCCACTCTCCACGCTCCAATCTTGTTTACTTCCGATACTCATAATCAGGTTCTCAGCTCTTTGTTTTCGGTAGTAAGGAGGGTCTGTCATGGCTTATAAAACCGACATTGAGATCGCCCAGGCGTGCAAGCTGCGCCCCATCGGCGAGATCGCGGCGCGCGCGCATATCGACGAGCGCTATGTGGAGCAGTACGGCCGCTGGAAGGCAAAGATCGACCCCGCCCTCCTGCGCGAGACGGAGCGGAAGGACGGCAAGCTCGTCCTCGTGACGGCAATCACCCCCACCCCTGCGGGCGAGGGCAAGACCACCACAACCATCGGGCTCGCCGACGGGCTCAGGCGCATCGGCAGGGACGTCACCGTCGCGCTGCGCGAGCCGTCCCTGGGTCCGGTGTTCGGCATCAAGGGCGGGGCGGCCGGCGGCGGCTACGCGCAGGTCGTGCCGATGGAGGACATCAACCTCCACTTTACCGGCGACTTTCACGCCATCGGCGCGGCGAACAATCTGCTGGCCGCGATGCTTGACAACCACATTCAGCAGGGCAACGCCCTGCATATTGATCCGCGCCGCATCACCTGGAAGCGCTGCGTGGACATGAACGACCGGCAGCTGCGCTTCGTGGTGGACGGTCTCGGCGGCAAGGCCAACGGTATGCCGCGTGAGGACGGCTTTGACATCACGGTCGCAAGCGAGATCATGGCGGTCTTCTGCCTTGCCTCCTCGATCTCCGATCTCAAGGAGCGCCTGGGCCGCATCATTGTGGGCTACAGCTATGAGGGAAACCCGGTCACCGCCGCGGATCTCAGGGCTGTGGGCGCGATGGCGGCGCTCTTGAAGGACGCGCTCAAGCCCAACCTCGTCCAGACGCTGGAGGGCACCCCCGCCTTTGTGCACGGCGGTCCCTTCGCGAACATCGCCCACGGCTGCAACTCTGTGATGGCCACCCGCATGGCGCTCAGGATGGGCGACTATACGGTGACGGAGGCAGGCTTCGGCGCAGACCTCGGGGCGGAGAAGTTTCTCGACATCAAGTGCCGCATGGCGGGACTCACTCCCGACGCGGTCGTCATCGTTGCAACGGTTCGCGCCCTCAAGATGCACGGGGGCCTGGGAAAGTCGGAGCTTCAAAATGAGAATCTCGAGGCGCTGGAGAAGGGCGTCCCGAATCTGCTGCGGCATGTGTCGAATATCCGGAACGTCTACGGACTGCCCTGCGTGGTGGCAGTCAACCGCTTTCCCACTGACACGGACGCAGAGATCGACTTCATTATCCAAAAATGCCGCGCTCTCGGCGTGAACACCGTGCTCTCCACCGTTTGGGCCGAGGGCGGCAAAGGCGGCGAGGCGCTGGCCCGCGAGGTCGTGCGTCTGTGTGAGGAGGAAAAGGGAGAATTTCGCTTCTCCTACGGGCTCGACGGCAGCATCGAAGACAAGATCCGCGCCGTAGTCACAAAGATCTACGGCGGCAAAGACGTCAGCATTCTCCCCGCCGCACAGAAGCAGATCGACGAGCTCACGAAGCTCGGCTTCGACAGGCTCCCCGTCTGCATCGCCAAGACGCAGTACAGCTTTTCCGACGATCCGACGAAGCCCGGTGCGCCGGAGGGCTTCACCGTGACCGTCAAAAACGTCAAGGTCTCCGCCGGTGCAGGCTTTCTCGTCGTGCTGACCGGCGACATCATGACCATGCCGGGCCTGCCGAAGGTCCCCGCCGCCGAGAAGATCGACGTGGACGAAAACGGCCGCATCAGCGGGCTGTTCTGAGCGGGCGTGAATGATCGTATAAAGAGCGTGCAGCAAAAAGGGGCTGTCTCAAAACAGGGCAATCCCTGCATAAAATGAATGCCGTAGGGGCCGATGCCCTCATCGGCCCGCCGTTTCGCAGTATTCTGCGGTTTTCGGCGGGTCGATCTGGGGATCGACCCCTACGATTTTGCATGCATATTCGTTTTGAGACAGCCCCTTTTTCTATATCACAGTTGCCTCGCTCACAGCCGTCCCTGCGGTCAGGCGGGACTTGCGTCGGTTTCGGGGGCTTTCCAGGTCTCCAGCAGCTTTTTGGCAAGACCCGCGAGATTTGCCGTGGTGCGGGCTTCCTCCAGGGTGTACCAGCGCCAGCTGTCCACCTCAAAATTCGGATGGGCATCCAGCTCTGTGACGGTGGCGGCAAAGCTGAGCATCAGGGTCTCGGAGGGCTCGTAGTAGTGACTGCCGAGATAGCGCACGCTCTTCGCCTCGAGACCCAGCTCCTCCTTGAGCTCGCGCCTTACCGCGTGCTCGGCGGTTTCGCCCTTGTCCACATAGCCCGCGACGAGCATGTCCCTGTCCTTTCCGTACTGACGGATGAGAATAACACACGTTTCGTCCGGATTCAGGACGACGATGCCGACCGCCGCGCTGAAAACCGGGAAGCGGTAATCCCCGCAGCGCTCACAGTACGGGATGAGCCCGTCCGTCGGGTGCTCCCTCGCGCCGAGCTTTGCGCCGCAGCGCATACAGTAGTTCATCTCCATCTCAGCGTATCATCTCCTCGAACATGTCCTCGGTAAGGATGGGGACGCCGAGACTCTCCGCCCTGGTAAGCTTGGAGCCCGCATTCTCGCCCGCGAGGACAAAGCTTGTCTTCTTTGATACGGAGCCCGCGCTCTTGCCGCCGAAGCTCTCGATGATGGCGCTCGCCTCGTCCCTGGTATAGCGTGAGAGCGTGCCGGTGAGGACGAAGGTCTTCCCGGCAAAGCGATCGTCCTTCTTCTCCTCATGGCTGGTGAAATCCACGCCTGCGGCTCGGAGCCTTCCGATCAGGTGCTGCGACTGAGGCAGAGAGAACCACTCGGTGATAAAGCCCGCCGTGATCCCGCCGATGTCCGGAATCGCGGTCAGCTCGCTCTCCCCCGCGGCTATGAGACTGTCGAGGTCTGTGAAGTGCGAAGCCAGCACCTTGGCTGCCTTCTGCCCCACCTGTCGGATACCGAAGGCGCAGAGGAGGCGCGCAAGGCCAGCGCTTTTGCTGTTTTCGATCGCGGTCATGAGATTGGCGGCGGACTTTTCTCCCATGCGTTCAAGCTGCGCAACCTGTTCCGCGTTCAGATAATAGAGGTCCGCAGCGGAGCTCACGAGGCCATTGTTGATCAGGCTCTCGCAGACCGAGATGCCGAGGCCGTCGATATCCATCGCCTCCCGGGAGGCAAAGTGTGCGATGTTCCGCAGACGCTGAGCGGGACACTCGGGACTTGTGCAGCGCAGAGCCGCGCCGTCCTCGTCCCGCACAACGGGCGAGCCGCACTCGGGACACACGGACGGCATCACAAAGGGCACCGCCCAATCCGGGCGCTTGTCCCTGTTGACCGACAGCACCTCCGGGATAATCTCTCCGGCCTTCTGCAGCAGTACCGTGTCGCCGATACGCAGATCGAGGCGGTCGATGTTGTCCTGATTGTGGAGCGTCGCCGCCGAGACCGTCGTCCCAGCAAGGCGCACGGGCTCCACGATGACCTTTGGGGTCAGCACACCGGTCCTGCCCACCTGGACCACCACGTCCAGCACGCGGCTCTCCTTCTTCTCCGGGGGATACTTGAAGGCCACCGCCCAGCGCGGGGCCTTGGCCGTGCTGCCGAGGGCCTCCCGCTGCGCGAGAGAGTCGATCTTGATGACCGCGCCGTCCATGTCGTAGGGCAGCTCGTCCCGGTGCTCGCCAAGCCATTCGATGCGCTCCACGCAGTCGCCGATCCTGTCATAGCGCTCATAGGGCACCACGGGAAAGCCCATGGTCTTCATGGCGTCGAGGGTCTGGGCGTGACTCGTATAGACCCCGTCGGAGCTGTACTGCATGTTGAAGCAGACGATGTCAAGCTTTCTGGACGCGGCGACCTTCGGGTCGAGCTGGCGCATGGAGCCCGCCGCGGCGTTGCGGGGATTGGCAAGCAGGGGTTCCCCGTTCAGCTCCCGCTGTGCGTTGAGCTCGCGGAAGACGGCCTTGGACATGTACACTTCGCCCCGGACGATCAGGCGCGCCGGGGCGTTCTCGATCCGAAGCGGGAGCGAGCGCACGGTGCGCAGATTCTCGGTCACGTTCTCGCCGACATAGCCATCCCCGCGGGTCGCGCCGCGGACAAAGACGCCGTTTTCGTACTCCAGCGACATGGAGAGCCCGTCGATCTTCGGCTCCACGCTGTAGGCGTGGGGCTCGCTGAGAAGGCCGTCCATCCGTTCTCCGAAGGCGTAGAGCTCGTCGAGGGAAAAGACGTCCGTCAGGCTCTCCAGCGGGACCTGGTGTGTGACCTGTTCAAATTTGCTCAAGGCCGGACCGCCGATGCGCTGCGTCGGAGAGTCGGGTGTGATGAGCTCGGGGTGCTCCGCCTCGATGGCCTTGAGCCGCTGCATGAGCATGTCGTAGTCATAGTCGGAGATGACCGGCGCGTCGTAGACATGATAGAGCTTGTTGTGATAATTGATCTCCTTGCGCAGCTTTTCGAGTTCGGTCTGTATTTCCATGTCCCCGCTCCTTTATTGGTTCAGATTCAGATACGTGTCCGGCACCTTTCCGATGACGAGGGTGTCGGCGATCATGACCTCCGTCACGACCTGGGCGCTCTCGGTGCTCCAGGGGATGAGGATGTCGATATCCACGATGACGTCGAGATTGATCTGGTGCTTGGTCTGGTTGATGCCCGCGGTGACCACCTTGTTCTGAAACGCCACATGCGAGCTCGTCAGCATGATGATCTCCACCGGCACGCCCGGCCCGCGGCCCATCAGAAGGCTCACGCCCGTGAGGTTCCCCAGCGGGACGCGCACGTCGAGGGTGCGGTTTTCCGTCGCGCCGACGACACGGTCCAGAATCTCGGACGACAGGGCGTTGATGCGCGCCATGTCGCTGCTGACGGCGCAGATCTCGCCCGCGTCGTTCTTCTCGAGATGCACGAAGCTCTCCCCGTCATAGTCCCCCTCCGCCATCATCTGCGCGATGACGGCGTTGACCTGCTCGGTCACGATGTCGCAGGCATCCGATACCGCAATGCGGCAGGATATATTTTTGAGGAACATGGACGCGCCGGAGAGAAACAGGCAGAGCGCCGCAAAAAACATAAAAAGCGTGAGAGCGCGGGCACCCCTGTGCGCGCCGGACGAGCCGGCACGGCGGCTGTATCGCGGTCTCGGGTGAAAAAACCTGCGGTGCATGGGACCACCCCCATGCACAAGTGTATGCTCAGCCCTTGTCCAACATGGCGCTGACCGCCATCATGATACCGAGCTTGCCGGACTCGTAGGTGAGCCCGCCCTGCATATAGGCGATGTACGGCGCGCGCATGGGTCCGTCTGCGGACAGCTCGATGGACGAGCCCTGGATGAAGGCCCCCGCCGCCATGATGACCGGACAGTCGTAGCCAGGCATGGCCCAGGGCTCCGGCGTAACGTAAGAATCCACCGGCGCGCCCGCCTGAATGCCGAGGCAGAAGCGCTTCATGTTTTTTGGGCTTCCGAGTCTGACCATCTGGATGATGTCGGAGCGCTTTTCCAGCGCGCCGGGTGAGCTTTCGACCCCCAGTTCCTCCATCATCGCAGCGCAGAAGCAGGCCGTCTTCAGCGCCTGGGCAACCGTGTGGGGAGCCATGAAAAAGCCCTGGAAGAGAAGGCGGTTATTGCCGAGACTGGACCCGCACTCGCCTCCGATGCCGGGGGTGGTCAGCCTTGCCGCGGCGCGCTCGACAAGCTCCCGCTTTCCGGCAATATAGGCCCCCGTGGGCGCGATGCCTCCGCCGGGGTTCTTGATGAGCGAGCCCACTACGAGGTCGGCCCCGACGTGGCCTGGCTCCTGCGTATCGGTAAACTCACCGTAGCAGTTGTCCACCATGACGGCGACCGCGGGATTGACGCGCTTTACGGTCTCAACGATCTTGCCGATCTCCGCGACCGTGAGTGCCCGGCGGTCCTCATAGCCGCGGGAGCGCTGGATCATGACGCCGGCAACGTTCTCATCCCTGACGGCCTTGGCGATGGCCTCGTAATCCGGCCCGCCGTCGGGCCCGAGCTCCACCTGGCCGTAGCCGATGCCGTAATAGCGCAGCGAGCCGTAGCCGTCTCCGCTGATGCCGATGGCTGTGCGCAGGGTGTCATAGGGCGTGCCGGTCAGAGACAGGATCTTTTGCCCCGGTCCCGCGAGGGCGAACATCGCCGCCGTGAGGGCGTGGGTGCCGTTTACAAACTGGATGCGGACCAGCGCGGACTCCGTTCCGAAGACCTCGGCGTAGATTCTGTCGAGCGTCTCCCTGCCGAGATCGTCGTAGCCGTAGCCGGTGGTGCCGGCAAAGCAGGCCTCGGACACGCGGTGGTTCTGAAAGGCTTCCATGACACGGCGGGTATTCTGCTCCGCAGTCACGCCGATCTCGTGAAAACGCGCCAAAAGCTTTGCCTCGGCGCGCTCTGCCATATCATATACCTCTGGTTTGATGTCTGATATTATCATTTTACGCAAGCTCCATCACAATGGATTTGAAATACTTTCCGCGCTCGGCGAAGTTTTTGAAGCGGTCGAAGGAGGCACAGGCCGGGGAGAAGAGGACGATGTCCCCCTCTTCTGCCGCGGCCGCCGCGGCCAGGACCGTCTCTCGAAAATCATCGACCAGGCGGACCGTCAGCCCGCTTTCCGGGAAGAGCGCCGAGGCGCGGATCGCGGTCTCGATCTTCTCCGCCGTATCGCCCGTGAGGAAGACCGCCTTCGCGTACCGGCAGAGGGCGTCTCCCAGCTTGTCAAAGGGCAGATGCTTGTCGTAGCCGCCCGCGATGACGATGGGCTTTGTACGCATGGCGTGCAGTCCCGCGATCGTGCGGGTGGGACTCGAGCCGATGGAGTCGTTGATATAGCTCACGCCCCGGTGGACGCGCACAAGCTCCAGCCTGTGCTCGACCCCGGCGAAGCTGCGGGCCGTGTCCGCGCAGATCTCATCCGGCACCAGGCCCTCCGTGGCGGCGAACGCGGCGAGGTAGTTGAGCACATTGTGCTCCCCGGGGAGCCTGATTTCCGACGCCGGAAGTACCGCCCGCTCCTGTCCCCCGCTTCTTCGGCAGAGGACGCCGTCTCTCAGATACGCGCCCTCCGCCGGCAGCTGCCGGTCGGAAAAGTGCGTGATATGCGCTTTGGCAAATTGGGTGAGGTAAGGTGTGTGCGTATCGTCCAGGTTGAGGATCAGGCGGCACGCCTCCGTCTGGTGCAGCAGAATCTCCCGTTTGGCGTCGATGTAGTCCTGAAAATCCTTATGCTTGTCGAGATGGTTGGGTGTGATGTTGGTCACCACCGCGATATCCGGGCAGCAGACCATGCTGTGGAGCTGGAAGGAGCTGAGCTCCAGGACCGCGATATCGTCCTTCCCGATCTCCGGGATCTCACACAGCAGCGGATGGCCGATGTTCCCGCCGAGGTGCACCTTGAAGCCCGCCGCCTTCAAAAGCTCCGAGATGATGGTGGAGGTCGTGGTCTTTCCGTCGCTGCCCGTGACGGCGATCACTTTGCATGGGCAGAGCCGCAGAAAAACCTCCATCTCGGAGGTGATGAGCGCGCCGCGCGCCTTCGCCGCCTCCAGATGCGGATCGAAGGGCATGAGGCCGGGGGTGCGGAACAGAACGTCCTGATCCAGATTCTCCAGATACGAGGGCCCGAGACTGAGCTTTGCGCCGAGGCCTTCAAGGCGCTCCGCCTCCTCCCCCATCTCTTCCCGCGTGCGAAGATCGCAGGCCGTCACATCGCAGCCGCTTTGCAGCAGCAGCTCGATCAGGGGCAGATTGCTCACCCCGACGCCGATGACGGCGATCCGTTTACCGCGCAGGCTCTCCGCGTATTCAAAAAGCGTCAATCAAACCGCCTCCGTTATCACAAATATTACTCCGGCAAATCAATAATCGTAAACCGAATGCCTGTTCGGTCGGAGTAATAAGATTATAAAGTGCCATTTTTCTTGCCGCTTATGCGGCAAAAAAAATATGGCAACGATCCATGCGGCAATGCTTTGCGTAGTTGTGGAAAGATCCGGTCATTCAATGGCCGCATTAATAACTTATATAGTATAGCGCTTATTTGGCTTTATTACAAGAATAATGTTGACTTACGGCCGGAAAATGAGTAGAATATGGGTCACGAGTCGGCCGAACGACCGCGGGCACAGGGCGAAAGCCCGTGCGTGAGGAAAGTCCGGGCTCCACAGGGCAAGGATAACGGGTAACGCCCGCCAGGGGTGACCCTCGGACAAGTGCAACAGAAATAGTCAGCCGGGCGTTTCGCCCGGTCAAGGTGGAAAGGTGGGGTAAGAGCCCACCCGTCGCATGGAGACATGTGGACGCTGTAAACTCTATCCGGAGCAACACCGTGGTACGGGGACACACAGGCCGGCCCGGCTGTCCCCAGGAGGTGGCTTGATCCCGCCGGCAACGGCGGGGCTAGATAGATGGTCGTTTCAGACAGAACCCGGCTTACAGACCGACTCGTACCGCCCATCTCTTTTGATGGGCGGTTTTTGTTTTTGAAAGTGCTTGCATGAATGTTTCATACGCGATATAATAAGATGTTAATTCTTTGAAGGACGGTCAAAATATGACTGAGTTTACACTCTCGCTCGCGGGATACCCCATCCATGTTGAGGCGCTTTTTGAGAGTACGAAGCGCTATTGTTCGGCCTACCTGTGCGACGGTCCCGCTCTCGTCAGCGTATGCGTTGCAGCGTCCGATATTGACGCGGAGCGCGAGAAGGCCGCGCGCGAGGACGAGATCGAGGGGCTGCAGCCGCGCACCTTCTCCGACGCCTATCTTGAGACACTCGCCCTGTACAGAAAGATCGCGGATGCGCTTTTAATGCGGGACGTGCTTCTCTTTCACGGGTCCGTCATGGCCTGCGGCGGAAAGGCCTATCTCTTCACCGCGCCGTCCGGAACCGGAAAAACCACGCACTGCCGCCTGTGGCTTTCGGAGATCGAGGGCTCCTACGTCCTCAACGGTGACAAGCCGCTGCTGCGCGTCGAAAGCGACCGTGTCCTGGCCTGCGGCACGCCCTGGCAGGGCAAGGAGAAGCTGGGCCGCAATGAGATTTTGCCGCTGTCGGCTGTCTGCATCCTGTCGCGCGATACCAAAAACCATATTGAGGCCGTCAGTTTTCACGACGCCATGCCGGCGCTCTTCTCGCAGAGCAATCGCCCTCGCAGACCGGAGGCGATCCGAAAGACGCTGGAGCTGATCGACAGGCTCGGCAGGCATACCAGGCTGTACAGTCTCGGCTGCAATACGGAGCCTGAGGCCGCACACGTCAGCTTTCGCGGCATGACGGGAGGCTGCGGTCTATGAGTGAGGAGGCCCGTTTTGAAGAGCTCCTGGAGCGCTACGGTCAGCTCGTTTACCCCAACAGGGGCGTGAGCATGATGCCTCTGCTGCGGCAGGGACGTGACCTTATGGTCATCGACAAAAAGGGCCCGGAGCCATGCAGGAAGTACGACGCCGTCCTTTTCAAGCGCACGGCGCCCGGAGAGCCGGACGCCTATGTCCTGCACCGTATCCTGCGCGTCAACGGCGACGGCACATACTGGATCGTCGGCGACAATTGCTGGAAGGGCGAGACCGTCCGGGAAGACCAGATCCTCGGCATACTTCGCGCGGTCAAGCGTGACGGAAAGGAGATCCCCATTACAGATCCGGCTTACCGGGCATATGTGGGTCTCTGGTGCGGCTGTTTGCCGCTGCGCTTTGCCGCGCTGAGAGCAAAGCACTTCGCCGGAGATTGCCTGCGGAAGATGCACCTGCGATAATGTCCCGCTGATCCTGACAACGAAAGGAGGGAAAGGCGATGCAGCACACACATATCAGCGCGAAGCGCCGGCTGTTCGATTTGCCGCTGGATGAGCTCTGGCGGTACCGGAATCTTGTCTGGCTCTTTACACGGCGCAGCTTCAAGGTCACCTACATGCAGACCGTGCTCGGCCCGCTCTGGCTTCTGATCAAGCCTATGCTCACGAGCGTCACCTATGTCGTACTGTTTGGACGTATCGCCGGACTCAGCACCGACGGGGTCCCGCAGCTGTTGTTCTATTTGAGCGGCAGCGCCCTCTGGTCCTTTTTTGCAAGCTGCGTGACGGACAACGCCGCCACCTTTACAAAAAACGTGAATCTCTTCGGCAAGGTATACTTTCCCCGTCTCGTCATGCCGGTTTCCAGCGTTTTGAGCAATCTCATCCTCTATGCCATTCAGATGCTGCTGAGCTTTGCCTTCCTCGTCTGGTACATGCTCCGCGGCACAGTCGTCCCCCATTGGGCGGTCTGGCCGCTTCTGCCCCTGCTTTTGTTCCAGATCGGGGCGCTGGGTATGGGCTTCGGTGTGATCATTTCGAGTCTCACGACGAAATACCGGGATCTGCAGGTTCTGGTAGACTTCGGCGTCACGCTCTGGATGTACGCAACACCTGTCGTCTACCCGCTCAGCACCGTCAGCGGGACACTCAAGCGTCTGCTGCTGCTCAACCCCGTCTCCGCGCCGATGGAACTGTACCGCTATGCCCTGCTCGGCGTCGGTACGCTGGACCCGGGTGCCATTGCCTGGTCCGTGTTCTGCTCCCTTGCGGTCAGCTTTCTGGGTGTCGTCGTCTTCAGCCGGGTCGAGCGGAGCTTTGTGGATACTGTGTGAGGAGTAAGGGACGATGCCTGAACAGGAACTCGCCCTCCGGGTCCGGGGGGTACGAAAACAATATCAGCTCGGCGTCATCGACCGCTACACGCTGCAGGCGGAGCTCCAGTCCCGGTGGGCGCGGCTGCGCGGCCGGGAGGACCCCAACGCCCGCATCGGTTCCGCCGCGCCCGGCGTGAGACGGAGCTTCTACGCCCTCGACGGCATTGACCTTGACGTCAGACGCGGGGAGCGCGTCGGCATCATCGGCGCCAACGGCGCGGGAAAATCCACGCTCCTGAAGCTCATCTGCCGCATCACCGCCCCGACAGAGGGCGAGATCGACATCTGGGGCCGCGTCTCCTCCATGCTCGAGGTGGGGACTGGCTTTCACCGGGAGATGACAGGCCGGGAAAACATCTACATGAACGGGGCTATCCTCGGTATGTCCCGCGCCGGGATCGACGCCTGTATTGATGACATCATCGACTTCTCGGAGCTGCGAGATTTCATCGACACGCCGGTCAAGCGCTACTCCTCCGGGATGTTCGTCAAGCTGGCCTTCTCGGTTGCCGCCCATCTGCAGAGCGAGATCATGATTATGGACGAGGTTCTGGCTGTCGGCGACATGGCGTTTCAGCACAAGTGCCTTTCCCGTATGCGCGAGGCCGCGGAAGCCGAGGGCAGGACCGTCCTCTACGTCAGCCACAACATGAGCACGATCCGCCAGCTTTGCAGCCGCTGCATCGTGCTTGATCACGGGCGCGTACTCTACGACGGGGATACGGAGCACGCCATCTCAACCTATCTCAGCCGGAGCCTCGGCGGAAACGAAGTGGACATGGACCTTGCGGCGATGACCCGCGCCAATCAGCGTGTCGGCGGAGACGTCACCATGACGAGACTGTGTCTGGAGAACAAGATCACCGCGGTATATGAGGCCGACGAGGAGATACGGCTGCTCCTCACGCTCGACGTGAAGCGCCCCGTCCCGCCGCTGTACGTCCGCCTCACCGTGCGCACGGACGCGGACGTGGGGCTTGCGACCTCCTGGTCGGAGGCTTTTGAGCCGCAGGGCGTCGGCAAAACGACGATACGGCTTAGCCTCCCGTCCGGCATTCTCTTCATGGGCAGCTTCTATGCGAGCATCGGCGTCTACCGCAGGGATGAGATCGGAAATATGCTCCTGCTCGACCACATCACGCGCGCATTCAGGTTTGAAATCAGCGGCTCCCCGCTGTGGAACACCCTTGCGCACGGCTACGTGCAGCTTCCCCCGATGAGCGCCGGGGAAATCAAATAGCAAAAGGCGATGGAGTTTGAAGCTCCATCGCCTTTTGCATATATGGATTCTGGGGGTCTTACTGGATCTCAAGTCTGCGGCTGGCAGGGGTCTCCGCCGCCTTCTTCGGCAGCGTCACGGTCAGGACGCCGTCGGTATACCGGGCCTCGATGCCTTCGACATTGATGCCGGACACGTCAAAGCTGCGGGAGAAGGAGCCGTAGACGCGCTCACGCTTCACGAAGTTGCCCTTCTCTTCCTTCTTGTCGGCGCTGCGCTCCGCGCTGATGGTCAGGCAGTCCTTTTCAATGTCGATCTTGATGTCCTCCTTCCGGAAGCCCGGCAGCTCAGACTCGAGCTTGAAGGCGTCGCCGGTATCGATCACATCGGTGCGGAAGACGGAGACGGCGGGCGTGCCGTTCACAAAGCGGCGGTCCATCTCATCAAGCATGCGGAAGGGATCGAAGTTCGCGAGATTGCGGGTGTGACGATCAAAAGGAATCAGTTCAAACATATCTATACCTCCAAATATTAATCGACTATATTTCAATCGAATCGAAGTTCATTTCTTTCGTTCGATCCTGTATATAAAATACAGTACAATTATGAAGAAATATAGCATATGATATGAACGGTTTATGAATCTTAGCACTCTAATAAATAGAGTGCTAAGATTTGCCTTTCTTATTTGGCATAGACGCGCACCACTCTCGGGGACAGCGCGGAGGTCAGGCCGCAGCCCTCGTTGCTGTTGACCATGGCGGCTACGCGCTGGGAGGACAGGAACTTCCCCTCGGCATCATAGCCGAAGAAGGTGATTTCATCACCGACGCGGCAGTCTGTCCCCGTCACATCTATCATGCACTGGTCCATGCAGCAGGCAAGCATCGGGCATTCCTTTCCGCCCGCGAGGACCGGGGCATGAATCCTGAACAGGTCCAGGTTCAGCCCGTCCCCGTAGCCGACGCCGACCGTGGCGACCAGGCTGTCGCGTTCAAGCGTCACCGCGCCGCCGTAGCCGACGCTCTCCCCTGCACGGCGTTGCTTCACCTGGGTGATGAACGCACGCCAGCTCGCCGCCTCCCGGATTGCGCCTGTCTGCCAGTCCGGCCTCTCCATATAGAGCCGCCTGCCGCAGCGCACGGCGTCCAGGTTATACTGTCTGCAGCGCTCTGAGGAGGCAGAGCAGGCCATATGAACGGTGGGGAGCGCCACGCCGCCGCTTCTCAGCCTTTCCACTGCATGAAGGAAGAGCGCAAATTCTCTGTCGTTCAGCACGTTGTCGGCGATATTGGAGAAGTGGGAAAACGCGCCCGTGATCTCTACGTTTCCGGCGCAGGCCGCGTACTCCTCAAGCAGCATGTCGAGCTCGTCCAGTTCCAGGCCGATGCGGTGCAGGCCTGTGTCGATCTTGATCTGTGTCTTTGCCCGCTTTCCGCAGCGCTCCGCGGCAGCGGACAGCTCCAGCAGGAAGCCGCGGCGGGAGCAGGCCAGCGTGAGTCCCGCCTCGACGGAGGCCCCGAGCTGAAACGGCAGTGAAGCGCCCATGACCAGAAGCTCGCGGTCGATCCCGGCAGCACGCAGCGCAAGCCCCTCGCAGACATGGGCGACGGCCAGGGTGCGGATCTCCGGGAGCTCGCAGAGCGTGCTTGCGACCGGGATGATCCCAAGTCCATAGGCGTCATCCTTGAGCACAGGGATGAGCTCTGTTCCCGCACCGAGGGACGAGATGATCGCACGGGCATTCTCCCGAACGGCTCCCAGATCGACGAGAAGATAGGAGTTGTGATTTTGAATATTCATTTTCTCATTCATTTATCTTTCTACTATTCTTGCGGAGGCAGGGGGATGTAGCTGTTCTGATTCGGTATTATACCGCAGGCGGGATGTGCCTGCAAGACTATTTTTTCATTTGATGTCCCCGGTTTTTGGGCTTGTCTCTGTGCAATGTCGGAAAAACGGCTTCGTCTGTTCGCCGTTTTACCGAATATTTATCTATTGACATTGAATAGTACAGGATGTATACTTTTCATACCTTAAAATATTTTATGAGGAGAACACAAACATGAAAAAGATCGCATTGATTCTTGCTCTGGTCATGGTATTTGCCCTGACCGCCGGAAACGCCTCTGCTTTCGCCGCCGACAAGCTGGTGCTCGGCACCTCCGCAGACTATCCCCCCTTTGAGTTTCTGTATCCCAACGAGAAGGGCGAGCTGGTCTACGCCGGCGTCGATATCTCCGTCGCGCAGTACATCGCCGAGAAGACCGGCAAGGAGCTCCAGATCGAGAATATGGGCTTTGACTATCTGCTCGCAAGCCTTCAGAAGGGCGACTTCGACATGGTCATCGCCGCCATGGAGATCAGCGAGGAACGCCTGAACGCGGCAGACTTCTCCGATCCCTACTACAGCGACATCCCCGCGAAGGTCCTGGTCCGTGCGGCCGACCTCGACAAGTACAGCTCTTATGAGTCCTTCAACAAGAAGTCCGTCGGCGCGCAGACCGCCACGACCAAGGAGACCCTGGTGCAGGAGAACTTCACCGGCGCCGATCTCGTCTCCATCCAGACCGTGCCCGATCTTGTAAACCAGCTTGTCAACAGCAAGCTCGACGCGGTTGTGCTTGACGGCGCCGTCGCCATGGAGTACGCCGAGAAGAACAAGGACCTCGCCGTCGCCAATATCGAGTTTGAGGTGGCCGAGCCCTACCGCGTCGCCGTCGCCAAGGGAGACCCCAAGGGTCTGCTGCCCGGCATCAACGCGGCCATCGCCGATATGCTCAAGGAGGACAAGATCCCCGAGTTCTATGCCAGCGCCAAGAGTCTGGAAAGCTCCGCGGTGCTCCCCGAATAAGCGTCCGGTCCCGGCATAAAACCCCGTCATCCTGAGCGCAGTGAAGGATCTTTCCCCCAAAAGGTTCCTGGAACCTTCAAGAGAAAGATCCTTCGTCACTTCGTTTTTCAGCATGACATAAGGATCGATACGCGCTCAGGCTCGCGTCTTACCCATCCTCTGATAGAATAGAAAGGAACACGTCTCTATGTGGTGGAGCGATCTTTTCACGGACATGAGTCCGGCCAGCTTTTTCAACTTTTCTTTCCTGCCGAAATACGCCGCATTCTTTAACCGCGGCATTGAGTACACGCTGCTGCTGGCCATCGTCTCGGTGGCTCTGGCCGTGCTCCCGGCTCTGATGCTCGCCCTGATGCGGCTGAGCAAGAACAAGCTCATCAAGGGGCTCTCGGGCGCGTACATCGCGCTGTTCCGCTCCACGCCGCTGCTTGTCCAGCTGTCCATTATCTACTTCGGTCTCTTCGGCGTCATCCGCATCCCGCGCTATTCCCTCTTCGGCTTTGTTGACCTGAGCCGCTTCATTCCCGGCGTCGTAGCGCTGGCGCTCAACTCCTCGGCCTATGTGGCGGAGATTTTCCGCGCCGGCATCCTGGCTGTGGACGCGGGGCAGATGGAGGCCGCCCGCTCTCTCGGACTGTCCAAGTGGTCCGGGATGAAGCTCGTGGTGCTGCCGCAGGCAATCAAGAATGTACTGCCCGCCATCGCCAATGAGATCGTCACCATGGTCAAGGAGAGCTCCATCTGCTCCACGCTGGGCATGGCGGAGCTGATGTTCGGCGCGAAAAACGTCGCATCCTCGACCTATATCACGCTGGCCCCCTATACGCTGGCCGCGCTGATCTATTTCTGCATCAACTATCCTGCTACCAAGGCGATCGAAGCCATAGAGAGGAGGATGCGCCGTGGCGACAAGCAGTGAAATCATCCGTGTGGAGCATGTCGGCAAGGTCTTCGACGGGGGGATCACCGCCCTTGACGACTGCAGTCTGAGCATCTCCCGCGGTGAGGTGGTGGCCATCATCGGGCCCTCCGGCTCCGGCAAGTCCACGATGCTGCGCTGCCTCAACCTTTTGGAGCAGCCGACCTCCGGCAAGGTGATCGTGGACGGCGTGGATATCACCGACGCCAAAATCAATCTGGACCTTCACCGGAGGAAGATGGGCATGGTCTTCCAGCACTTCAACCTCTTTCCCAATATGACGGTCAAGAAAAACATCACCCTCGCGCCCGTACATCTGCGGCTCAAGAGCCAGAAGGAGGCGGACGCCGCGGCCACGAAGCTCCTCGAGCGCATAGGCCTTGCCGACAAGGCGAACGCCTATCCCGCCATGCTCTCCGGCGGGCAGAAGCAGCGCATTGCCATTGTCCGTGCCCTCGCCATGGAGCCTGAGGTTATGCTCTTCGACGAGCCGACCTCCGCCCTCGACCCCGAAATGGTCGGTGAGGTGCTGGATGTGATGAAAGAGCTTGCGCGCAGCGGCATGACGATGGTGGTGGTCACCCACGAGATGGGCTTCGCCCGTGAGGTCGCGGACCGCGTGATCTTCATGGACAGCGGCAAGATCCTCGAGGTCAACACCCCGGACGAGCTCTTCGACCGTCCGCAGAATCCGAGGACAAAGCTGTTTCTGTCCAAGGTTTTGTGAGCGATTTATAGTAATTTTAAGGCAATACCGCATAATTCGGCGAGAGCTTTGCAGGAATACTTTGTGTATTTCAAGAAAAAGTGACAAAATCAGAGCGCGAATTTTCCAGGAGGCGCCGAAGGCGGATTGTGCGGTGTTGCCATAATATTTCGTGCGGCAAATTCGTAAGAACTGCGAATTTGCCGCACTGTTTTCAGGGATACATTATATGCCGTGCGACTTGTGAATGATCTCTGCAGATATGTTATGGACAGAGGCTCAGAATACCAGCCCGATCACCGCGCCGCTGAGCGCGGAGAGGGCGTACACGATGCCCACGACGGCAAGGTTTTCCCGCATGTCGCGGTTGGTGCGGAAGAGGACAAGCAGGCCGATGCCCGCGTTGGACAAAAGGCCCGCGAAAAGTCCGCCGAGGCCGATAATGCCGCTGAGAAATGCCTGCGTCAGAATGACGGAGACTGAGCAGTTCGGGATCAGGCCCAGCAGCGCCAGGAGCAGCGCGCCGGATACCGGCTTTGACAGCACCGTTCCCTCGAGCTGGCCGGGCTCTACATTTGCGAGGATGAGGTTGAGCACGAAGGTCACCGCAATGAGCATACCCGCGATCTTGAGCGTATGGATCAGCGCGGCGTGCAGGGCGCTCTCCTCCTCCTCGCAGGCGCAGTGCTCGCGCTCGCAGAAGGAGTGGATGTCCTTGCGTTTGAAAAAGCCGCGGGCGAGAAGATCGGTCAGGTATCCGAGGACGACGGCGAGGGCCGCCTTGGCCGAAACGATTCCGAGGATGCGCCCCGCGCCGATGGCGTTTTCATCCGTCAGTGAGGACAGCATCACCGGCAGCATCTCGTCCGAGGTGGCGAAAAACACCGCGAGCATTGTGCCGACCGTGACGGTCCCGGTGGAAAACAGCGTCGCCGCGGCTCCGGAGATGCCGCACTGCGGGATCACGCCGAGAAGCCCGCCGATGAGCGGTCCCGCCTTGCGGGAGTAGGCGTGCAGCACCGACTCGTCCAAGCGTCTGCTGCGCTCCAGCAGCTCCATGAGAAAATACGCGGCAAAGAGGATCGGGATGCTCAGCGCCCCGTCCTTCAGCGCGTCCAGTAAACAGTCCAGTATGAGTTCAGACAAGATGCTCTCCCCTTGCGTTGCTTTTCATGTTTTGCTATCTTAAACGCAAGCGTGATACTTGTCAAGGAAAAACAGTATTTCAGGGAAGTTTGCTTCATAAAAATGCGTTTGGGCATTTTTGCGAAACGAGCCGGGCTTGCAGCCTGCTGTGCGCACTCGCTTGCCGGGGACGCTTGTGCACTTGCAGGCTGAGAGTTGTTTTTTGTGAGATACACGCCCGCTAAAAAAACGGGAACAATGGTAAAAAAGGGTAGAAAAACCTATATCACTATGATATAATATAATACTGAAGAAATGTATATGCTTCCCCCATCCTCATACGAAAGGACACAATCGACATGAGAAGCCGTCTGGGAACTTTCGCTCATACATCCTTCCATGCCCGCCTGCTGGCGCTTGTTCTGTTTGTAGTCTTTTTCATGAACGCTGCGCCGCCGTCCGCTTTTGCGGAGAACGCCGGGCGAAAGCACGTGCGCGTCGGCTGGTACGACTCAGCCTATAACACCATGGACTCAACCGGGCGCCGCTCCGGCTACGCGTATGAATACCAGCTCAAGATCGCGGCCTACACCGGGTGGACGTATGAGTACGTGACCGGCAGCTGGTCGGACCTTCTGGAGATGCTGGAGTCCGGCAGAATCGACCTGATGAGCGACGTGTCCTACATGGAGGAGCGCACCGCCTACATGCTTTATCCCTCTCTGCCCATGGGCTCCGAGGATTACTATGTCTTTATCGGTCCGCAGAATCAGGAGATCGTCCCGGGTGACATTTCAACGCTGAACGGCAAGCGGATCGGCTCGAACAGGGGCAGCATCCAGACGGATCTATACCGCGAGTGGGCGGAGAATAACGGCGTCGAAGCGGAGCTTCTCGAACTGTCCTGCACGGAGGACGAATCGCTGAACATGTTGGCGAGCGGCGAGCTGGACGCCTATGTCACAGTGGACGCCTTTGTCGACCCCTCGCGCGCCGTGCCGGTGGTCAAGGTCGGCTCGTCCGACTATTACTTTGCGGTCGCCAGAAACAGGCCGGACCTTCTGGCTGAGCTGAACGCCGCTCTGGGCAGGATCCAGGACGAGAACCGCTATTACAACCAGCAGCTCTTCGACAAGTACATCAAGCGCGCCGGGGCCAACGCCTTTCTCTCCCCCTCGGAGGTAAGCTGGCTTTTGGAGCACGGCCCGATCCGCGTGGGCTACCAGGACAATTATCTGGCCTTTTGTACGGCGGACAAGACCACGGGCGAGCTGACCGGCGTTTTGAAGGACTATCTGGACTACGCCTCGGGCTGCATGGCAAACGCGACGCTCAATATCAACGCGATCTCGTTCCCCACGCTGTCTGCTGCGCTGGACGCGCTGAAGTCCGGGGAGATCGACTGCGTATTCCCCGCCAACTTCAGCAGCTATGACGGAGAGGTACAGGGCGTGGTCATGACGCCGTCCATGACAGAGACAGAGGTCTTTGCGGTGGTATCCCAGAAGGGCCAGCGCAGCTTTGCCGGCAAGGAGCACGTGATCGTCGCCGTCAACGAGGGAAACCCCAATTACGACGCCTTTCTGATGGAGCACTTTCCCGGCTGGACACGGGTCTATTATCCGGACACGGCGGATTGTCTGAAGGCCGTGTCGGACGGGGTGGCGGACTGCGTTCTGATCAGCAATTTCCGTTACAACAACATTGCGAGGCTGTGTACCAAATACCGCCTGACCACGCTGACAACCGGGTTGGAGATGGCCTATTGCTTTGCGGTTGAAAAGGGTCGGACGGAGCTTTATTCCATCCTCACCAAGATCGTCGGCCAGGTGCCGCATTCGACCGTCAACGCAGCCCTGTCCTTCTATCTCACGGAGGACGCGAGACTCAGCTTCGCCGACTTCATTGCGGAACATCTGGCTGCGGTGATGACGGTCCTCTCCCTTGTACTCCTGCTGATTCTGACCCTGCTTGTGCAGAACATGCGCGCGGTGAAGAAGGCCAGGAGTCTCATTTCCGCCACGGAGACAGACAATCTCACCGGGCTTTATAACCGGGACTTCTTCTTCCAGTACGCAAACCGCCTGTATCGCGAGCGCCCCGACACGCCGATGGACGCCATTGTACTGAACATTGAACAGTTCCATTCCGTCAACGCGCTCAATGGCCGGAGCTTCGGCGACCGGGTCCTGCGCGCGCTGGGCAATGAGATCCGCGCCGTCGCAAATGAGCACGGCGGGATCGGAGGCCGCTTTGAGGCCGACCGCTTTGACATCTACTGCAAGCACTTCGAGGATTACCCGGCAGTCTACGACCGTCTGCAGGACAAGCTCATGAATCTCGCGCCGAACGCGAACGTCCTGCTACGCATGGGCGTAATGCCCTGGCAGGAAAAGCTGGAGCCTGTACAGATGTTCGACCGTGCGCGCACGGCGTGCAGCATGGCGCGCGGCAATTACAAGGAGCGCCTGATCGTCTTTGACGAGAAGGTGCGCGATCGGGAGATCCTTGAGCAGAGGCTTCTGAATGATTTTCGCCGCGCAATTGATTCCTACGAGTTTGAGGTCTACTACCAGCCCAAGTACGACATCCAGGCCGAGCCGCCGAAGCTTGTGAGCGCGGAGGCGCTGGTGCGCTGGTCCCACCCGGAGCTTGGCATGATCCCGCCGGATGTGTTTATCCCGCTGTTTGAACGAAACGGCCAGATCTGCGCCGTGGACAAATACGTGTGGGCCGAGGCCGCCAGGCAGGTCGTACGCTGGCGCGAAAAATACGGCGTCACGATCCCGGTCTCCGTCAATCTGTCCCGCGTGGACGTGTTTGACCCGACTCTGGAGGACACGCTCGACAGTATCCTCCGCTATAATGAGCTGCCGCACGACGCTTTCAAGCTCGAGGTCACCGAATCCGCCTATACCGAGAACGCCAGTCAGGTGATCCAGGTGGTGGAGAGCCTGCGCGACAAGGGCTATATGGTGGAGATGGACGATTTCGGCACCGGCTATTCCTCACTGAACATGCTGTCTGCCATGCCGATCGACGTGCTGAAAATGGACCGGGCCTTCGTACGGAATATTGAGAATAACGAAAAGGATATCCAGCTCGTGGCGCTGATCCTCGGCATCGCGAAGAATCTGAAAATCCCGGTCATCGCCGAGGGGGTGGAGACAGCAGAGCAAATCAAGCTGTTGAAGGATCTGGGCTGTGAGATCGTACAGGGCTTCTATTTCTCCCGTCCCCTCCAGGCTGCGGATTTTGAGGCATCCTTTCTTCAAAACGCGGATACCGCCCAATAATACCGCGCCATTCTAAGCAGGAGGTATAACGTGATGCATTCTCTGCGAACAAAATTCACGATGCTGACGATTATCGTCGTGGTCATATCCGTGTTTATCGTCGCACTTCTGAGCGTGGTGTTTATCCGCAGCAATGAGCGCCGCGAGGCTGAGCAGCTTCTTCTGCTGCTGTGCGAGACCGGACAGCGCAATCTCGACTATTACTTCAACAGTGTGCAGAAGTCGGTTGAGAAGGTCGCCGCCTATGCGGAGGGCGACCTGGACGGGCTCGAGGATGAACAGTTCCAGCGCCATATGGACCGTGTGGCCAGGTATTTTGATGAGATGGCCTGCAAAACAAGCGGCGTACTGACATACTATTACCGCGTCGATCCCACGGTTTCTCAAAACGTCAAGGGCTTCTGGTACACAAATCTGGACGGTGAGGGCTTTGTCGAGCATGAGGTGACGGACATCACGCTCTACGATACGCAGGACACTTCACGCCTGGTCTGGTTCACCGTCCCCAAACACGACGGCAGGGCGATCTGGCTGTCGCCCTACATCACGGACAATCTGGACATGCGCGTGATCTCCTACAACGTCCCAATCTATCATCATGATCAGTTTATCGGCGTAGTGGGCATTGAGATTGACTACTCCACCATGGCCAAGCAGGTGGAGAGCATTCGGCTCTACAACAACGGCTACGCCTTCCTGAGCAATGCGAACGGTGAGCTGTTCTTCCATCCGCGCATTGACATCTCTCAGCTCAGCGAGAAGGATATGCCCGCGGTCCCTGCGGGTGTGCTCAGCAACTCCACCTTCCTGCGCTACGAATTTGACGGCGTGCTGAAGCAGGCGGCATGGCTGCCGCTTTCGAACGGAATGCGCATCAACGTCACGGTCCCCGTCTCCGAGACCGATGGCGAGTGGCAGAGTCTCATCCGGATGATCCTGATCTTCTCCGCGGCCGTGCTTGTGGTCATGTCCGCGTTCAGCCTGTTCTACACCCTGCGCATCACAAAACCGCTTGAAGATCTCACTGAGGCCGCACAGCTTGTGGATGAGGGGAATTACGACTTTACGCTGGACTACGACGGAGACGATGAGATCGGCAAGCTCACCAAAACCTTTCGCCTGCTGGTGGAGCACATGAAGGAGCATATCAGCGACCTCAGCAAGCGCGTGTATGTGGACGCGCTGACCTCGGTACGCAACAAGGGCGCCTTCTCGGGCGTCATCGACGAGCTGCAGACCGAGATGGACAAGGGCTCGCCTGAGCTCGTATTTGCCGTGGGCGTGTTTGACTGCGACGATCTCAAGTCCGTCAACGACCGCTACGGCCACGACAAGGGCGACATCTATCTGAAAACCGCGTGCCGCCTGATCTGCCGCGTTTTCCAGCATAGCCCCGTGTTCAGGATCGGCGGAGACGAGTTTGCCGTGGTCCTGCGGGGCGACGATTATAAAAACCGGGACGAGCTTGTCCGTCAGTTCAACGACACCGCAAACGAGATCTCCGCATCGACCGTGAACAAATGGGAGCAGGTACATATCGCGCTGGGCGTCGCGGTCTACGACCCTACGCTCGACAATGCCGTCATCGACACGGTGCGCCGGGCAGACAAGACCATGTACATGAACAAGCGTGCAAGAAAAGAGGCGCGATAAGGCCGGGTTGTGTCTTGCCATCCTGTACAAAGAGAGAAACGGAGCCGAAGGATCTTTTGGATTCTTCGGCTCCGTTTGTGATAAAAGTCCGTTTGCCCGTCGGGAGTGGGTTTGTGCCTCCCCTGCATTCCTGCGGCGCGGATTGCCGGATATTCGGTTTCCTGCCGGATTGTTACGCTGCCTCAGCGGATCTGGCCGCTGCCGCGGATGACGTACTTGTAGCTGTTCAGCTCCTCGAGACCCATGGGGCCGCGGGCGTGGAGCTTCTGGGTGGAAATGCCCATCTCGCAGCCGAGGCCGAACTCGCCCCCGTCGGTGAAACGGGTGGAGGCGTTGACGTAGACGGAGGAGGCGTCCACCAGGCGTGTGAACTTCTCCGCGCTGCTGTCGGTCCTGGTCAGGATCGCCTCGCTGTGGCCGGTGGAGTGGAGGGCGATATGCGCGATGGCTTCGTCCACGTCCCGCACGACGGCGACGGCAAGGATGTAGTCGAGAAATTCGGTGTCAAAGTCACGCTCCCCTGCTTTCGTGCCGGGGATGATCGCCGCGGCGGCGGGGTCGAGACGCAGCTCCACGGGTACGAGACCCCTGGCCGCGCGCTCGTCCGTCAGGCGGCGGCGCAGCCTGGGAAGGAATTCGGCCGCGATGGCCCTGTGGACCAGCAGCACCTCCTCCGCGTTGCAGACGGAGGGGCGGCTCGCCTTTGCGTTCTCGATGATGTTGAGGGCCATGTCCTGGTCCGCCGTGTCGTCCACGAAGATGTGGCAGATACCGGTGCCGGTCTGGATGCAGGGCACCTTCGCATTCTCAGTGCAGCGGCGGATCAGCCCCGCGCCGCCGCGGGGGATAAGCAGGTCAACAAAGCCGACGGCGCGCATCAGCTCGTCCGCGCTGGCGTGAGAGGTATCCTCGATAAAGCCGACAAGGGCGGCGGGGAGTCCCGCATCCTCCAGTCCGTGATGGATCGCGGCCACGATCGCGGCGTTGGAGCGGAATGCCTCTCGCCCGCCGCGCAGGATCACGGCGTTTCCGGATTTCAGCGCGAGGACCGCGGCGTCGGACGTGACGTTCGGGCGGCTCTCATAGATGATGGCGACCACGCCGAGGGGGACCGAGGTCTTCTCGATCACAAGGCCGTTCGGGCGCTCCACGCGCCGCTGGACCTTTCCCTCCGGGTCCGGGAGCGCCGCAACCTCACGCACGCCCTGTGCCATGCCGGCGATGCGCTCAGGCGTCAGGGTGAGGCGGTCGAGCATAACATCCCCGTAGCGGTCGCGGGCGGCCTCCACGTCCTCGCGGTTGGCCTCCAGAATCTTCTCCTGCTCCGCGACCAGTCGGTCCGCGATGGCCAGCAGCGCAGCGTTCTTCCTCTCGCCGGACGCCGTCAGCGTCGGCCGGGCCTTCTTTGTCTCCAGCAGAATCTCATGTGTTGTCTTCACGGCGTTTCTCTCCTCCCGATAAATCTGGTTCCCACGGCTTTGCCCTCCAGGAGCTCATAGATCAAGAGCGGCTTCGAGCCGTTGAGGATATACATGTCGGTCCCGGCGTCCATGCAGATGCCCGCCGCCGTCAGCTTTGTCGCCATGCCGCCGGTCGAAAGGGCCGTTCCGCCGCCGCCGGCGCTCTCGCGCATCGCGGGGGTGATCTCCCGTACCTCGGAAATGAGGAGAGCGCTCTTGTCGGTTCTGGGGTCTGCGGTATAGAGGCCCTCGATGTCCGACAGGATGATGAGCATGTCCGCGTGGACGCTCACGGCGACCAGCGCGCCGAGGGTGTCATTGTCGCCGACAGCGATCTCCACGGTGGAGACCGTGTCGTTCTCGTTGATGACAGGCAGGACGTTCAGGTCCAGAAGCCTGCCGACGGTGTTGGAGAAGTTGCGGTGCCGTTCCGGGTCCCGCAGATCCTCGCCGGTCAGGAGAATCTGGGCGATGGTGTGGTTGTAGGTGCTGAACTGCTGGTCATAGATATACATGAGCTCGCACTGGCCCACCGCCGCCGCGGCCTGCTTGGTCGCCATATCGGCGGGGCGTTCGCGCATATTGAGCTTTCCGACGCCCATGCCGATGGCGCCGGACGAGACCAGCACGACCTCATGTCCCGCGTTTTTCACATCGCTGAGCACCTTGCACAGCGTCTCCACATGGCGGATATCCAGCCGCCCGGTCGGATGCGTCAGCGTCGAGGTGCCGACTTTGATCACGATTCTCACAAAAGAGCCTCCTAATGTTTTTTAAGTATCAAAAACAGGATTTCCTTCTGAAAACCCTCTGCGCACAGTCTCTTCGTCTCCGGTCTGCTGCGTTCAGGATGAGGAGAGAGCGTTATGGCAACACCGCTTTCTTGAGGTACACAAAGTACATCTGCGAAAAAGTGCCTTTATCAGAACCCAAATTTTCTCAGGATCTGCTCTTGCCGAATTATGCGGTGTTGCCTTATGCGTCTTTCGCGGCGATAACGGCCTCGATCACGGCGGAGCGGAAGCCCTTCTCCTCAAGCTTGCGGACCCCCTGGATCGTGGTCCCGCCGGGGGAGCACACCGCGTCCTTGAGTTCGCCGGGGTGCCTGCCGCTCTCGAGGATGAGCTTTGCCGAGCCCAGGACCATCTGCGCCGCGAGCGTCAGGGCATCCCGCCGCGGGATGCCGCTCGCCACACCGGCGTCCGCCAGCGCTTCCACGAAGAGATCCACAAAGGCGGGCCCGCAGCCGGAGACCGCCATTCCCGCATCCATCAGCCTCTCTTCCACGGGCATGAACCGTCCGGCGTAACGCATGGCGTGCAGAAAGCCGTCCAGAAACTCGTCGGCGCAGCTCGTATACAGGATCATTCCTTCCCCCACGGAGACCGGTGTATTGGGCATGATGCGGATGACCGGGTAATCGCCCAGCAGTTCCCGCAGCCTTGGGATCGAAACGCCCGCAGCCATGGAGACCAGCGCAAAGGGGCCGTGCTTTTTCTCGAGCAGCGGACGGATCATTTCGCAAAGCCCCGGCAGCATGACGGGCTTTACGCCGAGGAAGATGAGCTCTGCCGCCGCGATCGCATCCGCGTAGTCCGACACCGTCCCTCCGATCTCCTGCCGCAGCTTTTCCGCCTTCTCCGGGTGTCGATTCACAAGCCAGAGCTGATTTTCCGCATCTTGTGACGCAGCCCTTGCAAGCGCGCCGCCCATGTTCCCGGTTCCGATAAACGCAAGCTTCATGATTACACCGTCGCCTTTCCGGCTCCCGCCTGTATTTTTACCAATTGTTCCCGCAGCTTTGCGGCAACACGCATATTATACACCATCCCGGCGGCTTTTTCCACAAGAACTTGAAGCGGGATATGTTTTTCGCACAAACGCCCGGGGCTGTAGCGCTGGCAAAAACTGTGCCTTGAAAAAAAGCGCGCCCCGGCTACAATAGAGCCGGGGTGGTTGCATAATGCTCAGGAAAACCGTGCGCCGTATGCTGGACATGTGTCCGGCGGCCTGGTACATATTTATCTCTTCCGTCAAGCTCACAGCCTTTGTGCTGGTGTGCGCCTTTGTGCTGCTGCTCGGGTGGCGGGGCAGCATGGAGGAGGGCTATACCCAGTACATGACGGCGATGAGCCTCTATGAGATCGGGCAGGCCCTGCTCCTGATCGGGGTGGTCTTCTCCGCCTGCATTGAGGACGCTCAGCGTGCGAGGCGGTAGAAGGCCTCGCGATCCATGAGAGCGTTTAAGACGTCGAGCATGGCGTCGGCGCTCATGCGCCCCGGCAGGCCGAGGCTTTTCAGGAGCTGCCGCCGTTTTTCGGCGCTCCCCTCTCTGCCGCTGAGTCCACGGGCGTAGAGGTCCGCCTTGCTGATCTGCGGGGGCCTCTCCCGCGCGGGAGTATCGTCGAAGCTCGCCCCGGCGCGGCGCAGAGCTTCCAGCAGGACCTCCGGCCGCATCCCCTCCACGCCAAGCTTGCCCTCCTTCGACGGGGCGGCCTTGCGCTTTTCCTTGCCCATGACGTCGGGGATATAGGCGTGCTTGACACGGCTCGGATCGACGATACCGCGGATGTGGTTGCGGATCAGAAAGCCCGCCCCGTCCGAATCGGTGAGGACGATGAGACCACGCGTCTCTGCCAGGGTCTGCAGGAGCCTGCGCTTTTCTTGATCGTTAAAGATGCCGAAGCCGGAGGTCTCCAGGATCGTCGCGTCGACGATCTGGCTCAAAGTGTTCTTGTCATAGCGGCCCTCGACCACGATGACCTCCTTAACCCTCTGCATGGGTCTCCCCCGCCGCGATGCGCAGCACAGCTTCCTTCAGCAGCTCCTGTGCATCCGCGCCGCTGCTCTTCATGCGGTAGTCCGTCTCGGCGCAGAGCTCCACCGCGCGCCTGAGCTGCGGCAGCGTAAAGCCCTTCGCCGCCGTGAGGAGCTTTGCGGCGATATAGTCGTACTTGATTGCGCAGACCTCTGTCACATACTTCGTGCCGAGGTTTTTCTCGATCGCGAGGCGCGCCGCGTAGAGCTGGCGCATCTGCCTGCCGAGCACGGCCAGCATCATGATGGGCTCGTTGTTCTTGTCCGCCAGAAGCTCCGAGAGAACTTCAAGGGCGGAGTTGTTCTTTTTTTGGGCGATGAGCTCCGTCATCTCAAAGACCACGGCCTCCGGCAGATGGTCGGCTACGGCCTCCACGTCCGCCTGGGTGACCTTGTCGTCCTTTGCGTAGGCCGCGATTTTTTCGATCTCCGGGATGAGCCTGCTCATGAGGTCGCCGCTGATGAAGATAAGGCGCTGGGCCGCCGCAAGCTCGATCCCCTTTCCCGCCGCCGCGAAGCGCCGGACGATCCAGTCCGTCAGCATTCCCTGGGACTGCTGGGTAAACTTGAGCTCCCGGCCCTCGGCGCGCAGGGATTTGATCGTGCGCAGGCGGCCGTCCGGCTCAAACTGCGCGCTCTGGACGAGGACCACAGTGCAGTAGTCCGGTATGTCGGTGAGGAGCTTTACAAAGGCCTCTGCCTCCGGAAGCCTGTTGAGGTCCACGTCCCGCAGCTCAATGAAGGTCCGCTCCGTCAGGAAGGGCATGGCGTCCAGAGCCTCCTTGAACCTGAGCAGGTCCAGTGCCGGGCCGTCCATGCGCTTGTAGCTGAATCCGTCCTCCCCCTCCGGGAGGCACTTTTTTTTGAGCTGGATCAGATACTGCTCTCGCAGATAGTCCTCCGGACCCCAGAGAAAATACAGCTTCTCCGGCCCGCGCTCATTGAGAACGCGCAGTTCGGCGGCGTAATTGAATTGTTCGTCCCTGCCGGATCTCTTAGCCATTGTCCCTCTCCAGTTTGATTTCTATGGTTCCGTCCGTGTCCGTTCTCCTGACCTCATATCCGCACTCGGCAAGCCGCGAGAGCGTCTCCGGAGCGGGGTGTCCGTAATTGTTATAGCCGACGCTGATGATCGCAAGCTCGCCGCCCGCTGCACGCAGAAGCTCCTCCGCCGCGGCGTTTTTGGAGCCGTGGTGGCCGGCGATCACAAGCTCCGTTCCGCTCAGATCCTCGCGCCCGACAAGGGCGCGCTCCTGCTTTTTGGTCGCATCGCCGGTCACGAGCAGGTCTGTGTCACCGATTGAAAGCCTTGCCATCAGGCTGTGCGGATCACTCCTGCCGTCCGCAGGCACATCCAGGACGCGGAGTGCGATCCGGCCCGCGTTCAGCTCCGCATCGGTCTCGATCTCGATGAGCTCGGTCCCGCGGCGGGCGGCACACGCGGCGATCCTGTCATAGAGCGAGTCGGATTCCCCGCTCTGCGCGGGAAGGACCAGCGTTTCCACGGGGAGCGTCTCCATCAGGCGCACCGCGCCATCCGCGTGGTCCTCGTGCAGATGTGTCAGCAGGAAAAGCTGAACGCTCCGTCTGCCGCGGCTCAGAAGATACCGGCCCGCGACGCTGCCCGCGTCGTCCAGGCTGGAGGTATTGCCGCAGTCGATGACCACGGTGTCATCCCCCGCCATGGCCGCGATGCACTGGCCCTGGCCCACGTCGAGGACACTGATATAGTCGTTCTCCCGGAAGCTCCGCTCCGTATGCAGCAGGATCCCGGCAAGCAGCGAGAGCGACAGGGCGGCCGACAGCAGGATGTGCAGCACCCGTCTTTTGCGCAGAAGAAGACCCGGGAGCAAAAGCGCATAGCTTATCAACATCCAGCACAGTGCGCCCTTCGTCTCCGTATACAGCACCGCATACGGCTGACCGGCGATCAGACGCGCGCAGAAGAGGATATAACGCACGAGGAGCGTACAGACCCATGCGGCAGCCGTCCCCAGAAGCGGGACAAAGGACAGCAGACATGCCGCCCAGGCCAGGCAGAAGCAGACGCTCACCGCCCAGAGACACAGGAGATTGGCGAAGACCGCCAGCAGCGGGATATAGGAAAAGTGCAGCGCTGTTAGGGGCACCGTAAAGACCGTGACGCTCAGCGTGCTTGCGATCACATCGGGGACATATGCCGCCGGCCCGTGCCGCAGCTCCGCCGGCAGCGGGCTCATGAGCCAGGCGCGTATCCCCTGCGCAAAGCATAGGATGCCCGCCATAGCCGCAAAGCTGAGCTGCAGGCTCACACTCCGGGCGGCGAAGGGGCAGGCTGCCAGAAGCAGCGCCAGCACCGCAGAGAGCGAGGTGACGGGGTCGTTTTCCCGGCGCAGGATCGGTGCGAGCAGCAGAAGCATCTGCATGAATGCGGCGCGCACCGCGGACTTGCTCGACCCTGAGACCAGCACGAAGCACCAGACCAGGACGACACTGGAGAGTGCACCCCTTCTGCCGTTTCCGAACAGCAGGAGCAGCAGGCCCACCAGAAACGCAATATGCAGTCCGGAGACCGCCGCCACATGCATAAGTCCGGCGCGGCTCAGGCTGACATAGAGGGCGTCGTCATCGTAAAACTCCTGCTTGTCGCCGAGCATCAGCGCCTTGATAAAGGCACGGCTGCCTTCCGGAAAAAGCTGATCCACACGCTCACAGAGGAGATGGTGAAGGCGGACAGGGAGGCTCCGCGGGGTGAACAGGGTGTCCCCGATCACTTCGTCTCCCTTGACGCTCATTTTCCAGTAGAAGCCGTTCAGCACATAGTTGTCGTAGGGCTTTCCGAAGAGGGTGTCCGCTGTGCTGATCTTCGCGGTAAAGCCGATGCGCCGGCCGGGCTCTGCGTCCGCAAAGCACTTATCGTTATCATAGACGATGGCCTTGAAGTGCGGCAGCCCCTCGGTATCCGTCCGCACGCGCACGCGGCAGTAGCCGTCGTATTCGTCGGGATAGTCCAGCACAACGGCGCTGACTGTCCTGGTCTCCCCCGCATACTGCCGCGCCCTGTCGACCGTAAGACTGCGGTACACGGAATACTCCACAAGCCCAACCGCAAAGAACAGCAGGGCGATCACCGCCGGGCGCAGCCACCTTCTGTGAAGCAGCGCAAGCGCCGCGCCGACGAGCGCAGACAGGGCCGCCGCGATGAGCAGCCATCTTTCGGGCAGGATAAAATTGGCAAGGAAGACGGCGGCGGAAAAAGCCAGCGCCGCTGTCGCGAGCTTTCTCATGCGGTTTTCCCCCACAAAGCTGTTGTCTCAGAACGTCTGTCCACGTCGTCATGAAAACACTCGTCCATGCCATCCTGAGGAGCGAAACGACGAAGGATCTTTCCCTGCGTTCTCCAGAAACCTACACGGAAAGATCCTTCACTTACACGCAGGATGACACGGCGTGAGACAGCCGTGTATGAAAAGACAACACCGCACAATCCGCCGTCGGCGCCTCCTGGAAAAATTGCGCTCTGATTCTGTCACTCTTTCTTGCAATACACATAGTATTCCTACGAAAAATTGCCTTCATCAGAACCCAATTTTTCTCAGGATTCGCTCTCACCGAATTATGCGGTGTCGCCTTAAATCATTTTCTCCCCGAGGCTGACGCCGCCCAAAAGGTGGAAGTGCAGGTGCATAACGGTCTGCCCGCCGTCCTCGCCGCAGTTGTTGATGACGCGGTAGCCGTTTGCAAGGCCCTCGGCCTTCGCGATCTTCGCAATCGCCTCGAAGCACTTGGCGACGGCGCGGGAATTGGATTCATCGATCGCGTCGGCGCAGGGGATGTGCGCTTTCGGGACGACAAGGATGTGGACAGGCGCCTGGGGATTGATGTCCCGAAAGGCGAAGACGTCCTCGTCCTCATACACACAGGTGCTGGGGATGTCCCCGGCGATGATCTTGCAGAAAATGCAGTTGTCCATGTTTCCTCCTCCTTAAAGCTTCTCGCTGACAAGCTGCTCGACCGTGGCAAGCGCGTCTTTCAGCTTGGAGACGTCGTTGCCGCCGCCCATGGCGGAGTCCGGCTTGCCGCCGCCCTTGCCGCCTGCGATGGCGGTGATGCCGCGGATGATGTCGCCCGCCCTGATTCCCTTCGCCACGGCGTCCTTGCCGCAGACACACTGGAAGGTGATCTTGTCTCCGTTTACGCCTGCCACAACAGCGACGACCCTGCTGTTCTTGTCGCGCAGCACGTCCCCAAGCTGGCGCAGGGCGTTGGCGTCGCAGTTTTCCTTCGAGCAGGTCACGACGCACAGGCCCTTGACGTCTTTGGCGTTTCGGAGCATTTCGTCGGCGCCGCCGGCAGATTCCTTCGCCTTGTACTGCTCGATGAGGCGCCTGGCCTCGCGCAGCTCATTCGCCTGCTGCTCCAGCTTCTGGGGCAGGTCGGCGGGGCTTGTCTTGAACATGGCGGAAAGGCGCGTAAGCTCTTCCAGATCGCGGTCGAGGAGCTTCACGGTCTCGAGGCCGGTGCAGGCTTCGATGCGGCGCACACCGGAGGCGACGGAGCCCTCGGAGATGATGTGGAACGCGCCGGCCTTGGCGGTATTGTCCAAATGCGTGCCGCCGCAGAGCTCCACGCTCCAGCCGCCCATGCTCACAACGCGGACCACGTCGCCGTACTTCTCGCCGAAGAGGGCAGTCGCGCCGGTCTTTTTGGCCTCGTCGACAGGCATTTCCTTCACATCAACGGCGTAGCCCGTGAGGATGGCGTCATTTACGATGCGCTCGACCTCCTTGAGCTGCTCAGGCGTCACGGCGGAGAAGTGCGTGAAGTCGAAGCGGAGGAAGTCAGGCTCGACCAGGGAGCCGGCCTGGTGGACATGGTCGCCCAGGACCTCGCGCAGCGCCCTGTGGAGAAGGTGGGTGGCGCTGTGCGCTCTGCCGATGGCCTGGCGGCGCTTCTGGCAGTAGCTCGCGGTCACCGTCTCGCCCAGGGAGAAGCTGCCGGATTTGACCACGCCGTAGTGCATATACTTGCCGCCCTTGTTTTTCTGGACATTGTTGACCTCAAAGACGCTGTCGCCCGCGACGATCCTGCCGTGGTCAGCAACCTGGCCGCCCATTTCGGCATAGAGCACGGTTCTGTCGAGGACAATGATGCCCTCTGCGCCCGCGCCCAGCTCCTGCTGAAGCTCGTCCTCGGAGACGAGGGCCAGGACCTTCGCCTCGGTCTCGTTCTGATCATAGCCGACGAATTTCGTGTCGGGGATGTCCTTGCCGAACTCGAGTCCGGCCCAGCCGAGGTCGCCCAGGGCCTCTCTGGCCTTTCTGGCGCGTACGCGCTGCTCCTCCATGAGCGCCTTGAAGCCGGCCTCATCCACGCCCATGCCCTCGTCCTCGCACATCTCGATGGTGAGATCGATGGGGAAGCCGTAGGTGTCGTAGAGCTTGAAGGCGTCCGCGCCGGAGAAGACGGTCTCCCCCTTCGCCTTGTGTGCCTCCAGAAGCTCGCCGAAGATCTTCATGCCGGCGTCGAGGGTGCGGGCGAAGTTCTCCTCCTCGTTCTTGATGACGCGGGTGATATACGCCTGCTTCTCGCGCAGCTCGGGATACTGGCACTCGTTCTCGTGTATGACGGTGTCGATGACCTTGTAGAGGAAGGGCTCGTTCACGCCGAGAAGCTTGCCGTGGCGGGCAGCTCTGCGCAGGAGCCTGCGCAGGACGTAGCCGCGCCCTTCATTGGAGGGGAGGATGCCGTCGCAGATCATGAAGGTGGCGCTGCGGATGTGGTCGGTGATGACGCGCAGGGAGACGTCCTTCTTGTGAGACTGTCCGTAGAATGCGCCGGTCAGCTCGCTCACCTTATGGGTGATGTTCATGACGGTGTCGACGTCGAAGAGCGAGTCCACTCCCTGGCAAACGACCGCCAGGCGCTCAAGCCCCATGCCGGTGTCGATGTTCTTCTGCTTGAGTTCGGTATAGTTGTTGTTGCCGTCGTTGTCAAACTGGGAGAAGACGTTGTTCCAGACCTCCATGTAGCGGTCGCAGTCGCAGCCGACGGTGCAGTCCGGCTTGCCGCACCCGTACTCCGGGCCGCGGTCAAAGTAGACCTCGGAGCAGGGGCCGCAGGGACCCGCGCCGTGCTCCCAGAAGTTGTCCTCCTTGCCGAAGCGGAAGATACGCTCGGCCGGGATGCCGATGTCCTTGTTCCAGATTTCAAAGGCCTCGTCGTCGTCCTGATAGATAGAGGGATAGAGTCTGTCGGGGTCGATGCCCACCCAGTCGGGAGAGGTCAGGAATTCCCAGCACCAGGCGATGGCCTCCTTCTTGAAGTAATCGCCGAAGGAGAAGTTGCCCAGCATCTCAAAATAAGTGCCGTGGCGCGCGGTCTTGCCGATGTTCTCGATGTCGCCGGTGCGGATGCACTTCTGGCAGGTGCAGACGCGGCGGCGGGGCGGCTCCTGCTCACCCTTGAAGTAGGGTTTCATGGGGGCCATGCCGGAGTTGATGATGAGAAGGCTCGCGTCGTTCTGCGGGATGAGCGAGAAGCTCGGCAGGCGGAGATGGCCTTTTGTCTCAAAAAAGCTCAGGAACATCTCGCGCAGTTGGTTCAGACCGTATTTTTCCATACTGTATATCCTCCAAAAATGTGTTAACAGAATAAGTGAGCAGCTTTAGCCGAGCTGCGTGAGGCCCCGCGCTTATCGCATTTGCAGGCGAAAAGAAAAAACCTCCGCCCCGGTACAGGGGCGAAGGTCTGATTCGCGGTACCACCCTGATTACGGCGCAGGCCGTATCTCAAGCGTCCTTAACGCGGACATGCGCCCCGGTCTTCCCGGGGAGGCTCGGGAGTGGCTGTCGGTCTCGGATACAGGGCCTTTCAGCATACGGCCCCTCTCTGTGGAATCCTGCGCCGACTCGTTCCGTCACAGCCATCAGCGCTATTCAAATAAGAACAGATCGCATTTTACCACAAGCCACGGATTTGTCAAGGGTTCAATCTGCGTTTTCTAAGGATCGAGAGCCGCGGGGCCTGCTTCGGCAGGCGCATGTGCAGCTCCATCATCGGGTGGCGGGCGTCGGAGATTGCCTCACCCTCGGCGTTGAAGAGCTCTCCGACCGTGAAGCGTACCGGCTCTCCCTCGGGGGTCAGAAGCTCAAGCTCGTCTCCCGTGAGGAATTTGTTCCTCTGGGTTACAACGGCGTCTCCGTCCTCGCCGCAGCGCTCCACGACGGCCACGATGTCCGCGCCTGTCTCGTAAGTACCCGCGTAATGCTCGCCCGGCTCGTTTCCCAGATAAAAGCCGGTGCAGTACGGGCGGTGGCTGACCATTTCGGTCTCCCTCACCCAGAGCTCCGGCACCGGGTCGCCCGCCGCGACGGCGTCCAGCGCGTGGCGGTAGGCGTTCGTGATGACGGCAGCGTAATAGGCGGACTTCATGCGCCCCTCGATCTTGAAGCTGGTGACACCTGCCTCCGCCAGACCCTGCAGGTGCCGGATCATGCAGAGGTCGTTGGAGTTCATGATGTAGCTGCCGCCGTCCTCCACGACGTCGAAGTACTGTCCGGGGCGCTTTTCCTCCACGAGACTGTACTTCCAGCGGCAGGGCTGGGCGCACTCGCCCCGGTTGCCGTCGCGCCCCGTCAGGTAGTTGGAGAGCAGGCAGCGACCGGAGAAGGACACGCACATCGCCCCGTGAACAAAAGCCTCGAGTCGGAGCTCCGGGGGCGTGTTGGCGCGGATGCACCGGATCTCGTCGAGCGTGAGCTCCCGCGCGAGCACCACCGTATCCGCGCCCATGGCGAAAAGCACGTTCGCCGTCGCGCTGTTGACGACGCCGAGCTGCGTGCTCACATGCAGTCTGAGACCCGGGGCGAAGCGCTTTGCGAGGGCCAGCACGCCGAGATCCGCGATGATGAGCGCGTCCGGTCCCGCCTCCTGCAAGAAGCGGAGGTAGTCCGGAAGACGCTGCAGCTCGTCCTCGCGCGGCAGGGTGTTGCAGGTCACATAGACCCGCCGCCCCAGCCCGTGCGCGAGCGCAACCGCGTCTTTGAGCGCGTCTCTTTTGAAATTGCCGGCGGCGGCCCGCAGGCCGAATTCCTCACCCGCCAGATAGACGGCGTCCGCGCCGTAGCACAGGGCCATCTCGAGCCGCTCCCGGTCCCCGGCGGGGGCAAGCAGCTCAAAATCGTTACGAATAATTTTGTGAAGCAACAAAGTTATTGAACTCCGTATCGTTGGTAAAGAATCTGTGGACGCCCGCCTCGGTGTCCAGGGCGTAATAGAAGTAGTTCGTGCTCTCGGGATAGAGGGCCGCCGCGATGGACGCGAGACCCGGGCTGCAGATCGGCGTGGGCGGCAGGCCGCTGCGGATGCGCGTGTTGTAGGCGTCGTCCCGCTCGAGCATTTCGGCCGTCGGCGCGCCCTCGTGGTCGTTGTAGGGATAGAGGACCGATGCGTCGATGCCGAGGACGATGCCGGCGTTCAGGCGGTTGTAGATGACGGATGCGATCAGCGCGCGCTCATCGTCGTTGCCGGCCTCCTTTTCGATCAGGGACGCGACCTTGAGCACGTCGTACATGGTCATGCCGATCTCCTCGGCGCGGGCGTACATCTCCTCGGTGATGCGGCGATGGAAGTTTTCGAGCATCTTGTTGATTGCGCTCGAGCCCTGCATCCCGACGTAGAACTCATAGGTGTCCGGGAACAGGAAGCCCTCGAGCCGGTAGGCGCCCTCCCCCTCCGACAGCTCCAGGAAGTCGTAGTTATAATCGGTGCCGGCGGCATCCTCCATGAGGTCGTTGTAATCGCAGACGCCGTTTTCCTCCAGGCGCATGAAGATCTGGTGCAGCTTGAAGCCTTCCGGGATGGTCACGACGACGGTGACCGTGGAGGAGGAACCGGCCCGCATGTGCTGGATCAGGGCGCGGTAGTCGTAGGAGGAGCGCAGCTCATATTCGCCTGGGCTCACCTTCTGGTCGGCAGTGGAGATCTTGCAGAAGAGCGTAAAGAGCCACTTGTACTGGATCAGCCCCGCGTCCTTGAGCACGTCCGCCACATAGTCCATGTCCGCGTGGGTGACGCGCTTGGTGCCCACCTTTTTTCCGTCCTCGTCGATCTTGTCGACGGTCTCGGACTGGAAGATGCTGCTCGGCAGGGTGACGACGGCGGTGAAGCTCTCCTTGTTCAGGGCCAGCATGTCGCTTGCCGCCATCCAGGCGAGACAGGCCAGCACGATGCTGACGCAGACAATGAAGGTAAAAAACATCAGGCCGCCCAGGCAACCGGAGTGGTACTCATGGCTCTGGCGGACGGGGCGGTAGTCGCGCTCGGACTCGGCGTCGCCGGTGTAGTTGCGCGCCTCCTTGCCCGAGGCGTCGATCAGCAGCTCGTCCATCGCCTGCAGGGGGGTCTTCTTCGCGCTCTGTCCCGGGTCCTGCTTCGGCGGCTGCGGCTCTTCCCCGCGCTTTCTCGCGGGACGCTTCTGCTCGTCGTGGATGCGGAAGATCTGATTGATTTTTTCAAGTTCGTCGGGCATGTTTTGCTCCTTATCGTGCGTGGAAAAATGGAGAGCCTGTGACAGCGCAAGGGCTCCTGTCATAAGATGGCATGAGCGCTGCGGTGCGGCGCTGTTTGAGAGGATAAAGTCCCGTTGTTCCCCCGCACGGTATCACGGGTCTGCGACAGCTCACGTGCGGAGAAAGGATGCAACTATGTTCTGCAACGGTTGTAACAACAATAACACGCTCTGGCTCATCATCCTGATCATCATTCTCTTCGGCTGCGGCAACGGCTGCGGCAACGGCTGCGGCAATGACTGCGGCTGCGGCTGCGGAAACAACAACGGCTGCGGCTGCTGCAACTGAACATCCGAAAGGGGCCCCGTCCAGGGGCCTCTTTACCTGTTTGCGAGCTCGTCAAGAATAATGCGATAGATCTCGCCGTTCTTTTCGTCCAGGTCCCGCTCGACGCCGTCCTTGAGCCAGGGGATGCGCTTCCAGCCGTAATGCCGGCACGCCATGTCCGCCGTGTGCAGACAGCGTTGCAGATAGCCGCTGTCCTTCTCGTGGATGTCGGCGCTCGTGTGGGTCCGCTCCTCCCGCTGCCGCATACGCCGGCGGGAGGTCTCCAGGTCCACGTCCAGATAGATCACGAGGTCCGGCTCCGGCAGGCCCATCTTGTTGTATTCCAGATCGGCGAGCCAGCGGAAGAAATCCGGCAGCTCGTCGTCGGGGAGCTTGCTGCCCTGATGTACCGCGTTCGAGGTGGTATAGCGGTCCGAGAGGATGAGCCCGCCTCTCTCATAGGCCGCGCCCCAGTCGTCCCGGTAGGAGGCGAAGCGGTCTACGGCGTAGAAGGCAGAGGCGGTGTAGGCGTTTACGTCCTCCGGCCTTCTTCCGAAGGCCCCGCCCAGATACAGGCGGATCAGCGCGCTGCTCTCCCTGTCGTAGCGGGGGAACACGATGTGATTATACGCAATTTTGTCCTGTTCCATTCGGGCGCAGAGCTGGCGGTACTGCGCGGACTTGCCGCTGCCGTCGATGCCCTCCAGAACGATCAGCTTTCCTTTCGCCATGTTCTAACCTGTCCTTTGGATTGATGCGCTCAGACCTGCGCAAAGACCTCACCGATCTTGCCGTGTATGGTGAGGTCGGCCTCCGCCGGGGTGCTGCTGCGTGTGATGAGCACCAGCTTACTCCCCCGGTAATAGTTGATGAGGCCCGCCGCGGGGTAGACCTTGAGCGAGGTGCCGCCGACGATGAGCACATCGGTGTTTCGGATATACTGGATGGAACGCATGATCACGTCGTTGTCAAGCTGCTCCTCATAGAGCACAATGTCGGGCCGGATCACTCCGCCGCAGCCGCAGCGCGGCACGCCCGTGCCGTGGTTCATGAGGTCTGCGTCGTACGGTCTGCGGCAGCGGGAGCAGTAGGCCCGCAGGATACTGCCGTGCAGCTCCAGCACGTTCACACTGCCCGCAGCCTGATGGAGCCCGTCGATGTTCTGCGTGACGACGGCGCGGAGCTTCCCCTCTTTTTCCAGCTCCGCAAGGCGCAGATGACAGCGGTTCGGCTTAACCCCGTCGATGACGAGCTTCTCCCGGTGGAAGCGGTAGTACTCCTCGGGATAGCGTTCAAAAAAGCTGTGGCTCAGGATGGTCTCGGGCGGGTATTTCCACTTTTGATTGTACAGGCCGTCCACGCTGCGGAAGTCGGGAATGCCGCTCTCCGTGCTGACGCCGGCCCCGCCGAAGAAGACGATGTTGTCGCTCCCGGCGATCCAGTCTTTGAGCTTCGCGATTTTTTCGTCCATGGCGCGCTCCCCCTTCGGTTTTATATTCCCGCCTCGACCGCGGCAAGGATCTCATTTTCAAGCACGATGCAGGCATTCAGCGTGATCTCGTTCTCGCGGCGGACGACAAAGCGGTAGGTTTCGTCCGTACTCTTGTCAGAGAGATTCACGATAAAAAGCCGCGCGCTGCGGATGGCAGCCATGGCAAGCTCCGCCGCTTCGCCGACATAGTGCAGGGCGTCCTTCGGGCAGAGGGGGCAGAGCTCCTTCATAAGCCCGAGTGCCTGGGCCATCATGTTGATGATTTCGCCGCAGATGGCGACGGCGGGCTCGCGCGCGGCCTCGATCTCCAGCGCTTTTCCCTCCTTCATCGCGCGGCGCAGAGGGCCGCGGGAATTGACATCCTCGTCGATGAGGTGGACCATGTAATTTCTCAGGATCTCCGCGTTGCGGACAATATAGTTGACGCGCTCATGCCCGGTTTGTTCCCTCTGCGTGAGGCTTGCCGCCCGCGCGAAAAGAGCCGCCGACAACGCCGCGGTCACGGCAGCGGCACTGCCGGTCTCGAGCTTCGAGGTCGGGTCTGCAAAGGCCCGCGTGAGCTCGTCGGCGTTTTTCTGCTTAAAGATTTCGATTTTGATCCCGTCCGCCATGCCTGTCCCCCTCTCAGTCCCGGTTGAACTCCCGAAGGCGCAGGCCCTCGTTCTTTTGCAGCGCCCAGTTGACGCACCAGTCGGAGGTGAAAAGCAGCAGGTTGTTGCCCTTGAAATCCTGAACCCATTTGGTGTCGCTGGTGAGATTGAGGTCGGCAATGCGGATGTCCTCGTTTTCCACCCAGCGGACAAGCTCGTACGGCATGGAACGGCGGCGGATCTCCACCCCGTACTCCGTGCGCAGGCGGTATTCCAGCACCTCGAACTGCAGCACGCCCACGACGCCGACGATGACCTCCTCCACACCGGTATACGGCTCGTGGAAGATCTGGATCGCGCCCTCCTGGGCAATCTGCATGATGCCCTTTTCAAACTGCTTGCGCTTCATGGTGTCGATACGCTCCACGCCCGCGAAATGCTCGGGCGCAAAGGTGGGGATGCCCTCGAAGCAGACGTCCATGCCCTTCTCGCAGATCGTGTCGCCGATGGAGAAGACGCCGGGGTCAAAGACGCCGATGATATCGCCGGCGTAGGCCTCGTCGATAATGGCGCGGTCCTGGGCCATGAGCTGCTGCGGCTGGGCGAGGCGCAGGGCCTTGCCGGCCTGGACGTGGTAGTATTCCCTGTCGCGCTCAAAGCGGCCGGAGCAGATGCGCATGAAGGCGATGCGGTCGCGGTGGGCCTTGTTCATGTTGGCCTGGATCTTGAAGACGAAGGCCGAGAAGCGCGGGTCCATGGGATCGACAATATCGTCGCTCGAAATGCGCGGCAGGGGCGGCATGGTCATCTTCAAAAAGCTCTCAAGGAAGGGCTCGACGCCGAAGTTGTTGAGGGCGGAGCCGAAGAACACGGGGCTGAGGCGGCCCTTGCGAACTTCTTCAATATCGAACTCATATCCTGCGCCGTCCAGCAGCTCAATATCGTCGGCAAGCTGCTCGCGCAGACGGTGTCCTATGAGCCCGTCCAGCTTTTCGGTCTCATCCATGCGGCACTCGATGGCTCTGATTTTGCTCTGACCGCGGTGGAACTCGTTGAAGGCGAGGATCTCACGGCGCTCGCGGTCGTAGACACCCTTAAAATCCTGGCCGCAGCCGATGGGCCAGTTCATGGGATAGGTGCCGATGCCGAACTCCGTCTCCAGCTCCTGCATCAGATCATAGGGGCTTCTGGCCTCGCGGTCGAGCTTGTTGATGAAGGTGAAGATGGGGATGTGACGCATGGCGCAGATTTTGAAGAGCTTTCTGGTCTGCGGCTCAATGCCCTTGGCGGCATCGATGACCATGACGGCGGAGTCCGCCGCCATGAGCGTGCGGTAGGTGTCCTCGGAAAAGTCTTGGTGTCCCGGGGTGTCGAGGATATTGATGCAGTAGCCCTCGTACTCGAACTGCATGACGGACGAGGTGATGGAGATGCCGCGCTGTTTTTCCAGTTCCATCCAGTCTGAAACAGCGTGCCGCGCGGTAGCTTTTCCCTTGACGGAGCCCGCCAGCTGGATCGCCCCGCCGTAGAGCAGCAGCTTTTCGGTCAGCGTCGTCTTGCCCGCGTCAGGGTGCGAGATGATGGCAAAGGTCCTGCGTCTTTCGATTTCTTTTTTATAGTCCGGCATAAACAACTTCCTTATCAGTACTTGAAGATATATTATATGCGCTGCGCCGTGAAAAGTAAAGATTTTCTTTACCGCCCGGAGCGAAGCAATCCCCAGGCTATTTGAGGAGCGCCGCAGGGAAGAATCCTTTTCATCCTCGCTGCGCCCGGGACGGCAGCTTCGCCGGTTTTTCACGTTTTGTTGTTGAATCCTGTCGACGCCTGTGCTATGATCGTCGCAGTTTCATTGCAGAAGGGGTCCTGCGCAATGCTCGGTACAATCATCAACACGCTTGCCGTGCTCATCGGCGGCATCATCGGCACACTGTTCGGGAATAAGATCCGCGCGGAATATTCCGACGGGATCATGAAGGTCATGGGCTTTATCACCGCCTGCATCGGCATTCAGGGAGCCGCCGGGACGAAAAATTTTCTCATCGTGGTGCTCTCGCTCGTAATCGGTACACTGCTCGGGATGCTGCTCAAACTGGACGAGCGCATTTCCGGCGCCGGGGACTGGGCCAAGCGCAAGCTTGCGGGAACACCCCTCGGCAAAGGCCCGTTTGGGGACGCTTTGGTCACCTGCTTTATGCTCTTCTGCATCGGCAGCATGACGATCCTCGGCTCCATCCGCGCGGGGCTTGACCGCGATTACAGCATCCTCTACACCAAAAGTGTCATGGATTTCATCAGTTCTACCGCCTTTGCTTCCGCCCTCGGCTCGGGCGTCATTTTCTCCGCCGTTCCCCTGTTTCTGTTTCAGGGGCTGCTGACCATGCTTGCTTCCCTTGCCGAGCCTGTCCTCACCGCCGAGGTCATCAACGAGATGACCGCCGTCGGCGGGCCGATCTTTCTTGCCATGGCCTGCAATATTATCGGTCTCGGCAAGGAACACTTCAAAGTAGGCAATATGCTGCCCGGCATTTTCCTGCCGATCATTCTGGTTCCGCTGGCGAAAACAGCGGGACTGTTTTAAAAGGGGTCATTATGAACTATAAAATGTGTGTGCCCTGCCTGCTGGGGCTTGAAGGGCCGATTGCGGACGAGCTCAGGCGGCTGAACATATCGGAAGTCGTCTCCGAGAACGGGCGCGTCTACTTCACGGGCGGCGATCGGGAGCTCGCCCGCGCCAACATCTGCCTGCGCATCGGGGAGCGCGTGCTCATCGAGCTCGGGGCCTTCGAGGCCAGGAGCTTTGACGAGCTTTTCGAGGGCACCCGCGCCCTCCCGTGGGAAAGCCTTATCCCCGCGGACGGCACCTTCCCTGTCAAGGGCTACAGTCTGAACTCGCAGCTTTTCTCTGTCTCCGACTGCCAGAAGATCATCAAAAAGGCAGTCGTGGAGCGTCTCAAGAGCAAATATCATATCGACTGGTTTTCCGAGACGGGTGCCCTGTATCAGATTCAGTTTTCGATCATGAAGGATCGGGTCTCGCTGTGTATCGACAGCTCCGGCGACGGACTACACAAGCGCGGCTACCGTCCGGCGCATAACGCCGCCCCGCTCAAGGAGACCATGGCCGCCGCGATGGTGACGCTCTCGCGCTATCGCGGGCGGGACGATTTCTGCGACCCCTTCTGCGGCAGCGGCACCATCCCGATCGAGGCGGCGCTCATCGCTAAAAACCGCGCCCCCGGTCTTGACCGAGGCTTTACGGCGCAGCGCTGGAAAAGCATTGACCGCCGCGTCTGGGAGGAGGAGCGCGCCGCCGCGAGAGCGAGGGAGTATCACGGCGACTACCGCATCGTCGGCTCCGATATCGACCCCAGATCCGTCGCGATTGCAAACGAGAACGCGCAGCGGGCGGGCGTGGAAGATGTGGTCCGCTTCGAGGTCGCTGACGCCATGGCGTTTAACCGGGAAACCGCGCGCGGCGTGATCGTCACCAATCCCCCCTACGGAGAGCGCATTCTGGAGAAGCAGGAGGCCGAGACGCTCTACCGCGGCTTCGGGAAGGCTCTGGCAAGCTGCCCGAACTGGCAGCTCTATCTGCTGTCCTCCCACACGGAGTTTGAGCGCTGCTTCGGCCGTCAGGCAGACAGGAAGCGCAAGCTCTACAACGGGATGATCAAATGCGACCTGTATATGTATTATAAATAAAAAGAAGGGAAACACACGATGAAGCATCTGTTTATCGTCAATCCCACAGCAGGCGGCAAGGACAAGAGCATCGCGGTGAGCCGTGCCGTCCGGGCGGCTTTTGAAAACCGGGACGGAGAATATGAGGTTTACATAACGAAAGCGCCTATGGACGCCGCCGACAAGATCCGCGCAGAGGCGGCGGTGTGTGAGCATCTTCGCGTCTACGCCTGCGGCGGCGACGGGACCTTCAACGAGTGCGTGTGCGGTGCGGCAGAGCTCCCGAACGTTGCGGCGGCCCCCTTCCCTACCGGCACCGGCAACGACTTCTGCCGGATGTTTGGCGAGGAGAAGGATCTGTTTTGCGATCTCGGCGCCCTGCTTGACGGATCGGAGCGCCCCATCGACCTCATCAACTGCAACGGGCGCTGGTGCGCCAATATCTGCTCCGTCGGCATTGACGCGCGCATCGGGACCGACGTGCATCAATACAGCAATCTGCCCCTGATCGGCGGCGCCGGCGGCTATGTGATCTCAACCGTCGTAAACGTCTTCCGGGGCATCAGCCGGAATATGCGCGTTCAGATCGGCGATTATGTATCTGACGGCCCCCACACCCTCGTCTGCGCCTGCAACGGCCGCTTCTACGGCGGCGGCTTCCACCCGAGTCCCGACGCGAGGCCGGACGACGGCCTTCTCGATTTCTTTGTGGTCCCCGGCATTGGCATTCTGACCCTCGCCATGAACATCGGGTCCTACGCCTCCGGCAAATACGCCAAACGCCCGAAGGTCATCACGCATCTTCGGGGCGACAGCCTGCACATCGACTTTGAGGAGGAGAACGTCGTCAATGTGGACGGCGAGGCGCTCTACGCCAGGAGCGTGGACATGAGGCTCGTCCCGGGGGCGCTGCGGCTTATCGTCCCTGCCGGGATGCGCTTTTTCGACGACGCGGCGCGCTGAGCTTTTCGAGGTAACAAAAAATTCAAAAAGTTCCCGCGCTTTTTTCCAAACAACCTCTTGCAAATTTAGAAAAGTGTGGTATAGTATGCATCGTTAGCACTCAGGTATATCGAGTGCTAACGATGATGTTTTTTGTTAATAAATATTTGGAGGTATAAAAGCATGAAACTCAAACCCTTGGCAGACAGAGTTGTTCTGAAACAGAACAAGGCCGAAGAGCGCACCGCTTCCGGCATTTTCCTCACCTCCTCCGCACAGGAGAAGCCTGAGGTCTATGAGGTCGTGGAGGTCGGTCCCGGCGGCATGGTCGACGGGAACGAGGTCAAGATGATCGTCACCCCCGGTCAGAGCGTTCTGGTCGGCAAGTACAGCGGCAGCAAGGTCAAGCTGGAGGACGTGGAGTACACCATCGTCCGGCAGTCCGACATTCTGGCCGTCATTGAGTAATTTACAGGAGGATTTGCATTATGGCTAAGCAGATTATTTACGGCGAAGAAGCAAGAAAAGCGATCGAGCGCGGCGTAAACCAGCTCGCTGATACCGTCAAGATCACCCTCGGTCCCAAGGGCCGGAACGTGGTTCTGGACAAGAAGTTCGGCTCTCCCCTGATCACCAACGACGGTGTCACCATCGCCAAGGAGATCGAGCTTGAGGACGCCTTTGAGAACATGGGCGCGCAGATGATCAAGGAGGTCTCCACCAAGACCAACGACGTCGCGGGCGACGGCACCACCACCGCCACTGTTCTGGCGCAGGCCATGATCGCCGAGGGGCTCAAGAATCTGGCCGCGGGCGCCAACCCCATGGTCATGAAGAAGGGCATCCAGAAGGCCGCTACCGCCGCCGTGGACGCGATGAAGGGCATTTCCGTCCCCGTGTCCGGCTCCAAGGACATCGCCCGCGTCGGCACCATCTCCTCCGGCGACGAGCTGATCGGCTCCCTCATCTCCGAGGCCATGGAGAAGGTCAGCCAGAACGGCGTCATCACCCTTGAGGAGAGCAAGACCGCCGAGACCTACAGCGAGGTCGTCGAGGGTATGCAGTTTGACCGCGGCTACCTCTCCCCCTACATGGTCACTGATCCCGATAAGATGGAGGCCGTCATTGACGACGCGCTCATCCTCATCACCGACAAGAAGATCAGCAACATTCAGGACGTGCTGCCCCTGCTCGAGCAGATCGTCAAGGCCGGGCGCAAGCTCCTGATCGTGGCCGAGGACGTCGAGGGCGAGGCTCTTGCCACCATCGTGCTCAACAAGCTGCGCGGCACCTTCACCTGCATCTGCGTCAAGGCCCCCGGCTTCGGCGACAGACGCAAGGAAATGCTTCAGGATATCGCCATCCTCACCGGCGGCCAGGTCATCTCCTCCGACGTCGGCATGGAGCTCAAGGACGCCGACATCAATATGCTCGGTCAGGCGCACCAGGTCAAGGTCACCAAGGAGAACACCGTCATCGTCGACGGCGCCGGCGACAATGCCGAGATCCGCGCTCGCGTGCAGCAGATCGAGCGCCAGATCGAGACCACCACGTCCGACTATGACCGCGAGAAGCTCCAGGAGCGCCTTGCCAAGCTCTCCGGCGGCGTTGCCGTCATCAAGGTCGGCGCCGCTACCGAGACCGAGATGAAGGAGAAGAAGCTCCGCATCGAGGACGCCCTGAACGCCACTCGTGCTGCAGTTGCCGAAGGCATCGTCCCGGGCGGCGGCACCGCCTACGTTGTTGCCGCGAAGGCCGCCGACAAGCTCACCGCCACCCTCGAGGGCGACGAGAAGACCGGTGCGGCCCTGGTCGCCAAGGCCCTGCGCAGCCCGATCATGCAGATCGCGGCCAACGCCGGCATGGAAGGCGCCGTGATCCTCAACAACGTCTACAGCAGCAACGACACGAACTACGGCTACGACGCTTCCGGCGATCAGTACGGCGATATGATGGCCCTCGGCATCGTCGATCCGACCAAGGTCTGCCGCAGCGCCCTCGAGAACGCAGCCTCCGTCGCGTCCATGGTCCTCACCACCGAGAGCTTGGTCGCCGACATCCCCGAGAAGAATCCCCCCATGCCCGCAGCCCCCGACGCCATGGGCGGCATGTATTAAGCACTAACTTTTAGCCCCATATAAACCGCGCTTTTCGCCAAATACTAAAATTAATCTGTATCTTTTAGAGCAATTTTGGAATAGCTTACGCATTATTAACAGAAAAGCGCCTTTTTGCATGACAGAGAAAGCAGACAATTTGCCTAACAATTGTCTGCTTTTTTTGTTTATTCATGAGTATACAGCTATATTAATCCGTAAAAAAGGAGGTTAACATGTCTTGTTTCGAAAGGTTTTTGTGGACCAAGCTACCACGCTCAGTGGTTCCTTCTTGTAAGGGCATACTCAGCCATTGGGCTCATCTTGCTGCCCGTGCTGCCTTCCGGAAAGGCATTGTCTCTTATTGCAGGCACCGGAATCCTGTTGAACCGGGAACCTGGGCAGGCGGCATTGTCGGTCTGAAGAGCATCCTCGGTGTAAAAAAGCGTGAACAGGCTCTGGATATTCTTCAGCAGCTCTCAGATCTCGGGTATCTCAGTTTTGAGCTGGACACCAAAACCAAACTGCTGACTTACCGCGTCACAGATTATGAGCTGGATTACTGCGGCGCCCCCTGTGATTCCGGTGCTGTCTATACGACACCTGGCTATAGCTTTCTGTGTGTTCCCCGGTCCATTACAGAAAGGCTTGTTACACAAAACTACATATTTAATGAAGCTGACGCATGGCTGTATCTCTGGTGCCACACAGTATCAAAGGATCCGCACAATGCGTTTTCTTTTTTTGCTCCGGTTTGCCAATACGGTAAAACCGGAGTTTTTTTGACTTTGGAAAACCTGGGACAGCGTTGGCGCTGGGAAAAGACCAAGGTATGGAGATTCCTGCAAAAGCATAAGGATGTCTTCACTCTGTACCGGCTGCCCGGCTCCTACGGCTGTCTCGTTTTCAATACATCCTATCCCTGCGATACAGGCATCTCTCTGCCCAGCAATGAGCAGATCGCCGATGTGCTTGACAATATCAGAGAATACTCCGTCGATGTTGTCAGGCATGAAGGTCAGCGCGAGCATCTGAGTCGTATGGTCGTTTGATACAGCCGCCGCTATCTGCTTTCTGTCGGCCTCCTTGCCAAGCATATTCGACACAATAATCGCGTTGCACTTATCTCTTCTTTTAAACGCGCGTATCTTTTTCATTGTTGGATTTGGAAGAATTGTAATTATGACTGCCAGGGTACAGATATAGGACCGCCCCGGTCAAATGACATTGCTCCCATCAGAGGCCCCTGCACCGTAGACCTGAACATTTTTTCGAAGGAGCTTTTTGTCCATGACTGATAATTCTTTTCCCGCCTCAAACGATGAGGCGGTTCTTTCTTTTCTCCGTGAACGCGGTATTCTTGCAGATGAAAACATAACGCCACAGCAGGTTGGAGAGAAAAAACGCGAGGAGGCATATCACAATACGCTTCTCCTGCTCTCAAACTATAGAATCATTCTCTGGCAGACCGACAGTGAGCTGGACACCATCGCTGCTGAGCTCAATCTTCCTTTGCAGAAGCTCGACGCTGTTCTGAGCCGGATCGACGCAGAGATCGGCATGGAGAATCGACGCCTTGAGCTTCGTCTGGAAAGGCTGGCCAAGACCCGCCAGCTCCTTGATCGCATCAACGATGCCCTGACCACCCTCAAATACAAGCCGGATAACGGTCCCCTGCTCTACGACCTGATCTATCTGACCTACATTTCCGAGGAAAAAATCCATCAGACAGATATCCTCTATCGGCTGAATATCTCAAGACGGCATTATTATCGGCTGAAGGAGCAGGCAATCAATATCATCTCGCTTCGGCTCTGGTCGGTTCCAAGCACAAATATTGACCTTTGGCTTGATCTTGTGTCAATGTTGAGCGACAAGTCCACGTCCAGCGGCAGATAAACGACACGGCGCCCGATCAGCCTCAACAGCCTTTCAGGCGCCGTATTCTCTCTTCGTTTGGTACAGGGTGTCCGCTCATCTGAATTCACGTTTTGTCCCGCTCGGACGCCTGTTTGCCCTTGAACTTGCGGGCAACCTGGAGCCCGTCCTTCATGACCGTACCGCGCTGGATGATGTTGGCGCCGAACTTGCTCCGCAAGGCGTCCACCGCCTTGTCCAGCTTTACATCGCGTTCCCGCCTGCCGCTGTCCTCGTCTCCAAACAGCGACATCTGCCCGCCCTCATCTTCTCTTGTCAAGTTGGAAAGGGCGATGCTCATAAGCCGCAACGGTCTGTGATCTTTCCATAGCTCCCGCAGAAGCCGTTTTGACAGCTCATAGATCTCCCGTGTGGATTCTACCGGATGATCTGTCTTGCACTGATGGGAGCGGTTTTTGAAATCCAGATAGCGGATGGATACGGCTACGCAATAGGCCTTTGCCCCATTGCTGCGCATGTGTGCCGAGACGCTGTCCGAAAGGGCCAGCAAGATCGCGTCCGCCGCTTCCAGCGTGGTCACGTTTTCCTCAAGCGTTACGGAATTGCTGTAGCCCTTTGCCTCTTCCGGCTCTGCACGGACAGGTGAATTGTCGATGCCGTTTGCGTAATTGCGGGCCTGGAGACTCATTTTGTCTCCGAGGATCCTCCGCAGAAGCTCCAGGTCTGCATGCGCAAGCTCTCCGATTGTGTAGATATGCTCTTCCCGCAGCCGATTTGCGGATGCGCCACCCACGAATAGCAAGTCCCCCACCGGCAGCGGCCAGAGCTTGTCCGGGATTTCCTCCGGATAGAGCGTGTGTACCTTATCCGGCTTTTCAAAGTCGCTCGCCATCTTGGCACAGAGCTTGCTGCGCCCGATGCCGATATTCACTGTAAATCCAAGCTCGTCCCGGATCCTGTCCTTGATCGTGTGCGCCAGCGCGACGGGATCAGGGTACATGTGTCCGGTACCGGTCATGTCCATGAAGCATTCGTCGATGGAGAATTCCTCCACGACCGGCGCATAACTGCGACAGATATCCTTAAACGCCTTGGAGCAAGCCGAATAAAGCTTGAAGTCCGGCTTTGCGATCACGAGCTGCGGGCATTTTCTCAACGCCATGGCAATCGGCTCACCTGTCTTGATTTTGAACGCCTTTGCTGGGATGGACTTTGCAAGCAAGACTCCCCTTCTGGATTCCGGGTCGCCTCCGATACAGGACGGAATCAGGCGAAGATCGGGCTCGCCGTTTTTGACACGGCGCGCTGCCTCCCAGGACAGAAAGGCACTGTTGACATCCACATGAAAGATAAGTCGTTCATTCATCTCAGTACCCTCCTGTTCCAACAGTTTCTGTTCTTCAGTATATTCTCTTTTCACTTTTCTTGCAAGGCACTATGATGGCACAAAGTTGGCACTAAAATGGCACCTCCAAGGCACTGACACGGGAATCAATCCGTGGTATATTTGTATCGTCCCAAATTGGGACTGGGCGATGAACGCCGCTTCCGGGCTTTCCGGGAGCGGCTTTTTTCATGCCCGCTTATATGGAAGGAGGTGAGGCTTCTGACGAGGAAACATCTGCTGAAGGAGCATATGGTCACGGCTTACTGGTCGGTAATCTCTATGCTGTCCGCGGGGTTGATAACGATGCAGCCGGTCATGGCAGACTCCATCTTTGACCGCATCCGGTCCATTGTGACGGATATCTACGGTCAGATCGTGGCAATCTCCACGATCGTCGCGGTCACGGTGGCAAGCATTGCCCTGATCGTTCGCATGATCTCCCGCAACCAGCGGGCCGTGGATGAAGCGACGAGCTGGCTCAAACGCATTGTCGTGGCGTGGATCATTCTGAACTCTCTGGGCTTTGTCGTTGCCTATCTGCAGCCCCTTGTCGCCGGCGGCCAGTACACGGGCTAAGCTCTCCCGGTCAGGCAGGAACGGAGGTGATAAATCTTGCTTGACTGGATCTTTGAAGGCATCGTGACATGGATCAGCAGCGTCATGACCTCACTCATGGATGCTGTATCCGGGCTTTTTCTCGATGCGCTCGGCACAGACATGGTGGTCATGGAGGAGTATTTTCCTTTTGTGACGAAGGCCTTCGGCATTCTCCAGTATACCGCATGGGCGCTCCTTTTCCTCATAACCGCCTGGCAGCTCTTCCGCGCTTTCGGCGGGCCGATCACAGACGCTGAGAACCCGCTGACGCTCGTTGCGAGAAGCATTCTCTTTGCCGTGATGATCGGCTATGCCCAGTCCATCTTCCAGATGACGCTGGATATAGCCCGCGCGCCCTATACGGCTCTGATGGAGGTCACCATGTCGGCGGAGGACTTCACCTTTGCCGGGATTGAAGAGGCTCTGAAAAACGGCCTTGTGACCATTGTGGCAACCACGTCCATCGTTGGGACGCTGTTGCTTGTGATCCTAGAGATCGCACTTGGCTGGAATTATTTCAAGCTCCTGCTTGAGACAGTCGAACGTTATGTGGTGGTCGGCGTCCTCTGCTATACCTCTCCCCTGGCCTTCGCCATGGGCGGCTCAAAAGAGACGAACTCCGTATTTCGCTCCTGGTGCCGCATGGTCGGCTCCCAACTGATCCTGCTCATTATGAACGTCTGGTTCCTTCGGGCCTTTGGATCATCCGTCGGCCAGTTTATAGGAAACGGCGGCGCGCTCACAAACGGTCAGGGCAGCATCTTTCTCTGGCTGTTCTGCGCGCTGGCTTTTCTCAAGTGCGCCCAGCGCTTTGACAGCTATCTGTCCTCCATCGGCTTAAACGTCGCCCAGACCGGGTCCAGTATGGCAATGGAGATGATGATGGCGGCGAGAGTGCTCAGTGGTGTCGGCGGCGGGCCGAGATCGGCTGGCAGTGTCTTCCGTGGCTCCGGAGCCGCGGGCAGCTCCGCGACAAGCACGGCTGCCGGGGTTGCCTCCGGATTTGCCAATCGCTTCAAGGGCAATTCCTATGTACGCGACGCTGTGGTAAACGGCGGTACCCGCATGGGGGCCGGCGGCTCGATCGGGTTTGTGGGCCGCGCCTTCGGCGGGATCGCCGCCAGAAACGGCGCTACGCTCTCCGGCGAGTCCATTTCCTCTGTTGCCTCCCGTCCATCTGCCGTCTCCGGCAGTATTGGTGGAGAGATCGCGGACCGGAGCCTCAAGAACTACATGCCTCAGCTTGGAAACCACCAGCTCAAGAACACGCAGATCAGCGGCGGCCGGATCAGTACCACATCGGTCGGCGCGGATGGCAAACAGACTTCTGTGGAGATGTTCAATGCCTCTCAGTTTGAAAAGCCTTCCGGGCCTCATGCGACGCTGACAGCCTCAGACGGCAGTCAGTGGTATCAGGTGGCAAGCGGACCGGATGCCGCTTCGTTCTATGACGCGCCGCATTTCAGCGGCAGCTCGGACGAAAGTGCGCAGGTGGCTTCCTTCTTCCCGGATGCTCCCGAAGGAACAGTTCTTCGCAGCGTTGGAGAAGGCGAGATTCAGGCTACGTCCCCGGACGGGACAAGCTCCATGTGGTATAACAGCGCCATGTTTGAAGAGCCAGACGCTCCCCATTCCATTATGGGTTCTGCCAACGGCGTGGATTGGTACACCATGCAGCCCCATAGTGAAGCGCCCGGTTTTGAATCCGGGTCTGTGGACACATCTCAGTCTGGAGCAACATTTACGGGGACTTCAGAATCCGGTTTTGGCGAGGCTTCTGTTATCCCATCCGCTCCTGTGGACAACCCGGGCATGGATACCTGCTCTCCCCTGTCTGCACCGTCCGATTCTTATTCTTACATGCCGAATACGTCAGACTTTGCGCCGATGCCGCCGTCGGATTCTCCTTCTGAGGTATCTGACACAGCTCTCGGCAGTGCTTCCGGATCGGTAAGCCTTTCCGCAGATGAGCCGGTTTTTGATGCGGGTACTCCCATTTCTGTTCAAAACTTGTCTGCATCGGATGTTGAAATCCCCTCCGGTATGCCTATCACCGAAGCTGAGGCCCAATCCTTCTACGCGAATCCCATGTCTGGCTCAAACGACTCCGTATCTCATGTGGAAGACACACCTGCTGCAGACTTTGTCCCTGTGCCGGATTCCAGCTATCATGCTGAAACGCCCGAGGCTCCTGTGGCAACACCCGCGTCAGATTATTCAAGTCCTGTTTCTCAGTCTGACGCTGCCTTTACCCCTGCAGGAAGCACACCGAGCACTGATTCTGCGTCTTTCTTTACAGATTCTGAGGTCTTTTCGGACTTCTCGGCAGCTTACAACCAGGCGCTGTTCAAAAACTTCATGCCCGGCTATGAGCAGCCGATTACATCCGTCGATGACTCTGGACGCAGTGATGGCCACTTTGAGGTGCGTCATGCGGACGGCCCCGGTACCATGTTCTTCGACAGCACACGTTATTCTGAACCCCGCGGAGTCTTTCAGACGCTGGAGGACAGCCGCGGCGGCAAGTGGTACACCGTATCCGGGCAGCCTGCTGTTGAGCGGCGGCCTGTTTATGAAAACGGCAAGCCGGTCTATGACAGCGAAAACGTCAAAACGATCTCTGTGGAAACCGTGCGCTACCGCAATCTCCCCGCAAAACGCAGTTCTCCCGCACCGCGCCGCCAGCGCGACACTAAGACACCTAAGAAGAAAACATGATCTCAAGGCAGTCGGGCTCAGGTCCGGCTGCCTTTTTGGAGGTGAGCATTTATGGCTGAGCCGGACAAGCGTCAACTCGGCGACGGCTCCGACAGCTTTTCAAACGCGGCATCAAACCTTTCCCGTGCCGTCAACACCATGCGGCAGCAGGCCTCGGCCTCCTCTGCCGGAGCAGCCGCGGCCGGTGCCGCAAAAACCGGCAAGGCCATTGCCGGTGCCGCAAAAAGCGCTGCCGCCGCTGGCCCATGGGGTGCACTTGCCGCTGCCGCATGGTCTGCGCGTCATACCCTGTACAAGCTTCTCATCTGTACTGCACTCTTTTTCACTTTTATCATTGTGACGATCGTTTCTCTTCCCTCCATTGTCACCAACGGCATATTCGGCCTGAACGGGACAAAGCCGGTAGAGGGCGCGACTCTTACCGATACATACAGTGAAATGGCAAAGGCAGTCTCCTCCGTCGCGGATTACGGTTATGAATTATCTCTCGCCAGGGTGGACTTGAGGAAGGCGGATGCGACTACAAGCTCTCCATGGATTCCCTCATCAACTACGGACACAGCTCTGCCGGATACGATACCTGCTATGTTCTGGCCGCCTACTCGGCGTCAATGGAACAGCAGAACACCTCCAAAGAGGACATGATGGCAAAGCTCCGGCGTGTGGCGGACTCCATGTTTCCCGTGACAAGCGAGCGGAAAGAGCATGAGCATCTGATCCCGGTCACCTATTACAGGTATGAGCCTGTAACGCTGACGGTCATATCCTCCGCCGAGATCGTGGACTTCAACGGAGATGATCCTGTTTACAGCTACGAGACCGAAACGCGGACGTATTACACCCCCGTTGTGGAGCTCAGCAGCGAGGAGGATATCATGGTCCCGGCCTATCGGGAGGTGACCGCGTATCTACTTATATATAATAACGGCTCCATCACAAGCTACTCCACGGCTACTTACTTTGAGGCCGCCGGTGAAGAGATGATCTCGCCGACGATTGAGATGATCCCGTACCTCGAATGCACGATCCATCCCTTTGATATCTCTGTGATCAATCAGGCATTCGGTTTGAATCCCGATGCGACATACAGCCAGTTCCAAGTCACATACGGTGAAGCCATTCAAAACATGGCAAACGCCCTGAAGATGACGCTTTACGGCTCTCTGGAGGGCGGCAAGGCCGTCCCGCTCACGGATGAGGAGCTGATTGCCTTTGTCAACGCCCAGGATTGCAGCCCCGCGCGGAAACACATCATCTCGACCGCACTCTCCCTTGTGGGCAAGGTGCCTTATTTCTGGGGGGGCAAATCCGCTCCCGGCTGGAACGACGCATGGAACACGCCGCGGCTCGTCATCTCTGCTGGTTCCTCCAGCACCGGCACGATCCGTCCCTATGGGCTTGACTGCAGCGGCTTTACCTCCTGGGTCTACAATACCGCCGTGGGCGTGGAGATCGGTGCCGGCACCTCCGGTCAGTATCCCAACACGGAGGGGATCGACGCCTCCGAGCTTCTGCCCGGCGATCTCGCGTTTCTCGCGGGAGATGAGGGCTGGGAGCATGTCCTGATTTTTGCCGGTTATGACGCCGGTGGGAACAGGGCTTGGGTCCACTGCACAGCCGGCAGCGGCGTTGTCTTCAACACGCCGGACTATGAAGGCTCCCTGGTTTTCAGAAGGCTCACCATTGTGGACAATGACGCGCCGGTATCCAGTGGAGACGTCTGGGGCAAGCCGCTTTCGGAGCTCACCGTCATTGTAACCCACTATTGTCCCTGCCCCAAGTGCTGCGGAGAGAACTCCGACGGCATCACGGCCAGCGGCAAGTATGCCCAGCGCGGCATGGTGGCCATGTCCAGCTATTATCCCTTCGGTACGCAGATCATGATCAACGGTGTCATGTATACCGTCGAAGACCGCGGCGGCAGCGGAATCGAAGAAAACATCCACCGTGTGGACATCTTTGTGCCCGACCATCAGGAGGCCCTGCGCCTCGGCACTTACAACACAATCGCATACATCTACAGGATGGTGTGGTAAGCATATAGACAACAACGAATTTAATAATGTCTTCGCCATTCCCGCAAACTATACGGACTCCGGCAAGCTCTTCGGCGGGATGCTGGAAACGCGAAACACGGTGGAAACCGTGTTTCTGCTCGCCCTTGTGGGCTATCCGGAGCTGTTCTGGCTGTCCATGCCGGCCATGATGCACATTGTGCTCATAGTGCTGACGCTCATTCCCCTGGCCGTCATCTCACTGATGGGCATTGACGGGGACTCTCTGCTTCAGTATCTCGGCCATATCATCCGGTTCTTTATGAATCGGCGAAGACTACATTTCAGGAGGATCGGCTATCACTATGACCCGAAACGCCTCAAGAAACACAAAAAGAAAAAAGCAAAAAAGCCGCGCGGAGCTGCTTGAATTCGTCCAGGATTTCATCCCGGTCAGGAGCATCCATCACGGGATCATTGAGACAACGGACAATCGTTACATCAAGATCCTGGAGATCGAACCCATCAACTTCATGCTGCGCTCGGAGGAGGAGCAGTTCAACATCATCTCCTCCTTTGCCTCCTGGCTGAAGATTTCTCCCCAGCACCTACAGTTCAAGAGCATCACACGGAAAGCTGACTCCGATCGGCATGTCCGGCTGCTGCGTCAGGATCTGGAGGGCGAAACCAACGAGGAGTGCCGACGTCAGGCCGAAGGCTATATCCGCTTCGTGAGGGATGTGGGCAACCGCGAGGCTCTGACCCGGCGCTTTTTCCTTATTTATCAGTATGAAGAGCAGCGGCGGGGTGACAGTGAGGACTTCGGGCTGGTCTACAGCACGATCCAGACCGTGGAGAAAATGCCCGCGCCTATTTCATGCAGTGCGGAAACACAATTGTGCAACACAAAGACCCCGATCAGGCTACGGCGGAGATGCGCGGAATTCAGTGCTTTATTGTAGCGCCGATCAAGGGCCATGAGTTTCGCCGTGCCTGCCGTCAGGTGGGCGGCGAGTTTATCCGAATCGCGCCCGGCTCCCCGCACTGCATCAACATCATGGAGATCCGGCAGAGCATCTCCCCGGAGATGGAGCTCATCGACGAGCTGGATTACAGTGAGCTGGACTCGATGCTGGCCCGCAAGATCCAGCAGCTGATGATCTTCTGTTCTCTTCTGATCCCGGACATGAATAACGAAGAGGAGCAGATGCTCGATGAGGCGCTGATTCGCACCTATGCCAAGTTCGGAATCACCCACGAAAACGACTCGCTTTATATCAGCAAAAGCAGCTTTCCCCCGCGGCTCAAGACCATGCCCACGATCGGCGATCTGCACGAGGAGCTGCTGACAAATCCCATGACCCAGCGGCTTGCGGTGATCATCAGCCGCTATGTGACCGGCTCCGCCCAGAGCTTCAATCAACAGACCAACGTAGACTTGACGAACAAGTACATAGTGCTGGATCTCTCAGAATTGAAGGGCAAGCTTCTGCCGGTCGGCATGTTCATCGCGCTCGACTATGTTTGGGACACGGTGAGAGCGGACCGCACCAAGAAGAAAGCAAACATGATCGACGAGATCTGGCAGCTTATCGGCGCAAACTCCAACCGCATGGCGGCGGAGTTCTGCCTGACGATCTTCAAAACGATCCGCGGCTTCGGCGGCGCTGCCATCTCCGCAACACAGGACCTTTCGGACTTTTTCGGTCTGGAGGACGGCAAGTACGGCAGGGCAATCATCAACAACTCCAAGAACAAGATCATTCTGAATCTGGAACCGGATGAAGCCAAGACGGTGCAGGAGGTTTTGAAGCTCACAAAAACCGAGCTTCGATCAATCACCCAGTTTGAACGAGGCGAGGCACTGATCTGCTCCAACAATAACAAGGTCCCCGTGGTCATCAAGGCCTCCAAGGAGGAGCAGGAGATGATCACGACAGACCGGGCTGAGCTGGAAGCGATACTCCGTGACCGACAAGATGCTAAATCTGTGTAATCAGCCTCAATCTACATTATGTAAACTTTATGTATTGTTCTATGTACATTAATGTAATGTTGTATGTACATAAGCCTTTCAAAGGGGGTGATCATCTGCTGCTTGAAGATGAATCCCATGTTATCAAATGGCTCTCTCAATATGGTGCCCTGCCTAAGACACAGCTTCTCAGGATGCTGCGCAAGCCGCCAAGGACTGCGGAAAAGATTCTGGATAACCTCAAACGGGACATGCGGATCGCAGATATTGGAGACGGTTATTACTGCGCTCTTGATCCGCTGGCAAAGCCTGACCAGCGCATTGTCCTGGCGGTCTGGGTGCTGCTGCAATTCATAGACTATGTGGAGCCTATGGCCCATTATCCGGCGGTTTACCCGTCTCAGCTCTTTTTTTGAAAGAAAACATGGGATATGAGATCGTCGTACTGTACGAGGGTGAGAAGAATCTTCTTCGACTGCTTCAGCCGCAGGAGGATCTGAAATACGTCATTGTCTTTCCCCGCATATCAATGGCTGCTGAATTGCGGCTTCCGAAGGCCCCCTGTCTCTTCGCAACAGTCGAATTTCAGGGGGCAGATGAGCCGAATGTACTTTTTTATTCAGAGGAGATACTTCAAGATGCTGCCAACCAACTCCTTTATTGATCTGCTGTCCTCGATTGAGCAGAAAATTAATCGTCTCAATGCCGAAACGCGCCTGATCCGGCAGCTCCTCGATCAAAACTATCTGGAGGAAGCCTATTCCGTATCGCTGCGTCTGGCCAGGTATGCGGAACAGACCACACTTTTGACCCGCAAGCTCCCTGTCTACACCGGCAAGCCCAGTGCCTATCAGGATGTTGAAGATGTAGTATGCAGCACAGTTCCCGTTAAGATTTCCATAACAAAAGAAAATTGGTTTTATGTAAATCTACCTACTCTACTCCAGAAGAAGGAGATGGAGTTGCGCAGCTATATCCGTGCATACCTTTACCCGGCGCTTCAGAGATACTTTGACGACCATGAACCGCTTCATTACGTGGACGCCGTCCTCATTTTCCGCCATGTATATGACCGAAAGCGGCCGGAGCGCCGGAAGCGTGATCACGATAACATTGAGGTCAACACAGTGGCCGATGCCATTGCCCTCTTTGTTCTGACCGATGACGGCCCGGCAGTATGCTCTCACTACTACTGCAGCGCAGCCGGCGATGAGGACTTCACAGAGGTCTTCGTCGTGCCCCGGCGGGACTTTCCTCTCTGGCTCGAACAGGAGCAAAAAGATATGAAAAACACGTGGCAGACCATCTGAAAACAGGTGCAAAAAACCATGCCGAATTTTCTTCATTTTCTGTACCTGTTTTTAGCGGTGGTTTTTGTCTGTAAATCAGGCTATTGGGCCGCTCTGGCACTTCACTTTTTCGGTCAAGAGGAGAAACCATTGACCGATTTTTCTTTATACAAGAGGATACGCAATGATGTACTTTTCTCCCGGCAGTCATCTCTTCCGTCTCGTGACCGTCCTCTCTCTTGTGGGCGAGCATCCGACGACTTCGCTGCAACTTCTCGGAGACAGGCAGGAGCTCGGCAGGCTGATTCAGAAGCTGACACAGCCTCAGGTGATCCGGAACTCTGCGACCGGTGAAAAGCTGTGCGTGAAGGTGATCAACCTCTCAGGCAAGTCACCCTGTACGACCATTCGCCTGTCAAGATTCGCCCTTCCCCTGCTCGACTGGATCGGGACACGGGAATACTACGAATCCAGATTCACCCGCTCAGGCATGTCAAGCAGCAAAACGCATCATGAGCGCTCTTATCGGGTGGCCGAGACGGCTGTAATGCTCCTCCGGGCAGGCATTGAGTGCAGGCCCTGGATGCTTCCGGCTCTTCAGATGCAGCGTCAGGCGCTGATCATAGATCGCCCGATGGCGCTTCTGGCAAGAGATGTCAAGCAAATCGATCCTGAATCAGTGAACAAAACAAAATATGCCCGCTATACAGGCGCTCTGTTTACACCCGCAACCTGCATGGCCGTCTATAATACCCGAAATGCCGTCATGCGCTGGAATGGTGAGGGCGAATTCAAGGCAAGGCAGGATCTGATTCAGATTGCCCGAAACAATTCCGGATGCTCTCAGTTAGACACCGCCGTTCTTCTTGGGCAGGATTACTCGGTTGCGCTTGACACGATACGCTGTAAAGACACCTGGAAAGGGAAACCGCAGAGGTTCGACAGCATTTATCCTCATGTCTGCTTTGTTCCGTTGCAGGATTTCGGCGTAAGACAGCTTGCAATCATGCGGCTCCCGGACTGGAGAGAGCAGATCCTGGATTTGCTCTTTGATGAGGATACCCGTTCAGATAACAAGGGCGC
>CACZDN010000001.1 GCA_902779945.1 Oscillospiraceae bacterium | reverse complement strand
CGGCCGGTCACGTCGTCGGACTTGACCGTCAGGATCTCCTGCAGGGTGTAGGCCGCGCCGTAGGCCTCCATGGCCCAGACCTCCATCTCGCCGAAGCGCTGGCCGCCGAACTGGGCCTTGCCGCCCAGAGGCTGCTGGGTGACCAGGCTGTAGGGGCCGGTGGAGCGGGCGTGGATCTTGTCGTCCACCAGGTGGTGGAGCTTGAGGAAGTAGACCCAGCCGACCGTGACGTCGTTATCGAACTTCTCGCCGGTGCGGCCGTCGTACATGACGCTCTTGCCGTCCTCACGCAGACCGGCCTGGCGCAGCGTCTCGCGGATGGTGGTCTCGTTCGCGCCGTTGAAGATGGGGGTGGCGACCTTCCAGCCGAGGGCCTGGGCCGCATAGCCGAGGTGCACCTCCAGCACCTGCCCGATATTCATACGGGAGGGCACGCCCAGGGGGTTCAGCACGATGTCGAGCGGGGTGCCGTCGGGCAGGTAGGGCATATCCTCGCGCGGCAGGATGCGGGAGACGACGCCCTTATTGCCGTGGCGGCCGGCCATCTTGTCGCCGACAGAGATCTTGCGCTTCTGGGCGATGTAGACGCGGACGACCTGGTTGACGCCGGGGTTCATCTCGTCCCCGTTCTCACGGGTGAAGACCTTGACGTCGACGATGATGCCGCTCTCGCCGTGGGGGACCTTGAGGGAGGTGTCGCGCACCTCTCTGGCCTTCTCGCCGAAGATGGCGCGCAGCAGGCGCTCCTCCGCGGTCAGGTCGGTCTCCCCCTTCGGGGTGACCTTGCCGACGAGGATGTCGCCGGCGGTGACCTCCGCGCCGACCATGATGATGCCGCGCTCGTCCAGGTATTTCAGCGCGTCGTCGCCGACGCCGGGGATGTCGCGGGTGATCTCCTCGGGGCCGAGCTTGGTGTCGCGGGAGTCGCACTCATACTCCTCGACATGCAGGGAGGTGAAGACGTCCTCCATCACAAGGCGCTCGTTGAGGAGGATCGCGTCCTCGTAGTTGTAGCCCTCCCAGTTCATATAGCCGACGAGGATGTTCTTGCCGAGGGAGATCTCGCCGTTGGAGGTGGAGGGGCCGTCGGCCAGGACGTCGCCCTTGCTCACACGGTCGCCCGGGGAGACGATGGGCCGCTGGTTGATGCAGGTGCCCTGGTTGGAGCGGGCAAACTTGATGAGCTTGTACTCTTTATTCTCGCCCGCGTCGTAGTGGACGGTGATATAGCGGGCGTCGACCTTGGTAACGGTGCCCTCGCCCTCGGCGAGGATGCAGACGCCGGAGTCGACGGCGCACTTGTGCTCGATGCCGGTGGCGACGATGGGCGCCTGGGTGGTCATGAGAGGCACGGCCTGGCGCTGCATGTTCGCGCCCATCAGGGCGCGGTTCGCGTCGTCGTTCTCGAGGAAGGGGATCATGGCCGTCGCGATGGAGACCATCATCTTGGGGCTGATGTCGATATAGTCGACCTCTTCACGGTTGACGGAGATGGTGTCGTTGCGGTGGCGGCAGGTGACGCGCTTGTTGATGAGGCAGCCGTTTTCGTCCACAGGCTCCGACGCCTGGCAGACGACAAACTGGTCCTCCTGATCGGCGGTCATGTAGTCGACCTGGTCGGTCAGGCGGCAGGTGCCCTTCTCGATCCTGCGGTAGGGCGCGACAAGGAAGCCGTACTCGTTGGCTCTGGCATAGGATGCCAGGTAGTTGATCAGACCGATGTTCGGACCTTCGGGCGTCTCAATGGGGCAGAGGCGGCCGTAGTGACTGTAGTGCACGTCTCGCACGTCGAAGCTGGCGCGCTCTCTCGAGAGGCCGCCGGGGCCGAGGGCGGACATACGGCGCTTGTGCGTCAGCTCCGCCAGGGGGTTGGTCTGGTCCATGAACTGACTGAGCGGCGAGGAGCCGAAGAACTCCTTGATGGCTGCGGTCACGGGCCGGATGTTGATGAGGCTCTGGGGCGTGACGATGTCCAGGTCCTGGAGGGTCATACGCTCGCGGATGACGCGCTCCATGCGGCTGAAGCCGATGCGGAACTGGTTTTGCAGCAGTTCGCCCACGCATCTGACGCGACGGTTGCCCAGGTGGTCGATATCGTCCGCCTCGCCGATGCCGTGAGCCAGGCAGTTGAGGTAGTTGACGGAGGAGAACATGTCGTCCACGACGATGTGCTTGGGGATCAGGACGTCGATGTACTCTTTGATCGCGCTCTTGAGCGCGTCGCCCTGGTACTGCTCCATGAGCTGGCGCAGGACGATGCCGCGCACCTTCTCCTTGACGCCCAGCTCCTTCGGGTCGAAGTCCACATAGCGGGACATGTCGACCATGCCGTTGGAGAACACGCGCACCCGCTTGCCCTCGACGTTGAGCAGCACGTCGACCACGCCGGCGTCGGCGATCTCGCGGGCCTTGTCGCGGCTCAAAACCGTGCCGGGCTCGGCGATCAGCTCGCCGGTGAGGGGATCGGCCACAGGGGCAGCCAGCTCAAAGCCGGCGATGCGCGGGAAGAGGGAGAGCTTCTTGTTGAACTTGTAGCGGCCCACGTCGCTGATCTCATAGCGGCGGCGGTCGAAGAACAGGCCCTCCAGCAGAGTCTCGGCCGATTCCACCGTCGGGGGATCGCCCGGACGCAGTTTGCGGTAGATTTCCAGCAGGCACTCGTCCCTCGACTGGGTGGTGTCCTTGTCGAGGGTGGCGATGATGCGCTCATCCTCGCCGAAGATCTCCTTGATGCGCTCGTTCGTCACGGCGCCGACCCTGGGGTCGGAGACGCAGCTCAGCCAGGTCGCGCAGGACTCGGGCTTAAAGGCGCCCTTCTCGTCCAACTCCTCGCGGTACTGGCCCATGGCCTTGAGAAACCACGTGATGGGCAGCTTGCGGTTTTTGTCGATGCGGACGGAGAAGACGTCATTGGCGTCCGTCTCATACTCCAGCCACGCGCCGTGGTACGGGATGACGGTGGAGCCGTAGGTCGCGATCATGGCCTTGTCGACGGTCTTGTCAAAGTACACGCCGGGAGAGCGTACGATCTGCGAGACGATAACGCGCTCCGCGCCGTTGATGATGAAGGTGCCGCCGTCCGTCATGAGCGGGAAGTCGCCCATGAAGATCTCCTGCTCCTTGATCTCCTCGGTCTCCTTGTTGCGCAGGCGGACACGGACCTTCAGGGGCGCGGCATAGGTGGCGTCGCGTGCCTTGCACTCCTCCTCCGAGTACTTGGGTTTCTCGTTCATCGAGTAGTCGATGAAGCTCAGCTCCAGGTTGCCGGAATAGTCGGTGACGGAATCCACGTCCCGGAAGACCTCGCGCAGGCCGGTCTCCAGGAACCACTTGTAGGAGCTCTTCTGGATCTCCAGGAGGTTCGGCATATCCATAATCTCCTGGGTGCGGGCAAAACTCTTTCGCAGGGTCTTGCCGTACATGACATCTTTTGGCATTGGCGCACTCTCCTTCTGTAATTGAAAACACACGGCCTTGTTGTCAGAATCAATATTGCCGGTGTTGATTTCACATGTCTGTCATGCTATACTTGACGCAGGCTGAAAGTGGAGATATATGTCCCCGCCCCCGGCAAACATAGCAAGCTATTTTACCATTGCGGCTATGGCAAAGTCAAGCATTATTTTTAAAAAATCACAGGGCCGCAGGGCTCTGTTTTTTTGTTTTAAGGAGTGATTGTAATGGACGCTATCCAGCCCGCGCTCAGTGAAATCATGACGGCCTCGCGCCGTCTCAAGCCCTTTCTGCACCATACGGAGCTCGACCTCTCGACCACCTTTTCCCGCATGACCGGCGGCAGCATTTATTTAAAATGTGAAAACCGGCAGAAGACCGGCTCCTTCAAAATTCGCGGCGCGACAAACAAGCTCTCCGCCATGGTTGAACGGGGCGAAAACAGTCCCGTCGTCGCCTCCTCCGCCGGGAATCATGCCCAGGGGGTTGCCTGCGCGGCCGCGGCCTTCGGCATCCCGGCCACCATCGTCATGCCCAAGGCGGCTCCCATCGCCAAGATTCAGGCGACGGAGGGCTACGGTGCGAAGGTGGTGCTGGCCGGCTCTTGCTATGACGAGGCCTACGCCAAAGCCTGCGAGATCTGCGAGGAGGAGGGCGCGGCCTTCCTGCATCCCTACAACGATCTCGAGGTCATTGCGGGACAGGGCACGCTTGGGCTGGAGATCCTCGGCGATCTGCCGACCGTGGACATCATCATCACCCCCGCCGGGGGCGGCGGGCTGCTCGCCGGCGTGATCGCCGCGGTCAAGCAGGTCAACCCCCGTGTCCAGGTATACGGCGTACAGGCCGAGGGGGCCAACGCCATCGCCCAGAGCTTCCGGGAAAAGCGCCTTGTCAGCACGCAGACCGCCTCCACCATCGCCGACGGCATCGCGGTCAGGAGCCCCGGAGACATCACGGTGGACATCATCAACAAGTACTGCGACGGCGTGGTGACCGTATCGGACATTCAGATTTCCGACGCGATCCTCCTGCTGATGGAGCGCTGCAAGATGATCGTGGAGCCTGCGGGCGCGACCCCGGTTGCCGCGGTGCTCAGCGGCAAGATCGACGTGAAGGGCAAGAACGTGGTATGCGTCCTCTCCGGCGGCAACATCGACGTGAGCTTTGTGCAGAGCATCATCGAGCAGGGCATGGCTGCCCGCCACCGCCGCATCCGCTTTACGGCAAGGCTGCTGGACAAGCCGGGCAGCCTTGTACAGGTGCTCGGCATACTTGCGGACAGCGGAGCCAACGTCCTCACCATCGAGCACGACAAGCTGGCCGCCGGTCTCAACCCCAACGAGACCAAGGTCCACATCGCCTGTGAGGTGGGCGGCAAGGCCCACGCCCAGACGGTCCTGGACGAGCTCAAAAACCACGGCTACGAGGTGGAACTGGATTGACGTTCTCACGGACGCCGCCGCATGACGCTCCCCGCTTGTCTTGACAATCGCCTGCCGGGAATGATACAATTAACTGTGAGGTGAGCAGAAATGTTGGACGCAAATGACATTCAGATAATCTCCAAAATCGTCAGCGACGCTCTCGTGGAGGAGCGCAAGCATACCGTGGAGATGTTTGCGCAGGAGCGCAAGCATACTGTGAATTTGCTCGCGCAGCAAAAGAAGGAGCTTCGTGAAGAGCTCCACGAGGACATGATGACGATTATTGAATCCGAGGTGGAGCCGAAGCTTCGTATCCTGGCCGAGGGACACGAAGCGCTTCTGGAAAAGATCACGCCCGCTGACGAAATTGAAGCCATGAAGTCCGACATTGTCATTCTCAAAGAGGCGGCACAGCATCTGAGCGCGAAGCTGAACGCCCTGCAGAAAGCGCAGTAAGCCGTATTAATATTGATCAGACAGCCTCCGTCCCTGTATGCGGGACGGAGGCTGTCTTGGTTATGTCATTGCTTTTATGTCAACTGATCTCCGGGTACAGCGGGAAGGCCTCGCAGAGCTCGACGACCTGTTTTTTGACCGCGGGGACGGCGTCCTCGCCCTCGTCGATGAGGCGGGCGATCATCTGACCGATCCGCCGCATCTCGAGCTCCTTCATGCCGCGGGTGGTGACGGCGGGGCTGCCGAAGCGCATGCCGGAGGTTGCCTTCACGCCCATGGTGTCGAAGGGGATGGTGTTCTTGTTCGCGGTGATGTTCGCCAGGTCCAGAAGCTCCTGCACCTCGGCTCCGGTCTTGCCGCGGCTCATCACATCGGCCAGCATGAGGTGGTTGTCCGTACCGCCGGAGACCAGACGCACGCCGTTTTTCTGCAGCTCGTCCGCCAGCGCCGCGGCGTTGAGGACGATCTGGTGCTGATACTTTCTGAATTCCTCGCCCAGGTCCTCCTGAAAGCAGACGGCCTTGGCAGCGATGACGTGCATGAGCGGGCCGCCCTGGGAGCCGGGGAAGACACCGGCGTCGATCTTCTTTTTGAGCTCCTCCGTGCACAGGATCAGTGCGCCGCGGGGGCCGCGGAGAGTCTTGTGCGTGGTAGTAGTGACCACGTGCGCATAGGGCACGGGGCTCGGATGCTCCCCCGCCGCGACGAGGCCGGCAATGTGGGCCATGTCCACCATGAGATACGCGCCGACGGAATCCGCGATCTCGCGCATACGCTTGAAGTCGATAAAGCGCGGGTAGGCGCTGGCGCCTGCGATCAGGAGCTTCGGCTTTTCCTCCTCGGCGCGGCGCTGCACGAGGTCGTAGTCGATCGTCTCAGTCTCGGGGCTCACGCCGTAGAAGGTCGCGTTGAAGTACTTGCCAGAGACGGAGACTCTGGAGCCGTGGGTCAGGTGGCCGCCGTGGCTGAGGTCCATGCCCATGATCGTGTCACCCGGTTTCAACAAGGCAAGGTAGACGGCGACATTGGCCTGGGAGCCGGAGTGCGGCTGGACGTTGGCGTGCTCGGCGCCGAAGAGCTTTTTGGCCCTCTCGATGGCGAGGGTCTCCACCTCGTCCACGTACCGGCAGCCGCCGTAGTAGCGCGCGCCGGGGTAGCCCTCGGCGTATTTATTGGTCAGGTGGCTCCCCATGGCCTCCATGACGGCGGGAGAGACGAAATTTTCCGAGGCGATCAGTTCGATATGGTCCCGCTGCCGTCCCAGCTCACGCATCATCGCGCCGTAGATTTCGGGGTCCTGTGCTTTGACATGCTCATAGTGCATGGGGATTACCTCCTGTTTATCTGTATGGGCTCACGCCTTTGCATTATACTCTCTCCTGCCTGGCTTTGCAATGACCGCCGCCGCCGTGACATTCACCAGAATCCGAGTTTCCCCTTGCGCGTTTTTTGAGCACATGTTACTATATCAGACAGACAATCTTTCGGGAGGCGATCCTGTTATGCGTTTCATTTCCAGATTTTTGCTGACCCTGCTTCTGATCGTGGTGCTCACGGTGCTCGGGACGATCGGCTGGCTGACCATGACGGAGTATCTGCCAGCCCCGTTTGAGGACGTAGCGGTCGGGCGTTACGGGGACACGGGCCGTGTGCGCGCCGGGGACGAGCTGACGGTACTGAGCTGGAATATCGGCTACGGCGGGCTCGGCAAGGCTGAGGACTTCTTCATGGACGGCGGCAAGAAATCCAGGCCCGCCGACCAGAACACGGTGCATGTCTATCTCGACGGCGTGTCCCGCGCCATTGCGGCCAACGCCGCCGACCTCGTGCTGCTCCAGGAGGTGGACACGGACTCCGCGCGCAGCTTCCGCATCGACGAGCGCAAGCTGCTCAACAGCGCCATGCGCTGCGACAGCTTTGCCCTCAACTACGCCTGTCCCTTCGTGCCGATCCCGTGGCCGCCGATCGGTCGGGTCAACAGCGGGCTCTACACGATGTCGCGGGATTATCTGATCGACTCGGCGGAGCGCATCTCGCTCCCCTGCCCCTTCACCTGGCCGATGCGCGTCGCCAATCTCAAGCGCTGCCTGCTGGTGAGCTATCTGCCGCTCGAAAACAGCGACAAACAGCTCGTGCTTGTAAACCTCCACCTGGAGGCCTACGACGACGGGGCGGGCAAGATCGCCCAGACAAAGCAGCTCCGGCGTTTCATCGAGGACGAGTTCTCAAAGGGCAATTACGTGATCGCCGGCGGCGACTTCAACCAGGTCTTCCCCGGCAGTCTGGAGTTCTATCCCAACCGTCACCCCGAGAACTGGGAGCCCGGCGTGCTGGAGGACAGTCTTCTGCCCGCGGGCTGGACTCTCGCCTGTGATCTCTCCACACCCACCTGCCGCCTGCTCAACCAGCCCTTTAACCCGGTCGACACGGTCGGGACCCAGTACTACGTGATCGACGGCCTGATTCTCTCCCCCAATGTGGAGCTGAAAAGTGTCGAGACCGTAAACGAGGGCTTTGCCAATTCCGACCACAACCCGGTAAAGGCTGTGGTCGCGCTGAGAGAGTTGACAGAATTTGGTTGACAATAAATTATTTTTCATAATGCTGTTAACATAATTATATTTTCATAATGTGAAAAACGGTGGCTTCTCTCTGAGGAGGCCGGCTCTGCGGGTTGAATGTGCCCGTTCTCAAATCGTGAAGGCAACACCGCATAATTCGGCGAGAGCGAATCCTGAGAAAATCTAGGTTCTGATGAAGGCATTTTTTTGCAGGAATACTTTGTGTATTTCAAGAAAAAGTGACAAAATCAGAGCGCAAATTTTCCAGGAGGCGCCGAAGGCAAATTGTGCGGTGTTGCCTGAAGAATCTATCGCGCGGGCGGTACGTTTTCCCCGGCAAATGAGTACAGGGAACCCGTTGTTCGGGTTCCCTGTACTGTTATTCTTCGATCAGCAGCCTTTGCTCGGCGTCGGCTTTGATCTGGATGTTCCGGATCTCGTGTCCGCGGTTATCGACGATGAAGCGGGCGATCTCGTCCTCCACCTTCTTCTGGATGGTGCGGCGCAGGCTGCGCGCGCCGTATGTGACGGAGTAAGCCTCCTTCACCAGGTAGTCGATGAGGCTTTCGTCCCAGCCGAGGGCAACGCCCTTCTCTGCCATGACTGCGCGGAGCTCTTGCAGCATGAGCTCTGCAATGGCGCGGAAATTCTCCTCCGTGAGCTGGTTGAAGCAGACAACCTCATCCACGCGGTTGATAAACTCGGGACGCAGAAACTCGTTGAGCGCTTTCATGGCCCGCTCGCGCGACATGTCGCTGAGGCTGCCGCCGAAGCCGACCGCGCCGGATTTGTTGGAGGAGCCGGCGTTGGTGGTCATGACGATGACGGTGTTCTCAAAGTTCACGTTCCGGCCCTGGGCGTCCGTGATATGTCCGTCGTCAAGGATCTGCAGGAGGATGTTCATAACGTCGGGATGCGCCTTTTCGATCTCGTCAAAGAGCACCACGCTGTAGGGTTTGCGGCGGATCTTCTCGGTGAGCTGGCCTGCCTCGTCATAGCCCACGTAGCCCGGGGGCGAGCCGATGATGCGCGAGACGGAGAACTTCTCCATAAACTCCGACATGTCAAGGCGGATCAGGCTCTCGGGCGTGTCGAACATATCGGCGGCGAGCTGCTTGACAAGCTCCGTCTTGCCGACGCCGGTGGGCCCCACGAAGATGAAGCTGACCGGCTTGCGCTTGACCTTGAGCCCGACGCGGCTTCTGCGGATCGCGGCGCAGACGGCCTCGACCGCCTCGTCCTGACCGATGATGTGGGCCTTGAGCCGCTCGTCCAGCTTTGACAGCCTCTCCAGCTCGTCCTCGCGGATGGTGGAGGCGGGGATCTTGGTCCAGAGTTCGATGATGCGGGCGAGGTTCTCCACGCTCAGGGCCGGGCGCGGCTTCGCGTCCAGCTCTTTGAGTTCCGCCTCGCGCTGCATTTCGCGGCTTCGAAGCTCGGCGATGCGGGCGTAGCGCTTATCCAGCATCTCGTCCGTGAGTGGCTGACCCTGGGGCGCGTCGGCGCTCATCAGGGCCTCGCGCTCGAAGCGGAGGTTTTCGAGATCACGTTCCAGCTCCGTGCGGCGGTTGATGTCCGGGTTCTTGAGGTTTACGTCGGAGCAGGCCTCGTCGATGAGGTCGATGGCCTTGTCCGGCAGGAAGCGGTCGGTGATGTAGCGCTCACTCAGCAGGACAGCCTGGCGGCACATCTCGTCGCTGATCGCGACGCCGTGGTGCTCCTCGTAATAGCGGGCGATGCCGCAGAGGATCTGCACGCTGTCCTCGATCGACGGCTCCGCCACCGTGACGGGCTGGAAGCGGCGCTCGAGCGCGGCGTCCTTCTCGATGTGCTTGCGGTACTCGGTAAAGGTGGTGGCGCCGATGACCTGGATCTCACCCCGGGAGAGGGCGGGCTTGAGGATATTGGCGGCGTTCATGCTGCCTTCGGCGTCGCCCGCGCCAACGATGTTGTGCACTTCGTCGATCACGAGGATGACATTGCCCTGCTTGCGGATCTCCTCGATGAGGCCCTTCATGCGGCTCTCAAACTGGCCGCGAAACTGCGTCCCCGCGACGAGAGCCGTGAGGTCCAGCAGGAAGACCTGCTTCTCCTTGAGCTTGGCCGGCACGTCCCCGTTCGCGATGCGCTGGGCCAGCCCCTCGGCGATGGCGGTCTTGCCGACGCCCGGCTCGCCGATAAGGCAGGGGTTGTTTTTCTGGCGGCGGTTGAGGATCTGGATCACGCGCTCCAACTCCTCCTCACGCCCGACCATGCGGTCGAGCTTCCCCTCGCGCGCACGCTGGGTCAGGTCGATGCAGTAGTTGTCCAGGAACTTGCGCTTGCCGCCCTTCTGGCCGAGCTGGTCCTTCTCTCCCCGGCGGCTTTCCGCGCTGGGGGGCGGGGGCGGCGCGCTGTCTCCCCCGCTGTTCCCGCCGCCGAAGAGGCGGTTGAGGAAGGGGAAGGTCGCGGTCTTGCCGTCGTCATCGGCGCTGTGGTCGTCCTCATCCATGGGAGTGAGCTCCTCCACGCCGCTCAGGGCGTTCATCATCTCGCCCGTCAGGCCGTCAAGATCCTCATCCGACAGGCCCATCTTGTTGATGACGTCGTCCACGGGCTTGATATGCAGCTCCCGCGCACATTTGAGGCACAGCCCCTCGTTTCTGGTCTGACCGTTTTCTATTTTTGTGATAAAGACCACCGCGACGTTCTTGCCGCAGCGGGTGCAAATTGTAGGCCGCATGAAAATCCTCCGTGATTGATAGGGTTAAAAAGCCTTGCCGCAGCTCTGCCACGGCAAAACGCCACGAGACGAGCAAAGCAATACCCCGTGCCGGCCGCGCCGGGCGCTCCCGCGCGTCCGGCGCAACCCGCGCGGGCATTGCAATTTCAAAACGCAGTTTTGAAAACGTATTACATGAATCCGCCGGTGAGCGAGTCGAAGATCAGGAAGAAGCGGCCCAGAGTGGTGTGGGCCATGGTATCCTTCCCGATGAAAAGGCCGAGAAAGCTCAGCAGCCAGCAGAGCAGGATGCAGTACAGAAAGCCCTTGCCGAAGCCCAGGATCGCGCCGCCGATCTCATCCACGTTCTCGAGATTGGGCAGGCGGAAAGAGAGATTGCCGATGCTGGCGACGGCGACGAGCAGAATCAGAATCAGCAAAAACGCGATCACCATGGTGCCGACCCTGGTGATGGTGTCGCAGAGGACAGAGACGATCGCGTCCGTCATGGTGGCCCCGGTCTCCTCGGCGTAGCTGACAGAGCGCCCGGCAAGCTCCTCCGCCCGCTTGCTGTAGAGCCCGAGATCACTCAGGCTCTCATAGGCGTAGTCATAGCGCAGGGAACTGTCCTGATCGAGGATGTCCTCCAGGGAAAGCTCGCTGCTCCCGTAGCCCATGCGCTCGAGAATCGCGTCCCGGTTGCGGTGGGAGTCAAGATACCCGTCGACAAAGGGCTTGAGCGCGGGCACGACCTCATGCGAATAGGCGGCCGAGACGATGCTGGCCCCGAGCAGCGAGACGATGATTGCAAGGATGCCCGCGACGCCGCCCACCAGACCGCGCTTGTAGCCGTTCCAGGTGCAGAGGGCGATGATAATAATGAGTAAAATATCAATAACAGCTTTCATATGTACCGCCCATCCTTTTCAAAGCAGGGTTAGTGTAGCATATCTTTGTGAACAAATCAATTCCGCGCCATCATGTTGCCCGCCGCGCCATCATACCAGACGCGGTTGAGGTAGAGACCCTGGGGCGGCATGGTCGGTCCGGTGAGACGCCGGTCGCCCTTTTCGAGAAGCGCGGGGATCTCCTCCGGCAGGAGCTTTCCGTAGGAGGCGTAGACCATGGTGCCGACCATGGCCCTGCACATGTTGTAGAGAAAGCCGTCCGCGCAGATCGAGACCGTGATGAGGTCTCCCTCCCGCTCGGCGCGGCACCAGTGGACGGTGCGGATGGTGGTCTTCGTCTCCGTCCCGACAGAGCGCACCGCGCGAAAGTCGTGCGTGCCTTCAAAGGCCCGCGCCGCGCGCTGCATAAGCGCGAGGTCGAGACCCTGCGGGTAGAAGCAGACCCGCTTTTCGAGAAAGGGGTCGCGTATCTTTCTGTTCAGTATTTTATATACATATTCTTTTTTTATACAGGAGCCGATCGCATTAAAGCGCTCCTCCTCCTCGCAGGCGTCCAGCACGGCGATATCCTCCGGCAGCCGCGCGTTGAGGGCGAGGGGCAGTCTCTCCATGGGTATGCGTGTGTCGCTGCGGAAATTCGCGCAGTAGCGCAGGGCGTGGACGCCAGCGTCCGTGCGGCCGCAGCCGACGACGCGCGTCCTCTCGCCGCAGGCCCTGCAGATGGCCTCCTCCAGCGTTTCGGCCACGGTGATGTCGTTTTTCTGCACCTGCCACCCGTGGTAGCGGCTGCCGTCATAGCGCAGACAAAGGGCGATGTTTTTCATAGGCACAGACTTTTCAGCGCGATCATGAGCGCGAGAAAGATGCCGCCGAGGATCAGCGCGATGCAGTCCCGGCGCTCCATTCTGAGCTGCTTCATGCGCGTGCGCCCCTCGCCGCCGTGGTAACAGCGGCTCTCCATAGCCACGGCCAGCTCGTCCGCGCGCTTGAAGGCCGAGACGAAGAGCGGCACCAGAATCGGCAGCAGGGCCTTCGCCCGCCGGGTGAGGCTGCCGGTCTCGAAATCCGCGCCGCGCGCCTTCTGTGCCGACATGATCTTGTCCGTCTCGGAGATCAGCGTGGGAATGAATCGCAGGGCCATGCTCATCATAATGGTCATCTCATGCACGGGGACCCTGAGCTTCTTCAGCGGGTTCAGAAGGAGCTCCAGCCCGTCCGTGAGTGCAATGGGGCTTGTCGTATAGGTCAAAAGAAAGGTGCCGGAGATGAGCAGCACAATTCTGAGCATCATCTGCACCGCGCGGGCAAGGCCCTCCCAGGTGACGATCCAGCCGGGGCGTATGGGCGTGCCGGTCGTGTAGAAGATATTGAGCAGGGCCGTCAGTGCGATGATGAAGAGCATGGGCCGGACGCCCTTGAACATGCTGCGCAGCCTGATTCTGGAGAGTGCTGTACACAGAAGCGTCACCAGCGTCACCAGCGCGTAGCCGATCCAGCCCTCCGCCTGAAAGAGCGCGACGATGTAGACGACGACCAGCAGGATCTTGGTGCGCGGGTCGAGACGGTGGACGACGGTATCGCCGGGGAAATACTGGCCGAGGGTGATGTCCTTCAGCATACGCGCCCCTCCTTCACCGCAAGAAGCTCCCGCAGCAGCCGCTCATGGGTAAAGATGCCGTCCGGCAGCGGGACGCCCTGCTTCTTCAGCGCGCAGGCGAGCTGGGCCGCCTTCGGAATGCTCAGGCCGATCTCCCCGAGCGCGCTCGCGTGGGTGAAGACCTCCTCCGGTGTGCCGTCCATGGCGACGCAGCCGCGGTCAAAGACGATGATGCGCTCGGCAAGGCGGGCCACGTCGTCCATGCTGTGGCTGACGATCAGGACCGTCGCGCCGCTTTTTTCCCGATAGTTTCGGATGTTCTCCAGGATCTGCGCGCAGCCCGCAGGGTCGAGACCAGCGGTCGGCTCGTCCAGGATCAGGATCTCGGGCCGCATGGCGATCACGCCCGCGATAGCGATGCGGCGCTTCTGCCCGCCCGAGAGTTCGAGGGGAGAGCGCTCGAACAGCGCCTCCTCCACACCGGTGAAGGCGGCAGCCTCCCGCACACGCTCGTCGATCTCCTCTTTCCCAAGCCGCATATTGGCCGGCCCGAAGGCAATGTCCCGGTAGACCGTCTCCTCAAAGAGCTGATACTCCGGGTATTGGAACACGAGCCCGACCTTCCACTTCACGTCGCGCCGTGAAAACTTGTCCCGGTTGATGTCCTGCCCGTCCAGCAGAACCCGGCCGGAGGAGGGCTGCAGCAGGGCGTTGAGGTGCTGAATAAAGGTGGACTTGCCGGAGCCTGTATGCCCGATCACCGCCGCGAACTGCCCCTGCGGGATGCGCAGGCTGACGTCTTTGATCGCGGTCTGCTCGAAGGGCGTGCCCGCGCTGTAGGTGTGGCACAGCTTTTCCGTGACGATCTCTGCCATTTACTTCCGACTCCGTTTCAACAGTGCTTGTGCGATCAGCTCCGCGCAGGGCTCGACTGCGAGAGGTTCGCCCTCGAGCCTGACGCCGGCGGCGCGCAGCTCCTGCAGAAGGCGCACCGTCTCGGGCACGTCCAGGCCCTCCCGCTCCATGAGGGCGGTGTTTGCAAAGACCTCCGCCGGCGTCCCGTCCGCGGCGACGCGGCCGTTGGACATGACGATGAGGCGGTCGGCGTCGATGCACTCGTCCATGTGGTGGGTGATGTATACGACGGTCATGCCCCTGGCCCTGCAGAGGGAAAACGCGGTACTGACCACCTCGTGCCGACCCTGGGGGTCCAGCATGGCGGTCGGCTCGTCCAGGACGATGATCTCCGGCTGCATGGCGATGACGCCCGCGATGGCGACGCGCTGCTTCTGTCCGCCGGATAGGAGGTGCGGGGCGTGCATACGAAAATCGTACATCCCCACGAGGCGCAGGGAGGCATCCACCCTCCTGCGGATCTCCGCGGGCTCCACGCCGAGGTTTTCGGGCGCGAAGGCCACGTCGTCCTCCACGACGTTTGCCACGATCTGATTGTCGGGGTTCTGGAAGACCATGCCGACGCGGCGGCGCACGTCAAGCAGGCGCTCCTCGTCCGCGGTGTCCACGCCCTCGATGAGCACGCGCCCCTCGTCCGGGACGAGGATGGCGTTCATGTGCTTGGCCAGCGTGGATTTGCCCGAGCCGTTGTGCCCCAGCACCGCCACAAAGCTGCCCTTCTCGATTGCAAGGCTCACCCCGCAAAGGCTCTCCAGCTCGTCCCCGGGGTAGGTGTAGTGTACATTTTCAAATCGAATGATCGGTTCCAAGGCGATTCCTCTTTCAAAAGAGTGCGGAGAGTGAAGTGAAGGTGTCCCTTCGGCACTTATGCGGAGCAAACATCGCAGCGTCGCTCCTCACGCTCCGCACTCCACTTTTAAGGCAATACCGCATCACGCGGTATTGCCCTATTCTTTTTCCCAGCGGCACGACGCGCCGCAGGGCAGGTACAGGCCGCTCTCGGTAACGGGGAGGGCGAGCTCCTGACTGTCGGAGCGGCCGCCGAATTTTTTGGTGAAGATGCTCTCGGTCACATAGCTCAGCACCGAGGCGGAGAGGCCCGTGGTGTAGGAGTTGATGAGCACAAAGAGCGGCTCGTCCGACAGGACGCCGGCACAGAGGGAGACAAAGGGCCAGAGGTTCTGCTCGAGCTTCCAGACCTCACCCCCGGGGCCGCGGCCGTAGGAGGGCGGGTCCATGATAATGGCGTCGTAGCGGCGCCCGCGGCGGATCTCCCGCTCGACAAACTTTGCGCAGTCATCTACGATCCAGCGGACCGGGGCGTCCTGCAGGCCGGAGGCCGCGGCGTTCTCCCTGCCCCAGGCGACCATGCCCTTTGCCGCATCCACGTGACAGACAGAGGCGCCTGCCTTGAGACAGGCCACCGTCGCCGCGCCGGTGTAGCCGAAGAGGTTCAGTACGCTGATCTCCCGCCCGGCTCTGCGGATTCTGTCCATGGCCCAGTCCCAGTTTGCGGCCTGTTCGGGAAAGAGGCCGGTGTGTTTGAAGTTCATGGGCTTGACGTTGAAGCTCAGCTCCCCGTAGCGGATGCGCCAGTTTTCGGGCAGGTCGCCCTTGTCCCAGCTGCCGCCGCCGGTCTCGCTGCGCCGATAGCGGGCGTTGCGGTCGTTCCAGTGCCGGTTGCGGCGCGGCGTGTCCCAGATGGCCTGCGGGTCCGGGCGCACAAGATAGTAGCGCCCCCAGCGCTCCAGCTTCTCACCCTTTGAGCAGTCGATCAGCTCAAAATCCTGCCATTGATCTGCAACAAACATAACAGTCTCCCAATCCGGAATGATAACTTAGGTATTGTACCATGGAAGTCCTCCGCGGTCAAGGCGGCAAAAAAAGACGCTGCCAACAGCAAAAAAGACGCTGCGAGCGGCGCTCGCAGCGTTCTTTTTTGGGGGTCTCACTCGATATTCAGGATGTCGCTGAAGCCGGTGACCTCGAAGATCTCGTTGATGATGTCGTTGACGTGGATGATCTTCATCTCACCCTGCTTGTTCATCACCTTCTGCGCGGACAGCAGCACACGCAGGCCTGCCGAGGATATGTACTCCAGCTTCTCAAAATCCATGACGAGGGCCTTGGTCTCGCCCAGGTCGGCTTTCAGTTCGGCCTCGAGCTCCGGCGCGGTGGTCGTATCCAGACGGCCCTCCAGCTTGACGTTCAGGGTATCAGCTTCCTTAGTTTTGATGATGTTCAGCATTGTTTTTTTCTCCTTTTCACGTTTTTGTAATGGGATTATGTTAAAAATGTTTTGCATACGGTTTTGTCTGCGGGGCCTTTCAGATCTGTTTTTCGATCCGGAGGATGTTATGGCCGTTTTCGTAGCGATAGCTCATATCGTCCATACTCTTCTTGACCATATAGATCCCGAGGCCGCCGATCCCGCGCTCCTCCGCGGAGAGCGTGACGTCCGGGTCCTCTCTTGCCAGAGGGTCGTAGGGGATGCCGCTGTCTATAAAGGTAACTGCGACGCGGCGCCGCTGAGGGTCAGTGTCCAGGCGGATGATCGCGTCCCCTCTGCCGGGCATGTACGCATAGCTTGCGATGTTGACATAGATTTCCTCCACGGCAACGTCGATCTGCATCTGGATTTTCATCGGGCAGTCCATCAGCTCGAGCTCCGTGTCCACAAAGGCCAGCACCTCGTCCAGTCTGTCGATCGCAGCCTCGATTCTCAGCTCCTTCAAGTCGTTCTCCCCTCCGATCCATTGTAAATCATGCTCAGCATCGTGATATCGTCAAACTGCGGGGCGCTGCCGACGAAGGCGTCGAGCTCTTCCTTGACGTTTTCCAGCAGCCGCCTCGGCTCGGCGTCCGGTTCGCGGTTGAGGGCCGCGAGCATCCTGTCCGTACCGAACAGCTCGTTCGAGGCGTCGGTCGCCTCGGCCACGCCGTCGGTGTACACGAAGAGCGCGTCGCCGGGGTGCAGCTCGAAGCTGTGCTCCCTGAAGCGTATCCCTTCCATCGTCGCAACGGCGGGCGAATGGCGGTAAATTGAAAGCTCCCAGCTCCCGTCGGCGCGGCGGATGACGGGATGCTCGTGACCGGCGTTGGCGGCGAGGCCCCTGCCTGTGGAGATCTCCACGATGGCAAGCCACACGGTCACGAAAAGCTCGGCCTCGTTGCCCTCACAGAGCTGCTCGTTGACATAGCGCAGGATCTCGGCGGGACCGCCGCCCATCTGCGCGCGGTTCTTGATGAGCGTCTTGGCAATGACCATGAAAAGGGCCGCCGGTACGCCCTTGCCGGAGACGTCCGCCATGACGAGGCCCAGATGATCCTCGTCGACAAGGAAGAAGTCGTAGAAGTCGCCGCCGACCTCCTTGGCGGGGGTCATGGTGGCGTAGAGGTCAAACTCGTTGCGGTCCGGGAAGGGCGGGAAGATACGCGGCAGCATATCCGCCTGGATCTGCGTCGCGACGTTCAGCTCCGCGCCGATGCGTTCCTTCTCCGCCGTGACGGCCGTGAGGTCCGTTATGAACTGCTTGAGCGCGGCGGCCATGTCGTTGAAGGTCACCGCCAGGTCGCCGATCTCGTCGTTGGCATAGCCCTCCGCCCGGTGGTCGAAGTCGCCGCCGCTGATTGCCCGTGCGTCGTTCCCGAGCTCGATCAGAGGCTCGGTCAGCGAGACGGAGAATTTCCCCACGATCAGCGTTACGAAAAGGCTGACCAGTATGATCACGCCGATATAGGACAGAATTGAGCGGGAGATGCTGCTCTCGATCTGGCTCACCGGCTCCAGGATCATGGACTGCGGGATACGGATGCAGAACATCCAGGGCACCGCGCTGACCGGCGCGTAGGCGAAATACACGCCCGTCTGCGCCTGTTCGACGCCGGTTTTCCGGTTGAGGATGCTCTGCCGGACGCTGTCGTCCAGTTCGGCATTTTGATAGATCGACCCGCCCGAGCTGTCCGGCGAGATCATGTTGCCCTCGCTGTCGACCAGGAAGGCGTAGGCCTCTTCCTCCATGTCGAGCCGCACAACTTCATTGTAGAGGTCCGAGATCAAAATGTCAATACATACAACGCCGTGGTTTTCCCCTGCCGCGTTCTGGAAGGGCGCCGCTACGCTGATCATCAGGCCGCGGCCGTAGTCGTCCGTATAGACCGGGGAGATGCTCGAGCCGTCCTGCGTGATCGTTGCGACATACCAGGGTCTCTCCCGGTAGTTGAAGTAAATCTCGCTGCCCTCCTCGTTGTCCCCGACCTCCGAGGCCGCGTCGTAGGAGATCATGACGCCGCTCTCCGTGCCGAGATACATGGTGGTGATCGTGCCCTTTGCGCCCAGTATGACGGGGCGGAACGCCTGCTCGACGTTGCTCAGAAGTCCCAGCTCGTCCTCCACGTCCTGAAGTTTGATCTCCTCGGACACGAAGCCGCGCTGCAGCACATACTCCCCCGCCGCGGCCTTGCTGGGCGGCAGGATCTCCCGCCGGACATAGCGGTCGGGATGGGCGTAGAGATCGTCGATGTACTCCGCCAGGCGCTGGACCGTGGCTTCATAGGCGTTCAGCTCCGCATCGGCGAGCTCCGCCTTGCTCTGCGCCAGGTTGCCGACGTTCTGCACCGTGCCGCCGATGAGCGCCTTTTCGCTGATGCTGCGGATGCTGAACATGCTGATAAGCCCGACGACGCCCGCGACCAGCACCGCAACGATGCAGATGGTCATTACGATGGATTGGATCCGGCGGCGTATCGGTTTTCTTTTTTTTGCTTCCACGCAAGCACCTCCTGTTCAAATCACGATATGTACATGGTTTTCCTTTTTTGCACTGCCATAGCTGTAGGAGGCACGCAGCGCCCGATGGCGCAGCAGACTCAGGCCGGCGATCTCCGTCTCGTCCTCCTCCGGGCCCTTGCGCAGGGGGTTGTAGCGGCTGCCAGGATAGTCGATCCGGAGCGAGATCGTGTCTCCGAACATCATCGCGATGCCGACCTTCGTCTCCGGCAGTGACCGGAAGATACGGATGGCGATCTCTTCCACGCAGTTTTCGACCTCGAAGACCTTCTTCATGCCGATCCTGTGCGAAAGGCAGTAATCCTCGATCTGCTCATTGATCTGTCCCAGACTCTCCGGGCAGTCCATTATGCCGACGATATCGTCCTTGCGCTGGCCGCCTCTCGGCAGGACGGGATCAATATGGAGGAGGCTGGACAGCAGGACATTGACGGGGATGCCGACGAAGCTGCCCATGAAGAAATAGGCGCCGCATACGGCAAGAAAGACGCTCTGCCCCAGAAAGGCCACCGCAGCAAGACCGCCGAGCAGCGACAGCGCGCCCAGCACGAGGAAATAGGTAACGTAGTCTCGCGGCGTTTTCAGGCGCATGCAGGGCTCCTTGGAGAAGATGGGCCAGAGCATCCACATCCCGATGCCGATGATGAGCGTGCATATGCACTCCGCGCCGATCCAGCTCCAGCTGTTGCCGACAAAACGCCCGGCCGCGACGCAGCCGAGGCAGCAGCCGATCGGCCCCAGAGGGCCGCAAATCACGCCCAATGTAACCGGCAGAAAGTTCTTGAGGCCCGCGATCGGGCCGAAGGTCAAAAAGCGCGTCGCCTGCACCATCACGTCAAAGGCAAAGTACAGCACGGCGGAGAGCAGCACAACACCCGCGATGCGCCGGTAATCCTTCGGCGCGAGGATGCTCTCCCTGACGACCTTATAGACGGCGCTGTCCGCCAGCAGGATGCCCGCCACCATGACGACGGCGCCGAGGGCGCGCAGGGAGGTGATCTCCTCCGCCGGCATTCCGAAGACGGTGGCCATCACCGGACTCATTGCGAGGGTCATGACGATCTCGGAGGAGAAGATCAGCGCCGCGTTCAGGGGCGAGACATAGCGCATGGCGTAGATCTGCACGATACCGTAGAGTCCGCGGATAAAGAAGCTGATGAAGATGACCGCGGCCCAGAAGGACGGGTCCGTCGGCAGCGAGAGGCCGGTGTGGCGCAGCGCGCTCTCCCCGATCCACAGCACCAGGGCGAAGAGGAAGGAGAAGAACATCTGCCCCATGGCGATGATGGACGGGTTTGAGGTGGTGGCAAAGCGCGAGAGCGTGAGGAAATAGAGCGTGATGAATACGTCCGCCCCCAGCAGGTAGAGCACGCCGCGGGTGAAGAGGCTGCTCACGTCGGCGTTCATCATCAGGAACAGGCCGACCAGCACGACGGCGATGCCCGGGAAGGTGGTCACGTCCGGCTTTTCCTTGAAAAGCAGGAAGGCGAAGAGGGGAATCAGGACGAAGTAGGCGGAGGTCACGCACGCGACGACCGTCCCTCCCGTCTCGGCCGAGCCGAAGAGGATCAGCGTGTTCGCCCCCAGAAGTTCCGCCGAGAGCAGGATGGACTGCTTCACCTGCTTGGCGTCGAGGCGGAACAGCTCCCCGAAGAAGAACATCAGCATGATGAGAAATCCAACCAGGTTGGTCACGCTGAGAAACGCGAATTGAGAGACGCCTTCCGGGACGCCGGTGAGAAAGGCGTACTGGATGGAGGCGAAAAACGTGATAATCAGCAGGGAGGCATTGGCTTCCAGCTTATTCATGGATCAAACCTCGGTTATAACATATTTTTTCAGAAGCCTGTCAGGATGATAGGAGAGCTTGCTCTCCCGCAGGCCGGGGATGCCCAGGTCCTCCTCGGCGTTGAGGAGCGCGCAGCCGCAGCGCAGCGCCATCTCCCGGTACAGCAGCACGCCGAGCTGGCAGACGCTCCGGTCCCCCTTCATGACAAGACCGTCGAATACGGTATCCGAGAGCGGGGTTCCGTAGGCAAAGCCGCAGAGTTTTCCGTCGATATAGACGACGACGCCGCGGAGTCTGAAATCTTCAAAATGGTTCAGCTGCATCTCGATACTCTTCCGCTCCCGCCTGAGCGCGTGCGCGTCGTGGTCCTCCATATTCTGCGCGAGCCAGTTGTCCAGAAACGCATACACGTCGGGAAAACGCGCGGACTCGAGCGCTTCCGTGCGCAGCTCGCCCGGGCAGCTGCGGTAAAAGCGGCGGAGATTGCTGCGCTTTTTTGACAGCTCCGGCCCGGACATCCCGGCCAGGCGCCGCGTATCATAGAGGTATTCCGCGTAGTCCCGGTTCTCCTCGTATGTAAAGCGCCCGGGAAAGATCTCCCGCAGGGTCTGCGCCGCCCGCTCCGTCGCGGTAAAGAAGCGAAGCCGTGTCCCTCTCCGGTGCGCATCCTCCAGCAGCCGCCCCACGCTCTGTTCGGGCTCCGCCGCTCCGAGGGGGAGCAGACAGACGCTCAGCGCATCGGTGCAGAGCTTCTCACGCCGGACATAGAGCGTGCCGTCCTCAATGCACGCAGTGTCTCCGTATTTCTCCTGAAGGCTATACAGCGTGACGAAGGAATGCTGGCAGGAGCCCTCCCCGTATTTTGCGGTCAGCGCGTCAACGGCGGTTTTATGAGAAAAGCTGAGCGGTTCAAAAACCAAAATGATCAACGACCTTTATCACTGCGTAGAATTTCGAAATATTATAGCACGCTCCCGTTTGACATGGCAAGGTTTTTTATCTCGTTTACACGTCCGTTTCGTAAAAAAGCCTTAGGGCAGCACCGCACAATCCGCCTTCGGCGCCTCCTGGAAAATTCGCGCTCTGATTTTGTCACTTTTTCTTGCAATACACAAAGTATTCCTGCAAAAAATGCCTTCATCAGAACCCAAATTTTCTCAGGATTCGCTCTCGCCGAATTATGCGGTATTGCCTTAGGGTATTCTTGCGGAACGAGCAGCGTTTTTCTCCTTGCGGGGCGAAAAACAGCAGAGGGGCCGAGGCCCCTCTGAAGAGTATGATGAAGCAGCCGTGTCCCGTTTGTCGGAAGACCCCGCCGTCGGAAATCCGCGGCGGGGTCTTTGTCACGCTGTGTTGTTCTCCGCGCGCCGGTCTTATCTGGCGCTCGGCCTGGTCTCGGGCAGGCCCGCATCGGGCGTGCCGCCCACCATGGTCTCGTAAAAGGTCGCGACGGCGTTGACCGTGACGTTCCCGTCCATGATATTTCCGTCCCGGTTCGCGCTGCAGCGAACGTCGCCGATGAGGCAGCGGTAGGGGCTCCCGTTCAGCGCCTGCAGAACGCCCTCCACGGCGTCATACTTGTCCACCGTGAACTGCAGTGAAAAATCGCGGCGGATCTGGTCGCCCTCCCGGGTGACGTTTTCAAACGTGATGGCGTATTGCAGGGTATCGCCCAGAATGTCGTTGAGCAGGGCGATCTCGGCCTTGCTGTTGTTGTAGCTGTACATCTCGCTGGCAGTGCCGCCGGCGGTCACATCCTCGATCTCGCTGCGCATACGCCGCATTTTTTCGAGCTTTGCCTCCACAGTCTTGAGCTCGGTTTTCAGTTCCTGCGTCTCCCGGTGGGCGCTGGTCACCGTCTCCCGTACGGGCCGGTCAACAAACTGGTAATATGCAAGCCCCACCAGGACCAGGCTGAGAAGCAGAAGCAGGATTTTCTCCTTCAGAGAGAATTCCCGGCTTATGACCTTCATGATACGTCCACCTCCGTGCCGGAATTGAGATACACCGATACGCGCGCGTTCACGACGCTGTACTCGATGGCCTCTTTGCCGCGGGTGTTGTCGTCGGTGTTTGCGGTGTTCACGGTGCAGAAGTCCACCAGGTCCTCAGTCTCGAGCTGCTGTACGATGAGATTGATCTGCTGCAGGCTGTCCGCCGTCATGTTGATGCTGAGCTGGTTGCCTGTGAGAGACCAGGAGCTGACCACGGACCAGGGGATCACCTTGCGGCGGATGAGGTCGAGCACGTCCACGCGGTCGGTGCGGCCGAGCTCCTCAGCCGTAAAGCCGGAATAGGTGTAATGGGCGTAGAGCAGGCTGAGATCGTCAAAATCCTTCAGCTCCTCGTAGCCCGCGTCCACCTGGCTCCGTACGCGGGCCAGCTCCGCCTGCGCCGCGTTCACCTCGTTCAGGCGGTCAATGACCAGGAACTTGGCAAACGCGGCCGCCGCGATCAGGATCAGCAGGATCGCGGGGATCGCGACGCCGATGCGCATCGGCTTATCGCCCATGCTCGCGAGGTTGATGGTGCGCTTTACGGGCATCTGTCCGCGGTGGAGCTTCCGGCCCGCCTTCTTGCCCTTTGTTTTCGCTGCAACTGCCATTGCGCTCACCTCCCGCTCAATACATCGCAATGCCGATCGCCTGGAGAAGAGCGTAGTCCTCCTCCACGGCGGCGCCGTCGGGTACGAGCTCGCCCGCGGTGTGGATCGGCAGGTCAAGCGTCTCGGCGATCGTGTCCTGGAGCGGGCGGATGCACGCGCCGCCGCCGCAGATCCAGATGTCCTCGAGATGGCTGTCCGGATTGCTGAAGCGATAGAAGTTCAGCGCACGCATCAGCTCGACCGTGATGTTGCCGTAGGCGTTGATGCAGTAGTCCTTGCTCTGGCAGCCCTCGTAATTGGTCAGCAAATAGGTATGCGCCAGATGCACATCGACGGAATAGGCCTCGCTGATGACGGTGTCGAGGCTGTTCATGCCGATCTCCAGCACGCGGGTGACCATGTGGCGGTCGCCCCGGAACATGTACATGCGGATGCTCTGGTTGCCGAGGTCGAGGATGCAGTATTCCTTCTCGGCGCCATCGTGTTTTTTCAAGTCCTCGCGGATCAGCGCCTGGAAGGCGCAGACCGTCGGCGCGGCCTTGACGAGCTTGAGCCCGGCCCTATGCAGCGTCTCCTTCGATTCCTCGATCAGAGACTTCGGCGCGGCCACAGCCATGAGCTCCATCACGGGCCCGCCGCCCTCGCCTTCCTCCGTGCTCTCGCCCCCGTCTTCCCCGGAGTTCTCACCCGTGGAGACGACGGCGTAGTCGTAGAAGTAGTCCTTCAGCTCGTTGGTGATATAATCCCGGAACTCAAAGGGCAGGTTGTAGTTAAGCTGATCCACCGTCATAAGCGGCATGGTCACGCTGCGTATGAACACGGTCTCGTTCGGGAGGGCCAGCGCCGCCTGCCCGCAGCGTATACCGTGCTCCTTCATCGTGCGGCGGATGAGCTCCCCCATGGTCTCGGTCGAGATTACGCGGCCCTCGCGTATCAGATTGTTGGGCATGGGAACGACGGCGGTCTTTTTGACCTGCTTTCCCTTGACGAGAGCAAGCTTCAGGCTGTCGTACCCGATATCCACGCCCAAGATCGGTTTTGCCATCTTCTTCACCAAACTTCCTTTTCCATAATCAGCCCAGCAGGCCGATGTACCATTCTATAAGCCGCCGGCCCCAGAGCAGCATCGCCGCCGCGGCCGCGGAGATCGACGGGCCGAAGGGAATGGCCTTCCCCGCCCCGTCGCGTTTTCTCTGTGCGAGGGCAAACAGGAGGCCCAGCACGCAGGCAAACAGCATCGTAAACAGCGTTCCGGCAAAGCCCAGATACAGGCCCACGACTGCGAAGAGTTTCACGTCCCCGCCGCCGAGACTCTCCCTGCCGAGGATTTTGTCCATCGCGAGGGACAAAAGCAGGATCCCGCCGCCGAAAACCAGGCCCGCGAGAAGGGCCCGCAGGATCTCCCCCCAGCCCGGCCGCAGGAAGGGCAGCGCGGCAAGCCACACCCCCGCCGCGATCAGCAGGCAGCCGTCCGGGATCGTATAGCTCTCCAGATCGACGAGCGACAGGCAGAACAGGCAGCAGAGGAAAACCCAGTTTCTGAGGCACAGAACGCTGAGATCAAAATGCAGCAGACATGCGAGCGTCAAAAGCGCAAAGCCCAGCTCCGTCAGCGGATAGCGGACGGAGATCTTCTCCCCGCAGTAGCGGCAGCACCCGCGCTGGAAAACCCAGCTCAGCACCGGCACAAGATCCTTTGCGCCCAGCTCATGCTCACACTTTGGGCAGCGGCTGTGTCCCTTCAGGAAGGACTCCCCATGGGCGATGCGCCAGGCGGCGCAGTTGAGAAAGGAGCCAAACACCGCGCCCAGCACGCACGCCAGGACGCTGCAGTAGAGGAGCAGGCCGCGGCCTGCATAGATCGACACGCGCTCCCCTCCTCTCAGGAAAGGCCCCGGTAGCTGTCGCCGGTCCACTCGTCATGGTAGCTCCAGGTGGCACAGTGCTCCGTGTCGGCAAAGCTGAAGAACCAGAGCTCTCCGTCCTTCATGCCGGAGTCCGCGCCAAAATCGCTGTGCCCCACGATGGAGTAAAAGACGACGGTCCCGCTTTCCTCATAGCCCTGGGTGGTGGCGGTGCCGCGCTTGAAGCCCGGGTCCTCGTCGACCAGCAGGGCGGTGCCCTGCCTGCCGTGGAGCGTATAGGGCAGGCTCTCCGGATATTTCTCACCGTCGACCTGGCGGTCACGCAGGGCCTCGCGCAGCTGTTCGCGCACGTTGTAGGCGTTGAGCCTGGTGCAGAGCTTTTTGTCCGCACAGTGCAGGCCGCAGACGATATCCCAGTCCAGCAGGCTGTCGTCCTTCGGGACGATGTAAACACTGCCGTAGTCGGGACACAGATCGTCCCAGCCGTTCATGGTGTAGGCGACGAACTCCTTGGCCTCCTCGGCCGAGTCGTTCTCAAAGCCGTTGAACATGAAATTCGCCGCAAGCTGCCGCCGCGCGGTGTCCAGAGCGGTGGCACAGGCCACGATCTTCCCCTTCTCCTGATATTCTTTATAATAAGGGGCGAGAATCATGATGCACAGGACGATGATCAGCACCAGCAGGATGGCGAAGATCCAGGCGATCCCGCGTCCGCTGTGCAGTTTTTTGCCAAGCGCGATCTTCATGGCCGGTCCCCCTCTCTCTTACAAAACATGGAAGCCCATGAAGATACAAATTTATTTTAGCACAAGCCTCCGCCCCGCGCAAGTGCTTTGTTTTCATTTTGTAATAATTTTTGACGCAAAGGCACCGGCTCCGTGTGGGAGCCGGTGCGCTGTGGTTTTTTCACGTTCAGCTGTTGATGGTGAAGATTTCGGGCGCGGGCCAGTCGCCGTAGTGGGTGGCGGCAAAGCCTGTCGTCGTCTCCCCGAGGCGTACAACGGACTGCAGGTCGTACCTGCCGCCGTAGTATCTCACCAGCGCGGTGTCGTACGGCTTCGCGGAGGTCCAGGCGGATGGTGCGCCGACAAAGCCGTTATAGCTTGCCGTCGTCTCGTCGAACGCGGTGATGCCGCCGGCCGTCCCGGCATTGGGAAGCGGCGTCAGGTAGTCGTAGCCCGCGTGCGCTGCGCCGTTTTTCTTCTCGCGCTCGTTGATGATCTCGAAATACCGGCAGCTCTGCGCCGTCCCGCTCAGCGAGCCCGCGAAGGCGCCCTCTGTCGTACCGGACACGAGGCCGGTGCAGTAGCAGTTTGTGATCGTCCCGCTCGCGCTGCCGACAAGGCCGCCTGCCGTGCCGCCCTTGACGGAGCAGGTGGAGTAGCATTTTTCGATCCCGGTTCCCGTGAAGGAGCCGATCAGGCCGCCCGCCGTGCCGGTCGCGGTGACGTTGTAATGCTCTTTGTCGTATGCGCCGTTGACGGTATGGCCGCCGGCATAGCAGCCGGTCACCGTCCCGCCCGCCGTACCGATCAGGCCGCCCGCGTTTGCGCCGCCGTTTACGATCAGGGCCGCCGCGCAGTCGGTCACGCTGCCGCCGGTCGCGGAGCCGATCAGGCCGCCCGCGGAGCCCGCGGCGGATGTAATGTCGGCCGCGATCCCTGTTTTGCCGGTATTCCGCGCGAGGACGTTCGTGACCGCGGTATTCGCCGCCGAGCCCGCTAGCGCGCCCGCATTCGTCGTGCCGGTGACGGTGAAGTCGATGAGCTCGAGGTTTTTTATCTCGGAGCCGTTGACCGAAACCGCACCGAAGAGGCCTGCGTTCGCAGCGCTTGCGGTGACGCCCGTGATGCTGTGGCTCTTCCCGTCATAGCTCAGCGCATAATCCGGGCTGACCGGGTAGTATTGGGAGGAATATCCCGCAGCCATGGTTTTCCCGTTTGAGGGCACAACGGTCTTCGAGGGCCAGTATGCGCCGTCGTCCGTCTTCCAGTTGAGGTTCGCGATCTGCACGGCGGCACTGATGTTCAGCTTGTTCGACGTATCGTTCGCGTCCAGATTGGAAACGATTTTGTCCAGGTTTTCCAGATGTCTGAAATTGGATATGGACGCCGTGTCGGGGATCCCGTCACTTCCGCCGGAAGCGCCCCCGAGCGCATCGCTGATACCGGAGAACAGGCTGTTGGTGGTTCTTCTGGGGCTGTAGGCGATGTTGGAAAACTCCTCCGTGCTGTAGGCCATTGCCTGGACCGTGATGTTTTCGCCGGGGATGAAGGTCTTGCCCTCGACCTCCGAGACCAGGTCGGAGAAATGCTTCCCGCCCGCCGTGATATCGTCGAGCACGACGGTGTAGGTACCGGATACGCGGCCGGTTTGATCCTCCGTCTCGGTGCTGTTGGCGCTTTTCAGCAGGAGGAAGGACTTTTTCGCCCCGCTGGTATTGCCGGTGACGATGAGCTTCAGCGAGTATTTGCCGAGATATGCCGTCTTTTGATTGTCCGGATCGTCCGTCACGACAACGCGGAGCGTTTCGGCGTTGATGACCTCGATCCTGGGCGGCTTGAGCTCCAGGGGTGTTTTGACCTCCGCTTCCGCGCCGCCGTACCAGCCGAGGACGGAATTCCCGCCGGCAGTGAATGTACGCCGGGCCGCCTTGTTGCCCGCGCCCGTGAGTCCCATCAGGGTGGCGTACTCCGACGTGCTGATCGAGTGGTTGAACGTATTCGGCGTGCCGCTTGTGGAGCAGTAGAACACGTCCATCACGATCCCGGCCTCCGGCTGGTAGCGGATCAGATAGCTTCCGCCGGCTCTGACGGTCTCGTCGATCGCGCCGTAGGGGAGCATCCGGTCAAACGCATCGGTCCCCTTTTCACTGACGGCTCCGCGCGTCACGACATAGTAGTAGACCTTCTTATCATCATCGTCGTCGTAGTTTCCCTTTGTGCCGTAGGCATCCGCGTTTGGAACCGCTTCCATCTGCGTGGCGCTGAGATGGTTCTGCGCCGCGATAAAGAACTGCTTGGCAATGTTGTCCCGCTCAAGCTGGGCAAGGGAGCGCCGATAGGTCTGCACCGAGACGAAGGCCACGCCGGAAAGGATCGCAATGATCGCCACAACGATCAGCATTTCCGCCAGCGTGAAGCCATGGGTCCCCGCCGCTCTTTTTTTCAAGTTTTGAATGCTTCTGGTTTTCATAGGCACACCTGTCCCATCCTTGTCAACTTATCATGCCCTCAAATGCTTACGGCAACACCGCGCAATCCGCCTGCGGCATCTCCTGGATTCCTTGAGGTACACAAAGTACATCTGCGAAAAAGCGCCTTTATCAGAACCCAAATTTTCTCAGGATCTGTTCTTGCCGAATTATGCGGTATTGCCTTACGAAGAAGAAACGCGCACGGAGTAATCCCGGGGACCGGCCAGACCGGTGCCGCCGTTTTTTCGATTGACCTGCAGATTTTTGAAGGTAAGGTAGCCATCGCCGCGCACGATTTGGCTGAACGTCACATACATATTGTCGGTGGAGGCGGGGTCCGAGATCAGCGCCTCGTTCGTATCTGCGTCCCCTTCTTTATAATAGCGCGCGAGCATGATCGCCTTCGGTTCGCTGCTGCCGAGATAGATCTTCGCGTTCGCTCCCCTTGCCTTGTTAAAGTAGACGATCGAATTGTTATTCACCGAAATGATCTCCGCCATCCCCAGCTCGTTGCGCAGCGTGGATATGGTGGTAGACAGAAGCACCTCCGCGTCGGAGGCGAGAACGACTTTTTCATAGGCGTTCCTGGCCGCGGGGATCCCGCTCGCCACAATGGTCGACGCCAGAAGCAGAATGATTACGGCAAGCAGCGTCTCCGCCAGCGTAAAGCCATGCTGATCTCTGATCTTACTCTTCATACACACCACTTCGTTTCCCTCTGATTGTTCCTTCCCCGCAGGCCGGCTTCTGCCGTTATGGCTTTTTTCTGTACGCGATCACGGGATTTGCGCTGAAGGTATCGTTCTCGTAATACGTGATCGCTTTTTTCTCCCAGGGCTTTTCGTCGAATGTGATGGTCACCTGCGTGTCCTGACCGCTTCCGCTCATCATGACCAGCGTTTCGTTCTCGGAATAGTATGTATCCATCTTGTCCCGGCTTTTTGCGATGTTGTTTGACGCGGCCGAAACCGCCCCCGCGAGCATCACCGTCGCCAGCGCGGCGACAAGCACCGAGATCATCGTCTCGGAGATGGTCTCGCCCGCACGGCTGCGGAGCTTGGACAGGAGCCTGTTCTGCGCGGCAGAGAATTGTTTTTTGAATTTCATAAGCTTCCCTCTCCGGTCGTTGTCAGCCCGACACGCGGCCTGTCAGTCCGCCTCCCACGACAGCGTTGTGAGCTCGATCGTGGTCGTCTTCGTCGGGATCATCTCACTCGAATGCGGTATCTCAACCGGCGGATCACCCTCCGTCTCCGTCCATTCCGTATGATTGGTCGGTGCAAGCTCCTCCTGTGCGGTGTAGGTGCTTGTGCTGACGTTTGCGTGGAGGACAAGCTGCTGACTGAACGGATTGTCGCCATTGTTCGAGACCGTGAACGTGATGTTTCCGTATTTGTCAAAGTCCGCTTCGATCGAAACCGCGAGCGGGTCAACCTGCGGGTTCCCCCGCTTCAGATCCGATGTCAGCTTCAGCTTCCTGTCGCTGAGAGCCGTTTCCTTCAGAAAAGCGTATCCCGCGGTATTCTGCACGCTGTCAGTCTTCGCGTTTTCAGCAAGGCGGGAAGCGAGCAGATCCTGATCGATATTGATGTCCCCCGCCTGTTTTTTGGAGAAGTCCGCAATCAGGTACTCCTCCGTGGTCGGGCTTGCGCTTGTTTCCCCGTTCATATCCGCAACCGCGGTCCCGGGTATCCCGTCCGTGTATGTCACGGTGGAATAGCTTGTGGTCAGCGTGACCACGGCGACGCTCTTGCTCTTCATCAGGTCCTTCATCAGCTCAGCCGCGGAGGTCACAGCGTAGTAGCGTCGGTCCGTCTCCGCAAGCCTGCTCATGCGTCCGGAGGCTGTCGTCGCCGCGACGATGATGACCGAGCTCAAAATCGCGCACACAAGGAAGAGCAGGAGCGCGAAGGTGATGGACGCGCCCGTCCGGGATTCCATTTTTCTTCTGATCGCCCGCATTTTGATCCCGCCTCCCGTTCATGCCGGTTCAGATACCTATACAAAATAAATATATCACAGTGGGCGCCGAGATTCAAGCCTTCGTTTGCTCCTGTTTGCCGTCTTTTGGAAAATGCTGTGTGCCCGGCTGACGCATAGGGCGGCTGTCTGCGGCGCGGGCGGCGGATTTTTTTCTGCGTACGGATTTTTTTCTGCGGGGCTTGCGAAATGCAAAATTTTGTATTATGATTTATTATTAATGTAGATAACATCTGTTCGGTCCTTGTCATTCTGAGGAACGAAGCGGCGAAGATTCTTTTGTTTTTTTGTGGAAACTCTCCCAAAGATCCTTCGCTTGCGCTCGGGATGACACGGGAAGCTGAACGGCACCTGTAGAAGAAAGGGGTCCGCCCCGGGTTTTTCCGGGGGTGTGCGGCGCTATGATCCAGCCGGAACGCATCACGTCGAGACGAAATCCGCTCATTCTCCGTCTGCGGGCTCTGGCCGCGGACGGGGCTTTTCGCCGTGCCGAGGGAGAATACCTCTGCGACGGGTACAAGCTTTTGGAGGAGGCGCTGGACAAGGGCGCTTCCATCCGCTGCGTGCTGTGGAAGGACGCGCCCGGTGCCTTTGACCTGCCCGGGAGCGTGCGGCAGTACTGTGCGCCGGCCGAGCTCTTCGACTACGCCTCTCCCATGAAAAACAGCGCGGGCCCGCTCTTCACCCTGAGTATTCCGGAGGAGCCGGAGCCCGTCTTTGACCGCGCGATTTTGCTGGAAAACGTACAGGACCCGGGAAACGTCGGCACTGTGATCCGCACCGCGGCGGCCATGGGAGTGGAAACCGTGCTCCTCTGCGGGGCCTGCGCGGATCTCTACAGCCCCAAGACCGCCCGGGCCACCATGGGCGCGGTGTTCCGCGAGCGCGTGCTGCGCTGCACCGTCGAGGAGGCGCGCCGCCTCGCAGAGCGCAACGGACTACGCCTCTACGGCGCGGCCCTCTCCGACAGGGCCGCCGATATTCGGACGCTCCCGCTCAAAAACGCCGTCGTCGCCATCGGGAGCGAGGGGCGGGGCTTGAGCGAAGAGCTCCTGCGCCTGTGCGACGGTGAGCTCATCATCCCCATGTCCCCCGGCAGCGAATCGCTCAATGCCGCTGTGGCCGCCGCCGTCGTCCTCTGGGAGATGGCGCGGTAGAAAGAGAGGAAGCATCATGTCGTCGATCCGTTACTGGGTCTGGCTCTCGAGCGTGTACGCGGCAAACCCGCAGGCCCGCGCCGCCCTCGTCGCGCACTACGGTGACGCGGAGGCCGCGTTCCTCGCGCCGCCCGGCGAATACGCGGAGCTCCCCGGCGTCTCCGCGCACGAGGCGGAGCTTTTCGAGGCGCGCGATCTGCGCGCCGCCGACCGTATTCTGGAGCTCTGCGACCGCGACGGAATCACGATCCTGACCCTCGCGGACGCCGCCTACCCGAGACGCCTGCGCAATATCTACGCCCCGCCTGCGGTGCTCTACGTCAAGGGGCGGCTGCCGGATGTGGACGCCGTTCCGTCGGTGGCCGTCATCGGCACGAGAAAGGCCACGCCCTACGGAATCAGGATGGGCGGCGACATCGCCTTTGAGATCGCGAGATGCGGCGGCATCGTCGTCTCCGGTCTCACCGAGGGGATCGACCGTGCGGCGGCGCGCGGCTGTCTGCTGGCCGGCGGGCGCTGCATCGGCGTGCTCGGCACCGGACACGGCAGGGACGGCGAGCTGCGCGAGGACGTGATACGGAGCGGGGCGCTGGTGTCGGAATACCCGCCGGAGGCGAAGCCGCAAAGCCGCTTCTTCCGCGAGCGCAACCGCATATCCGCGGGGCTCTCGCACGCGGTATGCGTGGTGGAGGCCCCGGAGCGCAGCGGCAGTCTGCTCTTTGCCCGCGAGGCGCTGGAGCAGGGGCGGGAGATCTTCGCCGTCCCCGGCAACGCCGATGCGGAAAACAGCGTCGGCATCATCGCACTTCTGAAGCAGGGCGCGCGGCCCGCCGCCTGCGGCTGGGACGTGATGGAGGATTTCGCCGCGATCTACCCCCATGCGGTGCGCAGACCCGACGGCGCGCAGCCGCCGCCGTCCGCGCGTGAGGCGGAGCAGCCGCCCGTGAAAGCCGCGGAAGCGCCGCCGGTAAAAGAATATACGCGCCGGGATTCGTCAAAAAAAGACATTGACAAGGAAAAGGGTGCGGGATATATTGACTTGCACGACCAGTTGTCGGAGCTGAGCGAGGATCAGCTCAGGCTCATCACGGCCATCGACCGGGGTGAGACGCACATCGACGATCTGATCGAGGCCACGGGCATGAGCACCGCGAAGGTGCTCTCCCAGCTCACGATTCTGGAGATCAAGGGCTATATCCGCCGCGCGGCCGGCAGGCGCGTGAGCCTGAATATAAAGCAAAAGTGAGGAAACAGCATGGCAAAAGCAAAGGATCTTGTCATCGTGGAATCGCCCGCCAAGGCGAAAACGATTGAGAAATATCTGGGCAGCGGCTACAAGGTGACCGCGTCCATGGGTCATCTGCGCGATCTGCCCAAGAGCAAGATGGGCGTCGATATAGAGCACGGCTTTGAGCCGCAGTATATCCCCGTGCGGGACAAGCGCGAGCTCATCAACGAGCTGAAAAAAGAGGCCAAGAGCGCCGGGACCGTCTTCCTTGCGACCGACCCTGACCGCGAGGGCGAGGCGATCTCCTGGCATCTCAAGGAGCTTCTGGAGCTTGACGACAGCAAGGCCAAGCGCGTGACCTTCAACGAGATCACGAAGAAGGTCGTCACCGAGAGCATCCAGCACCCGCGCAGCATCGACCAGGATCTGGTGAACGCCCAGCAGGCGCGCCGCATTCTGGACCGTATCGTGGGGTACGAGCTCTCTCCCCTGCTGTGGAAGAAGGTCAAGAAGGGGCTGAGCGCGGGCCGCGTCCAGTCCGTCGCCACGCGCATGGTCACCGACCGCGAGGAAGAGATCGAGAGCTTTGTGCCCCAGGAGTACTGGCTGCTGGACGCGCGGCTCAACTGCGGGGAGGAGAACAGCTCCTTCATCGCGCGCTTCCACGGCGTCGGCGACAAGAAGCAGGAGCTGCATTCAAGGGAAGAAGTGGACGCGGTGCTCACGGCCGTGAAGGACGCCCCCTTCACCGTGGACTCCGTCAAGCGCGGTGAGAAGCAGAAGTCCCCCGCGCCCCCCTTCATCACCTCTACGCTCCAGCAGGAGGCCTCCAGAAGGCTGAGCATGACGCCGCGGCGCACCATGTCCATCGCCCAGCAGCTCTATGAGGGCGTGGAGATCACGGGCCACGGCAGCATCGGCCTCATCACCTACATGCGTACCGACTCCCTGCGTTTGAGCGAGGAGGCCCTCGCCGCCGCGAGGGATTTCATCACGGAGCACTACGGGGCGGAATACTACCCCGGCAAGCCCCGGCGCTTCAAGACCAAGGCCGGCGCGCAGGATGCGCACGAGGCCATACGCCCGACGGACATCACGCTCATGCCCGAGCTCGTGCGCAAGGATCTTACGCAGGAGCAGTACCGGCTCTACCGCCTGATCTGGGGGCGCTTCACCGCCTGCCAGATGGCGAACGCGATCTACGACAACGTGGCCGTCGATATCGGCTCCGCAGGCTACAGCTTCCGGGCCAATTACTCGGAGCTCAAGTTCAAGGGCTACACCGCAGTCTATGAGGAGTCGCGCGACGAGGAGTCCGGCGAGCTTGCCAATCCCCTGCCGAGTCTTGCGGAGGGCCAGCGCCTGGTGCTCGAAAAGCTCATGCACGAGCAGCAGTTCACCCAGCCGCCCGCCCGCTATACCGAGGCGACGCTGATCCGAGCCATGGAGGAAAAGGGCATCGGCCGCCCCTCCACCTACGCGCCGACGATCTCCGCGATCACCTCGCGCGATTATGTGATAAAGGAAGGAAAATACCTCAAGCCGACCCCCCTCGGCCAGGTAGTCACAGGGCTTATGAAGGAGCGCTTCGCTGACATCGTGGATCTCAAGTTCACCAACCAGATGGAGGCGGAGCTGGACGAGATCGAGAGCGGCAAGGCCCAGTGGCGCGACGTGCTGGACAAGTTCTACGGCGGCTTCAGCAAGGAGCTGCACGAGGCCGAGGACGCGCTGGACGGCGTGCGTCTCAAGGTGCCGGACGTGCTGAGCGACGAATACTGCGAGGTCTGCGGACGGCAGATGGTCGTGAAGAAGGGGCGCTTCGGCTACTTTCTGGCCTGCCCCGGCTTCCCGGAGTGTACCTTCACCAAGCCCGTGGTCATCGAGATGCCCGGCAAGTGCCCAAGGTGCGGCGGCCGCATTTTGAAGCGCACCTCCAGGAAGGGATACGTCTTCTATGCCTGCGAGCGCGGGACGGACTGCGGCTTCATCACCTGGGACGTGCCGACCAAGGACTACTGCCCGAGCTGCGGCAAGACCATGTTCAAGCACAGCGGCAGAGGCCCGCTCAAATCCTTCTGCATCAATGAGAGCTGCCCGAACTTCGTCCCCGAGGACAAGCGCACCTACAAAAAGAAGACGCCCGAGGAGAAAGCGGCTTCCGAGGCAAAGCGCGCCGCAAAGAAGACCGCGGCGGCGAAAAAGGACGGCGCGAAGAAGACCGCCGCCAGAAAGACCAGAAAGACAGAGGCATAAGACATGGAGCAGGTATGCGTTCTGGGCGCGGGGCTTGCAGGCAGCGAATGCGCGTGGCAGCTTGCCAGGCGCGGCGTGCCCGTGCGGCTCGTGGAGATGAAGCCCGGCAAAATGACGCCCGCCCACACTTCGCCTTATTTTGCGGAGCTCGTATGCTCAAACTCCCTGCGAAGCGACGAGCTCAGCAACGCCGTCGGCCTGTTGAAGGCGGAGATGCGGGCGATGGACTCCCTCATCATGCGCAGCGCGGATCAAAACCGCGTGGCGGCGGGCGGCGCCCTCGCCGTGGACCGCGTGGGCTTTTCCCGCACGGTCACCGAGGCGCTGGAGGCCCACCCTCTTGTGGAGATCGTGCGCGAGGAGGCGTGCGAAATCCCGGCGGGCGAGGTCGTGATCGCCACCGGTCCCCTCTCGAGCGACGCGATCGCCGCGAAAATTGCGGCCCTCTGTCCCGACAGTGACCTGCACTTCTACGACGCGGTCGCCCCCATCGTGACGCTCGAGAGCGTGGATATGGACAGCGCGTTCTTCGCCTCACGCTACAACAAGGGTGACGCGGATTATGTAAACTGCCCGATGGACAGGGACGAATACCTCGCCTTCGTGCGCGAGCTGGTCTCGGCGAAGGAGGCCGAGGTGCACGGCTTTGACGACGGCGGCGTCTTCGAGGGCTGTATGCCCGTGGAGGTCATGGCGAGGCGCGGCGTAGACACGCTGCGCTACGGCCCCCTGAAGCCTGTGGGGCTCGTCGATCCCCGCACGGGGAGGGCCAATTACGCGGTCGTGCAGCTCCGGCGCGACAATGCAGACGGGACGATCTACAATCTCGTCGGCTTTCAGACGCATCTGACCTGGGGTGAGCAGAAGCGCGTCTTCTCCATGATCCCGGCGCTCAAAAACGCGGAGTTCGTGCGTTACGGCGTCATGCACCGCAACACATATCTGAACAGCCCGCGGCTGCTGGACCGCTATTACCGTCTGCGCACCGAGCCTCGCATCAGCTTTGCCGGACAGATGACCGGCGTGGAGGGCTACGTGGAGTCGGCGGCCTCGGGGATGCTGGTGGGCATCGAGACCTCAGCACGCCTGCTGGGGCTCGAGAGCGTGGATTTTCCGCAGGAGACGGCCATCGGCGCGCTGGGGCTCTACGTGTCCGGCGGCAGCGTCGGCGACTTTCAGCCGATGAACATCAACTTCGGCATCATCACGCCGCTGGACCGCCGGGTCAGAGGCAAGCGCAACAAAAACGCCGAGATCTCCAGGCGTTCGCTGGAGATCATCGAGCGTCTGAAACAGAAGGAGGTCTTTCGCATTGAGGATCATCATTGACGCCATGGGAGGCGACAACGCCCCCGGCGAGATCGTAAAGGGCGCGCTGCGCGCACGAAAAGAGCTCGGCGTCTCGCTCACGATGGTGGGCAAGGCGGAGGAGATCCGCTCCTGCCTCAGAAACGAGGGCGCGGACGAGATCCCGGGCGAGCTCGAGATCGTCGACGCGCGCGAGGTCGTCACGATGGAGGACGACCCCAGTACCGCCACGCGGCGCAAGAAGGACTCCTCCATGACGGTGGCGCTGAACCTTCTGCGCGACGGGAAGGGCGACGCGGTCGTCTCCGCGGGCTCCACCGGCGCGCTGCTGACCGGGGCGACGCTGATCGTCAAGCGCATCAAGGGCATACGCAGGGCCGCCATGGCCCCGGTGCTCCCCGCGGGCGAGCACGGCGTCATGCTCATCGACTGCGGCGCGAACGTCGAGTGCACGCCCGAGTATCTGCTGCAGTTTGCCTATATGGGCAGCTTCTACGCCAGGAAGATGATGGGCTGCGAGAGCCCCCGCGTCGGCCTTCTGAACGTCGGCACCGAGGACACCAAGGGGGGCGAGCTGCAGCACCAGGCCTTCGCCCTGCTGAAGCAGGCCGGGGACGAGGGGCGCATCAACTTCGTCGGCAACGTCGAGGGCACCGGTGTCTTCGCAGGCGCGGCGGACGTCGTCGTGACCGACGGCTTCACCGGCAACGTCCTGCTCAAGGGCGCGGAGGGCGTCATCAAGTTTATGATGAAGTCCCTCAAGGGTGTGTTTTACAAGAGCACGAAAAACAAGCTGGCCGCAGCGGTCCTCAAGAGCGACCTCGCGGCGATGAAGAAATCCATGGACGTCAACGAGGTTGGCGGCACCGCCTTCGTCGGGATCTCCAGGCCCGTCGTCAAGGCGCACGGCTCCTCCAACGCCTCCTCCTTCTTTGCGGCGATCCGGCAGGCCGTCGCGTTTGTAGAGGCGCATGTTGTGGAGGACATCGAAGCCAACATCGAATATATGAAGCTGAAAGCGGAGAACTGATGGACAAGCTGGAAGAAAAAATCGGATATCGGTTTCACAACCGGGAACTGCTGCTTACCGCGCTGACGCACAGCTCCTACGCCAACGAGCGTCACGGTGAGTGCGAGAGCTACGAGCGTCTGGAGTTTCTGGGCGACTCGGTGCTCGGCCTCGTGACGGCGGAATTTCTGTTCACGCGGCGGGCGCAGCTGCCAGAGGGGCGCATGACCCGCCTGCGCGCAGAGTTGGTCTGCGAGACAAGTTTACATAAAACCGCCCTTGCCCTCGGGCTGGGCAGTTACATGCGTCTCGGCAAGGGCGAGGAGCACACCGGCGGGCGCGAACGGCCGTCCATTCTGGCCGACATGGTGGAGGCGATCATCGCAGCGCTCTTCCTCGACTCCGGTCTGGACGAGGCGCGGCGCTTTGTGCTGGCCAACATCCTTCAGGACGCGGAGCTCGGCGAGAGCCACCGCAGCGCCGACTACAAGACCCAGCTCCAGGAGCTGGTGCAGCGCAGGAGCAACCAGGTCATCTCCTACGAGCTGCTGGAGGAGACCGGGCCGGACCACGACAAGACCTTCACCTTCGAGGTGCTCATCAACGGCACGGTTTCGGGCCGTGGCTCCGGCAAGACCAAGAAGGAGGCCGAGCAGATGGCCGCCCGTGCGGCGCTGGAGAATCTGCAGGGATGAGCGCGCGGGAGAGCATCCTGCCTGTATTCGTCCCGCACCTCGGCTGTCCGCACGCCTGCGTGTTCTGCAACCAGCGCCGCATCTCCGGCGCGCAGCGGGCGGCGACGGCGGAGGACGTCCGAAATACGATCACGAAGGCGGCCGCCTTCCTCCCCCGCGGAGGAAAGCGGCAACTGGCGTTTTATGGGGGCAGCTTCACAGCCATCCCGGCGCCGGAGCAGGAGGCGCTTCTGGCTGCGGCAAAGGAGGCCCTTGACCGCGGCGAGATCGACGCGGTCCGCCTCTCGACAAGGCCGGACGCCATCGACGGCGCGGTGCTCGACCGTCTCCGCCGTTGCCGTGTGGAGACCGTGGAGCTTGGCGCGCAGTCCATGGACGACGAGGTCCTGCGCCTCTCCGGGCGCGGACACACGGCGGCGGACGTGGAGCGGGCGGCACGTCTCGTCAAAAGCGCAGGCTTTCGCCTGATCCTCCAGATGATGACGGGCCTGCCCGGGGATACGCCGGAGAAGGACCTTGACAGCGCCCGGCGCATCATCGCCCTGCGGCCCGACGGGGTGCGCATCTACCCCACCGTGATCGTACGGGACACGGAGCTGTGCGACATGTGGCGCAGGGGCGCATATCGGGAGCACAGCGTGGAGGACGCGGTGGAGACCTGCGCGAGACTGCTGCCCCTGTTTGAGGCGGCCGGCGTCCCCGTGATCCGCCTCGGCCTCAACCCGACGGAGGAGCTGAGCGCCGGCGCGGCGGTCGGCGGGGCCTATCACCCCGCCCTGGGCGAGCTTGTCAAAAGCCGCGTGCTGCTGAATCGGGCGCGGGCGCTTCTGAAGGACGTGCCCCCCGGCAGCCGCGTCACGCTCGAGGTCGGGAAGGGCAGGCGCTCCCAGATGACAGGGCAGCACCGTGAAAACATCCGGAAGCTGACGGAGGAATTCTCCCTCGCGTCGCTGGAAATCTGCGAGAACGCAGAGATCAAAGCGGAAATTGCAATGATTATCATTGAAAAGTGAGAGCCATTGGTTTATAATAAATTAGTTTATTATCAATTCAAATTCAGAGGTCATTGTTTTGTACTTAAAGGCACTCGAGATTCAGGGCTTCAAATCCTTTGCGGACAAGACGCGCCTGAGCTTTGAAAAGAACATCACCGCCATCGTGGGGCCGAACGGCTCCGGCAAGTCCAACATCTCCGACGCGATTCTCTGGGTCATGGGCGAGCAGCGCTCCAAGGCCCTGCGCGGCAGCAAGATGGAGGACGTGATCTTCGGCGGCACCGAAAAGCGCGGGGCCCTGGGCTACGCGCAGGTATCCCTTATTATCGACAACAGCGCGCATATCTTTGACAGCGACAGCAGCGAGATCATGCTGACACGCCGCTACTACCGCAGCGGCGAGAGCGAGTATTATATCAACAAGGAGGCCGTGCGTCTCAAGGACATCAACTCCCTGCTCATGGACACCGGCCTCGGGCGGGACGGCTATTCCATTATCGGTCAGGGCCGCATCGCGGAGATCGTCTCCTCCCGCAGCACCGACCGGCGCGACGTGTTTGAGGAGGCGGCAGGCATCTCCCGCTTCCGCTACCGCAAGGAGGAGGCCGAGCGCAAGCTCGAGCGGACCGAGGAAAACCTCGTGCGCATCAACGACAAGATCGAGGAGCTGGAGCTCCAGGTCGGTCCGCTCAAAAAGCAGTCCGAGATCGCGAAGCAGTACCTGCTGCTGCGGGACGAGCTGCGCGTGCAGGAGATTTCGCTGTGGATGGCCTCGCTCGACAGACTGCGCCAGCAGAATGAGAGCGTGCAGCTGGAATTTGAGCAGGTGGGCCGGGAGCTGGAAAAGGCCCGGGCCGATCTCGAAGCGCTCTACGCCTCGTCCGAGGGCATCGGCGAACGGATGCACCGTAAGGACGTGGAGACCGAGCAGGCGCGCGAGCGCCTGTCTGCCGCCGAGGGGGAGGCTGCCCGCTGCGAATCCCTGGCGGCGGTGCTGCGGGCCGATCAGAAGAGCGCGCGTGAAAATCTGGAACGTATGCTCGCCGATATTTCCGAGCAGGAAAACCGTGTGCGCGAGGTGCGCGGCAACATCGAGGCGGGCGAAGCGCGGCTCGGCGAGCTGGACCGGCAGCTTCAGCAGTTGAAGGAAGAGGACGCCCGCACCCAGAACGCTCTCGAGGGCGCGAGGATGAAGGTCAGAAGCCGCGAGGGCAGCCTTGAGCTTTTGACCGAGAAGGTCAACCGCCTGTCGGTGGACGCGCGCACCATGGACTCGCGTATCAGGCTGCTGGACGACATGCAGCGCGACTTTGAGGGCTATTCCAAGGCGGTCAAGAGCGTGATGCGCGAGGCATCGCGCGGCAATCTCAAGGGCATCCATGCCCCGGTCGCAAACCTCATCCGCACAGAGGATGAGTTCGCGCTCGCGATCGAGACCGCTCTCGGGGCCGCAGCGCAGAACATCGTCACCGACAGCATGAACGACGGCCGCAGCGCCATCGAATATCTCAAGCGCACGGACAGCGGCCGGGCGACCTTCCTGGCCCTGGACACGGTGCGCGGCAGCGTGATGAACAACGCGCCCGAGCGCGACCCCGGCTTTGTGGGCGTCGCCTCGACGCTTGTGCAGTGCGACGGGCGCTACGACGGGATCGTGGCGGAGCTTCTGGGCCGCACGGTCGTGGCCGAGGCGCTGCCCGACGCGATCCGCATGTCGAAGAACAGCCAGAACCGCCTGCGCATCGTAACGCTGGACGGGCAGCTCATCAGCCCCGGCGGCGCCATGACGGGCGGCAGCAGCGTGCGCGGCAGCGGCATCCTCTCCCGCGCAAACGAGCTGGAGACGCTGCGCCGCAAACGCGAAAAGATGCGCGAGGATGAGAAGCGCAGCGCCCAGGAGCTCGAGCGCGCAAGGGCCGATCTTGCCTCCGTGCGCTACCAGCTGGACCGCTGCGTGGAGGAGCAGAGCGAGCTGAAAAGCCGGCTCTCCTCCCTCGAAGCCGAAAAGCGCGCAACGCTGACCGCCGCGGCGCAGATGAAGCTGCTGCTTGAAAGTCTCACCGGGGACAGCGCGGAGCGGATGAAGACCGTGGAAGCCTTTCGTGAGAGGATTTCGGATTTTGACAGGCGCATCGCGGAGCGCGACAGGGAGCTTGAAGCCCTGCGGCAGAAGTGCGCCGGCATCCGTGAGGAGATCGCCGCGATCAGCAGCGCAAAGCTGGAGCTGGAGGGCAAGCGGACGCGGGCCGACAAGGAGGCCCAGACCCGCAATGCCGAGATCCTGGATTTGGAGCGCCGCTCGGCCAGGATCGAGCAGAAAAAGCTCGCCGCCGATCTGGAGGAGAAGCAGCTTCTGGACAAGCTCTGGGAGAATTACGAGCTCAGCCACACGGCGGCTCTGGCCCTGCGCCAGCCGGTGGAGAGCATTCCGAAGGCGAGCAAGGCAGTCTCGGAGCTGCGCGGCAAAATCAACGCTCTCGGCACGCCGAACCTCGGCGCCATTGAGGAGTATGAGCGCGTCAGCAGCCGCTACGACTTTCTCAGCGAGCAGCGCGCCGACGTCGACAAGGCCAAGGCGGAGCTCGTCGGCATCATCAAGGAGATTACCGGCCAGATGGAGGAGGTCTTCGTCTCCCGCTTCAGGGAGATCGACGCCTGCTTTCGCGAGACCTTTCTGGAGCTTTTCGGCGGCGGCAAGGCTTCCCTCCGGCTGGAGGACGAGAACGACGTGCTGGGCTGCGGCATCGAGATCAAGGTGCAGCCGCCTGGCAAGGCGCTGTCGAACATCAGCCTACTCTCCGGCGGCGAGATGGCCTTCGTCGCCATCGCGCTGTACTTCGCGATCCTGAAGGTGCGGCCCACCCCCTTCTGCGTCATGGATGAGATCGAGGCCGCGCTGGATGATGCGAACGTGAACCGCTACGCCTCCTATATGCGGCGCATGTCGGACAAGACGCAGTTTCTGGTCATCACCCACCGCCGCGGCACCATGGAGGAGGCAGACATGCTCTACGGCGTGACCATGCAGGAAAAGGGTGTTTCCACCGTGATCCAGCTCGATCTTGAGACCGCGCAGAAAACGCTGGATGAATGATCTGTAGGAGCGGCTATCAGCCGCCCGCAGGCAGCCACAACGGTCACGGGCGGCCGATAGCCGCCCCTACATATAGGAGATGAACGATATGGGTTTCTTTGACAAGATTTTTTCGGGCCTGACCAAGACCCGCGTGAAGATGGAGGATCTGGAAGAGATCTTCCGCAACTACAAGCCCGACGACGATGATTTCTTCGACGAGCTCGAGGAGCTTCTGATCATGGCGGATATGGGCGTGGACACGGTGGACAGGGTCGTCACCTCCATGCACTATCTGTGCTTTGACAAAAACATCCGGCGCGGCGACAAGGCCAGGGAGGTCCTGATCGACGAGCTCAAGAAGGAGCTCTCTGCGGGTGACAGCACGCTCAGGCTGAATACGCAGCCCAGCGTGATCCTGATGGTGGGCGTCAACGGCGTCGGCAAGACGACGACGATCGGCAAGCTGGCAGCACTGCTGAAGGGACAGGGCAAAAAGGTCATGCTCTGCGCGGGCGACACCTTCCGCGCCGCGGCGGCCGAGCAGCTCGGGATCTGGGCGGAGCGCGCGGGCGTGGACATTGTGCGCCACGAGGAGGGCAGCGACCCCGCCGCCGTGGTGTATGACGGCATCTGCGCCGGCAAGGCCAGGGGCAGCGACGTCATCATCATCGACACCGCGGGCCGCCTCCACAACAAGCAGAACCTGATGAACGAGCTCTCCAAAATGCGCCGCATCATCGACCGGGAGCTGCCCGGCGCGGACGTGGAGACGCTCATGGTGCTCGACGCGACCACGGGCCAGAACGGTCTCATTCAGGCGGAGCAGTTTCTGGAGACTGCGGGTCTCACGGGCATCGTGCTCACCAAGCTCGACGGCACGGCCAAGGGCGGCGTGGTCTTTGCCATCGCAAACCAGCTCAAGCTGCCGGTCAAGTTCGTCGGCGTCGGCGAGGGGATCGACGATCTCATCCCGTTCAACCCGAAGGATTACATTGAAGCACTGTTTAAATAAATGAGGAGAGTGAAGAGTGGAGTGTGGAGTTAAGGTGTACCTCCGGCACAGATTATGATTTGTCCCCGAAGGGGACACCACAACTTCACTCTCAACTCTTCACTCTTCACACTTCATTCACATTCCACTTATTGCAAAGGAGAAACATTAACTATGCCAATAACCAGTAAGCAGCGCGCCCAGCTTCGGGGCCTGGCTATGGGCGAGGACACCATCATTCAGATCGGCAAGGGCGGGATCACGGACAGCGTGGTCGAATCCGTCTCCGCGGCTCTCAAGGCGCGGGAGCTGGTCAAGGGCAAGGTGCTGGAAAACTCGATGCTCACGGCCCGCGAGGCCTGCGACGCGCTGAGCGCCGCCTGCAAGGCCGATCAGGTACAGGTGATCGGGACCAAGTTCGTGCTCTTCAAGCGCAACCCGAACGACCCGAAGATCGAGCTTGTAAAGGATAAAAAGAAATGAGGATCGCCATTTACGGCGGCAGCTTCAACCCGCCGCACCTCGGGCACGCGGAGGCCGCGCGCGCGGCTGTCACGGCGCTGAAGCCCGACAGGTTCCTGATCGTGCCCACGAACATCCCGCCCCACAAGGAGCTGGAGGAGAACAGCCCCGGCCCGGAGGCGCGGCTCGAGCTCTGCCGGCTCGCGTTCCGGGAGATCCCGGACGTCGAGGTCTCCGACCTGGAGATACGCCGCGAGGGGAAGAGCTATACCGCCGACACCGTGGATATTCTGCGCGGGGAGTTCCCCGGCGCGGAGCTCTGCCTTGTGATGGGGACGGACATGTTCCTCTCCTTCAGGAGCTGGTACCGCTGGCAGTATCTGCTTGAGAGCTGCACCCTCGCCGTGCTCAGCCGTGAGGAGGATGACCGCCGGGAGCTTGAGACTTTCAAGGCGGCACTGGAGGCGGAGCACGGCGCCCGCGTCCTGCTCATCCCGCACACCCCGCTGCCCATGAGCTCCTCGGAGATCCGCGAGAAGCTGCGCCTCGGTCTCGGGGCAGACTGTCTCTCTCCGGAGGTGTACGGCTGTGTCATCCGCTGCGGCTTCTACGGTGCAAAGCCCGACCTGTCATGGCTGCGGCGGATGACGGCGCCGTATCTGAGCGCCGACCGCGTCGCCCACGTTGCCGGAGTGGAGAGCACGGCGGTCAGGCTCGCCGCGCACTGGGGCGAGGATCCGGACCGGGCTGCCGTGGCCGGTATCCTGCACGACATCACCAAGGCGCTCAAGAGAGAGAAACAGTTGAAACTGTGTGAAAAGTATGGTATTATGCTTGACAACGCCGAGCGGGAGAACCCCGCGCTGCTGCACGCCCGCACGGGCGCGGAGCTGGCGAGGGAGCTCTTCGGCGTGTCGGATGCGGTCTATGACGCCATCCGCTGGCACACCACCGGCAAGCCCGACATGACCGTGCTGGAAAAGATCATCTATCTTGCGGACTATACCGAGCCCACGCGCAATTTTTCCGGCGTGGAGGAGCTGCGGGCGCTCTGCCTTGAGGATCTGGACAGGGCCATGGCGCTGGGCCTTAAAATGAGCATCGAAGATCTCCGCGAGCGCGGAAAGCCGATCTTCCACGACACCATGGACGCATACAACTGGTATAAAAAATATAACTGAAGGAGGATACACCATGCTTACCGCTGAACAGATCGCCTCGATCGCCGCAAAGGCTTTGGAGGATAAGAAAGCCAAGGACGTCAAGGTCCTCAGAACCACCGAACACACCGTGCTCGCCGACTACTTCGTCATCTGCAACGGCACCTCCTCCACCCACATCAAGGCCCTGGTCGACGAGGTGGACAAGCAGCTCAGCGAGGCGGGCGAGCCCCCCACGAGGCGCGAGGGCCTGCGCTCCGACATCTGGGTCCTGATGGACTTCGGCTGCGTGATCGTCCACGTCTTCACCGACGAGGCCAGAAAGTTCTACGACCTTGAGCGCCTGTGGAGCGACGCCGCCGTTGTGGACCCCGCGACGCTTGTGAGCGCCGATTAAGCTGATTTCAATTTAGGGAGAGTACATCCGTCATGAGATATGATTTCGCAGCCATTGAAAAGAAGTGGCAGGACCGCTGGGAGGAGACCAGGCCCTACGCCGCCGTCACCGGGAGCGAGAAGCCCAAGTTCTACGGGCTGATCGAGTTTCCCTACCCCTCCGCCGCCGGTCTGCACGTCGGGCATCCGCGCCCCTTCACCGCCATCGACATCGTCACCAGGAAAAAGCGCATGGAGGGCTACAACGTCCTCTTCCCGATCGGCTTTGACGCTTTCGGCCTGCCGACAGAGAACTTTGCCATCAAGAACCACATCCACCCCGCCATCGTGACGAAGCAGAACATCGAGAACTTTACCCGGCAGCTCAAGATGCTCGGCTACGGCTTCGACTGGGACCGCGTGGTCGACACCACCGACCCCGGCTACTACAAGTGGACCCAGTGGATCTTCCTGCAGATGTTCAAGCACGGCCTGGCCTACAAGACCACCATGCCCATCAACTGGTGTACGAGCTGCAAATGCGGCCTGGCAAACGAGGAGGTCGTCGAGGGCGTGTGCGAGCGCTGCGGCTCCCCCGTCGTGCGCAAGGAGAAGAGCCAGTGGATGCTGCGCATCACAAAATACGCCGACCGCCTGATCGACGATCTGGACGATCTCGATTTTATTGAGCGCGTCAAGGTGCAGCAGAAGAACTGGATCGGCCGCTCCACCGGCTGCGAGGTCACCTTCAGGACCAACACCCCCGACGAAATCACCGTCTACACCACCCGCGCCGACACGCTCTTCGGCGTGAGCTATGTGGTCATCTCTCCGGAGCACCCGCTGCTGAACGAGTGGCAGGAGCGCATCAAAAACTGGGACGAGGTCGCGGCCTACAAGGACGCCGCCTCCCGCAAGTCCGACTTTGAGCGCGGTGAGCTCAACAAGGAGAAGACCGGCGTCCGCCTCGACGGGATCGAGGTTATAAACCCTGCAAACGGCGCTGTCGTCCCCATGTTCGTGTCCGACTACGTGCTCATGGGCTACGGCACCGGCATCGTCATGGGCGTTCCGGGCCACGACCAGCGCGACTGGGAGTTTGCCACCAAATTCGGCCTGCCCATCATCGAGGTCGTCAAGGGCGGCGACATCACCAAAGAGGCCTTCGTCTCCAAGGACGAGGACGCCATCATGGTAAACTCCGGCTTTCTGGACGGCATGACCGTCAAGGAGGCCATCCCCGCCATGAAGGACTACGCCGTGAAGCAGGGCTGGGGCAAGGAAAAGGTCAACTACAAGCTGCGCGACTGGGTCTTCTCCCGTCAGCGCTACTGGGGCGAGCCGATCCCTCTCGTCAACTGCGAGAAGTGCGGCTGGGTCCCCCTGCCCGAGAGTGAGCTGCCGCTGGTCCTCCCCCAGGTGGAGAGCTATGAGCCCACGGACGACGGCGAGTCGCCCCTGAGCAAGATGACCGACTGGGTCAACACCACCTGCCCCTGCTGCGGCGGCCCCGCCAGGCGCGAGACCGACACCATGCCCAACTGGGCCGGCTCCTGCTGGTACTTCCTGCGCTATATGGACCCGCACAACGACAAGGCCGCGGTGAGCCGCGAGGCCGAGGAGTACTGGGGCCCCGTGGACTGGTACAACGGCGGCATGGAGCACACCACGCTCCATCTGCTTTACAGCCGCTTCTGGCACAAGTTCCTCTACGACATCGGCGTCGTCCACACGAGCGAGCCGTATGCCAAGCGCACCTCGCACGGCATGATTCTGGGCAAGAACCCGCACTACGTCGGCAACGCGGAGACGGAGGAGGAGAAGCAGGCCCTTATCGAGAAGTACGGCAACGAGGCGCTGCGCCCCAGCGTCAAGATGTCCAAGTCTCTCGGCAATGTGGTCAACCCCGACGACGTGGTCAAGGCCTACGGCGCGGACACCATGCGCGTCTACATCATGTTCATCGGCGACTTTGAGAAGACCGCCACCTGGTCGGACGAGGCCGTCAAGGGCTCCAAGCGTTTTCTGGACCGCTGCTGGAACCTCATGGACCTGGCGCAGGACGACGGGAATGTCAGCCCGAAGAACGAGGCCATCATCCACAAGAGCATCAAGAAGGTGGGCGAGGATATCGACTCCCTCAAGATGAACACCGCCATCGCCCAGCTCATGACCATGGTCAACGAGTTCTACGCCAACGGCTGCACGAAGGGCGACCTGGAATACCTTGCGAGGCTCCTTTCCCCCTTTGCCCCGCACATCGCCGAGGAGATGTGGGAGCAGCTTGGCTTTGCCGCAAAGTACGGCAGGATGGCCATGCAGATGGACTGGCCGAAATATGAGCACGCCAAGACCGTCGACGCCCAGCGCGAGATGGCCGTACAGGTCAACGGCAAGCTGCGCTCCACGATCATCGTGCCCGCCGACGCTGACGAACAGCACATCATTGAGACTGCCTGCGCCGATGAGAAGATTCAGCGCCAGCTCCAGGGGATGCAGATCGTCAAGACCATCGTGGTCAGAAACAAGATCATCAATTTGATCCTCAAGCCGGCAAAGTAATCATTGACAAGCGGGGCTTTAACCGTTATAATACCTATGCTAAAAGCCAATTCATTGGCCCTTAAAGCGCCGCAAGGCGTATTTGGAGGGAGGGAAATACATGTCTGAAATCTACGTCAAGGAAAACGAGTCTCTGGACAACGCATTGAAGAGATTCAAGCGCAGCTGCGCGAAGTCCGGCGTTCTGGCTGACCTCCGTAAAAAGGAGTACTACCAGAGCCCCAGCGTCAAGCGCCGCAAGAAATCCGAGGCTGCCCGCAAGAACAAAAACAAGCGCTTCTATTGATTGATAAGGCATGTAAAAACCACTGATCGTTTGATCGGTGGTTTTTTTATGCTCCCCCGCTTCCTGCGCCAACATGCGATTGACACACTCGCAGCCCTATGGAATACAGAAGTTTATTATTAACACCTGTATTGTCAAAGAAAGGAAGGTATACGACATGAAGAAAATGATTTCACTGGTTTTGGTGCTGTCGCTGGCTCTGGTTTTTACCCTGCCGGCCTGCGCTGAGGGCAAGGTTTACGACGTGGTGTTCCTGGTCAACGGCAATCTGGGCGACAAATCGTTCTTCGATTCTGCCGAGGCCGGGTTAAAGGAGCTCGAAGCGGACGGCCGCATCACGCTTACCACCATTGAGATGGGCGAAACTGACGAGGATCGGCCGACCTGGCTGAACACCCTGTATGATGTGTCGGCCTCTGAGGATTACGATGTCATCGTCTGCGGCACGTTTCAGATGCCGGACTTGAAGGAGGTCGCCACCGCGTATCCCGACCAGAAGTACATTTTGTTCGACGACAACACCTATGTGGGCCAGAATGCCAATGTGCTGAATCTGATGTACCGGCAGAATGACATGGGCTATGTGATCGGTGTCTACGCGGCCTGCATGACCACGGACAACAATCTGGACAAAATCAACCCCGATCCCGTGGTGGGCTTCGTGGGCGGCGTCGACTCCCCCGTCATCAACGACTTCCTGATCGGCTTCATTCAGGGTGCGCAGTCCGTGAACCCCGATATCCGGATCGATACCCGCTATACCAACGATTACGTGGACACCGCCATTGCCAAGGAGTACGGTCTGTCCATGATCAACGATAACAAGTGCGATATTATCTGGGGCGTTGCGGGCAACGCCGGCAACGGCGCGGCGGAAGCCGCTCTGGAGTCCGGCAAGGCCTGGTTCATCGGCGTGGACTCTGATCAGGAGCTGACCCTGAGTCCCGACCTGGCGAGCCTGACCCTGACGAGCGGCCTTAAGAACGTCGGCAATTCTCTGATATGGGTTTTTGACGAGCTGGATGCCGGCAACGAGTACTGGGGTACCGAGGTCAACCAGGGCCTGGCTGAGGGCGGCGTCGGCATCGTGACCGATAAGAACTACAACAAGTACGCATCCGAAGCCACCAAAGCTACCGTAACCAAAGCGCTGGAGGCCGTGCAGAGCGGCGAGATCGTGGTGGCTTCCACGATCGGCCCCAACGCAGTCGACGTGGTTGCTCTGCGCGAAGCCGTCAGGCCGTAAACGCAGAAACGGATTTGCCCCGGATTGCACGGAAACCGTCGCGCCAATGAAGGGTTAGGCGCGCAGATCTTTCGCTCCGCTCAGGATGACGGACATAGCGTGTTTCTCAAGAATCCAGAATACGCAATCTTGAACGGCTCTGGCTGTATTTCAAAGCGTTTTCCCGCAAGCTCAGTGGGACTGCGTCCGGGAAAAGCAGCACAGGAATGCCGCCAATGACGCCAAGATGTGCTTCCGGGATTAGAGAGAGATACTCTATCGTTGTTGTCATCCCGAGCGGGACGAAGTATTTTTATCATTCATTCTGCATATTCATCCTTCTGGGGCCATGAAGGCATGCCCCAACCCGTCAGAAATCAATCATCCATAAACGATTCATGCGGAAAAACAGGTTCGGAGCTTTTCTCAACTGCGTAAAGCATTGCCGCATGAATACCTGCCATGTTTTTCGGCTGCTGTGCAGGCGGCGAGAAACACGGCATTTCATCATCTTATTGCTCTGGCTGCACAAGCCTTCGGTTTACGCTTGTTTATTTGCCGGAGTAATAACCAAGAAGGAGAGTTTGACATGCCAGACGGAAAAGTCCCCCGCCGATGAAACGTTTGTCGTCCAGATGAAGGGTATTACCAAAATATACCCCAACGGCGTGGCGGCAAACCTTGAGGTCGACTTCAATCTGCGCAGGGGCGAGATCCACGCGCTGATGGGTGAGAACGGCGCAGGTAAGAGTACGCTGATGAAGATACTCTTCGGCATGGAACAGCCCACCGGCGGCGAGATCATCTTCAACGGAGAAAAGCTGGAGATCACTTCGCCCACCGTGGCCATCAACCATGGCATCGGCATGGTGCATCAGCACTTCATGCTGGTGCCAAGCCTGTCTGTGGCGGAGAACATCGTGCTGGGCATGGTGCCCCGCAAGTCAGGGATGTTCATCGACCGCGCAAAGGCCATTGAGATTACCCGGGAGTACGCCGAGCGTTTCAACCTGCGGGTAGAGCCTGAGAGCAGGGTGATGGACATCCCCGTAGGCATGAAGCAGAAGGTGGAGATCCTGAAGGCGCTGGTGCGCGGTGCAAAGATACTGATCATGGACGAGCCTACCGCCGTACTGACGTCCCAGGAGACGGCGGATCTGTTTGTTGAGCTCAGGCATCTGAAGGAACAGGGCTATACCATCGTGTTCATCTCACACAAGCTGAACGAGATCATGGAGATCACCGACCGGCTGACCATCACGCGCAATGGCCGCAGCATGGGCGTGTACAACACCAGAGACGTGACCAAGGAGGACATCTCCCGCCTGATGGTGGGCCGCGACGTGGTGCTGACGGTTCAAAAGGAAAAGGCTGTGCCGGGTAATGTGGTGCTCAGGGTCCGCGACCTGAAATACATGAACGATTGGGGCCGGAAAATGCTGGACGGCATATCCTTCGACGTGCGCCGGGGCGAGATCCTGGGCATTGCCGGCGTCGAGGGCAACGGTCAGAAGGAACTCGTGGACATGCTGTTCAACTTTAACGTCCCAAATACCGGCTCGGTGACCGTCAACGGGGCAGGCATACTGGGCATGCCGCAGCAGAAGATCCGGGAATTGGGCGTTTCGCTGGTACCCGAGGATCGTATGCTCTTCGGCATCGCCGCGAGCGCTTCCATCGAGGAAAATGTGATCTCCGACCGCATCGGGGCGAAGCGCCTGAACAACGGCCCGCTGTTTAATATGAAGGCCATCCGCGAGGAGTCCGACCGACTGATCAGGGAGTACGCCGTGCTGTGCAAGTCCCGCAGGCAGCATGTTGGAATGCTCTCCGGCGGCAACATTCAAAAGGTCGTCGTGGCTCGGGAATTTTCCAACGACCCGGTGCTGATACTGGCCGACCAGCCCACTCGGGGCATCGACGTGGGCGCCACAGAGTTCATTCACAGGAAGTTGATCGAGTTGTCCCGCTCGGGCGTCGCGGTGCTGCTGGTATCAGCAGACCTGAACGAGGTAATGGAGCTTTCTGACAGCCTCATCGTGATGTACAACGGGCAGATTGCGGCTTACTTCGACGATACCGCCGACCTTACCGACGAGATAATGGGCAGCTACATGCTCGGGCTCAAACATCAGACCGAGAAGGAGGTAAGGAGGGCTTGCCATGAATAGGAAACGCAAACTGCTGTTTACGATCGTTCGCAGCCTTGTGGCGATCTTGATTGCCTTGCTGGTTGCCACGGTGCTGATCTTCATCAGCACCCCCGGAGCGACTTTCCGGATCAGGATAGATGCCACCTTTGAGGCGCTCAGGGAGATGCTGGCAGGACCGGTGTTCCGATTCAGCAAGAAGAACGGCATGGTCTTCGAGGGAAAACGCCTGGCGGACATCTTCGCCGCCATGATCCCCACTATTTTCACCGGCCTGTCCGTTTGCGTGATGTTTTCCGCCAATCAGTTCAATCTGGGTGCGGAGGGCGGCATCATGTTAGGCGCATTCGTATCGGCGATGGCAGCCATCTATCTGCCCCTTCTCGCAGGACTCCATGCGGTCGTCGCGGTGCTGCTGGGTGGCGTTGCGACGGCGCTGGTGATGCTGCTGCCGGCGCTGCTCAAGGCAAAGCTGGACGTGTCAGAAATGGTGTGTTCGCTGATGCTGAATTACATCATCATGTACATCATCAAGTTTTTGATGAATTTCTATCTTGCGGACAAGTCCCGCGGAACGATCCAGTCCTTCCCCTTCAGAGAGTCCTCGGCCATAGCGCCGATTGTCAACAACCCGGTTTTCTCCGGTGCAAAGCTCACCTGGGGCTTTATCATCGCGCTTGTCGCAGTTCTGGTTTGCGGTCTGTTCATGTACCGCTCCCGCTGGGGCTACACCATCCGTATGATCGGCATCAACAAGGATTTCGCCAAGTATTCCGGTATGAAGGTCGGCATGATCATCGTGCTCGCACAGCTGATCGGCGGCTTTCTGGCGGGTACGGGCGGCGGCATTGAGATGCTGGGCCGCTACAACGCCTTCGCCTGGAACGCCCTGCCCGGCTACGGCTGGGCCGGCATCACCATCGCAATCCTCGCGGGCAACAACCCGTACATGGTGCCTCTGGCGGCCTTCTTCATGGCCTACCTCTCCAAGGGGTGCGATCTGATGGCTACCTACGCCAAAGTGCCCTCGCAGCTCATCAGCATCATACAGGTCGTCATTTTCCTTTTATTCTCTGCCGAACAGTTCCTGTCCGCTTACCGGCAGAAGCTGGTTGTGGAGACGGCGCAGGAGGAGCTTGCGCTGGCACAAGCGCAAAAGGAGGGCGTGTAGATGCATAATTTCCTGAAATTACTGTTGACGCCGGAATTCTTCTTCTCGATCCTCCGCATTTCCGCGCCGATCATCTTTGCCACGCTGGCGGCCGTTGTGGTAGAAAAGGCCGGCTTTGCGAACATCGGCCTGGAGGGGCTGATGATGTTCTCAGCGCTGTCAGGCTCTCTGGCCAGCTACTACTCCCACAGCTGGTTCTGGGGCCTGCTGGCGGCGCTGGCTACGGGTATCATCATGTCGCTGGTGATGGGCTTTTTCGCTTTCCAATTAAAAACGGACATCATACTGGTAGGGATCGCCATAAACATGATGGGCTCCGGCGGCACACTGTTTTTGTGCAAGGTTATCACGAACCTCACGGAGGGCAAGGCCATGGCTTCGACCACGGGTCTGATCACCCGGTCGCTGTGCATTCCGGACATCAAAATACCGATCCTCAACAGTATACCGTTCCTTGGCAGCGTGCTCTCAGGGCACAATCTGCTGACTTATCTGGCGTTCATTCTTGTTGCGCTGACCTCCTTGATACTCTATAAGACCCCCCTGGGGCTGAATATTCGCTCGGTTGGCGAGAACGCAGATGCGGCATCCTCGGTTGGCGTGTCCGTATTGCGCGTCAAATATATCGCCATGGCTTTTTCAGGATTGATGAGCGGCTTCGGCGGCGCGTTCATGTCTATGGCATACGCGCAGGGCTGGTCACAGGACATGGTTTCCGGTCGTGGCTTCATCGCGCTGGCCGCACAGGCGATGGGCGGCGGTGAATGCCTGGGCGGAATGCTGTCGGCCATTATGTTCGGCTTTGCGCAAGCACTTGGCATCAAGTTCTCTGCTATCGGTATGGATTCCAACCTGGCATCTCCCATCCCTTACGCGGTGACCATCATCGGCCTGGTGGTGTTTGCCCTGATACGCATCAGCCGGGCAAAGAAACGGCGCTCTGCCGCGCTGGTGAAAGAAGAAGGTCGTCTTCTGGGCCAAGGCCAGGCATAATTGTTTTCCTGTCGGTGGCTTTCATGCTGTTCCTGCATGGGCCACGCCGCCTGTATTCCGATGGCGAGCAGATCCGTTACTCCTCTGATTTACAGTGACCGCGTTCTGAAGGAACTGGCCGCAGTTTTCCGCGTCCTGCCCTATACGAAAACCCGCCCGCCCCAGTCTTGGGGCGGGCGGATCTTTTTTGCCTTGAGAAAGCTTGAAGCCTTTCAAGCAATGAATGACATTGACTGAATTGTTGCTTTTCCGGTTGCGATAAGCCGGAAAAGCTGCATATACGCTTCTTTCGTTTTCCTCTCAAATTCAAAGCCGATGCTTTGAATCTGAGAGGACGAGCTGCAGAGTGAATGAGCTGTCGTGCGTTGCGAAACGATCTGCGGCGCATGGGAATTTGCTCGGATAGTCTCCTATCAGGGAAGCGTATCAGGAACTTGCGGAATTGTCCCTCAGCCAGTTGCGCATGGCGGTCACCCTTGCGTCGGAAGTCTCTCCTCCGAACACTACGGCATTTCCGCCGCTGACAAGCAGCGTTTCACTGTCGTTCGCGCTCTTGCCCAGCTCCTTCTTCATGGCGTCCGGGCCGTTGACGGTGAGGATGAAGACCTTGCCCGCTCCCCGTCCCTCGGTCTCCAGCAGGTAGTATCTGCCGTAGGGCAGCCTGCCGATGAAGTACGCACCGGACGGGCCGGATTCATAATAGCTCTGGCCCGCGGGACGGCCTTCCGTGTACTCGGACAGGTCCGCGCGGAAGATGCGGAACTTTGTGTTCGCAAGTGCGGTGTAGGACCCGTCGGTCTTGCGGAGGATGACCTTGCGCTCAAAGGTGGAGGTGTTCATGATGCGGTACTGGTATTCCGCCGGTTCTGTGCCGGTGGCCGCCCTGGTCCGGACCTTGAAGACCTCCGTATCGAAGGTTGCGGCGGAGGCGCTGGACTTTCTGCGCATCTCCAGTCCGCCGGTCCCGGAAACCGTGACCTGGTATACCGTGGGATCGAGTACGAAGCCGTTCGGCGCACTCGTCTCCTTCAGGTAGTAGGTCTTCGGGGCTACCTTGGAGAGAAGGACCTCGCCCTCTTTCAGTGTGACGGTCTGGCCGTTCTTGTCCTTGTAGGTCCTGGTGCCGTCGCTGGAGGTGGTGGCCGCGCGCTTTCCGTCGTCTGTCGCGGGCGTGCTTCCCGTGAAGGTCATCTGGAACTCCGCGGTGCAGGCCTCATCCGTGTACAGCGTGAAGGTCGCGCCGGGCAGAGGCTTGCCGAAGCCGTCGGTCTTCAGGAACACCACGTCAAAGCCGCCGGTCCAGTAGATATGGTTCTGAACATCGCCCCTCTGGCCGGTCAGGTAATCCCCGCCGCAGTTGCTTTCGCTGTCGGGCCGCGCGTTGCGGAAGGCCTTCATGGTGGTCTCCTTGGCCGCGTCGCCGAGACTCGCTCCGTTGCCGGCGAAGACGGCAAACTGTTTGAGCATGTCATAGTGATCCAGTTGTTCGGGCCAGACCCAGATCGTGCCGTTGCCGGAGCTGATGTTGCCCGTCACAGTGAGGGAAACTGCCGAACCGGCCTCATAGCCGGCGATATAAATGTCCTGGCGGGCCTTCGTATAGGGCTTGCCGCCGTTGGTCGCATTCGTCAGCGCCTCGCCGGTGCGGAAATTGCCGCTTAGGCCGAGTATGTTGTCCCTGTCCGCGCCGGTACCGCCTCTGGTATCCGTGCCGCCGAAGTTCGGGTTGCCGGAGAGCTCCAGCTTGCTGCCCTCGGCCAGATATACGCCCGCGCCCACGTCTGCGGTGTTGCCGTTGATTTCGCCGCTCGTTATGATCGCAGTACCGTTCGGCGCCACGCAGATTGCGCCGCCGTAGTATGCGCTGCTGCTGATCATCCTGCCGCTGTTCATGGTGAGGGTTGTGTTTGCCCCCACATAGATTGCACCGCCGCTGCCGGTCGCGCTGCAGTTGGCGATCGTACCGCCGTTGAAGCTGATCGTGGTGGAGGGGACGCCGCTGATCGCGCCGCCGTTGCCTTCAACCCGGGAGTTTTGCAGCGTTGCGCCGCTGCCGATGGTGAGTACCGCAGATGTAACCAGATTACAGACAATGCCGCCGTCGCACACGACTGTCACAGGTTCGTAGCTTTCGATATTTCCGTATGCGTCCTTCACCGGATTACGGCCGTCGAGCGTGATGCTTCTGATGGTCAGGCTGCGATTATTGGTGATCATGCTGGTGTCGCAGGCCCCGCGATAGATCGTGCAGACCGTATTCGGCGCGCCGGTATAGGCGTAGCCGTCCGTATCCGTCGACGGCGCGGTTGTGAGCACGACCGTACCTCTCTTGTTGTTCACGACAGGCTCGAGCATCGTGTATTCGGGCACCAGCATTTCGATCATCAGGCTTGCCTGCTCACGGACGCGATAGCGTGACTCGGTCGTATCGGGTCTCGTGTAGAATACGGATCTGTTGAGAGCCTCGAAGCCGGCTTCCAGCGTGCCATAGACCGCAGGAAGGCCGTTGTCATAGAGCAGATTGCCGCTCGTGTCCGTGATCTTGCAGACCACCTCGTCCCACTGGGCATAGAGCGTCATATCGCCCTTTGACTCCTTATACGCATACTTTTCGCTGGGCAGGTCGGAGTCTGTGCTGCGATAGAAGCGGATCACATCGTTACTCGTGTATTCGTAATAACCCGCGGCCTGCTGCAAGGCCATTGTTTCGGCCGCGATCTCCTCCTCGGTCTTGCCCTCAGTCTCCATGGTGACGGTCGGTTTGCTCTCCATCGTGGCCCAGGCTCTGAACACGTGGCTGTCCCAGGTTGGATTCTTCTCAGTGATGGTCAGGCTGTGCTTGATTTCGGTCTCGCTGAAATCGACGGTTATTCTCCTTGTTTTGACGCCTCCATCCAGCGACGCCTTGTCGGAATACTCCTGATTCTGTCCCACCTTTGCATTGACGTCGAACGTCAGGATCGGCTTGATATCGTTGTCCTGACCGAAGATGTCTCCGAGGTAGGCCTTCTCGCCGGGGCCGCGCGGGGATGTGATTTCGAAGATGCGGTCAACATTATCCTCTGTCGACGCCACGACCTCCCACTTGACCGAATTGTCCCTTCCGACGGTCACGATCCAATAACCGCCCGGGCGCACGGTCTTGTCATTCGCCTTTTCCTGTTCCAGCTTGTAGCGTACGCCGGGCGTAAAGCTGGCCACACCGCCGTTTTCCTTCTCCTCGCCGGCCCAGGGGATCTTCACGAGGCCGTTTGCAGCGCTCTTGCCGGACCAGATCTTGATGTCGTTCTCCGTATTAGTGAGCGTGAAGCTGACGCCCGCGGCCGCAGTCTTGGCGCCGTTCCCCGTAAGCTGATACACCATCAGCTGCAGCGGAACGCCCTTCCACTTGACGGTGTACTGGCCGTTCGATCCGTCAATCGGCGCGCCGCTCATGCCGGGCAGCTGCTTGTCGGTGCTTTCGGGATCTCTCTGACGGTCATTCAGGAATCTGTTCAGGTTTGCGCTCCTGATATTGGTTCCGATGTAGGTTGCAAATTCTCTCGCCGGCAGGCCGTGCTTGCAGAACAGCGGGTTGTCCACACGGTCTTCCCTGTAATCCGGACTGCTGGGGTCTGCAGTCTCCGGCAAACCGTCGGCCACATAGACGCCGATGCTGGCGTTTGCGCCGAGGTTCGGGGTACGGATGACGCTGTTGCTGTCATGAGCGAGGAAAACGTTCATCCGGGTCGTGCCGTCGCTGCCGGTATTGTCGCTGACTTTTGCGTTGCCGGAGAACACAAGCCAGCTGTTCGCGTCCGCGGAGACAGCGCCCTCAGGAGACTTGTTGCCGGTGATGCTGCCGCCCGACATGGTGAAGCTGTGGCCGGTCGCTCCGTCCGTTCCGGTATCCGCAACATAGACCGCGCCGCCCTTCAGATCGGCAATGTTGCCGGTCATGCTGCCGCCCGACATGGAGGCGGTGCCCTGGTTGTATACAGCGCCGCCCTGCATCGCACGGTTATCAATGAAATCGGAGGCGCCGGAGATCGTCACAACCGCGCTCTCCGCGGCATAGACCGCGCCGCCCTTTTCAGCGGCAATGTTGCCTGTCATGCTGCCGCCGGCAATACGGGTCGTGTAGCCTGCGGCGAGCGCACCGCCGTTTTTTGCACGGTTGCCGGTGATCGCGCTGCCGGCGTACATGGTATAGGTCGCGTCATTTCCGATGTAGATTCCGCCGCCCTCGTTGCCGGCGATGTTGCTGTCCTCGGTAGCGGTTCCGCCGATCGTACCTCTCAGGATGACGTTCGCGCCGGAGCAGACCGCGCCGCCGTTATTCGCTGCCCGGTTGCCGACAAGCACCGCCTCTGCATTGAGGTTGACGCTTGTACCGGTGCCCGCAAAGATTGCGCCGCCGTCGCCGGTCACAGCTTCGCAATTTGAAATCCTGCCTGACGCGGCGAGGGTCGTAAATCTGTCCGCGGCGTATATACCGCCGCCATATGCTGCGGAGCAATTGTCAATTGAGCCGTTCATGGTCAGGGATGCGCCGACGGTCAGCCAGATCGCGCCGCCGTTGCCGTCCGTGGCGGAGTTGAGAAGCGTCGCGGCGGGGTTGACCGTCAGTCTGACGTTGTTATTCACGCGCAGGATACCGCCGTCCTCGCTGACAGAATAGAGGCTGTCCCCTTCCGCTGTCTTCTCCTGGCTGCCGCCGTCGAGCGTGATCCTGTCCAGAGTCAGTGCGCCGTTGTCGACGATCATGCTGCCGCCGTCAAAGCCGCGGGACACCGTGGATATTTCGGGTTCGCCCTCCTCGCGCTTGTAGGGATACTGTGCGTCCGTGGTAAACGCCGTGGACAGGGTCACGGTTTTGCCGCTGATCAGCGTCGCCTGTCTCTCCATGGTGTACGCCGGTACGACCATCTCGATGCGCATAGCGGAGGATACGATACCGTTCGTAGCGGTCCTGATGTTGCCGCTGTTGATCTGGTCAAAAGCATCCTCCAGGTGACTGAAAATCGCGGGCTGCAGCCTGCCGTTCGTATCTCTGTAATACAGCAGCTCGCGGCTGCGGTTGGTGATCTTGCAGACGATCTCCAGGAAGCTGTTGTTGAAGTCTACCCTGGCGGCAAGGCTTTTCTCGCTCTCCTCCGCGCCCACGATCTCATTTGCGGTCGTATAGTTTTTACCGATGACGCCTGTGACACCGGCCTCGCTGTCGTAGGGGTATTCCCCTTTCAGGTCCTGATTCACGCTGACGCTGAGGTTCGCCTCCTGGGCGTCGTCAAGGACCTCCTTCAGCGTGAAGGGCATACCGGTGGGCAGATCGCGGATGGTGAGCGTCTCTCCGTCCTTCAGGGTAAACCTGGCCTCGCCGTTCGTGACGGTCAGCTCGGTCGGCGTCGCATCGCTCACGATCACCTTCCCGTCCTCATCCAGACGGCCCCGGACAGCCTCATAGGCTTTGTTGATCTTCGTGTCGTTCCTGCCGCCCAGCGTCAGAACAAAGTTGAAGGTCGCGTCTTTATCCGATTCCTGGCTGCTTGTCACCTTCTTGGTGAACATGACGGCTCCGGTCACGCGGGTGTTGGTGTATACGATGTCCGAAAGGCTGTTGTTGATTTCGCCGGATTCGGTGACCGTGCTCTCGTCCTCGCTGGTATTGCCGACGAACTCACCCAGCTTGCCTGTCACGGTCAAAGGCGTCTCCTCGGCGAAAAGATAGGCCTCGCCTCTCCTGGTCGCCGTGATCGTATAGTCCTCGTTCTTCGCGTCGTTCGACGATGTCTCAAAGTACTCTTCTACCGTATAGCCGTGCAGGTGGAGCGAATCCGGCAGGCTGGCGGTTGCGGACTGGCCGGCTTTCAGGCTGAAGGTCGCCACACCGTTTCTGTTGAAGGTCATGTCCCCATATTTCTTGGGGGGCAGGCTCACGCCGTCCAGGTCCAGGGTCACCCTGAATCTGAACAGCTTGTCCTTATCGCCGGACCAGTCGCTATCCACCTCTTTGGTTACCTGGAGCAGAGGATGGTACTCCCAGAAGATGCGCGTTTCATTTTCTTTCTCAGCCCTGAAGCCGCGCAGATAGGTATGACGGTCATTGACAAAGCAGTAGTAATTGTCCTCCTCCTGCATACGCGTGCCGAAGGGATCGTTCTCCCCGCCGTGCTTGTCATAGGCATTAGGACCGTCCGGCACATAAATACCGATCTCAGACCGGGCTTCGATGCCGTCTACGTTGATGATAACGTTGCTGTCCTGATTGAGCTGAACATTGCAGCGGGTGGTGCCGTTCAGGGTGTTGCCCGTCACATTGCAGAGACCTGAGAAGAAAATACGCGAATTATAATTGTTCAGTGAGATACCGCCGCCGTTGCTCGTGGCATTGTTGCCAGTGATCGTGCCGCCGTTCATCTCTATCTTGCCGCTGTTGTCCACATGCACGCCGCCGCCGTTGGCAGCCGTGCAGCCGGAGATGGTGCCGCCGTTCATGGTGAAGATACCGTTGCTGATGGCCACACCGCCGCCGTTGGCTGTCCCGGCAGAGCAATCCTTGATCTGGCTGCCGGCGTTCATGGTGAAGGTGGCGTTGTTGTTACTCAGGTACACCGCGCCGCCCGCCTTGTTGTCGGTACTTCCGTTTTGCAACGTCGCGCCCGAATCAAGTGTAACCTTCACGCTGCCATTGTTAATGCGCAGGATCGAGCCATCTTCCGAGGCTTTTTTGTTGCCCCCGTCCAGGGTAATATTGCGCAGGGTGAAATCCCAACCGTTTTGATCGCCCACATAAATCATGCAGTAGGTGTCGACCGTGCGGGTGATGGTTGCGGCAAATCTGGCATCACCGGTGTACTTGAATCCGCACTCATCTTCTGTTGTGGAGGCAGTGGTCAGCGTGACCTTGCGCGCAGCTGCGGTGTTCAGCTTGATCTGCCGGGTAGCTCCCATCTCATAATTCGGTACCAGCATCTGAACCTGATACTCGCCCTCGCCGCTCTCATTGTAGGGCGTGTAGCTTCCATCTTCATTCAGCTGGTAGAGATTGGGCGTACCGGACACATTCAACACGGTGAAAGCGCCAGCATTATTATCCGCGCCGTTGGCCCTGTTTTCCAGCTCGGCATAGGCAGCAGGCGTGCCGTCGGCATCCTTGTACAGGAGTTTTCCATCTCCGTCGGTGATCTTGCAGACGAAGTTTGCCCAGACGACCAGATTGTTGCTGCCCTTCACGCCATAGAGATACCGGAGGTGGTCATTGTGGTAGGAATTAAGATTGCTCTCGTTGGAGTATGTGGCAAATGGCATACCCGACAAACCATGGCCAGCATTCTGCGCATCAGATGCATAGACGCCAATAGACGCATCCGGGCTCAGGTAGTTATTATTGATCACTGTGTTGGAATCCTGATCCAGATATACGTTGCACACGCTATTGTTTGTGCCCATGGTGTTGTTTTGCACCTTTACCACGTTGCTGAACGTCAACTTTGCAGCAGGTCCGCCGACGGCAATGCCGCCGCCTGCGGTCAGGGCGTGGTTGTAACTGATCTCAAGTTTCTTGTAATTATTGTCATTAAAGGTTGCAGACTGACCATCAGCCACAAAAACACCCGCGCCGACATTGGCAGTATTGGCGTTCGTCTCAGAGCCGCCGATCACGGCGCCTTTGCTTGTCATGTTAAATGTGCCGCCCATCTGGTACACGCCGCCGCCGTTTTCCGTTGCCTCGTTGCGGATGATGCTTCCGCCCTCAAAGGTAAAGGTGCCGCCCGCGTTATACATGCCGCCGCCGTTGGCTTTCGCTGTACAGTGTTCGATGCGGCCTTCTCCATAGATGTTGAACGTGCCGTCCATGTGGTACACACCGCCGCCATTGACGTCCGCAGAACAGTCGCGGATAATGGATGTATTTCGAAGATTAACGGTGCCATTTGCCTGATACAGGCCGCCGCCGTTGACGGTCGCATGGCAGTTTTCGATGATGCCAAGGCTTGTCTTGTCTTTCTCTCCCAGGTGGAAGACTTTTGCCGAGTTCATATAGACGCCGCCGCCGTTGGCTGCGCGGCAGTTCTGAATTTTCGCATCGTTATTCCCATAGAAGCAGAAATCGTGGTTGCTGATAAAGTAAACGCCGCCGCCGTTGCCGGTGGCCTGGCAGTTCGTGACGAGGCCGCCATAGATCTTGAGCTCGCCACCCGCAACGTAGATACCGCCGCCGTTCCCGCTGGCCTGGCCGCTGATGCTGCCGCCTGCGTTCACCGTGAGTGAGCCGGCATTCTGATAGATACCGCCGCCGTTGACCGCTGTCGCAGTATACACAGAACTGCCGCTTTCCGTCATCGTCACAGCGCCGATGGCCGCGTCGGAGTATACAGCGCCGTCATAGGAGCCGTTGCCGATGGTATAGGCGCCGTCGTTCTTATACACACCGCCGCCGTTCGACGTAGCCGTGCCGGCGACTGTACCACCATAGTGGTTGACTGTACCTTTATTCTCATACAGGCCGCCGCCGTTGACGGCGCTGCCGCTGACGGAGCCGCCAAGGATGTACAGTATGCCCTCGTTCTGATACCAGCCGCCGCCATAGGCTGCGCTGCATCCGCTGACCGTGCTGTCCTTACAGATCGTCGTACCGCCGCCGATATAGACGCCGCCGCCTCTGCTGTCGGTGTTCGTGACAGAGCAGTCGGTGAAGGTGCAGACACTGAAGTTTGCACTTGAGGCGTTGGTCCAGACGCCGCCGCCCTGGGCCTTGGCCTTGCTGTTTGTGACGGTCGCGTTCTCCAGCGTGACAGTCTTGGCAAACGTATAGATCGCGCCGCCGTAACTGCCAGTTGCCGTGCAATTTTCAAAGGAACCTTCCTTGAAGGAAAACACCGACCCGGCTACATTCCGGTTTTGATACAGTCCGCCGCCGTCTGTCTGCGCTGTGCAGTCCTTGAATTTGCTGTCCTTGCCGATGATCGTCAGGGCATTCGCGGTGGTATACAGGCCGCCGCCGTAGGCCGCCTTGGCCGTGCAGTTTTCAAAGCCGCAATTCGCAACGGTAAGCGTACCTGTATAGTCGTGATACAGACCGCCGCCCGCGTTGGCTGCCGTGCAGTTTTTGAAAGAGCCCTTTGCATTCTCTATGGCAGACTCGTGCTCTTTATCATAATTGATTCGCAGGGTCCGGGCGTTGGCGTACATACCGCCGCCGTTGCCGCCGTTGAACGTCTCGCAGTCAGTGAACGTGCAGTTATTCAGCGTCACAATGCTGTTTTCGACAGTTCTGTTCTGATACACCGCGCCGCCGGAGCCATAACCTGTGCAGCCGGTGAAGATGTTGGACGTGCCCGTGACGGACAGGGTCTTGGCCTGGGTATACAGCGCGCCGCCGCCGCTGGTTCTTGCCGCACAGCGGGTAAAGCTGACGTTCTCCATGGTTACGGTTGTATCGTTTTTGGCGTTGTCAATGCCGCCGCCGCGGTTTGCGGTGCAGTCGATAAACGCCGTGTGTTTCACACCATGCAGATCCACTTTTGTGGAATCAATATCGCCCAGGTCCGTATCCGCCTGGGGTGCATCCCCGATGATCACCACCGGCACCACCGACGCACTCACAGCGCCGCCATTGCCTGTCGCCACGCATTTGTCGAAGGTGCAGGAATAGATTTCCAGTTTGGACGAGCCGGTGTTGGTCATGGACACAGCTCCGCCTGTAACCGACTGCGTGTTTTTGAATGTGCAGCCCCAAAGGAGCAGTCGCTTGGTGGTGGTACGGATTGCGCCGCCGTTCGCAGTACCAAGCTTCGCGTTGCAGTCTTCGAACGTGCAGCCCACCACGCGCAGTACACAATCCTTGGAGGTGTTTGCCGTATTCTCGGCATAAACGTTGAGCGCGCCGCCGTTGCTTCCGGAAGGTTTGCTGCTGTAGCTGCCGTTGAAGGAACAGTTGAGAATGGTAATATCCTTGGCGTCAGATTCCACCGTACCGCCGGATGCCTGGGCCGAGAAGCAGTTTTCAAAGCTGCAGCCCGAAATCCAGGTCTTGGAATTTGTGAATTGACCTGCCAGAATGTTGTGGAACACCGCGCCGGCCTGCGCAGAGCCCTTGAGACACGCGCAGTCTTCAAACTGACAGTCGCGAACGTCCAGCTTTCTCGCCGTCGTCCAAATGCCGCCGCCGCCCGCTTTATCCACAGAGGCGTTGGTCTGACAGTTAGTGAATTTGCAATTTTTTACCGTCAGACTGCTGCCGTCGTTTGTGTTGTTCACATAGACCGCGCCGCCCTGATCAGCTCGATAGCCTCTGAATTCACAGTGGCTTAAGGTAACGGTGGTACAATTATTCGTATTGATCGCGCCGCCCGCGCCGCCGGCTGTCAGGGATCTGCCGTCAAACGCCAGATTGTCGACCGTCAGCGTGCTCTTATTGGCTTTGACAGAGGCGCCTGAGTTGCCCGTGTCGCGGCTGAGAGTCGCCCGGGTACCGTTGCCGGTATAGGGCAGGGTCGTTGCGGTCGGAGAAGCGGTGGTGAAGGTGATGTTGTAGCCCTCGGGGATATCCAGCACATCGTCCTTTGGCACCAGGTAGTCCACCAGCATCTCGATCTTGTAGGTGTTATTGCCGGTCGCCGTCTTTTGAGCTTTGGCGTAGTCCATCGCCAATTTAAGCGTTGAGAACGGCTCATCCCCGATTTTGCAGATAGGCAGTGCCTCGCCGAAGATGAGCTCCGCCGCGGTGTCGCTGTTGTTTAAGCTGCCGTTCAGAGTGAACGCATGGCCGGCAACAGTCTGCGTATTGCCGCCTTTGAAGGTGTACGTCGCGCCTTCGCCGTTCAGCGTCCCCATAATGGCTATGCTCTGCCCCTGCGCGCCGGGGAACATCAGCTTGATGGATTCTCCGGCCTCCAGTTTGAGATCATCGGCCGTGATAGTCCGCAGGGTCTGGATGGTCGCGCCGTTCTTCGCGGTCACGAAGCCGTAGAGCCCGTCCGCCGCGTTCTTGCCCAGGATGCTGATCTCGGAAATGTCCAGCGTCAAGCTGTCGGTGTTGTTGTTGACAACGGTGAGATACGCCGGGGAGGAATAGAAGATGACAAGCTTTGTGGTATCGGCGGGCGCCTCTGTGCCGTCCTGTTCGATAAACTTCCACTTTCGCGCTTCGCCGTCCCACTCTATCCTCTGCAGATAATTGGCAAAGGAGTTCATTGCTTTATCTGAGAAGGTATAGGCATACACCGCCATGGAGGCATAGTTTGCCCCGACGTTATTCGTGAAATCATTATTATGGGCCTCATAGAGCTTCATAGCCATCACGAGATCATAGATGTCGCTCTCTCTCGTGCGGGGCACATAACTCTTGCCTGTGCATACCTTTTTGCTTGGGGTCTGTTGATAGTTTGAGGTAGGCGGGAACTGGCCGCTGTAGCCGCTCAAATAGTAGACGTCGTATTTCAGCTCGTTTACCCAATACAGCTGGTTATGCTCAAAGCCGACCTTCAGGTCGCTGAAACGGTCATTCTTAAACGTGCTCGCCAGATTGTTCGTCTCTGTATAGGCGCCGAAGTAGGCCGTGACGTCGCCATGTTTCACAACCTGTTCGCTGTTAACATCGCCGGGGACGTACACGCCAATCTTCTTGCCGGAACTGAGCGTGAGGGCATTGATGACAAGATCCGAATCCACATCCAGGCAGACATTGCGCTGGTTATTGCCCAGCTTGTTGTCATAGACGTTGGCGTTCCCGGTGAAGTAGAGACGCGCGTCCGTGCTTCCCACGCCGACGGCGCCGCCTTCTGAGGCGGTATTGCCGGTGATGGAGGCGGAGATGTTGGCAATGCCCGTCCCGGTAAAGATCGCCGCGCCGTTGAGCGCCGTATTGCCGCCGTTGATATTGCCGCCGCTGTAATTCACCGTGCCGCTGCCCGCATAGATCGCGCCGCCGAGGCCGAGGTTGCTGTCGGTGCTGACGCCCCTGTCTGCGCTGTTGCCGGACAGCGTACCGCCGCTGACCGTCACCGTATCGCTTTCGCTGTAGATCGCGCCGCCGTTGCCCAGATTGGCCCTGTTTCCGGTAACGCTGCCCGCTTTGACCTCCACGGAGGCGCCGAGAGTATAGATCGCGCCGCCGCTTGCCGCAGCCTCGTTATTTGTCAGCTTGCAGCCGGTAGTCGTTGTGGTGCTCGTATCGCCGTTCTTAACGGTTTCGACACTGCCCAGGGCAATCGTTCCGCTGGTGGCATAGATCGCGCCGCCGTTGGACGCTGTGTTTTCCTTCAGCTCACTCTCGTCCCTGACATTTGCGCTGCCGCCTTCCATATAGAGTGCGCCGCCGTTGCCGCTGGCCGTGTTGCCGCTCACCTGCGCCGCGCTGCCGAAGGTCGTTGCAGCGTTCAGCGCATAGACCGCGCCGCCATCCGTCGACGCGCTGTTCCCGGACAGCGTGCAGCCGGTGAGCTTCAGGGTGGAGCCGCTCATGTAGACAGCGCCGCCGTTTTGGGCGCTGTTGCCGCTGACGCTTGCGGTGACTTCCAGCGGGTTGCCGACGGAATAGATGCCGCCGCCATTGTCGCCGGCCGTGTTGGCGCTGACGGTACCGCCGGCCATAAACGTACCGCCGACGCGGTAGAACCCGCCGCCGTTTTGGGCACTGTTGCCGCTGACCGTACCCTGGTTATTCAGCGTGCCGCCGGACTGATAGACCGCGCCGCCGTTGGACGCCGCTTCGTTTTCGGACAGGCTGCCGCCATCGGCGACAGTGGCTGTGCCGCCGGTCAGATAGATCGCGCCGCCGTCCGCCGACGCACTGTTTTCGGACATGCTGCCGCTGACCGTCAGCGTGCCGCCGGTCTGATAGACCGCAGCGCCGTTGGCCGCCTCATTATCTGTCAGGGAACCACTGACCGTCACGGTTCCGCTGCTGAGATAGACAGCGCCGCCGCTTGTGGCCGTGCTCCCGCTGACAGTGCCGGCAATGTTCACGATGCCGCCCGCCGTATAGATTGCGCCGCCGTTGACCGCTCTGCTGTCGGTCAGGCTGCCGTTGACGTTGACCGTGCCGCCCGCGGCATAGATCGCGCCGCCATTGGATGCGCTGTTGTCAGTCATGCTGCCGCTGACGGTCACCGTGCCGCCCGCGGCATAGATCGCCCCGCCGTCGACGCCCTTTGCGTTTGCAAGCACAGCGTTCTCTCCGACGGTAAGCACGGCGTTGGCCTCATTTCTGATCAGAGCCGCATTCGCGTCGATCCCCTTGCCGTCGACGGTAATGTTTTCCAGTGTCAGCGTACCCCGGTTTGTAAAGAGAGGGACAGTGGTATAGCTCAGGCTCCGGCTGATGGACGCGTTCGTGCCCGGCTCGCCCTCATATTCGGTGCTTGCCGTTTTGACGGTGACCTCGCAGCCTGCGGGAATGACGGCGGCGTCTGCCGCCGAGCGGACAGCGTAATCCGGGATCAGCATCTCAATGGGGCCGGATTGGACGTTGTTGGCCACGTCCTTCACCGCTTCATTCAGGGTATAGTATTTTTTCTCATTGATCTTGCAGACATACTTGGGCAGGTAGAACAGCACCAGCTTCGTATCGTCCGGCGCATTGGCAAAGCTGCTGCCGTCCAGGCTGTACTGCCATTTGTAGACCGCCGGGGCACTCTCGGTGCCGCCTTCCGGGGCAGTCGTCGGCTCGACGAGCGCATAGCGGACAGCCACGATATTGGACGCGCTTGCTACCGGACTTCCCTGTGTGCTTTCGGAGGCGTAATACAGCGAAGCATGGTCGTAGACATAGTACTTGTCGGAGGGCAGCTCATAGCCGATCTTGCTGTACATCTCATCGGCAAACCCGGAGTCGACGCTGCGCCCCTCCTCTGAGGGCAGGCCGTCGCCGCTGCGCGGAATGCCCAGCGCGCCCTTTCTGCCGGTCAGAACCTGCGCGCCCGTCTCTGTCTGTCCGACGGCGGCTCTCGCCTCCACGGGCATATTGATGCGGTTATGCCGGAACGCAATATTGTGATAGGTGTCCACATGCCCGAGGGTGTAAACCGACGCGGAATTCGTATACAGGCTGCCGTCCACGGTGATGAGTGTGATATAGTCATCGTTCGCGGTATTCTGGGTGATGGTCAGCTTCGCGCCGCCCGGCACCTTCAGCGTCTTCATGTTCGCCTTGTCTTCAGGCAGGGTAAAGCTGAGGGTGGGGACGCCCTCTACGCTCTCAAATCCGTTCTTTTCGTATTCGTTCAGACCGGTGCCGGCCAAATCCAGCGTAGCCGTATAGCTGTATTCCGGATTCGCGTCGGGGTCTGCGTAATCCGTCAGAATCTGCGTCACGTCGATATCAAGGACCGACAGGATGCTGAAGGTTCCCGGGTCATAAATGACCTTATAGTTGGACTGCTCCTCTGCACCTTCGGCGAATACATCGTATACGTCGCCTTCCTCCTCGCCCTTCACGCGCTTGAGCGTGAAGCTGAGAATCGTGACGGCGTCGTCGCCTTCTCCAAGCGTATAGGTCCAAGTGATCTTCGGGGTGTATCCGTCTTCCGCGGTTTCGCTGTTGGTGTGGGTGGCTACGCAGATCTCATCCCCGTTTTTCCAGCCCTCGATGTCGGCCTCAAGAAGCGGGTCGTCGGCCGCCACCGCCTTCACCTGGGATTTGGGTGTGACGTTCAGCTCGGCTCTGATGATCGTCAGCGTGCCGTGTTCAAACGTGATCTCATAGTTGCCCTGTGTCGCCAAGCCGCTCGGGGTAACGACATAGTCGCCGATATTCTCCCCCTGTGCCCGCAGTGTGGTAAAGGTGACCAGCGTGCGTGCGGTTTCGCCCTCTGAGACGGCGTACCTGTAGGTACGTACACCGGTCGCCGCATCCAGCTCGGAGCTGATCTCGCCGTCCTCGTCGCTGCCCTGCAGCCCGTCGAGCATCACTTCCCACTCGGGGTCCTCATCGCCGTAGGTCTTCTCCGCGGGCTCCACCGTCACCGTAAGAGGCGCGACAAGGATCGTCAGCGTACCGGTTTTGTAAGTAATATCATAGTTGCCCTGTACCAGGTCGCCCTCGGGCCTGATGATGTATTTTCCCACATCCTCGCCCGGCTGACGGGTCAAATCGAAGATGAAGCCGGAGGGATCATCCCCCTTGATCACGCCTGTGACCGTCACGGAAAAATCGGGATCTTCCTCGCCGTACGTCTTTGTCTTGTCATCCGGCGTTATCGTAGCTCTCGCTCTGGTGATCCTGAAGGTATACGGATTGCCCTCCTCATCTCTGAGGACATAGTTGACGGTATAGTTGCCCTGGTCCGTCTCGCCCGTCAGCGTGATGGGGTACTCGCCCACATCCTCGCCTATCTCGCGGGAAACCTCAAATACAAGAACGCTTGCGTCCTCGTTGTTTTTCAGTCCGTCGATCGTAACATACTCAGGATCGTCCATGCCGTACTGCTTCTCAGCGCCTGCGGTAATGGTGACCTTAGCCTTTTTGATCGTCATCGTCGCGCTGCCGAACAGGACGCGGTAACCCTCCTGAAACGCGTCGCCCGTCAGGGTGATGGCATAGTCGCCGACTTTCTCCCCTTCCTCGCGCGCGACTTTGAAGTGAATGGTGCTGACGGTGTTATTCAGCGACGTCACGGTAGCGGTGCAGTTTCCGGCCTCATCCGGGCTGTTTACAACAACCTTTGAGCCGTCCTCCATCACGCTCGCGGTGAAGAACACCGTCTCCGGATCGGGATTCGCATACGGGTCAGGATCTCCATAGGTTTTCTCAAGATCCAGAGCCTGGATGGTGACCGTGATCGGGGTCTGCTTATTTCTGATTGTCAGCCTGCGCGGCTGAAGCTCCGTAGCGGAGGCAATGACGTAGCTGTCCTCCTGGTTTTCCGGAATGCTCTCCAGCGCGAAGTAGTAGTATGCATTCCCGTCCGCGTCGGTCTTCTCCAGAGAATCCTCCGTCACAGTCCAAGTGTTTGCGTACGACAGCTTGATCCCCGAACGCACGCACTCCGCGCCGGCCAGAAATGCCGACAGCTCAGAGCGGGTCAAGGCCGCAGCGCTGTTCTCCGCTTTGGTGCGGTAGAGGCTGAAGGACACGGCAGGCTTCTCGCTCGTATCAGCGACCGGTGTCGTGCCGTCAAGCTCGTACCACTGCTTTTCCACCGTGACGCTGACCGCGGGCTGGTTGTTCACCACATACCAGCCAGTACCGCTGATGCTGCTCTTATAGGCGAAGCTGCTGATGAGGTCATTGTCGCTGTAGTCTCTCACATGCTCTTCCCGGACGGAATAGACAACGGTTTTCCCGTCCTCCAGCGCGGGAAGATTGCTGAAGCTGCTTACATTATAATATTTTTGGGCAGTCAGTGTGACCGTCCGCGGCCGGCCCTGTTTGTCCGTAACGCGCACGGGGTCCCCCCTGTCAACCGATTTATACAGGCCGACCTCGACGCTCTTTACGTTTGCCGGCCAGGCTTCGTTGCCCTTGACGCCCCAGACGACCGTCACAGGGACGTCGACTGCGTTGCTGTTGTTGGGAACCGGATCGGTCGTATAGGCGGTCGTCAGGTCGGTCGCTTTCGCGCCGGCAGGCAGACCGTCCGGGACAGCGCTGCTCTTCTCCGAGAAATAGAAGTAAACTTTCCTGGGGTTTTTGGGCAGGATATAGCCCGTCGGCGCGACCGTCTCCACGGCATAGTAGAGCGTGTCCGTCTCATATGCCATGCCCTCGTCGTTTTTGCGAATGGTAAGCAAACCGTCGGCGTCGGCAGTGTAGGAACCGAGGGCTTCTCCGCCTTCCGCCGGGTAGATCGTGAATACAGCGCCCGGGAGTGTTTTGCCGCTTTCTTCATCGATCTTGACAATGGACAGCTTATGATCGATATATTCGTTGGTAAATGCGAGGTTATAGCTGTGCGCCAGCAGCTTGTCGTCCGGGTCGATCCAGAACTCGTTGCTGTCCTCCTCCACCGGACGGCCATGCGCCTGATAGGTGACGGATACCGTGACGTTTTCCTCCACGATCCCCGCGAGCTCCTCCGGGAGCGCATTTTCCATGATGATGCGGTAGGTCGCGTTATCCTCCAGCTCCGTTCCGCCGGATTTGCCGATCTTGAAGTTCATGGAGCCGTAGCTGAATTCACGATAGTAATGCGTCTCTACATCCACCCAGCCGCTCTCCGTGTCCAGCGCCTCCTTCTGGAGGATGTACTTGATGTTGTTTTTCTGCTCATCTGTCAGAGAATAGCTTCCGCTGAAGCGCTGGGTGACGTTGACGCCGGCCGACTCGGGATAGCAGCGCACCTTCAGCACGTCGCCGTTGAAGTAAGCGTAGATGCCGCCGTAGGTGTAGTTCGGGTCGTCGGTGATCAGGAAGCTGTAGAAGGTATTGTCCTTCTGATAATAGATATACTCGCCGTTCTTGAGCTGATAGGGCGCCGTGACCATCTCGAGATAGTAGGCCGTATTCTTGTGAATGGACAGACCGTCGTTCTCCTCGCTCAGCGTGATGGCCACATAGCCGTCGCTGCCCGTTGTAAAGGTGATCTGCTGCCCGGCCTTTTTGCCGGCCAAATAGGTCATCGGCTGCATATTGTTGTCCAGCAGGCGGAACGTCGCCCCTCCGAGTCCCTCTTCCATGTGATTCTCCGCATAGACGAAGAGATCAATGGTAAAGACGCCGCCCGTACCGGAGATGTCGGAGCCGGTCGGCGAGATGACGTCTTCCTCTTCCGCCGAGGCCGTCGGTCCGCCGACGAAAGTCCAGCCCTCCATGCGCCCCAGAACGGCTGTATTTGAAAATCTCACAAGATCGCCCGCGTCACCCTTTACGCGGGTGACATAGGTGATGGTCACGGCGGTGCCGTCCGGGATGGAATAGGTACCGGTATTACCACTGTAATCGTAGGTCACTTCCTCGCCGCTCGTAACGGTGACCTCGATGGACCCGTAGTTGATGGACTGGTTTCCGCTGAAAGTGTCCTTGAGTACAAGTCTGTCGCCCGAGCCGGTCAGGACCAGGCCCTCAGGGTTTACCTCGATCTTATAGCTTGCAAGGTCCCCGTTGAAGCCTGTTATCTCCTTCTTCAGAAGACTCGGCTCATTCAATTCCGAATTGACAATGAACAGCAGGCCGTTGACCACGGCGGTGACAACATAGTTCCCGGTAGAATCGCGCGTCTCGTTTACGGTCACGCCAGAGAATGTTACGTCATAGATGCCGATGTCCGTGCCGCTGGCAACTGCCTGCACACCTTCAAACTCCAGCTCTCCCTCGCTGCTGGTATAGCCGGACACCGACCACACTTCGCCGGTGTGCTTCCGTGTGGCGCTGTTCGCTGTCAGCGTGACGCCCTTCGGGTTGACGGTCAGCGAACCGTCTTCATATATAATTTCATAAGAGCGGGTTACCTCCTGTCCTTCGCTGTCCACGATGACTGCATTTATGGCAGTATTTGTGGATACGCCCGCGTCTGTCCGGGAGCCTGTGATATCCACCGAAGTGATGCTGTCGCCCCGCGCAAGCTCCGTGCTCGTCCAGCCGTTTGCCGTCAGCTCTTCGCCGTCATAGGTCTTCTCCGCGCTGTCCGCCGTAATCGTTATCTTTCTCTCTTTTACTTCAAGGGTGCCGGCAATATAGGTGATGGCATAATTCTCCGTCACATCCTCGCCCTCGGCGTCTACGATCTTTGCCTCTCGGGCAACGTTTTCGCTGCTGCCGACCTCTGTCTGCGAGCCGGTCACGCTTACGCTTTCAATGCTGTCGCCCTCAGCCAGCCCGCCGGTGACGGTATAGCTCTCCTTTTTCAGCTCCGTGCCGTCATAAAGCTTGCTGTCACTGTCCGCCGTGATGGTCAGCTGTATGCGCGTATCCTCCTCCGGCTCGTCCGTGACCAGGATCTTCACCGTCTCGCCGTTTTTGAGCGTGAGAGTCAGCGCCTCGTCGGTGTCGAAGGGCGTGAGGGACGTGAGCCGCCAGTCGACGATCTGCTCTGCGTCATCTTTGACTGTCTCCACTTTCACCAACGTCTCGTCGGAGAAGCTGACGTCCGCCACATCGGCGACCGTGATCTCCGTCACGCCGAGCTTCTCAAAAAGCGCGCTGAGGGTGACGTCGCTCTCCCCCGCGATGGAATAGGTATAATCGCCCCAGTGGAAATCCACCGTGTACCCGCACAGCACATAGACCGAGAAGCCGTCGGTCTCGAAGGCGACGGCGCCGCCGCTCAGGGTATAGTCGACCTTCTCCACCTCTTCGCCGAAGTGGAGCAGGTTCAGGCTCTCCGCCGCGCTCAGGTCCGTATCGAGCAGGGAAATGCTGACCTTGACGCCGCTTGCGGGCCGGAGCTCAGCGCCGGTGTCAGGGTCGAGGATCGCAATGTCGAAGGCGCGGGCAAAGGCGAAATCCTCCGCCGCCGTCCCGAGTGCCTCCGCGCTCTGGTTTACATAACTCTCTTTTTCGTCGTCACCCAGCTCACGCACCGCCAGGACTGCGTCTTCCGGCATGGCGGCGTCCTGATCGTAGGTGACGGAGACGCGGTATGTATTGCCGTCGCCGGCGGTGATGTGGGTCGTGATGGTAACCTGTGTCACCACATACACCGAGAAGCCGGCGGCTTCAAAGCTGAGGGTATTGCCCTCGAGCGTGAAGTCTCTGATCTGCTCGAGACGGCCGTCGCCGCGGATGTGCCAGAGCCGCAGCTCCGTCCCCTTCGGGATCTCGGGAAGCGTGATGCTGACCGCCAGGGGCCTGCCGTCCTCCGGCTGGTAGTCCTCGCCGTTAAGGGAGAGGGCGATGTCATAGGCGGCAAGGACCGTATACGACGGGTCCTCGCTGCGCAAGTATTCCGATTCGTCCGACGCGAAGGTCTCCATATCGCTCACGCCGGCGCCGGAAAAGGCGTCGGGGTCAAAGTCGCCATAGGCTCCGGAGACATCCTCCGTGCGCACCTCGACCCCCTCGGGCGCCTCGCCCGTGACTGTCACGGCAGCGTCGGCATAGTTCAGCTCCCTGTATGTGAGCTCGCCGTCGGCTCCGCTCGCATCGGGGCTTTCGCCTTCGCCGGGTTCCGTGTTCTCGGGTTTTTCGACGCTCTGTGCGGCGGCGTCTCTCTCCGCCTCATACGCGGCGGCTCTCTCCACGGCCGCCCATGCGCGTGCGCTCGCCTCACAGGCGCTGTCCACCGCGGCAGCCGCGCGGTTTGCGGCCGCGGCGGCCCTGTCCGCCGCCTCCCAGGCGCGCTGGGCCTCTTCGTCCGCGTGAGCGGCACTCGCCGCCTTCTCGGACGCCTCCGCCGCAAGTATCTCGGACTGCTCCGTCAGTCGGTCGAGCTCCGCCTGTTCGGCCTCGGCGCGGGTCTTCTCATCGGATGCATCCTCGCTCTTGTTCGCGGGCTTTCCGCTCTTGTCCCCGTCGGACTTCAGGCTTCTGTCCGAAGGCTCCTTATCCGGACTGAGACCCGGCTTTGCCGTGCGCTCGGGCAGGGCTGTCCCCTCGGGCGTTTTCAGGGTCTTGTCGCCGTTTTTGTCATCCGTCCCGGCGTCGGTCTTTTTCCCGCTCTGCTCACTGTCTCTGTTCTCTTTCTCGCGAAGAGCGTTTTCAAGCGCCTGTGCCGCGAAGTCTGACGCGTAAAACGCCCGGCTCGCCGCCTCGGCAGCCTCCTGGGCCTCCTGCTCCGCAAGGTGATAGGCGTCCAGCGCCCAGGCCGCCTCGTCCGCCGCGCGGTCTGCGGCCTCCCGCGCCCGCTGCACAGCCTCATCGGTGCGTGCGGCGGCTTCGGCCGCAACGGCGTAGTCCTCCGCTGAGACCTCCGCGTCGTAGGCCGCCATGGCCGCGTCATAGGCCGCAAGCTCCGCCTCATAGGCCGCCTGCTCCGCCGCGTTCGCGCCGAGCTCCGCCGCCTCCGCCGGGGTAACCGCTTCCTCCTGCCCGGGCAGGAGTTCGAGCTCCCCGCCGGCATCCGCGTCCCAGTCCGGGGCGTAGGCGTCCGATCCGTCGACCACCACGATGCCCTCGTCCTCCTGGGCATAGGTCGTGGGAACGCCCACCGCGACGACGGAGAAGCACTCCGCCGCCACCAGCAGCGACGCGATCACCCGTTTCGGGAGCGCGCTGTGCAGCCTTTCGTTGATTTTTTCAAGCAGATTCATCATGGCAATACTCCATATTTCATTCCGCGCCGGGACGCGGTCTTGTTTTTCCGCAAGCAGAGCCGCCCCTGAAATGGGTACACTCCACGCAATTTTACATAATATAAAGTACCACAATTTTTCCCAATATGCAAGTGAACAAAGGCGGTTTGCAGCAGGAAAAAATGGGTTTTCCATGCCGCGGCGCAAAAAAACACCGGGCAGGCGCGCCGAAGCAGTCAGCGCGCCCGCCCGATGCGAGCGGGTTGGATGATGGATTACCGGTGACAGCGGCGAAAACGCAGCCAGCTTTTCCGGGCCACGCCGTATTTGAGCGCCAGCAGTACGGGAATGGCGTTTGCGTACATCCGCCAGTCGACGAAGGCGCAGAGCGCCGCCGCGGCCGCCAGGAATATAACGCACAGGAGAAAGGAGTCCCGTCCGAGTTTCAGCTCCTTCGGTACGCTCTCCTTGAAGCCCAGGCGGATCTCATATTCGATCGCCGCGATCACGGCGGAGGCGCCCCGGTTATAGGACACGTACAGCCAGAGCAGGAGCGCGCAGCCCACCGTGACCAGTGCCGGCCACAGCAGCACGCGCAGCTCTGCGCCGCCCGTGACCGCGTCATACGCCGACACGACGCAGGACAGCGTCACGCTCAGGGCGAGGCCGACGGAGGCGAAAAACGCTGTCTTGCGCGTGACGCTGAAAAGCTTCGCGCCGCCCAGAGCGAAGCACAGATACGGGGCGGCAAAGCCCTCCAGTGCGAGGCACGCGAGCTCCGCGAGCAGGCAGAGCGCCGCCAGTGCGGTGAGCGCCGTCCCGACTGCGCCGCCGGATGGGAGCGTCCCTTGCGGGAGCAGCGCCGTCAGCTCATACGGGAGCACGCTCTTGACCGCGTCAACCGGCAGCGCCCCGCCCGAATCCGCGGCGAACGCGCGCAGGAAAGCGATCATCTGTGAGACGCACCAGACGGCGGCAACGCCCTCGATGAGCTTGAGCAGCGCGAGCAGCGCCGCGGCCCTGGTCTTGAGATAGCGCGCGGGGTCCGCCTCCAGAATGAACATCAGGGGATTCGTGCTGTTCGGGTTCATCAGGCACCGCCGATCTTTGAGAACGCGTCCTGCAGGGTCTCAAGCAGGCCGCTGTTCTGTACGGCGCCCCCGAGGTCGATGTTCTGGATCGCGTCGCCGACGGTGTCCGCCGCCTGCTGTACCGCATTCTCCGCCTTCTCCTCAAGCTTTTCGGTCAGACCCGCGGGATTCTGCATCGCCTTCATGGCCAGAAACGCGACAAGCAGCGCCACGATCAGGAAAACAAGAATGCCGATTCCGCCCTTTTTCATGTCCTATCCTCCAACGTTTTTATGTAAACCGTGTCGATATTCAATAGCCCCAGACGAGCCAGATGAACGCCGCGCCGACGATCACCGCCGTCAGCGTGAAGGGCACGCCGATGCGCAGGAAGTCGTTTGTCGTGACCTCCTCCCCGTTTTTGCGAAGGATGCCGATGGCCGTGATGTTGGCCGAGGCTCCGATGGGCGTGAGGTTGCCGCCGAGCGTCGCGCCCGTCAGCAGGCCGAAGTAGTAGACCGTCGGGTCCTCGCCCATCAGCAGGGCGATGCTCTGCACCACGGGCAGCATGGTGGCGACGTAGGGGATGTTGTCGATAAAGGCCGAGAGCAGCACCGACGCGCCGACGATCAGCGTATAGAGCAGCAGGGGGTTGTTGCCCGCGGTACGGTAGAAGAGCTCCGCCACCGCGTCGATGACCCCGGCGGCGCGTATGCCCTCGATCACCATGAAAAGGCCGAAGAGCAGCAACAGCGTGTCCGTGTCAAGCTCTTTGGCCGCCCGCCTGAAGGGGGCGGCGGAGCGCTCGCGCACGCTCTGGCGGACGAGGCCGACGATCGCGCAGAACGCGCAGGACAGGCCGCTGCGCAGGCCGTGCAGGGTTTTCAGCGTGCCGCCCTCCGGCTCCGGCACGAAGGACATGCAGATGAGCAGGAGCACCGTCCCGATCATGAGCCAGCTCGGCACCAGATCGTCGACCACGGTCTCTACCTTGCATTCGACCTTCTCCCGGTAGCCGCGAAACAGGAACATCAGCACCAGCAGCGAGGTCAGCGCGCCCAGCTCCGTGCTCCAGAAAATGCCCGGCCTGCCGTGGAACCAGAAGAACTCCATGAAGTTCATGTTGGCAAAGCCGCCAAGCAGGATGCTCGTGGTGTCGCCGACGAGGGTGGCGGCCCCCTGGAGATTGGAGGAGACCGAAATGGCGATAAGCACCGGGACGGGCGAGATCTTGAGCTTGCGCGAGATCGCAAGCCCGACGGGGGCCACCATCAGAAGCGTGGCCACGTTGTCGACAAAGGCGCTGACAACGCCGGCAAACAGGCTCAGCACCGTGACGGCCCACATGACGTTCGGCACTTTCGCCATCATCAGCTCCGCAAGGCGGGCGGGCATACGGCTCTCGATAAAGAGCGTCACGATGCACATGGTCGACGAGATCATCAGCAGCACATTGTAGTCCACCGCGCCCAGCGCCGAAAGCGGCGTCATCGCAAAGAAGCCCAGCGCGCCGAGAATCAGCATCACGACCGCCGCGCCCAGCGCGATCCAGGGCCGCCACTTCTGAAAGCTCAGCATAAGGATGTACGTCACAACAAACACGATCAAAGCCGGAATCATAATAACCCTCCCTGATAATAAAAGAGACCTTTACCGCCGGGCCGTTTTCCCGCTGGTAAAAGTCCCGCCGCTTCGGACGCCGGCTGCTCCCTCATATGGCGGTATCGTAACACAGCGGCGCAGAATTGTCAAAGGAAAAAAGGCACGCAAATCTCGCTATGGTACTTTTGCGGCGGATGTGATATACTATTGACGTTATCCTATCGTTTCGGAGGCTGTTTTATGGATCTGGCTACCTGTCTGCTGCTCGCGCTGGAGGCGTGCCTGGCGTACTTTCTGCTCTGGCGCGCGGGTCTTCTGACGACGCGGCGGGCGTATATCCTCTCCGCCATGCTGACCGCGGCGGCCTTCCTGCTGCGGGCCTGGTGCCTGCCCTATGAGACGCTGGACTATCAGGATTTTCTGAGCAAGTGGGTCGCCTTTTACCGGGACAATCTCGGCTTTCGCTCCCTGTCCTACCCCCTCGGCAACTACAACATCCCGTATCTGTATTTTCTCTGCTTCTTCTCGTATCTGCCGATCCGGGACCTGTTTCTCATCAAGCTTCTGAGCATCTTCTTCGACGTGGTGCTCGCCTTTGCGGCGTCTTCCCTGCTCGCCCTCTGCGGCGGCGGAACACGGAGCCGGCTGTGCTGCTTTTTCGCGGTGCTCTTTCTCCCGACGGTGGTGCTCAACGGCGCGCTCTGGGGCCAGTGCGACAGCATCTATGTGTCGCTCGCGCTGCTGGGACTGTGGCTTGCGCTGTCGGACAGGCCGGTTTTATCGGTGCTGTGCTTTGCGCTGTCCTTCGGCTTCAAGCTCCAGGCCGTGTTTCTGCTGCCGGTCATGGCGGTACTGTGGTTTCGCGGGAGCTGTCGGCTGTGGCACTTCGCGCTGTTTCCGCTGTTTTATATCGCGCTCGTGCTGCCCGCTGTCCTGCTGGGCAAGCCCTTCCTGGAGACGCTGACGCTCTACCTCTCGCAGGCGGACAGCGTCGGCAGCGCCCTCAACTACAACTCCCCCTCGATCTACGCCTTCTTCTGGCGCTCTCCGCAGACGCAGGACGCGGCCAATCTCGGCATCGTCGGCGCGGTCACGTATATGCTCTCGCTTCTGCTGGTCTGCTTCTTCCGCCGCCGCCGTCTGAGTCCGCGCGCCGTGGTCGCCGCGGCCTTCCTGTTTGCGGCGGGCATCCCCTTTCTGCTGCCGCACATGCATGACCGCTACTTTTTCGGCGCGGACGTGCTCTCGGTCGTGCTGGGCTTCGGCTGCCTGCTCTGCGTCCCCTGCGCCCTTTTGATGCAGTACGCCTCCCTGCTCAGCTACTATGCCTACTTCAGGATGCGCTTTCTCCTCTATGTGGATCACGGTGCGCGCGCGGTGATCGCCGCGATCGTCCTGGGCTTTGTCCGGCTCCTGCAGGAGACGGCGGCAGGCGGCGGGCACGAATTTCAAAAAACCGAAAATTCTGCCTTGACAAAACCGGAGAATCTGCTATAATACCCCTTGCCTTAAGCGAGGCAAAGCTGCGAGAGTGCTGGAACAGGTAGACAGGCACGTTTGAGGGGCGTGTGTCAACCGACGTGGGAGTTCAAGTCTCCTCTCTCGCACCAAAGAAACAGGACTCATCCATCGGATGGGTCCTGTTTTTTTATCGAGAGGAGACTTGAATCTGTCATCGAAGCCGCCGGGGGCGGCTTCATCGACCGGTGCGCACACCGGTCGATTCCTTTATTTCCGCCCTCTCCCGCAAGGCGGAAATGCATGCAAGTCTCCTCTCTCGCACCAAAGAAACAGGACTCATCCATCGGATGGGTCCTGTTTCTTATCGAGAGGAGACTTGAATCTGTCATCGAAGCCGCCTGGGGCGGCTTCATCGACCGGTGCGCACGCCGGTCGATTCCTTTATTTCCGCCCTCTCCCGCAAGGCGGAAATGCACGCAAGTCTCCTCTCTCGCATCAAAGAAACAGGACTCATCCATCGGATGGGTCCTGTTTTTGTGTTCTGTCATTCTGAGGAGCGAAGCGACGAAGCATCTTTTTCCGGTTTGTGTGAAAGAAAGATCCTTCGACTTCGCTTTGCTCCGCTCAGGATGACAAGCTGGGATGCTTTGCAAAGCCATAAAACATAAATCTTGAACAGAAGAAAGGCCGTAGGGGTCGATCCTCTGATCGACCCGCCGAATGACGTGTATTGCCGCAAAACGGCGGGCCGATGAGGGCATCGGCCCCTACGACTATTTCATACGCGGTGTCGTTTTCGCCGTAGAGGCCGTTCACGAACGGCCCGCGCGGTAATCGGTAACATGCAAGTATATGTGTCCGGCAAATCCGCAGCCGGGCGGCGTTACGCCGCGTATCTCAAAGAAACGGTACGCCGGCATCCCCGTGAGGGGCAGGCCCCCCACGGCAGGCATGAGGTGCGCCCGGCTGTCTGGACATATGACAGCCGGATTCTTCGTCTTGTTCGATGGCCGCGTGCTTTGCCGGTCTTACCACACGTTGTCCGACAGAGCTCTGCCGTCAACGGTGATGTTTTTGCAGTCGTAGTACTGATAGACGGCATTGCCGTAAGCGCCGCCGATGTCGTGGATGTTGCATTCGTCGGCCGCGATGTCGCTGCTGCCCATGAAATAGAAGGCAGAAACGGTACAGTCGTGGATCTCGGTATGGAGGATGTGCATATCGCGGCAGCTGATGGCCGAGACGCCGACGGTGCCGCAGCCGAAGAGCGAGCAGTCCTCGATCTCCACGTTCCGGCTGTCCTGGAAGCTCAGCACGCCGCCCGCGCAGGCGCTGTCGTCGAGGCTTTGGGTATGGCCCGCCGTGAAGCCCTCGAGCCTGACGCCGGCGCAGCCCTCAAAGCTCATCACCTCGCAGTAGCGCGGGACCGCGACGATGCGCGCCCGGTGCGGGCCGCCCGCCCGGATTGTGAGGTTTTCGACGTTGTGGACCACAAGGCCCGGGCCGTCGTAGCAGTTCATCCAGTACCAGTAATATCCGCCTTGCGTGCCGTAGCCCGAGGCTTCGCTGAGATCGTAGACGCCGTCCTCGAGGAAGATCACAGTGTTCGGCGCGATGGAGGCCAGCAGCTCGTCCACATTGCGGACGTGGATCATGCCGTCCGCAGCGGGCTCCGGCGCGGTCAGGATGAGCTCCGCCTCCTCCGGCGCGGTCCAGCTCACGTCCTGCATGAGTGCAAGGGTCTCGAGCTCCTCGTCGTCGTATGTTCTGCCCGAGGGATCGACGGCGCGTTCGCTCAGCTGCCAGGTGTCCTGATACCAGGAGCCGCTGTTGTTTTCAAAGGCGCAGCCCTCGACCACCGCGGGATAGACCTGGCAGGCGAACATGCCTTCGAAATGGTTGGAGCGGATCTCACAGCCCGCGAGATAGAAGTTCTTCACAGTCTGGAGCGTGAGAAGCGTGGGGATCGCGCAGTCGCGTATCCGGGTGTTGACGCAGGCGCAGTCATGGCAGCCGCTGAGCTCGAAGACGCCGCTGTAGCCCTCGATGCCGTGGATGCGGCAGGCGTCCACCAGCACATCGGAGCAGCCGGAGGCGTAGAGCGCACCGTAGCTGCAGTCGCGGATGATCGTGTTCACCGCGTGGACGCCCCGGCAATGCGAGAGTTCAAGCCCATAGGTGCCGCAGCCGTAGAGCTCGCACCCGTCGACCAGCATGCTGCGGCAGTCCTCCATATTCAGCACCGCGCCCGTGCAGAAGCCGGCCCCGTCGGTGTGGCCGGCGGTGAAGCCCTCGAGCGTCACGTCCTCGCAGTCCGTGAATTTGAGAACGCTTGCGTAGCGCGGGACGGTGACGAGCTCCGTACCGGGGCGCGCCGCCCGGATCGTGAGACCCTTGACGTGGCTGATCTCCAGCTCGCACCCGTCGTCATAGACCGTGTTCCAGCCGTAGTATCTGCTGCCGAAGACGCCGTAGCCCGTGGCGCGCGTGAGGTCGTAGCTGCGCCCGGTGAGCGTGATGACCGTGTTTGGGGCGATGGCCTTCAAAAGCTCGTCCACCGTTGCCGCCTCGACGCTTTGGATCTCCCCTCCGCTCTCCCCCTCGGCGAAGGCCGCGCCCGACAGGACGCTCAGAAGCAGCAGAATGGCAAGCAGGAGCCCCGTCGCTCTTTTGCCGTATTTCATTGTCTGATCTCCTTTCAGCATTGAAATTACATTTTAAGGCAACACCGCGCAATACGCCTGCGGCATCTTCCGGAAAAACCACGTTCTGATACTTTTTCTTGAAATACACAAAGTATTCCTGCAAAAAATGCCTTCATCAGAACCCAAATTTTCTCAGGATTCGCTCTCGCCGAATTATGCGGTGTTGCCATTATCGGAACCTGGTTTTTCTCGAAATCTGCTCTTGCCGCATGATGCTGTATTGCCTTAGACGAAGGCGCAGGGAAAATGTTCCCCCGTATTATACGCTTTTCTCCGTTGCAGGGAAAGCGGATACTTTCATTTTTTTCAGGGTCTCCGCGAATTTGTTTTGACAAACGCCAGAATATGGTTTACAATAATCTTTGTATACAGACCGCTGTATATAATACCGTAATGAAAGAGGAAGCAAATATGAAAAACAGGATCATTGCGCTGGCCCTTGTTATAGTAATGCTGTTTGCCCTGACCGCGTGCAGCAAGAAGCCGGAGCCCACGCCCGCCACGCCCGAGCCCGTCGTCGAGGCCACGCCCGAGCCCACCCCGGAGCCTACGCCCGAGCCCACCCCGGAGCCCGCGGGAGTCGAGCCCGATTCCGGCATCCACACCATCACCAGCGCCGCCAAGAACTTCAGCATCGACTACGACAGCAAGTATGTCGCAAATGAGCTGCCCAGCGGCAGCATCATCATCAACGCCGGCACGGACGAGGGTATCCCCTACTGCACGGTCGGCCTGATGGAGAAGGAGATCAACGGCGTTGAAAACGTCAGCAACGCGAAGGACTACCTTGCGGCGCAGGCTGACGGCGCCCGTGAGGAGCTGGGCGACGCAATCACCGCCGCTCCCGAAACGCTCACCTATCCCGTCGAGGGGCGCGAAATCGTAGGCTTCTACTACAGCTTCACGAGCGAAGAGGCCGGCGGCACCGTCAACGACATGTACTTTGCCGAGAACCTTGAAAACGGCGACGTCGTCGTATACCACAGCAGCGCGCTTGAGGGCGCAGACAGCGACACCGTAAACGAAATCCTCAAGACTGCGATCGAGAGCTTCAAGCTCCCCGCCTGATTGAATCCGTCTTATACAGCGCTGCCCGATCGGGCGGCGCTGTTTTTTTGCCGACTCCGTACAGAAAGGCTACATTTTATAAACAACCTAAAAAAAATGGTTGCAATTCCTACCGGCTTTTAGTAAAATGACATTGGTAAATTTTTGCAGGAATACTTTGTGTATTTCAAGAAAAAGTGACAAAATCAGAGCGCGAATTTTCCAGGAGGCGCCGATGGCGGATTGTGCGGTGTTGCCTTAGGCCATACCGCATCATGCAGTGTTGCCTTAGAATAGTTCAGCCAAGGAGGCAGACAGGAAAATGAGCATTCTTTCAAAGAAGGGACCGGCAAGGTTTCTGATCTCCATTCTGATCGTCGCGGTCTTTCTCGCTTCCATGCTCCCGGCGCCCGTGCGGGCTTTTGCCGAGGAGACTTCGCTTGTCGGAGAGAGCGCAGGTGCGCCCGAGGGCGCTCCGGTCGAAGGCTCCGAAGGCGCTCCGGTCGAAGGCTCCGAGGGCGCTGCGGTCGAAGGCTCCGAGGGCGCTGCGGATGTCGGTACTCCGACAGAGGGCACTGAGGGCCTCGCGGCAAACGGCACTCCGGAGCAGCAGATTCCGGAGGCTGGCAAGATTCTTATTTCTCAGACATCGGCCGGCTCGGAAAACCCCGGCAGTGTCCCCGCCGCTGAGGGCGGCGAAGAGGACGATCCCGCCGCCGAGGGCGGCGAGCAGGGCGGTCCCGCCGCTGAGGGCGGCGAGCAGGGCGGTCCCGCCGCTGAGGGCGGCGAGCAGGGCGGTCCCGAAGGCCCCGGCCTGACGGAGGAAAGTCCGGCTCTCTCCGTGGCGTTTTCCGCTATGCCGGAAAACGCGAAGCAGGGCGATCCCGGATGGACCGTTTCCTATGATTACAACGCGGCGCTCTACGACCCCGAGAGCGGCGACTACCCCGGCGTCTATGCCGTGAAGGTCGACCCGAACAGCGAGAGCGCCGAAAACGCGCCCACCATCGGTATGCCCAGCATCGCCGACAAGAATCTGGACACGCCCACCACGGAGTCTCCGGCAATCATCCAGGGCGCGGCGGTCAGCTATGAGGAGAAGACCGGCCCGGTGGAATACACGAAGATCGAGGGCCGCCCCGACAAGCCGGACCCCTACTCGGAGTATCAGGTCAAGATCATGGAGGAGCAGGCCCAGGACGGGACCACGCACAAGAAACCGACCGGCTTTGACGGGACCTATGTGATCGTGCGCGTCGATGTGTCGAGCTTTTACGACGCGGGCGCGGGCGCCGTTTCCGGACAGTATCTCCATGTCAAGCAGGAGAACAACAAGGCCCTGATGCCTGCCATGGGCATGACCGAGGGCAAGAACGAGTTTACGACGCAGCAGGGCACGAGAACCGGCTCCTATCTTATGAGCGATCTTGTCGACGGCGAGACGCCGTATCTCGACATTCTTCTCTACTCCACCGCGGGCATTGTGGCGGGCGCGGACGCCGGCAAGGATAATATCCCGAACGGCGACGTGCCGCTCCAGCTCTATGTCGACGACACCGCCGACTACAACCCCGGTCTGACCTATGATCCCGCCTCCACCGATACGACCCACGCCGACCAGTGCCTCGCCAAATTCTTCGACGCGACGAAGGCCGGCAACGGCGCCATTTCGCGCTATACAGTGAAGGGCTCGGATCTGGCGCTTGAGATCGCCGTGGAGAATTCGAGCGGTGAGAACAAGGATCAGGACACCACCTACTGGTCCCTCACGAAGGGCTTCGAGGACCCCTACTACGATCAGGAGATCGACAGCTCCGCCAGCGATCCCAACTGCGGCAGAACGCTCAAGCTCATCAGCGAGGTTGCAATCACGGACGGGCTGACGCTCGCCGGGACAGATGCGGACAGCCTGAAAAAGCGCACGCTCGACGTCAACAGCTTCGACGTGCAGATTGCAAACAACACCACCACAGACGCCCAGACCTATTCCGACGGTATGACGCTCAAGAATGCCTGGCTCACCATCGCGGACAACAGCAACACCACCGGCGCCGAGATGGCGATCGGCAACAACGCGCGCTTCATCATCGACCAGGGCGGCAAGCTCATCATCGACGACACCTGCCAGCTCGAGATCGAGTGGGACGCCGGGACGACGACGCCCGCCGAGGGTCAGGCCCAGCCTTCCCAGCCTGACATCCTGAACAACGGTATGCTGGACCTGCGCGCCGGCGGCGAGATCGTGAACAACGGCATCATCACCATCGAGGGCTTCGAGGGCAAGCCCGTGCCCGACGGGCAGCAGCCGTCCCAGGATGCGAAGGGCTGCGGCGAAATGACCATCTGCGAGGGTGCGACGCTGACCAACAACGGCAGCTTCGTCGTGTACGGCAAGCTCTACAACCTCGGCACGCTGGTCAACAACGGGCACTACGCGGACGTGATCGAATCCAACGACCCCGACAAGGGCGTCTTTGCCTATCACAAGGGCATCCTGATCTCCTGGAAGGATGACGTGACGCAGCCGAATGTCCAGCCCGGCGCGCTGTATAACGGCCAGGACCGGGACGGCAACGCCTCCTCGAAGGCCCGTCTCATCAACAACGGCGATATTGTTCTGGACCCGGGCACGCTTGAAAACTATGTCTTCATCCAGAACTCGGACGGTCAGAATATCTACCTCGGCGTGGCGACCGAGGCCATCATCCCCATCACGCCCGACCCCAACACTCCGACCGTCGTCACCAAGCGCATCACGCTTGACAAGCCCGTGGCGAGCGCTCTCAACAACTACGGCCTCATCTACAACAGCGGCCGCATCCTCCCCGCCTCCGTGGCGATCAACGATAACGGCGGGCTCGGCGCCCTCACCACGCCGGGCGATCATCCCGAGCTCTTTGCGATCAACAACAACGGCGTCGTCATCAACAGCGGCTCCATCTACGGCTGGGTCAACGAGGCCGGCAGCATGGCCGCCGCGGAGGTCCGCACGCCCGACGGCGCGCGCCTGATCCTCTACCGCGACAGGACCTTCCTCCTGATCTTTGCGGACGGCAGCACGCAGTCCGGCACCTATGCCTTTGTCGGCGACGCGCTGGTCTTCACCCTCTCCGACGGCACGACCGTTGAGCCCGACGGAAACGGCGTCTACAGCTTCCGTTCCGCGGCCGGGCAGGAGACCCCCGTCTTCCTCAGCGCGGAGCTCCTCGCGAGCCTGCGCTGAACCCCCTGAATCAACCGTATAGCAGTTTTCCCGGGACGAATACGCGGCGCGCCGTGTATTCGTCCCTTTTATCTGTCTTGCGCGTCCAGGAAAAAACGGCTATAATTAAATCAGCTTATGAAATGGAGGCGGGACATGAAACGGTCTTGGAAGGCGCTGCTGGGAGCGCTCTGCGTGTATCTGCTGATGCTGCTTTTGCTGGTCGCGTCGGAATCGAAAGCGCCCGGTGCTTCGATCCGGAGTCTCGGCGACGCACTGTGGTATTCGATCATCACGCTGACCACGGTGGGCTACGGCGACATCACGCCGGTCACGCCGGCAGGACGGGCGCTCGGGCTGCTGTTTGCGCTCTGCAGCGTCGGCGTTCTGGCCGCGATGGTGGCGCTGGGCGTCAGGCTTCTCAGCGGGGAGCTGCTGCCGCTGCTGCGCCTGCGCCTGTCCCGGGCGCGGCCCTGGTACGTCTTCGCCACGGCGAACCCGCAGGCGCTCGCGCTGGCGGCCTCACTGCGCCGGGAGGACGAGAGCGCGCTGATGCTCTTTCCCGCGGACGCGCAGGACGCACCGGCTGACGCGGTGCGCACGGTGCTCACGCCGGAGCGGCTCTCGCGTCTGCACGGGGAGAAGGGGCTGTACTTTCTCTTTATGGGCTGCGGCAGTCTCGGCAACTACGCCCGTGCGCTCAGATGCGCGCAGATGGGCCTCTACGCCTGCTGCATGAGCGAGCTCTCCCCTTCCCGGGACGCGCCGGCCTCCCTGCACGTCTTCAGTCCCGAGGATGCGCTCTCCCGGCGCTACTGGCAGCGCTTCCCTCTTGCGGAGACGGAGCGCCGCCTCGTGCTGATCGGCTCCGGCCCCGCGGCCGAAATGATCCTCGCCCGCGCGCTTTTGACAAACGTCTTCCCCGCGCCGCGGACCATTGAATACCACTGCTTCGGCTTTGGCGGCGAATTCGCCTGCCTGCACCGGGAACTGGTGCGCTCCCTCTCCGCCGGAGGGGACGACGGGGATCTGCTCGTCTTCCACGAGGAGGCATGGTTTGAGGACGGAGCGCTTTTACAGGATGCGGACCGTGTGATTCTCTGCTCCAAGGACGACGAGGAAAACCTGCGCCTCTTTGAAAAGCTGCGCGGCTTCTGCGTTCTGCGCGGCAGGGTGCATCTGCGCCTTTCGGAGCGCGCCGGAGACCTGCCGGCCTTCGGCTGTCTGGATGAGACGCTGACCGCCGAGAACGTCCTGCGCGAGGAGCTGGACCGCCGCGCGCACCTGCTCAACGACATCTACAACCGCAACGCCGCCGTCCCCCATACCTGGCAGGAGCTGACCCCCTTTCAGCGCCAGTCCAACATTGCGGCGGCGGACCACCTTAACGTCAAGCTGCGCATCCTGCTGGGCAGCGATGCACAGAGCGGAGACTACCGTCTCGCCCGCGCGCGCTTTGACGCTCTCGACCCAGACACGCGCGAGCTCTATCGCGAGACGGAGCACCGCCGCTGGCTGCGCTTCCACCGTCTGTACAACTGGCGTGCGGCCTCCGGACGGGACAACGCCCTGCGTCTGCACCCGCTGCTGGTCCCCTACAGCGAGCTCAGCCAGGCGGAGCGCGAAAAGGACGATTACGCCTGGCTCCTCCTCGGCGAACTGGACAGGGACGCCCCGGCCGGCTGACTCTCTGCGCCGGCACAGAGGCCACGCGGGATCGCCCCCGACGGGAGGATAGCCCTGTCATCCTGAGCGGGACAAAATATAAAAGCCTTGTCATCCTGAGCGGAGTGAAGGATCTTAGAGATTCTTCATCGCTTTGCTCCTCAGAATGACAAGGCTTTTTTAGGCAGCACCGCACAATCCGCGATCGGCGCCTCCCGGAAAAATTGTGCTCTGACTTCGTCATTTTTTCCTTGCAATACGCAAAGTGTTCCTGTCAAAAAATGCCATCATCAGAACCCAGTTCTTCTCAGGATTCGCTCTCGCCGGATTATGCGGTGCTGCCTTAACCGAATGACACAGGGCCGTCAGTTTGCGTACGAAAACGTGATCCGCTGATTTGCCGCATCCACCTCAGCCTCAACGCCGAAGGGGACGATGCAGCGCGGGGTGCAGTGGCCGACAGGGAGATTGCAGACGATGGGCTTTGAGGGATCGTCCACGACCTCCCGGAGGATCGCGCGGTACTCCGCGTCATAGCAGTCGTCCATGGGCTTTCCGGTCAGGATGCCGCTGACAGCCTCGAGCACACCCGCGTTTTTGAGATGCAGGAGAGCCGCGCGGTATTTTTCGGGACTCGGCTTCTCCTCGCTGGTCTCCAGCAGAAGGATGCGGCCGCGCCAGTCCGAAGCCTTCGGAAACAGGCCGTACTTTGCGCAGAGCGAGGGCTGGTCGGCATAGCGCCCGGGGTCGAAGAGGTCGAAAATCGTGTCGATGCAGCCGCCGAGGATGCGGCCGCGGAAGACTGCGGGGCCCTGGATGAGCGCAAAGCCGCTGTTCTCGTGGACCGGGGGATCGACGCTGAACTGCGCGTCGCCCCAGTCCGGGCGGCTCTCGTACCAGAGGGGGCTGGGGAGTATCTCGTCGACGCGGCCCGTCTCGATAAAGTGCTCGAAGCAGGCTCTCGAATAGGGCAGCATCTCGTCTGCCGGCTCGCACAGCTCGCACAGAAACGCCTGGCCGTAGAACGTGGGCAGGCCCAGCTTGTGGAGCATGAGGTGGTTGACCGTCGTGTCGGAGAAGCCGAGGAAGGGCTTTGGATTCTCCGCGACAGCCGCCGCAAGCTCGCTGTGGTCGAAGAGATACGGCAGGAGGCGGTAGGTGTCGTCCCCGCCGATGGCCGTCAGAATGAGGTCGATCTCCGGGTCCCGGAACGCCTCGAGCAGATCGGCGGCACGGGCCTCGGGGTGCTCCTGCAGATATGCGATGCCCTTGAGGGCGTTGGTCGTAAACCTGACGCGGATGCCGTAATCCGCAAGCCGCTTCACCCCCAGCTCGAGCTGACGCTTTGCAAAGCTCTCGCCCAGCATCCCGCTGGAAAGGCTCACGACCCCGATGGTCTTGATCTTCATACCATCTTCTCCTGCTTGACCTTGTGGTCGATGACGTGGCGGGAGGCGAGCTCCCTGTGCACATCCTCGACCGTGATGCCGGCCTCGACCATCAGCACCATCGCGTGGTAGGCGAGATCCGCCAGCTCATACACCGTCTCGCGCCTGTCCTGTGCCTTGCCGGCGATGATGACCTCAGTGCACTCCTCCCCCACCTTCTTGAGGATCTTGTCGAGCCCCTTCTCGAAGAGGTAGCTCGTATAGGAGCCCTCGGGCATGTCGCGCTTGCGGCCCTCCAGGAGCTCATAGAGCCCTTGAAGCGAGAATTCGCTCAGGGTGTCGCTGTGCCAGACGGGGTTTTCAAAGCAGGAGAACGTGCCCAGGTGGCAGGCGGGGCCGTCCGGCTCCACCACGACGACGAGGGCGTCCCGGTCGCAGTCGGCGGTGATGGAGACGATGTGCTGGTAATTGCCGCTGGTCTCCCCCTTGAGCCAGAGCTCCTGCCGGGAGCGGGACCAGAAGCAGGTCAGTTCCTTCTCCATGGAGATCTGCAGGCTCTCCCTGTTCATGTAGGCAAGCGTCAGCACCCGCTTCGTGACGGAGTCCACCACGACGGCGGGGATGAGGCCCTTTTCGTCAAATTTCAGTTCGTCGATGTTCAGCATGTCATACCTCTCTGACCGGAATGTTGTTTTTTCGAAGCTCCGCCTTGAGCGCGGGGATCGTGACCTCCCCGAAGTGGAAGATGGAGGCGGCAAGGCCCGCGTCCACCCTCGGCAGGGTTTTGAACAGGGTGACGAAATCCGCGATCCCGCCCGCGCCGCCGCTCGCGATCACCGGGACGGAGACGGCCGAGCACACGGCGTCCAGCATTTCAAGATCAAAGCCCTTTTTTACGCCGTCGGTGTCGATGGAGTTCAGGACGATCTCGCCCGCGCCGAGAGAAACGCCGTTTTTGATCCAGGAGATGGCCTCCATGCCGGTGTTCTCGCGCCCGCCCCTGGCGAAGACGCGGAACACGCCGTCCACCCGCTTCACGTCCGCCGACAGCACCACGCACTGGTCGCCGTAGCGCTTGGCGGCCTCGAAGATGAGGCGCGGGTTTTTGATTGCGCCGGAGTTGACGCTGACCTTGTCCGCCCCGTATTTGAGCACGCGGTCGAAGTCGTCCAGGCTGTTGATGCCGCCGCCCACCGTGAGGGGGATGAAGATCGTGCGGGCAACCTCGGTGAGAATGTCGGTAAAGAGCCGCCGCCCCTCGGCGGAGGCGGTGATGTCGTAGAACACCAGCTCGTCCGCGCCGCTGTCACTGTAGTATTTGCCCAGCTCCACGGGGGAGGACACGTCGCTAAGGCCCTGAAAGTTCACGCCCTTGACGACCCTGCCGTCCCGCACGTCAAGACAGGGGATGATGCGTTTTGTGATCATTTTGCCACCTCGATCGCTTCCCGGAGATCGATGGCCCCGGTATAGTACGCCTTGCCGATGATGGCGCCGCAGAGCCCCAGCGCGCGCAGGGCCTTCACGTCCTCGAGCCCGGACACGCCGCCGGAGGCGACGATGTCGAGCGCGAGGGTCTTCGAGAGCTCCCCGTACAGCGCGCGGTTCGTGCCCTGCATGGCGCCGTCCCTTGACACGTCGGTGCAGATCAGGGTTTTTACGCCCAGTTCCTGCATCCTGCGGCAGAAATCGAAGGTGTCGTACCCGGACTTCTCGAGCCAGCCTTTGATGGCGACCCTGCCGTCCCTGATATCCGCGCCGACGGCGATTTTCTCGCCGTACTTCTCCACCGCCGCGCACAGGAAATCCGGGTCCGTGACCGCCGCGGTGCCGAGGATGACGCGGTCGATGCCGGCGTCGAGGTACGTCTCCACCGTCTCCATGCTGCGGACGCCGCCGCCGAGCTCCATAAAGAGCGGGGCCGCCGCGCGGATTTTTTTGACCGTCTCGAGATTCGGCGTCGTGCCGAGCTTTGCCCCCTCGAGATCGACGAGGTGGAGGCACGCGGCACCCTGTGCGGCAAAGGCCTCCGCCAGCTCCGGCGGGTTTTCGCTGTAGACGGTCATCTGCCTGTAGTCGCCCTTGTAGAGGCGCACGGCCTTTCCCTCATAGAGGTCGATCGCGGGAAAAATCAGCATGTCGTCCCCTCCGTTTCACAAAACGCGCGCAGGATATTCAGCCCCACGGGGCCGCTCTTTTCCGGGTGGAACTGGCAGCCGCAGACGTTTTCAAGCTGCACGGCGGCAGTGAGCTCTGCCCCGTATTCCGCGGTCGCGATCACGGCGGCGGCGCAGTCCGCGGCGTAGAAGGAGTGTACGAAATAGACGCAGTCTCCCTCTTTGACGCCGCGGAAGAGGGGGCTCTTTTTCTCTGTAAAGCGCAGGGCGTTCCAGCCGATGTGCGGGATTTTGAGCGTCGGCGGGATCAGCTCCGCGATGGGGCGCACCTCGCCCGGGATGAGGGCGAGGCCCGCGTGCTCGCCGTACTCGAAGCTCTTCTCAAAGAGGAGCTGCATCCCGAGGCAGATGCCCATGAGGGGCTTGCCGCGCCGCGCCTCGTCGACGAGCACGCGGTCGAGGCCGCAGGCGCGCAGCTTGTCCGCCGCGTCGCCGAAGGCGCCCACGCCGGGGAGAATGATCTTGTCAGCCGCGCGCAGCACGTCCGCCTCGCCGGTGACGACAGCCTCCGCCCCGATGGCGGCAAAGGAGCTTTTGAGCGAGAAGAGATTGCCCACGCCGTAATCCACAATGGCGATCATCCCAAAACCCCCTTGGTGCTCGGCAGCTCGTCCGCGCAGGATAAGTCGATGGACACAGCCTGGCGCAGAGAGCGGGCAAAGGACTTGAAGCAGCCCTCGATGATGTGGTGGCTGTTTTTGCCGGCAAGCTCCCGGACATGCAGAGTAACCCCGGCGTTCGAGCAGAAGGCGGTGAAAAACTCCTCCACGAGCTCCGTGTCGAAGGCGCCGACCTTTTCAGTGGGGATCGGGAGATCGAAGCAGAGGAAGCTGCGGCCCGAGATGTCCACCGCCGTGAGGACCAGGGCCTCGTCCATCGGAATCACCGCGTCGCCGTAGCGGCGTATGCCCCGCTTGTCGCCCAGAGCTTCCTGCACGGCGCGGCCAAGGCAGATGCCGATATCCTCCACGCTGTGGTGGTCGTCTACCCGGGTATCCCCCGCGCAGGAGAGCGCGAGGTCAAAGCGGCCGTGGCGGGCGAAGAGCGTAAGCATGTGGTCCAGAAAGCCGACCCCGGAGCTCACCTCGCTCTCCCCCGTGCCGTCCAGGTTCAGGGTGAGCCGGATGTCGGTCTCGGCGGTCTTGCGGCTGACGGTGGCGCTTCTCATGGCGTTTCCTCCAAAAGTTCACGGATGTTTTTGAGCAGAATGTCCATCTGTTCCCGCGTGCCGACGGTGATGCGGTTCCAGTCGCGGATGCCGTCCCTGTCGAAGTGGCGGATCAGCACGCCCCGCGCCTTGAGGCTGCGGTAGAGCTCCCCGCCGCCGATTTTATCGGAGCGTGCGAAGAGGAAGTTCGACGCGGAGGGCAGGACCGTGAAGCCCAGCTTTTCGAGCGCATCTGCCGTGTACGCGCGGTTTTCCATGATGGTGAAGCAGTTTGCCCGGGTCGTCTCCTCATCCAGCAGTACGCCGAGGCCGAGGGCCAGGGTCATGGAGTTGATGTTGTAAGGGTTGACGGAGTACTTGATGGTGTTCATGTCGGCGATCAGGGCTTTGTCCCCGGCGGCAAAGCCGAGGCGGCCGCCGGCCAGCGAGCGGGACTTGGAGAAGGTCTGGATCACCAGCAGGTTTTCATAGTCCCTGATCAGCGGGATGCAGCTCTCGCCGCCGAAGTCCACATAGGCCTCGTCGACGACCACCACGCTGTCGCGGTTGCGCTTCACGATTCCCTCCACCTGGGCCCGTGTCAGGGCCATGCCGGTGGGGGCGTTGGGGTTTGCTATAAAAACGGTCCTGCCGAGATCGTAGTAATCCTCGGGCGCGATGCTGAAATCCTTCCGCAGGGGGATCTCCAGCGCGGGGATGTGGTTGAGATCGGCGTAGACCGGGTAGAAGCCGTAGCTGATATTCGGGAAAGCCACCTGCTTTCTGTCGTCGCAGAAGGCCATGAAGGCGAAGTTCAAAAGCTCGTCCGAGCCGTTGCCGAGGACGATGTTGTCCGCGTCGATCCCGTGCAGCTCCGCAAGCCTTTCGCGCACGTCGATGCACTGGATCTCCGGGTAGAGGTTCAGGGGGCGGATATGCTCTCTCGCAAAGCGCAGGGCCTTCTCGGACGGCGGGAATGGGTTTTCGTTGGTGTTGAGCTTGGTGACGTTCATGATCTTCGGCTGCTCACCGGGGGTATAGGGGACCAGCGTCTCGTAGCGGTAGCTGAAAAAACGGCTCATGTCTCTCCCTCCTCCAGACGGATCAGGGCACTCTTTGCGTGACCGGTCAGCCCTTCCTTATAGGCAAAGCGCGCGATCTCCGGCGCGAGCTCCCTGAACGCCTCGGCCGGGTAATAGGTGTACTGGATCTTCTTGATGAAGTCGTCCACGCCGAGGGGGCTGCCGAAGCGGGCGGTGCCGGTGGTGGGCAGGGTGTGGTTCGTGCCGCCGAGATAGTCGCCCAGCGGCTCCGGGCAGTTCTTGCCGAGGAAGACCGAGCCGGCGTTCTTCACATCGTCCAGATAGTCGAAGGGGTTGTCCACACAGATTTCCAGATGCTCCGGCGCGACGGCGTTTGCGATCTGCATGGCGCGGCGCAGGTCTGCGGCGATGATGATCTTGCCGTTGTCGTCGATAGAGGGGCGCGCGATGGCGACGCGCTCGAGCGCCGCAAGCTGCGTTTCGATCTCCGCCTGCACGCTGAACGCCAGCGCCTCGCTGTCCGTCACGAGGACGCAGCAGGACAGCACGTCGTGCTCCGCCTGGGCCAGCATGTCCGCCGCGACGTGGCGGGGGTTTGCCGTCCCGTCCGCGACCACCAGGACCTCGCTGGGGCCGGCGATGGTGTCGATCGAGACCTGGCCGTAGACCTGGCGCTTGGCTTCGGCCACATAGGCGTTGCCGGGGCCGACGATCTTGTCGACCCGCGGGATTGTCTCGGTCCCGAAGGCCATGGCAGCGATGGCCTGCGCGCCGCCCGCTTTGTAGATGCGGTCCACGCCCGCGATCCTGGCCGCGGCGAGGATGGCGGCGTTGACCCTGCCGTCCGGGCCGCAGGGGGTGCACATGACGATCTCGGCGCAGCCCGCGATCCTGGCGGGCACCGCGTCCATCATTACCGTGGAGGGATAGGGCGCCGTGCCGGCGGGCACGTAGAGGCCCGCGCGCTCGATGGGCAGGACCTTCTGCCCCATCACCACCCCGCCGGGTCTTGTAAAGCTGTAGCTCTGGCGGACCTGCTTTTCGTGGTATTCGCGGATATTGCGCTCGGCAAGACGCAGGGTATCGAGGAATTCGGGCTCGGTCAGGGCCATGGCCTCGTCGATCTCCGCCTCGGTCACAAGCATGGACGTGAGCCTTGCGCGGTCGAATTTCTCGGTGTATTTGAGCACTGCGGCGTCGCCGTTTTCGCGCACGTCCCGAAGGATCTCCGCCACGACGCCCGCGACGTCCACCTTCGGCGCGTTGCGTTTGAGAAGCTCCGAGTCCCGGAGCTCGCCGTCCTGATAAATACGGATCATGTCTGCACCTCCCTTGAAACAGCCCGGACCAGCTCGTCGATCCGGGTCTTGCGGAACACAAAGCTCGCCTTGTTCGCGATGAGCCGCGCACTGATGGGGACGATGGTCTCCATCACGGCGAGATGGTTTTCCCTCAGCGTCGTGCCGGTCTCGACAATATCCACGATCACGTCGGAGAGGCCCAGGATGGGGGCCAGCTCGATGGAGCCGTTGAGGGGGATCACGTCGATGTCCCGGCCGAGAGACGTATAATAGGCCGAGGCGATGTTGGAAAACTTGGTCGCCACGCGCAGGGTACGGGTCATGTCGTCCGTGAAGCCCTCGGGCGCGGCCACGCACATGCGGCAGCGGCCGACGCCGAGGTCCAGCAGCTCATACACATCGGGGCGGTATTCGAGCAGGATGTCCTTGCCCGCGACGCCGATGTCCGCCGCGCCCCGCTCCACGTAGATCGCCACGTCCGAGGGCTTGACCCAGAAGTAGCGAAGGTCCAGGGCCTCGTTCTCGAAATACAGCCGGCGGTTTTCCTCGCGGATGGCTGGGCAGGCAAAGCCCGCGCGCTCAAACATGGCGTAGACCTTTTCGCCCAGCCTCCCCTTGGGGAGTGCGATATTAAGCATGGCTCTGCACCTCCTCCAGGCGTTCGAGCTTATCCAGGTAGCAGGCAAATCCCACGCCGGAGCCGGGTCTGCCCATGCGGCGGAGCAGCCGGTCGTACGAGCCGCCGGACAGCACGCTCGACGGGACGCCGCGCACATAGCCCTGGAAGGCGATGCCGTTATAATAGCGCATGTCGCCGAGGACGGAGAAATCGAGACACACACGGCCCGAAGCCTCCGCAGGCAGGCTTTCGGCGAGCCGTGCCACCTCGGACAGGGCCGATTCGGAGCAGCCGATCTCCCGCAGCTCGGAAAGCGCGTCTCCCGGCGCTCCTCCGCAGAGAGTGAGGCGCGCGAGGCGCTCCGTGTCCGCGGGACTCAGGCCGGCGCTTTCACAGACGGTGCGCAGCTCGTGCACGGTTTTCCCGCCCATGCAGCGCAGCACCTCACGCCGCGCGTCGCCCGAGAGCGCGAGAGCGTCCAGCCTCTCCTCCACGACGCCGAGGAGCGATACGCAAAGTCTCGCGTCCTCCGAGATCACGCGCAGGCTCTCCAGCGCGAGGGACAGCACTTCGGCGATGCAGCGCCCGTCCACCGCGCCGAGGCATTCCAACCCCGCCTGGCGGATCTCCCGGAAGCGGCGGGAGCTCTCCGACACGCGGTAGACGTTCTCGTCGTAGTAGATCTTCTGCACCTCCCCCGCCTGCGGGCGGGAGGAGCGCACGATGGAGAGCGTCACGTCCGGCTTGAGGGCCATGAGCTTCCCGTTTGTGTCGGTAAAGGTGATGACCTCCGGCGAGAGCAGGAAGTCCTTGTTTTTCATATAGAGCTCGTACTCCTCAAACTTGCTCATCCGGTAGGGCTGGTATCCCCGGCTGTGATAGAGCGAGCGGAGGGCAAAGCTGATTTTCTCCTCGTTGCTGAGGACCTCGTCGTCAATGGTCACGGGCAGACCTCCATTGTCAGATTTTACTTTAGCATATTAGCACGTTATCAGACTAAAGTAAAGTCTTTTTTTCGCAGCTTCAGCGCAAGCCTCAGCACGCGGCGGGCGCTGCGCTCAAGCTCGCCCCGGGTGATGCCGTCCGGCCTGCCGAGGGTTTCGAGCAGGGTCTCGTCCGCCCTGTAGCGTTTGGCGGTACGGCCCATGTCGCCGGGCATCAGCACATCGACGCCGGCGCGGACGCGGTAGGCGTTGTCACGCAGATCGGGAAACTCCGGACTGCCGGACTTTTTCATCCACCAGTCGGTGACGACGACGCCGTCCCAGCCCCAGTCGCCGCGCAGGACGGCGGTCGCAAGCTCGTAGCTGTAGTGCGACCAGACGCCGTTGACCTTGTTGTAGGAGGTCATGAGCGTGAGGGGGGCGGATTCGCGGATGCAGATCTCAAAGCCGCGCAGGTAGAGCTCGCGCAGGGCACGCTCGGAGACGCGAGAGTCGTTGGTGTTGCGCTTCGTCTCCTGGTTGTTGCAGGCGAAGTGCTTGGGGCAGGAGGCGTGGCCCGTGCTCTGGACCCCGCGCACGGCTGCCGCGGCGATCCTGCCGGTGAGCACCGGGTCCTCGGAATAGTACTCGAAGTTCCGGCCGCAGAGAGGGTTGCGGTGCAGGTTCATGCCGGGGCCGAGGTGGACGTCGATCCCGTAGCGCGTCATCTCCTCGCCGAGCTTGCGGTGCAGCGCCTCCACGAGCTCCGTGTCCCAGGTGCAGGCCAGGGCCGTGCCGATGGGCATGAGGGACGTGAAGCTCTGCAGGCGCAGTCCGGCGGGGCCGTCCGCGGTGATAAGCTCCGGCACGCCCTTCTGCCGCAGCGCCTCTGTCACGCCGCCGAAGCCGCCGGCGTTGCCCGGCGCGCCGAGGGGGACGTTCATCATCCCCTCGCCACGGGTCAGGGCCTCCAGCTCCTCGGGAGACAGGGAGGCGAGGAAGGCGTCAAGCGTGATCCTGCCAGCCGCCACGTCGCAGAGCGTGCCGGTGTGCGCGAGCTTCGGGTCGACCGCCGCGGGCAGCTCCGTCAGAATCACCTGCCGCAGCTTCGCGCTCTCGAGGCCGAGGGGGCGGCAGCTCTCCACGGTCTTCTCCCGGAAGACGCGGAAGGAGCCAATCTCATGCTCGCCGAGAGTGAAGCGGTAGACGCCGGCCTCCAAAACGAAGGCGTGGCGCGCCGCGTCGAAGGAGGCAAAGTCCCGCTCCGTGCAGCGCAGGGTCACGGTCTCGCTCTCGCCGGGATAGAGCTCTCCTGTCTTGGCAAAGGCGCAGAGCACGCGCTTCGGCTTATCCAGCGCTCCCGCGGGGGCAGAGCACCAGAGCTGCGCGACCTCCCGCCCCGGCATGGAGCCGGTGTTCGTAATCTGCGCCGTGACCGTAAGGGCGCCGTTTAAGTATGAGAAATCCCCCGAGAGGGCTTCAAAGCTCGTATAACTCAGGCCGAAGCCGAAGGGGTAGAGGACGCTTTTGGGCGAGGAGCGCTCAAAGTAGCGGTAGCCGACAAAGATCCCCTCGCTGTAGTTGTTGTAATCCTTCCCGCCGAAGTCGCGGCTGCCGGGGTAGTCGACGTAGTAGCGCGCGATGGTGTCGCTCAGACGGCCGCTGGGGCTGGTCCTGCCGCAGAGCACGTCCGCCAGGGCGTTTCCGCTCTCCATGCCGCCCTGCCAGGCGATCAGGATGGCGGAGAGCCGCTCGCCGTAGTCCTCGGTCCAGGCCATGTCCATGATGCTGCCGACGTTGAGGACGACCACGGTGCGCGTAAAGACGGCGGTGACCTTATCCAGCATGTCGCGCTCCGCCTCCGTGAGATAGTAGCTGCCCTGCTCGAGCCTGTTGTCCCGGTCCTCGCCGGCGGCGCGGCCGATGACGATGAGGGCCGTCTTCGCGCTCTTTGCGGCCTTTCGGAGCATGTCGTCGCTCAGCTCCATCTCCGGGTGGCTGAACGGCCAGTGGCCCCACCAGCCGGGGTCGGCGTGGTTTTCCCCGCACCAGCGGGCGTAGTGCCACGCGAGCTCCGCGTTGAGGGTCTGGCCGGCGTTTTTGAGGCCGTCGATGAGGTTGACGCGGTAGGCGGGGTGCACGTCTCCCCCGCTGCCGTAGCCGACATAGAACCAGTCGAGCTGGCAGCGGCCGAAGACGGCGAGCTCCTCGTCCTGTCTGAGCGGAAGCGCCCCGTCATTTTTGAGAAGGACACAGGCCTCGGCCCCGGCCCTGCGGATGAGCTCCGGGAAGCCGGGGGCGTACCAGCGCTCCCCCTCCGCGGCGTTCTCCTCCTGCATAAGTCCCGCGCCCATGTGCCGGTCGATCGTCCGCTGGATGAGTCTGCCGACGGTTTTGTCGATGATTTTCATGCGCTCCCTCCTCACAGCATGGCGGCGTAGCGTGAGCGCTCGAGATCGTCGTCGCCGGCGGGCTCGGGCAGCGTGTCGCGCAGGAGGACGTCGCCGGACACGGCGGCGCGCGCCAGGACCATCTTGCCGGGCTCCACCGAGTGAGTGAGCCACACGCTGCCGCCGATGACGCAGCCGCTGCCGATGCGGGTATTGCCGCCGAGCACGGTCGCGCCGGAGTAGATGACCACGTTGTCACCGATGTCGGGGTGGCGCTTGATGCCCTTGACGAGACTGCCGTCCTCCTCGACTGCAAAGCTCTTCGCGCCCAGCGTGACATGCTGATAGAGCTTGACATGCTCGCCGATGGTGGTGGTCTCGCCGATGACGACGCCGGTGCCGTGGTCGATGAAGAAGTAGTCGCCGATGGTCGCGCCGGGGTGGATGTCGATGCCGGTGAGGCGGTGGGCATATTCGGTCATGACGCGGGGGATGAGCGGCACCCGCGCGCAGTACAGCACATGGGCGAGACGGTAGCTGGAAATTGCGGTGAAGGCCGGGTAGCAGAGGATGACCTCGTCTTGGCTCTTGGCGGCGGGGTCTCCCTGATAGGCGGCGATCAGATCCGTGCCGAGCTGACGGCGGATCTCCGGCAGGGCGTTCAGCATCACGGAGACGATGCGCTCCCGCTCGTCCTCATCGTCGGGAAGGACCGCCTCGAGGCAGCGCTTGAGATGGCCCATGGCCTCATGCAGATACTGCTCGCGCGCCAGGCGGGCCGGGATGTCCAGGCTCTTGAGGTGGCCCGCGTGCTGCGGGAAGAGCGCCGCGATCAGCAGATCGTCCATGCGCTCCACGCGGCCGCGAAAGCCGGTAAAGTCCATCTGCTCGCCGGCAGCGCCGCTCTCGGCCCGTTCGAGGCCCTGCGCGGCCTCATAGATCAGGTTTTCCAGTTTTTTGTCCATGTCTGCTCCTCATATCACAAAGCGGCGCACGGCCGGTCAAAGCACCGTCCGGGCCGCAGAATTGCTCCTCTTCCGCACGCGGAAGACAACATTATATTTATATGTCAACAGCGCGTCCGTGTCAACATAAATCGAAATCGGTCCCACGTTCGTTTCGCAAAAATGTCTCTGGGCATTTTTGTGAAATGGGAAGTCTTGCAGCCTGCTGCGCGCACTCGCTTGCGGGAGAGCCCGCGCACTTGCAGTCTGAGCGGACTTTCCTGCGCGGAACACGCCCCCGCAAAAAACGGATTGTCTTGGACAGTTTTCGCCTTGCGAGGCGAAAAATCAAAGGGGCTGAGGCCCCTCTGAGTTTCCTGAGCGAAATTGTATGAAACACATGTGGGTGCGCGGAACAAGTCTTGTCGCAGCGGCGTTTGTATGGTAAACTGAAAAAAACAGAATGGGGAGGATCTGCCATGTTTGAAAAAATTCTGTATCGCTCGGATATGCTCAGATGTGCGCTGTGTTCGGACGCGCCCTGCACACAGGCCTGCGGACGGATCGACTGCGCCGCCATGCTCCGAAGCATATGGTTTGACGATGAGAAGGCCGCGGCGTCCCGCTTCCCGGCGGAAAACCCCTGCATAAGCTGCCCGGCCCCCTGCGAAGCCGCCTGCGTCAGACCGCATGAGGTGCCCGTCCGCGCGCTCATGACAAGACTGCACGCGGAGGTCAGGCCGGGGCTTGAATGCCCGCTGCCGGCGGATGAGACGCTTCTCAGAACGGAGCTCTGCGGCATCCCGCTGGAAAACCCCTTCCTGCTGTCCTCCTCTGTCGTGGGCAGCACCTACGATATGTGCGCCCGGGCCTTTGAGGCGGGCTGGGCCGGTGTCGCGTTCAAGACGATCTGCTCTTTCGAGATCCATGAGGCGTCGCCCCGCTTCTCCGCCATCACCGGCGACAACGGCAGCATCATCGGCTTCAAGAACATCGAACAGCTCTCCGACCACAGCGTGGCGGAGAATATGGAGATCTTTCGCCGCCTGAAAAAGAACTACCCGTCCAAGCTCATTCTGGCCTCCATCATGGGGCAGAACGACACGGAGTGGGAGGAGCTGGCGCGCCTCTGCGAGGAAAACGGCGCGGACGCGCTGGAGCTGAACTTCTCCTGCCCGAACATGATGGAGGAGGGCCTCGGCTCCGACATCGGCCAGACGCCCGAGCTGGTGGAGCGCTTCACCGCCGCTGCCAGACGCGGCACAAGAATCCCCATCCTCGCCAAGCTCACCCCCAATGTGGCGTTTATGAGCCCCGCGGCGAGGGCTGCCAAACGCGGCGGTGCGGACGGCATAGCGGCGATCAACACCATCAAGAGCATCATCTGCATAAACCCCCACACCTATATCTCCTCGCCCGCGGTGCACGGCATGTCCGCCGTCGGGGGCTACAGCGGCAGCGCCGTCAGGCCCATCGCCCTGCGCTTCATTGCGGAGCTGGCGAAGGACCCCGCACTTGCGGACATACACCTGAGCGCCATGGGCGGCGTGGAGACCTGGCAGGACGCGCTGGAGTTCATCCTCCTGGGCGCGGGCAGCATCCAGGTCACCACCGCGGTGATGCAGTACGGCTACCGCATCATCGACGATCTCAAGGCGGGCCTCGGGCTCTATCTCGCTGAGAAGGGCTTCGCCGGCGTGGAGGAGACGCGCGGTCTCGGACTGGCCTCCGTCAGTGAGACGACGGACGTACTCGAGCGGGACACGATCGTCTTCCCGAAGTTCCACCGGGAAAAGTGCATCGGCTGCGGCCGCTGCACGGTCTCCTGCGCAGACGGCGGTCACCAGGCGCTGACCATGGGCCCGGACCGCAGGCCGGTCCTCAACGGGAAAAAATGCGTCGGCTGTCATCTCTGCGTTCTGGTCTGCCCCGAGCGGGCCATCAGCGCCGGCCGCAAACGCATCAAACGGGAAAAGAATGTGTGAAAGTGAGGAGTGAAGCATGGCGGATACCGCGTATTATGCCTGCCTTCGGGCGGGGCTGCCGGAGGGGCTGCGTGTGCGCGAGCTCGTCCACGGTGTGGCCTGGACCGCCGCAGTACTGAGCGATGGGAGCGTCGGCGTCGCCATGCACACCCCGGGCGAGACGGTGCCGAGAATGTTTGACACCCTCGTCGGCCTGCCGCTGACATGCGCGGGAGAGGCCCTGCTCTCCTGGAACATGGAGGAAGCGAGCGAGGCCCTGGCCGCCGTCAACGCCTTCTATAACCGTGCGGACTCCGCCTTTGTCAGAAGGGACGCCAAAACCCTGGACGGGGTAGAGCTTCGCGGCAGGACTGTCGGCATGGTCGGCAAGATGATCGGCCACGGCAACATGACGGCGGAGGACTTCGCCGACGTCAGGGCGCTCTACATCATGGACCGGGAGGAAAAGCCCGGGGCCCTGCCGGACAGCGCGTGCGAGTTTTATCTCCCGCTCTGCGACCTCGTCATCATCACCGGCAGCGCCGCCGTGAACAAGACCATGCCCCGCCTGCTGGAGCTGAGCCGCCGCGCCGAGGTGATCCTCACCGGGCCGAGCGTGAGCTGCTGTCCGGGGCTTCTCGAGCTCGGGATCGACCGCCTGCACGGCCGCGCCGTCACAAGGGCTGACGCCATGCTCCGCGCCATCGTCGAAAAGCGCGGCTCCATCAACGCCTATTCCGAGTCCTTCGTCGTGGAAAAGAAACCCACGGCTGCAAATAACAACCTGTCATCCTGAGCTTGCTCCTGCGCGGCAAGCGCACGACATTCCCGGCCTGACCGGCGGAGTCGAAGGAGTCTGAGCCGACGCCCGGAAGAGAGACGCCATGAAAACACTTACCATCGAACAGTACACAGAGAAATACCGCGACAGGCCCGCGCAGAACGCCGCCCCCGCCGAGGCGGAGGCGGCGGACTTTCATCTCCCGCGCAGAGAGCTCGTCAGCCATAAGTACAGCTACGGGCGCGCGCTGGTAATCGCAGGCGCGCGCGGCTATGCGGGCGCGCCGGCCCTCGCGGCAAACGCCTGCGAGCGCAGCGGCGCGGGGCTCACACAACTCATGACGCCGGAGAGCGTATATCCCGTCGCCGCCGCGCGCTGCGACGGGGCCGTCGTCACGCCTCTGCCGGAGACGGAGCAGGGCGGCGTCTCGCCGGATGCGATCCCCGTGATCCTCGGCGCGCTCCAAAAGGCGGACGCCTGCGTGATCGGCCCCGGCCTCGGCACGGACGCGGAGCCCGTTGTACAAGCGGTGCTGCAGGCCTGTACCTGCCCGCTGGTCCTGGACGCGGACGCGCTGCGCGCCTGTACGGCGGAGGCGTTCGCCGCGCGCAGAGCGCCCCTGCTGCTCACGCCCCACGAGGGGGAGTTCAAACGCATGGGCGGCGTGCTGACGGACGGACGGCTCGCCGGCGCGCTGCGCTTTACACAGGCGCACCCGGGGGCGATCCTGATTCTGAAGGGCTATGGCACGCTCGTCTGCCGGGACGGAGAGGTCAGCGTCAACCCCACCGGCGGTCCGGCCATGGCCAAGGGCGGCTCGGGAGATGTGCTGTGCGGCGTGCTCTGCGCGCTTCTGGCCCAGGGCTTCGACCCCTGGCTCGCCGCCCGCTGCGCCGTGTGGCTGCACGGGCTCTGCGGCGATCTCTGCGCGCAGGCGCTGGGGGAGTACTCCGTTACCCCCGGCGATCTGATCCGCCGCCTGCCGGAGGCTTTTCTGAGTCTGCAGGAAAACCCCTGTTTTCCCTCTTGATTTCCCACAAACCTTTCGATATAATAGGAATAAGGCAGTACCGCGGTTTTCGGCGAGTACAAATCCGGAGAACTGCGCCGAGAGCGGATCATGCGGTGCTGCCTTACTATTTCTGGGAGGGACTGCCAATATGATGATTTCCACGCGCGGGCGCTATGCGCTGCGGGTTCTGATCGACCTGGCGGAAAACCAGCGGGATTCATACATCACGCTCAAGGAAGTGGCCGGGCGGCAGGACATCTCGGAGAAGTATCTGGAGAACATCGTCAAGAAGCTGGTCAGGGCCGGGATGCTGGACGCGCTGCGCGGCAAGGGTGGAGGCTACCGCCTTGGGCGCGAGCCGGAGCAGATCCGCGTGCTGGACGTGCTGACGCTGATGGAGGGCACCCTTGTGCCGGTGGCGTGTCTCGAGGAGGGGGGCAGACCCTGCGAGCGCCTGGCCGAGTGCCGGACGCTCCCCCTGTGGCGGGGCCTGAACGATGTGGTGAGCGATTATCTCTCCCGCTACAGCATCCGGGACCTCATGCGTCGGGACGACGACGGCTTCGACTATGTGATCTGACCGCCCCGCACGTACTCCCGTCCTGCCCCGCCTCCGGGGTTTCCGGATCAAGAGCGATGGCAGCACATATGGCAAAGAAACGCGATCCCGCGCATCCCCGCCGGGGATATAAACTCCCGGGGCGCTTGTCTTTTCCGTCTGCTCATGATACAATGCCCGCAGTGACAGACGTTTGCGCGCTTTTCTGCCGCTGCTTTTTCTCTCGACTGGAGATGATGCTACATTGCTCATGATTGTTAAGATGACGGAGGTCACGACGCTGTATGTGCTCCTCACGGCGCTGCTCTGGAAGCGCACCCGGGGGAAGACCATGACAGTCCCGCGCAGGCTCTTCATCGGCCTGATCTACGGCCTGTGCGCCGTTCTGTCCACGCACTTCGGCGTGGACTACAGCCACATGATGCTGAACGTGCGCGACATGGGGCCGCTGTCGGCGGGGCTGTTCTTCGATCCTCTGGCCGGCATCACGGCGGGCCTTGTGGGCGGCATCGAGCGCTACATCGCCGGTACCTGGTGGGGCGTGGGCAGCTACACCCGCGTGGCGTGCAGCGTGTCCACCTGCCTGGCAGGTTTTGTAGCCGCGGCGATGCACCTCTTCATCTTCAAGCGCAGGAAGCCCTCGCCCGTCTACGCCTTCTTCATGGGCGCGGTGATGGAGGTCTTCCACATGTACGTGGTGCTCATCACCCACCGCGGCGATATGAGCATGGCGTTCTATGCGGTCAAGACCTGCGGCCCGCCCATGATCATCTTCACCGGCCTGGGGATGGCGGCGTCTTCCGTCGCGCTGACGCTCTGCGCGGGCGAGTGGAAAAACCCCTTTCGCAAGCTCAATCGGGAGGAGATCTCGGTCTCTCAGCATTTTCGGCTCTGGCTCTTTGCCGTGACCTTTTTGATCCTGACGCTGAACCTGCTGTTTTACTTCGGCGTACAGACCCAGACTGCCATCCAGAACGCACGCGGCACGCTGGAGGCTGTGTCCGGGGATATCCGCCAGACCTACGTCAAGCTGCGTCAGACCGACGAGAACACCGACAAGCTGGCCAGGGAGACGGCCCGCACAGAGGCCCTGGCGATCGCGGAGGCCATCGACCACACGGGCGGCCCTGAAGCGGCGGACGAGGCGTTCCTGGAGCAGATGCGGAGCGTCTATCAGCTTGAGGCCGTGACTGTCGTGGACGCGGACGGCCGTGTCGTCGCCGGCGCGGGTGAGGCGCCCGTCTACGCAGAGCTTCTGCGGGACGTATCGGACGGCAGCGCGGAATCGCTGGCCGTCAGTCCCTCCGCCTCCCGCGCCGTCGCGGGCGCACGCTGCGGCGGGGGCATGGTCCAGACGGTCATCGACCGCAACAGAATCGCCTCCGCACTGAATCTCGCCGGGCTCAACGAGGCTCTCTCCTACTACCATGTGGGGAGCAAAGGCAGCTTTGACATCATACGGGATACCGGTCTCATCACCGTGGGCGACCATCAGGACACCGGTATCGGTACCGACGACGCAAAGCGCATCAGCGCGCACCCGATGGAGATCTGCTATCGTGAGAACCTGTTCGGGACAGAGTCGCTGTGCCGCATGGAGCAGCTGGACAAGGGCCTGACCCTGCTGGTGAGGCTTCCCATGACCGAGGTCTACGCCGACCGCGATGCCCAGGCCTATGAGTCGGCCTTCGCGGCGATCATCCTGTTTGCAGTGATCTACGTGCTGATCTCGATGCTGGTGCAGGGCATCGTTGTGGATAATCTCGAGCTGATCAACGCCTCTCTGGGCCGCATCACCCACGGCCATCTGGACGAGGTGGTGTCCGTACGCAATTCTTCGGAGTTTGCCTCCCTCTCGAACGACATCAACCAGACGGTCGACGTCCTGAAGGGCTACATCTCGGCGGCGGAGAAGCGCATCGAGCAGGAGCTGGAATTTGCCCGCACGATCCAGGATTCCTCCCTGCCGAAGAGCTTTGTCTTCCCGCGCAGGGACTTTGAGATTTACGCCACGATGGACCCCGCCAGGGAAGTCGGTGGCGATTTCTACGATTTCTTCTTCGTGGATCAGCACAAGCTGGCGCTGGTCATCGCGGACGTGTCCGGCAAGGGCATCCCTGCGGCGCTCTTTATGATGCGCGCCAGGACAACGATCCGCGGTCTCGCGGAATCCGGGCAGTCGCCCGCGGAGATCCTGTACCGCGTCAACAACACTCTGTGCGAGGGCAACGACGCAGAGATGTTCGTGACCGTGTGGCTCGGCTGCATTGATCTTCGCACCGGGAGAATGCAGTGCGCAAACGGCGGCCACGAATACCCGGCGCTGATGCGCGCCGGCGGCGAATACGATTACTTCAATGACAAGCACAGTCTGGCGCTGGCCGCCATGAAGGATGTGCGCTACCGGGAGTATGAGCTGCAGCTCAACCCCGGCGACAGGCTCTTCCTGTATACGGACGGCATTCCGGAGGCCATCGACGAAAAGGTGGAGCAGTACGGCTCGGAGCGGCTTCTGCGCGCGCTCAACGCCGTGCGGGACGAGCACATGGAAACGGTGCTGCCTGCCGTGCGCCGCGACATCGCCGACTTCGTCGGCAGTGCGGACCAGTTCGACGACATCACCATGCTGGGCTTCGTCTATAACGGCGGGGGAAACAATTGACATGAATCTTCAGGAGGAGGGTACCATGAAACAAACAGCTCCAATCAGGCGGTTCAAGATCCTCTGCCTCTGCCTGACCCTGGCGCTCGCGCTGGGCGCCGCCGGCTGGTTCGCCTGGCAGGCGGCGAGGGACCCCGTCGACAGGATCATGGAGAAAATGACGCTGCGCGACAAGCTGGCGCAGATGATGTACTTCAGCCCCCGCACCTGGAAAGAAGATCCCACCGCGGAAACGGGAGAGAACATCATCGCGCTGAACGACGCGCAGCGGCAGTATATCACGGAGCACCGCTTCGGCGGCATCCTGCTGTTCGGCGAGAACTTTGCGGACGCGGAGCAGAGCCTCCGGCTCGTGGCGGAGCTTCGCAATGCGACGCTTGAGAGCGGCGCGCCAGCTCCCTTCATCGCCACCGATCAGGAGGGCGGCCTTGTCACACGCGTGAACTTCGGCACCGCCGGCGTCGGCAACATGGCGCTGGCGGCGACGGGCGAACCCGCCTGCGTGCGGGACATGGCGAAGGTCTACGGCGAGGAGCTGCAGCTTCTGGGCCTCAACGTGGACTTCGCGCCGGTCATGGACGTGAACGACAACCCCGCAAACCCCATCATCGGCGTGCGCTCCTTCGGCGACGTTGCGGAGAGTGTCGGGAGATACGGCGTGGCCTATATGGAGGGGCTGAAATCGACAAACACCATCGCCTGCGTCAAGCACTTCCCCGGCCACGGGAACACCGATACCGACAGCCACACGGGCCTGCCGCTCGTGGACCGCAGCCATGATGAGCTGGCGGCAAATGAGCTGGTTCCCTTCAAGGCCGCCATCGACGCGGGCGTGGACATGGTCATGACCGCCCACATCCAATATCCTCAGGTGGAGACGCAGACCCGCATCTCGGTCGATTCCGGGGAGGAGATCCATCTCCCCGCCACCATGAGCAGGACCATCCTCACGGACATCCTACGGGGCGAGCTGGGCTATGAGGGCGTGATCGTCAGCGACGCGCTGGATATGAAGGCCGTGTGGAGCAATTTCACGCAGGACGATATTCTCTCCCTGTGCATCAACGCCGGCGTCAACATGCTCCTCCTGCCGAGCAACGCGGGCTTTGACGTCTGGACCCTGAGCGACGAGCTGCTTGACCGCGCCGTGGAGCTCACGGAGAGCGGCGTCATCGACAGGGAGCGCGTGGACGACTCCGTCCGCCGCATCCTGACGCTTAAAAAGAAATACGGCCTTCTGGAGCAGAAGAGTGCGCCGCTTACCGACGCCATGGTCAGCGCCGCCGTGGAGGGCTGCGGGAGCGAGGCCCACCGCCGGCTCGCCTGGGACATTGCCGGGAAGACGCTGACGCTTCTGAGAAATGAAAACAACGCCTTCCCGCTCAACGTACAGGCGGGAGAGCAGACACTCATCCTCTTCTCGGCCGCGACCCGCGCAGGCGCGGGCGAACTGTCCCGCAAGCTGCTCACAGATGCGGGCGTGCTGCCGGATGGGGCGGAGATCGAGAGCATGGTGATCGAGCCGGGCACCGCCGAGGCCTGTGAAAAGGCGGCGAAGGAGGCCGACCATGTACTGATCGTCAGCCGTGCATGGGCTGTCGACTGTCTCGACCCCAAAACCGAAAACGGCTTCCCTGTCGGCGTCATCAACCGCGTGATCGACGATCTCCACAGGCGCGGCAAGACCGCCGTTGTCATCAGCGCACAGCTTCCCTATGACGCCGCCTGCTATCCCGAGGCGGACGCCATTCTGCTCAGCTACTGCTCCAGCGTCATGAAGGATATGCCAAACGCCTCCGGCACGGGCAGCGCCTGGGTCCCGAATCTGCCCGCCGCCATCAGTGCGGCCTTCGGCATGGGTGAGCCGACCGGCAGGCTGCCGGTGAAACTGCCCGCACTGGACAGGGACTTCCGTCTGTTGTCGGATATTCTCTATTCCGGGCAGGCCGCCTGAAACTATCCCCTAAGGCAGCACCGCACAATCCGCCATCGGCGCTTCCGGTAAGATTGCGCTCTGATTATGAACCTTTTTTTCTTGCAATACGCAAAGTATTCCTTAGGGCAACACCGCACAATCCGCCTGCGGCATCTTCCGGAAAAACCGTGCTCTGATCTCGTCACTTTTTCTTGCAATTCACAAAGTATTCCAGCGAAAAACTGCCTTCATCAGAACTCGGTTTTTCTCGGAATCTACTCTTGCCGAATTATGCGGCGCTGCCTTAAATACCGAAACGGGATTCCCCCGTAAGTCCTCCGGTTTGGAAAGGAAGAAGGACGCAGTGGATGCGCAGTTTTCGCGGCAAGCCTTGTTCGTCGCGCGTTACTTGCGCGTCGCTATGCTCTTACGGAAACCGCGGAAACGGAGCGGTACTGCGTTCTTCTGACGTGGTGTACCGGGGTAATCCAAATCCGAACCGACTTTCAGGTCTGCATGGGGAGAGCGCGAGAGGGGACGGGAATCCCCTTTCGCGTTTGAGCGCAGCGGATCATTTTGCGCCGAAAGCGCGGCACCAGAAAAGGGGAAATCCTGTTCGGATTTCCCCTTTTCTGGCATCGTACGCTAATCTCGATACGGATGCACCCCAGAGCAAGGTGGGGTGCATTTTTGCGGGTGGGGTGCATCCAATTATTGAAACGCTGATTTGAAGAAGTCTTCTTTTGCCAAGAGCAATGGAATGAACGTTTTTATCCTGCTGTCAGACTGTTATAGCTGTCTCTTGCAATATTTAGGCATAGATATTATCGCAGTTATGAGTGAAAGATAAACTTCTCTTTTCTTCCTAACGTATGATTATAGATTTCTTTCATATTCAATTCCGAAACTCTATGATAATACAGGCTTCTTCGCACTCTATTTTTCGACATAGAAACTGAGCGGGATGCCGCGACATTTGCAGCACCCCGCTCATAATCAGTAATCTCTTTCATCCAGTGGCCGATAGTCGGTCACATTTCGCAAATACGTCTCAACATCGCCGTTGAGAATCAGGTCGGCGTAGCCCACCGGGTCATGGGTGAGCAGGTAGTCCAGCTCTGACCGCTCGTACATGTTCCGGGCGGCCTCGTCTTCGACGGCCATGCAGTCAATGTCGATCAGTGTGCCGTCTGTGTACAGCAGCTCCACGGTCTGGGAATCCTCGTGATAGGCACAGGAAATCAGCTTTCTCATCATCAAAACCTCCAAATCATTTTGATTTCTTCTTTTTCGGGCCTCGCGGTTTGGAGTCGGGTCGGCAGGGCATACCGTTGGAAAGAAACTGTTTCCTGTAGAAAACACAAAATCCGAACCCGTCTCCCATAGGGAAGATCTGGTTCGGATTTTGTTGGTTTGGTGCCGGTGGTGGGACTCGAACCCACACGATGTCTCCATCGGCGGATTTTGAATCCGCTACGTCTACCATTCCATCACACCGGCGTACCCTAAAAAGTATATATCGGTTTCGGAAAAATTGCAAGTCTTTCCTGTTCAGAGTCCCGAAGAATTCTCCGGCGCAGCGTCCGCCGGGCGCGGGATAAACCAGAGGTTCATGTCGGCACTGCCTGTGACGCCGGGGATCTGCTCGTTAAAGCTGTACTGCCAGATGTCGCAGGCGTAATAGAAGTTCGGAAAAGGACTCTCCGGCAGGGTGAACCAGAACATGTAATCCGTCAGGCGCGTGAGATCGTAGCCGTAATAACCGATGCTGCGGTTGAAGTAGACGCAGGGGGTATAGCCCGCGCGGCGCACCGTCTCGCAGAAGGCGACGGCGCAGTCCGTCCTTGACTCCACGCTGAGCTCCGCCGTGCGCGCCTCTCCGTCCGACACGTTCTCCCAGTCGTAGACGACCGGGCCGCTCACGTCGAAGTCGGCGATGTGCCGGAGGACGAAGTTTGCCTCCTCGATCGCCTCACCCACGTTGACAGCCTGGGAGAAGAAGTAGACCCCGGTCCTGAGGCCGTTCTTCGCCGCGCCGCGCATGTTCTTTTCAAACCACGCGTCCTCAAACAGGCCCCCCTCGGTATAACCGCGGCGGCCGACGCGCACGCAGGCAAAGTCCAGAACCGACGCAGCCTGCGCCCAGTCGATCTCCTTCTGGTGCTCGGACACGTCGATACCGCGCAGCGCGTCGTACTCCGTGCCGAAGTAGCGCACCGCGCCTTTGGACGCAAACTTCTCCGCCGTCAGCGTGTTGACCGGCACGCCCTCCAGCGGCGTCATCCAGATCCAGTCCTTGCCGTCGTAGAGATAGACCTGCCCCTCGTGCGGGTCCTTGGGCGCAGGCTCCGCCCGCTTGAAGAACAGCGCGATCATCAGCGTGAGGGAGATCAGCAGCGCAAGGCCCGTGACGATCAGATAGAACAGGTTTCTCCCGCGGCTCAAGGCATTCATCTCTCTCTCAAAGCGTGTTTTTCGTCCCCTCGCGATCCGGCGTCGCGGCATTCCTCACCGCGTCCGCGGCGAAGAACGGCAAAATCCTTCGCCTCCGCTCGGGATGACAGCGTGTTTATCATTCCTTGCCCCGTGAGCGGCGAGGAAGCATTCGTCTCTTCGACTCCGCTTCGCTCTGCGCAGCCATGGCGTGTGGGGGCGGGTCATGGCATGATTCTCGCCGCTTTCGCGGCAACCGAGTTATTTGCAGCTATTCATGCGGCAATGCCTTGCGCAGCTGAGAAGAGTTCCGATTGACTAAAAACTACATGAATAGTATGCCCCGTCGGGGCGGAAAAAATCAGAACTCGCCGGGGTGGCGGCGCTCCCATCTGCGGCGGCTGCGCTCGCGGAGGAATTCCCTGCTGCCCTGCCTGGCCTTCGGGAGAAGCTCGGTCTCGAGCTTTTTCCTGCCTCGGGCGAGGCTGCGGATCAGCGCGTACAGCGTGAGCGCCGCGGGAAAGGCCCCGGTTACGAGAACGGCGAGCAGCCAGAGGGCGGCTCTGTCCTCGGCGGCGCGGGCGGCGTTTTCCCAGTCGGGATAGACAACGCTGTCCTTCTGCATGGAGCGCACGCTGCGCGTCCGGAGGAGCTTCAACAGGCGCTCCGGCTCAAAGCGCCTGCTGTTGTCCACAAGCGCGGCCTTTTTGACGGGGAACTTCTCCTCCGCGCTGCTGTGGGCAAAGCCCTTGACCGGCTCTGCCATGACAAGCTCATAGCAATCGGCCCCGGCCTTTTCCGGGAAGAGCCGGACATAGCTGTCGTAGTCCATGTAGATGCACATCTTCCCGCCGCGGGCGGCTTTGGAGAAGGCGTCCCGCTCATGCTCGTACACGCCTGCGACGACGAAGTTCGCGCCGTTGATCGAAAAGCTCATCCCCGAAAGCTCGGTCGCGCCGAAGAGGAGCCACGCCGTCTCCCGGTCGAGCAGGACACGGTCGTCCATCACGTCGTTCGGGCTGAGGTAATTGCCGCTCAGAAGGCGGAGCGGGTGAAAGTCGAAAAAGCGCCCGCCGACCGCGAAGATCTGCACCTCCCCGCTCTGCCGGCCCGCGCTCACCTTGCCGTTCCCGATTGCGCACCACGCGTCGTTATAAAGCCCGGTCTCCTTTTCGATGTCATAGGAGGCCGCTTTCAGCTTTTTCTGCATTTCGCCGTAAAAGGCGTAGATCTCATCCCGGCTGAGCTTCCGGTCCCCGGGGAGGAAAAAGGAGAGCTGGGCATAGTCCCGCTCGCCGCTCCCCTTCCAGCGCTGTGCCGCCTGCTGGCTCGTGAGCAGGTTCGACACCGCCCACAGCCGCCAGACGCAGAAGCCGGCGCACAGCGCGAGGAGGACCGCCAGCGCGGGCAGCCAGTGCCGCCTGAGTGTCCTCATCATGTCTTGTCCGCCATGCGCACCATGTCCCCGCTGACAACCGGTGCGGAGCTGGTGGTAATGACATAGTCCCCGTTGGAGAGGTCGGCGACGACGGCGGAGTTGTTGTCGTCGTTTGCGAGGATCTCCACGCTCACGCGCCTGGCCGTGTAGCGGTTGCCGAGGGGCGAGCTCTTCACGGTCACGAGCAGGACAAAGCTGCCGTTGGAGTCCGTCTTGATGGCGGAATTGGGGACCACGAGATCATAGCTTGCGCTCTTCTGCCCGACGGAGATGGTCATTTCCGCGCCGCTGGTCACGTCGCCCGTGAGGTCGAAGGTCAGAAGCTTGTTGGTCTGCGGGTTCTTCGGGTCCGTGCGGATGGTCATGAGTGTCGCGGTCACGCTGTTCCCCCAGTAGTAGTTGGAGATCGTGGCCGTGTCGCCGATGCGCAGGCGCTGCGCCTGATCGTTGGTGACAGAGAAAGACAGGGTGTGCCCCATGTCCGGCACCTCAATGGTGCAGAGCAGGGCGTCCTTGAGCACCGTGTCGCCCGCGGTGCAGTCGATGGTGTCGATGGTGCCGGAGACGTTTGCGGTGACAACGTTCCCCTCCTCCCCGGCGAGGGACTTGATCTTCTCCTGCTGGATACGGATGTTCTCCGCCAGCTCCTGGAGGTTCACGCTGGACACCGCCACCGACTGTTCAAAATTCTGATAGGAATAATCGCGGCTGTTGATCGCCTCGTTGTAATTGATCTGCGCAAGGCTGAGCTCCGCCTCCGCGTCGTCCAGCGCCTCCTTGTAGGGGATGGCCTTCTCGTTCGTGATGCCGTCCCGGTGGTTCACCAGAGCCTCGTAGCGATCCGAAAGCGTGCTGTACTGGTTTTTTAGGGAAGTGATATACTCGTCGTTTTCGATGGCATAGAGCTGGTTCTCCGCCTGCTGCAGCTCCTCCCAGCGCTGCTGGACGTCCGTGTCCGGGAAGATGTCGCCCTCCTCCGCGCCGGTATACTGCTGGGAATTCAGATAGGCCTCGTCGAAGAGCTCCTGCGCGAGAGCGACGTTGTCCAGCGCCACCTGGCGGCGGACCTCCATGTTGTACTCGGCGTCGGCCAGGGTGGTCTCGACCTCGTTCAGGCGGCGCTCGACCTCCTGGAGCTCGGCATTGATCGCCTCGAGCTCGCCGGTGGTGGTGTCGTTCTCGACCGCGCGCAGGTAGATGTCGTAGGCGTTGTCGCGCGCCTGCTCGGCCCGGACCAGCTTCTCATAGGCGATGTCCACCGCGCGGTCATAGCTGCTGCCGTCGTAGGTGGGGACGTTCAGCGCCGTGCGCTGATAGTCGTACTGCATACTGCGCAGGTTGTTCTTGGCCTGCTCGAGCGCGGTCTCGTCCCCCTCGCCCAGGACGAAGAGCACATCGCCCGTATTGACCTGCTGGCCGACCTTGACCATCACGGAGCGGATCGTGCGGGTGTCCTTCGCCTTGACCTGCTGCTTGCCGGTCGCAACGACGGTGCCGGTGCCCCTGACCTTGGCGACGATGGAACCGCTTGTCACGGCGGCCGTGGCCACTTCGGGCAGGCTGCGGTTCATGATCGTATTGGAAAAAAAGGTCAGCACCAGCAGCACCGCCAGAAAGATGATGGCGGCGTCCTTGACCCATTCGCGCTTTTTGACTGTGGTTTCCATGTTTCACCTCTGCAAGAGTGAAAGTTGAACGCCGAGTATAAAGTGTGGAGCGTGGAGTGAAGAAGCGGCTTCGCCGCGATTCAATCAGGCTCCGCCCTCAGATCGGAACAATTCATGCGCACAGATTTACCGTCCCCGCAGGGGACACCATACCTTCACTCTTCACTCTCATCCCTTCACCGATCCCGAGTTTGCGATGCCCTCGACGAGGTATTCCTCGCCGTGGAGGAATAGGAGGAGGGACGGGATCATATACACTGTCGCCATGGCAAAGGCAAGGCCGATCTCCCCGGTGTTGACCTGGGAGAGAAACACGCTCAGCGGCTGGGCGTCCGCATCCTGGAGGAGGATGAGCGGCTGCTCGACCATGTTCCAGTAGTCAATGAAGACCAGGATCGCGATCGAGTACAGGGCGGAGCGGCACTGGGGCAGACACACGCGGGTGAAGATCTCCCACTCCCCTGCCCCGTCGACCTTCGCTGCCTCGATCAGCGAGTACGGGATGCGGCGCATGAACTTGGTCAGCAGGAAGACGGAGAAGGGCGCGAAGATGCCGGGCAGGATGATGGCCCAGGGTTTATTCAGGATACCCAGCCACTCGCTGATCAGATAGTTCGGCACCAGGGTGACCTGGTAGGGCATGAGCATCAGGATGACGTAGAAGAAAAAGATGCCGCTGCGGATCCTGCCGCGCCAGCGGGTGAAGCTGTAGGCCGCGACAGAGGCGACGCCCACCTGCAAGATCACGATGGGGACCACGAGCAGGATGCTGTTCCACAGCTTGAGCAGATACTCCGGGGACTTGATGAGGCCGGTGATGTACTGGGACAGGGTGACCTTGTCGGGGATGAACTTGAGATTGACGGTCTTCGACACGAAGCCGCCCGAGGTTGTGGAGAAGATCATGCCGTAGTTGGACTTGATCTCCGCCTCGGACATGAAGGAGTTGGTGAAGGTCAGCACCGTCGGCAGCAGGAAGATCACCGAGAACACAAGGCAGAGGAGGAACATCGCCGTCCTGCCGAAAAGGCGCCGTTTCCTTCCGGCGCGCGGATGTCTCATTCTCATCCCTCCACGTCCTTTCCGAAGGAGTCCTCGATCCGGAAGAGCAGCGCAATGAGCACCACCATCACGAGCGCCATCACCACCGCGGCGGCCGAGAGCTTCTGATAGTCCAGGGAGCGGAAGGTGTTGTTCATGAAGTGCTGGAGCATGTACAGGCTCTCATAAGGGTAATCCCCCGTCAGCAGATAGACCTCCCGGAAGACCTTGAAGGAGTTGATGAGCGAGAGGATGGTCACGAACAGGACCGTCGGCGAGAGGTAGCGCAGCTTGATATTGGAGAACTTGTACCAGGGCGACGCGCCCTCCACATCGCAGACCTCCAGAAGCTCCCGCGGGATGTTGGCGAGACCCGCCATAAAGAGGATCATGTTGTAGCCGAGATTTTTCCACAAAAACAGCAGCAGCACCACGATCATGCTGTAGTCGGACTGGAGCCAGTCGATGCGCGCGGCGCCGAAGAGCGCGAGAAACTCGTTCACGGTGCCGTTATAGTTGAAAAGGACCTGCCAGATCAGCACCACCGAGGCCACCGGCACCATCATGGGGCTGAGAAAGAAGGTGCGAAAATGGCTCTTCAGAGGGATGCGGCACTCGAGCATCAGGGCCAGCGCCATCGCCAGCACCACGGCCAGCGGCACCGCCATGGCCGAGAACTTGAGCGTATTCAAGGACGCCATGCGAAAGGCGGAATTCTGGAACAGGCGTTTGAAATTGTCCAGGAAGACAAAGTTTCTGGAGGCCACCCCGTCGATCATCGAGTAGTACACGACGACGCCGAAGGGCAGGATGAAGAACACACCGACGCCCAGCAGACTCGGCAGCAGGAAGCAGAGGCTGCGCAGGAAGTCGGCCCGCCTCTTTTTTCGGATTTGTCTGCTCTTCTCCATGGCGCTGCCTTTCCATAATGCGGTAAACATAAGGAATCAATTGAGTATACCACACTCCCGTGTCAATTGCAAGAAAACAGCTCCGGCGTTTTTGCGTCAGAGCTGTTTTTCCTGATCCGCGTTCAGCGTCTCTCGTTGACGTAGATGTTGGCCTTGCTCTGCACGAGCTTTGCCACCTCCTCCGCGGTCTTCTGGCCGGCGAAGAAGGGCGCCGCCTGCTCCTTCACGATGTCCAGGATTTCCTGGTCGTAGTCGGCGACCTTGGTGGTGGTCAGGATCAGCTCGCGGATCTGCTGGACCTGATCCTCCGTGAGGGCGTAGATTTCCTCCAGTTCCTGCTTCTCCCGGTTCCAGATCGTGGTGCGGGCGATGGGGATCTTCTCTCCGTCGTCGTCCAGGACGAACTTGCCCTCCTCGTTCTTCTGGTACTGGACGGTGCAGGCCTCCTCAGCCCGCTCGTCGAACACGTCGAGGCGGCTGGGCAGGGAGTAGACGTTTTCGCTCTGGTAATCCTTCTCAAAGAAGCGGCGCAGGAACTGCCAGGCCGCGTCCTTGAAGGGGCTCTTGCTGCTGATGGCGTAGCCGGAGTCGCCGGCGAAGCTGATCATGTTGCCGGTGCCGTGGGCGGTCGGATAGCCGATATAGGTGACCTTTCCGCCGAGAAACTGCGTGTAGTTGTTGTAGAAGATGTCCTCCACGCTGTAGGCGCTGGTCTGGACGAGCATCTGCCTGCCCTGGGCCAGGCGGTCCTCGGTGCTCTCCTCGCTGGACCAGTCGTAGTTCTCCCAGTCAAATTCCGAGGGGAAGGAGTTGGCAAAACGGAGCAGGCGGACGAATTCAGGGCTGTCGAAGCTGACCTTGCCACTGCCCCAGTCCACATAGTCGGCCATGTCGAGGGCCAGGCAGGTGGAGAGGATGCTGTCGCGCGTGACATACTGGTCGAAGGCGGTGCAGCCCTCCGGCATGGAGGCGAGGGCGGCGTTGAACTCGTCATAGGTCCAGCCCGGCTCGTCCCCAACGACGGAGGCCGCGCCCATGGCGGAGCTGATGAAGAAGCCCGAGACCGTAGAGCAGAGCCTGCCGTCCACCTCCAGTGCCTTCAGCACGTTCGGGAAGAAGTCGGCGAGATTGAGCTCCTCGTCCTTTTCGATGTAGGGATAGAGGTCCTCGAGAATGCCCTTGTGGGCAAGCTGGCGGTAGTTGAGGCCGTTGAGGCAGAGGATGTCAGGCACGTTGCCGGAGAGGATCTCCGTGTTGAGCTTGGTCGCGCCGATGCTCTTGCCGTCGGCGTCCGTGCCGTACTCGGAGTAGTCCAGAACCTCGATGCGGTACTGGTCGCTGTGGCGGTTGTAGTCGATGATCATATCCTGGACGTTAAAGTCGAGATACATGACCGCCATGGTGACGGGCTGCTTCTGCGGGACGGACGAGGCGGGGACCTTGCTGACCGTGACAAGCTCCGTGCTGTATGTACTGGTCTTCATGTCATAGTCGATCAGCATACCGGTCACGACGCCGTCGCTCACGTCGAGGACACTGACGCGGCTGCCGTTCACGTCGCAGCTGATCCAGTTGAAGAGCTTTACGGGCTCGGCGTCGCCCATCCTGTATCCGCAGAAATAGGAGCCGTTTGTAAAATAGATGTCGTAGTTCTCGTCGCCGGGGACTGCGTTATAGAGGTCGAAGTTGACGCTGACGCCGTCGATCAGCCTGCCGTTTTCGGAGTCGAGGATGCACAGGAGCTCGTCGGTGTCGGTGCTGGTCACGGCGGCGACGCGGCCGTCGGGCAGCTTGATGAGGCCGTTGACATAGCCGTTGAGAGGAATGGTGTAGGCATCCTGCCCGTCGAGCCCGATGGCGCGCAGACCATCGCCGCCGGAGACAACCGCGTTGCCTTTGTCGTCAAGCTGCATACGATAGGTGTCGAGCCAGCCGTCCTCGGGCACGGTGATCGGGGCGCAGCTCAGCTCGCGCCCGGTACGGTCGAAGGAGCGGATGTAATAGTCCTGATGGAAATGCTGGTGCTGATAATACTCCTCGCTGTACATCGTGTAATTGCCGTCGCCGTCGTTCCAGGAGGCATAGGCCGTCTCGATGGTCACAAAGCCGTCGGGCGTGAAGCAGATGCCGCCCAGGTCGCTGCCGGCGGTGAATTCCCGGAAGCCCCTGTCGTTCTGCGGCGCGTCTACGGTCTTGTAGTTGTCGAGCTTTGTGGTCCTGCCGTCCTTGTCGACATGGTAGAGAAAGGTCTCATAGACGTCGTACTGCCCCTCGTACTGGGGCTTTGCGCCCTCGGGGATGTTCTCCCCCACCTTCTCCCAGCTGCTGTAATACATGCCGTCGTCATCGTAGCTGCGGACGGAGATAAAATCCTTGCTGTTCTCGATCAGCGGCTTGAATTCGGACGCGTAGACATACGCGGGCTCGGCCGTCGCCTCCGCCGGCGTTGCCGACGGGGCCGCGGTGCTGTTCGAGCTGCCGCAGGCGGTCAGCGTCAGGCACATGGCGAGAGCCAGGAGCAGGGATACGGTGTTCTTCCATTTTTTCATACGAGCTTCCTCCGTTGAAGCGGCCCGCAGACCGGGCCGGCGGTTTTGTTGTACGCGTGTGATTATAGCATGAGATTTCTCCAAAGTGTCTTAATCTTTCTTAATTAGGATCTGAAAGCAGTCCGGGGCGCAGCGAAGGATCTCTCTGCTAAAGACGTCAGCTTCAACAGAGAGATCCCCGTCGCTTCGTTCCTTGGGATGCTGTTTGGGAAAAGCGTATGCCGCCCCTTTTCTTTCAGGCGCTCTCGGATCAGCCCGGGGTCTGCACGGCGGCATCAAATGGCCCGATTACGACCCAGGCGTTGTTGTAATAAACCTCCAATTGCAGGCTCGCCGTATTGAACAGCAGCGTGCCGTCCTTTTTGGCATCGTCCGGCACATTTTCTTCGGTCGTGCAGTACATGATCGGGATCGGCGCCTTGTTGGCGATCGTATCGCCGTATTCCTCTGATGTATCAAGACTGATAAAGCCGGCCGCGCCCGTGTCCGATTTCGTAAGATCGTTCAGGATCAGAGAACCGCTTGGCGGCATGACAGCATATCTTGTCGTGCTCCCGTCCGGGTAATAGTATTCGCCGTATGACCCTGCCGCGTTGAAATAACCGCCGGCGACTATGGACGGGTATGTGTTTTTTTCGGCGCTTGTATAGCCGTCATCATTTGAGGTAAAGCCTCCGATCTCCGCGAGACCATTATAAAGATATCCCGTGAATTCTGTGTTGTTCAGGTAAAACACGTTCCGGTCCGCCTGGTTTTGGACCATCGTGACAAGTGTTTTGTCATACGGCGCAGCATTTGCAATATGCCCGATCTCTCCAATGTAACAAGCGCCGTAAATATTATCAAAATAACACATGGCAGTCGGCACAGGCGTATTCTGATAAAGGATGGTAATGGCGTCCACACGGAGCCGGATATTTTTCACTTTCAGATATGCGGCGTTCGGGGTCGTTAAATTGTAGCAGTATATGTTGTCGATCACCACGGCCCTCACTCTTCCCGAGCCGTCGGTATTTCCGGCGGAAACGACGCAGTCAAGCAGCGGCGATTCTGTGCCGAGGGACACGATATGACTGTTGCCGTATGGCGCAATGTCTACAAATGTTCCTGTGCAATCGTCACCAAACAGCAGATTATAGGTGGCATATACAGATTTTAATACATACGGATTATGCGCTCTGAAGCATCCGATTTTCCCGACATACGTAGACGTTCCGGCATCCTGGAAAAACGTCTGCTTCGTATAGCCGATAATATCGTCAAATTCGTTGCAGAAGCCGCTTGCGCAGCAGATGCCGTAGTTTCCGATAATGTTAAGATCCGTGAACCGGCCTCTCGAATACCCCTCGCCGTGGATGCAGTAGGAGCGTTCCGCAGTCGACTCGTTTTTGAGCGTAAGGCTGTGCACGATGCAGCCTGTTCCGGATCTGGCGTCTGAATCACCGCTTCTGCAGTATATCACGGTATCTATGTCGCCATACTGCGCCGTGCCTGTTTTTTTGATGGTGGTGCTGCCCTTATGCTCTCCCTCCAGGACAATGCCCTTGCCCATCCAGTAATCCGTACGTGAAAAGTAAATCACCAGCGGGCTTGTGATCAGGTATGTGCCCTTTGGGACGAACACATGGTAGATCCGATTCGTATAAGCGGCGTCAATACAATTCTGCAGCGCCTGCGTATCGTCCGTTGTTCCGTCGCCCTTTGCGCCGAACATCTGCGGCGTCAGATACGGCAGCTGCGTCGCAGGGACTATGCCCTCTGCCTCAAGTCCCGCAGCGTCCGCGAAGACTGCGGCGCTGAATGACGTCAGGAGCAAAACTGCCAGCAGGATGCAAAGGATCTTTTTCATCGTACTATCCTCCATGCTATCGTATACGGATCTCCTTTATATCGGGTTTGTTCATTGTAACAGGATTCCTCTGCGCCGTAAAGACAGATTCTCCATTAAAGATCGCGCGAAAAAGCTTTGAAGCACAGCAGAGCAGAGCTTTTGCCTGCATTTATTAATCTTTCTTAAAGACGCTGGAAACGCTCAAAAAGCGTTTGTCAGTTTCAGGGAAGGATGATACAATAGGCGCGAGGTGATTACTGTGGAAGAGCGTTCCATGATACTTGTGGTGGACGACGATCCCGATATCCGCAAGGTCCTGACCCTGCTGCTGCGCGAGACCTATACCGTCGCGGAGGCTCCCGACGGGCAGGCGGCGCTCCGCTATATCGAGACCCATCCGGAGACGGATCTCGTCGTCCTGGACGTGATGATGCCGGGCATGGACGGCTTTGAGACCTGCGACCGTATCCGCGCCCTGTCAAACGTGCCCATCCTGTTTCTGACCGCGAAATCCGCCGAGGCGGATCTGCTCTCGGCCTACCGCAGCGGGGGCGACGATTTTCTGTCCAAGCCCTTCTCACAGGGGGAATTTCTGGCGAAGGTCTCCTCCCTTCTGCGCCGCTACAGGCAGTACCGCGGCAAGCCCGGCGCCGCGCTGGCGATCGAGGGACTCGAGGTCGATCTCTCGGCCCGCAGCGTCAAAAGCGCGGGGAAGGATGTTGCGCTCACGGACACGGAGTTTTCGATTTTGGAGCATCTTCTCAAAAACCGCGGCAAAACCGTCACCGCCGCCGAGCTCTACGAGGCCGTGTGGCAGGAACGCTTTCTGCCCGGCTCTGGCAACACGGTGATGGTACACGTGCTCAACCTGCGCCGGAAGATCGAGGAGAACCCCTCCAATCCCCGCATCATCCGCACCGTATGGGGAAAGGGATACCAGATTGATTGACGCGTTGCATCATCCCCGCTCCCTGCGTATGCAGGTGCTGCGGGTGACTCTGCTCGGCTTGTGCATGGCCGCGCTGATCTTCTTCACGCTCTCGGAGCTCGGCACCTGGCTTATCCGGGAGCGGTACATGAGCACCGAAAACGTCAACCGCCGCAAGGCGCAGATCTTCGCCCAGTTCAACGCCTATGTGTCCTCGCAGGGCGTCAGCGGACGGGACACCGCCGCGGTTGCCCGCTGGACGGCCGGGTACGACTACGTGACCATCTTTCTCTTCGATACCGGGCGCGAGCAGCAGTACACCGCCGGCAGGCTGGAATCGGGCGCGCACAGCGTCTACGATCCGCAGATCCACGGCAAGCTCTACCCCATCCGCTTTGCAGACGGGCTGTATCAGGTGGCCATCGCGGAGAATTCCCAGGTCCGCCAGCGCCAGCTTGTCACCATCGCCGCCGTGGTCGTGGCAGGCATCAGCTTCCTGCTGCTGTTTATGTGGTATACGGGCCGGCTCACGCGGCGCATCATCCACCTGTCCAAAGAGGCCGCGGCCGTGAGCGCCGGCGATCTCGAGCGGCGCATCAGCGCCCCGGGCGGGGATGAGCTCGGCGCGCTGGCCGATTCCATGGATGAGATGCGTCGCTCTGTCATCGCCCGCATGGGCAACGAGAAGCGCGCCTGGGAGGCCAACACGGAGCTCATCACGGCGATCTCCCACGACATCCGCACCCCCATGACCGCGCTGATCGGCTATCTCGGCCTGCTCTGCGGCGGATCCGGGGATGAGGAGACGCGCACCCAGCTCGCCTCCTCCGCCTATGTCAAGGCGATGGAGCTCAAGGATCTGACCGACCAGCTATTCCGCTATTTTCTGGTCTACGGCAAGGCGGAGCTTGAGCTCAGCATGGAGCGCTTCGACGCGCGCGTGCTGCTGGAGCAGATGCTGGGCGAGATGGAATTCGACCTGAGCGACGCGGGCTTCACGATGGAGCGCTCCGATTTTGAGGGGGCGTGCTCCATCACGGTCGACCCGCTCTATCTCAAGCGGGTGCTGGACAATCTGGTGTCCAACATCAAAAAGTACGCGGACGCCGGCAGCCCGGTCGAGGTCGTCTCCACATACGGCGACGGCAGGCTCACACTCCGCGTCTCCAACGCCGTGGCGCCCCTGTACGCCCGCAAGGAGAGCACAAAGATCGGCCTGCGCACCTGCGATAAAATCCTGAGCGCGCTGAACGGCGCCTTTACGGTCCAGAACGACGGCGAGCGCTTCACGGCGCTGCTCACCCTCCCCGCGGAGGCTTAAGGCTTTCCTTGAGGTACACAAAGTACATCTGCGAAAAAGTGCCTTTATCAGAACCCAAATTTTCTCAGGATCTGCTCTTGCCGAATTATGCGGTATTGCCTTAAACTCACCCGAAAACGCAGTAAAAAAAGAAAGCACAACACATGACCGCAGATGAGGGACTCGCCCTTCATCTGCGGTCATGATCGTTCTTTTCTCGACGGGGCCGTGCCAGGCTGAACGCACGACACATCGCGTCAATACACGTCGCTGTATTCCACCGCGGCGACTTCCACGTCGAAGCTCTTTCCCTCGCGCCAGACGGTGAAGGTGATCGTGTCGCCCACCTCCATGTGTTTTCTTGCCTGCAGAACGTCGTCTGTCGTTCTGGCCGGGGCGCCGTTGACGTGGGTGATGATGTCTCCCTCTCTCAGCTTTCCGTAAGCGTCCGCGTTTTTTGACACTTCAGACACATAGAGGCCGCCGGGCAGCTCATAGTGTTGCGCGACGTAGTCCGAGATCGGGCCGACGGTGATGCCCAGCGCCGGGCGGCCGGTGACCACGCCGTCGCGGACCAGGCCGTTGACGACCCCGGCCAGCGTGTAGCTCGGGATCGCGAAGGAGATGCCCTCGATGGTGGCGCCGAAGGCGTAGGACACAAGCTTCATGTTCGTGACGCCGACGACCTGGCTGTACATGTTGACCAGCGCGCCGCCGGAGCTGCCCTGGTTGATGGCGGTGTTGCTCTGCAAAAGCGGGATGCTGTGCCCGTCGTAATCGAGGTCACGCTCGGCCGCGGAGATGATGCCGTCTGTCAGGGAGGCACGCAGCTCCTCGCCGATGGGATTGCCGATCGCGGCGACCTTCTCGCCGACCACGAGCTCCCTGCTGTCGCCGAAGACCGCGGCGGGAAGCCCCCGGGCCTCGATCTTCAGCACGGCCACGTCGCTGGTCCAGTCGACGCCCACCAGAAGTGCCGGGTACACGGTATTATCCTTGAGCGTGACCTGTGCACTGTTGCAGCCCTCGATCATGTGGGCGTTGGTGATGATGATGCCGTCCTCACTGGCGATGATGCCCGAGCCGAAGAAGTAGCCGTTTTGACCGTCCGCGAAGCAGTGGATCATCACGATGGAGTCCACCATGTCCCGGTAGACCTCCTCCAGACTCTTCTCCCGCTTTCCGGGCGAGACAAGCTCCATCTGCCAGTCGGGCCGCTGCTCGACAAGGGGGATGTTCGTCTCGCCCCGGGCGCTCTCCTCGACGGCATAGTAGGAGTCGAAGAAGTCCCGCCAGTCCTTCGGAAGCTCCTCCGCCTCGCCGGGTTCGGCGGGCAGGAAATACGGGACCGTGTCCGCCGGGGCGGTCGGAAGCTCCGGCGGCGCGGGGCTGCGGTCGGCAAAGAGCAGGGAGCTCGCCGTGATGAGGCCCACGACGACGAGGGTGCCCAGCATGATCCGCCACGCCGGGGCCAGGCCCCTTCTCTTCTTTTTCTCCTCCGGCTTTGACGCCGGCGCGGGCTGCCTCTCCTGCGGCTGTGCAGGAGCGTACCAGCCGGCTGCTCTCTGGTTTTCGTTGTTCATATCGTTCTCCCTTATTTGGCAAGCTTCAGCGAAAATACAAATTCGGTCATGCCGTCCTCGCTCTTGACGGCGATATCCTCGTCATGGCCGTTGATGATGGCCTTGACCAGATAGAGGCCGAGACCCATCCCCTCCTTGTCGAGACTGCGGGAGCGGTCGGACTTGTGGAAGCGGTCGAAGATGAAGGGCAGATCGTCCGGCGGGATGGTCTCGCCGATGTCCTTGACGGAGACGTAGGCCTTCTCGTCGTCCTTGTAGAGGCGCAGGGTCAGGCAGCTGCCGGGGTTTGCAAACTTTACGGCGTTGTCCAGCAGGTTGTAGATGACACGGGTGATGGCGTCTTTGTCGGCCACGACCATGATGTTGTTCTCGGGGAGCTGGGGGTCCACGTCCAGATTCTTCTTTGTGGCCCTGTCTTCAAAGCTCAAGAGGGTCTGCAGGACCAGCTCGTTGAGATCGAAGACCGTGCGGCGGCTGGGGTCGGCGGCGTGGCTCCGCGCGGCGGACACGTCCAGCATGTCCCGCACGAGGCGCGAAAGGCGTCTCGTCTCGTCGCGGATGGAGACAAGGTATTTGCGCTCCTCCTCCGGCGGGATCGTGCCGTCGAGGATGCCGTCGGCAAAGCCCGCGATCGTGGTCATGGGCGTGCGCAGCTCGTGGGAGACGTTGGCGATAAACTCGCTCCTGCGGGCCTCGGCCACCTCGAGTGAGTCCGCCATCTTGTTGAAGGAGTCGATGAGCGCGCCCATTTCGTCAGTCGGGTCGTACTCCTGCCGCACGCGCACCGAGAAGTCGCCCCGGGCGAACTTCCGGGAGGCCGCCGCAATCTCATCCAGCGGCCGTGCCATGCGCTTGGAGTAGACCAGCGTCACCAGCAGGAAGACGATCAGCACGCCCACCGTGACTACCGAGGCGAGGACCAGGAACGCCGACCAGTCGCCCAGGATCTTCCCCGGCTCGCTTGCGACAAACACATAGCCAAGGCAGCTCCCGTCCACCTCCGAGCAAATGTCCCGCGCGACGACATAGCGCTCCTCCCGGTAAATGCCGCCGAGGTCAGTCATGCCGAAGGCGCTGCCCTCGCTCACGCGGTCCAGCACGTTCTTCGTAACGAACCTCCCGATATGGCGGCACCTGGAGGGCTTGTCCGAGCAGCGCACGACGCAGCCGTCCGCATCGGTGACAAAGATCAGGTTGTCGGTGGAGTTTGCGACCGCGCTGACGTTCATGCCCAGCAGCCAGCTGTCCAGGCTGTCGCTCTGTCCGACTGCCGCGGCGATGCGCGCGACCTCGTCCGCGCCGGCGATCATGTCGCCGCGCAGCACCCGCAGCAGGTGCATACGGCCGATGCCCACAAAGGACAGACAGATCAGCACCATGCAGAAGAAGACCAGCACGGCCATCGCTGTGAAATTGCGCAGATAGATACTCTTCATCCCGCACGGCTCCCCAAGCATTACAATTCTGTGCGTATAGTAGTCCTTTGCTCCGCCTTTTTCAAGCCCCTGTTTGTGAACAAATCACGACAGTCGTCTCCGACCTGCCGTAGGGGCGACCCTTGTGGTCGCCCGGCGGTACCTTGTCGGGTACCCATCTTCGCCCGGGCGAACAGGTGAAGGGAAGGTTTCACCGCGCGGGAGGGGCATACCCATAAAGGGCAAGGGCACCCCTCCCCTTGTTGTCGGGCGTTTTTGCCTTTGTACATACGATTCCTATATGGTGATGTTTCGGGCCGCCGGGGGCGTCGGCCCCTACGGGGTGGTCAGGCGTTTTGCCTTGAATTGTGCGTTTCCGTTGTGGCAACATTTCGGGCGGTCAGGCTTGGCGCCCTGCGGGTAGACGCCCGCCCCCTGAGGTGATGCACAAAACGTCACCTGTCGTAGGGGCCGTTCACGAACGGCCCGCAAACCCACGACCCGATACAACCGTCCCGTGCTACGCAAACGTCCCCGCTGTTCCGCAGGGGCCGAAGCCCTCGGCGGCCCCGCGCGGTAGTATGGTCGGTTTTCGGATTTGCCCAGACGCAGAGAGGAAACGTGCGTATCAAGGGAAACTGTCCGACCACAACACAGAGGAGGGGCAAGCCCCTCCTCTGCGGTAGCGTCTTGATTATTGATATTATGTCAACCGCCCATCAGTACAGCACTCTTACGCGCAGCACGTCGTCCATCGCGCGGATGGAGGCGGCGGTAGGCTCCCCGATCGACTCGCCGAGGTCGACGATGGTGTAGGCGTAACCGCCGCGGGGTTTGTTGATCATATGCTCGACGTTGATGTTGCGGTCGCTGATGAAGTCGAGGATGCGCGTGATCATGCGCGGCACGTTGCGGTGCAGCACGCAGAGCCTGCACACGCCCATGCGGCTGAGCGTCGCGTCGGGCAGGTTGACCGAATTTTTGATGTTGCCGTTGACCAGATAGTCATACAGCTCCATCGCGGCCATAGCGGCGCAGCGGTCCTCACTCTCGGGGGTGCACGCGCCCAGGTGCGGCATGGCGATCACGTTCGGGGCCTGGAGAATCACCTGGTTCGGGAAGTCCGTCACATACTTGCCGACCCGGCCGCAGTCGAGGGCGCGGGTCATGGCCTCGTCGTCCACGACCTCGGCGCGGGACTCGTTCACGATGCGTACGCCCTGCTTCATCTTGGCGAAGGCCTCGTCGTCGAACATGTGGTGGGTCTGCTCGTTATACGGAATGTTGATGCTGATATAGTCGGCCTTGGCGTAGATGGTGTCCACGTCCTCCGCCTTGATGACGTCCCGGGAGAGACGCCAGGCGGCGTCCACGGACATAAAGGGGTCGAAGCCGTAAACCACCATGCCGAGGTCGAGCGCGGCGTTGGCCACCAGCGCGCCGATCGCGCCGAGGCCGATCACGCCGAGGGTCTTGCCCAGAAGCTCAGGCCCTGCGAAGGAGGATTTGCCCTTCTCGACGATCTCCGGGATGCGGTCCCCCTCGTTTGCGATGGAGCGCACCCACTCGATGCCGCCGACAATGTCGCGCGAAGCCATGACGAGCGAAGCGATCTCCTGCTCCTTGACGGCCTCGGCGTTCGCGCCGGGGCTGTTGAAGACGACGATGCCCTTTTCCGCGCACTCCTCGATGGGGATGTTGTTGAAGCCCGCGCCGGCCCGCGCGATGGCGAGCAGATTGGAGCCGAATTCCATGCCGTGGACGTTTGCGCTGCGGATAAGCATCCCGTCGGGGTCCTCCACATCCGGGCCAACCGCGCAGCCGCGCTTGAGGAGCGCGCCGGTGCCGTGCTCGGAGATGTTGTTCATCGTTTTGATTTTAAGCATGTTCGACCTCAAACTCCTTCATATAAGCGATCAGCGCCCTGACGCCCTCGACCGGCATGGCGTTGTAGATAGAGGCGCGCATACCGCCGGCCAGCTTGTGTCCCTTGAGATTGACGAGACCGTGCTCCGCCGCGCCCTTGATGAAGGCGGCGTCCGTCTCGTCGCTGCCGGTGCGGAAGGTGACGTTCATGAAGCTGCGCGAGCCGGGCAGGGCGTGGGTTTTGAAGAGCCTGCTGTTGTCCAGATAGTCGTAAAGCATGGCCGCGCGCTCGCGCCGTCTCGCGTCCATGGCGGGGACGCCGCCCTCCTTGAGCACCCAGTCCAGTGTCAGATCCAGCATATAGATGCACCAGCACGGCGGGGTGTTGAGCATGGAGCGCGATTCGATCATGGTCCTGTAGCTGAGCATTTTGGGGGTACAGGGCAGCTCCCGCCCGGCGAGAGCTTTGTCCACGATGACCACGGTCAGGCCCGCAGGGGCCATGTTCTTCTGCGCGCCGGCGTAGATGAGGCCGTAGCGGGAGACGTCCACCTCACGGGAGAGGATGTCGGAGGACATATCGCACACAAGGGGGCACGCGGTTTCGGGCACATACTGCCATTCTGTGCCGTAGACGGTGTTGTTTGCACAGTAGTAGAAATACTTTGCCCCGTCGGTAAAGCTGAGTTCCTCCTGCGCCGGGATCCTGTCGTGCCCGCCGGATTTGGTGTTTGCCGCGATGTGGACCGCGCCGTACTTTCCGGCCTCCTCCGCGGCCTTCGCGGAGAAGTTGCCTGTGATCGCGTAATCGGCGATCCCGCCCTCCATGAGATTCATGGGGATGGCGGCAAACTGCGTGGTCGCGCCGCCCTGAAGGAACAGGATCTCATGGCTGTCCGGCACCTGCATGAGCTTTCTGAGCTTTTCGGAAGCGCTGTCGAAGACCTCCTGAAACAGGGCGCTGCGGTGGCTGATCTCCATGACGGACATGCCGCTTCCGCGGAAGTTCAAAAGCTCTGCCGCCGCAGTTTTCAGGGCGCTTTCAGGCATGGTCGAGGGCCCCGCCGCGAAATTGTAAACCCGCTCTCTCTCCATATGATCCATCTCCTTCTGAAATTGCCTTCATTCTACTATAGGCGTTTCCTTGCGTCAATGTGCCTTTTATACGAATCTGTCCCCAAAAACGGGCATTTCCGGGCTCCTGTTTGGGAATTATTGCGCAATGCGGACACGCTCAGCCGATGAGCGTGCCGCACAGCAGCTCGCCCTCGACGCCCTCGATCCGCACGCTCCGGAGCGTGCCGCGAAGCGCCGTCCCACTCACCCGCACGGGCATGTAGGTATCGCTGTGGCCGGTGCAGAAGCCGTCCTCCTCCGACTCAAACAGGACGGGAAGTGTCTGCCCCACGCAGGAGTGGAGGAAGTCCCGGTGCATGGAATCGCACAGGCGCTGCGCCTCACGGGCGCGCTCCTCCCTGATCTTCTTTGGACACTGGTCGGGCATGGAATCTGCCGGTGTGCCGGGGCGGCGCGAATAGGGGAAGACGTGCATGGCGGCAAAGCGGCACTTCCGGAGAAAGGCGCAGGTCGCGCCGAAGTCCTCGTCCGTCTCGCCGGGAAAGCCCGCGATAAGGTCGCCGGTCAGGGCGCAGCCCGGGAAGGTTCGGCGCAGCAGCTCCGTCTTTTCAAAGAAGGCTTCCGTGTCATACTTGCGGTTCATGGCCTTGAGCGTCCTGTCGCAGCCGGACTGAAGGGAGAGGTGAAAGTGGCGGCAGAGCTTCCCCGTCGCTTTGAGCCGGCGGCAGAAGTCCTCCGTGATGACCGTCGGCTCCAGCGAGCTCAGGCGGATACGCATGTGCGGACTCGTCGCGGCGACGGCCTCAATCACATCGGCAAGGCCGGGCTTTCCGGGCAGGTCCGCGCCGTAGGAGGCAACCTCGATGCCGGTCAGGACAATCTCGCGGTAGCCCTCCGCGTCGAGCCTTGCGGCCTCCTGCCCCGCTTCGTCCGGCGGGAGGCTGCGCAGCCTGCCGCGGGTGTAGGGGATGATGCAGTAGGAGCAGAAGTTCACGCAGCCGTCCTGGATCTTGAGCATGGCGCGGGTGCGGTGATCCACCGCCCCGGCGGGCAGGCGCTCGAGCTCCCGGCGCCGGAAGGGCTCGTCGATCTCGCGGCGCTTCTCCCCTTCCCGGCAGGCGCGCACCACGGCTTCGACCAGGCCCTCCCGGTCCGCCGCGCCGTAGATCACGGATGCGCCCAGCTCCTCGGCCGCTTCCGGCTCGATCTGCGAATAGCAGCCGCAGACGGCCAGCACCGCGCCGGGATTTTCGTCCCGGAGCCTGCGTATCGTCTGGCGGGATTTGCGCCCGCTCTCGGCCGTGACAGCGCAGGTGTTGACGATCACCGCGTCCGCGATCTCCCCCGGCGCCGCGCGCTCAAAGCCGCGCTCCATGAAAAAAGACTCCATCGCCTGCGTCTCATACTGGTTGACCTTGCAGCCGAGAGTGGATATAATGTACTTCATCTGACACTCCGTTTCTGAACGTTTACATAATATCATTAACTTAATGCAATAAACATAATATACTTTACAGAATGAGGTAAACATAAATGGAACACTATCTGGACAATTCGGCCACGACGCGGGTGTGTGCGGAGGCGGCGCAGGCCGCTCTGGACGCCATGCTGGAAAACTACGGCAACCCCAGCTCCACCTATACCAAGGGGCGGGAGGCGAAAAAGCTGCTTGACTGCTCGCGGAAGCTGGTCGCGGGAGCGCTGGGCTGCGAGGCGTCGGAGCTTGTGTTTACCTCCTGCGGCTCCGAGAGCGACAACTGGGCCCTGCTCGCCGGCGCGGAGAGTATGCGCCGCAGGGGAACGCACGTGATCACGTCCCTCGTCGAGCACGACGCCGTACGCAAGTCCGCCGAAGAGCTTGAGCGCCGCGGCTTTGACGTGACGTATCTCAGGCCCGACCGCAGCGGGGCGATCGACCCCGAAGCGCTGCGCGCGGCGCTGCGGCCCGACACGGTCCTTGTCTCCCTCATGCTGGTCAACAACGAGACCGGGGCTGTCACCGATATAGCCGCCGTATCCCGCATACTGAAGGAGGCGGGCTCAGGCGCCCTGCTGCATACGGACGCGGTGCAGGGCTTCATGAAGCTCGACTTCACGCCGAAGTCCCTCGGCGCGGATCTTGTCAGCATCAGCGGGCACAAGATCCATGCGCCCAAGGGCGTCGGCGCGCTGTACATCCGCAGGGGCCTGCGCCTGCGCCCGTTTATTCTGGGCGGCGCGCAGGAGGACGGCCGCCGTGCAGGGACCGAGGCCATGCCGCAGATCGCAGCCTTCGGGGAGGCGGCGCGCATCGCGAAGGCCGGGCTTTCGGAGAACATCGCGCACATGCGGGCGCTCAAAGAGAGCACCTGCGCGGGGCTGCGGGAGGCGATCCCGGAGCTGCATGTCCTCGACACCGCCGCACCGCACATTCTCTCCGTCTCCCTGCCCGGGTTTCGCAGCGAGGTGCTGATGAACTTTCTCGAGGCGCGGGAGATCTACATATCGCGCAGCTCGGCCTGCAAGAAGGGGGCGCGCAGCCATGTGCTGGAGGCCGTCGGCATGGAGCCGCGCCTCATCGACGGGGCCCTGCGCATCGGCTTTTCCCGCTTTAACACGCACGAGGACGCCGCAGCCCTCACAGACGCCCTGCGCGAGGCGCACAGGACCCTCGCCCACAGATAAGATTCACCGCCGGCTCCCTGCCGGCGGTGATTTTTGGCAATACCGCACAATACGCCTGCGGCATGATGCGGTACTGCCTTTATCCTTCCCTGCTCCCGTCGCGGCGGATCGGGCGGAGGGTGACGGGGTCGATGTAATCGAGATCGGTATACTCCTCCGTCTCGGCGGGCAGATCGCTGTGCCGGAGCTTGCGGGAGATACCCTCGTTTGCCATGGTGTAGATGACCACAAAGATCGGCACGCCGAGGAGCATACCCCAGAAGCCGAAGAATCCGGCGCCGACAATGATGGAGAACATGACCCAGAAGCCGTTGATGCCGACCGAGCTGCCGAGGATCTTGGGGCCGATGAAGTTCCCGTCCACCTGCTGGAGGATAATGACGAAGATTACGAAGACCAGGCACTTGACGGGATCGACCATGAGGATGATGATGGAGCTGGGCACCGCGCCGATCAGCGGGCCGAAGAAGGGGATGATATTGGTCACGCCGACCAGCACGCTCACCAGCAGGGCATAGGGCATGTTGAGCACGGCGCATACGATGTAGCAGATCAGCCCGATGATGGCCGAGTCCACCAGCTTGCCGCTGAGAAAGCCGATGAAGGTGCGGTCCGTGAAGCGGATGCCGTCGATCAGCTTTTTGGCGGCGTCCACGCTCATCAAGCTGTAGACGAGACGCTTGGCATTGGCGATGAAGATCTCGTTGTTGCCCAGGATGTAGACCGAAACGATGATGCCGATAACGAGGTTGTAGACCCCGGTCACCACATAGCGTACACCGGTGCCGACATTCGACAGAAGGCTGCCCAGCTTCGGCAGGATCGTGGTCTGGAGCCAGGAGACGATGTCAGTATTCACGTCGCCGAGGATCTGGGCGACATAGTCGCTGATCTCCGGGTAGTCCGTGAGGAGCTTGGTGGCCCAGCTCGTCAGAGAGTCGATATAGGTCGGGGAATTTGTGACGATCGTCTCAATGCTGCTGTAGAGCTGCGGGATGATCATGAAGAACAGGCCGGTGATGATGGCCAGCATCACGATCTCCGCACACACGACGGCGAAGCCGCGGGCAAGCCCGCTCCCCTTTTTCCCGCTTTTGGCGAACACCCTGGCGAAGAGCGGACCGAAGACCCGCTTCTGCAGAAGCCGCACCAGCGGATTGAGCAGATACGCGATCACAAGGCCCCAGATGAAGGGGCTGAGGATGCGCGTCAGCTTCGCAATGCCCTCGCGCAGCAGGTCGATGTAGTTGAGTGCCATGAAAAACAGAATGGCGCTGGCGATCACGCAGAAGGCCGTGATCCCCCAGTACAGGTATTTCTTGTCCCAGTGAAAATGCCGTCTCAAAGACCATCCCTCCCCGGGTCAAACGATGCCGGTTTCCAATATGATAGTATATTGTATCCGCATATCGCGCCGCCGTCAAGCATTCCTCCGTTCTTTTTTCGCTCGGCGGGCGCGTTTGTTTTTCTTCTGTAATCTTGTTATGGAAACTCTTCTGCGTGTATTCGTTCATATTATATGCCGCGGCCATTGTTGAAAACTCTGTTGAAAGTGTTCAAAACCCGCATGGCAGCGTCATTGCGTTCCTTCCCCGTTCATGAATATCCTGCCGAAAGCTGTCGATTTATACATAATCCGGTAAACCGCTGCATAATACCGTTTTGTCATTCATAATCTCGTGGCAGTGATAACATGATTTCTGGAGGGCACCATGAAGCGCTGCTTTTGTCTTGTTCTTGTATTGAGCCTGCTCCCGTTCCGCTGCGGCGGCAGCGTGCGCGCCGAGACCCCGTCGCTCTCGATCGCCGCGCCGAGCGCGATCCTGATGGAAAAGGAGACGGGCCGCGTCCTGTACGAAAAGAAGGCCGACGAGCCCGGCTTTCCCGCCAGCGTCACCAAAATCATGACCATGCTGCTCATCATCGAGGCGATGGAAAACGGCGCCTTCAGTCCGGACGACACCGTCGTGGCGAGCGAGCGGGCTGCCTCCTTCGGCGGCAGCTGCGTCTATCTCGAGGCCGGAGAGCACATGACGGTGCGCGAAATGCTCAAGTGCATCGCGGTGGTCTCGGCCAACGACTGTGCGGTGGCCATGGCTGAATTTTTATGCGGCAGCGAGGAGGTCTTTGTCCGGAAGATGAACGAGCGCGCCCGGGAGCTGGGGCTTTCACACACGCATTTTTCCAACTGCACGGGGCTCTTTGACGACGGGCAGCACTACACCACCGCGCGGGACGTGGCGTTGATGTCGCGTGAGCTCATCCGCCACGAGAGCGTCAAGGAATACACCACCATCTGGATGGACAGCATACGCGACGGGAGCTTTGAGCTCGTGAACACCAACAAGCTGGTCTACTGGTATCCGGGCTGCACGGGGCTCAAGACCGGCTATACCTCCACGGCGCGCTACTGCCTGTCCGCCACGGCGGAGCGAAACGGCGCGGAATACATCGCGGTCGTCATGCACGGCGAGACGGCGGAGTCCCGCAACCGGGACGCTGAGACGCTTTTGAGCTATGCCTTCGCAAACTTCCGCCTGATCCCCCTCGCGGATAAAAAGCTGCCGACGCTCCCGGTGGAGCTCGGCAGCAGGGGGACGGTCTCGCTGCGTCTGGAGGGCGTCGGCTATGAGCTCGCCCCCAAGGGTGAGGAGCCGGACTACAGCCTGTCCCTCCCCGCGACCGTCGCCGCCCCGCTGAAAGAGGGGCAGCGCGTGGGCAGCCTGGTCGTCTCGGTCGGCGGGCGGCAGATCGCCGAGGTCCCCGTCGCCGTCGCCGAGGACGTGGAGCGCATCAGCTTCGGCGGGCTCTTTTCAAAGCTCGCCCTGAGTCTCTTCGGCGTCAGGACCTAAGATGCGCGCATGTCAAACTTTTTGTTGCCGCAAAACGCGTCTCTGTGATATAGTATATATATCATTTTTATCGGAAACCGGATTTCGGAGTGCGAAGGGAGAACACCATGAGAAAGATTATTTTTGTGTGCGCGGTGCTGCTGGGTGTGCTGCTTGCGCTGACGCCGGCGGCGCTGGCGGATGGGGACGGCTATACGGAGCGGGTAGTCACGGTCATCCGGAACGGCGAGGCGGCCGGCGAGCTTGCGCTGCGCTTTTACGAGGCGGCGCCCAACGTGCCCTGCCTGGGTCTGGGCGCATACTCGCTGTTCGTAAAGCAAATGCCGCTGACCCTGCGGGAGAACACGGACGGCACCTGCGCGCTCGTCAATGGCATCGGCGCGGAGCTGATATGCGACGCGGCGGCGGGTACAATCACTGTGCCGGACTGGAACCGCTTTTTCGATCTGCCCCTGCCGCTCGAGAACAGAGCACTGGGCTGGAAGGACACCTCCCTCTCCTTCGTGCGCATCGCGGATGTGCGCTTTGAGGGCAAGGCTGCGCCGATGACGCTGGATTTTGCAAAGTACGGCATCCGGGTCCGCGCCGATCAGGACGACGTCTACCTGCCCCTGTCCGTTGTGTGCAACATCATGACGGACATCGCCGGCTGGCACATGCTCTATAACGGCGAGAATCTTTATCTCTCATCGTTTGATCTTTCCGGCAGTGCTCCCGAGGGCTACTTTGACTCGGATCATTTCCTGGCGGAGTTTCAGGGCAGGGAGAGGCCCGCGGACGTGATACAGGCGTGCTATGCCGACCTCTGCTTCTCGTTTGACTATTTCTTCGGGCACCCCGGAAAGGCCGTTCTGGACGAAGCTGTCGCCGAGAAGGGGCTGGATCAGGCTCTGACCGAGCTCGGCGAAGAGGGGCTTGCGATCCGGGAGGGCCTCCTCTCGCCCGACCTGACGGAATATCTGCTGGCGTTGGACAGACTGTTCTTTCCCTACCTCGCCGACGGACATACGGCTTTTTACGGTATCTCGACTGTTCTGGGCAGCAGCGTCCTCGCGGAGGCCCCCGCGCTTTTGGGCACGCTGGGGGAAGCGCTTTATACGGACATTCTGAACACCCCGGTCATGATGCAGCAGACTATGAACACGCTCATCCCGATGCAGCGTGAGAGCATCTGGGGCGATGCGGTCTACCGTGAATACGGCAGTACCGCGATCCTCCGGCTGGATTCGTTCATGGCGGACGAGGCGGCCTGGGCACTCTATTGCCGCGGCGAGGGCGAGCTCCCGCGGGACGACCTCGGCAACGTGCTCGACGGGCTCCGGCGGGCGTCGGAGAATCCGGAGATTCAGAACGTGATCTTCGACCTGAGCTGCAACAGCGGCGGCAGCCCGGATACGATGATGACGATACTCGCTGTGACCACCGGGCAGGACACCCTCTACGGCATCAACAGGCTGACCGGAAGGCCGATGACCCTGCGCTTTGAGGTGGACGCGAATTTTGACGGCACGTATGACGAAAGGGACCGGGCGCTGCACTATGATTTCAACTACGGCGTATTGGTGACCCGCCACGCCTTCTCCTGCGGCAATCTGTTTCTGTTTGTCGTACAGGAGGCCGGCGGCGTGACCATCGGCGAGCCCTCTTCCGGCGGCTCCTGCTGCGTCCAGCTCGGCACGGATACCGAGGGCTTCTTCTGGATGATGTCCTCCGGTCAATGGAAGCTCACGGATTCCCGGGGCGCGGATCTGGAGGGCGGATGCAGCATCGACCTGCCCCTCGAGGCAGCCCTCATGTCGAATGAGGACGCAGCCGCTGTTCTCGGCATTGAGGACAGCTTCCCCGATTTTGAGGCGTGGTTTGACGACGCGCAGCTGGATGAGCTGATGAACGCCTGGTACGGGACAGAGCTGGCCGCGGCCGCGTGATCGTTACAAAAACAGGAGCTGTGGAAAGTCACAGCTCCTGCTTTCTTATGCCGGGAGATAGTCAAGAGGATCGACGCTGGTCCCGTCGAGATACATGACGAAGTGCAGATGCGTCCCCTGGCCGATCTCGCACAGGGCCGTCGTACCGACGGCGCCGATCACGTCGCCCGCCGAGACACAGTCGCCCACATTCACCGCGGGCATGGAGGCGAGATTCGCGTACACCGCGGCGGTCCCGTCCCCGTGGTCAATGACGACCTCCGTACCGTAGAGGCCGCTGTCGCCGACCTCCTGCACCACGCCGCCCATGGCTGCCCGCACCGTCTCCCCGAGCGGCGCGAGGATATCCACGCCCTCATGGGTGCGCCAGTCGCGCAGGGTCACATCGTAGTGCAGGCGGTCCACGTCGTGGAGGCGCTCAAGCTCGCCCTCGACCGGCCAGACCACCGCCTCAGCGGCCGTTTCATTCCACACAGGAAGGGTCCCCTCTTCCTCCTTGACAACGGGCTCGACAGGCGCGGGGACTTCGCTCGGGGTCGCCATGACCTCCACTCTGGGGGTCTGTACGTCGGGTGTGATGAGCACCGTCTCCACACGGCGCTCGTTCAGGCTGACGTCGCTGCTTGTGAGGTCTTCCATAGTCTCATTTCCTGCGGTCATCATCCAGGCGGACAGCCCGATGACGGCGGCGCAGAGGAAAAGGACTATGTAGAAGCCCTTCCCCATCAGAAATTCCTCCAGCCCTCTGCCGGAGTTCTTGCTGTTCATTTCTGCAACCTCCCATTCATTTGCTTTGCGATCCTATTTTTGCCTGGGAGGAGAGGAAATATTCACACGCGCTGAAAAAGATTTACCCTGTCGTCCCCGGAGCGGCAAAGGATTCTTCCGCGGGCATTGCAGAAGATCCTTCGCCGCTCTGCTTCTCAGGATGACAGGGTGTTTTTCGTATCAGTTGTCTGCGAGTCTGTAGCCGTTTTTCATGTGCTCGCTTGCGGTCTGGAGGACCTTGCTCAGGACGGCCAGGGTCTCTTCCCGACCCATGGCGCAGAGCTTTTGGTTGGCCTCCTTCGTCAGGGAGAAGTCGCCGCTGTCCGTCATTTTGCGGTCGTACTCCCGGATGAGCTGCCGGCCGCGGACGGCTACCACGTCCTGGTAGCGCTCGATCTCCTGCGCGGTCTCGGCGTAGCATTTGTCCGCCAGCGCGCCGATCAGCCTGCTGCACCAGTAGAGGTTGTCGGTCGACACGTCGAGCGTGACCCTGCTGAGAAAGGCGGGCAGCTCGGGGGCGTTGGTGTAGACGGGCAGCCAGGCCGCGAAGGTCGTGGATGCGAAGGAGACCCATTCGATCCCCTTGAGGGCGTCCGGCGCGTCGGGCCTGATCTGGCAGATGGTGGCGACGCCCGTGCGGTTGATGCCGATGGAGCGGTACATGCCGCGCTTGCCGCTGTCCCGTCCGCTGTAGGGGTTGTAGTCCGTGCCCTGATAGTGGGCTGAGAGCAGGCGCTCCACGTCCTCCACGGCGAGCTTCCGGTCCGGGACGAGGGCCCAGGGGATATTCTCGCTCTCGGGGCCGAACTCCGCGTTCTCGCCCTCCCAGCGGTGGGAGCAGGGCGTGAGCAGGCGGCCCATGTACCAGGCGCGCGGGGTGTTGTAGACATGATCCCTGTCCCGGTGGGAGCCGAAGACGTCCCGGGGATTGAAGCGCCCGTCCTGGTTCAGATCCAGATGATTGTCCGCGATGAACTCCCGCAGGTCGCGCGAGCAGAGATGCGCCGTCTGCGCGCCGAAGGCGTCGTCCAGATCGAAGGCGTCCATGGCGAACTGGTTCGGCGCGATGGCCACCATCTCATCCGGGACCCGGCGCGCCATCCAGTGGTGGCCGCCGATGGTCTCCATCCACCAGGCCTCGTTCTCATCGTTGAAGGCGATGCCGTTGGACTCGTAGGTGCCGTACCTCTCCAGAAGCTCGCCGAGGCGCAGGACGCCCTCGCGCGCGCTGCGGACGTAGGGCAGGACGAGGACGACGATGTCCTCCTCCCCGATGCCGCCCGGCACGTCCTTTTCCCGGCGGGACGCGGCCTTTCTGTATACGACCAGCGGGTCCGCCGCGAGAACGCGGGGATTGGTGGTGATGGTCTCTGTCGCGGTCATGCCGACGTTGGCCGTGTTGATCCCGGTCGCGGCCCAGAGGCCCTTCTCGAGGTCGACATTCGGGCAGGCAGTATAGCGCAGCGGGTTTTCCGGCAGGCTGATTTCCAGGTGGGAAATTTTGCTCTTATACGTTTTGGGCTGTTTATCCGGCTCGACGACGACCATCTTCTTGACGTCGAAGTGCCCGTCTTCCGTGCGGGCGACCATGGTCGAGCCGTCGTTGCTGGCCTTTCTTCCGACCAGCACGGTTGTGCAGGGCATTGTCAGGTCCTCCTGTTCTTTCTTACTTGATGGAGAAGAACGCGGCCCTGCCGGGGTACTGGGCGACGTCGTCCAGCTCCTCCTCGATGCGCAGGAGCTGATTGTACTTGGCGACGCGGTCGGTGCGGGACGGTGCGCCGGTCTTGATCTGGCCCGCGTTGACGGCGACGGCGATGTCGGCCAGGGTGGTATCCTCGGTCTCGCCGGAGCGGTGGGACACGATGGCGGTGTAGCCCGCGCGGTTTGCGGTCTGGATGGCGTCGAGCGTCTCGGTCAGGGTGCCGATCTGGTTGACCTTGATGAGCACTGCGTTCGCCGCGCCGAGCTTGATGCCCTGCCTGACGCGGGCGGCGTTGGTGACGAAGAGATCGTCGCCCACGAGCTGGACGCGGCTGCCGAGGCGTTTTGTGAGCCTGACCCACCCGTCCCAGTCGTCCTCGCCCAGACCGTCTTCGATGGAGATGATGGGATACTTGTTGACGAGGTCCTCCCACATGTCGATCATCTCGTCGCTGGTCATGACGGTGCCGCGCTTGGGAAGGTGATATTTGCCGTCCTCCTTGTTGAACCAGTCGGAGACCGCGGCGTCCATGGCGATCATGAAGTCCTCGCCGGGCCTGTAGCCGGCCTTCTCAATGCCGGCGACCAGGGCCTTGAGGGCGTCCTCGTCGCTCGCGAGGTCGGGGGCGTAGCCGCCCTCGTCGCCCACGCCGGAGGGGGGCACGACCTTTTTGAGGGCGTGGAAGACCTCGGCGCACATGCGCAGCGCCTCGCGGAAGCTGGACGCGCCGACGGGCATGATCATGAACTCCTGAATATCAACGGAGTTGGTGGCGTGCGCGCCGCCGTTGAGGACGTTCATCATGGGCACCGGCAGGGTCTTGGCGTTGATGCCGCCGATATAGTTGTAAAGGCTGTTGCCGGTGGCGAGAGCGGCCGCCTTCGCGCAGGCCAGGGACGCGCCGAGGATGGCGTTCGCGCCGAGTCTGGTCTTGTTGGGGGTGCCGTCGATGTCAATGAGCATGTTGTCGATGCCGGTCTGATCCAGGACGTTCATGCCGAGCAGGGCCTCCGCGATCTCGCCGTTGACGTTGTCGACCGCCTTGAGGACGCCCTTGCCGCCGTAGCGCGCCTTGTCGCCGTCACGCAGCTCGCACGCCTCGTGGATGCCGGTGGACGCGCCCGAGGGGACGGCGGCCCGGCCGACGGTCCCGTCGTCCAGGGTGACCTCCACCTCGACAGTGGGGTTGCCGCGGGAGTCCAGGATCTCTCTGGCCATCACGTCCGCGATTTCATAATATTCTTTCATGCTGCTTTACCTCCATCATGTGTAAGTGGAGACATTATACCCCATGTCGGCGGAAAAATAAAGCAAAGAATCTATTTTCTGCCGCGCATGGGAAAACTTTCATTTTTTTGCGCGCAGGCCCGAAAAGCGATTGCAGAGCGCGGCCGTGCTGTGTTATAATAGTGTATCATACCAGCAGAGCGTTTAAGGAGGATTCTATATATGGATCATCAGGTAAGAAGGCTTGTCACCAGAAGCGACTTTGACGGACTCGCCTGTGCGATGATGCTCAAGGAGCTGAACCTGATCGACGAGATCAAATTTGTCCACCCCAAGGACGTACAGGACGGGAAAATCGAGCTTTCCAAGAACGACATCACCACCAACCTGCCCTATGACCCACGGGTCTCCATCGCCTTTGACCACCACGAGTCGGAGGTCGACCGTCTCAAGGCCATCGAGACGAACGGCAAGCTCATCATCGACCCGACCGCCCGCAGCGCGGCGCGCGTGGTCTATGATTACTACGGCGGGAAGGACGCCTTCCCGCGCATTTCCGATGATCTCATGGAGGCCGTGGACAAGGGCGACAGCGCCGACTTCACCCTCGACGAGATCCTGAACCCCAAGGGCTGGGTGCTGCTCCACTTCCTGATGGACGCGCGCACGGGTCTGGGCCGTTTCCACGATTTCCGCATCTCCAACTATGAGCTGATGATGGAGCTCATCACCTACTGCCTCACCCACAAGATCGAGGAGATCCTGGAGCTGCCCGACGTGAAGGAGCGCGTTGACCTCTACTTTGAACAGGCCGAAGCCTTCAAGCAGCAGCTCAGGCGTATCGCCAAGGTCTACGACAAGGTCGTCGTGCTGGACCTTCGCAACGAGGAGGTCATCCACGCGGGCAACCGCTTCATGATCTACGCCCTCTATCCCGAGACGCAGATCTCCATCCACGTGGCCTGGGGCTTCCGCAAGCAGAACACCGCCGTGATGATCGGCAAATCCATCATCAACAAGGGCTCCACCGTCGACATCGGCGAGCTGTGCCTGAAATACGGCGGAGGCGGGCACCACAACGCCGGCACCTGCCAGCTCGACAACGAGCTTGTCGATGCGCAGCTGCCCGACATCATCCGCGCCCTCAACGCCTGATTATCCGGCTTCGGCCTTCCACCACAACATCTTGAAAGGGAGCGTGTCACCATGGTCATTCCGACAGTGCATTTTCACAGCGAGTACAGCCGCATCCCCCTGCGCATCGCCAAGGGGCACTTCGCAACGAACCACAGCCATATCAACTACTACATTGACATGACCTTTACCAAGCACCGTCTTGCCGAGGCGCGTCAGGCCGCAGAGGAGCTGGTCGTGCAGATGGACCACAACACCATCATCGACACGGTGCTCTGCCTTGACGGGACCGAGGTGCTGGGCGCCTGTCTTGCTGACGCGATGACCGCCGCCGGCATCCGCACCACGAACGAGCACAACACCATGTATGTTGTGACGCCGGAATACACCTCCGCCGGGCAGATGATCTTCCGGGAGAACATCGCCCACCTGATCCGCAACCGCCGCGTGCTGGTGCTGGCCGCATCGGTCACCACCGGCGGCACCATCCAGTCCGCGATCCAGACCATCCACTACTACGGCGGCGCCTGCCTCGGCGCGTGCAGCATCTTCTCCTGCCTGGACGAGTGCGAGGGCTTTCCGGTCAAGTCGATCTTCCGCTCCGAGCAGCTCGACAATTACCTGTGCCTGCCGTCGAACCAGTGCCCGCTGTGCAAGTCCGGCGCCAGGCTGGACGGGCTGGTCAACAGCTACGGCATTTCCAGCTTCTGAAGAATTCTTAATCCGGGGCCGGGCGGCTGGACAGGGCACGTGCCGCCGTGCTATGATACGCTCAGCCTCGAACGAGGAGAAATACAATTTGGAGGACAATCACATGAGTGAGATCAGCAAGCTGAACGACAACGCGCTCGGCGAAGTCGCCGGCGGCCGCCAGAGCGATCTGAGCATCGCAAACGAAGTGATCGACGGCAAATGGGGCAACGGGCAGGACCGCATCAACCGTCTGACCGCCGCGGGCTATGACGCCCGTTATATTCAGAGTCTCGTGAACGACATCCTCAAGCAGCCCAAAAAGCCCGCTTACAGGGACCCCTACCTCGGCTGATTCGCGGGAACGTCAAAAGACACAGGTCTTTCGGCCTGTGTCTTTTTTTTTCGCAGGAATACTTTGTGTATTGCAAGAAAAAGTGACAAAATCAGAGCACAATTTTTCCGGGAGGCGCCGATGGCGGATTGTGCGGTGTTGCCCTATATCTCGTGCTTTGCCTTTTTCCTTTTCGGCAGGACGATCAGGAGCTGTATGAACGCCAGGATCGCGGTGGCGAGGGCGATGTACATCCGGCCCTGACCGAGGCGGACGTTCAGCGTCGCGGCAGCGGCGGAGCAGAGTATGCACACGAGCACCGGTGTAATGAGCCAGAAGCGCTTTCTCACAAGCTCATACGCTGCCGGGACGCCCAGGACGCCCGCGGCGCCGCCCGCGATGGCGAGGGCGCACACGATGCGCCTGCCGCGGTACAGGCTGTCCGTCTCGCTCCTGTAATCGGCCAGATAGCGCTCCGCAGCGGCGGGCAGGCTCTCCTCGTCGGTCATGGCGTTTTTGATCTCAGGCACGTTGACGAGCAGGAGCCGCGCCGCATTGTGCCGGCTGCGCAGATCCTTGAGCGCGTCCGTGCTCTTTGTGCGGTAGGCAACGATCTCCGCCTCCCGGTCGAGGGCGTGCTTCTCCGCCTCCAGCTTGAGCTGATCCTTTTCCAGCTGGCCGCTCTGATACCACAGCTCCTCCAGCGCATCCTGGAGCTGGTTTTCCGCTTTTTTGAGCATGCTCTCAACAAAGCCCGTGACCGAGTCCATGAGATGCGCCTTTTCGATCGCCTCCACGATGAGGTGCGAGGGATCGGCCAGCGTGGCGCCGACGGCGAAAAAGGCGTTGCTGAGCTCGTTCAGGATGCCCTGGGCCTCGTCGGCGTAGGCGAGGTATTCCTCGTTGCTCATGTCCGCCGTGGCTGTGGTGACCAGGGCACTCAGCCCGGCCGCGGCCGCGTTGCCGCGGGCGTCCAGCTCCGGGATCGAGGGCAGGCCGGGGCTGATCACGTCCCAGAGCTCGGGCGCCTGGGTACGGATCTGGTTTTCGAGCGAGACGAGGGCGGCGCAGAGCTCATGGATCGCGGCTCCGGCCTCGGGAAACGCGGGCTCGGCGCGATAGCTCCGGCACTCCGCCTCCCAGGCCTCGTGGCTTGCGAAGTACTCCCCGCCCATGGTCCGGACGCGGGCGCTCTGCTCCGCGGCGGACGCAGCCTCGGCGACGGCGCACTGGTAGGCGAAGAGGTCCTGCTGGTACTGTGCGTAATCCTGCATATACGCGGCGGACGCGGCCTGGTATTCCGCCTGGAGCGCCGCATACACGGCCTGCACTTCCTCCGGCGGGGCGTCGCCCATGTCGGGGAAGGCCGGGGGCTCCGGCGGCGTCGGCGCGACAGGCTCCTCGACCGGCGCAGCAGGGCCGGGCTCCGGGCCGGGCTCTGAATAGGGCTGGGGCTCGACCTCCATCAGCAGGCGCAGCCGCCCCGCGCGGGTGCCGATCAGGCCGCTCTCGCGCTGGCTTTTGTCGGCGCAGTTGACGGCCCAGGCCGCGAGACCGTCCAGCCACGGGAGCTTGGAGCGATACGAGCCGATGACCTGGCTCAGCGTGCCCTCGAGCACCTCGCCCCGCCATGCGGGATCGCGGAGCAGGGTTTTCGCATCCTCCAGCTCCGCGCGGCCCTCGTTGATCAGGTCCGCGCCCATTTTGAGACCGCCCTTCGTGGCGGTGTAGATGGCGGTATCCGTCTTGTGCCTGCCGGCCGCCTTCTCATGGGCGCTGACGATGAGCTCGAATGTCCGCATGGTCCGTTGATAGTCCGGCTGCTGCAGCTCCGCGTGGAGCGCTCGGTAGTTTTCGATGCGGCCGGCGAACTTTTCGGCATAGGCGGCGCGTTCGGCGTTCTCCTCGCGGTTCTCTTTCAGACCGTGGACGCCGACGGCTAACAGGATAAGGCCGACGATCGCCAGGACGATGGCGAACACACGCGCCAGCGCCGGATGCTTCATCGACCTTACCCCCCCCTTGAATCTTTATACGCTCACTCCACGAGCTTTGCGTCGCGCAGGCGCCTCACCAGGTCCCGGACGGCGGCGAGTGCGCCGTCGAGATCGACGCCCTGGTATTCCTGTGTCAGCCGGCGGGCGATCTCCTGCTCGTCCAGGCCCTGCTCGATGCCTTTCCAGATGAAGCTGCCGGTGTCGTTCAGGCGGACGATGCCGTGGATGTCCTTTGCGGCGTCGCCGACGGGGACAAGGACGAACTCGTCCCCCATGCTGCTGGAGATGATGCCTTCTCTCGGTTTCATGTTGCTTGCTCCTTTTCTGTCAGATTGCGCGGGGTCAGCAGACAGCGTCGTCCGTGTCTTCGGACTGGCACTCACGGCCCCCGGTCTCGTATGTGTAGAGGATTTCATCCTCGAGCCTTCGGAAGAAGAGGGCGCGGTCGAGCGGCTCGCACGTTCCTTTTGTCCAGGCGCACTTTTTCAGACGGCGGCAGCGCGGGAAAAGCGCGCACTCGCGGCAGTCCGCGACCTCTACGTTCTCCTTCCAGGCCGCGACGCGGGCGGGATCGAGCACGCCGTCGCGGATATTGCCGACAGACTCGTCCAGATCCTCATGCTCGCAGCGGCCGAGTGAGCCGTCCGGCAGGATGGTGACGGCGTTGTCGCTGTCGGCCATGCAGCAGAAGACGTTTGGCTTTTTCTTCAACGTGAAGCGTTTTCTGAAGCCGGATTCGCTGAGAGCGGCGCTCAGCTCGACCCAGCGGCGCAGGCGCTCCTCCCAGCTCACGGAATTCTGGGGGGCGGTGCCAAAGTCGCGCAGCATCCCGACATAGACGCGCAGATTGCCTCTGCCCCGGAAGGCGGCGTCCAGCCCGCCGATGAGGCTTTTGATGTCCTCGTAATTCTCCGCGCCGAGGTTGAGGCGGACAGAGACGGTGACGCCGGCGTCGAGAAGCAGACTGATATTACGCATGACGCGGCGGAAGGGGCTGGGATCATCCCGGTACTGGAAGGCCTTGGCGCGGTTGTAGACCGCCTCGGTCCCGTCCAGGGGGACCTGGATCTCATGCAGCTTCCAGCTCTGCACGGCGGTTTCGACAAGGTCCGCATCGAAAAGATAGCCGTTGCTGATCATGGAGGAGCGGAAGGGCTTGCCGACCCGGCGCAGGCGGTCGGTGATGCGGTCGATGGCGCGGGAATTGAAAAGCGGCTCGCCTCCGAACCAGGTGATATTGACGCTGCTGTCGCCGCTGACACGGAGGATGTAATCCGCAGTCTCGTCCGCGGTCCGGTCAGACATGGTCATTTTGGGACGGCCGAACTCGTAACAGTAGTAGCAGCGGGCATTGCACTCCGTGGTGGGATAGATCAGGAAGCAGTCCACCGCGGTTTTTGGCTGCATGAGGCACAGGATGCGCTTGAAATCTCTTGCGCGGGCAAACTCATCCAGACTCTCCGGGACAAGGAAATGCTTTTGCAGCAGCACGGCGCGGTTTTGATCCGTGTCCTCCGCCGCCGGCAGGAGCAGCAGCTCGCCGGTGAGGGTGTTATAGAGCAGCGTGCCGGAATCGCACGAAAGGCGGATGCACCAGCGTGTCAGACGCAGGGCCTCTTCCGTCTGCTTCGGTGCGCCGAGGAGCGCGAGGACGGCGTTATTGGGCGGGAAAACAGTCTGCATACTTCTGCGCTCCTTTCCGATCCGCGAATCAATATAGCAAAAATAAGCAAAAGAAGCAAGCGCACAAACGCCTGCTTCCTGGATTCCGTTTTAGAGCGCCGCGATCAAGCGGGAAGCTCGCCCGTTTCAATCACGTTGCCGCCACACATGACTGTAGAAGTGACGATAACGTCTTCCGCGTCGAAATGGATCATTTCAAAATCCGGTGCTTCAAAAGTCTTCACGCTGACCATCCTTCCCAGACACCCGCGTTGGGGCGTCAACATGTTCCCTTCTTTATTAATTATACACGAAAAGCCTTTTGATTGCAAGTTTAAATTGCCGCCCCGAGAAACAAAAAAGCGGCTGGCTCAAAACCCTGCCCGATTGGTCATAGATGGGCGAAGAGACGAAGGATCTCTCTTTTCAAGAACCCTGAGAAACTTCAAAGAAAGATCCTTCGACTCTGCTTCGCTGAGGATGACCGGGGTGCTTTGAGACAGCGCCATTTTTATGTGTGCAGAATCAATTGTTCCAAATGATGTCAGTCTCGTTGCCGGTGAGACACACGCCCGGCGAAGATGTCACGATATCCTCCATGGAAAAGGTGATCAATTCAAAACTCGGATCCTCGTATATCTTCATGCTTAGCCTTCCTTTCAAGAAAACCGGCAGACGCTCAGAGTATGCCCGGAAAACATGCAGCGCTTATCGGGTCTGAAAAAACCGGCCTCAATATCTATCGATAACTTAAACCTAATATACCACATCAGGCGTGTAATCGCAAGTGTTTTTTGGGTCGGCAGCGAATTCCTGAATAATCTTCGTTCTGATGATGGCGCTTTGTTTTCAGAATTCCGGAGTATCCAGCCAATCCTCGCCCACAGTGATTCTGTCTCCGTCTACTTCGACGTCAAGAAGAGTCTCAAGTAAATCCGGGTCGATTTCGTCGCAGCGGATGCAGAAGCCGTCAACATAGGAGTGTCCGAGAGCCGGAACGACGCGCTGGGCGACAAGCACTTCCCCGCAGGCGCTGCAGTGCGAACCCTGGGTGAGACCGCTGGAGGTGCATGTCGGTTCGACAGCGGGATCAACTGCCACGACATGGACATGCTCCTTCGGGGCAGTCGCCTGGGACGTCGAGGACGCAGTCTCCTGGGGGGCCGCCGGCCTTTCCGTCGGAGCCGTCGTCGGCTTCGCCGTCGGGGCTGTGGTCGGCTTCGCCGTCGGGGCTGTCGTCGGCTTTGTCGTCGGGGCTGTCGTCGGCTTCGCCGTCGGGGCTGTGGTCGGCTTCGCGGTCGGGGCTGTGGTCGGCTTCGCGGTCGGGGCCGTGGTCGGCTTCGCCGTCGGGGCTGTCGTCGGCTTTGTCGTCGGGGCCGTGGTCGGCTTCGCCGTCGGGGCTGTGGTCGGCTTCGCGGTCGGGGACGTCGTCGGCTTCGCCGTCGGGGCCGTCGTCGGCTTCGCCGTCGGGGCTGTCGTCGGCTTCGCCGTCGGGGCCGTGGTCGGCTTCGCGGTCGGGGCTGTCGTCGGCTTTGTCGTCGGGGCCGTGGTCGGCTTCGCGGTCGGGGCCGTGGTCGGCTTCGCGGTCGGGGCTGTCGTTGGCTTCGCCGTCGGGGCCGTGGTCGGCTTTGCGGTCGGGGCCGTGGTCGGCTTCGCGGTCGGGGCAGGCGTGGGCGTCGACTCATTAGTCGGCTCTGTGGTCGGGGCCGGTGTGGATGTCGGGACAGGCGTCTGCTCTGTGGTGGGAGTGGCTGACGGGGCTGCGCCGGGCGTCGCGGTCGGGGTTACTGCCGGGGCCTGGGAGTTCCCGCAGGCGGCCAGGAGCAGAGTGGCGACGACGATCAGAAGGCACAGCGTTATATTTTTACGTTTCATGTTATTTTCCTCAGTCGGTACAGCGGTTTTCTTTTTCATCCAGGATGGCAGCGAAGGGCTTTGAAGATACTTCGACTTTGCTTTGCCCGGAATCACATGGGGGCGCGTTTCGCTCTGGATGACATGGGAGCGCTGGATGATTTTGGACCGGCCGCTGTTAAAATCGGACGGCGGCAAGCGGAAGGTCCGCTTGCCGCCTTGCTGCTATTTGTGGTTAATGCTTAGAACTCGGGCGTGCCGTTGGGATCGCTGGTGACGATCACGTCAGCCTGAGAGATGTTGAGGATCTCAACTTCGGGGTATTCGAAAGTCTTCATAGTCTTTCATCCTTTCTTCACATCCGGCAGGCGGCAGGTGCCGCCTGCCTTACTGTAAAACTAAAACCTAAGTGTGCTGCTTACTTTCAGCCCTGTGCGGCTTTTGCGTAGAAGTGGTAGTTGTACATGGCCTTCATGAAGTCGGGCAGAGGAGCACTGCCCTTGTCAAAGGCAGTCTTCATGTAGCCCACAGGAGAGCCGAGGAAGCGAAGGATCTCGCCATCAGCCTTCGGGGTCATGGTCACGGTCACGCTCTGGTCAAGCTGTCTGGCCGGGATACCGCCGATGTTGACAACGAACTTGTTGTTCTCCACGAAGACGGTATCGGTGACATCCTTGGTACCAACCTTGAAGGTGAAGTCGGAAATATCCTTGCCGCCAGTTGCGAACTTGACCTGCATCAGCGTCTCAGCCTCGGTGATGAGGTTGAAGGTGACGCCGGTGGACTTGGTGACAGTTGCAGTTACATCGTCAAGTTTCTTGACAGTGTACGTACCCGGATACGTAACGCCAGCATTTGCAAGATCATCCGTCTTGAAGTTCTTGAAGGTCTGAGCGCCAGCACCGTAGTCCAGAGTCGCGGCAAAGAGATTCAGCCACTTCGCATCAAGAGTTGTTCTCTTCAGACCATCGAGGCAGTAATCCCTGACAGTGTACTCGAACTCAGCGATCTCGACATCGTCATAGAACAGCGTGACGGTTACCGGGAGAGTCATCTCCTTGGCAGCGCAGTAAGCGATCGGGCTTGCCACGATGAGATTATCGCCAGTGATCGTGCCGGCGGTCTCTACACCCTCAGCGTTGGTGAATGTGTACTCCGCTCTGTACAGGGACATGTCGGCATGGCTGTCAATGGAGTCAGGATTGAGACGCCACTTGATGGCAATGCTGTCGCCAAGGCTCAGGCTGCGGACACCAGACTCAGCGTGAGGCACTGCGGTGAAGTGAGCATGGAACTCGAAGTCCTCCGTCACTGCAGGCAGTTCGTCCTCAGTGTAAACCTTCACGGGAGTCTTGCCGAAGATGGTCCAACCGTCGAAGTAGTAGAACTCATCCGCGGTGTTGGTCATAGTCGGAACAACGCCGTTGAACTCGGGCTTGGAGCCATAAAGGACATCTTCGTCGATCTCAAGGATCTTCGCGCCGTCGTCAGTAGCCCAGGTCACGGTGAAGAGATCCGTGGGCGTGGGGACAGGCGCATCAGTGAAGGTTGCGAGGAAGAACTCGAGATCTTCGGGCACGAGATCCTCGTCCGTGAACTGGAAGTACCTTTCAGGATCGCCGTTGATCAGCCAGTTTGCAGTCTTGCCATCCCGCTTCACGTTGTTGAGTGCAGTAGGCTTAGTTAGCGTACGGCCAACAGCGGCCTCATTCTGGAACTCGTAAACCTGGGTCTGCTTATCAGGCTCAGCGACGATGCAGGGGACAGAGGACAGCACCTGGTACCACTTCAGGTTGTAGGTCTTGTTTCCAGCAATGGGAGTAACAAGATCCTCTTCCCAAAGATCGTCAGAGAAGAAGGCATAGCCAGTTCTGCTTCCAACCGTCGCCTCTACCTCAGCTACGGTAGGTACCTTCAAATCGTCGCCGTAATACTGAGAAGCAGTCGGGATCGACTTCTTGGAATACGAGTCGTAGAAGGTGATGATGACAGGGTTGCCAGACCAGTCGGCTGTCAGGGTCGTGGGGGTGGTAAACTCGTGAGTAGCCTCAATGAACTTACCATTCTCGTCAAGCCACCCATTGAATACATAGTTCGGGCGAGAAGGCTTGCTCGCACTCCACAGCTTCTGGTAATTCGCATCCACAGGATCGGTGCTATTGGTCGTGGTCTTGGATGTGTTCGTATTCTTTCCGGTGACAGGATCCTTGAAGACGCCGCTGCCTGCATCGAAGGTTACCTCAACCTTGGGCTGCGCAACGGCCACGAAGGTCAGGTCGGCAGTGAAGGTCGTGGGCAGACTGGTCGGGGTACCGAGCAAATCCGTCCAAGTGCCGGCAAACTTGTCGCCGGTGCCTTCAAACAGTTTATCCGTTGCGGTGGCAACCTTTTTCTCGTCAACAGGATAATCCTTATCGCCAACGATCTCCTGGATATTCTCACCGTACTTGAGAGTCAGGGTATAGACAGGAGCCGGGATTGCATAGTAGGTCTGGTCCTCGTCGAAGGTCAGCTTAGTGGGTGTAGCAATGGCCTCGGCATTGACGTCGGTCGAAGTAGCCCAGTGATGGAACTTTCTCTCAGTGCCTTTGAAGAGAGCCGTCTGGGCATTCTCAAAGAATTCCTTAACATCAGTGGGGGAGGCAATCTCGTCACGGTTCTCGGACCAGCTCGTGGAGGTAGCAACCTTATCGCCGATCCAGGACGAGAGCGTAACGGTGATCACGGGCTTGGCAACTGCGTAGTAGGTCACGTCTTCTTCAAACTTCAAGTCGGCCGGCGTGGAAACCTTCGTGAGATTCGACACATCCGTGCCGGTTGCCCAGTAATCGAAGACTCTGCCGTCGGTGAAGAGGGCTTTCTCACTCTTCTTAAAGTCATCGGAAACGTCCTTTTCTACATCACGGTTCTCAACCAGAGTCGTGTACGAGGCCAGCTCGTTGTCAACCACAGCCTGGAGCGTAATGGTGATCCTGGGCTTTGCAACCGCGTAGTAGGTATCAGGACCAATGTTTGTCGGGGTCCCAACGTCTACCGGAAGAACAGTGTCAGTGGCCCAGAAATCAAACTCTCTGCCGGTGCCGGCAAACAGGTCGGTAATCGTGGCACGAACTGTCTCGGGGTCAATAGCTGCGCCGCGGTTACCCTCGAGCGTAGTGCTGGTAGCGGTTACCTCACCGTCAACATACAGTACGAAGTTGACAGTGTCCCAAGGCTTCGCGACAGCATAGTAGGTCGTGTCTGCTGCCGGCACAACTGTGGGCGTGGCTATAAGCTTACCATCTTTATCCGCCCAGTGGTCAAACTCTCTGTCCTTACCGTCAAACGGATCTTCAAACAGAGTTCTCTGCATATCCAGCACAGTATCCGTGGGGATTACAGTGCCGCGAGACTTGTCGTGTTTCACCACACTGGTGCCCGTCGCAACGCCGTCGACGAAAGCCATCACGGTGATCTCGGGCATGGCAACCGCATAGTAGGTATCAGGTCCAATGGTGGACGGGGTCGCAACTGCTACGCTGGCGTCAGTAGGAGTAGCCCAGAAATCAAACTCTCTGTGGATTTTATCAAACAGATCAGTAATCGTGGCAACAAGAACATCCTGATCAATGTCTGCTCCGCGGTTGCCTTCGAGCGTTGTGGACGTAGCTTCCTGTCCGTTAACCATCAGTTTGACGGTAACGGTGTCCCAAGGCTTGGCAATCGCGTAGTAGGTCGTGTCGACGTTCGGAACAGGGAGAATGGTATCCGTGGCAACCGGATCACCGTCGGGCGTCAGGCTCCAGTAGTCAAACTCTCTGAGCTTGCCGTCAAACGCATCCTTAAACAGAACGGACTGCGTGGCGACTACGGTCGCGGTTGCGATATTCGTTCCGCGATTCTGCTTGATCACCTGTTTGTTGGTGTCAGTCGCAACACCGTCGATGGAGGCCATAAAGGTGATCTCAGGCTTGGCAATCGCGTAGTAGGTCACGTTCTCCTCATAGAGTTTAGTCGGGGTGACTTCCTTCGCATCGGTACCGGTCGTCAGGCTCCAGAAGTCGAACTCTTTTCCGAACTTCTCAAGCAGATCAGTACCCGTCGCCTCATCAATGTTGACGGGATCCTTGTACCAACCGGTGAGGGTCGTAGAGGTCGCGATCTCCTGCTTTGCTTCATCGAAGTAGGCGAGCGTGACGGTGTACTGATTCGGCTCGTAGTACGCGTAGATGGTCAGGTTGCAGTCTGTGGGCAGTCCGGTGGGAGTCGCCCTGACAAGATACTTACCATCCACGAAGTCGATCTTGCTCTCCTCATGGAGATCGGAATCCGTGCAGAAATACTTGAAGGTGAGACCATAATACTCGGGGATATCGGTCGGAGTGGTAATGGTCTGACCAGACAGAACCGTCGTCTGACCGAATTCCTTGTTCGTATCGGTGGCAAGATCAGTATTGGTGGTAACAAAGGTCACATTGACGGTCGGGAGCCAGTAACTCGCCCCAAACCATGTGGAACCCGTAGGAGCTACATAAGGAATAAGAGCCTCTCTGAGATTACTTGTCACAACCGTCCAGTTGTTCTGTTCTTCACGTTCGATCGGAGCTTTGGATTGATCCTCAGCAAGATACGCAACATGCAGGGTCTTGGTTTCCGTGGAATCCGCGGAGACCATGAGATCAGCATCTTCCAGAGTGGCAGTGAACGCACTGAAAGGTGCAATTACTTGCTTCACAGTCCAATTCTGCGTTCTGACATTGGCGCTATCAGAAGGCTCGGGGTCGACAATGGCATTTTGGACTGCTTCTTCAAAACTCTCATAGAACGCATAGTACGAATCCGGGTTCGCCTTAGAGTAGGACCACTCGGTCCACACGCCGGCCGTATTCTTTGTTCTGGTAAGATCAGCAGCTTCAACAACAGCCTGATACTTGTAAACAACTTCATATGTTGTGATGCCGCTGCTGGGGAGGTTGCTGCAGGTGACAACCAGCAAGTTGTAGATATCGGACGGTGTTGCAGTCTCAAGCGCAGGATTCACATGGGTCATCGTGGCCGTGACCGTCGCACCATCTTCAATCCTCACGTCCACCGGTTTGCCGTTAAAGACCGGGTCATCGACGGTCAGTTCAACACTCCGCTTTACCAGAGGAACAGCATTAGTATTGAACAGATCGGTGTTCGAAGCCTTAAACTCATACGCGCCTTCAACAGTGTTGAAGTTGTAAACGTACCCGCCTTTGCTGGTCAGGGTGACACTGGGCTCTTCGTAGACAGCGCTGAAGTTAACCAGTATCGTATTGGTGGGCAGCCTGTACTTTGTGAAGTCGATGATTTCGGGCTCCTCAGCTTCGGGATCGCCATCGGTCCAGCCAAGGAACGCTTTACTCTCGTTCATGGGTTCGCCATAAACGACATCAACGAGATTGCTGCGCGTGCCGATAGAGTTCCGAGATCTGATGATCTTCCCGTCTTTGTCTGTTAAAGGAGTATTATCGTCGTCGAGCCAGAAGCCATCCTCGCCGGCATTCCAGGTGATGTCGACTCTCTTATCGACGAGGACAAACTGGTGAGTATAGCCTTCGGTCGGAACATCGATAACCTCGAATGCATCTTTCGTGGTCGTCGGCATCACGACAGTTGCGCCATCATCGCAGAGAACGAATATACGCTCGAGGTCGGTCATGGTGACCTTGGACAAATCCCTGTTCTTGATGAAGACGTACTGTGTATCAGGATTGTAGCTATCGTTTACAGCATCCTTGAAGCTGCCGTAGCCCTTTACGTAGGTATTGGAGGCCTTGTCGCAGACGATCGCAGTAGCGCGGGCCTGATGGATGGTGTATTCGTTCCCTTGTTCCTTGACTGCGACATAGAGAAGCTCAATGTTCTGGTCGTCATAGGCGACAGCGAGATCCGTCAGTGTGGCCTTGACATCTTCAGGCTTATAAACATGGAGCTTCTGTGCCGGATCGGTAAACTCGAAGACATCCGTCGCCGTGGGAACGGCCAGCAGATAGATCGTTTTATTTTCCGGTACATCGGATGACGTATACTTGCCAACCGCCGCAGCAGAACTGAAGCTGGAGTAGTAAGCGTTTCCATGACTTGTGCCCAGACCTATGCCCATTCTGGCAACGAGACCCTTTGTGTTATTGGTCCAGGTTTCGTCGGTGTTGTCGTAAACGAGAACGCCATACTCCCTATCGTCCAAGTCGAAGGCAACAGCTTCCGTACTATTAAAGGTAAGAAGAGCGGTCTGTGCGTTAAGGATAACCGAAGAGTCAAAGATGGTGTTGGTTTTAACAGTGCCCGACGTGACAGTGACAAAAGCATTTGCGAAGGTATTGCCGCCGGAAACCACATTGACGATTACGGGTTCTTTTGTGCCGCTTTCCCTGCCAATGTCATACTGGCCGCCGTCAAAGACAGCAACGTTCGCGGGGATCGCAGCAGCGGTATCCTCAACTTTACCGGTAATCGTGACTACTGCACCCTCACCGGCGACAATCGCAGAGCCGGTCAGCTTCTTCAGCTTGACGGTGCCGTCGATTTGCAGGTTGCTGCCGGTGGCCATAAGGACCGCGAAATTACCGACGCCAGCAGCCGTGACTTCAGCAGAATTCGCAATGGTCAGCGTGCCGTTGGTCACTGTAAAGACAGCGTCGCCGGTCAGCGTGGCCTCAACAGCAATTGTGGTATCAGTCGCGAAGGTGACGGGAGCCGTGAAGATCAGCGGTGCATAACTTCCACTGTTGTCGCCGAGGGTGACTTTCTTTTCGATTGTCACGGCCTCATTGATTTTGGCGTCCGTGTTCGGCAGGGGCGCGATCACGGAGGTGTCAGTCGCCACGGCAAGTGCATCCTTGAAGGAGGCGTATTTGCTGGTTTCGCCGTTGTACGTAACCGTAAATTTTGCAACGCGCGCGGTGTAAACGGTTACGTTCGGGTTGCTCTCGTCGGGAGCAGCAGTCACCATGTAAGCGCTGTTCCTGGTGACGATGTTGTTCGGTTCGGGATCCGCGTTGTTGATCGCGACCTTGTAGGTGTTGGTCATGATCTTGACGGACTTCTCGTTCTCAAGCACGATCGTATCTGTCGCGACCAGATCCGCGAAGAGCACGATCGTTTCGCCGTCCTGATACGTGGCATAGGCCGCCTTGAGAGAATCATAGCCGTCCTCGCCGATCATGGCGGTGTAGCGATGGGTGCCGAACTCCCAGTACTCGTCGAACCCGACACCACTGGGACCATCGGTCACGTCATGCGGATTGCCTTCGGTCAGGCCGACAAAGTAGCCATCGACACTACCCGCAGAGGGGATCTTAAGATCTTTCGGATTCTCCGGCAGGTTGATGTTGTAGAATCTCAGCACGCCCTTCTGCCCATCAATATTCGTGCGGGTGGGCATCTCATAGCTGATGCTGGTGGGGGTAGCCGTAAACGCGATGGGACGAGCAGCATTCTCGTCACTATCTGCCGCCGAGCCAAAGCCCTCAGCGAGCGCGTCGTTGAGATTATTAATGTAGCGCCACGCGGGTTTACCAGAAGGGTTAGTTGTGCTACTTGACTCGCCTTCTGCTTGGAGCTTCGTCTGCCAGATGGCCGCCTCGGCAGAGGTCTGCTTCACCGTACCGGTGCAGTAGTCCTTATCCTGGTAGGTGGAGCTGTAGCTGTCGGTATCAAAGCCGAAGCGAATCCACTGCTTCTTAATGGGCATGTTGAACGTGCCGCCGCAGATGTCCATAACAGCATCATCGTCACCATCGATGATGCCAGCGAAGACGCCGCCTTCAATCGTAACCTTCGAATACTGGCCCGCATCAATATTGTAGTAGGCGTTTCCAGTTCCCTGCATGGTTACATTGTTGAGCGTTACAGATAGGATATTATTGTCATCTTCACCGGAAAAATAAAGAGGTGCATCGGGGCCAAAAACGGCGCCAGTGAATTTCACAGCTGCAGCTTGGGAAGTGCTGATATTAATACCATGGCCTGCGCCATCACCGACGCCGCCGACGAACGTGACGTCTTTAAACTCTAAGCTTGCACCTGGAACACTAAACGCATCGGAGCTAGCATAAACAAGAACGCCCTGGTTGATCTTGAAGCAGCCCTGGCCGTCGATGATGAGGGGCTTAGTGATCTGAATAGATTCATCTTCAATGAGTGCACCCGTGGGCTCTCCCGAGTCCGGGTCTTTTTCACGCTCTATAGTCGTATCCGTCGTAAGAATGACGGTATCGCCGGGCTTGGTGTCGAAATCCGCCACAGCCTTGGTCAGCGAGCTGAACAATGAATCCTCGCCGCCAGCGACGTGCACAACACGGACTCTCGGAACGAACTGTTCCTTGAAGGTCTCGTCATCCTTGACGCCCTCGGACGTGAGGATCAGCTCTTCCTCTTCCTCTTCTTCCTCAGGCTCCTCGCCGGGCTCCTCCTCAGTGGGAGCGGGCTCTTCGGGAACCTCTTCCTCGACAGGCTCTTGCGGAGTTTCCTCCTCTTCGGGCTCTGTCGAAGGCTCTTCTTCGGGCTCGTCCACGACTTCGACGATGGCCTCAGGCTCCTCCTCGACCAGTTCGATACCCTCGTCCTCGGCGAAGGCATAGGTCGGGATCATGGAGAGGCACATCGCGAAAACAAGCACGAGCGCGAGAATCTTTTTCAGATTCATCCAAAAATCCTCCTTCTGATTTTGTGGGATCTTTCGTATGCGTGCCGGGCTCCCCCGGCGTGGGGCTTGCGCTGGGGCAGTTGCGTGGGGTGGTATGTACGCTGCGCCCTGCTTCTTCCGATCACCTCCGTGATACTCCGTGCGGGCGTTTCGACTGCCGACCTTCAGCAGCTACGCGTCGGCTGCCGAACAGACGTCGGCTCAGCCGGTTTACCCGCGATGTGTCCTCGTTCCGTCTATTTCAACCGGGGTAGCGAGCCCCGTTTGAAAGCCTGGGGATGGTGGGTGGTGCGGTCCGTCCGGCGCGGCGCCGTGCCCTTCCCTCCGCCAACTGAGACGCGAGCTTCGGGATCGACGCGGGGGGCCTGCTTTCGGGGATCCGCCGCACCGCCGGCTCCCTGCCGACAGGTGCGCGAATGCCATGCGCACGCCACGACTTCCAAGCGGCCCCGGGGATCACCCCCGCAATGCCGCCTGTCCGCCCCGAAGCTGCGCGGGGCGACGCCATATCCTGCGCATGATTATTCGTTTAGAATATAGCACCTTCTGCCGCGTTTGTCAATTTGTAGCTTTATTTTTTTGAAGGAAGCGTTCCGTCCGCGCGCGGCACATTTTTCCAAGCGGAGGTATGATAGCACATATTATTATAGGAAGCAAGAGCGATTTTTTGTGCTTTTCCCCCCGGCGGAGCGGAATATTTCTGCGTTTGCGTTGGGGAATACGCAGATTCCGACGGCAGAATTTTGTGCAGGATGCACAGACACGCGGGAGAGGGCGTCGGGTAACATCTCACATAGGGCAGTTTACCGTGACGATTCTCGTCCGGAAGACTACCCAAAAGAAGGCAAAGGCACATAACGGCAAAAAAACAACCGCCACTCCCCACAAGTGACGGTTGAATCTGTGGTGTAAGCCACACAAACCAAATCTTGAGGAGCCAACCGTGTTGCGTGGTTTGCTCTTCACTGGCATTATACCTCTGTGCGCCGCGCAAGTCAAGTCCTGCGCGGCGGCAAAAATCACCGCGCGCAGAGCAAGCGTCCCCGGCAGCCGCACTGCGGGCAGCGTTTCTACCAGTGCGCGGGGTTTCTTGAATTGACGCTTGAAATGATTGAAGAATCATGGTATAGTTTAGTCATGATACGGAGGCAGACTCCGCTTCGGCTGCGGGACTTTCCCGCTATATTTTAATAAGGAGGAAACACCCATGAAAAAGATCCTCGCGCTCACTCTCGCGCTGTGCATGATCTTCGCCCTGTGCACCGCCGGCTGCGCCTTCGCCGACTTTAAGCCCGACGGGCCCGTCAGCGTCATCGTCGCCTACAAGGCCGGCTCCGGCACCGACAACACCGCACGCATCCTCGCCAAGTACGCCGAGAAGTACGTCGGCCAGACCCTCGTCATCGAGAACGTCGAGGGCGGCTCCGGCTCCATCGGCTGGTCCCAGCTCGCAGACGCCGACCCCGACGGCCTGACCATCGGCTTCATCAATCTGCCCAACTTCAACAGCTCCATCGTCAATGAGATGGGCACCTACACCGTCGCCAGCTTCGCCCCCATCTGCAACCACGTCACCGAGACCTCCATCGTCATCGTCCGCGCGGGCGACGACCGCTTCCCCGATCTCCAGGCCCTGGTCGAGTACGGCAAGGCCAACGAGGGCGGCAAGGATGAGCTGAAAGCCTCCACCAACGGCCCGCAGGCCTCCAACCACATCGGCGCTCAGGCCTTCGCCAACTCCGCCGGGTTCATGTACATCGACATCCCCCAGGGCGGCACCGCCGACCAGCTTTTGTCCCTGCGCGGCGCTGAGGCCGACTTTGCGGTCGTCAAGCTCGCCGACATCGCCGGCCAGGAGGCCGAGTACCGCATCCTCGGCGTGTTCAATCCCGAGCGCCTGCCCGAGCTGCCCGACGTGCCCACCCTGGGCGAGCTGGGCTTCTACCCCGACTGGCTGGGCTCCTCCCGCTGCGTCGTGGCCCCCGCGGGCGTCAGCGAGGACGTTGTGAAGTTCTATGAGGAGGCCTTCAAGGCCGCCATGGAGGATCCCGACTACATCGCCGCCGCCGAGCAGGCCGGCATGGCCACCGATTTCAAGGACGCCGCCGCGACCGGCGCTCTGATCGAGCAGCAGCAGACCTTTGCCGAAGGCCTCGCCGAGGGCTTCTGGTACGACTTCTGATTACAGCGTTATTATTATAAGTAAGGGCAGGTTCATCCTGCCCTTTCTTTGAAAGAAGCAACTGTTCAGTCTCTCGTGTCATCGTTTTGCATCAGCGAAGGAGCTTTCAGATCCTTCGTCGCTTTGCTCCTCAGAATGACAGGGAGAACGGGAAAGTGAGAGAAGAGAGTTTAAGGAGGGACTGTCCCTTGAAAATGAAAAAGACAGACATCGGCGTCGTCCTGTTCATGTACGCCGTCTGTGGCTTCTTCTACTACCACATGACCAAGCTCAAGGCTTCCAGCCAGACCTACCCGCGCTTTACCATCATCCTGCTTTTCGGCCTGACTACCCTGTACCTCGTGCAGATGCTGGTCGCCGCAAAAAGATTCGGCGTCGAGAGCGGCGTGGACGAGGTGTTCGCCGGCTTCCAGGCCAGGCAGTTTTTCGTCTGCCTCGCCGCGACCATCCTCTATCTCGTTTGCATCTACTTCTTCGGCTTCTATATCTCCACCGTGATCTTCATGCTGGCGGTCCTGCTGTTTCTCAGGGTGCCGCCGCTGTTCACCGTTATCACCGTCGCCGTGATCGTGGGACTCATCTACTTCGCGTTCCAGCGCTTCCTGGGCGTGAAGCTGCCTGTGGGCACCGTGATCAAGGCCATGCAAAAGTAAAGGAGGGCGGGAATTATGCTTGATACCTTATCGCTGATGGGCGCGGGCTTCCTCAACGCCCTGACTCCCATTAACCTTCTGATGATGGCCGGCGGCGTCGCCATGGGCATCGTGATCGGCTGTATGCCCGGCCTGTCCGCGGCGATGGGCGTCGCGCTCATGCTGCCGATGACCTTCACCATGAAGCCGGAGACCGGTCTCATCGTCCTCGGCGCCATCTACTGCGGCGCGATCTTCGGCGGGTCGATCTCCGCCATCCTGATCCATACCCCCGGCACCCCGGCCTCCGCCGCCACCGCGATCGAGGGTTACCAGATGACCCAGCGCGGCCAGGCGGGCAAGGCGCTGTTCACCGCATGCTACGCCTCCTTCTGGGGCGGACTTCTGAGCTGCGTGTCACTGTACTTCTTCTCCCCGCTGCTGGCAAAGCTCACGCTCAAGTTCATGTCGGCGGAATACTTCTGGCTCTCGATCTTCGGCCTCACGATCATCGCGGGCGTGTCCTCCAAGTCCATGATCAAGGGCCTCATGTCCGGCGCGCTCGGCCTGCTGCTGTCCACCATCGGACTCGACCCGATCACCGGCGTCAAGCGCTTCATGCCGAGCTCCTACTTCGCCGAGGGCATCAACACCACCTGCGCGCTCATCGGCCTGTTCTCCATGAGCCAGGTGTTCATCCTCGCCGAGAAGAAGATCAAGGCCCGCGCCCAGGCCACCAAGTTCACCGACAAGATGAGTCTCAGCCGCGACGAGCGCAAGATCCTGCGCCCCACCATCCTGCGCTCCTGGATCATCGGCAACCTCATCGGCATCCTCCCCGGCGCGGGCGCGTCCATCGCGTGCTTTTTGGGCTACAACACCTCCCGCCAGTTCTCCAAGCATAAGGAGATGTTCGGCAAGGGCTCCATCGAGGGCGTGGCCGGCTCCGAGGCGGCCAACAACGCCGTCACCGGCGGCTCGCTGATCCCGACGCTCACCCTCGGTATCCCGGGCGAATCCGTCACCGCCGTGCTCATGGGCGGCCTGGTCATCCAGGGCCTCACCCCGGGCCCCGAGCTCTTCGGCAAGTACGCCTCCATGACCTACACCTTCTTTGCGGGCTTCGTGCTCGTCCAGTTTTTCATGCTGGGCATCGGCCTTCTGGGCTGCCGCGGCTTTGCGCAGATCTCCCGCCTGTCCGACGCCATCCTCATCCCCTGCGTCACGGTGCTGTGCTTCGTCGGCTCCTACGCCATCCACAAGAACATCATGGACATCGTCGTCATGCTGTCCTTCGGCGTGCTGGGCTACCTGATGCGCAAGCTCGATCTCAACACCGCCGCCGTCGTGCTGGCGCTGATCCTCGGCCCCATCGGCGAGAAGGGGCTTCGAAACGCGCTCAGGACCTCGCGCGGCAGCGTGAGCGTCCTGTTCTCCTCCGTGGTGTGCTGGGTGCTGATCGCCCTGTGCATCGTCGGCATCCTCTCCCCCATCTTCATGAACAAGCTGGAGAAGAAGGCCGAAAAGGAGGCCACCGGCGTCGACCCCGACGACAAGCAGCCGGTCGACCTCGACGTCGACAACGACTGATCCGCGTCCCGCGCTTTTCGCAGGAGACCGTCCCGAACGGGGCGGCCTCCTGTTTTTTTCGGCGCGATTGACAAAACGCCGGGCTTGCGGTATCATGGGGGCAACCGAATATCGGGCAGTCTTTCGCCGCTTCGGGCGGCAGGGGGAATGGGGTGCGAGGCCCCGCGAGTCGGTCACTGTGATGCCGCGTCTGTCAGTGCGCGGATAAGTCAGATTACCTGAAAGCTGCCGCGTTTCTGCCGGAACCGGAAATCGCCGCATGAAGCCGCGCCGTCTTGACGGCCTGGCTTTCTTTGTGTTGCCCGTCCGCCCTCCGGCAGACGGGAATTCTTTTTTGGAGGACACCATGAAAAAACTGCTTGTCTGTCTGCTGATCGTCTCCGTGCTTTTCTCGGCGCTTTCCGTTTGCGCGCTCGCGGAGGACGGGGAGAACTATGAAACCGGCGACGCTGCGCTCGACGATCCGCGCAACGCCGACGGCATCGGTGAGAACGAGCTGCTTGTCGTGAGCTTCGGCACGAGCTTCAACGACAGCCGCCGCCTGACCATCGGCGGGATCGAGGGTGCGCTCGCGGCCGCGTTTCCCGATTGGAGCGTGCGCCGCGGCTTTACGAGCCAGATCATCATCGACCACGTGAAATCCCGCGACGGCGAGTGCATCGACAATGTGGGCGAGGCGCTCGAGCGCGCGGCCGCCAACGGGGTCAAAACCCTCGTCGTGCAGCCGACGCATCTGATGGACGGTTTTGAGTACAACGACCTCATGGATGAGCTCGCCTCTTACGCCGACGCGTTTGAGCGGGTCTCCCTGGGTGACCCCCTGCTCACGAGCGACGACGATTTCTCCCGCGTGGCGGACGCCATCGTCGCGGCGACCCGGGAATATGACGACGGCAAGACCGCGGTCTGCTTCATGGGCCATGGCACCGAGGCGGACTCCAACGCCGTCTACGCCAGGATGCAGCAGGTGCTCCGCGACAAGGGCTGTACGAACTGTTACATCGGCACCGTGGAGGCGGAGCCGTCCGTGTACGACGTGCTCGCCGCGGTGCAGAGCGGCGGGTACAGGCGCGTCGTGCTCGAACCGCTCATGATCGTCGCCGGTGACCACGCCAACAACGACATGGCGGGCGACGAGGAGGACAGCTGGAAAAGCGTGTTCGAGGGCGCGGGCTTTGAAGTCGTGTGCGTCCTGCGCGGTCTCGGCGAGCTGGAGGATATTCAGACGCTCTTCGCCGAGCACGCCCGGGCGGCGATCGACGCGCTGAACTAAGAGCATCATCTGCGGGGGGCAGAGCCGTTCAAGCTCTGCCCCCCGGCGAAATCCGGAGGATGGATATGAGAAAGCTTTTATCCCTGTTCGCACTGCTGTGCGCGCTGCTGGCTGTTTCCGCGCAGGCCTTTGCCGACGCGGACGCTCCGCAGACCTCAAAGGTCGCGGACGCATCGCAGATGACAAGCGTGCTGGACGTGGTGGACGACGCCATGACGCCGGTTTTTGCCGACGCCCTTCGCGACGGCGTGTATGAGGCGGCAGTGGATTCCAGCTCGTCGATGTTTCACATCGAGCGCTGCGAGCTGACGGTCGCGGACGGCGCGATCACGGCGGCGCTCACCATGAGCAGCACGAGCTACGCCTACCTCTATCCCGGCACGGCGGCTCAGGCCGCCGCCGCGGATGCGGGCGATTACCTCCCGCCGGACGGGAGCGGCAGGGTCTTCGTCTTTCCCGTCCCCGCGCTGGACGCGGGCGTTCCCTGCGCGGCGTGGAGCCGGAACAAAGAGCTCTGGTATGACCGCACGCTGGTGTTTCGCGCCGACTCTCTGCCGCTCGCGGCGTTCCGGGACGTGAAGACCGCAGCGACGCTCGAACTCGCGGACGGCGTGTACAGCGTCGAGGTCGCGCTCGCCGGCGGCTCCGGGCGCGCGGGCGTCCGGTCCCCCTGCCGCCTGTGGGTCGAAAACGGCGCGGCGACGGCGGAGATCGTATGGAGCAGCACAAATTACGACTACATGAGGGCGGACGGCGCGCGGTTTGACGCGGAGATCGTCGACGGGCACTCGGTCTGTGTGATCCCGGTAGCGGCCTTCGACCGCCCCCTGTCCGTGGTCGCCGACACGACGGCGATGAGCAGGCCCCATGAGATCGAATACAGCCTGCGCTTCGACGCAGCGACGCTCACGGCGCAGCCATGAGAGAGTGTCTTTTCGCGCTGCTTCTCGCGGCGCTGCTGCTGCACGCTCCGTTGTGCTTTGCCGAATTGGGCGGGATGGAGCTGCGCTATGCCGACCAGTTTGCGGTCGAATACCGGGAGGACGGGTGCGCGCTGGTGACCGTCGGTGGCGCGGACCGCTATCTGATCGTGCCCGAGGGCACAGAGCCGCCCGAGGCCGCCGGGGCCGCGGTGCTCCGCCTGCCGCTGCGTGCGGTCTATGCCGCGTCCTCGGCGGCGGCGGACCACTTCGCCTGTCTCGGCGCGCTGGATGCGCTGCGCCTGACCGGGACGAAGCGCGAGGGCTGGTCGCTCCCTTCGCTGCAAAGCGCGATGGACGCGGGCAAAATCCTCTATGCCGGCAAGTACAGTGCCCCGGATTACGAGCTGCTGCTCTCCGAGGGCGCCGACCTCGCCGTTGAAAACACGATGATCTACCACAGCCCGGAGACGAAGGAGCAGCTTGAGGCGCTCGGCATCCCGGTGCTGGTGGAGCGCTCGAGCTATGAGGCGCACCCGCTTGGCAGGCTGGAGTGGATCAAGCTCTACGGCCTGCTGACAGGCAAAACGGAGGAGGCCGCAGCCTTCTTCGACGCGCAGGCGGCGCTGGCGGAGCAGGTTTCGGCGGAAGGGAGCTGTGGCAGGACGGCGGCGTTTTTCTACATCACCGCAAACGGCCTTGTAAACGTGCGCCGGCCGGAGGACTATCTTGCGAAAATGATCGCGCTCGCGGGCGGGGAATACGTGCTCGCCTCCTCTGAGACGGACGGGGAGAGCGCCCGCTCGACCATGAACATGCAGGCAGAGAGCTTTTACATCGCCGCGCGGGATGCGGACGTGCTGATCTACAACGCGACCATCGACGGCGGGATGGACAGCCTGCGGGAGCTTCTGACCAAGGGAGACTGGCTTTCCGATTTCAAGGCGGTGCAGAGCGGCGACGTGTGGTGTACGGAGGCGGACGTATTTCAGCAGAGCTCCGGCATCGCGGCGATGATCGCGGAGCTGCATCAGATTTTCAGCGGCACGGCGGACGAAGCCGCGCTGCGCTATTTTCACCGGCTGCGCTGAGAGGAGGCGACATATGGACGGGCGGCGACGGCGATATTCTTTTTGCTTTGCGCTTCTGGCCCTGCTCCTGCTTGCCCTTCTGGCGCTGAATCTCGGCGTCGGCAGCGTGCGGGTGACGGCGGCGGAGCTTTTGGAGGCCCTGCGCCTGCGCGGGGACGGCGGCACTGCCGCGCGCATCGTCTGGTCGCTGCGGCTGCCGCGGCTGATCGCGGCGGCGCTGCTGGGCGGAGCGCTGGCGGTATCCGGCTTTCTGCTGCAGACCTTTTTCGCGAATCCCATTGCGGGCCCCTTCGTGCTGGGCATCTCGTCCGGCGCAAAGCTCACCGTCGCGCTGACGCTCATCGCCGCCCTGTCCCGCGGGATCGTCCTCAGCTCCGCGGCTTTGATAGCGGCGGCGTTTCTCGGGTCGATGCTCGCCATGGGCTTTATTCTGCCGGTCTCCGCGCGGGTCAGACGGATGAGCCTGCTCGTGGTGTGCGGCGTGATGATCGGCTACATCTGCAACGCGGTCACGGAGCTTCTCGTGACCTTTGCCGACGACGCCAACATCGTGAATCTCCACAACTGGGCCATGGGCAGCTTTTCCGGCATCCGCTGGGCCAACGTGCGCGTGATGGTCTGGGTGGTGATCGCGGGCGTGTCGCTGAGCTTTCTGCTCGCCAAGCCCATGAGCGCTTACCAGCTCGGCGAGGGCTACGCGCAGAATCTGGGTGTGAACCTGCGCCGCTTCCGTCTGCAGCTGATCCTGCTGTCGAGCGTGCTGTCCGCCTGCGTGACGGCCTTCGCGGGGCCGGTCTCCTTTGTCGGGGTGGCGGTCCCGCACCTGATGAAGAGTCTTTTCAAAACCGCAAAGCCCCTCGTGATGATCCCTGCCTGCTTTCTGGGCGGGGCCGTGTTCTGTCTGTTCTGCGATCTGCTGGCCCGCACGATGTTCGCGCCAACGGAGCTCAACATCAGCTCCGTGACGGCGATCTTCGGCGCGCCGGTGGTGATCTGGATGCTGCTGCGGCGAAAGGCGGGGACATAGAATGAAAAAAATCATGCTGGACGTCTCCGATCTCTCCGTCGGCTACGGCGGGGAAAGCGTGCTGCGCGGCGTGTCCTTTTCCGTGCGGCCCGGCGAGATCGTGACGCTTATCGGGCCGAACGGTGCTGGGAAATCCACGCTGCTCAAGACCCTCTCCCGGAGGCTTGCCCCTCTCGCGGGCACGGTGACGCTCGACGGGGAGGCGCTCTCGGCCATGGGCGAGGGCGCGCTGTCGCGGCGGCTTGCCATCATGACGACGGAGCGCGTGCGCGCGGAGCTCATGAGCTGCGCCGACGTGGTCGCGACCGGACGCTACCCCTACACGGGGCGGCTCGGCATCCTGTCGGACGCGGACAGGCAGGCAGTTGCCGATGCGATGGCTCTCGTACACGCATCGGCGCTCTCGGAGCAGCGCTTTTCGGAGCTCAGCGACGGGCAGCGCCAGCGCGTGATGCTGGCGCGGGCCATCTGCCAGGAGCCGGAGCTTCTGCTGCTGGACGAGCCGACCTCTTTTCTCGATGTGAAGCACAGGCTGGAATTTCTCACGACGCTCCAAAAGCTCGCGCGGGAAAAGGGCATTGCGGTGGTCATGAGCCTGCACGAGCTGGACTGCGCCGCACGCGTGTCCGACACGCTGCTCTGCGTCCGGGACGGGCGGATCGACCGTATCGGGCCGCCGGGAGAGATCTTGAGCAGCGCCTATATCGAAACGCTCTACAACATGGAAAAGGGCAGCTATGACGCCTTTTTCGGCTCTGCCGGGGACGAGCGCTTTTTTCAGAACCGGGCCTGCAAATTCTTTCCCTGCCACAGCGGTGTGGCGGAGGCGGACTTCAGCTGTCTGTTCTGCTACTGCCCGCTCTACGCCCTGGGAGACAGCTGCGGCGGGCGCTTCCGCTACACGGAGGCCGGCGTCAAGAGCTGCCTGGACTGTGACTTTCCCCACCGGCGCGAGAACTATGACAGGCTCCTCGCCCGCTGGCCGGAGCTCATGGCGCTTGCTAGGGAGAAAGACGATGGCGTTTGAACATTACATCCGAAGCGGCGCGCGGATGCTGCGCTGCGGGTATACCACCGGGAGCTGCGCGGCTCTCGCCGCTTCCGGTGCGGCGCGTCTTCTTCTGACCGGCGAGAGACCGGAGTCCCTGCGCCTTATCACGCCGAAGGGCTGGACGGTGGAGGTCGCGCCGGAATACTGCACCCTCTGCGGGGACGAGGCCCGCTGCGCCGTGAGGAAGGACGCGGGCGACGACCCGGACGTGACGGACGGCTGTCTCGTCTGCGCCGCGGTGCGAAAGACGGCACACGGCCTTCGCATCGACGGCGGTGAGGGCGTGGGCCGCGTGACGAGACCCGGTCTCGACCAGCCGGTCGGCGCGGCAGCGATCAACACCGTGCCGCGCCGGATGATCGCTGCGGCGGTCGAGGAGCTGTGCGCGGAGGCCGGCTACGGCGGCGGACTCTCCGTGGTGATCTCCGTGCCGGAGGGAGCTGTGCTCTCACGGAAGACCTTCAACTCCATGCTCGGGATCGAGGGCGGGATCTCCATTCTCGGCAGCTCCGGCGTCGTCGAACCCATGAGCGAGCGGGCGATGATCGAGACGATCGAAATTCAGCTTCGTCAGGCGGCGGAGCGCTCAAAGCGCGTGATCCTCACGCCGGGCAGTTACGGGGCCGACTACCTGCTCCGGACCCGGCTGGACGCGCTGGACATTCCCGTCGTCAAGTGCTCCAATTATATTGGGGACGCGCTGGACGCAGCGGCGGCGGCCGGTTTCACCGAACTGCTGCTGGCGGGGCATATCGGCAAGCTCGTCAAGCTCGCGGGGGGCGTGATGAACACACACTCGCGGCAGGCCGACTGCCGCGCGGAGCTTTTTACCGCCCACGCCGCGCTCTGCGGTGCGGACGCCGCGCTCTGCCGGGAGCTGATGGGATCCGCCACGGCGGACGCCTGCCTCGCCCTGCTGGACGCGGCGGGCCTGCGGGAACGCGTCACGGAGAGCCTGCTTGCTGCGATCCAGCGGCACCTCACGCGCAGGGCGGGCGAAGGGCTGCGCGCCGGCGCGCTGGTTTTTTCCAACCAATACGGGACCCTCAGCGCGACGGACGAGGCGCGGAGGCTTTTGAAGGAGTGGACTTGAGATGGTACATTTTGTCGGCGCGGGCCCGGGGGCGCCCGACCTCATCACGCTGCGCGGCGCGAAGCTGCTTGGCGAGGCGGACACGGTGATCTACGCGGGCAGCCTTGTGAACCCCGCCCTGCTCGATAACTGCAAAGAGGGCTGCGAGATCCGCAACAGCGCGGAGATGACGCTGGACGAGGTGCTGGCGGTCATGGAGCGCGCGGAGGCTGAGGGGAAGACCACCGTCCGCCTGCACACCGGGGACCCGAGTCTCTACGGCGCGCTGCGCGAGCAGACGGACGCCCTGCGCGCGCGGGGCATTCTCTTCGACGTGACGCCCGGCATCAGCAGTCTCTTTGCCGCGGCGGCCGCGCTGGGCGCAGAGTTCACGCTCCCCGGCGTCAGCCAGAGCCTGATCGTCACGCGCATGAAGGGGCGGACCGCCGTCCCGGAGGGCGAGGCGCTGCGGGACATGGCACGGCACGGCGCGTCGACGGCGCTGTTTCTGTCCGCCGGGATGCTGGACGCGGTTCAGGAGGAGCTTCTGACAGGCGGCCTTCCCGCCGACACGCCGGCGGCTCTTGTCTGCCGCGCGTCCTGGCCGGACGAGCGGGTGATCCGCTGCACGGTCGGGACGCTGGCGGACGCGGGCGCGGCGGCAGGCGTCACCCGGACGGCGCTGGTTTTCGTCGGCCGCTTTCTGGATGCGCCGTATGAAAAGAGCAGGCTGTATGACCCGTCCTTCACGACGGGGTATCGGAGGGGCAGGCCATGAGTAGAAGCGGTATCGTCTGGCTCTCGTTCACGGAGAAGGGGCGCGCGCTTGCGCTGACCCTCTCGAAAGCGCTCGGGGGCGAGGTCTCCTGCACCCGCGACGGCGCAGCTCTGGCAGCGTGGACGGCCGAGAACTTTCCCAGCGCCCGCGCGCTGGTCTATGTCGGCGCGGCGGGGATCGCGGTGCGCGCCGTCGCCCCGCATCTTGTGAGCAAGGCGTGCGATCCCGCCGTCCTGGCAGTGGACGAGTGCGGGTACTTCGCTGTCCCGCTCGCATCCGGCCATCTCGGCGGGGCGAACGCGCTGGCGCGGGAGATCGCCCGCGTCTCGGGCGCGACAGCGGTCATCACCACGGCGACGGACATAAATCATGTCTTTGCCTTCGACGAATGGGCCCGCACGCAGGGCATGGCAGTCACGGATGCGGGGCGCATCAAGGTGGTCTCCGCAAAGCTCCTCCGCGGAGAGCCGGTCACGCTGCGCTCCGCCTTCCCCATCGACGGCACGCCGCCGGAGGGCGTGGCGCTCACGGATACCGGCGGGGCCGACGTGTGGGTGGACGTGAGGCCGCACGACGCGCTGACGCTCGTCCCGCGGGCGCTGGTGCTGGGCGTCGGATGCCGGCGGGGCACGTCCGCGGAAAGCCTTGAGGCGGGCTTTGCCGCCTTCTGTACGGAAAACCGCGTTCTGCCCGAGTCGGTCTCTGCCGCCGCGACCATCGGGCTCAAGCGGGACGAGGCGGGGCTTTCGGCCTTCTGCCGTTCGCACGGCTGGGCTCTCGCGTACTACAGCGCGGAGGAGCTTGCGGCGGCGGGGGGCGGCTTCTCGGCGTCAGCCTTTGTGGAACAGACCGTCGGCGTGGACAATGTCTGCGAACGTGCTGCAGTCCTGAGCGCACAGGGCGGGCTGTTCGTCCGGAAAACGGCCGGCGGTGGCATGACCTTCGCCCTGGCCGCGGCGGAGACGCATTTGGATTGGAGGCTTTCGGATGGCTGAGCTCTATGTGGTGGGCATCGGGCCCGGGGGCGCGGAGGGGATGACGCATCAGGCGCGCGCCGCCCTGGACCGGGCGGAGCTTCTCTGCGGCTACGGGCCGTATCTCGCGCTCGTCGCGCCGCTCTTCCCGGACAAGGAGTGCTTCGAGACTGGGATGACGCGGGAGATCGAGCGCTGCCGCCGTGCGCTCTCGCTCGCGCAGGCGGGCAGGACCGTCGCCCTTGTGTGCAGCGGGGACGCGGGTGTCTACGGGATGGCGAGCCCCGTGCTGGAGCTGCTGCCGGAATACCCCGGGGTGGAGGTCGAGATCGTGGCTGGCGTCACGGCGGCCCTGTCAGGGGCGGCCTTGCTCGGCGCGCCGTTGGGGCACGACTTCTGCGTTATTTCCCTGTCCGACCTGCTGACTCCCCGGGCCGTGATCGAAAAGCGACTGCGCTGCGCGGGCGAGGGGGATTTCAGCATCGCCCTCTACAACCCCGCGTCCGGAAAGCGCGCGGACTGTCTGCAGAAAGCCTGTGACATTCTGCTGGAGACCCGGAGCCCGGATACGCCCTGCGGCGTTGCGCGCAGCGTCGGCCGCGCGGGGCAGACCTGCCGCCTGCTGACGCTGCGTGCGCTGCGGGATGAAAAGCTCGACATGCTGTCCACCGTGTTCATAGGCTCGTCAAATACGAAGATCGTCGGCGGGCGTCTTGTCACGCCGAGGGGGTATGAGCTGTGAAGATCCTGATATTCAGCGGCACCGCCGACGGCCGTGCGCTCGCCTGCCGTCTCGCGGACGCGGGCGCGGAGGTGACGGTCTGCGTCGCGACCGGATATGGCGCGGAAGAGCAGGGAGAGCACCCCGGCGTCACGGTCCTGACCGGGCGCATGGACGCTGACGATATGGCGGCGCTGCTGCCGGATTACGCGCTGTGCATCGACGCGACGCACCCGTACGCGCGCGAGGTTTCGAAAAACATCCGCAGGGCCTGCGCGGAGACGGGCGTGGCCTGTCGCAGACTGCTGCGCGGCGAGAGTGCGGCGGAGGGCGCGCTCAGCTTCGCCTCCTGCGCGGAGGCTGCTGCGTACCTCGCCGGGACGGCGGGGAACATTCTGCTGGCGATCGGTTCGAAGGAGCTGACCGCCTTCGCGGGGCTTTCTGCGGACCGTCTCTATCCCCGCGTGCTCCCCTCGCACGAGGCGATCTCCGCCTGCGAGGCGCTGGGTATCCCGCACCGCAACATCATCGCGATGCAGGGGCCGTTCACGAAGGAGCTGAACGCGGCGCTGATGCGGCAGAAGAATATCCGTTTTCTCGTGACGAAGGACGGCGGCGCGGTGGGCGGCTTCCCCGAGAAGGCGGAGGCGGCGCGGGAGACCGGCGCGGCCCTGATCCTGCTGCGCCGCCCGGAGGAGGACGGCGAGAGCATGGAGGCGCTCGCGGCGGCGTGTGAGGAGATGCTGAAATGGAAGTGAGTTTGATCGGACTCGGCGGCGGTGCGTTCGGCGCGCTGGGTCCGGATGCCCGGAGGGCCCTGGAGCAGGCGGAGCTGGTGCTCGGCGCGGAGCGTCTGCTCGAAAGCCTTCCGAAAAATGACAGGCAAAGACAGATCACCGCGGCGCGCGTTGAGGACGTCTTCTCGCGCATCCGGGGTGCGGAGGCGGCGCGCGTCTGCGTCGTCTACAGCGGGGACACGGGCTTTTATTCCGGGGCAAAAGAGCTTGTGCCCCTGCTTCGGGAGGCGGCGATCCCCTTCCGCGTTCTGCCGGGGCTTTCCAGCGTGCAGCTTCTGGCGGCGCGGCTGGGAGAGGCGTGGCAGGACTGGACGCTCTGCTCGGCCCACGGCGTGGACTGCGACCCCATCCCGGCGCTCATGGCGGGCAAGCGCGCCTTTTTTCTGACCGGCGGGAAATGCACGCCTGCATCCCTCTGCCGCGACATAACGGACGCGGGGCTCGGGGAGCTGTGCGCCGTGGTCGGAGAGAATCTGGGCTGCGAAGCTGAGCGCGTCGTGACGATGACGGCGGCGGAAGCCTCCGCGTCAGTCTTCGCGCCGCTGTCGGTCCTGCTCGTCGATCCCGCGCCGCGCCCGTATCCGCGGGCGGGCGGCATCCCGGACGACGCGTTTATCCGCAGCGGCGTGCCGATGACGAAGCAGGAGCTGCGCGCCGCGATCCTCGCAAAGCTCGGCGTTGCGCGCACTGACACGGTTTGGGACGTGGGTGCGGGAACCGGCAGCGTGTCGGTAGAGCTCGCCCTCGCGGCGGAGCGGGGGCGCGTCTGCGCCGTGGAGTACCGGGACGAGGCGCTGGCTCTGATCGAACAAAACCGTGCGCGCTTCGGCGCGTGGAACCTGCGCGTCGTACCCGGCAGAGCGCCGGAGGCTCTGGACGCTCTGCCCGCTCCGGACGCCGTTTTTATCGGCGGCAGCGAGGGGGCGCTCGCCGGGATCGTGGACGCGGCGCTTGCGAAAAATCCGAACGTGAGGCTCTGCGTCTCCGCCATCGCGCTCGAAACGCTGTCGGCGGCGCTGGAGCTGTTCAACGCCCGCGGGCTCGACACGGAGGTGACGCAGCTCTCCGTCTCCCGCGCGAGGGCGGACGGGCGGCTGCATCTGCTGCTGGCGAACAACCCGGTCTTCCTCATCAGCGCACGGCGGGAGGGCTCCGCATGATCCGCGCGCTGATCGCGGCCCCCTCCTCAGGCTGCGGGAAGACCGTCGTGGCCTGCGCACTGCTGCGCTGCCTGCGGGAGCGCGGTCTCGACCCCTGCGCCTTCAAATGCGGGCCGGACTACATCGACCCGATGTTCCACCGCGAGGCGCTTGGGGTGCCGAGTCACAATCTCGACCTGTTTCTGAGCGACGCTGAGCATGTGAAAGCACTCTTCGCCCGCGCCTGCGCACATCACGGCGCGGCAGTGGTCGAGGGCGCGATGGGGTTTTACGACGGTCTCGGCGGCACGACCGACCGCGCCAGCGCGTGGGAAGTTGCCGGGACACTGGACCTTTCCGTCCTGCTGGTGCTGCCCGCGCGGGGGGCGAGTCTCACGCTTGCGGCCACGCTGCGCGGGCTGCGGGACTTCCGGGCGGAGAGCCGTATTGCGGGCGTGGTGCTCAACGCGTGCTCCCCCGCCGTGTCGGCCGCTCTTGCCCCGGTGCTGGAGGGTGAGACGGGCGTGCCGGTGCTGGGCTGTCTGCCCCGTCTCGACGCCGCGCGGATCGAGAGCCGCCATCTGGGCCTTCTGACCGCGCGGGAGATCGAGGATCTGGACGCGCGTATCGGCATGCTCGCCCGCGCGTTTGAGGAGCACGTCGACATGGAGCGGCTGCTGCGCCTCTTTGACGGGGACGCCGCCCCGGCTTTGGAGGAAGCGCCGTCCGAAAAGCGCTGCCGGATCGCGGCGGCACGGGACGAGGCGTTCTGCTTTGCCTATGCCGAGAGCTTCGATACGCTCTCCCGCTGCGGTGCGGAGCTCGTGTTTTTCAGCCCGCTCCGGGACGCAGCGCTGCCGGACGGGGTCTCCGGGCTGTATCTGCCCGGGGGCTATCCCGAGCTCTGGGCGCGCCGGCTCTCGGAGAATACGGCGATGCTGCGCGCAGTCCGGGAGGCGGTGCGCGGCGGGATGCCCACGGTGGCGGAGTGCGGCGGCTTTCTCTACCTCGGCGCGGAGCTCTCCGACGAGAGCGGGACCCCGTACCCGATGGCGGGCGTCCTGCCGGGGAGCGCTTCGGACGCGGGCAGGCTTGTCCGCTTCGGCTACGCGAAGCTCCGCGTCGGTGAGGACAGTCTGCTCTTTCGCGCGGGAGAGTCCTTCCCCGTACATGAGTTTCACCACTGGGACACGACGCAGAACGGCTGCGCGTTCGCCTTCGAAAAGCCGCTGAGCGGCAGAGCGTGGCGCGGCGGCTTCGCGTCCGGGACGCTTTACGCCGCATTCCCGCACCTGTATTTTGCGGGCAATCCCCTGCTGGCGGAGCGCTTTGTCGCCGCCGCTGAGAATTATGGAGCGGAACATGGAATTATGTAAACTTCTTGAACAGATCACGCCGCCGGACGAGGCGGCGCGCGCCGCGGCACGGAAACGCTGGGACGGCTGCGCCAAGCCCCTCGGCAGTCTCGGTCTGCTGGAGACTGCGGTCTGTGACATTGCGGCCCTGACGGGCGGCGCGGACGTGGAGCTTGACGGGCGCGCCGCAGTGGTGTTCTGCGCGGACAACGGCGTCGTGGCCCAGGGCGTGACGCAGACCGACAGCGGTGTGACGTCGTCGGTCGCGCATATGCTTGCCCGGGGGCGGACAGCCGTGTGCCGCATGGCAGCGCGGGCAGCGTGCCGCGTCGTGCCGGTGGACATGGGCATGCTGGATTTCCCGGGCTGCGCGGGTGTGCTCGACCGGCGCGCCGGCAACGGCACGGCCGACCTCAGTCTCGGCCCCGCCATGTCGCGCTCTCAGGCGCAGGCCGCGATCCTGAGCGGTATCGGGCTTGCGCGGGACGAGGCGGAGCACGGGACGCGCCTGCTGGCGGCGGGCGAGATGGGCATCGGCAACACGACGACGGCCTCGGCCGTCACGGCGGTGCTGCTCGGGCTCGACCCCGCCGAGGTGACCGGGCGCGGCGCGGGCCTCTCGGACGCGGGGCTCGCGCGGAAGCTGGCGGCCATCCGCCGCGGCATCGCGGTGAACGTGCCCGATCCCGCGGACGCGCTGGACGTGCTCGCAAAGCTCGGCGGCTTTGATCTGGCGGGCATGTGCGGGCTCTATCTCGGCGGCGCGCTGTACCGGGTGCCGGTGCTGATCGACGGCTTCCCCAGCGCCGCGGCTGCGCTGTGCGCCTTTCGTCTCTGTGAAAACGCAAAAAAGGCGATGCTCGCAAGCCATCTGTCCGCGGAGCCCGCGGGCGCGCTGCTGCTGCGGGAGCTGGGCAAAAGCCCGCTCATCACGGCGGGGCTGCGTCTCGGCGAAGGAAGCGGCGCGGTGGCGGCTATGCCCCTTCTGGATATGGCGCTCGCGGTGTATCGGGAGTGCTACAGCTTCGCGGAGGGCGGCATCGCGCCGTACACACCCCAATGACGGTCCTGGTGGTCGGCGGGGCGGCGAGCGGCAAGAGCGCCTGGGCCGAAGAAATGTTATGTAAACTATCCGGCGACGCCCCGCGCGTCTATCTTGCGACGATGCAGCCCTTTGGCACGGAAGCCGCCGCGCGTATCGAGCGCCACCGTTCCATGCGCGCGGGCCGGGGATTTCGGACGATTGAATGTTATGTAAACTTATCATTTGCGGATGTGCCCCCGGGCAGCGCCGTGCTGCTGGAGGACGTCGGCAACCTTGTCGCGAACGAGCTCTTTGATCCCGCGGGCAGCGGCGACGCTGCGGCGGACACGGTCGTACGCGGCGTCGAGGTCCTGCGGGAGCGCTGCCGCGTCCTCGTGATCGTGTCGAACGAGGTCCTGTCCGGCGGGACGGCCTACGCGGGCGACACGCTGCGCTGGATGCGGGCGCTTGGCGAGGTCAACATCCGCCTCGCCGCGCTGTCGGACCGGGTGTGCGAGCTCGTCTGCGGGATCGCGGTGGTTCACAGGGAGGGGGTGTGCTGATGCGGATTTTGGAGACGGTTGCGGTGGCCTTCGGCATGTATTCGGCGCTGCCTGTGCCGCGGGTGAAGTGGGAGCCGGACAATATGCGCTTTGCCCTGTGCGCCTTCCCGCTGGTAGGCGCTCTCTGCGCGCTCGCCTGGTGGGGCTGGACCCGGCTCTGCGCGGTGCTGGCGCTTCCCGCGCTTTTGCGCGGCGCGGTCCTCTGCGTGCTGCCGGCGCTTGTGACCGGAGGCATTCATCTGGACGGCTACGCGGATACCTGCGATGCGCTGGCGAGCCACGCGCCGCCCGCGCGCCGGCAGGAGATCCTGCGCGACCCCCGCTGCGGTGCGTTCGCGGTGATCCGGCTGTGCGTATATTATGTCTCGTACCTCGCGCTCTGCTGCGCGTGGGAGCCGACGGCGGCCGCGCTGAGGTGCGCGGGGCTGGGCTTTGTGCTCTCCCGCGCGCTCTCGGGCCTGTCGCTGACGGTGCTGCCGGTCGCGGAGCAGTCCAGCCTCGCCAGGAGCTTTGCTTGTGCCGCGGACAAAAAGCGGGCGGGGCTCTCCCTGGCCGCCGCGGCTATGCTCTGTCTCGCGGGCCTGCTTCTCTGCGGCGGGGCGCGGGTGTTTCCCGTGTCAGTCTGTGCGCTCGCGGCTGTCGCGGCGCGGTACGTGTATGCGGTCAGGCGCGAGTTCGGCGGAGTTTCGGGCGATCTCGCCGGCTGGTTTCTGGTGAAGACGGAATTCTGGCTGCTCGCGGCAGGCGTCGCGGCGCAGCTTTGGGAGAGGCGCTTATGATTTTGATTACGGGCCCGCTGTTCAGCGGGAAACGCAGGCTCGCGGAGGAGCTGTTCGGCGACTGCGGGCGCTGCGCCTTTGACGTGCATGAGCGCGCGGCGCACTGCGGGGACCTTGAGGCGCTGGCAGATGAGCTTTCAAGCTGTGACGCGGTTACCGCGGCGGAGGTCGGCGGCGGCGTTGTGCCGCTCGATCCCGGCGAGCGCGCGGCGCGAGAGCGGGCGGGGCGGCTGTCCTGTCTGCTGGCGGAAAGGGCCGACACGGTGGTGCGCGTGTTCTGCGGCATTCCGACGGTGATCAAGGGGTCCCTGCCATGACCATCCTGCTCTATCGGCACGGGCTCACCGCGTACAGCGGCGAAGGGCGCTATCTGGGGCGGACCGACGTCCCCCTCTGCGCCGCCGGGGCCCGCGCGCTCGCGAGAGCGCCCTTCGACCCGGGAAATGTGTATGTCTCGCCGCTTTTGCGCGCGCGGCAGAGTGCGGAGATCCTGTTTCCCGGAGCGCGGCAGATCGTCGTCCCCGCCTTCGCGGAGTTCGACTTCGGCGCATTTGAGGGGAAAAGTGCTCTGGACATGGCCGACGACGGAGACTACCGCGTGTGGGTCGAGAGCGGCTGTCTTGCGCCCTGCCCCGGCGGGGAGAGCCTTTCGCAATTTCGCACGCGATGCTGCGGGGCATTCGCCGCGCTTGTGGACGACGCTCTGCGGCGGGGCGAGAAGCGCCTCGTCCTTGTCGCCCACAGCGGGACGCTGCGCGCCGTCATGGAGGGTTTTGCACTGCCGGAGCGGGGCTACTTTGACTGGGCCCCTCCCTGCGGCGGCTGCTACGCGCTTTCCTGTGACGAAGCGCTCTGGCGTACGCGGCGAAAGCTGTGTGTTCAGGAGGGGGCGCCATGCTGATTCTGTACGCAATGCTGATCGGCTTTGCACTCGATCTCCTTTTCGGCGACCCCGCGTGGCTGCCGCACCCTGTAGTCTGGATGGGACGTTATATCTCCGCGTTTGAGCGCGCTGTGCGCCCGCGTTTTCCCGAGACGGCGCGGGGCGAGCTCTGCTGCGGCGCGCTGCTCGCCGTGTCGCTGCCGGTGCTGACGCTTGCGCTGAGCGGCAGCGTCTGTGTTCTGGCGCGGCGTATCCATCCGGCCGCGGCGCTTGCGGTGCAGAGTCTCTGGTGCGCCCAGAGTCTCGCGGCGCGTGGGCTGTACACGGAGAGTATGCGCGTGTACGCGGCGCTGCGCGCGGGTGAGCTTCCTGCCGCGCGGGAAGCCGTCGCGCGCATCGTCGGGCGCGATACGGCGCGCCTGGACCGCGAGGGCGTGGCGAAGGCCGCGGTGGAGACGGTGGCGGAAAACTTTTCCGACGGCTTTGCCGCGCCGCTTTTGTACATGCTGCTCGGCGGCGCGCCGCTGGCGCTTTTCTACAAGGCCGTGAACACCATGGACAGCATGGTCGGCTATCAAACGCAGCGCTATCGCTTTTTCGGCCGCGCAGCGGCAAAACTGGACGACGCGGCGAACCTCCTCCCCTCGCGGATCGCGGCGCTCTTCTGGATCGCCGCAGCCCGGCTGACGGGTTTTGACGCACGGCGCGCCTTTCGGATCTGGCGGCGCGACGCAGGAAAGCACCTGAGTCCCAACGCCGGCCAGACAGAGAGCGCCTGCGCCGGCGCGCTGGGTGTCCGGCTCGGCGGGGACGCCTGGTACTTCGGAGAGCTCCATGAAAAGGCGTCGCTGGGCGACGCGCTGCGGCCCTGCGAGGCCGAGGACATCCCGCGCGCGAACCGCATGATGCTCTGCGCGGGCTTCCTGCTGACGCTCGCCTGCGCGGGCCTGAGATTCTTTTTGGTGAGGGCATTGGCATGAACAGGGCGCATGGCGGCGACCTCGCCGCGTTCAAAAGGGAATACGGGGTCGAACCGCTTGATTTTTCGGCGAACGTCAGTCCCCTCGGCGTACCGGAGGGCGTGCAGGCAGCGCTGCGGCGCGCGGCGGCGGAGATCGACCGCTATCCCGACCCGGAGTGCCGCGCCCTTTGCCGCGCAATCGCAGAGCGCGAGGGCGTCCCGGCGGAGCGGGTGCTCTGCGGCGGCGGGGCTGCGGACCTCATCTGGCGCGCGGTATACGCCGCAAAGCCGAAGCGCGCGCTGGTGACCGCGCCGTGCTTCGGCGAATACGAGGCGGCTCTGGAGGCCGTCGGATGTGAGATTGTCCGCTCTCCTCTGCCGTATCCCTTTGACGTGACAGACGAGCTGCTCTGTCTGATTGACCGTAATCTTGATTTTATGTTCTTATGTAACCCTAATAATCCGACAGGCCGCATCGTGAAGACAGGGCTTTTGCGCAGGATCGTAGAGCGCTGCGCGGAGACGGGAACCCGCCTGCTGCTCGACGAGTGCTTCATCGACTATCTCGACGAGCCGGAAGCGCACACGATGAAGCGTGCGCTCGGGGCGTATCCCGGCCTTCTGATCGTTCGGGCGTTTACAAAGCTCTGGGCGATGGCGGGCGCGCGGCTGGGCTTCGCCCTCTGCGCGGACGCGGGCTTTCTGGACGCGATGCGCCGCGCGGGGCCTCCCTGGGCCGTCTCGACGCTCGCGCAGGCGGCAGGTCTCGCGGCCCTGCGGGACGTAGATTATGTAAACCAGGTGCGTCGTCTGATCCGTTCCGAGCGCCCGCGGCTGGCGGAAGCCCTGCGGGGTCTCGGTCTGCGCGTCGTGCCGGGGGAGGCAAACTTTCTGCTGTTTCAGAGCAGGACGGAGTTGGACGCGCCTCTGCGCGCACGCGGCATCCTGATCCGAAGCTGCGGCGGCTTTGCCGGGCTGGACAAAGGCTGGTACCGCGCGGCGGTGCGGACGGGAGAGGATAACGACCGCCTGATCGCGGCGCTGGGGGAGATTATCAAATGAGCAGAGCTAAACGCATCATGATTCAGGGCACGATGTCCGGCGCGGGCAAGAGCCTTCTGTGCACGGCGCTCTGCCGCATATTCCGTCAGGACGGGCTGCGTGTGGCACCGTTCAAGAGCCAGAACATGGCCCTCAACAGCTATGTGACGCGCGAGGAGCTGGAGATCGGACGGGCGCAGGCAGTACAGGCGGAAGCCGCGGGCGTGGAGCCGGACGCGCGCATGAACCCCGTGCTGCTCAAGCCCTCGAGCGATGTGGGCAGTCAAGTCATCGTAAACGGGCGCGTGCGGGGACAGATGTCGGCGGCGGATTATTTCCGGTACAAGCGCGCGCTCATCCCCGAAATCCGGGCAGCCTATGACAGTCTCGCCGCAGAGTACGACGTGATCGTGATCGAGGGCGCGGGCAGCCCCGCAGAGATCAACCTGCGCGAGAACGACATCGTGAACATGGGCCTTGCGGAGCTCGTCGACGCGCCGGTGCTGCTCGCGGGAGACATCGACCGCGGCGGCGTGTTCGCGCAGCTGTGCGGGACGGTGATGCTCCTCTCCCCGTCGGAGCGTGCGCGTGTCAAGGGGCTGATCGTGAACAAGTTCCGCGGCGACGCCGGCATTCTGCGCCCCGGCCTGCGGCAGCTTGAGGAGCTGACCGGCGTGCCGGTCCTGGGCGTCGTGCCCTGCCTGCGTGTGGAGATCGACGATGAGGACTCTCTCTCCCCGCGGCTTTCCGCCGCCGTGGCGCACAGGCCGCTCGACGTTGCGGTGATCCGCCTGCCGCACATCTCGAATTTCACGGACTTTGCCCCGCTCGAGGCGCAGGAGCTGCTCGGCGTGCGCTATGCGGACAGCGCCGCGAGGCTCGGCGCGCCGGATCTCGTGATCCTGCCCGGCAGCAAAAGCACGATAGACGATCTGCTCTGGCTGCGCGAGAGCGGGCTGGAGGCCGCGGTGCTGCGCCTTGCCACGGGCGGGACGCCGGTCCTCGGCGTGTGCGGCGGCTATCAGATGCTGGGTGAGCGCATCGAGGACGCCTCCGGTGTCGAGGGGAGCCTGCCACAGCTGCGCGGGATGGGGCTTCTCCCCTGCTCGACCGTGTTCTCCCCGGAGAAGACGCTGACGCGGACGCGCGCCGTGGCCACCGGCGGGCCGCTGGACGGCGCTGTGCTCGAGGGCTATGAGATCCATATGGGCGTGACCGAGCGGCGCGGTGAGCCCTTCTGTCGCCTCGAAAACGGCGAGGCGGAGGGCTGCCGGGCAGGCAACGTGTTTGGGACCTATCTGCACGGCCTGTTCGACAGCGGCGAGGCGGCGGAGAAGCTGTGCGCCTGGCTGTGCGCGCGCCGGGGGATCCGAAAAGAAATGACCGCGCCCGAGTCCCGGCGGGACTTCAGGGAACGGCAGTACGAGCTGCTGGCGCGCGAGGTGCGTGCGGCGCTGGACATGGACGCGGTGTACCGCGCGATGGAGGAGTATGCCTGATGGTTTTTACAACACCCTCGGAGATCGAACGGGAGAGTATGCGCCTCATCGGCACGGAGCTCGCGGCGCGCGGGATCTGCGTGCCGGAGGCGCGCCGGGCCGTCGTGCTGCGCGTGATCCACACAACGGCGGATTTTGACTACGCGGAGAATCTGCGCTTTACGCAGGGCAGCATACGGCTCCCGCACGGCGGGATGATCGTCACGGACACCAACATGGCGCTCTCGGGCATCAACCGGACGGCGCTCTCCAGGCTCGGCATGGACGCGTGCTGCTTCATGGCGGAGGACGAGGTCGCTCGGGAGGCGAAGGCGCGCGGGACGACGCGGGCTGTCGTCTCCATGGACCGAGCCGCAGCCCTGTACCCCGGGGCTGTCTTTGCGGTCGGCAACGCGCCGACTGCCCTGCTGCGCCTTGCCGAGCGCATTGAGGAGGGGCTGCGGCCCGCGCTTGTTATCGGCGTGCCGGTGGGCTTCGTCAACGTCACCGAGAGCAAGGAGCGCGCCCTTGCGGTGTGTGAGCGATATGGGGTGCCGGCCATCATCGCACTCGGCCGCAAGGGCGGCAGCAACGTCGCCGCGGCAATCTGCAACGCGCTGCTCTATGAGGCGGGTGGAAGGTGAGCATCGTCAAAGCGGAGCCGAAGGGTTTTGCATCCTTCGGCTCCGCTTTTGTCGTCAGGCAGGCTGATACTCTTTCTCGATAATTCTTATGCAATACCCCATCATTCGGTGAGAGCGGAGTTCGGGGTAAAACCGGGTTCCTGATGATGGCAGTTTTCTGCAGGAATGCTTTGTTTATTGCAAGAAAAAGGCTCAAAACCAGCGTGCAGCTTTCCGAAAGACGCCGCTGACGGATTGCGCGGTGTTGCCCTGAGAATTCTATTTGAGATCAGGATTACAGCCGCACAAGCTCTGCGCCCATCTGACGGGCTTTTTCCAGATCCAGCGGGAACTGCTTTTCGTGATGGGTCTTCTTGTGCTCGGCGTTGAAGCCCGCCATGCTGTACTTGCTGTAGTCCTTGACCTGCAGCGTGTCAAAGCTGCACAGGGTCTGCACCCTGCCGCCCAGACTGCGAAAGGCATTCGCCTGTTCGGTCAGCTTTTTCTTATACTGCAGCTGATAGCAGGTCTGCGGCGCGTTCATCGTGAAGATCACGCCCACGTTGATCTTGCCGGTGAAGTAGCTGCTGTAATCGTCATAGGACAGCGTGCAGAAGTGCAGCCGCTCCACGAAGGCGTGAAACTGGCTGGTGGTGTCACCGAGATAGATGGGTGAGCCGATCAGCAGCACGTCGGCGGCAAAGACGCGATCCAGCAGCGGGCTGAGGTCGTCCTTCCAGAAGCACTTGCAGCGTTCACCGTCCTTGCGCTTGCACAAAAGGCAGCTGCGGCAGCCGGTGAAGTTCAGGTCATAGAGGTCGATGTATTCGGTCTCGGCCCCGGCTTCCTCCGCGCCCTGCTGGGCCGCCTTCAGAAGCTGCGCCGTGTTCCAGTTCTTGCGGGGACTTGCGTTGAGAATGATGGCTTTCATGGTGTTCTCCTCCTGACTGTGGTTTTTACAGCGTCCGCTTGTTTCTGCGGATGGCGGCCATGCGGTCCAGGTCGCCGTGGCCGATGGTGTTTTGCAGGGCGGCCACGATCTTCTCTTTCCGGTCAAGGAAGTCCGGCCCGGTGAGATTGGCGCCGGAGATCGTATGGTGCGTGATGAAGGCGCAGTCGCAGTTTAAGTTCTCCACAAAGAGCTTCAGCTCTTCCAGCATTTCCTTTTCGGAAAGCGGGGTAAACTCGCCGCGCCGCGCCTCATCCAGCAGCGGCGTGCCGGGGAAGAGCGTCAGGCCGCCGGTACCGACCACAGTGGGATGGCATTGGCTGAAAATCCCGGCGGAGTGCAGGGCGTGTTCGCGGCTGTGCTCCCGCCCGGCCACGCCGTTGAGGAAAGTCATCCAGTAGGCGACGCCCGCCTCGTCCAGCTTGCGGGTCTGCTCCAAAATGTCTGCTGCTTGGTAGCCCTTGTTGATGCGGCGGAGCGTCCAGTCGTCGCCGCTTTCCACGCCGAGGTTAACTTCCACCATGCCTTTTTCGCGCAGGATGCGCAGCTCCTCCACGGTCTTGTTCTTCACGTTGTCCACCCGCGCGGCCATGGTCATAATCTTCACCTGGGGCAGAACTTGATGCACCAGATCGCAGATGCGGTCGAGCCGGGAAAAGCTCATGCAGAAGGGGTCCGCCCCGATGAGCTGCAGACGCCGGGTGTCGGGCGCGTAAGAGGCGATCTCCCGCAGATCCTCCTCTACCCATTCCAGCGGGGACATGCGAAAGGGCACGTCCTTGTACATGGTGCAGAACTTGCAGGCGTTGTGGGTGCAGCCCTGGGTGATCTCCAGCATGGGAGATGGCGGCTCATAGGGATTTCGATACAGGGTTCCGGTATAGTGCATGTTTGACCCTCCTTACAGTTCCGTAATGAACTCGTCCAGCGGCTTGCGCTTAAAGTGCCATGCGTTTGGCTTGCTGCTCTCGGAGGGGTAGCCCATAGCGAACATCATCACCGGGATGATGTTTTCGGGGAGCTCAAAGACCTCAGACACCGTTTTGGCGTCAAAGCCGCGCAGCCACACGCTGTGCACGCCAAGCTCCTCGGCCTCGTACATCATGGTGGTCGCGGCGATGCTGGCGTCCTGCTCGCCGGAGTTGTAGCCCCGGAACAGCCGGTCTCTCGGCTGCTGCCAGACGGTATTCAGGTCATAGCAGACCAGCAGCATCAGCGGCGCGTTGTAGTGAAAGGGTGTTACCATCTTCACCTTTTCAAGAGCCTCCGGGCTGCGCAGCACATAGAAGCGCTGGGGCTGATAGTTGCAGGCGGTGGGCACGATGCGCCCAGCCTCCAGGATCTGCCGCAGCTTTTCGTCCTCCACCGGGCGGGGATCAAAGAAGCGCTCGGAGTAGCGGTTCTGGGCCAGTTCCATAAACGTCATGTTCAAAACTTCCTTTCTTGTTTTCCTGGCTTTATCCTAACAAAAAGTCTTGCGTGTTTCCACATACAGAAGTATAATTCAGTAAGAAAACTATACAGATTATAGATTCTGTAAGATTGGAGCGGCGTATGGCGGGGAGGACGAAGCTGTGGATCGCGGCGGCGATGAAGCGGCTGCTGGTGACAAAGCCCCTGGACAAGATCCGGGTGACGGAGATCTGCCGGGAGGCGGAGATCGAGCGGCCTACCTTCTACTACCATTTTCAGGACAAATACGATCTGGTTGCCTGGATCTTTTTTCAGGACGCCGACAGCACGGACATCCTCTCGGTGGAGTCCGCCGCGGCGGGCATGAACAAGATGCGGCAGGAGATGCTGTTCTATCGCCGGGCCTATGAGGATTCCTCCCAGAACGCGCTCTGGCAGTACATGCTGGAATACTTCACGGATCGCTATATCCGGCTGGCAAAGGAAAAGCTGGGCGCCGATACGCTCGACACCCAGCTTGTTTACAGTATTCGTTTTTATTGCATGGGCTCTGTCGGTATGACACGGGAATGGATATTGTACGACAACATTACCTCGGCCGAAACAATCGTTCAGATGATGTTTGCCTCTATGCCGGAAAGTCTGCATCGGATCTATGGACTGCAGCGGCCCGCACGGTAAAGAGCGGGAAGAATGGGTAATCAGAAGAAAGGAGCCGGAGCTATGAGCTATTATCTTTTGGCGGAAACCGTACAGCCCTGTTCAAAGGCTGATATTCTTGGCAGAAAGGATATGCAGTACGCTGCGATTTTGACGACGCCCGAATGGGAGAGCGAGCGGGAGAGCTTCGATATGGGCATCGAGCTGGATCTTGACGCCCGGGACATTCACAACACGAAGGCTGAGGTCAACTTTGACTCGCTGACCGGGACTTTTCAGATCCCCGACCGGGACAATCTGAAAGAAAACGAATTCTGCTTTGCCTTTGCCCTGGATGAAAAGGGCATCGTTTTTATTGACGACAGCGGCAAATCGGAACAGATGCTTCAATCCATCCGCCGCACGAAACGCTGGCGGGAGCCGAGTCTGGAACGCTTCCTGCATGATTTTCTGGAGCAGATCGTGGATCACGACTTATCAATCATGGAGGGCTATGAAGATGAGCTGAGTCAGATCGAGGACACGATCCTGTCCTCTCAGGGGCATAGAGATCTGGCGCGTGTCAATGAGATCCGCAGCGACCTCCGCAGGCTGCTGGTACACTATGAGCAGCTCATCGACATGACACAGGAGCTGGAAGAGAATGAAAACGGCTTCTTCCGGGAAGAGAATCTGCGCTATATCCATCTGTTTATGAACTATATAACGCGGCGGCACAGCTCGGCGGCTTCCCTGCGCGATTACGCAATGCAGGTAAGGGATCTTTACGATGCGCAGCTGGGTGTGCGCCAGAACAGGATCATGACGCTGCTCACGGTCGTCACGACGATCTTCATGCCCCTGACGCTCATTGCCGGATGGTACGGGATGAATTTCCGCTATATGCCGGAATTGGAATGGCGTTTCGGATACCCGGCAGTCATTGCTCTAAGCATCGTGATCGTCGTTTATTGCCTGATCCTGTTCAAGAAGAAAAAGTGGCTGTAATGCGAACCCTTCACAGAAGCTCGACAGTTCTTCCGGTTGAAATTGCGTCATGCTGCGTCGAAGTCCTTGACCGCGTCAAATGAAACTCGCTTCATTCCGCTTTTCCGTTTTCCTCCCAAATGCAAAGCCGATTGTTTGAATTTGAGAGGACGTGCGGCGGAGTGAGCGAGCTTCATCACGCCCGACGCAATTTTTGCTCGGATATCCATTCAAGCCTTTTTTTAGGAGAGAGTCTTATACTAAGGCAACACCGCATAATTCGGCAAGAGCAGATCCTGAGAAAATTTGGGCTCTGATAAAAAGGCACTTTTTCGCAGATGTACTTTGTGTACCTCAAGAAAAAGGCTCGAAATCAGAGCGCAAATTTTCCAGGAGATGCCGCAGGCGGATTGCGCGGTGTTGCCTTAACCGTTGGACTTCCCTGTTAATTTTTTGAGGTCGCAATGGCCTCTTCACTGGCTTTCAGCGATTGGGTTCACTTCAAAGGCGAAAAATTCCCTGATCAAAGACCGTGAGATCGTTCGGCAGCGTTATACGAGGGTGAGAGCCGCCATGACGATGAAAATCAGCAGCGTGATGATCGTGGAAAAGGAGATCGTTGTGGAGATATATTCCTCGTATCCTTTCAGCCCGGAGAACATCGGCACCGCAAAGGAAGGCGGCAGAAGGAACAGCAGCAGGATCGAAAACAGCAGCACCCGGTCATAGGGCACAAAGCGGAAGATGACAAAGGCAACCAGTGCGCCCACTGCGCCCATCACCAGAAAGCGGAGCAGGCTTGTCACGGCTACCGGTTTGAGAAGCTCCTTTCTGAAAGAGAGGGAATAGCCGAGGAAGAGCAGAATCAGCACAGTGGTCGGGCCGGTGAGAAAGTCGATCAGAGATGTATAGGTTTCCCAGAAAACCGTCTGAGAAAAGCGGGCGTCCAGATTCAGAAGACCGGGGATCATACCCAGCAGCATGCCGACAAAAGGCGGAGCCGTGAAGATGTTTTTGAATAAAGACCCTGCCGACGGCTTGAGCCCGTCCGCCACCTGCAGGAGAGAAGCGGCTATCGTAAAGAAAAATACGGTCTGCGGCAGGTCGGCCATGGCAAAGCGCTGCATTCCCAGCGTGCCGAAAAGCATCGCGATGAGGGGGTAGCCGATCATTCCGCTTTCACAGGTGCTGATCATGAAGGGCATGTACTTCCCAAATTGCGGAAAGGCACGGCGCAGGGCAAATCCTGTTGCGAGCGCAAGGCAAAGACCGACAAAACAGCCAACAATGGTAAAGAAGGCAGAGGCGGAGTATTCCGCGGTGAACATGGCGTTGAAGAGCACCAGCGGCAGCATCACCTTGCTGACGATGTTTTTAAAAGCGTTGATCCCTTCCACGCCAAACCACCCGCGCCTGCGGCCGATCATACCAAGCGCGAGGGAAACGGCAATGGGAAGAACCAGGTTGAGGATCTGTAAAATCATTTGAATACGCTCCTCTCCGGAGAATGAGAAGGGCCGCCTTGAAGAGAAGGCGGCCCAATTTCCTGTCTTACGAGCAGCCGACGGTCAGCAGAATGTTGGCGTAGGTGCGCTGCTCACCGGTGGAGATGGCAAGCTCCACCATCGGCTCGCAGCAAGCGTCGTAGAAAGCCTGCTTGTCGATCTTCTTCAGCTCGATATCCGGCAGGAGATCCTTGAAATCAGCAAAGATCTCGGGATCGCTGCCGTCCTCAGTGAGCATGACCTCGGCGGATTCAAAGCTCTGTACCGACAAAAGCGCCCTGAGCACATCCGTCACTGTGGGCAGGCCCGGCGTGAGGCCGAGATAGACCCGGCGCGCACCCGACGTGCGGGCCCTGAGGGGGTAGTTGCCGTCCGCAATGAGTACCTTGCAGCCGTGACCGCACAGAGACAGCGTCTCCATGATTTCGGGATGGATCATTTTTCCTTTGAGCATGGCCGTCCCCTCCCTCAGTATTGATAGTCCGGCACCTCGACCTTGTCCACCGCCTGATAGGGGGCGAGAGTCGAGACCATTTTGATGGGCTGATCGTAGTTGTTGATGACATAGTGGATCTCGCCCGGCTCGATGTGAATGAACTGCCCGGCGGTGAGGGTGTTGACCTTGCCGTCGACTACGATGTCCACCTTGCCCTCAAGGATATAGAAGTTTTCCTCCATGATGTTGTGGTAGTGGGCGGGAAAGTCCTGACCGGGCTCAAAGCGGACCAGCGCGAAATTCATGCGCGGTCCCTTCATCAGATATTTCGGACCACTGCTGCCGAAACGGTATTCAAAATCGTCTTCATGTACGACAAACATGGCATATCATCCTTTCTCTATATATTTGTAATACTTGATGTCAGACGCCCGGTGCGCTCCACATGTAGCGCGTAACGTGCTCATCGGAAAGCCTGAGCTGCGCATCGTAGACCCTGCGCCAGGTGGGGTAGAGCGCCTCATAGACCTTGTGGTTTTCCATGTTCGGCGTGAACACCTTGTCCCACTTCACACATTTTTCGGCGCCGTGGGCGATGCTGTCGTAGATGCCGACACCGTAGCCCGCGAGGATCGCGGCGCCGAGCGCGGTGGCCTCCTTGACCACGGGCACCTTCACGGGCAGCCCCAGCACGTCAGCCAGGATCTGGCACCACAGCGGGCTCTTGCTCGCGCCGCCGGCGAAGATGACCTCACTCGGCGCGTTGCCGGTGGATTCTCGCACCAGCTCCAGGTGGCCCTTTGTGATCATGGCGGTGTTTTCCAGGATGGCGCGGTAGAAGGTGTAGCGGTTGAAGCGCGCGGGGTCGAGGTCGAAGTTCGTGAACGTGGGGGCGGCATGCCGCCAGCTCGTGAAGTTCATCACGTCCGAGAAGCAGCACAGCATCCCATAGGAACCGGCGGGAATCTTCTCGGCCTCCCTGTTCATCAGATCGTAGGGGTCGGCACCCGTCTCTTCGGCGAGCTTCTTTTCAAGCTGGCAGAAGCCGTCCCGGAACCAGCGCATCACAAGGCCCGGCTTGAAGGCCAGCGCCTCAAACTGCCATACGCCGGGCACGGCGTGGCAGTTGACGCGCACACGGCAGTCGGGGTCCGTCTTGCTGTCGGCGGTGTTGAACTCATACTGCCAGAAGCTGCCGCCGAACACCGCGCAGGAGCCCGGCTCCACCGCACCAACGCCGATGCAGCCAAGCTGGCAGTCGCCGCCGCCGACCACAACGGGGGTCCCCTCGGCAAGGCCGGTGTCGGAAGCGCCCCTGGCGTTGACCTCGCCGATCCTCACGCCGCTTTCCGCAACGGGAGGGAAGATATCGGAGCGGAGGCCGCAGCGCTCTGCGATCGAGGGGTCCCAATTGCGGCTCTGAAGATCGAGAATGCCGGTGGTCGAGCCGTTGGAGGGCTCGACCGCGAGAATACCGGTGAGCTTGTAAATGAGCCAGTCGTTGAACATGCCGAGGGTTGCGGTTTTCTCGTAGACCTCCGGCATTTTGTTCTTGACCCACAGCAGCCGCGGAAGCGCGCCGAGGGCGTAGGCCTCGCCGGACTGGAGATAGAGCTCCTTTTCCAGCGCCGGGTTCATGGCGATGAGCTGCCCCACCTCGTCGTTGCTGCGCGCGTCCACGTTGGCACAGGCCCAGATCTCATTGCCGTCCTTGTCGTAGAGCAGGATGCCCTCTCGCATACAGGTGGTGGAGACGGCGGCGACGGTCTTCGGGTCGATGCCCGTCTCCTTCAGCACGCCCCGGATGCAGCCGGAGGCGAGCTGCCAGTTGTGCACCCAGTCAAAATCCATGCTGCCGGGGAAACGGGGATCCTCCTTGTGCTCCCACTCCTCCTGCACGCACCCGAGCTGATTGCCTTCCAGATCGAACAGAACAGCGCGTACGCTGCCGGTGCCGGCGTCGACCGCCAGCAAATATCTCGCATCCATAGCATGAACCTCCCGTATATTTACAGTTTTTGAAGGCAGCACCGCATAATCCCGAAAGAGCAGGTCCTGAGAAAAATCGGGTTCTGACGATGGCAGTTTTTCGCAGGCATACTTTGCGTGATTTTTCCGTAAGATGCCGCAGGCGGATTGTGCGGTGTTGCCTTAATGTTCCGTGATGGTGGCGGCGAGCGCCAGCGCCGTGTCCTCGTCCGTGATGAGTACATCCAGATATCCGCCGCGCAGCACCGCGCGGATGGCTTGCACCTTGTTCACGCCCGCGGCCACGCCGATCACGTTCTCCAGCCCCTTGAGCGTGTCAAGGTCTGTGCTGATGGTGCGCGCCTCGAGATCGCTGGACACGGGCTCGCCGCTTTCGTTGATAAAATGACTCAGGATATCACCCACGGCGCCGTTCCGCTTGAGCACCAGAAAATCATGATTGGTGAGCACGCCGCTTGTCAGGACCGTCGCGTCGTCATTCATGGCGCCGATGCCGATCACCGACAGGGAGGACAGCGGAATGAGCGCCTGAATGTCCTGGATCGCCTTTTCGGCCTTCATGGCGGCGGCAACCTGGGTGGAGGATACCAGAAGCGGCGTCGGGATCAGGTAGAGGCGTGAGTTAAAGATGCTCGAGCGGGCGTTCGGCAGATAGGGGCTGACCCCGCCGGTGAGCGACACGCATGAGAGCGTGCGGTCGTTGGCCAGGGCGAGATAGTTGAGCACCCGGCTCGCCGTGTCGCCGTAGCCAATATTGATAAAGGCCTCGCCTTCAACGCGGTTGGCAATATACATGGAGGCAGCCCTGGCCACGTTGTCGTTCGCCGTCTCCAGCGAGGGGGGCGGGGGCACGATAAAGCAGTCCTTGAGGAGAAAGCCCGTCATCAGCCTTTGTTCCAGCTCCAGACGGCTCATGCTGTCATGCCGGAAACGGAACTGGATGATCCCGGCCTGCTTGGCCTGCTCCAGGAGCTTGATGACCTTCATGCGGCTCAGGCCCAGAAGCTGGGATACCTGCTGCTGTGTCTTGTCCTCATGATAATAATACCAGGCGGCCTTTGCCATGAGGATCTCCTCATAATTCATGGATACACTGGCGTCTCGTTCAGACATATGCGCCTCCTTGACTTTTGTTGCACAAGCAAACAAAAGATCGTTTCATGCTGCGTATCCGCGCTTCCTTTTTTCCTGCCGGGGCAAGCGGGCATAAAATGGGTAATTTTCGTTAGTATTATATACTATTGGGTCACAACATACAAAGGGGAATTGTAAAAAAAATGAATTTTAGCAGATAGTGACAAAAGCACCTCCTGTTTTTTTGCTAATGCGCACAATGAAAACGCTGTTGACAAAAAAAGGCTAAGACGATAAACTATAAGCACGAATGTTTGACTTGTCCGCAAATGTTATGTTCACTTCCTGGCTGGGGAGGAATTGCTGTGACCGGAGAAATGACAAAGCAGAATTTGTCGTGCACGCTGTCGGTGAAGGACATCACCAAGTCCTTCGGCACCAACGCCGTATTGAAGGGCGTGAGCATCGATCTCCATGCGGGGGACGTGCTTGTGCTCATCGGCGGCAACGGCGCCGGGAAGAGCACGCTCATGAAGATCATCATGGGCATCTACCGGGCCGACGGCGGCGAGATCTATATTGACGGCAAGGCGGTCAACATGACCAATCCGTCCGCTGCGCTCGCGGCGGGCGTCTACATGGTACCGCAGGAGCCGATGCTCTTCCCCAACATGACGGTGGAGGAGAACATCCTCATGGGTTTCCATGAGAGCACCCAGGAACTGAAAAAGCGTCTGGCAAAGCATATGGAGGAGCTGGGCTTCAAGCTCAACCTCCAGCGCAAGGCAAATACCCTCTCCATCGCCGAGCAGCAGCTTGTGGAGATCCTGCGCGGCATGATGCGCGAGGCCAAGGTCCTCATCCTGGACGAGCCCACCAGCGCCCTCACCTTCGGCGAGGTGCAGGCTCTGTTCCGTGTGGTGGAGGATCTCAAGAGCAAGGGCATCAGCATGATCTACATCACCCACCGCCTGACGGAGGTGTTTGAGATCGCGACCGATGTCGCCATCATGAAGGACGGCGTCATCACCCTGCGCGGCCCGGTGGGAGAGTTCGACAAACAAATGCTCATCCGCGGCCTTTTGCCGACAGATGCAGAGATGCAGGAGTCAGGCAAAGGGGCCTATGTGCCGGTGCCGTACGACAAGCTCAAGCCCGTGATGGAGGTCCGCAATCTCAGCGGCTACGGCTTCAGCGACATTTCCTTTGACCTCTATCCCGGCGAGATCCTAGGCATCGCGGGTGTGGTCGGCGCGGGCCGCACCGAGCTCATCAGCACGATCTTCGGGCGCGACAAGGTGCTCGGCGGCACCGTGAAGCTCGGCGGCAGGGACATCACGGGCCTTTCCACCGCGCGCATTCTGAAGGAGGGCATCAACTTCGTGCCCGAGGACCGGCATTATCACGGCCTGTTCAAGATCCGCTCGATCTCCTCCAACACCACCTCGGCCCTTTTAAACACCGACGAGATCGGTCACGTGAATATGAACCGGAAGCGCCAGAACGAAATTTCCCGGAAGTATGTGGATGAGTTCCGCACGAAGATCGTCTCTCTTGAGGACCTGATCGGCAGCCTCTCCGGCGGCAACCAGCAGAAGGTTGTCATCGCGCGCGCGCTGTCCACAAGTCCCAAGGTCGTCATCCTCGACGAGCCGACCCGCGGCATTGACGCCGCAGCGCGCGGCGATGTGTACAATATCATCCACCAGCTCAAGGACGCGGGCGTGGCGGTGCTCATGGTCTCCTCGGACATTGAGGAGGTCGTGGAGCTTGCCGACCGTGCCATCACGGTTTTCCAGGGGCGCATCAACGGAGAGTTCAGGCATGACGAGATCACCCAGGACGTCCTGACCGGCGCCTCCTTTGGAATCGCACAGAAAAAGGCGGTGGCGGAATGAATAAGATAAAAGATTTATTCAAGGTGCGCTGGATGTCCAGCCTTGTATTCCTGCTTCTGCTGTTCCTGATAACCGGTATTGCCGATCATAACTTCCTCACCTATTCCAATATTATCAACTGCTTCAATACCGCCACCATGTACACGCTGCTGGCTATCGGCATCGCGTTCGTCATCATGACCGGCGAGATCGATGTCTCCATCGGCGCGACCCTCGGTCTCACGGCAGCCATGACAGGGCTCATCGCCCAAAGCGGCGGCAGCATCGGCAAGATGCTCCTCATCTGCGTAGCGGTCGGCGCGGCGGTGGGCGTATTCAACGGCGTAGGCGTGGCCTTTTTCGGCGTGCCTTCCCTGATCTTCACTCTCGGTACCAACGGCCTGATCCGCGGCCTGATCTACATCGTGACCGACGGGCGCACGGTGGAAAACTTCGGCGGCCCCATCGCCTACTACGGCAACAAGGAGCTTTTCGCACAGATCACCCTGTACTATGCGCTGACCATCCTGCTGGTCGCGATTGCCCACGTCCTGCTCACACGCACACGCAAGGGCAAGTATTTCATCGCTGTCGGCGACAATCCCGGCGGCGCAAATCTGGTGGGCATTTCGGTCTTCCGCACAAAGCTCATCGCCTACATTCTCTGCGGCGTCTTCGCCGGCATCGCGGGCTATGTCTTCGCCTCCAAGTACCGCCAGGTCATGACCGTCGCGGGCAACGGCTATGAGATGACGGCCATCGCGGCCTGCGTGCTGGGCGGCATCTCCCTCTCGGGCGGCCTCGGCAACATGGTGGGCGCGGCCATCGGCGCGGTCATCATGTCCTCTATCAGCAGACTGCTGGTCTTTATCGGCCTGCCCTCCGACTACAACAACACCATCACGGGCATCATGCTCATCGTCATCGTGGTCGTCGACTCGCTGACGCAGCGCCGCTCCATCGAGATGTCCCGCCGCAAACGGCTGCTGTCCCGCACGGCGCCGGGAGCCGCGAAAGGAGGAGACGAGGCATGAAGGCACTGAAAAAGCTTTTCCGCCGCTGGGAGTTCTTCCTGGTCATTTTCCTGGTGCTCGAGTTCGTGGTTTTCGGCTCGGCAAACCCCAAGTTCCTGCGCGTCAATTCCATCATGACGAGTATCGTCAACTACATCAGCGTCTGCATCATCTCCCTCTTTGTGACCCTCGTCATGATCACCGGCGGCATCGATATCCAGGCCGCCTCCATCATCGGCCTCACGAGCATCATCGAGGGCGTGCTGTGGAGTGACGCGGGACTCAACATCTGGGTCGCGGTCGTCATCGCCATTGTCGCCGCCGCGGTATGCGGCGCGCTGTCCGGCTTCTTCGTGGCCTACTGCGGCGTGCAGCCCATGGTGGTCACGCTGGGCGGCAGCTTCCTCTATTCCGGACTTGCGCTGCTCATCTCCGGCATGTCCGCCACGCCCGCCTACCAGGGCATCAGCGGCTTTCCCGCCAAGGAGGGAAAGACCTTTGTGGACTTCCGCTTCCTCGGCAAGGGGGAGCTTCTCGGCATCCCGATGCAGATCTGGATCTATCTGGTGCTGATCGTATTGTGCGTCTGGATTCTGCACCGCACCAAATACGGCGAGCGCCTGTACCTCATCGGCGTCAACCAGCAGGCCGCAGAGTATTCCGGCATCAACACCCGCCTTGTCATCATGAGCACCTACGTCCTCTCCGCCGTTTCCGCGGCGCTGGCCGGCACACTGCTGACCTCGAACATGAACTCCGCCAAGTATAACCACGGGTCCGGCTACACGCTTGCCATCATCACGGCAGTCGTCCTGGGCGGTACGCTCAACACCGGCGGCAAGGGCAGCATTCTCGGCACGGTGCTTGCTTCTCTCATTATCTGCATCCTGCGCTACGGTCTGCCTCTGTGCTTCGGGGTGAGCACCCAGAACCTCGACCTGCCCGTCGGCATCATCCTGGTGCTGGTTGTCCTCGGCCGCGAGATCGCAGGCCAGCACATGATTTCGTCCCTGTTCAAAAAACGCGGCTCAGCCCGGTAATCTGTATTTCATGAGGTGAAAGACCTCTTGAGATAAAAATTTGATTGGAGGAAAAGAAAATGAAGAAAACCTTAGCATTGGTCCTTGCGCTGTGCCTGGTATTCGCTCTGTGCTCCACGGCCGCTTTCGCCGAAGGCAAGAGCCCTGTCGATGGCATGACCGTCGCCTTCATCCCCAAGGTCTCCGGCAACTCCTTCTTCGAAGCCGCCAACGACGGCGCCCAGAAGTACGCCGCCGAGTGGGGCCTGACGGTTGACTACATCGGCTCTCCCGATGCCTCCGTCACCACCCAGCTCGAGCTGATCCAGCAGGCTATCGACAAGGGTGTGGATGCCATCTGCATCTCCTCTGTTGACGCCACCGCTCTGGATGAGAAGCTGCAGGAAGCGCAGGATGCCGGCATCTACGTCAGCACCTGGGACTCCGACGTTTCTCCCGACTCCCGTGCACTGATGGTCTCTCAGGGCACCGCTGCTGTTCTTGGACCCATGCTCGTCGAGATGGGCGTTGAATCCCTGAAGGAGCGCGGCGTCGACGTCAACGGCGAAGTCAAGTACGTGTGGCACTTCTCCAACCCCTCCGTTGCCGACCAGAACTCCTGGTACGTCGCCGGTGAGGAGTACATCAAGGAAACCTACCCCACCTGGGTTGCCGTTCATGACCCCTACTTCTCCGAGCAGGATCCTGCAAAGTCCGTCTCCATCGGCGAGGCTCTGCTTGAGGCCAACCCCGACGTCGACCTCATCATCTGCAACGACTCCACCGCTCTGCCCGGCCAGTGCGGCGCTGCCCAGAACAAGGGCCTGACCGCGGCCGACGTCACGATCACCGGCTTCTGCCCCCCGTCCGGCATGACCACCTACCTTGAAAACGGCATCTGCACCCGTTGGGGTCTGTGGGACTGCGGCATCCAGGGCGCCATGGGCTGCTATCTGGCTGCTTACATCTCCGCCGGCAACACTGTCCATGTCGGTGACAAGATCGACATCCCGGGCATCGGCGAAGTTGAAATCCTTGCCAACAGCGATCTGGTCGCCGGCCAGGAGACTGCTGACGAGAACAACGGCGTTGTGCTTCTGCCTGAGCGCGTTGTCTTCACCGCTGAGAACGTCGCCAACTACCCGTTCTAAGCTTTTGCTGATCAGCATCTGAATTCATAAACTTTCGCGTTATAATCTTTCGCGGGCAGTGGGCGTAAACCCGCTGCCCGCGTCCAACAAGCAAAGGAGAAAATCAATATGGCAGATAAAGACGGACTGAAGGTCGCGAAGGACTATCATGTCGGCACGCCCTTTGCCAATCAGGGCGACTTCCAGGTCAAGGGCGCAAACGGCCTGAGCTGGGGCATGAAGAGGCGCCTGAGCAACATCTTTGATCCCAGGACCGGAAAGACGGTCATGTTCGCTTTCGATCACGGCTACTTCATGGGCTCCACGGCGGGTCTCGAACGCCTGGACCTCATCATCCCCAAACTCATGCCCTATGTGGACGTGCTCATGTGCACCCGCGGCGCGCTGCGCACCTGCGTGCCCGCTGCCAACAAGTGCGGCGTTGCGCTGCGCGTGTCGTCCGGCTCCTCCATGCTCAACGATGATCTGAGCCATGAGGTCGTAGCTGTCGACATTGAAGACGCGATCCGTCTGGATGCCGACTGCATGGCGGTCCAGACCTTTATCGGCGCGGACGGACAGCTCGAGAGCATCGACAACCTCTCCCAGGTCATCAACGCCGGCATGACCTACGGCATCCCGACGCTGGGCGTTGTGGCCGTCGGCAAGGATATGGAGCGCACCGACCGCTACTTCAAGCTCGCCACCCGCATCGTAGCAGAGATGGGTGTGCAGATCGTCAAGACGTATAACTGCGAGCACTTCGACGAAATCGTGGCGGCCTGCCCGGTGCCCATTGTGGTGGCCGGCGGCAAGAAGCTGCCCGAGGCCGAGGCCCTTGCGCTTGCCTACGACGTGATCCAGAACGGCGCCGCCGGCGTCGACATGGGCCGCAACATCTTCCAGAGCACACACCCCGCCGAGATGGCGCAGGCTGTGCGGAAGGTCGTGCACGAGGGCTGCACCGACAAGGAAGCCTTCGAATTTTTCCAGGATATGACCCACTGATAAATGAACGAAGTAACGCCCGGCCGGTCATGATGACCTGCCGGGCGGTGTTTTTTGCGAGGTACACGCCCCCGCAAAAACAAATGGCCGATGCCCCTCTGAACTCCCTGATGGGATTAAAAACGCCCGTGGGGCTGAATGCTTACGCTCTTTCCTTTTTTGCGAGAGTATGGTATACTGTGGGACGTAATCTGCTGCGGCTCGCTTTTGCCGGGAGGTGTTTTTATGCAGTACGGCGCAGTCATTGTGGCCGCGGGAAGGTCCTCGCGCATGGGGGACTTTAAACCCATGCTGAACATCGGCTCCATCTCGATCGCGCAGCGCGTTGTCGCCACCTTCCACCAGGCGGGCGTGAGCAAGATCGTGATGGTCACGGGCTACAACGCCCTGCAGCTGGAGCGGCACCTCGCGGGAAGCGGGCTGGTTTTTCTGCGCAATCAGGACTACGCCTCCACGCAGATGTTTGACTCGGCAAAAATCGGTCTCGCCTATCTCCGGGACAAGTGCGACCGCATTCTCTTCACTCCCGTGGACGTGCCGCTCTTCACCGCGCTCACGGTCACGCGGCTCATTGAATCCGGCGCGGAGCTGGCCTGCCCCGTCTGTGAGGGCAGGACCGGCCATCCCCTGATGATTGCCTCGGCGCTGGTGGATGCGCTGCTTGCGGACGGCGGGGACGGCGGGCTACAGGGCGCGATCGGCCGATGCGGAGCGGCGATGGCGCGCGTTGCGGTGGACGACCCCGGCATCCTCCACGACGCGGACACGCCGGAGGATTACCGGGCGCTGCTGCGTTTTCACAACGAGCAGCTTGTGCGGCCCGTGCTCCAGGTATCGCTTGCGCGGGAGAAGGTTTTTTTTGACAGCCGCGCCGCCATGCTGCTGCGGCTCATTGACGAGACGCGGTCCGTCCGCACCGCCTGCCAGCGGATGCAGATGTCCTATTCCAGCGGCTGGAATGTGATCCGCACGCTGGAAAGCCAGCTCGGACACAGCCTGATCCTGCGCAGTCAGGGCGGCGCGGGCGGCGGCAAAAGCAGCCTGACGGCGGACGGAAGTCTCCTGCTCGCGCGTTATGAGGCCTATTCCGAGGCGCTGCGCGAGAAGGCCGGGGAGCTGTTCGACGAATACTTTGAGGAGCTCTTCTGATGCGGCGGATATATCTGATCCGGCATGGGCACCCGGATTTCCCGTTTGGCGCGCACATGTGCCTCGGACGTACCGACACGCCGCTGGGCCCGCTCGGACGAATGCAGGCTGTGCTGCTGGGCGAAGCGCTCGGCGGGAAAGGGCTCGCACTGTTTTCAAGTCCGCTTGTCCGCTGCCGTCAGACGGCGAAGCCCCTCGGCGGGGAAGCGGTTCTCGTCCCGGCACTGTCCGAGCAGGACATGGGCCCCTGGGACGGGCTGGACTTCCAGGAGATCAGGCAGCGCTGGCCGGAGCTGTACGCGCGGCGCGGCGCCGAGCCGCTGCTGGTACCGCCCGGCGCGGAGACGCTGGCGCAGGTGCGGGCGCGCGTGCTGCCCGCTGTGCTGCGCTGTATCGGAAGCTGCGGCGGTGATCTGGCGCTTGTTGCCCACGCCTCGGTGATCCAGGCAATCCTGGCGGCAGTCTGCGGCGTCCCGCTGGAGGAAAGTCGTCCGCTGCGCATTCCCTATGCCGCGTATGCGGTGCTTGCCTATGACGAGGCGCTGCAGCTTGAGCACGGGGCCGCGCGGCCCTGCCCGCCGCTGACGCCGGAGCTCGCCGACAGGCTGCTGAGCGCCGCCGCGCCGGGCGAACGTGTCGAGGCCCATTGCCGCGCCGTGGCGGAGGAGGCCCGGCGGATTGCGTCGGCCCTCCCCTTCCCGCTCGACCTGTGTCTGCTGGAGAGCGCGGCGCTGCTGCATGACGCGGCGCGGAAGGAAAAGGAGCACGCCCGCATGGGCGCTTCCTGGCTGCGGGAGCTGGGATATGAGAAGGCGGCGGCGATCGTCGAACAGCACCACGACCGGCGGGATTGCGTGGTGGATGAGGCCGCGGTTTTGTTCCTGGCAGACAAATGCGTGCGGGAGGATCGCCGCGTGACGATCACGGAGCGCTTTGCGGCAAGCGAGGAACGTTGCCGGACGCCGGAGGCGAAAGCCGCCCGCGCGGAGCGGCTGGAGGCCGCGCTGCGTCTGCGGGATCAAATCAATACAATCTGCGGAATAACGCTTGTGGAATAGAGGGAGAGCAGCATGGAGAACGTCTATCGGATAATTCTGGAACGCCTTGCGGAGAATCAGGCCGTGTCCCTGGAAACGGTTCTGCCCGGGGAGAGCGGCAGTTTATCAGACATATCGCGCCGGCTGACCGGGATCACGCCGGTGACCGACGCGAAGGGCCGGAGCTTTGCCCGCGTGACGGCGGAGCGGACGGAGAATGCACTTGTCGTGCGGGAGCCTGTCGTCCCGCAGGAGCGGCTGATCGTCCTCGGCGGCGGGCATATCGCGCTGCCGGTGTGCCGGTTCGGCGCCGCCTGCGGCTTTTCGGTCTGTGTGGCGGACGACAGACCGGACTTTGCCAACAGCGAGCGCTTTCCGGAAGCCGCCGCCGTGCTCTGCGACAGCTTTGAAAATGCCATCCGGAGCTTTGCGGTCACGCCGTTTGACTATGTGGTCGTCATCACGCGCGGCCACCGGCACGACGCGGACTGTCTGCGCGCCCTGCTGCCGGGGCCCTGTCCCGCATATCTGGGCATGATCGGCTCAAGGCGGCGTACAAAGGGCCTTCTGGAGATGCTCCGGGAGGAGGGCTTCGATGAGGAGCGGCTCTCAGGCATCTGCACCCCCATCGGTCTGAACATCGGCGCGGTCACCCCGGCGGAGATTGCCGTCTCCATTCTCTCGGAGGTCATCGCCTATAAGCGTCTGCCGGAGCACGGCGCCCCCGGGCGTTACTGCAACGACTCGGACGTGGAGCTCTCTACCCTGCGCTATTTGGCGGAGAACCGCGAGCCGAAGGCCGTCGTCACGGTGATCGAGACCAGGGGCTCCACCCCCCGCGGCGCGGGGGCAAAGATGGCCGTGAGCCCCCTCGGCAAGGTCACGGGCAGCATCGGCGGCGGATGCAGCGAGGCGGCGGTGATCCAGGATGCGAGGCGCATCATCGGCACCGGGCGCTATAAGCTCGTCGACATCGACCTGACCGGCGAGGTGGCCGAGTCCGACGGCATGGTCTGCGGCGGCACCATGCGGGTGCTGGTCGAGGACGGAAGCTGATCCCGCTCTGTGACCGGACCTCTTTCACATCAGGCAAACAATGCACGGGCGGTCGACGGCCGCCCGTGCATTGTTATTCATACAGCAGCAAAACATTCGCCGGCGCGACGCCCAGCTCTGCCGGGAAGCTCTGCGGGCGCTTGTCCTTGGGCAGCCTCCACCAGATCGGGGGGCTGTCTTCTTTTTGTCCCGCATAGCGGAACCGGAGGATGAACTCGAAGGGCTCCTCCATCTCCTCCACGAAGCGCACGGGAAAGCGGTTCTGCCTCGCGTCGGGGCTGAAATAGTGGGCGCGGATGCCGACGGCGCAGAGTCCCTCCCGCACCTCCTGCTTTGTCTCGAACGTCACGCCCCAGTCGGGGATCTCCACCCTGCGGGCGTCTGCACGGCGGGCGGGGATAGTGTTCTTGCAGCCGGTGAGGATCGCGGCCTGTACGCTGCCGGGATCGGCGAAAAGCTCCTTCGTCGGCTTGACGCAGAGCAGCCGCCCCCTGTCCATGACGGCGATCATGCGGCTCATGTTGTAGGCCTCGCTGCGGTCGTGGGTCACCATGAGCACCTCATGCCCGAAGCGGGTCAAGAGGTCGCGCAGCTCGATTTTGAGCGAGTCGCGCAGATGCCCGTCGAGGGCGGAGAACGGCTCGTCCAGAAGCAGGAGGCGCGGATCGCTGACCAGGATGCGGGCCAGCGCCGTGCGCTGCTGCTGACCGCCGGAGAGCTGGGCGGGCCTGTGGTTTTCCAGCCCCTCGAGCTGCATGAGGCGCAGCATCTCTCGAAGGCGCGTTTCCTTCGCGGCTCTGTCCTTCTCCCGGTTCAGGCCGCAGAGGATGTTCTGCCGCACCGTCATGTTGGGAAAGAGGGCGTAGTTCTGGAAGAGATAGCCCACGCGCCGCTTTTGGGGCGGAAGATTGATGTGCGCGGCCGAGTCGAACAGCACGGTCCCGTCAAGCTCGATGCGGCCCTCGTCGGGCTTTTCGATGCCGGCGATGCACTTGAGCGTCATGCTCTTGCCGCAGCCGGAGGCTCCCAGCAGGCCGGTCACGCCATTATCCGCCGTGAGATTGACGTCCAGGCGGAAGGAGCCGAGCCGCTTTCGGATGTCCACATGCAGGCTCATGCCTTCACCGCCTTCTTCTGCCGAGCCTCCAGCATGTTCACGGTCAGCAGCACGACGGTGCTGATGGCGAGATTCACCATGACCCAGAAGAACGCGCCCTTCTCGTCGTTGGTGCGCCAGAGCTGGTAGACCGTGGTGGAGATGGTGGCGGTCCTGCCGGGGGTATAGCCGATGAGCATACTGGTCGCGCCGTACTCGCCCAGGGCGCGGGCGAAGGCCAGCACCGTCCCGGCCAGGATGCCCTGGCGGCAGGCGGGCATACGCACACGCCAGAAGATCCAGGCGTTTGACAGGCCCAGCGTCTGTCCCGCGTAGGCAAGATTCCGGTCAAAGCTCTCAAACGCGCCGCGGGCCGTGCGGTACATGAGCGGGAAAGCCACCACCGCCGCGGCCAGGACGCCGCCGTACCAGGTCATGACGAGCTTGACGCCGAAGCGCAGCAGGAACATGCCCAAAGGCCGCTTTACCCCGAAGATCAGCAGCAGGAAATAGCCGCAGACCGTGGGCGGCAGCACCATCGGCAGCGTGAGGATCACGTCCAGGATGCCTTTGACAGTCCTCGGCAGCTTCGCGGCATAATACGCGAAGAAGATGCCGGTGAAGAATACCAGCACGCAGCTGATGGCCGCGATGCGCAGAGAGTTGAAAAGCGGATACCAGTCCATACTCATCCTTGTTTACCCAAAGCGTCGGGCGGCGCTTATGTCCGCCCCTTCTTATCCGGCCTTGACGGCAGAGAAGCCGACGCCCTCGAAGACGGCGGTCGCTTCCTCGCCTCTCAGGTAGTCCAGGAAGGCCCGGGCGGCCTCCGGGTTTCTGCTGACGTTCAGCACGGCAGCGGGGTAGATGACCTGGCCGCACATCTCAGCAGCAGCGGTTTCCACAACCTCAAGGCCCGCACTGAAGGCATCGGTGCCGTAGACCACGCCGCAGTCGACGCTGCCCTCCTTGACCTGGGTGGTGACCTCCTTGACATTGGTGCCGTAGGTGATGAGGCCGGCCCTGGCGAGCTCCTCCTCGTCCAGCCCGTAGTAATCCAGGATCTTCCGGGTGTACTGGCCCACGGGCACGTCGCTGTTGCCCATGACGAAGAAGACGTCGCCCGCCTTCAGCAGCTCCACAAGCTGGTCAAAGGACTTGACGCCCTTGGGGTTTCCCTCCGGTACGACGAGCGCGACCTTGTTTTCCAGCAGGTTGACACGGCTGCCCTGGAGGACAAAATCGAGTCCGTCGGGATTGACATCCTTGTCCCTGGAGGCGTCCAGGGCGTTCATCTGCTTGGGGGCGGCGGAGATGAAGAGATCGCAGTCCGCGCCCTCCTGGATCTGAGTCTTGAGTGTGCCGGAGGAATCAAAGTTGCAGATGATGGTGACATCGGGGTGTGCTTCCTCATACTTGGCCTTGAGCTCGGTCAGCGTCTCGGTCATGGAGGCGGCGGCAAAGACGATGAGCTCCGTCTTCTCGTCAGCAGCCCACGCTGCAGGGGCGGCGCACAGTGCCGGCACCATCGTCAGTACCAGCAGCAGTGCAAGGGTCTTGCGTACTTTCATTTTGTTTTTCCTCCTTTTCCCGTCTTTCAGGGAAAATATTTATATAAACACGACTTTACGTGTCTATACCTAAAAGAGGAGTTCAGAGGGGAATCCCCTCTGATTTTTCGCCTGTAGGCGAAAAACAAATCCAATCGTTTTTCGTGGGGGCGTGTACCTCACGAAAAACACTTCTCAGTCTGCAAGTGTGCGAGCGTCCCCCGCAAGCGAGTGCGCGCAGCAGACTGCAAACTCTTTCAAATCAAAGCCTTTGCTTTGATTTGACTGCTTTATACCCCTTTCCCGAAGCCGCAGTTGGGGAAGCGGCAGACCTTGCAGTTGAGGCACAGACCGCCGTGGCCGAGCCCCGCCAGGTGCTCCTTTGTAACCGGCGTATCCGTCACAAGATATGGCAGCAGCAGGTCGAAGACGGTGCGCTTTGCGTACATGACGCAGCCGGGCAGGCCGCAGACCGGGCGCCCGTCCGGCATGTAGGAGACGAGGAACATCGCGCCCGGCAGCACGGGGGAGCCGTAGGAGACGATGCGTGCCCCGGTGTTTTTGATGGCGAGGGGGGTCTTGTCGTCCGGGTCCACGCTCATGCCGCCGCTGCAGAGGACCATGTCGCAGCCCTTGTCCAGCATGTCCAGCACCGCGGCGGTGATCTTCTCATGATCGTCGTTCAGCACCACATGCTCCGTCATCTCACAGCCGCCGAACTCTTTGAGCTTTTCGACGATGACGGGGGTGAAGGTGTCATGAATGCGGCCGTAGTAGACCTCGTTTCCGGTGGTGACGACACCGACCTTCTTTGCCTTGAGCGGCAGAAGCCTTAAAAGCGGCTCAGGCCCCACGACGGCCTTCGCCTTCTCCATGCGCTCCTTCGCGATGACGAGGGGGATGACGCGGGTTCCGCAGAGCTTGTCCCCCTTCTTCACCACGAAGCCGGAGGCGCGGGTCGCGATCATCATGTCGCCCAGGGCGTTCACGGCGCGCAGGCGCGCAAGGTCGATGAGCAGCAGGCCGTCAATGTCCGCGATCAGCTCGATCTTTCCCTCGGCAGGCTCCGTGGCGTGCATGTTTTCGCCCATGCACAGGTCCCGCAGGATCGTGGCGGCGTCATCCTCATGGAGCATGTTTTCGTTGTTCTCCCAGATGTAGACGTGGTCCTTGCCGACCCTCAGCAGGACCGGCACGTCCTCGGCGCGGATGATATGTCCCTTTTTAAAAACAGGTCCTTTCTTCTCGTCCTTGATGATCTGGGTGATGTCGTGGCAGAGGATATGTCCAACGGCGTCTTCGGTTTTCATCAGTTTCATGGCGCGGCATCCTTTCCGTTTGGCGAGTTGTAAATAAAAGCAATTCGCTTTGAGCCGATTATAGAATAGAATCACGGGAAAGTCAATTCCGCGTGTGAGCATCTCTCAAAATCGAAAGCAACGGCGCTCCGGCGCAGAAGCACGGGCTGTTATCACCGCGGGGGAGTAGTTTGCCGGACAGCCGGACTTTTCCGCCCACGGGCTACGGTCTGTCATATCCAATCGGCGTGAGATATTTTGCGCAGAAGGGCTTGATTTTGCCCTCATCGTACACATGCAGGCTGCACGAATGCAGGCGCTCGATGTTCAGGTTCATTGCGTCCTGGAAGGCCATTGCGGAGAGAGTCAGGCTCTCATGGCGCAGGCGGTAGAGGAAGACGTCGAAATCCATCTCGTCCGAGAAGCGCCCCTCCGGCGCGGGCTCCTCCGGTGCGCGCCGCCAGTGGCGGGCGACGTACTCGCGGTTGTCGTTTGCGCTGCCCCGGCTGTGCGAGGAATGGGTGATGGAGCTGAGGGGCCGCAGGGCGCCTTCGGGCCCGATCAGGAAGCCTGCGTGGAAGCCGCAGAGCGGATGGTCGCAGCGCGAGGGCATGAAGCTCGAGACCGGGATGTCCGTCTGCCCGGCGATATCCGCCATAAGCTCGTCGAGGGTATAGCGCGCCGCGGCCTCCGGCGTCTCGGGATAGCGTCCGAAGTATGACACGGGCTGAAAGTGGACGCCCCGCACCCCGGGAGCAAGCGACGCTGCAAGCCGGACGAGCGCGCCCAGATCGTCGTCGTTGACGCCCCGGACCACAGTGGGTACCAGCGTGACGCCGACGCGCAGCGCGGAGCAGACGCGGATCGCCTCTTTTTTGACATCCAGCAGCGGTGCGCCGCGCAGCGTCTCATAGATCTCGTCCCGCGTACCGTCAAACTGCAGGAAAACAATATCCAGCCCCGCGTCCGCAAGCTTCCTGGCGTAATCCGGTTCCCGTGCGAGTCTGAGCCCGTTGGTGTTGAGCTGGACATAGCCGCAGCCGGTCTCTCTGGCAAAGCGCACAAGCTCCGGCAGATCGTCCCGCAGGGTGGGCTCCCCGCCCGAGAGCTGCAAAAGCGGTCTCCCGCACTGGCCCACGATGTCGCGCACCGCGTCCTTGAGCGCGTCAAGGCTCGGCTCCTCCGCGCTCTCTCCGCCGTTTGCGAAGCAGAAACGGCAGCGCAGGTTGCAGCGCCGCGTCACTTCCAGAAGGCAGCAGCAGGAGCCGATCTCGTGCTCCGCGCAGATGCCGCAGTCCTCCGGGCAGCGCAGGCCCCTGTCCCCGGGAAGCGGCGGCGTGCCCAGGAGCCAGGCGTCAAAGTCGAGCGCGCCGCGCCACACGGGCACGCGAAAGGTCCCGTGCGCCGGGCAGCGCTTCTCCATGACCACGCGGCCCAAATCGTCCCGCAGGAGAGCTGCAGGCAGGTTTTGCAGGCAGACCGGACAGACGGAGCGGGTCTCCCGTATTCTTGTCTCCATCTTACTCCCCCAGTCCGAAGTGCTCCTTCCGGAACACCGTGAGCTCCAGCTGATAACGGTCGGACACCGTCCTCACCGCCTCGCCGATGATACGGTCCAGCGCCGCGTCCGGACAAGCGGCACTCGCGTTGAGGATGACGGCAATATCCGTGCAGGGCCCGGAAAAGCGGCGCGGCGTCTCGACGGGGCGCTCCGCGCCCAGAAGGTCGGCCCTGGCGTAATCCCCCTCCGGCCCCCAGGCGAGCAGCTTGAGGTGCGGGATTTCCCCGCCCGCCGTGCAAAACGCGGTCTGAATGCTCTGCGCGAGCTTTTCCAGGTAGGCGCTGCCGTCGAAGTCGCTGCAGCAGACCAGCGCGCGGTACTGCAGATAGTACTCGCTCAGGCTGTCCATGGCGTTTTGCAGCTCGTCGGCGTCATAGTCGATCTCCGGTCGGCGCAGCGAGGCCTGCCCGTCCCGCAGCGCGCGGGCGAGGACGTCCAGCCCCTCCCCCGTCTTCGCGCTCAGCGCAAGCTGCCGCGTCCAGGGATAGCCGGCCGCCAGCCATCCGAGAGCCGCGGCGCGCTCTTCGGCATCCAGCAGCTCACACTTTGAGAGGACGATGAGATCCGCCTCCCTGAGCTGGGCATCCAGAATGGCGCCCATGTCTCCGGCCTGCCCGCTTTGGAGCAGGGCAAGATTCCTCGGCTCGATCAGCACCGTGAAGGGCGCGAGCTCAAACCGTCCGGGATACTTTTCGCTCAGCCCGTGGTAGACATGCTCCTGCGCACCGACGCCGAAGCCGGGGATGTCGGACACCACCAGCTCGCAGCCCTCGTTATAGCAATCGTTCAGCCGACCGGTCAGCACGTCATGGCAGAAGCAGATGCACTCGCCGGTGATCTGGAGGGACCTGCAGCCGTCGAGACGCGCGAGCTTGCAGTCGGCAAGCGTCACGCCTGTGCCGAGGTCGTTTGAGATCATGGCCGCCCTGCCGAAATGATCCGTGTAATACTTTGTCAGGGCCATCATGGCCGTCGTCTTGCCCGAGCCAAGAAAGCCGCTGAATACCGCGAATTTATTCATCATCCGCAAAGCCTCCCTATACGCTGTCCATGCGCGTATTGTAGCATATTTTTCGGAGAACGGGAATTCCCGGAATGCGGCTGCTCCTCCCTGCGTGCAGGATGGCCGCGGGGAGGCAGGTGATTTTGTGCGTTTTTGCCTTATTTTTGGGCATTTCCCCGGGATTTGCGCGGAGGGATTTGTCGGATTGTACAAAACTAACCTGCGATTTTTAGCGAATTGTTTTCGGATATAATTTGAAACCCGCTCGTTTCGGGGGTAGAATATATTTGATTTGAACGCATGGAGGAGGACGAATCCGATGGATGAGGAGCTGTTTGAAATCACGGCGAGCGAGGTCACGGTGGAGATCACGGACAGGGCAACCGGGAAGCTCTACCGCCGCGAGCTGCCCATCGACTACTACGAAAACGCCAATTTTCTCCGTCTCAGCGGGGAGAATATGGACGGCAGCGTCTCACAGCTCGTCTTTCTCTCGGCCCGCGGGATCGAGCGGGTCAAGGACATCACCGGCAAGGGCCCGGATCACGACCGCTGCGGCGGCCACGGGCACGAGTAAGCGCATCAATTCAGTTGACATAATATTTCAAGGAGGTAAACACATGATCAGAAAAACGCTTGTCATCAACGGCGTTACCCGGAATCTTGTCCTCTGCAAGGACGAGACCCTGGCCACCATCCTGCGTGAGCACCTGCTGCTGACCGGCTGCAAAATCGGCTGCGGCGAGGGCCACTGCGGCGCGTGCAACGTCATCGTGAACGGCAAGGTCACCAAGGCCTGCCTCTTCAAGATGAGCAAGATTCCCGACAACGCCGAGATCACCACCATCGAGGGCGTCGGCACTCTGACCGACATGCACCCCCTGCAGGTCGCGTGGATGGCCTACGGCTGCGCCCAGTGCGGCTTCTGCACCCCGGGCTTCATCATCAGCGCCAAGGTCCTGCTGGAGCAGAACCCCAACCCCACCCGTGAGGAGGTCCGCGACTGGTTCAACAAGCAGCGCAACCTCTGCCGCTGCACCGGCTACAAGCCGCTGATCGACGCCACCATGGCCGCAGCCGCCGTCCTGCGCGGCGAGATGAGCAAGGAAGACCTCATCTTCAAGCCCACCGGCGACTCCATCAAGGGCAGCAAATACATTCGCCCCTCCGCAGCACAGAAGGTCACCGGCACCTGGGACTTCGGCGCGGACGACGCGCTCAAAATGCCCGGCTGCCTGCGCCTCGCCCTCACCCAGGCGAAGGTCTCCCACGCCAACATCAAGAGCATCGACACCTCCGAGGCCGAGAAGATGCCCGGCGTCGTGAAGGTCATCACCTACAAGGACATCCTGGCCGCCGGCGGCACCAACCAGATCAACGGTCTCGTCATGCTGCCCAAGCACAACAAGACCGACGGCTTTGAGCGCCCGGTCCTCTGCTCCGACAAGATCTTCCAGTTCGGCGACGCCATTGCCATCGTCGCGGCCGACACCGAGGAGCACGCGAGAGCCGCGGCCGACGCCGTCAAGGTCGAGATCGAGGAGCTGCCCGCCTATATGAACGCCCTCGACGCCATGGCGCCGGACGCCATCGAGATTCACCCGGGCACCCCGAACGTCTTCTATGAGACCAACTGCATCAAGGGGCCCGACTTTGACTGGGACTCCATCCCCGACGCCCAGCAGGTCGAGATTGAGAGCTACTGCTCCCGTCAGCCCCACCTGCACATCGAGCCGGACAACGGCTACGGCTATATCGACGAGGACGGCATGGTCACCGTGCACTCCAAGTCCATCGGCATCCATCTGCACATGCCCATGATCGCCGCCGGCATCGGCGTCCCGATGGAGAAGCTGCGCCTCATCCAGAACCACGCGGGCGGCACCTTCGGCTACAAGTTCTCCCCCACCAACGAGGCTCTGATCGGCGCGGCCGCCAAGATCATCGGCAAGCCCGTCTCCCTCAACTTCACCCAGTTCCAGAATATCACCTACACCGGCAAGCGCTCCCCCGCCTTCATGCACATCAAACTGGCGGCGGACAAGAACGGCAAGCTGCTGGCCCTGTGGGGCGACAACTATGTCGACCACGGCCCCTACTCCGAGTTCGGCGACCTGCTCACCATGCGTCTGAGCCAGTTCACCGGCGCGGGCTACGGCATCGCCTCCATCCGCAACAAGAGCCAGACCGTCTTCACCAACCACGCCTGGGGCTCCGCGTTCCGCGCCTACGGCTCTCCCCAGTCCTTCATGGGCTCCGAGATCGCCATTGACTGCCTTGCCGCCAAGATGGGCATCGATCCCTTTGAGATGCGCGCCATGAACTGCTACAAGGCGTCCGAGAACACCACCATTCCCACCGGCTACGCGCCCGACGTGTACTGCGAGGAGGCCCTGTTCGACAAGGCACGGCCCCTGTACGAGGCCGCGAAGAAGAGAGTTGCCGAGAAGAACGCCGCCTCCGACGGCAGATTTAAATACGGCATCGGCGTGTCTCTCGGCGTGTACGGCTGCGGCCTGGACGGTGTGGACTCCTCCTCCGCCTATGCCGAGCTGAACAAGGACGGCACCGTGACGATCTATGTCTCCTGGGAGGATCACGGCCAGGGCGCCGACATGGGCGCGCTCGTCTCCGCGCACGAGACCCTGCGCCAGGCCGGCATCAAGCCCGAGCAGATCCGCCTTGTCATGAACGACACCAAGTACACCCCGAACTCCGGCCCCGCTGGCGGCTCCCGCTCCCAGGTCATGTCCGGCAACGCCTGCCGTCTCGCGGCGGAGGCCCTGCTCGCCGAGATGAAGAAGGACGACGGCTCCTACCGCACGTACGACGAGATGGTCGCCGACGGCAAGAAGCTCAAGGTCGAGGGCAACTGGGTCACCACCTACTGCGCCGACCACCCGGTGGATCAGGACACCGCCCAGGGCGAGCCCTTTGCCACCTACATGTACACCATCTTCCTGCCCGAGGTCTGCGTCGACACCCAGACCGGCAAGGTCAAGGTCGAGAAGTTCACCGCGGTCGCCGACGTCGGCACCATCATGAACAGGCTGCTGGTGGACGGCAACTTCTACGGCGGTCTTGTCCAGGGCATCGGCCTTGCGCTGAGCGAGGACTTCGACGATCTCGAGAAGGAGACGAGCCTCTTGAAGTGCGGCATCCCCTACCCGAACGACGTGCCCGACGACATCGAGCTGCACTTCAACGAGACCTACCGTCCGAACGGCCCCTACGGCGCCGCCGGCTGCGGCGAGGCTCCGCTGGACGCCCCGCACCCCGCCATCCTGAACGCCATCTACAACGCCACCGGCGCCCGCATCACCCGCATCCCGGCGCGTCCCGACAAGGTGCTCGCCGCCCTCAAGGCGCTGTAATTCTTCTTTTCAAGCACGTCAAGCAATGCTATAATGGGGATGCGGCATACGCTGCATCCCCAGTTTTTCAACGGAGGGAGGCTGTCCCCATGGCGCAGATTCAGGAGCGCGGCTCCACCCATGTGTATAAGGTCAATAAGATCTCCAAAGAGGAGATGGAACAGATGGTGGCGCGCTGCGTGTATGAGCATCCGCCCTTCTGCAGCGCGGCATGCCCCCTCAAGCTGGATACGCGCGCCTTCCTGGAGGCGGCTGCCGCAGGGAACTTCAAGAAGGCCCTGCAATTGTATGAGAAAATCGCGCCCTTCCCGCTCGTCCTGGCCATGGGCTGCGAGGCCCCGTGCGAGGGGAAGTGCCGTCTCTGTGAGATTGGTGAAGGCGTGGCGATCCGCGCGGTGGAGGAGGCCGTCACCCGCTTCGGGCAGGCACAGAAGCTGGGCGGCGTCTTTCGTACGAAAAAGAAAAAGACCGCGGCGATCTTCGGCTCCGGCCTGTTTCCGCTCTTTCTCGCCGGAGAAATCGAAAAGAAGGCCTATCCCCTCACCGTCTTCTGCGAGGAAGCGGATCTTGAGAGCTTTCTGCGCCGCGGGACGGGTTTTCTGGATGAGACCGCCTTCGAGCTTGAGTACAGGCGGCTCAAGGCCAAGGACATCCGCTTCGTTTTCGGATGTACGCTCACCCGCGATTTCATGGAGGAAAGGCGCGCGTCCTTCGACGTGCTCTGCGCCTCGCATGAATTGACCTCGGCGCTGTACCCGGAGGCTGCCTGTATCCCCGAGCTCATGTACTGCGAGGCGGAAAAGCTCGTCTCAGGTCCGGCGGCGGGCATCCTGGACGCGGCCTTCGGCGCGAAAAAGGCGGCGCTGACGGTGGACAGGCTGGCCCAGAATCTGGACCCGCGCAACACCCGCGGGCAGGAAGGGCCGGTCGAAAGCCAGCTCTACACCGATCTCTCCGGGGCAGGAGCGCTCACGCGCGTACCGATGTACGGCGCGGGCTACACGGAGGAGGAAGCGATACGGGAGGCGGGACGCTGCATCCGATGTCAATGTGAGGAATGTCTCAAAAGCTGCGCCTACCTCGCGCATTACAAAAAGCATCCGGGCTTGCTGTCGAAGGAGATCTACAACAACACACAGATCATCATGGGCGACCACCAGCTCAACAAGCCCATGAATTCCTGCGCCCTCTGCGGCCAGTGTACCGTGGTCTGCCCCAACGGCTTCGACATGGCCCGGGTCTGCCATGAGGCGCGGCGGAACATGGTCTCCACCGACAAGATGCCCCTGGCCCCGCATGAGTTTGCCCTGCTGGACATGCTCTTCTCCAACGGCGACGCCTTTCTCGCGCGGCCCCAGCCGGGTTATGGGAAATGCAGATACGTCTTCTTCCCGGGCTGTCAGGCTGCGGCCATCGCGCCGGAGACGGTCAGGGCTGCGTATCTCGATCTCTGTGAGAGGCTTCCGGGCGGCGTAGCGCTGATGCTGGGCTGCTGCGGCGCCATCTGCGACTGGGCCGGGCGCACGGAGCTGCAGGAGCAGACGAAGGAATTTCTCGGCCGGGAGCTGAGTAAGCTCGGCGACCCCGTCGTCATCGCGGGCTGCCCCATGTGCAAAAAGGAGTTGGCATCCCATGAGGGATTACAGCTCGTCGGTATCTGGGACCTGCTGCTGGAAATCGGCCTCCCCGTTGGCGGGCGCGGCCTCGCGCGCCCGGCGGCGCTGCACGATTCCTGCGGCGCAAGGGGCGACGAAAAGACCCAGGCGGCGATCCGGGAGATCGCGAAGCGTCTCGGCTGCACGCTCACGGACACCGAATTCAGCGGCGACCGCTCGCCATGCTGCGGCTACGGCGGTCTCGCCGCCTACGCCAACCGGGAGGTTGCGCGGGAGCTGACGGAGAAATGCCTTGAGCGCTCCGACGCGCCGTATATCTCCTACTGCATGGCCTGCCGGGACCGCTTTGCGCGGCAGAGCCGGGAGTCGCGCCACATTCTGGAGCTGGTCTACGGCACCGACGCAGGCGCGCCGCCGGACATCAGCGAAAAACGCTTCAACCGTCTGACGCTGAAAAACGAGCTTCTGCGGGAGCTCTGGCAGGAGGAGCCGAGAGAAATGAATCTGGATTATACCCTCAACTATACCGACGAGGCGCGGCGCATAATGGACGAGCGCATGATCCTCACCGACGACGTGATCGCCGTGCTGGACTGCGTACGCAAGACGGGCGAGTGCATCCAGGATGAGGACGGCCTGCTGGTCGCCCGCAGGCGCGTCGGCAACGCCACCTTCTGGGTGAAGTTCACGCGCGAGGGCGACGGAAGCTATCTTGTGCACAGAGCCTGGAGCCACAGGATGACGGTTGTGAAACGGGAAGGCTGAACAGGGTTTGGCGTTCGGCATTATATGATCCTAACCCAAACTATAACTGAGGTTTTGTTATGGCGGAGAAGAATTACTATACAATCGACCCCGGGGGGAAGCTTCGCTGCATGAAGTGCGGCGTGAAGCTGGAGAAGGGCAAGGCCAAGTTTCTGTATCTCGACAACGGCTTCCCCGTGGAGCTGCCTGTCTGCCCGGTCTGCGGCTTTGTCTATGTGCCGGAGGAGCTGGCGCTGGGCAAGGTTGCCTCGGTGGAGCGGGCACTGGAGGACAAATGAGGGGCCACCCCGGCGGTCTGGCGCACACCCGCCGGATGCTCTCGCTGGCCGGGCTGCCGGAGGGCGCGCGAGTCCTCGACATGGGAGCTGGTTCGGGCGAAGCGCTGGCGATCCTGCGGGAACTGGGCTTTCATGCGGAGGGGATCGACCTCGAGCCCTGTGGCCCGGATGTCGCGCGGGGTGATTTTCTGCGCACGCCCTTCCCTGACGCAAGCTTTGACGCGGTGCTCAGCCAGTGCGCATTCTTTGTCTCCGGGGATCAGCCGGGGGCCCTGCGGGAGGCGCACCGGCTGCTGCGCACGGGCGGGACGCTTCTGCTGTCCGACGTGTTCTTTGAGGACCCGGCGGCGATGCTCCGTTCGGCGGGCTTTACGCCGTTCTTTGTCGAGGACATGACCCCGCTCTGGCGGGAATACTTTCTTGAGGCCCTGTGGCGGGACGCCTGCCCCGTCTGCGAAATCCCGCGAGGAAAATGTGAATACCGGCTTTTGATCGGAAGAAAGGACTGAGCATGGATTTATTTGACCGGATCATGGAGCTGAGCCGCTACGGCTATTTCTGCGGCCAGATCCTGGCGATTCTGACGCTCGAGACCATCGGCGAGGAAAACCACGGGCTTGTCAAGGCCATGGGCGGGCTCAACGGCGGCGTGGGCTTCTCGCAGGGCTGCTGCGGCTGCATGACCGGCGGGGCCTGCGTGCTCTCGTATTTCACTGGCAAGGGTGCGGATGGCGAAGCGGAGTCGCCCGCACACAAGAGCGCCCTGGGCGAGTTCACCGATTGGTTCGACTACGAGATGACCGCGGAGTACGGCGGGATCGAGTGCCGGGACATCACCAAGGGCAACCCCGCAAGGCGCGTGGAGCTCTGCCCGCAGATCATCGCCGCGACCTATGAGAAGTGCATGGAGATTCTGGGCGACAGGGGTCTGCTATGAGGCGCAGCCGGATAGACGCTTACATCATGGAAAAAGAGGCTCTCCCGGAGCTTACGCGGGAGAGCCTTGACGCTATGCAGCTCAGAAAGCTCAACGCCCTGCTCCGGCGCGAGCATGTGCGCAGCGGCTTTTATAAGGCTCTGCCGGAGCGTCTGGACAGTCTCGAAGAGCTGCGGACGCTGCCCTTTACGACGGACGAGGATCTGGCCCGGAACGCGGCGGGGCTGCTGCTCTGTTCCCAGGCGGAGATCCGGCGCATCCTGTCCGACGCGACCTCCGGCACCACCGGGGCGGCCAAGCGGGTCTTCTACACCGGGGGTGACTGCGAGAGTACCGTCGGGCTCTTTATGGCGGGGCTGGGGGAGCTCATCTTCCCTGGCAGCGTGACCATGATCTGCTTCCCCTTCTCCGGCCCCTGCGGGCTCGGGGACCTGATCGCCGAGGCGGTGACCAGACTCGGTGCGCGCCCTCTGAAGCTGGGCGCGCAGCTTTGCTACAGCGAGCTGAAAACTGTACTGGAGCTGGAAAAGCCCGACACCTTTGTCGGGATGCCGGTCCAGCTTTTGAGCCTGCTGCGCTTTTGCGGCCGGGGCTGCCTTCGCCGCGCGCTGGTCAGCGGAGACGCCTGTCCGGACGCCGTGCTCAACGGCTGTGAGGCTCTGTTGGGCAGCCGCCTGTTTCCGCACTACGGCTCCCGGGAGATGGCGTTGGGCGGCGCGATCTGCTGCTCGGCCCACGAGGGGATGCACCTGCGGGAAAACCACGTGATCGCAGAGATCATCGGTGAGGACGGCACTCCCCTCCCCCGCGGTGAGTTCGGCGAGCTGGTTATCACCACCGTCGGAATGGAGGCCATGCCCCTGATCCGCTACCGCACCGGCGATTATACGCGCATTCTGGCGGAGCCCTGTCCCTGCGGCAGCGCCGTGCTGCGGCTCGACCGGGTGCGTCGAAAAGACACGGCGCTGTCAGCCCGGTCACTGGACGAGCTTCTGTTTTCAGATGGCAGCATTGTCGACTGCCGGTATGCGCTCACGGATCGGGAGCTCTGCATCACGGCCCTCACGGTCGGAAAGTTTTCGGGCGATGCGCTGCTCCCGCGTCTGCGGGCGCTTGCCCCGGCACGCCCGGTCACGCTGAGCGTCCGCCCGGCATCCGGGGAGGATCGGGCGCTGTATGCCGGCAAGAGAATTCTTCTGAAAGGGTGAGCCTGTGAAAATCTATGTATACGGCACCGGCTGCGGCGCGGGGGCGCTGATCGACGCGGCCATGCCGGCGGAGCGCGTCGCGGCCTTTGTGGACGGGCAGGCGCAGCTTAATACCTTTCTCGGCCGGCCCGTCATCTCTCCGGAGGAGCTGGCAGGGCGTAAAATCGACCTGCTGATCGTGACCGCTCACCAGGCGGAGCGCATCGCACGGGAGCTGGGCCGTCTCGGCGTTGATCCCGACAGGGTGTTTTATCTGAAAAACCACCTTGCCCCTGTCGACCGAAACCGCTGTTATGCACTGGCGTGCGAGGCGCTGGGCGAAGATTATGTAAACCACATTTGCTGCTCCGAGCGGTTGATCCGCGTGCCGCTGCGGACGGAGCGGGAGACGATCACAGGGCCGGAGGCGGAGAGCGATTACGTGCGGCTCAAAACGCTGGAGGCCATCTGTGAAAGGCTGGCTGCCGTGCCCGGGCACGCGGCGGAGCTGGGCGTCTACCGGGGCGGTTTTGCCCGCTGGATCAATCTGCTGCTGCCGGAAAGGCGGCTCTACCTCTTCGACACCTTCTCGGGCTTTGACGAGGCAGAGAGCGCAGGCTGCGGCGCGGGTCTCGTCGGCGCGCACCGGATGACCGGGACAGAGCGCGTTCTCTCCGTCCTGCCGTACCCGGAACGGGCGGTTATCCGGCAGGGCCTCTTCCCCGCGACGGCGTCCGGCCTGGAGGGAGAGCGCTTTGCTCTTGTCTCGCTGGATGTAGATCTGGAGGAGAGCACCCTCGCCGGTCTGCGCTGGTTTCTCCCCCGCATGGAGGCCGGAGGCTTTCTGCTGCTGCACGATTACAATAACCCCATGCTCCCGGGCGTCAGGAGGGCGCTCGAGAGGTACGAGAAGGAGCTCGGCCGCCTCCGCGCCGTCCCGCTCTGTGATGTCAACGGCACCCTTGTGATCTCCGTATAGCACGGCAAAGCTTCGCAGCCGCACAGCGGGCAGGGACGGGAAGCTGCGGCTTGGCACGCAGCGATTGCCGGCCACGCGCGCCGCGCTTGCGATGGATTCAACCGCTGTCCATCCCCCGCGATCCGGGGCGTTAAGGCAATACCGCATAATTCGGCAAGAACAGATCCTGAGAAAATTTGGGTTCTGATAAAGGCGCTTTTTCACAGATGTACTTTGTGTACCTCAAGAAAAAGTGACGAAATCAGGGCGCAAATTTTCCAGGAGATGCCGCAGGCGGATTGTGCGGTGTTGCCTTAAGCGATTTCCGCCAAAAAATGCGAAGAGGTCTTGACATCCTGTTTTATATTTGATACAATCTAATCGTACCAAATATTATGAGAGGAGGGATATGCCATGGAGTACGATTATCACGCGGCGATGCGGCTTGCCAATCAGCTGTGCTTTCCGCTCTATGCCGCGTCGCGGAATGTGATCGGTCTGTATACGCCCTGGCTCAAGCCCCTGGGGCTCACCTATACGCAGTACATTGTGTTTCTTGTGCTGTGGGAGAGGGACGGGCTCAGCGTCGGGGAGCTCTGCGAGCGGCTGATGCTGGACAACGGGACCCTGTCCCCTCTTCTCAAAAAGATGCAGCAGGCCGGGTATGTGGAGAGGCGGCGCAGCGAGGAGGACGACCGCGTCGTCGTCGTCACGCTGACGGAGGCCGGACGCGCCCTGCAGGAGCAGGCGAAGGACGTCCCCGCGAAGGTCGCGGCGTGCATCGAGCTGCCCCCGGAAAAGGCGCAGACGCTGTACGAGCTGCTGTACGAGCTGTTGGAAAACCAGAAGACATGCAAAAAATCAATTGAAAAGGAGCAAATATAACATGAAAAGCATTTATGATTTCACAGTCAGGGACATGGAGGGCAAGGAGCTCAGCCTTTCGGAATACCGGGGCAAGGTGCTGCTCATCGTGAACACCGCCACGGGCTGCGGCTTTACGCCCCACTATGAGCCTCTGGAGGCGATGTACCGGGATATGCGGGACCGGGGCTTTGAGATCCTAGACTTCCCCTGCAACCAGTTCGCCAACCAGGCCCCCGGCTCGGAGGATGAGATCCACAAATTCTGCACGCTGAAATTCGGGACGGAGTTCCCGCAGTTTGCCAAGATCGACGTCAACGGCGACAATGCCGATCCCCTGTTCGTGTATCTGTCCACGGAGAAGCCCTTTGCCGGGTTCGGCAAGGGACTCAAGAACGCGGCACTGCAGAAGTTTTCGGATATGAACAACAAGACCTTCGGCGACAAGGCGTATATCAGATGGAACTTCACCAAGTTCCTCGTCGACCGCGAGGGCCATGTGGTCGCGCGCTTTGAGCCCACGGTGGACATGGCGGAGGTCAGGGCGGCCGTGGACGCTGCGCTGCAGGCGTGAGAGGCGGTCTGACATGACGGAGACGCTGGATATCCAACAGTATCTGACCGAGGGCGTGGAGGCCATCGTGAAGGACGCGGTCCGCGCCACGCTGCGCGACCCGAAGGAGAGCCTCTTCATGGCGCGCTTTGCCGCGGCTTCGAAGCGGGCCTCCCGGCGCCGCGCGGAAAACGAGAGCGGCGGTCTGCATGTCCCCGCCTATCTGATCGCGAGCATCACATCGAGCTGCAACCTGCACTGCGCGGGCTGCTACTCCCGCGCAAATCACGCGACGGCCGACTGCGCGCCCGTGCGGCAGCTCAGCGCGGAGCAGTGGCAGAACATCTTCCGGGAGGCCGAGGAGCTGGGCATCAGCTTTATCCTCCTCGCGGGGGGCGAGCCGATGCTGCGGCGGGACGTGCTTGAAGCCGCGGGGCAGATGCCGTCCATCCTCTTCCCCATCTTTACCAACGGGAGCTTTCTGGACGAGCGCTATGTCTCCCTCTTTGACCAGAGCCGCAACCTGATCCCCGTAATGAGCATTGAGGGCGGCCGCGAGGCGACCGACCTGAGGCGCGGCGCGGGCGTCTATGACAGACTCATCGCCAATATGGAGACGCTGCGGGACCGCGGCCTGCTGTTCGGCTGCTCTGTGACGGTCACGACCGAGAATCTGGAAGAGGTCTTGTCGGACACCTTTATCGACACGCTGGCCTCGCGCGGGTGCAAGGCGGTGTTTTACATCGAATTCGTGCCGGTGACCGAAGAGGCACGGCACCTGGCCCCCGGTGACGCCGAGCGGGAGTGCATCCGCGAGGGGATCGACCGCCTGCGCCGGGAGCGCGGGGAGATGGTCTTCGTCTCCTTCCCCGGGGATGAGAAAAGCTCCGGCGGCTGCCTCGCGGCGGGCAGGGGCTTCTTCCATATCAATTCCCACGGCGGCGCGGAGCCCTGCCCCTTCTCCCCCTATTCGGACATCAACGCGGCCGAGACCTCTCTGCGCGAGGCGCTGCAGTCCAGACTGTTCGTTTCGCTGCGCGAGGGCGGGCATCTGCTGGAGGACCACGCCGGCGGCTGCGTCCTGTATGAGAAGCGGGAGCTCGTGGCGCAGCTCGCGAAGGCGCAGAAAGCCGACGGGCACGATGAAGGCTGAGCGTATTCGGAAACGGGCGCTCGCGCTCCTGCTGCTCGCGCTGCTCATGCTGTCCGGCTCTCTGTCTGCGGCGGCGGATTTTCCCGCGGACGGACTGCGGGTCGCGGTCGCGTCCGACCTGCATTTCAACCCCGACGACGTCAAAAAGGGCCGGGACGCCACGGCGATCCAGTACAACATGGAGCTTGTCGACGCGCTCCTGTGGGACGCCGGACAGCAGGGTGCGAAGATGATCCTTCTGACCGGGGACCTGGTCAACGGCGGAAAGTACCCGCGCCACGCCGCGCTGGCCGAAAAGCTGCGGCAGGCGGAGAAAACCGGGCTGGACGTCTACGTTGTCCCCGGGAACCACGATCTCGCGCCGACGACGCAGACGGAGTTTGCGGAGTTTTACGCGGCCTTCGGATACGACGAGGCGTACAGCCGGGACGCGGTCTCGCTGAGCTACTGCATCGTGCGCGACGGGCTTCTGCTCCTGATGCTGGACACGGGCGGCTACAGTGTCGGCGCGATCGACCTTGCGGACCCGCCGGCGCACGAGGACGCCTTTTTATCGGAGGAGACCCTGCGCTGGGCGGAGACGATGCTGCAAAAGGCCGCGGACGAGGGGCTTCACGTCCTCTGTGCGGGGCACTACAACCTCCTGCCGGAGATCAGCCGCCAGCCCGGCAGCGGCTACTGTCTGCAAAACGGGGATCGCCTCGCGGCGCTGCTGCGGCAATACGGCGCGCCGCTCTATCTGAGCGGGCACATGCACCTGCGGGCGGTGTACCGGGAGGACGGGCTGACGGAGCTTCTGACGGAGTACCTGCTCGGCTATCCGACGGGCTACAGTCTGCTGGATCTGACGGACGGCGGCATCCGCTACGCGCCGCGCCGCATCGACGTGGAGAGCTGGGCGCGGCAGGAAGGCCTGAAGGACCGCGTGCTGCTGGATTTTGCCGACTGGCAGCAGGACGGCCTGCGGGAGTATGCCGAGCTCAACGTGGCCTACATGTCGGAGAAAAACCCGCTGAGCAGAAAAGAAAAGGAACAGGCCGCGGACTTCTTCTACGCGGCCATGGACGCCTACTGGGACGGCAGTCTCAGCGACAGGCGTGCGGAGCTGGAGGCCATGCCGGGGTACGGGCCGTTTTTCCGCTGTGCGGAGGGCTATGCCTACGGCTGGTGGCTGCGCGATCTGATCGAGACCGCGGTCCCGGAGCTGCGCGGCTTCACGCTTGCGTGGCAGAATTGACAGACCGGCAGTCTGAAAGACTCAGAAAGGAAGGGACAGCATGACGCGCTCATACAGACTATCCTGCATTCTCAGGCAGACCGCTGCGCTTGTGGTTCTTGCGGCTTTGACGATTTCCCTCCCGGCAGCTGCGTCTGCCGAATTGCCGGACGGCAGTGCGCTGCTTGCCAAATACGACGATCAGATCACCAATGTCTACGCGGGGGCCGACGCCTATCGCGGGGAGCTGTATACGGGAGTGCCGCGAAAGAACTTCGCGCTGCTCATGATGACCGACACCCACGGCGATACCGAGCGGATCGAGAACGCGATCGCTATCCTGAACGCCTGCGACGCTATCGACGCTGCGATCCATCTCGGCGATGTGGAATACTCCGGCTATGGCGGCGGAGACGCGCCCAACGCCGTATCGGCCTTTGCCGAGGCGAAAAAGCCCGTGTTTGCGGTCCTGGGCAATCACGACAGCCGCGAAAGAATATGGAGAGAATGCACCGTTGAGCAAGCGACGCAAGCCCTTCTGAAGCCCATCAATACGGGTGCGGTCTACAGCGGCAGAGGCTACGGCTATCAGGATTTTGACACCTACGGGATACGTCTCATCCTGCTCAACTGCTACGATTTCCCGGACGACAGGAACACCGAGGGGTTTTTCTATTACGGAGATCATATCATATATCTTCAGGATCAGATCTCCTGGCTCGTGTCCGCGCTCAGTTCGACCCCGGACGACTATACGGTCATCATCGCGGAACACTCCGGAGATCCCGTGCTCGTCGACCAGAGCGTTACGCCGCAGCACATTGGGGCGGCCGGCGTCAGCAACACGACTGAATGGCGCCAATCGGGTACATATATGGACGGGACGATCGTCGCCGATATCGTGGACGCGTTTATCAACAGGACGAGCCTGTACCGCAGCTATGCGATCGTCCCGGCCGGGAACGAGGCTGACGTCAGCGTTTCGGCCGATTTCTCCTCCCGCTCGGACAGCCGCTTTGCCTGCTACATCCGCGGCCATGTACACTGCCAGGGGATCGGGCATATCGCGGCGCACCCCGATCAGGTCGCCTATATCAACGACAGCTCGGCCCTCTTTTCCGGCGGCAACATGTGGACTTCGTATACCTCCTTTCTCCCTCGCGCGGCCGGTCAGAAAAGCGAGGATCTTCTGACGGTCCTGTGCGTCGACACGGCCAACCGCTCATTAAACTTTGTGCGGATCGGCGCGCACATCAATATGTTCGGCGAGGACAGCGGCTTTCCTTGAGGTACACAAAGTACATCTGCGAAAAAGTGCCTTTATCAGAACCCAAATTTTCTCAGGATCTGCTCTTGCCGAATTATGCGGTATTGCCCTTCCCGTTCCGCGTCTTAATTTACATAACTCGGTTTTCATAATTGCAAAGCCGCCCTGTCGGGCGGCTTTGGTTATTTGTAGCTGTGATAGTCGTCGGTCTCGCTGATGCTGTCGGGCGGGAAGAACTCCTCGACCGGGAAGTGGATGCGGCTGAAAAGGGTGCAGGGGTCGTCGGTGATCGTGCCGGGGCACTCCTTTTCCGGCATACAGTAGTCGTAAGCCGGGACGACGAGCTGGGTGTCGCGCTCGAGACGGATGATGCTGAACTGGCCGATGGTCGCAAACCAGCGGCGCGCGGTGTCGCTGAAGACCAGGCGCTCCGCGAAGGCCTTGCGGATTCCCTCGGGGATGCTGCGGTGCTCCAGCTCGGTGGCGATGACGGTCTCGGCGTCGACGAGCTTGCAGTGCAGGCAGATCGGGTCCACCGCGCTCACAACGGCGACGGGGGCGTCGACCGTGCCCGCCTCGTCCCCGTCCGAGCGGTAGGTGCGCACGCTGCCGACGCTGCCGAAGAGCATCACGCGCTTGTCAAAGACGCACAGGCCCTCAACGGTCTCCCCCGCGGGGAAGGTTTCGCCGGTCACGTTGTAGAAATACGTGCAGTCCACCGTATAGTAGCCGCGGTTAAAGCTCACAGGCTCGACACTCACATCCACGCTCACAAGCTGCGCGCTCTTCGGGCGTATGCTCAGGGCGCTCTCTATGTAGGTCTGGGAGCTCTCGGTCGGGTAGACGCGCAGATCGTCCACGCAGTCCTTGTCGCGGCAGCTGTCGAAGATCTTTCGCGTATTGACGCATACGGCTTCCCGGATGGATGCCGGACTCTCCAGCGGCCCGGCCGTTACTCTGTCAGCCATACAGATACCTCCTGCTCATGAAATAGCTTGGGCAACACCGCACAATCCGCATCGGCGCCTCCCGGAAAAAATATGTCCTGATTTTGTTGCTTTTTCTTGCAATACGCAAAGTATTCCTGCTGAAAAAGTCTTCGTCAGAACCCGATTATTCTCGGGATTCGCTCTCGCCGAATGATGCGGCGTTGCCCTTGCACTACAGTGTATGCGCGCCCCGCTTCGGGCGTGATAGCCGCCCGCCCGTGATTTTGGGCTGCAAAGAAGACTTGAAATACCGGGCGCGCGCATGTATAATAACGAAGTCATTTGGTTAGGGGGCGATATGATGGACCGCCTGGGCTTTATTCACGAGGAGCTCGACATCAAAATACTGATTCTGTTCGTCCTGCGCCGTCTGCCCGGCGTGGTGGACCCGACCTATCTGAGCGACCTCTGCCGCGAGTGCGACAACGGCGTCGGATACTTCGACTACTCCGACTGTCTGGCCGACCTCATCGACAACGGCCTTGTCGCCGAGAGCGCGGAGGGCTTTCAGATCACAGAAAAGGGCGCAAAAAACGTGGAGATCGTGGAGACCAGCATCCCCTATTCCGTGCGCAAGAGGGCCGAGAAGCTGCTGGCCCCGATGCGTGAAAAGCTGCGCCGCCTCGCCATGATCAGGGCGGAGCACACGACGGACAAAAACGGCTGCTTTGTGCGCCTGGCCATGTCCGACGGCGAGGGGGACGTCATCCGGCTGCGCCTGCTGTGCGGCGGCGAGGAGCACGCCAAAAGGATCGAGGCGAATTTCCGCGAGGGCGCGGAACGCTATTATCAAAAAATCATGGATATGCTCGACACGCCGCCCGACGAATAAGGAGGAACATCTATGCACACATTCATCCCCGAGGGCTACAAAAGCCTGCTTTCCATCTACGATACCCAGAAGGCGATCAGCCTTTTGAAGCGCATTTTCGCGGACAATCTCGGCGCGAAGCTGGATCTCTACCGGGTCTCGGCGCCGCTTTTTGTGGACGAGAACTCCGGCCTGAACGACAACCTGAACGGCTATGAGCGGCCGGTCGCCTTCGATATCCTCCACGCCGACGCGAAGGCGGAGGTGGTGCAGTCTCTCGCCAAGTGGAAGCGTCTGGCGCTCAAGCGCTACAGCTTCTGGCCCGGCAAGGGCATCTACACCGACATGAACGCCATCCGCCGCGACGAGGACGAGCTGGACAATCTGCACTCCGTCTACGTCGACCAGTGGGACTGGGAAAAGGTCATCCTGCCGGAAAACCGCAATCTCGACTATCTCAAGCTGACGGTCATGGACATCGTCGCCGCGATCTGCGACACGCAGAGCACCATGCAGGCGATCTATCCGCAGCTGGCGAGCCTGCCGAAGCTCGAAAAGCGCGTCAGCTTCGTCACCACCCAGCAGCTCGAGGACCTGTATCCCGGGCTCACGCCCAAGCAGCGCGAGAATATCTATGTCAGGGAGCACCGGACCGCCTTCATCATCGGCATCGGCAAGAAGCTCAGGTCCGGCAGGAAGCACGACGGGCGCGCCCCGGACTACGACGACTGGGATCTCAACGGCGACATCATGTTCTGGGACGATCTGCTGGGCTGCGCGATGGAGATCTCCTCCATGGGCATCCGCGTCGATCCCGAATCCCTGGACCGCCAGCTCACTCTCGCCGGCTGCGACGAGCGGCGCACGCTGCCCTATCACAGGGCCCTGCTCGCCGGGGAGCTGCCGCTGACCATCGGCGGCGGCATCGGCCAGTCGCGGCTGTCGATGCTACTGCTCGGCAAGGCACACATTGGCGAGGTGCAGGCCTCCATCTGGGACGCGGAGACCCAGGCGATCTGCGAAGAAGCGGGCGTCATGCTCCTCTGAACAAACGGAAAGCGGCTGCCGCAAAGCCTGAAAGCATGTCATGGCTTTGCGGAGCGAATCGGCTGTCTCAAAACGCTATGTCATCCGGGCCGGGCGAAGCGGAGCCGAAGGATCTTTCTCAGGAGGTTTTCGGAAACCTCAGGCAGGAAGCTCCTTCGTCGCTTCGCCGGTGTTTTGCTGCGGCCTTTTTTCAGCGTTCTTCGGCGCTCGCGCCGGTCTCTCCGCGGGCGTTCGTGCCGATTTCGCTGCGCTTGAGGCCGTGCATGAAGCCGTTGACCGCGGTGGAGTGTACGTCGCCCGCGATGACCGTCCCGTCCTGGATGTAGAGGGAGACAATGATCTTGCCCTCCCCTCCCGGATAGTTGGTCACGTCATAGCAGTACTGCCTGCAGCTCTCGCCGAGGTGGGCGTTGAGGTCGCAGCCCTGCCGGAGCTGGATCTTGTTGTACTGGGCCATGATCCCCTCCAGCTTCTGGGGGACGACCACCGTGCGGAAGCTCTCGCTGTCGCGGTCGATCTCCCAGCCGAGGGCGTTGAGATAGCGCTCGCGCCCCTCGACTGAGTTGAGGTCGGGCGCCGCCTCCCTGCGGAAGGCGCCGCGCGCCGTGAAGAACAGCAGCAGGGCGGCGGCGCAGAGCAAGAGCAGCGCCGTCGCTTTCTTTTGCGTGAAACCCCGGGTTTTCTGTGACATGGCTTTCTCCATTCCGCCGCGCCTCCGTGTTGTCGATTCGAGCGCGGCCGCAAGCGCGGCAGGTCCGGGCCGCCTCCCGTGATTATGCTATTCCGCCGTTCAGGGCGTTATGACGTTTTGCCGGCTTTTTTACTTCAGGCAACACCGCACAATTGCGGCATCTGCTCTTGCCGAATTATGCGGTATTGCCTTTACATATTATAGCCGGAGCAAAGGAGAAAAAATGGCGATCAGACTGGACAGGCTGCTCTCCGAGCGGGGCATCGCCTCCCGGAGCGAGCTGCGGCAGATCATCCGCGGCGGGCGTGTGCGCGTGAACGGGCAGATCGTGACCGCGCCGGAGCGGCACGTCGACCCGGAGGCGGATGAGATCACGCTGGACGGCGTGCCCGTGCTGCGCGAGCGCCTGCGCTATTTTATGATGGACAAGCCGGAGGGCGTACTCAGCGTCACGGAGGACAGGCGGCAGCAGACCGTGCTGGACCTCCTGCCGCCGGAGCTCAGGCGGCTGCGTCTCTTCCCGGTCGGGCGGCTCGACAGGGATACGAGCGGGCTGCTGCTTTTAACAAACGACGGTGACTTTGCCCACCGCGTCATCTCTCCCAGATCCGGCGTGGAGAAGCGCTACCGCGCCGAGGTGGACGGCGTGCCCGACGAGACGGACGTGCGCGCCTTCGCCGCGGGGATCGTCCTCGCCGACGGAACGCGGTGCCTGCCCGCGCGGCTGGAGCTCGGGGGCGGCAGCGTCTGCTTTGTCACGGTGATGGAGGGAAAGTATCACCAGGTCAAGCGTATGCTCGCCTCCCGCGGCAAGCCTGTCTTGAAGCTCAGGCGGCTGTCCGTCGGGGCGCTGGAGCTCGGTGAAGCGCCTGCCCCGGGCAGGATCCGGGAGCTGGATGCGGAGGATTTGTGCAAGGTGTTGAAGGGTTGGAGCACTGTCAAATAGTCGAAAAAACAGCGGCTTTGTCGAATGCTTTTTGAGCGTTACCAACACAATGGGAAAAAAATTCACAAAAAAACCCTATAGTTTCTATTGATAATTACATAAAAAAGCGTTATTATGGTAGCCGATACGCGCGGCGGGAGCAAGGCGAAGGCAGCAATGTCTTGACATATTGCTGAATGTGCCGCGTCTGAGAGCTCCCGCGGAGATATTCCCCGTTTTTTGGGGCATCGTTGGAGAGAGAAGAGACCGTGCGGTCGGGAAAGACGGTCCGCACTCAATTGCGAAGGAATGGGAGAGAGAACATATGTCCAGCAGAATTTTTCAGAATGTGATCATTCAGATGAAGGACAACGTGGACAGAACCATCGGCGTTGTGGACGAGCAGGGATTTGTCGTGGCTTGCAGCGAGCTTGCCATGATCGGGTCAAGGCTGGACGATTTCCACCAGTATGAGTTCGACGGGAGCGAGCGCCCCGTCACCACCGGCGCGAGGACCTACTTCGCGCTCTATTCCCCGGGGGCCAAGTTTGACTATGTCGCGTTCACGGAGGGGACCGATTCGCTCAGCCGCACGATCTGCGCGATCTCCGTCGTGGCGTTCAACGAGGCCAAGAACAATTACGAGGAAAAGCACAACAAGGCCGCTTTTATCAAGAACATCATCTCCGACAATATCCTGCCCGGAGACGTCTATGTGCGCGCCAAGGAGCTCCACTTCGTGACGGACGAGCCGCGCGTCGTCCTGCTGGTGCGCCAGATGGAAAATCCGGACGTCGCCGCGGTGGAGGCCATCCAGCGCCTCTTCCCCGACAGGCAGAAGGATTTTGTGCTCAACATCAACGAGACGGATATCGTGCTCGTCAAGGCGCTTCCGAACGCCAACTGTCCCGAGGAGGTCATGCGCGTCGCGCGGAGCATCGAGACTACGCTGCTGGAGGAGCTGGGCATCAAGTCCGTCACCGGCGTGAGCACCAACGCCCGCCATCTCCGTGAGCTTGCCGACAAGTACAAGGAGGCGCAGGTCGCCATCGACGTGGGGCGCGTGTTTGAAAGCGACAAGACCATCATCAATTACGAGAGCCTCGGTCTCGGCCGCATCATCTACCAGCTGCCGACGACGCTGTGCGAAATGTTCCTCAACGAGGTCTTCAAGAAAAACCCCATCGAGACCCTGGATGAGGACACGCTGGAGACCATCAACCGCTTCTTTGAGAACAACCTGAACGTCTCTGAGACCTCGCGCAAGCTGTATGTGCACCGCAACACGCTGGTCTACCGCCTTGAGAAGATCAAGAAGATGACCGGTCTCGACCTGCGGGAGTTCGACCACGCGATCGTCTTCAAGGTTGCGATGATGGTCAAGCAATACCTGGACTCCCTGAACAGCAAATACTGACTGCTGCCGGAGCGGTTCGCACTATTTCCCGATAGGAGGACAGAACATGGTATTCATGCAGAACGTGCGTAAGGTCTACGAGAGCAGCAACACCGTCGCGCTCGACAATGTGAGCCTTACGATAGAAGACGGCGAATTCGTCTTTCTGGTCGGCCCCTCCGGTTCCGGCAAGACGACGCTGATGAAGCTCATCACCGGCGAGGTGCGGCCCACCTCAGGCAAGGTCGTGGTCAACGACTTTGACATGGGGACGATCAAGCGCCGCAAGCTGCCGAAAATGCGCAGGACCCTGGGTGTGGTCTTTCAGGATTACCGCCTGATCGAAAACATGAACGTGTATGACAACGTCGCATTCGCCATGCGCGTGGTCGGCGCTCCCAACAGCGAGATCCGCACGCGCGTGCCTTACATATTGGAGCTCGTCGGTCTCGAGGGCCGCGAGAAGAGAATGCCGGGAGAGCTCTCCGGCGGCGAACAGCAGCGCGTCGGCATCGCGAGGGCGCTGGTCAACAGTCCGCGCATGATCGTTGCGGACGAGCCAACCGGTAATCTGGACCCCGCCCGCAGCCTGGAGCTCATGCTCCTGCTGGAAAAGATCAACGAGATGGGCACCACCGTCGTGGTCGTCACCCATGAGAAGGAGCTTGTCAACGCCTTCTCCAAGCGCGTCATCACCATAGACTGCGGTGAGAAGACGGGCGACAGCTCGGAAGGGGGGTACTACGGCATATGAGACTGGGTTATCTGATCCGCGAAGGCTTCCGCAGCATCACGACGCACGGCTTCATGTCCTTTGCGACCGTCGCCGTCATTGTCGCCTGTCTCATCATCATGGGCAGCGTGTCGCTGCTGTCGCTCAACATCGACAGGCTCATCAAGGACCTGGAGGCGCAGAACGAGATCGTCGTCTTCGTCGACGAGAGCATCGGCGACGAGAACGCCGCGCGGGACCTGCAGCGCAACATTGAGGCTGTGGACAACGTGGCCTCGGCCGAGTTCGTCTCCCGCACCCAGGCCATGGACAGCTTCATGGGCAAGTACGACGCCTCTCTGATGGAGGGCATCGATGAGGACGTGTTCCGCCACCGCTTCATCATCCACCTCAACGACATCGCCTACATGTCCCAGACCAAGACGGAGCTTGAGGCGATCCGCGGCGTGGCCAAGGTCAACGCCCACCTCGATTACGCGCAGAACTTCGTCATGATCCGCAATGTGGTGAGCGTCGTCTCCCTCGTGCTGATCGTGATGCTGGTGTTCGTGTCCTTCTTCATCATGTCCAACACCATCAAGCTCGCGACCTTCGGGCGGCGCGAGGAGATCGCCATCATGAAGATGGTCGGCGCGACGAACGGCTTCATCCGCCTGCCCTTTGTGGTGGAGGGTCTTGTCCTCGGCATGATGGGCGGCAGCATTGCCTTTGTGGCGGAGTGGGGGCTGTATAACCTCATCTCCGGCCGCCTGGTCGGCTCCATCACGGGGTCGCTTCTGGACGTGATTCCGTTTCGCGAGTATGCCCTGCCGGTGTTCGTCATCTACATGGGGGTCGGCATCCTGGTCGGCGCCTTCGGCGGCGTGAACGCGATCAAGAATTACCTGAAGGTTTGAGCGTCCCGCAGCGGGAAAGGTTTTTATGAAAAGAAACAAAGCATTATCCATCATTGCGATCGTCCTGGCCGTTTTGATGCTCCTGTCCCTCGTCGTGAGCGTGATCCCCGTCTCCGCCTATGCGGATGAGGGAGACGAGCTTGCGGTGCTGCGCGCAAAGAAGGACGAGCTCACCAGTCAGATCTCGGAGATCAAGTGGCGGATCGAAAAGCTCCAGGAGGTACAGGCAAACGTGCTGGAGCAGCGGGCCGCGCTGGAGGAGCAGAAGCGGCTTGCCGAGCGCAAGCTGGAGCTGCTGGGTCAGGAGATCCTGAAATACGAAGAGATGATCGAGGCCAAGGGGCAGGAGGTCGACGCCGCCAGGGCACGCGAGGACTTCCAGCGCGAGCGCTACCGCACCCGCATCCGCGCCATGGAGGAGAGCGGCGGCTACAACATACTGGCCCTGGTCATGGGGGCGGACAACTTTGCCGAGCTGATCACCGCCTTCGACGATATGGGCGAGATCATGGAGAGCGACAAGCAGCTCCAGCGCGAATATGAGGCCGCCCGTGAGGAGACCGAGGAGATCAAGGCCGAGTACGAGTCGGAGAAGACCGTCTACGAGGGCATTCAGGGCGAGCTGCGCGAGGAGCAGGCCAGTATCCTGGCCGAGGTCGAGCAGACCGAAGAACTGCTTGTGGAGCTGGAGGACGCGATCGACGACGCCGTGCGCGAGTATGAGAGCGCCCAGGCCGCCGAGACTGCGGCCGCCGAGACCATTGCGTATCTGGTTGCCAGCAACAACGCCCGCAAGGCGGCCGAAAACGCCGCGGCGCAGGCCGCAGCCGCCCAGCTTCAGGCCCAGGTGGTCGACATGGTGCAGGCGAACATGGATTCACTCGCGGCCGGCGGGGAGCTGATCTATTCGGAGGAGCAGATCCAGCAGCTTGCGGACCAGGCCTCCGTGGGCTACATATCCGGCGGGTCGGACGGCTTTGTCTGGCCTCTGCCGTGCAGCACGCGGGTGACCAGCCGCTTCGGGAACCGCTCCGACCCCTTCACCGGCGAGACGCGCTACCACAGCGGGATCGACATCGACGGCTTCGGCAATGACGGCTCGCCCGTCGTGGCAGCCGCCGCCGGCGAGGTGATCACCGCCTCCTACGACGGCTCCTACGGCAATTACGTCGTCATTGACCACGGCGGCACCTCGACCGTGTACGCGCACATGTCGGGCCTTGCGGTCTCGGCCGGGGAGTATGTCTCACAGGGCCAGACCATCGGTTATGTCGGCGCGACGGGCCGCGCCACCGGCACCCACCTCCACTTCGAGGTCTACGTGGGAGACGGCCGGGTCGACCCGGCCCAGTATTTCTCCGGCATCAGCTATTACAACTGCTGACATATCCCCTTTCACGCGAATCCATCAACGGCAGAAGGGGCCGCCGCAGGGCGGCCGCGGTTCGACTCCGTCTTTTTTATGATGAGAAAGAGAAAAGCGTCCGGCAGAAGGCTGCTGTGTTTTCTCCTGTGCGGCGCGATGCTGACCGCCGTCTCCGGCGGCGCACTTGCCAAGGTCTCCGAATCGGAGATCGCGGCCCTGCGCGAAAAGCGCGACGTTATCCGCGCCCAGCGCGAGGAAAAGCAGGCTGTGATCGACTGGCTGCAGAGCAACGCCATGGACATCCTGGCGCAGAAGCGCGCCCTGGATGAGCGCAATTCCTATACCATGCAGCAGATCGAGCTGAACAATCAGGAAATCGCCCTGTACGACAGGATGATCGCCGAAAAGGAGCAGGAGGTCCTGGACGCCCAGGCGCTCGAGCAGGAGCAGCTCGAACGCTACCGCGCCCGCGTGCGCGCGATGGAGGAAAACGGGACGCTCAACTATCTGGCGCTGATCTTCAAGGCCAACGATCTCGGTGAGATGCTGACCGCACTGGACGATGTGGGCGAGATCATGCAGCGCGACCGGGAGCTTGAGGACAACTACATCCGCGCCCGCGAGAACACGGAGGCGATCAAGGCCGAGTATGAGGACTACCGCAGGGAGGTCAACGGCAAGCAGGACATCCTGCGCGAGGAGCAGAAAAAGCTGGAGCTTGAGATCGAAGAGGCAAACGAGCTTCTGACCGGTCTCTATGAAGACTACACGAACAAGCAGGAGGAGATCGCGGAGATCGCAGCGCAGGAGGACGAGACGACCGAGGCGCTGAACGCGCTGGTCGCCAGGCTCGAGGCAGAGCGCGCCGCGGAAGAGGCGGCGGCAGCGGCAGCAGCCGCGGCGGCAGCCGGCGGCGGCGACAGCGGCGGGAGCTCCGGCGGCGGAGGCGGCGGGATCGCCAACTCCACCGGCTTCTTCATCTTCCCCGTGGCCTCCTACTCCTACATTTCCAGCCGCTTCGGCGAGCGCATCCACCCCATTACGGGCGAGCTTAAACACCACAACGGCATGGACATCGCCTCCAACATGGGCACGGCGGTCTACGCCGCGGACGGCGGCAAGGTCGTCCTCGCGGAGTGGTACGGCGGCTACGGCAACTGCATCATGATCGAGCACGCGGGCGGCTACAAGACCCTCTACGGCCATCTGTCGACCATCGGCGTGTACGAGGGGCAGTATGTGAACCAGGGCGACACCATCGGGCAGGTCGGCAGCACCGGCAACTCCACCGGACCGCATCTGCACTTTGAGGTCTACGTCAACGGGTCGAGAGTCGACCCGGAAATGTTCTACTCGGGCCTCAACATCTCGCCGGACGCCGGCGTGTAATCACGACAGAAACAAGCTGCCGGGCAGTCGGGAACGACTGCCCGGCAACAAGTGACTTTCCCCTTCCGGAGGTTTTTTTATGAGACTCGGCACGCGGATACTCCAAGGCATCCTGCGCCTCATCACGGCGTTATTGAATATCCCCATCCGCCTGAAATTTGTGATCCTGGCCCTGCTCCTCGTCGGCGGCGGCACCTGGTGGCAGACCCATCGCACCATGCTCGAGGCCGTCGGCGGCAGGAACGATTACGACGAGGCCATGCGCTATATCGAGATCAAGGACGTCATCGACGAGCGCTTCATCGACCCTGTCGACCGCAGCACGCTCGGGGACAACGCGGCGGCCGCCATTGTCTCGGGTCTTGGAGACAAGTGGAGCTACTACATGTCCCCCAATGAGTACAAGGCGTATCAGCTCAGCTCCACCGGTGAATATGCCGGCATCGGAATGGCAATCCTCAAGGAGGAGGGCGGCGGCTTTGAGGTGATCTCGGTCAACATGGACTCCCCTGCCGCCTGGGCCGGCCTTACCGCCGGCGACGTGATCACCAGCGTCGACGGCATCGACCTGACCGACAAGACCCTCGACGAGGCGCGCAAGCTCATCCGCTCGCGGCTCAACACCATCTTCACGCTGGACATCAGCAAGGGCAAGAAAACCATCGAGGTCGACTGCAGCGGCGTGTATGTGAGCTCCGTCCACTGCCGTCTGGAAAAAACGCTCGCGGGCTATGTGCAGATCAAGAACTTTGAAGCCGGCACCGCGCAGGACGCCATCGACGGGATCGAGACCCTGCTCAACCAGGGCGCGACGGCGCTGTGCATCGACCTGCGCGGCAACCCCGGCGGCCTCGACACCGAGGTCGCGGCCTTTCTGGATTATCTGCTGCCGAACGGGCGGCTCTTCGCCATGCAGTACAAAAACGGCAAGCAGGAGATCACCGAGTCCGACGGCATGTGCATCCAGCTTCCGATGTGTGTGCTCATCAACGCCGAGACCTACGGCGAGGCCGAGGTCTGCGCCGCCGCCCTCCAGGAATACGGTTGGGCGACCCTGATCGGCGAGCCGTCCACCGGCAAGACGCGCTATCAGGAGACCATCGTCCTGTCCGACGGGAGCGCGATCCGCCTCTCGACCGGCACCTACCTCACCGGAAACGGCGTGGACATCAGCGCACGCGGCGGCGTATCGCCCGACTATATCATGCACAACTCGGACCCCAGCGCCACCGGCACCACCGCCGGCACCACCGGCGACAGCTCCGGCTCCGGCGTTACCTCAGACGACGATCAGCTCATCTACGCGCTGAAGCTTTTGAGTTGACACAGACGGGGAAAACCCATATAATCAAGGCTGCCCTATACAGAGAACAGTGGTTTTATAATACAGGCCGGCACATGCGGCAGAAGGAGATTGTCATCATGGCAAATGCAAGCAGATTCAAAATGAGTCAGGAGCGTCTCGACGCGCTCAAGGACGAGCTCTATTATCTCGAGACCGTCCGCGAGAAGGAGGTCTCGGAGCTCATCAAGGAGGCCAGAAGCTTCGGCGACCTGTCCGAGAACAGCGAATATGACGAGGCCAAGACCGAGCAGGGCAAGCTCTACTCCAAGATCGCGGAGCTCAAGGTCCTGATCGAAAACGCCGAGATCGTCGACAAGGCCGAACAGGACGTCCCCAAGGACACTGTCACCCTCGGCAGCATCGTTAAGGTACTGGATATCGAGGAGGACGCCGAGGATACCTATGAGATCGTCGGCTCCCAGGAGGCGAATCCCAAGGACGGCCGCATTTCCGACGATTCTCCCGTGGGCCGCGCCCTGCACGGCCACCACTCGGGCGACACGGTCTCCGTGGCCGCGCCCGCCGGGGAGATCCGGCTGCAGATCCTCTCGGTCGAAAACAAGTGACGGGGAGAAGCCGATGAGCGAAGAGAGAAACAATCCGCAGGCTCCCGAGATGGAGCTGTCCGAGATATTGCAGGTACGGCGCGACAAGCTGGCCGCCCTTCAGCAGGAGGGGCGCGACCCCTTCCGCCAGACAAAGTTCTGCCGCAGCGCCTGGTCGCAGGAGATCAGGGACAATTATGACGGTTTTGAGGAGAAGCAGGTCCGCGTCGCGGGCCGCATCCTCTCCAAGCGCGGCATGGGCAAGGCCATTTTCTGCCACATCAAGGACGACCGGGGCCAGATCCAGCTCTATATCCGCGCCGACGCGGTGAGCGAGACGGAGTTTGCCGATTTCCGCAAGTACGACATCGGCGACATCATCGGCGCGGGCGGCTACGTCTTCAAGACCAAGACGGGCGAAATTTCCGTACACGTCCAGTCCGTGGTGCTGCTCTCAAAATCCCTGCGCCCCCTGCCGGAGAAGTTCCACGGCATGACCAATACGGAGCTCAAGTACCGCCAGCGCTACGTGGACCTGATCGTCAACGAGGACAGCCGCCGCAACTTTGAGATCCGCTCCCGCTTCATCTCCTATGTCCGCCGCTTCCTGGACGGGAGAGGCTACATGGAGGTGGAGACGCCCGTCCTCAACACCATCTCCGGCGGCGCGACGGCGCGCCCCTTCATCACACACCACAACACGCTCGATCTCGACATGTACCTGCGCATCGCGACGGAGCTCAACCTCAAGCGCCTCATCGTCGGCGGGATCGAGCGGGTCTATGAGATCGGCCGCATCTTCCGCAACGAGGGCATGGATACCCGCCACAATCCGGAATTCACCTCGGTCGAGCTCTATGAGTCCTACGCCGATTTCAACGACATGATGGACCTCTTTGAGGCGCTGCTCTCCGGCGCGGCCATGGAGATCCTCGGCAGCTACGACGTGGAGTGGCAGGGGCAGCAGGTCAGCCTCGCCCCCGGCTTCAGGCGTCTGACCATGGCCGAGGCCGTCAAAGAATACGTCGGGATCGACTTCATGGCGATCCCGGACGATGCGGAGGCGGTCGCTGCGGCGAAGGCCGCCGGCGTCGACATGGACAAGGTGGAGCCCACCTGGGGCCACGCCCTGTATGAGTGCTTTGACCAGAAGGTGGAGGAAAAGCTCATCCAGCCGACCTTCATCACCATGCACCCGGTGGACGTCTCCCCGCTCGCCAAGCGCAGCCCGAAGGACCCGCGCCTGACCGAGCGCTTCGAGCTCTTCATCTGCGCCAGCGAGATGGGCAACGCCTTCTCCGAGCTCAACGATCCCATCGACCAGAAGCAGCGCTTCCAGAAGCAGATGGAGCTGCGCGCCAGGGGTGACGACGAGGCCGGCATGATGGACGAGGACTTCATCAACGCTCTCGAATACGGGATGCCCCCCACCGGCGGTCTCGGCATCGGCATCGACCGCTGCGTCATGCTCCTCACCGGAGCAAGCTCCATCCGGGACGTCATCCTGTTCCCGACCATGAAACCGCTGGACATGCCTAAGAAGGAAGAAAAGGCGGAGGACGCCCCTGCGGAAGCCGCTCCCGAAGCTCCCGCCGAGCCGGAAAAGATCGACTTTTCCAATGTGGTGATCGAGCCTCTGTTCCAGGATCAGGTCGATTTTGAGACCTTCTCCAAGAGCGATTTCCGCGCCGTTAAGGTGCTGGACTGCCAGGCCGTGAAGAAGTCCAAGAAGCTCCTGCAATTCACTCTGGACGACGGTTCCGGAGAGAATCGGACGATTTTGAGCGGTATTCACGCCTATTATGAGCCGGAAGAGCTGATCGGGAAGACCTGCATCGCCATCACGAATCTGCCGCCGAGAGCCATGATGGGCATCGAATCCTGCGGTATGCTTCTAAGCGCTGTCCACAAGGAAGGGGAGGAGGAAAAGCTCCATCTTCTGATGGTTGATCCCCACATTCCGGCAGGCGCAAAGCTGTATTGAGTGCGTGATTTGAGATAGCAGAGACGATAGTTCAGTCTCCAATAATCACCTTTTCTCCTGCTCAAAGACGGCAAGGCTTCAATTTTGTACAATTGTTTTCGGAACTGCACAAGAGACCCGCTGTTTCCATGAAGCAGCGGGTCTCTTGTCTTGTTTTCTCGATGATTGAAACTCATACTCTTCTCCAATAAGGCGCAGTGAAAGATTTCCGAGGCGGATTTGTGTCAGGCAAGGCGGCGGAGGCAGAGCATACTTTACGTATGGTCAAGACCGATAACGAAGCCTGACACAAATCCGGCCGCACAAAGTACATCTGCGAAAAAGTGCCTTTATCAGAACCCAAATTTTCTCAGGATCTGCTCTTGCCGAATTATGCGGTATTGCCCAAACTGTTCTGTCGGATAATCGTATCAGAGACGTTTCTCTCTCTGAAAGGCAGCATTCTCCTCAGCCAAACATCCTGCGCATGTATGCGACACGTAAATTGAGCATTTTTCTGGTCGTCGGTGCTTTGATCTTCGCGTCAAAACCATGCATCGTCCCCTTCGTCTCATGCAGCTCCGCCATAATCCCGGCGCCGTTCAAAAGCTCGGCATAATAGACGCCATCATCGTGCAAAGGGTCGAATTCGGCTACTTCTATATAGGCGGGAGGCAGACCGGAAAAGCTGTCTGCTTCAACCGGCGAGCGGTAGGCCAGCGGCGTTGCGCCTGGATTCGGATTTGTCAGCGGCCCCACATTTCTGGACAGGGTGGAATTCCACATTGGCGTATCCGTGTATTTTTGATAAGACTCGCTGACATTGCGGTCGTCCAGCCACGGGTATATAAGCAGCTGGAACCGTGGCCGGATGCCGAAATGTCTGTCACGGGCCATCATACAGGTCACAACAGCCAGTGTGCCGCCTGCGCTGTCACCTCCGATCCCGATGCGGTTTCGGTCGATGCCAAGCTCTTCGGTATGCTCACAGACCCAGAGCAGGGCAGCATAACAATCCTCCTGCGGATAAGGGAAGGGATAGTCCGGCGCCAGGCGGTAGCGCACGTAAACGACAATACAGCCGGCTTCCTTCGCATACGTCAGGGCATGATGAAAGTGACTGCCGGAGCCCTCGAAGACGAATCCTCCGCCATGAATATCAAGAAAACATGGCGCGGGCTTTTGTATCTCCCTGGGAGTCATGATATACAGTTCGATCTGCCCGTCTTGAAAAGAGGGGATCTTCCGAAGCCGTGTTTCAACCGCAGGATCGCGATAAATAAACCCCGGCGTCTTCATCCCTTTTTGTACCAAACGGACAAACCCCTTATTGACAGACGGTGTGAACCTGTCATAAGGAAAGAATTCCCGGCTGATGGGGTATTTTGCCTTTTTCATCGTCTCGCCCTTCTTTCCTATGCCGCTGTTGTTTTCTCCTTCTGCGCGCTCACGCGATGATTGCTTCCAGGATGAGCAGCGCCGCGGCGATCACCGTCGGTACGGTGACGGTATCATATTCGCTCGGCGTAAACAGCTCGGCGGCTGTTCCGAGCAGGGCGCCGACTGCGGCAGAGACCAGTGCGGCGCCGGCTTTCATCATATGGCCGAAAAACAGCACGCAAAAGCCGCTGATCAGGCACGCGGCAAGCATGGCGGCGCTGCCTTCCCACGATTTTCTGCCATCCGTTCCTTTGAGATGGGCCTTGTGCTTTCCGTAAGGAATCCCGACAAGCGCTGCCGCAGCGTCACCGATACCCCACATCAGAATCGCCGCAGCAGCGACGAAGGGCTTTCCGAAAACGCCCCAGGACACAGAGATCACAGCCGCAAACATGAAAAACAGCATTAGCAGGCTTTTCCTGATCTCACCCGGTTTTTTCTGAACGAACAGATTTGCGTACCACGGTTCTTTCTCGAAAAGCCTGAGAATCGGATAAAGGGCCACTGCAATAAAGACTGCTGTCAGCGCCGCCGACAGCCATTCTCTTGCCGTGAGCGTCATGATCGTAATACAGGAAAAGGCCACAGCATGAAGAAACTTGCGGAAGATGAAGGAAGGGAGCTTCGTGAGAAACCGTATGGGAAGCAAAATCAGCACGCACGGAATAACGTATGCAAGAAAGATGCCGAGATTACGGAGTATGTTTACAAACAGCGGGTACTGAGAAAGAAAGCTCCAATAGTTCAGGAGCAGCATCGCCCCGCCGAGAACGGTCAGAACCGCTCCGGTCACCAGCCCCACCGCCCGGTTTTTCACCCGGTTGGCAAAACGCGCAGAGACAAGACTTGCAGCAGTGGCAATGACGATGCACAAAAGCATAACGTCCCACTTTTCAAGTACGATAGCAGGATAAATGAATATATGGCTGGCCGACGCGATCAGTGCGGTAAACGCCATTATGAACGTGCTGGTGCCGACCGCCGTCTTCAGCTCCATTCCGAGAAACGCGGTAAACACAATCAGCATCATCATACCGCCGCCCGTACCCACGAAGCCGGTGCCGAAGCCGATCGTCAGGCCGAAGAAAAGCGAAATAAGAATACCTTTGAAATCCAACGCTTCTCCCCTGGCGGCCTGGTTTTTTCTGCTTGTATCAGGCTTTACAAGAAAACGAATGCCTATGAAGAATGTCAGAAACAGCGTAAATCCGCCGAGTACGACATTGCCCACGATGAATGCGACATAGCTGCCGACGGTGCACATTGCAAGAATGCACACCAGCATGATCCATCCACGTTTCAGATCAATATTCCTGTGCTTTGCATAAGTATATGTCGTCACAGCTGAGCCGAGAATATCCGAGGCCAGCGCAATTGCGGTCGCCTGATATGCGCCCGTCTCGCCCGAAAAGGACGGGCAGAGAACGATCAGAATGGGAACCATGACCGTGGCTGCAGAAAGCCCCGCCAGGCCTGTGCCGATTCCAGCGCCGAGCGCGGCGATGATATACCAAAACAACTCCATGTGTTTTCGTTTCTCCTTGAATAATCCTTGCGTGATTGATACTATATTACTGGACACATGTCGTATTGGCAACCGACAGATGCGAAAAATATGTTGATTTCGAGGTACGAAGATGAAGAAGAAAGAGAACCAGCGGATCATGCTGACAAAAAAGCTTCTTGCCGACGCCTTTTTGCAGATGCTGGAGGACACCCCGATCCATGCGATCTCGATCCGGCAGTTATGTGAGAAAGCGGGAATCAACCGGACCACCTTTTACAACCATTACGGCAGTCAATATGACCTGTTGGAGGATATGTCAAGCCGGTTCCTGGATGAGATTGCAGGGAGGCTGAACAAGGCCGACGTCGATGACCGGGAGAGCATACAGGAGCGCGTAACCCTGGTGCTTGCATATTTTGAAGAAAACCGAGAGCTGTCACGCCTGCTTTTGAGCAATAACATTGATCCGCACTTCGCCGAGCGACTTTTCGCACTGCCCAAGATTACGGATCTTCTTGGTGCTGCAACGAAAGGGTGCGCGGATCCTTCCCGCAGTCATGCCGTAACCTCTTTTGCAATTCACGGCAGTTACCGTCTTTTGAGGGAATGGATTGAACAGAGCGATAACAGAATGTCTCCCGTTGAGGAGGCCGATCTGATCCTTGAGCTTGCCCGCCGCGTATGCCTTGAGGGGTAAACGAATCCGCTCCGCCCGCATATGACATAAACGATGGATTTGAATCGCAGCGTTTTGTCGCGCAGGCTGATTTCGCCGCCGGGGTTGACAGCCGCGCCGAAGCCCGCTACACTGATACTGCTCCCCGGCAGAAAGCTGTCTTCCGGCAAAATGCCGGTCATGGGGCGTCAGCTTCCGTCAGGGAGCAGTCAAAAACCGTACACAGGAGAGGAGCAATACCGTGAGAAAAGGAAACAACACCATAGTCACCGCCTTCCTGCTCGTGATCGCGGCCTGTATGATCGCGGCAGGAGGATATTTCTTTGGGAAAAACGCCGGGGAAAAACCGCTTCTGGAAGCGCAGGAGCGGCTGTATACGCTGAATCGGGCCGGTATTGAGAACATGATCATAGAGGACGGCCCCGTTTATGTGATCGGCCACCGCAGCCCGGATTCGGATACCGTATGCAGCGCCGTCGCCTACGCCCGGCTGCTGACCCTGCTGGGCTATCCGGCACAGGCTGCGATCACCGAACCCGTGAACAGAGAAACCGCCTATATTCTCAGGGAAGCGGGCGTGGAGGCGCCGCCGGTGCTGGAGGATGCGGCGGGCAAGTCCATCTTTCTGGTGGATCACAGCGAATACGCACAGGCCGCGGAAGGCATGGAGGACGCGCATATCGTGGGGATCCTGGACCATCACGGCGTCGGTACCGTCACGACGGGGCATCAGTTGGTCTATGAGGCGAAGCCCATCGGCGCGACCGCTACCATCGTCTGGCTGGATTATATGAACTACGGCCTTGAGATCGACAAGGCCACCGCCGCGCTGCTGCTTGGCGCAGTGCTGTCCGATACCACGAACCTGACTGGCTCGACGGTAACGGAGGCCGACAGGCAGGCTGCCGCCGATCTCGCCGGCCGCGCCGGGATCGCGGACACGGGCGCCTTCTATCTGGGGCTTCATGCCGAAGCGCTGTCCTATGAGGGAATGAGCGATGAGGAAATCCTCTTTTCCGATTACAAGGAATACGAGACTTCCGGGGTTCGATACGGCATCGGACTGCTCAGCGTCATCGACGAGGACGGCGCGAGGGCGATGGCGGAGCGCATGAAGGAAGCGCTGCCCCGGGGCTTTGCGGCAAAACAGGTGGATTTGATGTACGCCTCGGTCGGGATTCGGGAAAACGGTCTGAAGATCGACTATATCATTCCCGCGAACGAAAAATCCCGGGAGTTCTTTGAGGCGGCATTTCCCGATTATGACGAATTTGACGGCACTTCCTACATATTCAGAAACGGCGGTCTCGGGAGAAAAACGAAATTTGTGCCGGGTATGACGGCCTTTCTCAACGCGCATCCCCATGAATGACGCCATGACGGCAAAGCGGAACAGGCACCACGGCGAAGGGTTCGGAGCCGGAACGCGATCGTGAGGAAGACCGGGATCGAATAAGATCCTGTCTTCTCAGGAAAAATGACACGGGAGGGTCAAGGCCCTCCCGTGCGGTGGTGCTGTTCCCCGATCAGCAGGTCGGGGTGAATTTCTGTTTGGTCTGCTGGCGCTTCTGTTCCGGCGCGCTGTCGGTCTGGTACCAGCCCTTCCGGGTCATCTGCTGATAGAGGGTGTCGCCCATGGAGAGGGCGTCGTCAAAGGCGGCGGAGAAGGTCTGCCGCACCTTGGCCGTGCTGGATTCGATCGCGCCGTGCATATACAGATCGCAGACGCCTTTCGCGTCCAGAAGCAGGCCTTCCATAATGCATTTGTCGTCCATGTTCTTCACCTCACACAAGATTGTAGAACTGCTGGTACATCTGGCGGTGGCGCTGGGCCATCTGGCTCACCTGCGTGCGCAGCGCGTTGTCCTGGAGCTGGTCGGCGGCGTTCTGGAACTGCGTTGCCAGAAGCTGTGCGTGGGAGAGCGCGTCGTCGACATAGAGTAATTCTTTCGTCGTCATGGGAATTCTCCTTTCCAAGTCCGGGATCAGGTCGATCCCTTTGAAAACAGTATCCCCCGTGCGGCGGCGATTATGCACGAAAGCAAGTTTTGAGCGGCTGTGAGAAAGCCCTTTTATCGCCGCAGGGGAGGGGCAAGCCTCTCCCCTGCCGTTTTTGGTTGTCCGGGCTTGTTCACAGCCCGCGTTTCCCGTTCTCTCCCCCGAGAGCGGCATGATACGATTCCCTGATAATCACGGATTTCCGGGCAAAATCTGCGTCAGGCAAGGACGATGACGAAGCAGGCACAGATTTTGCCGGAAAGGCGAAAAGGGCTCTGTCAGGGGATCGTATTCAGCAGCGTGCAGACCACGCCGATCAGCATGCCGACAATCAGCAGCGCAGAGGGATTGAATTTCAGATCGTCCATGGCGTTACACTCCTTTGCTCTTGATTTGTACAGGTGTAAGACGCCGTGCCGGGGAAAAAGTTCCCAACGCCGGAAGTTTTTTCCTGCCGCGCATGGGCTTGCCGTGTTTTTTTATTTTCCTGTACAAAACGCAAAGGCTTGTGTTATACTGAATATATTGATGTGCCAACGAAATCCTGAATCAAGATGTGGCCTGATGCCTGGCACATCAATCGTGATTTGATTGCCGTTTCGCTCGCCCCTTTACAGGGAAACCGCGAAACATGGCAAAATTGCTCCCCAACAAATTCAAGAATTTGTTTGAGGGAGCAATCGTATGGTTTTTCGGGTCGGACGGCAGCTCACCCGCCGCGGCGGAGCGCCGGGCGGCATGAAAACTCGCGGGCTTTCGGCAGACGCCCGCGCGGCGGAATATTGCGCGTTGGAGAGGTACACAGAGCTATGGACAAAAACAGAATTTGCAGGCGCGGGGCTTCGCTTTTGCTGTGCGCCGCGCTGCTTTGCGCGCTTTCCCTTTCGGCCTTCGGCGAGGAGGCGGCCCCTGCGGAGACGGCGGCCCCCATCGTGACCGAGGCGCCCGTCAGCATTCTGGACGAGGCAAAACTCACGGAACTGGTGGAGGGCTTTTTGAAGGAGAACAGCATCCCGAAGGACCGCGTCGGGATCGGCTTCTGCCTCCCCGCCACGGGGGACGAGTGGTTCTACAACCCCGACACCTGGTTCTACCCCGCGAGCGTCTACAAGGTGCCGCTGATGATGGTGCTGGCCGAACGGGTGGGCGCCGGCATGGTCAGCCCGGACGAGAAGATCGCGGGGCTTGACCTCCAGACGACGTTTGAGTATATCATCATCCACTCCAACAACGACTACGCCCATGAGGTCCGCAAATTCCTCGGCGGGGACGAGGTCTGGCGCGAGGAGGCCAAGCAGTACGCAAAGCTCGCGGACGGAGACTATGACCCCGACTATATGCAGTACTGTTATTTTTCGCCGCGCTATATCACAAACGTGCTCGAGACCCTGTACGCGGACCCGGAGCGCTTTCCGCGCGTGCTCGACTGTATGCTCAAGGCCGACCAGGGGCACTACTTCCGCCTGCCGGACGAGATGCACGTCTACAACGTCGCCCAGAAATACGGCAGCTACTACGACAACCAGAACACGAACTGGAACCACACGGTGGGCATCATCTACACCCCGAGCCCCATCATTCTCTCGGTCATGACGCGGGACGTGGGCAATTACGAGTGGGTGATCGGTCAGCTCGCGGCGCGCTTCAAGGATTACGCTCTGACGCTGGAGGAGCAGGTCACCCCCTTTGTGGAAGAACGGGAGGCCCAGGAGGCAGAGCGGCAGGCCGCGGAGCAGGCAGCGCAGGAGGCGGAGCGGCAGGCCGCTCTCGAGGCGGAGCGCGCTGCCAGCGCGCAGGCCCAGGCAGAGCTGCGGCAGCGCATCGAGACGCGCGAAAAGCAGGACCGGGCCGACCGGCATCTCAAGCTCAGTCTCGTCGCCACGGCCACGGGGCTTGCGTTTCTCGGGGTGATGAGCTATGTGCTCGTCGGAAGACACCGGAAGAAAAAGCGCTACGAGGGCTACAGGCGCCGCTTTGAGGAGGAGCTGCAGCAGGAGTCCCTGAAACGTGGGCGCGGGAAGCGCTGAGGGCCGGATGATGAAAAGAATTCTCTGTATCGTGCTGGTCCTCTGTCTGGCGCTCCCGCTCTGCGGCTGCGGCGGCAGCCGCTTCAGCTACGGCATCAACATCGTGGAGGTGCTGGTCGAGCAGGACTACTCCCTCGCCTTCCGCAACAACGATCCCCTGTACTTCTACGTGACGGCGGCGCTGAGCGTGCTGGCCGCCGAGGGTCGGGTGGACCAGCTCTCGATCAAATGGCTGGGCAGCCCGGCGCTCAATTACGACAAGCAGGCGGACGCACTGGAAAAGCTCATCCCGCCGGAGCCGCAGGACCTGATCGTCGGTCTGGACATCAACGCCTTTCCCTTCTCCTATCTCTCTAACGGCGAATACTGGGGCCTGGACGTGGAGCTTGCGATGGCGGTGTGCGAGAAGCTGGGCTGGACGCTCAGGATGCACCCCATTGAGAAGGAGAACGTGTATATCGAGCTCTCCTCCGGCAACATCGACGTGGCCTGGGGCGGCATCGCCCTCGATCCCCAGGACGCTGCCGCCGGGGAGTACACCCAGTACGGGCCGTATATCCACAACGACATCGTGGTCGCCACGCGCAACGGCTCCCCGGTCTGGAACAAGATGCGCATGGGCGGGCGCAAGATGTGTATGCCCTCCACACCGGAGGCGCGCGCCGCTCTCGACACGGACCCGAGACTCATCAAGCGCCTCGGTCAGATCACCCGCCTCGCCGGCGGCACGACCGAATGCTTCGAATACCTCTACGCTGGCAAGTGCGACGTGGTCATCACCGACAGCACTGCCGTGGATTATTTCAACTGTCATTGATTCAAACAGGAAACCGCTCCCCCCGTACCGGGCAGCAGATGCTGTCGGTGCGGAGGGAGCGGTTCGTTTTAAACCGTGCCGGCGTCAGGGATGATGGGCCTGTCTCTTCCCTGCCTGCGGCCTGAGCGGCCCTGTCTCACGGTCCCACATAGAGGATGTTGCAGTTTTTGCAGAGGGCGCCGCCGCTGCTTGCTACCAGCGATTGTTTGCACGCCTTGTTCGGGCATTGTCCCAGGAGGTAATTGTTGATTTCCTGCGATTTCAGTTCGCTCAACATTACGATCCGGGGCTGTGCCTGACTGCTGCCGCCGCTGATATACTCCAACAACTCGTCGTTCAGGGCAACCTTTCTTTTCTCCATGGTGAGTACCTCCTGAAAAGATCTTCGGTTTGCTTGTATTCTATCACGGCTTATGTCACAGAACCGTCACACGAGTGACACAGGCCGCAGCGTGCGGGGGACCGTGTTTGATTCTTTTTTCATTATAGAGGAAATCCCTGCGGCAGTCAATCATCAGCGAGCAAATCCGCGCAAAAAAAGGCGAATACGTGTGCTGCACGTATTCGCCCGGGAGGGTTTTGCGATTTGGCCGGGCAATTCATGCATCGCCCGTATGGGACTGCTTATCCGAGGATCTGCTCCGCGGCAAAGGCGCCGGCGTCACGGCCGGAGACGAAGCAGTAGCCCTGGGCGCAGCCGCCGTAGTTGGTGTAGGCCTTCTGCTCGTTGAAGAGGACGCCCATGCTGTCGGTACCGCAGGCGAAGAGGCCGGGGATGACCTCGCCCTCGGTGTTGAGGACCTGGAAGTTCTCGTTCACGTCGAGACCGCCGCAGGTGCTGTAGATGTACGGGCAGCCGGTGAAGGCCACGTAGTACGTGGCGTCGTCCGCGATGGTGCCGAGGCGCTCGAACTTCTCGGGGGCCTTGTTGAAGGCGTCGCCGTCGGGCTTGTAGCCGGCGACGGATGCCTTGAGGTTCTCGGCCGGGACGCCGAGCTGTTCGGCCAGCTTGTCCAGCGTGGCGGCCTTGTAGATGAAGCCCGCGTCCACGCCGTAGTCGATCACGGCGTCGATATTCTCAAGCGGGGTGTCGGCCACGATGCCGCCCTGGGACAGATATCTGCCGGAGGCGTTGGCGCTCAGGCCCTTCTCGCGCAGCACGTCGATCTGGTCGGCGGAGTAGACGTAGAAGAACTTGCTGCCCTGATAGAAAGCCTCCATGGAGATCGAAGACTCGTCAATAAAGCGGTCGCCGTTGCGGTTGACAGCCATGCCCTCGGCGGTGCAGATGAGGCCGTAGGGGATATCGTTGTCCGCGAAGGAGAAGCAGGTCGTGATCTGGCTGGGGGCCACGAAGTGGGACATCGGGTAGATGCCGATGCTGTAGGTGGCGGCGCCGTTATCGACCGCGGAGCGGATCATCTTGCCGTCGTTGGTGTACATGCCGTAGAGCTTGTAGGCATCGCCGGTGAAGCGGCGCTGCAGCTCCTCGCTGCCGGCGTAGCCGCCGGAGCAGCAGAGCACCGCCTTGGCGCGGATGGTCACGTCCGTGCCGTCCGCCTTGACAGCCTTGACGCCGACGCAGCTGCCGTCCTCAAAGAGGAGATCGGTCGCCTCGGTCTCGAGCATGTACTTGCCGCCCATCTGGACGTACTTGTCATAGGCCGCGGCAAAGTAGCTCTCGGTGAGGGCCTTGTTGCCGACGTAGGAGGAGAAGATCGCCCACTTGCCGCCGACGAAGCCGACAGCCGGGCCGAAGGCGAAGCCGTACTCCTGGAGCCAGTCGCAGGTCTCGCCGGACTCGTAGATCACCTTGGCGATGAGCTCGGGCTTGGCGCCCTGGACGCCGTCGACGGTGGTGTAGTCGAGCCATGTCTCATAGAGCGCGTCCGCGTCCACCAGCGGCTCGCCGGGGGCCTTCGTGTGCTGGCCCTGGATCGGGTCCTTCCAGTCGACGATCTCGGACGCCACCTGGCTGGGGGCGTTGATGTTTGCGGGGCCGGAGGTCGTTGCGCCGGTGCCGCCCCACTTGCCGGCCTTGTCGATGGCAAGGACGGAGACGCCCTTCTCAGCGGCGGAGAGGGCCGCCGTCGTGCCGGAGGAGCCCATGCCGATGACGAGCACGTCGGTCTCATATTCCTCGGCGGCGTTTGTTTTGGGGATGGGCGTGTACATGCCGGCCAGATCCATGCCGGCGTCCTTCAGGGCGTTCTCGATGCCCTGGCGCACGCCGTTGGACGTGGCGGTCGCGCCGGTGATGGCGTCGACGGCCAGGCTCTGGCTGTCCAGCACGCGGGGGATGAATTTGGCGATCACGGTGTCGATGAAGCCGTTGGTCTCGCCGTTTTCACCCACCTCGACCGAGGCGAGCCTGCCGTCCCTGACCTCGACGGTCACGGGGACGCGCTTGGTGAGATTGAAGCCGAAGCCCTCGCCCTGGTAGGTGCCGTCCGTGAGGGGAGCACCCTCGTCGGCGGCCTCGCCCTTCGCCTGGCGCAGGCACTCCGCGACCGCGGTCTTGACCGCGGTGGAGGTGAAGGTCGCGCCGGAGACGGCGTCAAAGTCGTCGGCGGAGCTGATGCCCGCAAGGCGCTCGTTGAAGTGTACGATGGCCTCGCCGCCGACGGTCGGGGTCTCGCCGTCACCGACGATCTCGATCCCGGTGACCTTCTCAGCGTCGACCGTCAGTTTGACGGTGACCTCGCCGCCGAAGCCGTGGGCGGACGCCTCATAGGTGCCGGGCGTGAAGCTCTCGGCATGGCCGACAGCGGCCAGGGAGAGCACCAGACAGACGCAGAGGCAGAGAGAAATGAATTTTTTCATAACGGATCCTCCTGATCATTTTTACGGCACGGCGCCGCTTTTTCCGTGCCATCCGGGGAGCGAAGCGGCGAAGAATGCTTCGCCTTCGCTTCGCCCGGGATGGCAGGCTCGGCGGCGCGCCTGCTTCAGATCTTTCTTGCGGCGATGTTGCCGGCGGCGATCGCCTCGGCAATGTTGAAGGGTTTGTTGCAGTCGCCGACCGCCACGGCGGGGATGGAGAGCCCGTCGATGAGGGCGGTGTTGGGCAGCATGTCGCGCGCGTCGATCACGGTCTCGCAGGCGACGACGATGTCGCAGCCGGTCTCGCCCGCGATGACGACCTCGCCGTCGCGCACTTCCTTGATGGAGGCGTTCGGCCAGAGGCGCATGCCGTTGGCGTACAGCATGGGGATGGTGAACTGCTTGACCCAGGAGGACTGGCCTTTGTCGAGCTTGTCCTTGCCCTCCGGGGAGACCATGGTGACGTGCTTGCCCTGGGCGATCAGATACTGGGCGGTGTCCACAGCCTGGGCGTTGCCGCCGAGGATGGTCACATGCTCGCCAACCTTTGTGGCGGCGATGTCGTCGAGGGAGATGACGGTGGTCGCGCCGTTGGAGGAGAGCTCCAGCCCGGGCCGCTTGCCGCCGACGGCGAGCACCACGTAGTCGGGTGCCTCCTTCTCGATGAGCTCTTTGGTGACCTCGGTGCCGGTGACGACCTTGACGCCCTTGAGCTCCTGCTGGCGGATCAGGTACTTCTTGAGATCGTCCAGATTCTCATGCGGTCCCTTGATGATGTTGGCGAAGGTGAGCAGACCGCCGAGCATCCCGTTCTTTTCGTAGAGCGTCACGTCGTAGCCGCGCTGAGCCGCGATGCGGGCGGCCTCCATGCCGGCGGGGCCGCCGCCGATGACCATGACCTTCTTGTCGCCGTCCGCGGGCAGCGGGGTCGCGCCCTCGGGCATGTCGGCGTGCCAGGCTCTCTGCGTGGCGGCGTTGACGCGGCAGTGCTCATAGGTCTTGCCCTCTTCGTCATAGTCGAAGTGGCAGTGCATGCAGCGGGTGCAGGGCGCGATCTCGTCGAGGCGGCCCTCACGGAGCTTGTTGACGTACTCGGTGTCAACGGTGAGCGGGCGGTTCATGATGAAGAAGTCGCACATGCCGTTGGCGATGGCGTCGTTAAAGAACTTGGGCGCGTGGGCCGGGTTCATGCAGGTGACGGTGCCGACGGGGATGGAGACATGCTGCTTGATCTCCTGGGCGACCTTGAGCATCATGCCGTAGGCGTCGTGATTGGCGAGCAGCTTGCCCTCAAAGTGCCTGGAGAAGTCGAAGCGGGTGCCGTTGGCCGCGGTGCCGATGATGCCGTTGCCGGTGAAGTACAGGTCGGAGGCGAACTGACATACGTGCATACGGAACACGCCGAGACGCACATGCAGGGAGTCGGCGCCGAAGTCCTCGAGGGACTTGCAGATCAGGCAGTTCTCCTCGACGGTGGTGGAGAGATCGGCCTCGCCGATGTTGATGTCGTTCTCCTCGATGCCGTTGAAGAGGACCTGGACCGGGAAGTCCTTCCCGCAGACCTCCTTGATGCCGGTGATGATCTCGCCGACGAAGCGGGCGCGGTTTTCAAAGCTCTGGGGGCCGTACTCGTCGTCCCTGTGATTGCGCTGGCGGGAGAAGAAGGCCTGGCCGATGTTGTTGCCGGCGGCGTTGATCTCGACGGCGTCGAAGCCGAGGTCCTTCATCTTCTTCGCGCCGTTGATGAAGTCGGCCTGGACGAGCTTGACCTCCTCACGGGTCAGATGCTCGGCAAAGGCGGACTCATACTGTGCGGCTTTGGCGGCGTCGAAGCCGGAGAAGGAGCGGCCCATGCAGCTGAGCTGGTAGCCGATGTAGCCGCCGGCGGCGTGCACGCCGTCGACAACGGCCTTGACATGGGAATCCTCGATCGCAGTGGCACGGGCGCTGGGGAAGTTGTCGTGGAACTTCAGGAAGTCCTCGACCCAGACCATCTCCACGCCGCCCTTGGCAAAGTTGGCATAGTACTCGACAGCCTCCTCCTCGCTGCCCTTCTGCGTGTCGGAGCCCGCGGCGGACTTCACCATGCGGTGGCTGAGCGTCAGACCGCCGAACTTCCACGGGCTGAAAATCGCGGAGAGATCGGAATTCGGATCGCGGAAGTCATAGTTCTGCGGGTTCATGCCTGCGAGCACCTGATGGACGCTCTTCTCCTCAGCGGCCTTCTCCTCGGCAAAGGCAGAAACCGGGCTGAGCAGACTGGTCGCGGCGAGGCCAAGGGCCCCGGCGGCGGTCCCTTTCAGGAAATCGCGTCTTGAAATGTTCATGATGTACCCCTCCTGATTGAATTTTTTGTAGTGGGCTGTTAAGATTATAACACTGCTGAAAAGAAATGGGCTTTGCGTATCTTGCAAAGCCCATTGCATTTTGCTATAATAAACCTGCCGTATACGGATGCCGCGAATCCGGCTTTGCCGGGCCCCCTGTTTTCTCGGGGATCGTGCGGTATCGCCATGACAAACAGGAGAGGGAGGCGCCGCCCATGGACATACGCCAGCTTGAAATTCTGGATGTGATCGTCAACAAGAAGAGCTTCAAGAAGGCGGCCGAGCAGTGCTTTGTTTCCACCTCCACGCTCACGCGGCAGATCGCCGCGATGGAGGCAGAGATCGGCTTTACGATCTTTGAGCGCTCCGCCTTCGGCGTGACGCTGACCGAGCAGGGGGAGATCTTCTATCAGCAGACGCAGAGCATCCCCCTGCTGTATGAGAGTGCCGTGTCAAGCGCGCGGGAGGTCACGCGCAAGAAGCAGATCGTGCGCGTCGCCATCTTCCACTACACGCGCAACTATATCATCCGCGCCTGCGAGGCGATGAAGGCGCAGAACGAGAGGCTTGATTTCTCCTTTGTCTCCTGCCGGCTTCTGGACAGCGGCGCCGCCCTGCTCAACCGTCGGGCGGACCTGTCCCTGCTCAGCGAGATCGAGGACGCGGACGAGCGCTTTTTCACGCTGCCCATCTTCCGCTGCCGCAACTGCGTGATCGTGTCGGAGAAGCACCCTCTCGCCGGGCGGGAGAGCGTGCGGGCGTCCGAGCTCGACGGGCAGACCATCCTGCGCAGCAGCCGGCGGACCGCCGGGAAGAACGACCGGGAGATGCGGAAGCTCTGGGAGCGCTGCTGTCCACACAGCAGCTTCCTGGACTATCAGCACCCCGACCAGGCGGACGCGCTGTGTCAGATCAACGCCTATCCCATCTCGTCCCTGAGCTTTCTCGAGACGAACGAGGGCTTCGTCAGGCTCCGCATCGAGGACGCGCCCTGCGTGAGCATCGGCGCCGCCTGCCGCAAGGAGGATGAGGCGCGCTACCGCCCGCTGATGGAGCGCTTTCGGGACTACATCGTGTCGAGTCCCACCTACGGGACCCTGAAGGAGAGGGGGGCCGTCCTGTGACCCGGAAAAAAGATCTCATTCTGATCGCCGCCGTGATCGCCGCGGCGCTGCTTCTGCTGTTGTACGGGCGTATGTCCCGCCCCGCGGCGGTCCCGGCCCCGGCCGAAACGGCGGTGCCTGCGGAGCGCGCGGAGACCGCGGAATACGCGGACTTTGTGCGCGAATCCGTCCGGGCTTATTTTGAGGAATACCCTGCCGAGTCCTATCTGATGGTGACGACGGGCAGCGGCGTCTACTCCCCCATCCCGCTCAACGGGGACAACGCTTTCCGCATCGCGCAGCAGGACGGGAGCGAGAACGTGATCCACATCGGCAAAAACAGCTTTTATATGGAGTCCTCCAACTGCGACAACCAAAACTGCGTGGAGCAGGGCGAGGTCACCCTGGATAACCGCGGCAGCCGTATCCTTTTCAATATGGTAATCTGCCTGCCGCACGGGCTCTCGCTGGAGCTTCTGACCAGAGACGAGACCGAGGCGCGTCTTCTGGAGATGTACGCCGAGGCGGGAGAGGAGGCGCCATGAGAAGCGGCACACGGCGGCTCGCGCTGTCCGCGCTCCTCGTCACGGTGATGCTCATGCTCGGCTATGTGGAGAGCCTGATCCCCACGGGAGTGCCGGGCGTCAAGCTGGGGCTTTCAAACAGCGTGCTCATCCTCGCGATCTGCTGGCTGGGCGTCCCCTGGGCAGTCGGGCTGATGCTCGTGAAGGTGCTGCTGTCGGCGCTCCTGTTCTCGGGCGTCGGCGCGATGCTCTACGCCCTCGCGGGGGGCGTCCTGAGTATGCTCGCGATGTGTGTTCTGTATAAGTCGAAGGGCTTCGGCCTCGCGGCGGTCGCGGTCGCGGGCGCGGTGATGCACAACGTCGGCCAGGTCTGCGCGGCGATGCTGATCCTGAAAACGGACAGGCTCGTCTACTACATGGGCGCGCTGATGCTGGTCGGCGTGGTCACCGGCCTCGTCACCGGCACGGCTGCGAAAATCCTGATCAAACGCATCCCGGAGTCCATGCTGCCGAAGTGAGCGCTATGACCCCTTCCTCGCAAGCGCCCGGAGGTGGCCCAGGGTCTGGCGGAGCTGTTCGTCTTTTGGGACGCCCGCGAGGCGCAGCTTATGGGCGTAGCGCAGAGCCTCGCCGTAGAGCGGTCCGGGGCTGATCCCGGCCTCGGCCAGATCGCGGCCCATGACGTGGTCCGCTGCCATGCGCTCCCGGTAGAGGCCGAGCATGGCGCGCAGCTTCTCCTCCGTCGGGGCGTAGTCCGCTTCCGTTCCCGCGCCGCCGCGGCCGAGATAGTCCGCCTTCGACAGGAACAGCAGCTCCTCCGGACAGAGGGCCGCGTCAAAGAGCTTCATATAGGCCCGCGCGCCCGAGTCCATTCCGACCAGCATATTCGGCTGCATATGGAGCTCCGTGAGATTGAGGACCGCGCGCAGCAGTCTCGTCTCGTTCGTGAGCCGGCGGAGAAAGCGCTCCGCGATCGGGAGGCCCGCCCGCTCATGCCCGTAGGCGTGGAGCTGTCCGTCCCGCTCCGCGGTGCTGACCGCCTTGCCGAAATCGTGGCAGAGCGCGGCGAGCATCAGCGCCAGGGGATATTCGCTCCCACCGCGAAGCCGCGCCGCACTGTCCAATACCTGCATGGTGTGATTCCAGACGTCCCCCTCCGGGTGGTGCCGCGGCGGCTGTGGGACGGCGATCAACGCCTCCGTCTCAGAAAACCAGACGGAGAGCCGGCCCATCTCCCGCAGCTCGGTGAAGAACACGGAGGGCTTCTCCGCCTGCAGGAGAGCCTTTTCCAGCTCCCCCATCACGCGCTCCCCGGCCAGGTCCCTGACGGACATTTGCCGGCACAGGGCGCGCGTCTCCGGCGCGATCGCAAAGCCAAAGCGCGCCGCGAACTGCGCCCCGCGGAAGACGCGCAGCGGGTCCTCCGGGAAGCTCTGATCGTTTACATGGCGCAGGCGCCTTTTTGCAAGATCGTCCCGCCCGCCGAAGAAGTCCAGAAGCTCCCCGGTCAGGACGTTTTGCATCATGGCGTTGACGGTGAAGTCCCGGCGCGCGGCGGCCCTCTCCTCGCCGAGGAAGGGGTCGACGCTGACGGCGAAGTCCCGGTGGCCGCGGCCGACGGCCCGCTCCGCACGCGGCATGGCCACGTCCAGGGCGCAGCCTTTGAGGCCCATGACGCCGAAGCTCGCCCCCATGGTCAGGGGCTTGCCCAGGCTGTCGAGAATGTGCCAGAGTGTGTCGAAATCGACGCCGTGGACCTCGATGTCGAGATCCTTGCTTGCAATGCCCATGAGCCGATCGCGCACGCAGCCGCCGACGAAGTAGGTCCGTCCCCCGGCCCTCGCCGCCGCCTCCGCGATACGCACCGCCATTTGATAGCTGCTGTCCATATTCCTGCCCCTCTGCCTGTTTACAGACGCTTTTGTTTTCGTTATCATGATTACAACGCCGAAAGGAGCCGCCGCCATGCTTGAAAAGCTGCACAGCGGGGAAATCTACGACCCCATGGAGGCCGACGTGCTGTCGGTCCAGTATCCGTGTCTTGAAAAGCAGTTCGACTACAACCTCACCCGCCCGGGCGAGCAGGCGCGGCGCGCGGCTCTCCTGCGGGAGATGTTCGCCGAGATCGGCGAGGGCTGCTGGATCGAGCCGCCTCTGCACGCCAACTGGGGCGGGCACTTTGTCCACCTCGGCAGGAACGTCTACGCCAATTTCGGCCTCACGCTGGTGGACGACACGCACATCTACATCGGCGACAACTGCATGTTCGGCCCCAACGTGGTCATTGCCACGGCAGGGCACCCCGTCCTGCCGGAGCTGCGGGAGCGGGGACTGCAGTACAACATGCCGGTGCGCATCGGGAGAAACTGCTGGATCGGTGCGGGCGCGCTGATCATGCCCGGTGTCACCGTCGGGGACAACACCGTCGTCGGCGCGGGCAGCGTCGTGACGAAGGATCTGCCCGCAAACGTCGTCGCCGCGGGCAACCCCTGCCGCGTCCTGCGCCCCGTCGGCGAGCGCGACCGGGAGTTCTACTTCCGGGACCGGCGCATCCCGCCGGAGCTTTTGTCTGAGCAGGAGTCATTATAACGTTTTTTCAGCCCGCGCGTCAACGCATCCCTGTGTGAAAAATCACCAAAAATGCCACCCGGCGCTTGACAAACGCCGCAATGAGGTGTATCCCTTCGTTTGTTTTGAAAATATTGATGTGCCAATGAAATCTTGAATCAAAATGCGGCCTGATGCCTGGCACATCAATCATGATTTGATTGCCGTTTCGCTCGCCCCTTGACGGGGCAACCGCGAAACATGGCAATATTGCTCCCCAGCAAATTTAAGGCAACACCGCACAATCCGCCTTCGGCATCTCCTGGAAAACTTGCGCTCTGATTTCGTCACTTTTCCTTGAGGTACACAAAGTACATCTGCGAAAAAGTGCCTTTATCAGAACCCATATTTTCTCAGGATCTGCTCTTGCCGAATTATGCGGTATTGCCTTAAGAATTTATTGGGGAGCAATAAGAAGGAATGCATATGAGGAATCAAAACACAAAACGGCAGTTCTGTCTGCCGCATATCGGCCAGCGCATCGTGAAGACGAGCATTGCCGTCTTCATCACGCTGCTGGTCTACTATCTGTGCGGCTACCGCGGGGCCGAGATGCCCGCCGAGGCCGCCATCACCGCCATCATCTGTATGCAGCCCTACGTGCGCGACACGCGGGACTACGCCGTCAGCCGCTTTGTCGGCACCTTCATCGGCGCGGCCTGGGGCCTGGGCTTTCTGCTTCTGATGCTGGTCTTCCCCACCATGGGCGACCATCTCCTGTTCGTCTACCTGCGCATGGCGATCGGCGTGATGCTGGCGCTCTACACCTGCGTACTCGTGCGCCGGCCCGAAACCTCGGGTCAGGCGGCCATCGTGTTCATCTGCGTGGTCATCGCCTTTCCGGAGATCGAGGCCCCGCTGCAGCAGGCGGCCACGCGCTTCACGGGCGTGCTGCTGGGCACCGCCGCGTCGATCGCGGTCAACGTCTTCCGCCTGCCGCGCGACAAGGAGCGGGGCTTTGTCTTCTTCGTGAAGATCGCGGACCTCGTGCCGGACACGCTGGCCCACCTGCCCTCCGCGGCGCACTTTCGCCTGAATTATCTGTACGAGGACGGGGCGAAGGTCTGCCTCATGTCTGAGCATGCCCCCGCCTTCTTCACGCTGACGGTCGGCAGCACCCGCCTGAGCGTGCCCTTCATCGTCATGGACGGCGCGGCCATTTACGACGCCAATGAGAATCTCTACCTGCAGACGGAGGCCGTCGACCCCGGGGAATCCGCCGGCCTGCGCCGGCGTCTGGACGCCATGGGCCTCGGCTATTTCATCTATACCATCCACCACAACAAGGTCTGCATCTTCCACCAGGGCAAGCTGAACGCGCAGGAGCAGGCGATCTACGACCGGATGCACCGCTCCCCCTACCGCAGCTATCTCGAGGGGGAGATCTACAAGCCCGAGGAGATCGTCTATCTCAAGGTCATCGACGAGGACAAGCGGATCGCCGTGCTCGAGCAGGAGCTGCGCGGCTGCATCGAGGGCCGCAGGCTCCGCATGGTGCGGCGCAGACAGTCCGTGGACGGTGTCAGTGCGCTCTATTTCTATGCCGACACCGCCAATATGGCGATGGCCGAGGAGCGGCTCATGCGCATCCTCCGCGAGAAGGAGCCGGAGCTCCGCCCGCGCGAGGTCTTCCTGCGCACGCCCTACCGCTCGGAGCACGACACGATGCATGTCCTGCACCGCCTGAGCAATCTCTACGAGCCCCTCAAGATCCTCCGCTTCTTCCCGCGCCTGCGCGCATATCTGCAAAACAGGGGATGAGTGCGGCAGTACATTCGTGCGGAATGCTGCGCGGGGCGTTGCAGGAATCTTTCTTTTGTGTTATAGTATCAGTTAACCTGGAACAGAAAGCGGGGAGTCTGCTTTGAAAATCATCATCGCCGGGGCCGGCAAGGTCGGCTTTACCATCGCCCAGAGGCTGTGCCGTGAGGGACATGACATCACGCTGGTGGACGTGCTGCGCGAACCGCTGGAGGCCGCGTCCAGCGCCATGGACGTGATGGGCTTCTGCGGCAGCTGCGCCTCCCCCGCCACACTGCGCGAGGCGGAGGTCGAAACGGCGGACGTGTACATCGCGGCTACCGGGAACGACGAGGCCAACCTGGTCTCCTGCCAGTTCGCGCGGAAAATGGGCGCCAAGCACACCATCGCCCGCCTGCGCAATCAGGAGTATCTCGACAGCAGCGACTCGCTGCGCGAGATCATGGATCTGAGTCTGACGATCAACCCCGACTACGTGACGGCGGAGGAGATCTCCCGCGTGCTCCAGCTCCCGACGGCCACGCAGGTCGATTCCTTCCCGGACTGCGAGCTGGAGATCGTGACCTTCCGCGTCCCGGAGGGGAGCCGCCTGAACGGCGTGCAGCTCAGCCGCCTGCCGCAGCTTTTCAGTCAGAAGGTGCTGATCTGCGCCGCCTCCCACGAGGGCAAGGTCTTCATCCCCGACGGCAGCTTCGTCATCAGCGCCGGGGACAGCATCTCCGTGACCGCCCACCCGCAGACGCTGCGCAAGTTCTTCATCTCGGCCGGGGCCTATCAGAAGCCGGTCAAGAACATCATCATCCTCGGCGGCAGCCGCATCGCCGTCTATCTCACGCAGCTTCTGAAGAGCACGGGCGTGAACGTCACGATCATCGAAAACAGCAAGGAGCGCTGTGAGAAGCTGGCCGAGCTTCTGAAGACCGCGGACGTCGTCTTCGGCGACGGGACGGACACCACCGTCCTGTCCCAGTGCGGCCTCAAGGACGCCGACGGCTTCGTGGCGCTGACCAATCTCGACGAGGAGAACATCATCCTCAGCCTGTATGCCCACAAGTCCGGTGTGGAAAAGGTCGTCGCCAAGATCAACAACGACAAGTTCATCGACCTGCTGCACGACGTGTTCCCCGACACCACGCTCTCGCCCAAAAACCTCGTGGCGCAGCGGATCGAGGGCTATGTCCGCGGGCTTGCCCACGCTGATGACAGCTCCACCATTGAGGCGCTGTACTATCTCGGCAGCCAGAACATCACGGCGACGGAGTTCGTCGTCGGGGCCAGGGCCGAATGCGTCGGCAAGACGCTGATGGAGCTGCGCCTCAAGCCGGGCGTGCTGATCTGCGCGGTCGTGCGCGGCGGCAAGAGCTTCCTGCCGGACGGCCAGACCAGTCTCGCGCCGGGCGACAAGGCCATCGTTGTCAGTGAGGGGCGCAGCATCCTCAAGCTTGACGACATTCTCGCGTAAGGGAGCCGCGTATGAATTACCGTGTCGTACTCAATATCCTCGGCAAGGTCCTGCTGGCGGAAGCGCTGCTGATGCTGCTTCCCACCGCAGCGGCACTTGTCTATGGGGAATCAGCCCTGCCCTTTCTGTGGACGATTTTGCCGCTGCTGCTCATCGGGGGCGGCATGAATCACGTCAAGCCGCGCAGCATGGATCTCTTTGCGCGCGAGGGCTTCGTGGTCGTGGGCCTGTCGTGGCTTCTGATGTCGGCCTTCGGCGCGCTGCCCTTCGTGCTCGCCGGGGACATCCCCCACTACATAGACGCTCTGTTTGAGACCGTGTCCGGCTTCACCACCACGGGCGCCAGCATCCTCACCGACGTGGAGGCCATGAGCCGCGGCTGCATGTTCTGGCGGCTGTTCACGCACTGGGTCGGCGGCATGGGCGTTCTCGTCTTCATCGCGGCGATCCTGCCGATCTCGGGCGAGCACTACATCCATGTCATGCGGGCCGAGGTGCCGGGGCCGACGGTCTCAAAGCTTGTTCCCCGGGCGCGGAAGACCGCCCGCATCCTGTATCTCATCTACCTGGGCCTGACGCTTTCTGAGGCGCTTTTCCTGCTTGTCGGCGGGATGAGCTTCTATGAGGCCATCCTTCACGCCTTCGCCACGGCGGGCACCGGCGGCTTCTCGACAAGGGGGCTCAGTATCGGCGCGTTCGACAGCGTGTACATCGAAACGGTCATCGCGACCTTCATGCTGCTTTTCGGCTGCAACTTCAACCTTTTCTATCTGATCCTGCTGGGCCAGGGCCTCGCCGTGTTGAAAAGCGAGGAGCTGCGCGTCTATCTTTCGATCATCGCCCTCTCGGTTCTGGTGATCGCGCTGAATATCATGGGCAGCGTCGGCGGCTTTCTTGAGGGCCTGCGCTACGCCTATTTTCAGGTCACCACCATCATCAGTACGACGGGCTTCTCCACCTGCGACTTTGACAGGTGGCCGGAGCTCTCGCGCTGGATCCTGGTGCTGCTCATGTTCGTGGGCGGCTGTGCGGGCTCGACCGCGGGCGGTCTCAAGGTCACGCGCATCATCATCCTGTTCAAGTCCTACCTGTGCGAGCTCAAGCAGTTCATCCTCCCCACCCGCGTCAAGCGCATCTGGTTTGAGGGCAAGGCCGTCGACGACCAGACCGTGCGCAGTGTGCTGATCTTCTTTGAGACCTACATGGCGGTCATCGGGCTGAGCGTGCTGCTGCTCACCCTGGACGGGCGGGACCTGACGACCAACCTCACCGCCTCCATCGCCTGCATCTCCAACATCGGCCCCGGCCTCAACCTGGTCGGTCCGATGGGCAGCTACGCCTTCTTCTCGGTCCCGAGCAAGCTGGTGCTGAGCCTCGAAATGCTCCTCGGCAGACTTGAGATCTTCCCGGTCCTCTTCCTCTTCGCCCCCCGTGTGTGGCGGAGACGCTGAGAAAAGCGGCAAAACAGGAGAGCGGAGCCGGCAGGCCCGGTGGAGGACTGAATAATTCTGCGACAAGCGTGCGGCGAATACGGGTTTTGAATTCGCCGCACGTTTTATGCCAAATATGGAGAAGAGGTCTCCCCCGGCTGATCGCCGCGCAGCCGTATGCGCCGCCGGGACTCCCGCAACGGAGTCCCTGTGTGCGGGAGCAGTATTGTATATTGTCCGGGAAAAGAAGTGCTGCCTTCCATTTTATGTCAGAAGCGGCAGAAGAACGGGAAACGCAGAAAAAATCGAGAAGCCCGGAAAAAGCGCTTGACAAGTTCGCGCGTGAGTGCTATTATAAGCAAGCTCTCACAAGACGCGCGAGTGGTGGAATTGGCAGACTCGCTAGATTCAGGTTCTAGTGTCCACTCCGGACGTGCGGGTTCAAGTCCCGCCTCGCGCACCATATAAAAAGGCCCTAAATCGAAAGATTTAGGGCCTTTTTCTAACTTTTTGAGGCAATTCCTCGAGCGCTAGAACGGCCCTTTTGCCAGCATCCAACAAAACATCCAACAAGATCATTTCCAGGCTTTGGCAAGCGGCCTCCCCAAACAGCCGGGTTCAGAGCTGGAAAAGATAAAAAATTCATCTCATGCCAGCAGTTTATCCATGGCCTGGGCGGTGTCCTTCTTCCCTTCCATCGACACATGCGTGTAGATGTCCAGTGTGGTGGATGCCTTCTCATGACCGAGAAACTCCTGCACCTGCTTGATGGTATGGCCGCTGTTGACCAGCATGCTGCCCGCCGTATGACGGAGATCATGAAAGCGGATGCGCGGCAGATTGTTCTTCTTCAGGAGCTTGATGAAGCGATGGCTCACATAGTTCGGGTCGAACACCGTGCCGTCTGCCCACTGGCAGATATGCTCGCTGTCAGAATACTCCCGCCCGACGAGCTTCCGTTCTTCCTCCTGGCGATCCCAGACCGTCTGAAGATACTCCTTCAGCGTGCTCGGCATGAACAGGTCCCGTTTACTGGCCTTGCTTTTGGTCTTTTCCTGCTCCAAAGTCTTCGAACAGTGAACGACGGTGTTGCGGATGTGGACAATACTGTTTTCCATGTCCACGTCTTTCCACCGCAGGCCCACCGCTTCCGAGCGGCGCAGCCCGAGAAAAAGACTCAGATAGACCGCCGGTTCGATGGGATCGCCCTTGACCGCTTCCAGCAGTTTCTTTGCCGTGTCGATCTCGTAGGCCGTACCCTCGAAGTGTTCCTCCTGATTGTCCTTCACCGTAATGTTCGCACAGGGATTGTAGGTCAGTTCACCCATCATCACAGCTTCTTTGAAAACACCGTTGAGGATCACCATATGCTTGCGGATGCTCTTTCTAGACTGGCCTTCATCTTCCTTCGTGCGGACATACTGATAGATCACGCGCGGCGTCACATCCCCAAGCGTCAGGTTTTTCTTCTCAAAGTAGGGCTTGATGTGAACTTCGTAGTTGCAGCGATAGGATTCATAGGAATCAGCGCGAATCCGCTTTTTCTTCATGGCCATCCAGTCCTCAAGCGCTGCGATCAGATCCTTGTCTGCGCCATAACTATCCATTTTGGACAGCGTATCCAGCCATTCGACCAGCATCCGTTCCGCTTTCTGTTTGTTTGAGCGTGTCTCCCGCTGGTTCTTGCCTTTGACCTTGATTTTTGTGGATTTCGATTTTTGTTTCAAATTGCCGTTGATATCCGGCACACGAACGGTCATCTGATAGACTCCGTTCTTTTCCTGTAAGCTGCCCGTTACCTTCATTGTTTACCTCCTTCGCGGTAAGAGCGCTTATCTGCTTCGTCCTCATTATAGCCGCATCCCTTGACATAATCAAGTAGGACTGTCTTGGGTATCCGAATGGCTTTTCCGACCTTAATAGATCGGATCTCGCCGGATCTGATCAGCTCATAAGCCTTTGTGCGGCCGATGCCGAGGGCGCTTCTTAAATCGTTTACAGACATGATATCCGGGTAATTTGCTAAAATGCTTATAGCGATTCCTCCTTTTCAACTCGAAAGTTCAATTAGATTTTCAAATATCCGTACAAGCGTACAAGTGTACGAGGGCTTCTTCCCGTACTCATGTACGCTTGTACACTTGTTTTCATTTCATTTTTAATACGGGTGACGGTTTTGCAGCAGCTCGATTCCCACAAACCCGCGGACCCTGCGCCCGTTCCCAATATAAACATTGTTCGTGGCCTCCAGATTGTAGGTATCCTCATTTTCATGGAGAAAGGCGCTGAAGCTCCGTTCACTCAGCGGGTGCAGGGAATTGTCCTCGCACCACAGCTTGTAAACGGCGTACAGCTCCTTCGTGCTGACCTCCATATCCGCTTTGAGCCGGATATACCCCTCGGAGGCCATGAAGGACACCGCGTTGTTCCCGTCGTTTACTGCAAGCTCCATGTTTTCCAGAGCGCGGCTGCTGACTGTGAACTTGAAATCATTTATGATCAGCCGCTCCAGCCCTTCGAGGCACCATAGGAAAATACCCTCCTTCTCGGCAACCAGCTTTTCAGAAAGGAAGGGATCATCGATCCGGCCTTTCGGCTTCTTCTTCGTGGTAAGAATGATCTGCCTGCGGAAGAACCCGTCGCTGCGGTCATAAAGCGCCTTGAGCGATCCGTTTCCGAAACCGAGAAACCGGACATGGAGATCCCCCTGGTAACTCTGCTGCCCCTTCTTCTCTAAGTCCATCGGCAGTTCTGCCGTAATCATGGATTTCAGATAGTTGGTCTGCGGCAGTCCCTCCGTTTTCATGTCATCATCCACCATGAGCAGGGCATGCTCCAGATCAGCGCGAGCAAAGCGGTTTGTCTCCACCTTGTTTAGATTTCCGTTGGCAACACTGTCCCCAAGCAGAGCGCGGAGGACAACGCCGACACGGCTTTTCCCCTCTCCGCCTTTGCCGATGATCATGAGCATTTTCTGTGCTTTGGTGGTTGGGATCAGGCAATAGCCCATGAACTCCTGTAAGGTAGGAATGTCTTCTGGCTCCAGAAGCTCACTCAGAAAACGCAGCCAGCGTTTGGGCTGAGGCGCATTTGGATCGTAGTCAACAGGAAGACGGTTTCGGCAAAAGGATTTTTCTCTGGTGAACCTGCCGGCCAGAAACAGCGTCCCGTTCGCCATGTGAATACGATCTGTCTGTATGGGGAAATCATCGCAGTACGCCTCCGTGCGGAGAACTTCCAGAAGTTCGTCCACCTTCTTGGCAACACCGTTCTTGACATAAACCTTGAGCTTTTCGTAGATCAGCTTTTTCAGCTCACGCTCATCCGTGATCCGCCGTTCAATGGTAAAAAAGGTGCCGCGCACACAGACCATGGGATGCTCCAATAAAAATTCCTGGCAGAACAAAACCTCATCGACTTTGTTCTCTTCAAGCCAATCAGGGGCTTCCGCCATTTCGTTCATGCATTTCCTCCTTCCACTCGATCGAACTTTGGGCGTTTTTCTTGATCTTTTTCAAATGCCTCTCCTTTTCAAAATGTGTTTATCTGGCGTCCCGACGCGAACGGAACCTCGCTGCTCTTGCCTCCTTTTTCGCTGCGGCTTCGGCGGCTTCCCGTTCCTGTTCGGCTGCGATTGCCGCTTCCACCTGCTCAGATCCGAAGGCACGCTTCACCCTTCCCAGATCTGTTGCCGCTGCTTTGAGCGTCCCGTTTTCCTTCTCCGCTGCCTCAAGGCGGTCGCTGTAATAATCCCGGTCGCGCGCCACTCTGTCGTAGGAGCGCTGCAGATCGAGATACTTCTGCCGCATTTCAATCAGCGCCCGGTACAGGGACAGGAGCAGCTTCTTGATCTTCAGGATAAGCGGGATTGCTTTTTCCTCCCGGTAGCCCTTTGCGCGTTCCAGCGCACCCGCCTCCGGCAGCAGCTCTTCCAGAGAACTGACGTTGTTCTTTACAAACTCCTCCGCGTTTTTGACCGCCGGCGTCAGCTCGTGCAGCCGTTCCCACGCTTCCTGCGTTCTTTCCTCAATCCCGGTCAGTATTTCCTCGGCCTTTTCCTTTTTCAGAGAAAGGCTTTCCAGATCATCCAGAACGTTTTCCTTTTTCACCGAGAGCTCGGCCAGCCTTTTCTGTTCCTGCTCCACCTTGAACTGCGTAACCGTCAGGTGTTCTTCCGCACTGCCGCGCTCACCGCGCTGCAAATCCGTATAGCCGGCCTCGAACATATACCTATAGAAATCATCCTGCAAAACGGAGTAGGATTTCTCCAAGAGCTTCTTCCCGCTTGCCGTGCGCTTCGGCCGGCCGTTCTCATCCATTGCGGGTTTCGATTCCCATTTCTTGCTCCGGCTCACCTGCATGATCGTCTCTTTGACCGTCCCGACCAGCGCCGGGTCCTTGCAGCGTTTTGTCCACAGGATTTTCTTCTCCACCACCGGGACATAGACCACATGCAGATGATAGTGATACAGGTCCTGCCCCAGCGCCTCGGACATAGCCCGGTTCCGCTCGTCGGCGTGCATAACTGCGGAGAGAATGTACTGCTCACCACCGACGATTTTCACGGCGGCTTCATAGGCGTCAGCGTAGAATTTTTTGGCGAAGTCATATCCTCCGTGATTGTAGAAGTAGGCGGAATTGACATCGAAGACCAGCTCACAAAACCTCGTGGAGTCCGGCTTAAGCCCCCATGTGGATATAACTTTCTCCTTCTCCAGCTCTGAGAACATTTCCTCGTAGGAAGCGTTCGGCTCCTTAAAATGGACGTTATAGATTGTACGTTCCGGCACAATATCCGGGTTGGAATAGATCTCCTTCTTCCGTTCGTTGTGGGCCTGTGCGCCATCAATCGCGGCACTCTTTTTCAGATCGCGGTTTCTTGCAACGGTGCGATCCACCCCGTCGTTTCTCGCCAAAGGCATGACCTCCTTGCATCATTTTTTTGCTTTTTGTGTCGTCAGGTTTTGGGGGAGCACTTCTGCGGAAGTGTAATAACCCACTATGGCACTTTCATCCCGGAGGGCTGCAAAGTGCCGTGGGCTCTGCCGAGGGCATTGCGTGCCGCTGCCGCAGTCAGACGGCACGCAATTACTGCATAAGCATTTCCGACCTTGCGTGGGACGGTCTGAAAACACTTATGCGCTTAGGGGACGCGGCTACTTCCCCTGCACCCCTTCGCAGGATCGCCTGCGTCGATCTCGCTTGCAAATTGAAAGCAGGGCAATGAGACCCATGCTATCAATCTGCAAGCACTGGCTGAGAATCACTTGATCCTCAGCCTAAAAGCTGTTGGCGAAATCCATGATGTCGTCAGAGAGTTCCAGCGTTTCCACTGACGATTCAGATGAACTCCCCTCAGAAGACAGAGCAAGCCCCTGGCTGCGCAGCTCCCGGCAGATTTCTTTTGCCAGTGCGTTTGCATCCAGGGGCTTTTCGTTTTCCATCAGCTTTCGCAGGCCCTCGATCAGAAAGGCGTTCATGGAAAGCGTCTGTGATCTGTTTTTATCATGCAGCCATTCCCAGATCTCCCGATCTGTCTTGCGGTTGAGATTGAAGCGGAGAAGCAGTGTGCGTTCCGGCTTAGCTGCCCGCATTGCGTTTCAAATTGTTCAGTGCCAGCAGCTCATAGCCTTTTGCTGTGGCGCAGATGTCATCGATGTACTGTACCCGTTTGTTGCTTCCATCCCAGAAGTGCTTGAGAATACAAGCCCCGCCGCCCATGACGGTGAGCCGCATGATCTCCGGGTTATACTCATATTCCCGCAGCTTTGCAAGGATTGTTGTCGAATACTCTTCCGCCGCCTTCTGCATAACGGCGGTATATTTCTCCGGCAGATCGGCGCTGCCTCTGCGCAGGAAATCTTCGTAAACATCATAGGGCATATCGTAGCCGCTGACCGCCAGCAGCTCATTGGACATGCGGATGATGCACTGCTCCACGCCCAGCTTGTCCGTATAGCAGCGGCTGGTTATGGGCTTGCCGTCCTTGAGATACATGGTGTTCATAGTACCGTTGCCGATGTCGGCCAGCACATTGAGCCCTTTGAAATCTCCGGCACGCTGCACGATCCCGGCGAAGCCCTGGGGAAAGACCTGCACATCGTCGATCCTCACCAGATAGTCCTGCCCGTGATAGCGGAATTCGATCATCTCATTTTTCATGAGATATTTGCGAAAGCTCTCTTTCTGTGCCGTGATCCACTGGATCGGCAGTCCTACGGCCAGCACTACTTCACAGTCTGTGATGCGGCGGAACTCCAGCTCTTTTGCCAGTGCCGCGATGGTCAGAATGTAGTAATCCTCATCCTGACTCTTATCGCTGACAAAGGTTTTGTGATCTTCTCCGACCACATAATACTTGCCCTCATAAAAGAGCGCATCCGCCGCCATAGGCGGCTCGGCGTCGTAAGCACGGACACCGGAGCGAAAGATCACATGGCGGCACTTCATGTTGCCAAAGCCCTGGTCCACGCCCACGATTTCTTTTCCTTTGTAATTGTAATGTTCCATAAAATCCTCCTTTACCTCATTTCGGTTTCTTCTTTCCTGTTCAGCCTGCTTACTCGTTCTTCAAGCTGGTCTATTTTGCCGCCGGCCAGCAGGCGTTCCACCGTGCATCTCCGCTGTTCGAGAGTTCCTACGGCAAGCTCGTCCGCCAGATACTCCATGGGCTCCATCATCTGACAGGCTTCCAGATAGCGCTCGTCCCATTCCTCGTCCGGATCTGTCGGCTCGTACTCACTCTTCCATCGGATTAACAGATTCAGATAGGAGTCCAGGGCTTTCTGGCATCTGTACTGATCCATACGGAAAGTGCGAAGGGTGTTCTGTTCCGGCAGAGGAATGTCTACGGGAATGTTGAAGTCTGACGCGAGCTTGCGGGCGGCCTCATACGGCCTCAGGTTGAAGAGCCTCGCGGTAAATGTAATGACATCGCCGCCGGCTCCGCAGCCGAAGCAGTAAAAGTAGTCCTCGTTCAGCTTCATGCTGGGTGTGTGATCGTCGTGGAACGGGCAGCAGGCCATGCCTGCGTGGTTGGATCGAATGCCGTAGCATTCAGCGGCATCTCTGACAGAGACGCCAGTTTTCACAGCTTCAAAAATGTTTGCGGTTGTGATCATCTCCTTTTTATATTTGCTGCCTCAAAAAGTGAGAGCAGTTTTTTAATAACAAAAATTCGGGACAGTCATTTTCTGACCATCCCGAAAAATTTTTTTCTGGAAGTACAGTTTATGGTACAGCGCTGATGGGATAATGCTATTCAGGAAGAGCCAAGAGTAAAAGTGAGAGCAGTTTTTTGTGAACAGAAAACGTGGGAGTCATTGCTGACATCGCCGTTTTTCGACTGCATCTGCGCAGAGTTTGTTGTCTGATGACAGATGGATGGGAGAAAACAATTCAAAAATTTTTAGTAAAAACATTTCTTGCTGTCCGTACTTACGTACAGCATTGCTTATAGACTGTGAGACGTTGAGAACGTTGAGAAAAGCAGAAAAGGCAGAAAAGCAGAAAAGCAGATTGTCCGAGGGAAATTTTTTGGACAGCTTTTATGTTATAGTCAGACATGTCAAGGAGTTGAAAATGAAAGCCTTTTTTCGGGCAAAAACAGCGCGAACAGATGATGTTCACTCCTGCGAATGCAGCCGCCAGCAAAAAGTGAGAGCAGTTATTTAATAATATAAATCCTTATCGAAGGGGTGATTACATGAAATTGCCGAAGTATAACATCCTTGAAATCTCGGCGCGGGCCATTCTGAACACCGCGAAGAAAACCGAGGATGGTTACCGTTTTTATTTTGACACCAACGATGAAGCCAACCAGAGCGCCGTAAAAAAGACACCACAGGACGATTGCGCGCTCTTCCATCAGCTTCAGCCCTTCCTCCCCGTGGATGGCGAGCCGGCCCTGAGTTCCGAGGACACCTTTATGACTTCGCTTGTCTGGCTGGACTTCTCCGGCATCTTCGACCGTCGCGCAGTTGGCCGGGTGAAGGCATTGCAGGAGCTGTCGGAATATCTGTTCCGGCCGGAAGGAATCGAATTTGTTTTCTACCGCGGCCCTGTGCGCTTTGTGGCCTTTGAACGCTCCGCCAGCATGAGCCGGAAGAACAAACTGTCCTTTATCCGGGCTGATCTCTTTGATTCGGTCTGGGAGCGGATAACCCTGAGCATGAAGATCGGCAAATGCCAGCTTTCCAAGCTCTACGCCTACAATGGTCTGATGTTCACCAGCGGGCGCGCCATCGAGCACGGTTTTTCCATGGATGCCGACCACATCATCGTCGTGAACAATCCGCGAAGCATCGTGCGGGATGTCGCCGCCGTAACCGTGGAAGATGACGGCTCAGATGCGCCCATGCGACGCTATTCCCGTGTGGAGAAAACGATGGACATTGAGGTGTTGGAGTTTGACGGCGAGGGGTTGATCTCCGCGGAGCTGGGCCAAAGGCTTGATCCCTTCGGATATGAAAAGCACGACCATCGTTCTTTCCAAATCCGTATGCCCTACATCAAGGGTGTGGTTCATGAGGTGGATTTTCACAAGCTATTTGCTGAGCTTGGTGTGCGCGAGATTGTAGATATTGAAGGTGTACGCCATCCCGTATCCCGTGTAGACATGATCCTGACCAAAAGCATGTGCAAGGGCTGGGGCTGGATGAAGGAAAACGGCCTGAACTGGCGCGAATACCTGGATCGCTGCCGGAAGTATAATCATTTGCTTTTCGTCTCCGGCATGGACCGCCGCAGCCGTGACGGGCTGACGGAGCTGAACTTCCAGCTCCTCAATACTGCGGCGATCACAGCGGAGGAATACCGCCCGAACGATCTTCCCCTCGGCTGGGAACGCTCTCCGGAGAGCGTAGAGCAGACCTGGCTGACAAAGGCAACGGAGACGGCGTATTACAAAACTGTCGCTGACATTGGTTGGCAGCTCTTCTATTTCAGCATGGATCTGGACAACCCCGAGTTGGAATCCACAGACCGGCGCCGGATGCGTGCGAAGCTGCTGGACAAGAATCCTGCCTTTCTCGGAGAGCAGGTCTTCCAGAAAGAACTGGCAGATAAGGCAAAGCATATTCGGGAACAATATGGGATCGGCAAGCTGATGGTCAGAGGCGATACCCGATATCTCTCCGATGATCTTATACGTCTGCTGGCGGTCATTGTGCGGACGACTTCAGAGCAGGCTTATGACAAGCTCATCAAAGAGAGCCTGACCGGTTCGCAGGTTTACGCTCCACAGCCCAACTATGCTTCACCGGAGCAGCTCACGATTCTGCGCAATCCGCATATCTCCCGCAATGAGGAAGCCCTTGTCACGCCGCTTGATCCCGTGGGACCGCTGCGGGAAAAATTCCTGAACCAGCTTTACTATGTGGCCATGGTGGACTCCCGTTCCCTGATTCCGGATCGGCTTGGCGGCGCAGATTATGACGGCGATACCGTGCATCTTTACGCGGAACCTCTCTTGAGCCGCTGCATCAGCCGAAACTATGATGGCGGGCTGGACAATGCGAGCAATCTGCCACTGCTGAAGATTCCGTCAGCAGAGCCGCTGATCGCGGACGCCAACGATTCGCGAGCGAGATTCGAGACGGTCAAGAGTACTTTCTCTTCCCGCGTCGGGCAGATCTCCAATGCGGCACTTCGACGCAGCATCCTCGCCTATGATGAAAGCATCCCGGAGGCAGCCCGTGAACAGTACCGCAAAGAGACGGAGATCCTGACCATCCTCACTGGGCTTGAGATCGACTCCGCCAAGAGCGGCGTCAAGCCGGAGCTCTCGGAATACCTTGGCAATCGTGCCTCTGTGAAGAGCAATTTCCTGAAATACAAAGGGATTGTCGGTGATCCCGATGAACATGAATGGTACGAGCCGTCCAAGGCCAAACGCCTGAAAGAGTATTTTGCTGAGGTTGAATGGGATGAGGTCACGGCAAATCTGGAGCGCACACCGTTCTATGCCCATGAGCTTTGGAAGCAGACAGCCTGCATCAAATCGGTGCGGGCGGACAGCGATGCACTGTTCACCTTCGCCGCTGATCCAGAGTGGAGGGAAAAACTTGACCCGCAGATCGTGGAGCGCGTGCGCTCGATCATCGCGGACTATGAGGAGGCCAAGCGCCGCTGCGAATCATACCGGCATCTCAAGCCGTCCACCAACTACCGCAAAGATGTTCAGCGCATCCTGTTTTCGCGGGATCAGGAGGATGAGATTTCCGTTGAGGATCTTTACCACGGTTTCGAGCGATATAGTCGCCGTGAAATCCATGATACTCTGGAAAAGCTGCGGCAATCTGACTGGCAATTTACGCCGGAGGAAGATCGGCTGGTGGTCTTATATGAGCTCTTCACCACTTCGCCGCCATACTGCCGGGATATACTCTGTGATTTTCGCTGCGGCGGGTACCGGATTCTGGGGGATATTCTCATGGATCTGGATGAACAATACCGGATTGGAGAGATTCAAAAGCATAAAGGCATAAACAAGAATGACAGTGAGCAGCTTCGGGCAATGCTGCAGGGAGCCATTGGGAAAGCAGATTACCAAAAGCAGATCATCCGAAACTGCATTGACATTCTGGAGCCCAGGCACAGGTTTGTCGGAGAAGCGGAGCGGCCAGGTATTTCTCAGGAGACGGCAGTTCAATGCGCTGAGCTTTTGGGCGTGCGGCGCTTCATCCTTGAGGTGCTGCCAGCAGCCGCGCTGGACTTGGCAGTTGACTTCAAAAAACCAGGAACAAAACAGAGGTGGGATTTGAAATGGTTAATGAGATAGAAGAATTCCGCGCGTATACGGAGTTTCCCGTCTACAAGGCGGACAGCAAGAAGGATGTAAGCTACATAGGACGCTTCACGCTCCCGATGCTGCTGGACTTCTCCGGCTTCCGGCGCATCCTGACCATTCTGGCACGTGGATATCTGTTCCGGGACGATGGCAGCGCATACGACCGGATCGAAACCGCGCGGCGGGCACTGCTTGCATGGTGCAGCCTTTCGGCGGAGAAAATGAAAAAAGCCCCGGATCAGAACGATCCGAGGCTCAGAACAGATTATGGGGAATATGCGGATGAGTTTCCGGAGCTGGTGACGCCGGACGGAGAAGGCTGGCTGATCCGGCATGTGAATAATATCGTAGCTTTTGTGGAGGCGAATCCCGATGCTGTCCGCAAAGAAGCAGTAGAAAAGGCGCAGGCGCTCAAAGAGGGCTTTCGGGAACAGTGGGCGAAAAAGCTGCGCCACATGTTGGTCCCGCCGTTCGCGCCGAATACGAAAGGCACATGGGTTCTTCGCTTTGATGACATCCTTGCCGACGCGCTGGAGCTCGGTCCACTGAAAAACAAGGACTTCGACCTGCCGGAAGATGTACTCCAGCGTCTGACCGAGCTGACGCCCAAAGGTGTACCCGTGGAAGCCAGCGTCATGCTGTACAAATACTATGCTGCCAACAAGGAGGACGATCAGGAATATGTCGTCCTCCCGCAGCAGAACTTCAACGCTTACTTTGGCAGCACAGCCTTCAGCCAGAAATGGGTCGCGGCGCTGAATGGGAAGGTAATCGAAAAGAAGTCCAGTGAGGGGGTGTGCAAATACAAAGTAGATGATTAAATACGCTCCCATAATTCTATATTATTCTGCTTCCGCAAAACATGTGAATAATGCAGAATTATTCCTGTAATTGCAGCAAGTCCTGCTTAAATGTCATAAGTTCTTCAAAAGAGTAATTCTTCCATAGCACAGGACATCCACCATAACAATATTCAAGGTACTGACATGATGTACATTTTTCAGAAGGATATTCTCGTATCTTATCCAGAGTATCACAATATACTCCACTGCCCGTATACTTTTGAAATTGCTGGTACGTAGAAAAATTTCTGCCAAGTGTTCCTATCTTCTGGTCAATATACATATCACAAGGTAAAAGCTCCATCTTCGTATTGAACGTTACTGCATTTTTCATATGTACCTGGCAGGGAGAAGCTAGTTTGCCTTTAAGGAGGTTTAGCTGTTCGTCGGTGTAAACACACAAAGGAAAGCTATACTCAATCCACCACTCCGTTGTTATAGCGTTAAGAGAATCAGTTTGTGAAAGGAAGGACTCTACCAACTTAAACGGGTTGTTCATGCGAAGATAATCCTGGCCATTTTCCCCGACATTATTGTTATCAATAATGAATGTAAAAGAAAACTGCCTGGCTCCATTATCATACGCAGATTGAACAGCATCGCAAAAGGTTGTAACATTAGCCTGTGTTATGACCATGGAGCAAGTAAATGGTATTGGCAATGAGGCAATATTGTGGATCGCGTGCAGTTGTTTTTCTGTTCCATCATATCCGGTGGTATTTTTCCATTCTTGTGAATTGCTGCCCTTCATTGATATGTCTATATAGCCTAGGCCGCAATTTGTTAATTCTTTGCAAAAAGCAGGGTCTTCCAACAGAATTCCATTTGTAGCAACAGCAGTCTCTATTGAAGCATTTTTGCTTTTTACATATTGCAGAATATCTATTAGTTTTGGGTAAGTTAATGGTTCGCCTCCCGTAAAGAAAATGTACTGAACACCTGAGTCACAGCAAAAATCAACTATACGTTTAAGATCATCATAATCTATCGTGTCATTAGTGTTATATCCAGCCTTCTTTGCAAAGCAAAAATCACATCGCAAGTTGCAGCTACGTGTTAATATTATGGTGCATTGTTTGAGCTTTTCGTTCATAATAGTACCTCAAAACCTCATGTTGTCCATTCGTTGCCGTGTAGTTTGCCAAGTCTGCTAGAATACAAGTTTATCTAATCCATACAAAGAAGAAGAAGGCTCCGAGAAAACAGACTTTGGGAATCCTTGTGCTGCTATTTTACCTCCAGCTTCACCGCTTCTGAGCCCAAAATCAATTATATAATCTGCGACTTTAGCAATAAACTTAATATTGTGTTCAATAATGATGAGTGTATCCCTTTTGCTTTGCAAGGAGAAAATGTTCGTTACGAATTTTACTATATCAGTGTCACTTAAGCCGGAAGTCGGTTCGTCAAGAATATATAAATTGTGCCCATGAGAAACAGTCCCCAATGCTTTTGCAAGCTTTATACGTTGCGCCTCTCCACCAGACAGATTCATAGACATTTGTCCTAACTTTAGGTAGCCTAATCCCAGTTCCATCATGTTTTTTAATACAGGATATATTTTTTTGGATTCTTTGAACAAATCAATTATGTCTGAGATTGGCTCTTCAAGAATATCTTGTATCGTTTTTTCCCGGTAAAGCACAGATAAAACATTTTCATTAAATCGTCTACCACCACATTCGGGACAAGTTATATATGAACTCGGCAAATAGTTTAATTCTATTTTTTGCAGGCCAGTTCCTTGACAATACTCGCATCTGCCGCCTTTGAGATTCATGCTGAATTGAGAAGCGGAGAGCTTTAATTTGTGTGCTGCGTCTGTAGCCGCAAATAACTCACGAATATCATCATAAATGCCCAAATATGAGACAATGGTCGATCTGGGTGTCTTCCCGATAGGAGCCTGGTTTACTTGAATAACTCTCTTTATAGCGCTCCCGCCACGGATACCATCGCAATAGGCACGAGAACGTCTGGAAAAGCAATCGGCTACTACAGATGCCAATGTCGATTTACCAGATCCCGAAACTCCTGTTATACACGTGATACCACCAATTGGGAAACGAGCTGTTTGACCTTTAATGTTTCTAAAATGAATATTGAAAACTTCAAAAAAGTCAGTCTTTTCTTCAAGCACCTTAAAAGTGATCGGCTGTAGAGAATCAATTTCCCTGCTGTCTTGATCTATTAAATACCCGCCATCGGGCCCGCCAACAGGACCAAGTTCAACCACATTATCAGCGGCGGCAATATAAGATTTATTATGCTCTATTGATATTACTGTATTTCCACGATCTACTAAATCTTTAGTAGACTGTATAATGCTAGGAAGATCCCTGTAGTGAAGCCCCTTGCAGGGCTCGTCCAAAATATAAACCAAACCTTTTAATGAACAGGTAAGTTGTGAAGCAATGCGGATTCGCTGACGCTCTCCGTCTGAAAGAGACGGAATAGTTCTACCGATGCACAGATACCCAACATTAAGTCTGATAAGGGCATCAAGCTTGCGAAGTATTCCATCTGCTAACTCGGCAATAAGATCTTTCTTGGACGAATTTTCGTATTTTTCTCTGATTTCTCGAATCCATGCCCGCAATGAAGTCAATTCTAAGTTTTCTACTTCACTATAATTTAGATCACCGACTTTATAGGATAATGTGTCCTGGCGCAGTTTCGATCCTCCGCATACATGGCAGGGAGTCTCTTCCATGTATCTGGCGTATACTGCTGATTGTTCCGAAGAATCGCTAGTAGCTAATCGATCCTGAATAGCCGCAACAGCACCCCTTAAAAATACATAGTGTTGTTTTTTGCGTTTTCCCTCCTTATAGGAGAGCTTATACCGAATATTATCATCTGAATAAAGAAGATGATCTAGTTCTTCTTCGCTCAATTCAGAAACCTTTTTATCAACACTAATGCAATAGTGTTCACAAAGTGCGGCTAAATATTTCTGCTCCTTGCTTTCCGACGATCCCTTAAAAAACAGGATTGCTCCTTCTCTTAAAGTTTTCTCTTTGTCCGGTATTAACAATTCTTCTGAAACGACATTTTCAACACCAAGGCCATTACAGTTTGGGCAAAATGATTTTGGGTTATTGGAAGAGAATGCACTTTCCGGAATTTCATGCGCTTGATCGCTGTTGACAACGGCAAAGAGAGATCGTAGATAATAGGCAATTTCAGTGATAGTTCCAATGGTAGAACGCGGATTTACATTATAATAGTTCTGTGAAATATTCAACGCCGGGTGAAGATTCTCAATAGAGTCTACTTTCGGCTTGTTCATTAGTTTTTGCCCATAAAGATTGCCGGACATTCCTTCAAGAAAGCCTCTTTGACTTTCTGCATATATGGTATCATAAACAAGAGAGGACTTTCCACAACCAGAACAACCGGTCACACATGTGAATGCACCTAAAGGTATTTCCAAACTCAGATGCTTCAAGTTATGTTCATATGCATTTCTTATAATTATTTTATCCATAATCTTCTGTAAATCCTAAGCTATATGTCTATAAATTATTGACCATCTTTAAAATAATCATCCACTTTTCTGTGGGCAATTTCTGCTGCTTTACAGCGAAACTCATTGATTTGGAATACATTTCCATCAGGATTTTCATTTGCATTACACATCATGCAAACAGTACAGTAGCCTCTATCTTTACACTTTACGCAGTTCAGAAAGTCTTTTCTTTTTATTTTTCGGAGGTTCTGTATTTTGGGGGATAGCTCCCAAACGTCTTGTAGAGACTCACTGTTTAGGTCGCCCAGAATATTTGTTTGCCATCCGGCACATGGAAACATGTTACCTTCTGCTGAAACGCAAAAACTATACCGACAAACCGAACAAATAGGATTATCTTCTGTCAGAGATTCTTTTTCAATTGCTGCTTCGCGCATCAATTCTGCGTATCCTTCTGGCAATTGTTTGTCCAATACACTTCCGAGGTCATCTAAAGAAATACGATTAGCAAGATTATCCCCAATGTGGTCATATGATGCAAATATTATCGGTTCCACAGCAACTGCAATATTGTACTTTTTCCCCCAGCGGATCACGTCCTGAAAACTATTCTTATTCTGTTTCATTATAGGACATGAGATTTGAACAGGAATACCAGCGTCGGCCAGCCTTAGAACGGCAGTTTTTGTTTTTTCAAGGCTACCCTCTAAGTGCGTAATAGAATCATGCACCGACGAATCCATTGAATAGATTGAGGTTTGAACAGAGAGAAGCGGGTTTTTTATCATTTCTGTAATAATACTATCTGTTAGCAGCGTCAAGTTAGACAAGACATTAACTGACAAATCCAAATCTCTACACTTTTCCAAGAAGTGAACAAAATCCTGGTGTAAAAGCGGTTCACCACCTGATAAAGTAACATGAATAATGTTCAATTTCCGTCCGGCTTCTAAAATCTTGTAGAACAACCCTGAGTCTATTGTTTTTGTCTTACTCTCATGGGGGATATAGCAATGAACACATCTTTCGTTGCAAGCACTTGCTATCTCAAAGTGAATACTCCTGAGAAAATCATTAGGGCGGATTACGCCTTTACCGCAACTCTCTGTTCCAAAGGCGGGATTTTCGTTATCATTATTATCCATACCTGTTATTTTGAAAAGAGCATGATCTTGACATGAATTAGCAGTCTCTCCACTGCTTAAAAAACCTTGATCTTTGAGCCCATCAAAGAACTCCATGGTATCATGTTTTAGTTCATCACGGTCAACCTCTATGAATATTTGCATCAGTTCATCAACGATATCGTCAATAAAACGCGGTTCCTTATCCAATGTAGAGAGCATCACTGCTCCGCTTTCGGAAACATATCTTTCCCCGGGGTGAAGATGATTGTCATTTAAGAATTGATAACCGAATTCTGAATTATCTGAAAGATAACCAAATCCGCTATATTGTCTGAACAATACGTCATTTCTTATCTTATAATACACTTCATTATCCTCGATTCGTAGAAGTTTTCGTTATATCTGGATATTAAGAAAGGACGCAGGTAATCTGACCTGCGTCCTTTGGCCTAATGCGTTTTGCTTGGATCAGGCCCTATTTACGCTACAAGGTCTGCCGCAAGGACCATCGCCACATTTTGCCGATTGTACAGTCTCAGGTTTCAAAACAGTGGGCTTTTCGTACTTCATATTGAATCCTCCTAAGTACAATCTTCAACATTTTTTCAATATTATAATAACAGAAACAGCCATAACTGTCAAGGGCTTCCATGCTTGGACTCTACACTGCAGCGCCAGCACAAAGAAAAGCTGCAATCTTACAGAAACGGGACCATATATACAGGCAGATAGCAGAGAGAGTCGTTCTTCATGTAGTCTTTTGTATAAACCAGGTACTTTGCAAGAATTCTGTTTGAATACTTCTGGCAAAACTCATCGAGCGAGGTATGCACCTTATAGCCGGAGGATTTGACTTCGATTGGGCAGATTTTGTTCATCCGTGCGATCAGGAAATCTACCTCGCGCTTGTGCTCACTGTGACCGGACTTGAAGGTGTGGTAGAAAAGACTGTTCCCGGAAGCCGTGAGCATTTGCGCTACCACATTTTCAAAAAGGTATCCCAGGTTTGCGGAAAGCTTATCGTTGAGGATTTTTTCATAAATGATGTTCTCAGTAAAATCGCGGTCCTTGAACATTAAGGTCGTGAACAGTCCTGTGTCACATACAAAAAGTTTGAATTGCGAGAGGTCTTTGTTTGCCGACAGCCCGGCATTGGGATCGGCGGCGTGATAAGAAATGAGTACCGTCTTTGAATCGACCAGCTCCGTGATCAGTTTCAGGATGTCGTCTGCCCGGCTGCCGGGCAGAACGCTGGACACCTGATAGCGGGAGGCATTTTTGTTGAGTTGGGACGGAATGGAGTCGAACAGAAGCGAGATTCTGCCGGTCGGATCAATCTTCATGAAATCGTCTTCATACAGCTTAAGAATGTCCCGCTTGACAAGATCGACTTTCCTAAAGTTGTTTGTAGTTAGATATTCATTCACCGCTTGCGGCATACCGCCCACAAGCATATACAGGCGGAAGCTCCGCAGCAGCATTCGATTCGTTTTTTGACCGAGAGAGATGCCCTGATCAAAGCAGCGCTTTATAAGCGGGAAGCTGGTTTGATCGCCAATTGCCCAAAGAAATTCCTCATAGTCCATGGGATACATGTTGATCCGGCGTTCCTCACTGGGAATCAGAATGTTTTTCACATTCTTTTTGATCGAGATGAGAGAGCCGGTTTCAATATAATCATAACGATGATCCTTGACAAGATGCTTGATTGCCTGACGCGCCAAGGGGCATAGCTGGACTTCATCAAAGATGATGACAGATTTCCGCTCAACCAGGTCTACATGATACAGGAGCTGGAGCTGAAGGAAAAAATAGTTTAGATTTGCAATATCCTCGAACAGATCCTTAACTCCCTTTGATGCAATGGAAAAGTCAATCAGGATATAGCTCTCATATTCGTTCTTTGCAAACGCCTCAACAACCGTAGACTTGCCAATGCGTCGCGCGCCCTCGATCAAAAGAGCCGTATCACCATTGGATTCTCTCTTCCACTCAAGGAGCTTGTCATAAATCTTACGTTTGAACATAGCGCTCACTCCTACAGCCGCAAAATGTTTTTTGTAAAATTACCGCAAAATTGCAGTATTTATAAATCGATTATACCGCAGATTTGCTAAATGTCAAGCTGAACCGGCTATATGCTGAATGGGAGGTCGGATGAATAGAAGTTCAGCAAGGGAACGCGCAAGCACATTATTCCATAGATTATCGACGTATCGTGTTGACGAAACGACAGGAAATACGGTATACTGTTTTCACAAGATTTGCCATTCTGGAGGAACGACAGATATGAGCACAGTTTATGATGCTGTTGAGTATATCCGATCCAACGCGACATCGGAGAGAGATAAGGGAACACAATTCGAGCGGCTGACACGCTTCTTCCTGAAAAATGATCCCCTGTGGAAATCAAGATTATCCGAGGTGTGGATGTGGTCGAGCGCGCCGACAAACGACGGTGTTGATATTGGCATTGACCTCGTCGCGCAGGACAGAGAAGACGGCAGCTATTGGGCCATTCAGTGCAAATGCTGGGACGACGATGCCACCCTTGATTATAAAGAAGTTGCCACGTTCTATGGGAAAGTCGGTAACAAAGGGCTGTATCCGCATACAATGATCGTCACTACCGCAGCGCGTTTCAGTACACATTTAGACACAACCACTGAGAATTGGAATACAGTTCGCATTTTCTCCGAGGATATGGCGCAATCAGAGATTGACTATGCCGACTGGATAGAGGGCAGAAACACCACGACGAGGACATTCAAAGAGCCGCGGCATCATCAGACCGAGGCGATCGAGGCGTGCATTGAGAAGTTCAAGACCTATGATCGCGGCAAGCTGATCATGGCCTGCGGCACCGGTAAAACGATCACGGCACTCCGCTTGACGGAAGAGTATCTGAAAACGCAGAACCGGAAAGGCGGCAGAATCCTGTTCCTGGCCCCGTCGATTGCGCTTGTCGGGCAGTCCATGCGCGAATGGGCAAATCAGTCGAAGCTGCCCATGGTTTGCGCTGTCGTATGCTCGGATGCAAAGGCTTCTCAGGTGGACGAGGATACCTGGGATTCCTCACTGAAAGATATTCCGTTCCCTGCATCCACCAAGCCTGAATTGCTTTTCCTCCAGATGCAGAACGCCGATCCTGACAGCCTGTGCGTGATCTTCTCCACCTACCAGTCTATACAGGTTGTGGCAGATGCTCAGCGCATGGGGCTCCCGGCGTTTGATCTGATTATCTGCGACGAAGCACACCGCACGACCGGAATGGTCGAACAGGGGAAGCGCGAGGATGCCAGCGAATTTGTAAAAGTACATGACAACACGATCATCAACGGAAAAAAGCGTCTCTACATGACCGCTACGCCGAGAATCTACGGTGACAGAGCGGTGCGGATCGCAAATGCCGATTCTTATATTGTTTCTTCGATGGATGATGAAGCTACCTTCGGCCCGGAGTTTTATCATCTGTCCTTTGGCCGCGCAATCGACGAGGGGCTTCTGACAGATTATAAAGTGATTGCCCTTACCATGCCTCAGGACATTGTCAGTGAGGTATATCAGCGCGCGATGGTGGAAGAGGGAGACGGTTTCGATGTGACGGAATCGGCCCGCATTATCGGATGCTGGAAAGGTTTGCTTGACCAGGGAGAAGCAGCAGGACACAAGCTGAAAAATGCGGTGGCATTCTGCAGCACCATTGCCGAGTCGAAGCGCATGTCAGACTATTTCCAGAGGACAGTCGATGCCTATATTGATTATGAAAAGGAGCAGGATCATACGCTTCCGGAATTCCGCTGCAAAATTCAGCATGTGGACGGAACCATGGATTCCGGCTCCAGAAGAGAGCGGCTGCTATGGCTGGAGCAGACTGAGTCAGGGGAAAATGCGGCCTGCCGCATCCTCTCAAATGCCCGCTGCCTTGCGGAAGGCGTTGATGTTCCGAGTCTTGATGCCGTCATCTTCTTACAACCCAAGAAATCACAGATCGACATTATCCAGGCGGTTGGCCGCGTGATGAGGAAATTTGAAGGCAAGCAGTTTGGCTATATCATCCTTCCCATTGTGATTCCTGCTGGTATGACAGCGGAGCAGGCACTTGATGATAATGAGACTTATGCGGTCGTCTGGGAAGTGCTAAAAGCGCTGCGGAGCCATGACGAGCGGCTCGACGCGAGAATCAACGCGCTGCCCTATGACAAGAAAAACGCTTCGCCTGTTGTGTCTGCCGTCGATATTGGGGGCGGTGATCAGCAGCAGAATCAGCCGCAGGCAGCAGCGCCCGATGATGAGGGCGGCTTTCAGCCTGTGCAGACGGATCTGCTTGCAGATATGGGCAACGCCTCGCAGAAGCTGCAGGAAGCGATCAATGCGCTGATCGTGAAGAAATGCGGCACCAAGGTATACTGGGATGTCTGGGCAAAAGACATAGCCGAGATTGCCAAGCGCCATATCCAGCGTATCGGGGAGATCATCAGTACAGACGAAACGGCGAAAACTGAATTTGGCAAGTTCCTTCAGGGACTGCGTGATTCCCTGAACAATTCCATCACCGAGGATCAGGCCGTGGAGATGCTTGCACAGCATATCATTACGCTCCCTGTCTTTGAAGCACTGTTTGCAGGTGCGGACTTTGCCAAGAGCAACCCGGTTTCCATTGCCATGGAAAAGATGCTTGCTGTGCTCCGGCAGAATACGCTGGAGACAGAAGCGGAAAAGCGTGAGCTGCGGGAGCTGTATGCCTCGGTCAGAATGCGCGCGGAGGGCATTCGCACGGATGCAGGTCGTCAGTCCGTCATAAAGGATTTGTACGAGTCGTTTTTCAAGGAAGCATTCAAGGCCACCTCCGAGAAAATGGGCATTGTCTATACTCCGAATCAGGTGGTGGACTATATCCTTCACGCGACAGACCGGCTGTTATACAAAGAATTTGGCCAGCATCTTTGCGATGAGGGCGTGCATATTCTCGACGCCTTTACCGGCACCGGCACCTTTATCGTCGATCTGATCAACGACAAGGAACTGATGCCGGCTGAAAAGCTCCCGTACAAGTACCACAATGAAATTCACTGCAACGAGATCATGCTGCTTGCATACTACATTGCCTCAATCAATATCGAACATGCCTATCACAGCCGAATTGGCGGGGCATATGAGAGTTTTCCCGGCGCTGTGCTTACGGATACGTTCCAGATGAATGAAGCTAATGATCGAATTGACGTAGAGATGTTCGTTGATAACTCAGAGCGTGTCCTGCGGCAAATGGAGACACCTATTCATGTCCTGATTGGTAATCCGCCATGGTCGGCAGGACAAAACAACGCAAATGACAATAACGCAAACGAGAGTTATCCGACTTTGGATAAACGTATAGCAGAAACCTATGCTGCCAGTGCTAATGTTACCAATATCAACTCATTATATGACTCCTATATACGTGCTTTTCGATGGGCTTCTGACCGCATTGGAGAAAAAGGCGTTATTGCTTTTGTCACTAATGGTGGATGGATTCGTTCAGATACAGCAAGTGGATTTCGTAAAAGCTTAATAGACGAATTTAATACCATATATGTATTTGATCTTCGTGGAAATCAACGCACGCAAGGGGAACAATCTCGAAAAGAAGGTGGAAAAATATTTGGGTCAGGTTCACGCGCTCCGGTAGCGATTACTTTACTTATAAAAAACCCATCTTCGCTTGATCAAGGCACTATCTATTATCATGATATTGGCGAATATTTATCGAGAGAAGATAAGTTGTCTATAGTTGCATCTTCTATAAAAAATAGCAAAAACTTCAAATGGATGCAGTTGATACCAAATCATTATGGAGATTGGTTAGACCAGAGGGATAATACATGGTATAAATATGCGCCTCTGGGACTAAACAACAAACTTAATCGAACTAATTCGGGACTTTTTGCAGGCTATACAAGAGGATTTGAATCTGATAGGGATGTTTGGGTATATAATTTCGATAAAAATTTGCTTGAAGATTCTGTGAAAAAAACTATTGCTTATTACACAAGTGAGTGTAGGAGATATAGAGCTACTCTTTCAGAGAAAGCAAAGGAAGGAAAAAGTGAGATTGGAAAAATTGAAGACTTTATTTGCTATGATGAATCTCAAATAACGTGGTCAAGAGCCCTACGCAACTATTTGGCAAGAGGAACAGAAATCAAATATAATACTACGGCATTTAGCAAAGCTATGTAAAGACCGTTTTGCAAAACAAACGTATATACGGATAGTTTTTTGATTGACTATCCAGGGCAGAATCCTTTGATATTTCCGAATGGGGAAACAAATAAAGCTATCATTGTTCAAGGTAAGAGTAATAAAGGGTTTAGCTGTTTTATGGTTGATAGCCTACCCGATGTGCAATTGGTGTTTAATGGTCAATGCTTCCCTCTATACTGGTACGAAAAATCACAGACTGGTCGAATGATTCGACACGAAGCAATAACAGATGAGGCACTTAATCTGTTTAGAAAAGTCTATCCTGGAGCTCTTATCAACAGATTGATAAAAGATGGTGGGAAAACAATTCAAAAAGAAGACATTTTTTACTACATTTATGGAATACTTCATTCCGAAGAATATCGAACCCGTTTTGCCGCTAATTTGAGGAAAGAGCTTCCCCGCATCCCATTTGCCGAGCATTTTGACCTGTTCTATTACGCAGGCAAAGCCCTGGCAGACATTCACCTGAATTACGAATCTGCTTCCCTGTACCCTCTGACCATGGAATGGAATCGCAGTTCTGATAATGGTCAACTGCTTTTAGATTCATTCTATAACGATCCCGGGCCAGTCGAGAAACTCCGCTGGGGCAAGAAACGAAACCCCGAGACCGGCAAGATGGAAGTGGACAAGTCGGTGCTTGTCTATAATGAGCGCCTCACTTTCAGGGGCATCCCGGAGATTGCGCACCGCTATGTGGTGAATGGCCGCAGCCCGCTGGAGTGGATGATCGACCGTTATCAGGTCAAGACCGATCCAGCGTCCGGCATCGTGAATGATCCCAACACTTACAGCGACGATCCCCTCTATATTGCAAACCTGGTTCGTCGGCTTGTTACGGTTTCCGTAGAAACCATGAAGATCGTGGATTCCCTCACCAGCATCAGCGAAAAGGACTGCTATGATGAATTCCCCTATGAGTGGAAAATGCACGAGCAGGCCCCCGGTTCAAACTGAGGAGGGAACCAACATGCCAAGACCGAAAAAAGACGCCAAGCCCTTGAATATAAAGCTCGACGCCGCTATCCACGAAAAGCTGGAGCAGTATTGCAGAGAAACCGGCGAAAACAAAACCATCACCGTCGAGAAGGTATTGGATCAATATCTAACCGGGTATTTTGAAAAAACGCCCGAAATGAGATCAAGCACATATAACTAGAATCAAAAAAAGAGGTGAATAATGTGATAGACATTCCTGATAACTTCACAGGATACCTTAATATCGGCACAGATTCTTATGCATTTAGCGTTTCCGAGGATATTGTTACGCTCCTTCCTGCAAACTCTGATCCAGGTGAGAGAAGTGAGATTTTTTCCCGACTTGAAGCTCACAATACTGGTGGAAAAGAGATTTTGTATGGGCGATCTGGCATTGATGATGTTGCATTTATGTACTACGGAAAAGCTAATCGGGGTTCTCTCAATCTATCTCCGTCAGCTAAGTTTTCAACCTCGCTGATTATTAAATCTGCTGGTAACTGCTTTGATCATTATGCACGGCTGACGGATAGATGGGACAGATTTCATGCTATCACATTTTTCGGCGGGAACATTAATTCTATTTTTAATCCCAGAATTGCTATTATCAGGCAAAAGCCGGAAGAACTTGTTAGGGCTGACGGTGCCAGAGAGATTAAAATTCGCCCATTTGAAGATTATACACAGGAAGTACAGTTGAACATTGGGGGCGAGGAAGCATCACTTACCCTGTCTATAGCGCAAGGCGGCGAAGGAAATGACGCCGAAAAGAACGGCGCATACAATCTTGGTTTATTAAATTCGTTTATAAGGATTACCTTCAAAACTGCAAAAGGCCCGGAAACAATACCTGAATACTACAGAATACTTCATGAGCTTATATCAATTCTTACACGTCAGAACAATGTCTCGTTTGGTATAAAGCTCAGCCAGTTGAACTCAAATAATCAACTGTATCCATCAGCTATCTGTAAAACATTTGATCATTATGAAAACTATGCGAATAAAAATAGCGCACATGTAACTTCAATAATCGGCCTTGTCGATTATTTGCCGGCAATTATTACAATGCTGTCAGAACATAAAGCCGATGCTTTGCTTGCCGTTTTGCCTGACAACAACAAAAATGCAGGTCGCATAAGTATTACAAATGTTCAAGACCTATGTACAGCGCTGGAAGTGGCCTATGAATGGGAAAATAAACGTGCAAAGAAAAAGAAGAAGAAAGATGAATTATTTAAAGATTTCAAAGGCAAAATTGACGAGATAATTGAAACCTTTGAAACGGAGCACCCAGAATTTAACGCGCAAAACCAGACTACTCTTTCAAGCGCGTTTCAGTATTTGAGCTACAATGCAAGGACAAAAATCTTAACCCTTTATGAGGATCATAAGGATCTCATAGATCCGATTATCAAAAAATGGAGTCTTCCGCAGATAAATGAAGAAAGCGTAACTAAGTTTGTAAAGTTGAGAAATGGGAAGACACACGGTGGGGCTTTTTCATGGGGGGATAGCGCAGATATTTATGTTCCATTGCTGGCCCTCGTCTATGCTTGCTTCTTTAGAAGCGCAGGGGTTCCTGATGATGTAATAGCTGGTGCGCTTAGCAATTTATTTTAATACTCGTAAATGATATGCGGAGAAATATTATGAAGAAATTAGATTTACATATTCACACCATATCTACTATCAGAGATCATCCCTTTACATTCTCTTTGGAAAGTTTGGTAAAATATGTTGAAGAAGAGGGAATTGACGCAATCGCAATAACAAATCATAATTGTTTTGACCGCCACCAATTTGAGCAAATTCGAGAAGCTTTGACAGTAAAGGTATTTCCGGGGATTGAGGTAGACATTGAAAAGGGGCATCTTCTGGTAATAACAGATGATAGCGATTTGGATGAATTTGAGTTAAAATGTGCCAAAATTCATGAGATGAATGGAAGCAGCAGTAACAGTTATGTTACGGAGAATTCCTTCGTAGGAACCTTTCCTCAGCTGGATAAGTATTTGCTGATTCCTCATTATGATAAATATCCAGCATTAAATCCTCAAATTGTTCCAGTATTAAGAAAACACATCACTTGTGGCGAAGTATCTAGTCCCAAGAAGTTCATTTCAATGAAAAAAGATCCTCAAAAGCCAGTACCAGTTTTGTTTGGAGATATTCGGGCATCTGATGTAATTACTGAACCTACAAATCGTCAGACTTTTGTTGATGTTGAAGAGCTATCTCTGTCAGCAATTAAATTGTCCTTAATGGATAAGGCAAAGGTTTCCTTATCTCCTGATGATGGTCACACACTATTTGAAATTCTTGAGAATGGCCTAAAAATATCTACAGGATTGACTGTTATTCTTGGCAAAAGATCATCTGGTAAAACATACACACTTGAACGTATTAATGAACAATTTGAAAATGCGAAGTATATTCGACAGTTTTCTCTCCTAACTACAGATGATGCCGCTGACCAGCAACGATTTGAGCAGCTTCTCCATATACAAAGTGCCACGGTTGAGGAAGCATATTTAGCTCAGTTTAAGGCTGTGGTAGATGATGTTGCAGAGATTAATCTCACAAATGATGAGCAGGATTTGGAGAGATATATAAGAGCATTGTTACAGGCTGCATCTGAAGCAGAGAGAAAAGATATATATGCTAAATGCACTCTTTTCCATGAGACATTATATAACGAGAAGGATTTAAGCTTATTAGAATCGTTGATAGAAGCAGTCGATCTTCTTCTAAGAAATACTGAATACCGTGATATTATCAACAGGTATATAGAAAGAAATGCATTACTTAACTTAGCAATTTCACTGAGGAACCGTTATATTCAAGAACGGGAAGCAGATTTAAAAGCACGCTACGTTAATAATATTATCCAGAGCGTGCAGAGAGAGTTACAAGTTCGATCATCTAACACGCCTATACCTGACATTGATTTCTTCCAGATCTTGACTAGAAAAGAAAAGATTAAACGTTTTGAGATGATTACACATTTCTTAAAAAAAGAACGTATAATAGAGGAACGAAGTCTGTATTCGTATCGTATTATTGCAAAGGCGGCTCCCTTTTTAGGTGCACAGGGCATGCAACGTGTTAGCAAGTCTCATATGGTATTTTCTGACGCCTTTGCATTATATGACCGTCCATATGAGTTCTTGCAGATTCTAAAGCAGAAAGAAGGTTTACCGGCTTCGGATTATTACAAGTTTTTTGTAAAGATCAGTTATGAGGTTTTGAACCAGCATAATACTCCGGCTTCAGGCGGAGAACGTTCGGAGTATAATTTGTTGCAGAGCTTGGATGCTGCAGCAAGAAGCGAAATCTTAATTTTGGATGAACCAGAATCATCATTTGATAACTTATTCTTAAAAGATGGGGTTAATACGCTGCTGAAAGAACTATCACAACAAATTCCTGTCATCATCGCGACGCATAATAATACAATTGGAGCTTCTGTTCATCCTGATTATATTATTTATACACAAAAGGAAATACTTGAAGATGGTTCTGTAAAGTATCAATTGTTTTCAGGATATCCTTCTAGCTCTGTTTTAACGGATCTTGAAGGGAAAACTGTAAGTAGACGAAGTGTTATGCTTGATTGTTTAGAGGCTGGAGAACCAGCATATAAAGAGCGGAGGAGATCATATGAAATATCTGATAATTGAAAATGGACAAGCATATTATGTTCTCAGCCCAGAAGCGGAGAAGATGCCTGTGGATAGAATTAGTAAGGATGATCTTTTAGCCCTGTTAGATTTGTGTATAGCACATGAAGACTTTGAAATGGACGCATATGACGAAGCGTTGCTCCAAAACAAAGCGCATCAAATAATTTATAAAAACATCTATCAAAAGCTTACCGAGTTGAGAACCCAGCGAACACGTTTTTCTGACGAGAAGACTGTTCTATACCGAGCTGCAATTACAAAATATTCAGCTGAAATGGAATAAACAGATAATACCTGCTAAGTTATTCATGGACAAAGAAGTGTTAACAAAAACGAAAAAATACGACCAACCCATAATGAATGGATTGGTCGTAGTCCTCAGAAACTTTCTATGCAAGCAGGTTCGGATTATAATCCCAGATGTAAAACGCGCAGGTGCAGAGGACGGATACCCGTTCTGTCTCACTCAGGAGCGTCAATTCCGCATCTAGAATTGTTCGGCCTTCCGGTATACTGTCATTGGAGCTTGGTTCATATCCGACGAGGTGACATGCTTTCTCGATGTTTTGGCGGATGACGATCGAACACTCATCACGGTTTGCGGCAAATTTGCGGTAGTCATGATCCCGGTTTTCGCGCTGAACGCGGGCCTTATATGCCTTGTCCTGCAGCTCTTGCAAAGAGGCTGTGTAGCTTTCAAAGTCTTTGTCCGGTATGGCGCGCATATGGTAGAAGGCTTCAACCATTGGATAATTCAAATATAGCTTACCCATGTCCGAGGATTCCACAAAATAGGCTGCCATTTCCTCAATTTTTACCGGGGAGAACTGCGGGTCCTGCGGGTCGAGGTCGAAGATCAAAAGAATGTCTGAGTAGCTTCTGTCAAAGATCAGCTTCTTCGTTGGATCATTCTCATGCTCTTTCAAAAGCTGGAGAAAATCGATGGTATCTGGATCTTCATCCCGGAACATGTGATTGTATAGCTCATAGATGTTTGTTTTATAAGAGACAATCTCATGATTCTGGCTGATGCCGTAAACATTTAGAAGATGACGCATCAAATTGACATCGGTTTTTTCGCCTTCTACAAGGACGAGGATCTGAGTCTTTCCGTTATCCATTGAACTCACCGCTCATGTAGAGTTTCTCCAAGTTATGCCCCTCGCGCAGTTCTCTTGTCGTGGCATTTGCAAGAGAAGTGAGCCTGTCTTTTGTGAGGATGAAATAACAGTCGGGGCGCATGATCCGGTTCGTCAGCAGATTTGTGTTATGCGATGTGATGATGATCTGCGTATTTGGCATCTTCTCCAGTATCATGACGATACTCTCGGCAAGCTCATAATGATAGAAGGCGTCAAACTCGTCAATGAATATGAAAGAGGCGTCCTGGGCGGTTTTGTACCAATAGAAAAATGTATAGAGCGCCTTTGTGCCGCTGGAAGCTACGCGGAAAAAGGGAAGCGGCGTTTCAGTATCGAAGTACAGTCGGCGTTTGCCGTCAGTATCTTTCTTGACGGTCAGGTTATCCTCTACGCCGGCAGCGTGCAGAAAGCCCTCAAACTCTTTGAGAGTGTCAGGCTCAAAGATAAAGTCATAATAATCGTCACTCTTGGACTTATAACCAATGTACCGGTTCTCATCCAGGCTGCGGAACCAAAGCATTTTCGTCACGAATCGCATCATCTGCCGCAGGGGGTGGGAATCCTCCAACACAGTGTTGTTGATGACATATTTCAGGATGCAGTCCATGTCTTGAAAAGCCCAGTTCAGCGTAGGGGCCAAGGCTTTGATGCCGCTCATATTGCCGCGCTTCTTGCTGTAATCGTACTCAAAAAGCGTATTCCCGTTCAGAATGAGCTTCTCGTAAATCAAAGACTGTTTCTCGTCCTTACGATAGCGGTAATCTATTTGATCCGTGCCGAAGGCAAAAACATAATGAAACTCGGCATAGTCGTTGAGGCTTGCGACATTCAGATAATAGTCGTACAAGCCCGGAGTCACATTCTTGGACGACAGGTGAGAGACAAGATCGAAGAGCGCCAGGCCGAGATTGGTTTTGCCGATAGAATTTTTACCGTAGATGATGGCCTTCCCGATCAAGTGATCGGTGATACATTGAGAATTGAACTTATAGTCACGGACATCCGAAAAAACAAGTGTAATCGTATCCTTGAAATTCTTAAAGCCGCTGACCTCAAATAGCTTTAGCATAATAATCACCACCCTCGTGTCCTATTATAACCATAACAGAGAGATGAGTCAACAAATTCCGTAATTTTTTTACGGAAAATCCGGAACAAAATTTCGGTTTTCAAGCTTTAATCCGAAAAGTCCGGAGAAACAGTCAAACTGCATTCTCCGGACCCACCTGTAATATCAGATTTCTTTCATCTTTCCATCCGTCAGCACATCAATCATAATCTTTGCGCCGAGGCGAAAGGCATATATAAAGGTCTCACAGTCCGTCAGCACATTGACCTCCCGCTGGGCGGTCATATATGCTTCAAACTGTTCCTTCTGCTTTTCCGTGAGGGTGTCGATGAAGGCATCCCCGGCTTTTACAGTCTCATTCAAAGCTCTGGCATACTGACTGTCTCTTTTAAAGCTGCGTTCACTGGGGTGAATATCGCCCATGTAAAGGTCTTCAAGAACCTGTATCTCAGTACCCCCTCAGCAATAGACAAGCTCGTTCAGCACGATCTCTTCGGCGCGATTCTGGATGTTGTTCATCCGTCTGACCCATTCCATCTGATCGGTGGCCTTGAGCGCTTCGGTCACACCTTCCTGGTCAGCCATCTGCCGGGTGAGGAGGTCGATACCTTCAACACAGGCATGATTGATCTCTGCCAGATGCTGATCCAATTTGCCGGACAACAGCAGATTTGAAAACAGGATCGGTCTATGCTCCTTCAGATAGCGTTTCCGCATGCGACCATATTTGCCGATAGGCTGCTGTTCAGTCTCATCGATTATCAGATCTGGAAGAAGGTAGTCTCCAACCTGTGTATAGGTGCCGCCGCACTGTTCATAGATAGATTTCTTCATGATTCAAACCTCCATGTTTTTTGCTTTATTTTTATATTTGGGGTTTGAAGCAGATAAGCACCAGTATAAAAATTCAATGTTTATTAGAACTCTTTTCTAGGATGCCTGCGGTAAAAACATCCAACAAACATCCAACGAACTGTTGATTTTTTGCATCTGGCGCGGGTGCTGGATTTGAGGGCGAAAAGTTCAAAAAAGCTAGTATTATCAACGGTTTGAGGGGTACTTGGCGACACTATGCGACACATGCCGTAACGGTCCAAATCTAATTCAGGTTCTAGTGTCCACTCCGGACGTGCGGGTTCAAGTCCCGCCTCGCGCACCAATTAAGTTCCGAAAAATACTCAGAAATGAGATTTTTCGGAACTTTTTCTTTTTGTACCCATTTGGAAGATTTTCCCGTTCTAACGCAGTTCTAACATAAACGTCTTTATGGGCGATCACGGTTTGTTGCATTACGGCACAAGACAGCGATTTCGCTGCACAGTGAAGGAAAAAATTTGTGACTGTAAAGGAGCTTGTATATGGAACTCAGATATGTAAAATCCGGCGATTATTATATCCCCGACCTCTCCCTCCCTGAAGAGAATTACACGATTGGCAAGTATGGCCGCCTGCGCCGAAATTACCTCAAAGAGCATCGCCCCATCATCTTCAGCAATCTGCTTCTCTCCGAAAGGCTGTATCAGCATCTGGCGTAGATCGACCGTACCTGTGTTGATCGGATAGACTTGCTCTCCCGGCAGATGGCTGACCGGGAGGGTGTGACCGAAGCGCTCAAAGCTTCCGATCAATTTGAATGGGTAGGACCGATGTACAGCATCCAGAACCGCGCCGAGGAGATCGTGCTGAAAGAGCTTGTTTACTGCTGAGGGATATACCGACCAAGGGAAAAAGGAAGAAATCTGATAAACAAGGCACGCAGATGAGATGGGCAAAATCCTCTGCGTGCTGTTTTTTCTTTCGATCATTTCTTAAAGCCTATTCCAAGCCCTCAATTTTGCGATCATGCAGCGCTTTCTGTATGCCTTCACCGGCAAGTGTGTAGACTACGGCCATCATGGGGATGGCAAAGATCATGCCGAGCAAGCCGGAAATTCGGTCGCCGATTACGACCGCCGCGAGTGTGAGGATCGGAGGCAAGCCGACGGAATTGCCCACAACATGCGGATAAATAAACTGGTTTTCTATAAATTGGGTAATGGTATACACAATAATGCAGGTAAATACCTTTCCTGGGCTTACCAAAAGAGTCAAAATCGCGCCGATACCGCAGGATAGATACGCCCCGACATAAGGAACAAATGCGCATATCGCAGTCAGGATCGCCGTGACTCCCGCATAGGGGATTGCAAAGATCGACAGTGATGCAAATATAAGCAGTCCGAGAATGCAGGATTCCAAAAGCTGACCGGTAAAAAACTTGCTGAAGCATTCATCGACCAGGCCTGCAAAATGGCACAACCATTTTGCACCCGACTCCGGGAGAATCGCGTAAGCCGCTCTTTTGGCGCTGTGGCAGAGCTCTTTTCTGGAAAGAATTAGATAGATAGCCATGACGATTTCAATGCTGGCCAGAATGATCCCGGAAAAAACAGATGAAGAGAAATCCAGCGCAAAGCTCAAAACGCTGAGCCCCTGAAGCGGCTCCAACAGTTTGGGAATATCCAGCTTTTCCAGCCTTCCGTTGAGTCCCAGGTAGCCGTACCATTCGGTTCTCTCCAGTTCGGAAATCCACTGCGGCAGACGAACGGTAAGCTCATCATAAATACTGCGGAAGGAGCGTAGAAGATTGGGGATTGTAATTGTGATTGCAAGGGTGACAATCAGCGCGATGAGGATAAACGTCAGAAGCAGGCTGAAGCCTTCAATTGTCTTGTGCGACGGCTTTCTTTTTGCTTTCTTGAATAAGCTTTCCAGGCGCGATGTCAAGAGATTGACCGGGACATGGAGTACAAATGCGAGGACCAGTCCGGTAATCAGCGGCGAAATCAACCCAACCGCATTGCGTCCAACCATAATCACATATTCAAGATGATTTAATGCCGCATACAGAACGACACCGAAAGATATATATCCGAAAATCCGACTTGATTTTTTTGGCATGGATGAGTCTCCTATCTGCGGCTTCTGTGAAGGAGCATGAATATCGCCTTCATGAAACAGTTTTTCCTGATTCCGTGTCTTCATCCGCCAGAACCCATTCTCATTTTTGCATTCCTCCTGTTGTCATGTCATCCCGGCTTTCAAGATACCAGATTTTACGCAGTTACCGCCAATAGGCGCCGGACATTTTGGCGCGCAGAGCTTCGTCGTCCAGAAGCTTAATACAGTACTCCGCCAGCTCCACATTGTCCTGGGATGCAACAGCACACCCCTGGTTTACAAGCTCTGACCAGGCATTTTTCTGCACCGTTCCGATCAAGACAAGGGGAAGCTGCCGCTTCAGTGCCTCCCCGAGCACGGAATCATGCTCTTCGGTCAAAAGCAGATCCGCACTGTCCATCAGTTTGCTCCCGTCGCTGTCTGCATCATACAGATGAATTGTCTCCAGGTGGCCGAGTTCAGCCTCAAGCTTTTTAAATAATGAACCGTTGTTTACACACAGAACGCTGATCTCAGAATCCTTTTCATCTCCGACATAGACCATGGACAGCAGATCCGTAAGAAAGTCTCCTGGGATATCGGATGCCAACACCACCAGATGCGGCGCTTCGGGATCGAGATCAAGTTTTCGCTTGGCCTCGGCCAGAGGTGAATGATCCCATGACGGCGGGAAAGCCACAGGCTTCATTTCCGGATAAAGGTCGGAATACATGTCATTTCTCCGCGTCAGGATTCTCCGCGGCGCTCTTGCAAGAAGAGGGCCACAGCATCAAAGATTCCCTCCAAAAGCATGGTCAAGCCCGTAAACACCCATACGCTCATCATCGTCATATTCGGATTAAAGACGATCACGAAGCCGAAGATCAGCGTGATACCCGCGCTGATTGCTTTCATAACCCAGACATTCTGCTTCATGCGCAGCGCGTCCACCATCCGCTGCAGCTTCCGGAAGCCGATCAGCACCTGAAACAGGCCGTAGAGGACTGCCAGTATCGGGAAAGCGCCCAGGAACCAGTCTGAGCCGAAGATACAGAAAAGGCCAACGCTTGTCTCAAGCATCCCGGAGTAAAAGGCCGAGCCTTTGGCTGCCTCCTCCGGCTTTGCGCGGAAATACCGGAGAAAGTCGTGCACTGCCAGTGCAATCAGGACGATGCCCGCGATTTTGATGATCGCAATGGCATATTTTGCGGGATTTGTCAGCAGCAGGATTCCGACGATGACGCTTGCCAGAATCGTCATCAGTGCCGCCCAGTGTTTCCTGATAAACATGATGGTTGCTATCATTTTTCATTTTCTCCTTTAACTTTTTATTTTCTTACATGAGCGGGGCAATGATCTTCAGCAGTGGGCCGATGATTTTATAACCGAGCTTTTCGTTTCGGATCGTCTCCGGGGTGACGGCGCGGCACTGCCGCAGCGTCTGTTGAAAGTCTCCCTCAATCTCCAAGATGCATGATGTCCGGTAAAGATATGTGGCACATTCAAAGTGGTGGTAAAGACTGCGGTAGTCCAGGTTGATGGTGCCCACCACCGCGTGGTTGTCATCGCTGACACAGACCTTTGCGTGGACAAAGCCGGGCGTATACTCAAAGATCTGCACACCGGCATCGGTCAATTCCCGGTAATGGGACTTGGCCAGGGCATGGGCCAGCTTCTTGTCCGGGATGCCCGGCAGAATCAGCTTGACGTCCACCCCGCGCTGCGCGGCAAATTTCAGTGCCGCTGTCAGTTCTCCGTCCAAGATCAGGTACGGCGTCATGATATGGACATAGTCGCTTGCCCGGTACAGCATATCTGTATAGATTGCCTCCCCTACCTTATCTTCGTCCAGCGGGCAGTCACCGTAGGGCATGACAAAGCCGGGAGCCTCCGGCCCTTCGATCGGGGACAGCAGTTCAGGAGGAAAGCTCGCTTGCGGCTCGGTCAGATTCCACATCTGCAGAAACATCAGCGTAAAGCTGCGCGCAGCCTCTCCTTTAAGCATGAGCGCGGTATCCTTCCAATGGCCGAATCGCTCTTTTTGGTTGATATACTCGTCCGCCAGATTGACCCCGCCATTGAAAGCAACCTTTCCGTCAATCACGAGGATCTTCCGGTGGTCGCGGTAGTTATAATGCGAGGACAGGAAGGGCATGATGGGCGCAAAGGTCTTCGCTTTGATACCGAGCTTTTCCAAACGGCTGGGATAGTCATGGGGCAGAGTCGTGATCTCGCACATGCCGTCATACATCACACGCACGTCCACACCTGCTTTGGCTTTACGCGCCAGCACATCCAGGATGTGCCCCCACATTGTGCCTTCCTCAATGATGAAGTATTCCAGGAAGATAAACTTCTCCGCCTTTTCCAGCTCCTCCAGCATAGCGGCAAACTTGGCCTCCCCGCTGGGGAAGTAGCTGACCTCAGTATGATCGAAGATCGGGAAATCTCCACTGCGGCTCAGATAGCGCTGGAGGTCGTCCACTCCGCAGGGGTCGCCTTGCAATTGCTCCAGCACGGCTTCATTCTGAGACACCAAATCCCTCGACTGCTCGATCAGCTCCGCCGTGCGCCTGCGTGACGCGCGGTGGCCGAGATTGGACTGCGTAAAAGCCAGCAGGATCCCGCCGAGCAGCGGGGCGACCGCAATCAGAGCCAGCCATGTGAGCTTGGCCGAGGTGTCCATGCGATTGTTGAACAGATAGATCACCATGCCGATAATGAACAGCATCTGCAGCACCGTGTAATAGCGAAGCGTTTGCTTCATCCAGTCCAGCACCACAACATACAACAGGATCTGCGCGGCAAGGAGCAGCACGATCAGAGGCATCCGGCTGAATACAAGGCTCAGCAGCCCTTTTTTCGGCTTGGCCAGCCGAAGCACAGCATTCTCGTTTTCCAACAATCTCACCTCAGCGCTGTACGATCTCCATAATCTGTTCAACAGCAATCCGCCCCTCCAGGGTCGGATAGACAGGATAAACATGGTTCTGCCCTTTTCCGATCACCAGGGTGGCATTCGGGTTGGCACTGAGCTTTTCGGCCAGGAGCGTATCGTCCGGGTAGAACAGTTCCCGCGTGCCGACAAAAATCGTGACATTCTTCAAATCCGACAGATCGCCATAGAGCGGGGAAACCTGCCAGTTGTCCATGGGAAGGCTTCCCGCCCAGGCTTCGCCGCTCGTGCGCCCCATAGTGACCGTAAGCATGGGTTCGACATCGACAAAGTTCCGAATATCCGGGTTGCTCATCGTTACATCCACCCAGGGAGAGAGCAGGATCAGCTCGTCCGGTTGCTCAATACCGCGGACGTTCAAGCCTTCCGCCAAAGCCAGCGCATACCCGCCGCCGGCGGAATCCCCCATCAGGATGATCTTTTTGCCTGCGTTTTCGCTGCTTACCTTTTCATAAAGTGCCACCATGGTTTCGTAATTCTCCTCGGTGGTGTGGAAGGGAGCCAGCGGGTAGATCGGCATGACGATCGTGGAATTTGTGGTATTTGCCAGGCGATTCATTGTGCTCATCTGCTCACTGCCCATCTGATACACGTAATACCCGCCGTGAATGTAGAAGACGATATGCTCGGTTTTCTCGTTGTCGTTGACATACAAGACAGGCATTCCGTCAAAGTCTGCTTCTTTCATGAGCTTATCAAAGGCCGCAGGGTTTGCTTTGAAATGCATTTCCCCGGCCTTCGTCAGCGTCTGGAAGACCGCGGGGACTTCCTCGTCGTGTACCTTGTTGGAGGCGAGGATCCACTCCGCAATCGTGGACATCACAGACCGTCCGTACGCGATATGCGAGAATGCGCCAAACAATGTAAACGCTGCGCAGAGAACCAGCAGGATTTGTGAGGCAGCTTGCTTCTTTTTCTTTTTGAGCAGCTCGGCAGCCAGCAGCGCGGCAATGTTCAGCAGATTCAGCGCTTCGATCCAGACATACAGCCGGAGCTTGTGGCCCAAAAGCATGATCAGTGTGAGAAGCACAGACAGTCCGACCGCAGTCCAGATAATAGTGGGAAGCCAGCCGCGGCGTTCTTTCTTGCTCTGCGTCTCCAGCACGACAGCTCCCGCAAGGAACACTGTTGAAAGGCAAAGCAGAAGTTCGATCGAGTATGGCAGAAAGGACGCCAGGACCGCAAAGAGCAGCGAGGCTGCCAGCAGCACAATCTTCCATACGTGGAAAAAAGAGATGCTTTTCATGTTCTTCGCTCCTTTGACTTTACATTTGTTTATGCCAAAACTATATAGAAAAAACCTTGTCGTGTCAAGGCTTCTGGGCTTTGCCTTGACAGAATGCGTACATTTGTTCAGTCGGAGCCAATGTCTTCAAGCATGACACAGGCTCAAAATACAAATTTTAGAATTGACATTTGTCTATGCAAAAGCTATAATGAAGCCCGTAAATTTGTCAATGGGCGTACATAAGGAGGACGTTTGTCTATGTCAATCAGAGAAAAGCGGATCGAAAACCTTCAGCGATCAAATGAGGAATCCCATCGCCTGATCGTGGACTCCCTGCAGGAGGCGCTGTATACCATGCTCAAGACGCAGGATATAGACAGCATCAAGGTGGTAGACCTGTGCAAGGCGGCGGGCGTCTCCCGGGGCGGTTTTTACCGGAACTTTTATCTGGTCACGGATGTGCTGAAGGATGATATCCGCGTCATTGCGGATGATGTGCGGGAGGCCAGCGGCTCGGACATCGGCAAGAACTGGCAGATCATCTTGAATACCGTTTATCGGCACAGAGAAAAAATCCCGCTCCTTCTGAAAGCAGGAATGGGAATGGAAATCCTCAAACAGATCAATCGCAGTGCCGACTATGTGAGTGAAGAATTCAAGCTCCGCCTTGCGGCATGGAACGGTGTGATTTTCAATTGCATTCTGTGGTGGGCGAACCGGGATTTTGCGGATGATCCCGAAGAGCTGGCTGAACGCCTGACGGAAATCACCCATCCGCTCCTTGATGTTCAGGCCGCGGCCTCCCTTGAGCAGGGAATGAAGATGATATAGTAAAACGATCAAAACCGGCACAAGCGGCCGGTTTTGATCGTTTCTTGCGTCATATTTGCTTTTATATATCTTCAAATCAGTACATGGCATTTCTTGCTTTTTCCGAAATCCCCTGGAATTCAATGTCGAGCTGATGGCTTCTCTTCGCGCAGTCGGCCAAGCATTCGGAAAGCTCATTCCGCAGTTCTTCTGGTATGTTTTTCTTATATCGAATCTTGTGTTCCAAGCTTGCCCAGAAGTCCATGGCTATCGTGCGCATCTGCACTTCTACGGGCACATCAATCTTGCCTTTTTCCGTAAAAATCGGGACGGCTACAATGAGGTGCAGGCTTCTGTAGCCGTTTTCCTTTGGATTTGCTATATAGTCCTTTTTCTCCAGGAGCTTTATATCATCCTGCATTAAAAAGTGATCGGCCATCCGGTAAACGTCACTTTCAAAAGAACAAATCACTCGTACACCTGCTATATCTCGTATATTCTGTTCAATAGCGGCAAACGAGGGGGCAATTTTTCTGCGGATCATTTTCCTTGCAATGCTGTCAAGCGACTTGATCCGCACCTTTATGGACTCGATCGGGTTTTCATCGTATTGAATAGAAAAGCGCTCATTCAATACCTTGAACTTCGTTTCGATCTCCATGATCGCGCATTTGTATCTTGACAGAAACTCCCATACGGGTGCGGAATTCTGATTCATGTAATCCAGTATTTCTTCCGCCTGACGATCATCTACCTCTATATTTTGAATAATACTCATCCTTGCAGTTGCTCCTTTAAATTGGTGTTCATGTGCTTCCTCGCCTTTATCCGCCCTTTCTGCTATTAGTCCTGTTGGAACTGCCGAAGTTCACTGACGGATCGCACATCGGAATCTGCATATTTCATGTTGGCCTGTATGATGATCGCCTCAACAGCAGAATATGTTGCTATTAGGCAGATCACAAACATATGCAATGAACGTAGTCCAAAGCACAACGCGAACGGAGTGAGGAAAAACGCGCCTCCCATGATCTTGCCGGCAACGGTATGAGTGAAATAAAACGTTCCGAATTTGTGAGCCGCGATCAGTGCGGAGATGACGTGTAGCGCCAATGCGGCGACAAGCGATATGAGCGCCCAGTCCGGGATCCCATATGCGGTGAGTGCCACCTTCATCATACCCGTATACATGAGTGTGTCTCCGATCGAATCGAGTATAGAGCCTGTCAACCCGGTGCTTTTCGTCATTCTGGCAACTGGTCCGTCGAACAGATCGCTGGCTGCACAAATCAGATAGATCACAAAAAACGAGCTGGTGAGACCTCTGAAAAGGAATAACGCCGGAGACAAGAGAATGCGGACTGAGGTGATCATATTAGCCGCATGCTTTTTCATTCGTTTACCCTCCATGATAAAATCGCTTATCGCTATACCGCTTACACGCCGATGGCATTTACATTTGTTTACACCAAAGCTTTAAAGGAAAAACCTTGATGTGTCAAGGCTTCTGGGCTTTGCCTGAACAGAGTTTGGACATTTGTTTAGGCTGAGAAAAAACGTACTGGTATGAGAATGGAGCAAAAGCCAGAGGCTTTATTGTGATAGAGAATAAGCAGCAGAACCGCTACCATTAACGGCGGTATCGTGAGGATTCTTATCAGCTCTGCCGCTCTTTCTTTCGCCATCTGATCCTTCCTCCCTGCATTCCCAAGCATGATGATCGCCGTGATCGCAGCCATCAGCTGAGTATTAAACGCTTTTCCCTCAATCCTCGGAAAGCTTCAGCCTTTTCATTTTGTTGTAGAAGCCTGGCACAAAAACCAAGAAAGTTACAACAACAGACAACACATCCGAAATCGGCGCGGAAAGAACCACCGCAAACACCTTGTTCTTCATGACTATCGGCAGAATGAAAAGCAGTGGAATGTGTAAGATCAGTTTTCGTATGATCACCATAAACAGGCATGCTTTTTCCTGCCCAGTAGAAAGATTGATCTGCTGGAATACCGCCTGTATCGGGATCACAAAGAATCCTGCGGCATAAAGTCTGGCCATCCATGTTGCTTCTTTGATAACGGCCGGGTCAGAGGTAAAAATACGGATAAACACTTCAGGAAACAGCTCCAGCAGCGCAGTCATCGGCCAGAAAAACAGGAACTGGAATCTCAGCAGTGTTTTTGCAGTTTCCATGACTCTGTCATAGTCTTTGCTGCCGTAGTTGTAGCTTAAAAGGGCTTGCGCTCCCTGATTGATGCCGCTGCTCGGCATCCAGATCACCATGGACAGGCTGACCGCAAGCGTGATTCCGAGTGCGCTGATATCCCCTCCATATCTCTGGGCCGACGCGTCCACCGCAATATTAAGGGCCGACTCCGTTATCTGCATGAGGAACGGTGAAAAGCCCAGAGTGACAATGGTCGCGATCACGTTTGTTTTCGGATTCATGCCTCGTAATCTGAGCGTGAGGCTGCTCTTCGGTCCTGTCAGAAAGTTTAAGCAAAGCACGGCGATCAGAAGCTGCGATAATACGGTTGCGATTGCAGCTCCCGCGACACCCATATGAAATCCGAAGATCAGGATCGGATCCAGAACAACGTTCATCAATGCTCCGAGCACGACAAGAATCATTGCCTGTCTGGTCGCGCCCTGCGAAATTACAAACTGCAAGAAGCCCATATAGCCCATGATCGCAACAGCGCCCAGAGTATAGATACGCATATAGGTTACAGCGGCATCTATCGAGCTGGTACTCGCTCCGAGGAAAAACATGATTGGCTCTGCAAAGATATACAGTACGACGGTCAAAATGCCCCCGCTGACAATAATGGAAACAACACTGTTGACCATAATGTTTTCAGCCTCATCACGTTGGCCGCCTCCAAGTTTGATCATAGCTCTTGCAGCTCCACCCTGCCCAAACAGGAACGCAAATGCGTTGAAGATGTAAGAGACCGGAAGACACAGTCCGACAGCAAGAAGAGCTGTTCCACCGTCATGGAGGCGGCCAAGATAGATGCGATCTACCATGTTGTAAAGCAGCAGCAGGATCTGGGAAACGACACCCGGTATGGCCATTTTTCTCAGCAGAGATGATATATTCCCGTTCGATAATTCCTTATTGATATCGTTTTCTTCGGCAGTTGTTTGCTTCATTGGTTCTTCCTTTTACTATGGCCGGTGCAGGTGGTTTCTGATCTGTGCGCTTATTCTTTTCCTTTCTTCGCCAGCCTCCCGGTGAACATCTTCTCCAGCTTTCTAAAGAACTTGCCACCGCGTTTTGGGATTGGCAGAAGCATTTCATAAACATCGAGCATATTGAAGCAGCATCTTCCGGCACAGAACTTTTCCTGTTCGAGATCTACCGTATAAAAGCTTGCGAACTCCCACTGCGCTGTGGGGCCGGTGAATTTCCTCCTGCTTTCTCTTGACGAGGTTGCCCTGACAAGAAAGGCAACTGTCACGCCGTCAATTCCGATGCAGGGCTCCTTCAGCAGATCAAATTTGAGATCCGGCCAGGTATTATACATATTTTGCAGAAAAGCCTCCGCTTCTTTGATTCCCTTGACCAGATCCACCGCGCCGTCATCCTGTAAGACAAAATCCTCGGTGTAAAATATCTTCGCCATAGAGGGATCTCTTTTTTCCATCCCTTTATAATATCTTTCTGCAAGCCACTTTGCTTTTTCGGGTGTAAGCTTTTCCATTATTATCGCTCCTTTTCATTTTGATTAGAATTTATACGCTTATTTAGCAGCAGGAAGGATCATAATCCTTTGAGCTCTGAATGAGGATATCCAGAGGTCATTTCCAACATAGATTGCGGTTGTTCCACCTCCGAATGCTCTGAATTTTGGGAGGTTTAGTATTTCTGTTACCTCCATGGTCTCGGGATCAAGCTTGATCACTGCCGTATCGGATGAGGAAACGCCAATATTGGTTCCGTTGGTAAGAAGAACCACCGTAAGAATGTTGGTATCCTGCCCGGTCACTAAAAGACTGCCGTCAGCACTGTACCTGATATTGTCCGGAAGGAAGGATAACGAAACTGTAACTGGATCAGCCTGATCGTCCTCCAGGCTGATCCTTGTAACGGAGCGGCTGGAGTAACCGTTAATAAATGCCCATTTTTCATCGGGCGATACCGCAACTCCGTTGTTGCCTGCAAGCGCTGCTCCCGATATTTCGCGGAACCCCTCCTGCGCTGTCCACTTATAAACAGTTCCGGTGGGCTTACCTGCCAGGAAACCTAAAAAAGTACCAAGATTATTCTCCATCATCGGTATTGTTACGAGGAAACCATCTGAAAGCGGCGCAACGGAATTTCCGGTCATCCCATCAGGAGTGGGAACAGAGCCTTTCCACGCGATTACGGGCTCCCCGTCTTTTATGGTCAGATCAAATATCTCAACGGATTCTCTTCCGCCATGATTTACCGCATATACCTCGAATTTGTTCTCTCCAACTGGCTTTAATGCAATCCCGTGTGAGGAGAAAAGTTCAGGATCGCGAATCTCATCATATCCTGCGGCAGCAGGGCCTGAGAAATCAATATCTGCTTTCTTCCATTCCAGAGAATCGGAATCGACAAAATACAGCCCACCGTTTTTCCAGCTTTTATCCCCCAGATTTCCTGTCAGGATCCACTTTGTGTCTCCTATTTGAACCATATCTTCAGCATTGTTCAGCCCTCGTATAGAATAAAAGCCCTTTGGATCCTCCGCATCTATCCCGGTACTATAGTAGATGTATACAGATCCAAAGACAATCAATAATGCTAAAAAAACGGCTATAACAAGGTATAGTATCCGTTTTCCAAGCGTCGGCGCCGAGAACTTCGTTTTGGTTTTCAAATAAATTGCCCCTTCCGGTTTGACGTTTGTTTACGCTGATAATATATTATTTCGTGCTCCTCGGTCAAGGGCTTTCAACTTTGCCTGAACAAAAGGAGGACATTTGTTTACGCCGACCAGAGGGAAGGATCTGAGAAGCTAAGGCAACACCGCACAATTCGGCAAGAGCAGATCCTGAGAAAACTTGGGTTCTGATAAAGGCACTTTTTCGAAGATGTACTTTGTGTACCTCGAGAAAAAGTGACGAAATCAGGGCACAAATTTTCCAGGAGATGCCGCAGGCGAATTGCGCGGTGTTGCCCTAACATACTCCTGTGAACATGCGCGTTCTCTTCTCCTGTGTCAAAAAACTGATCGACGTTTGCGCATTTTTGATGTGCAACTCCATGTCAAAATGCGTTTCCCGGTGAAACGCATTTTGAAAATGTGGATATAGGTTTTCTCTTGTGGTACAATCACTTTGACAAATCGGGATTGTAAACATGATCAGGAGGGAGAAATCATCCATGCTGAAATACTACGAACCACGTCTGAATTTATCATCGCCCGAGCAGCAGAATATCATGGGCATTATCGTATCCTTGCATGACCCGGTGGATGGTGAAATTCTGCGGTCTGTGATCGAGGAACTGCGAGTTCGCTTCCCGTACTTTTACGTCAAGGCCTCCTATAATGGAAGCGACCTGATCACCGTGCCGAACGACCTCCCGATGACAGTTCGGAACACCTGGGAACCTGTCAGTCTGAATTCCGAAGAATCCAACTACCATCTTGCCGCCTGGAAATATGAGGGTCACAGGCTGGCTTTTGAGCTCCCCCACGAGCTGACAGACGGAGCAGGCCTCTTTCCCTACATTAAAAGCGCGATGTTTTTATACCTGTCAAAACGAACGGGCAGGACATTTGATCCAACCGGATTCCGTCTGCCCGGTGAGGAGATTCCGGAATCTGAAATCGGAGATCCGTTTGCAGATGTGGATTTTCAAGCTGTGGAGGCCCCGTTCTACAGGCAAAAACCTGTTCCCGATTGTTTTCATCTGGTCAACGGAATGGAAATTGACAAAACCGTTTTTTATCTGAAGCTCCCTGAAGAGCGGGTCATGACGTATTGCAGGGATAAGGACGCCAGCCCAAACGTGCTGTTCTCCGTATTCTTGGCGAAAGCGGCAAGACGCTATGATCCGAGCAGCGAAAAGCCGGTCACCGTTTTCGTAGCCGTCGATCATAAGGCAATCCTCGGAAACCATGACAACTACCGCTTATTTGCCGGCAACAATGTATTGGTATTTCCGAAGGACATGGATTTAAATGACATCACGAAGACTTGCACTGTGGCCCGCGGACAGCTGATCCTGCAGGCTCAGCCGGAGAATTCTCTCTGGGAGATCAAAGAGAGAAAACGAATGCTGCCGATTCTGTCTCTTGATATTCCGCAGGCAAGTTTCTGCGTTTCTTATCCGAAAAACGCAAGTTTCGGACCATTGGACGCCTATATCAGAGAAATGTATGTCGTAACTACTTTGAAGCCCATAACAGATGTATTATGTGAGCTGACATGCATCAATCACAGCTTCTTTCTTGCGTTCATGCAGCCGTTTTCATCCGTGAAATTCTTTGAATGTTTTCTCGATGAGCTGCGTATGGCGGAGATTCCGTGCGAGCTGCTCTCCCGTGAACCGCTGCGCATGTGCGGAGTGCAGGGAATGAAGAGCTGAAGAGCAGATCCTGAGAAAATTTGGGTTCTGATAAAGGCACTTTTTCGCAGATGTACTTTGTGTACCTCAAGAAAAAGTGACGAAATCAGGGCGCAAATTTTTCAGGAGATGCCGCAGGCGGATTGTGCGGTATTGCCTAAAGATTCTTTCTGCCATGTTAAAGCCGCTGCCCCACAGCCTCAATATGTTCCTTTTCACCGATTTCACGCAGCTTTCTGTGAAAAATGCTGATACGCATTTTCTCGGGTTTTCCCTGTCGGATATCAGGACGGTGGGAAAGCAAAAAAAGGACGCCGCTATGGCGTCAGATTCTGCGGCATTTCCATCCGCCGTTTTCAGTTCCGCCGCATCCTTTGCTCGATTTGCACTCTGTCAACAGCCTGACCGTGAAACACATATTTGAGCATGTTGATTTCGTATTTCTCTTATGGTACAATCACCTCGCCAAATCGGGATTTCACGGTGAGGAAGAATGATGATGGGGAATGTTATGACAGATCAGGCATGGTTTCGGATTTCTTTCGGAATTGCAGCGTTTATCTTTGAGATGATGCTGTTGGTTCTCCTGCTGGCCCTGGGGCACAGGCAGCGTGACAACAACATGCAATTCCGTACAATGGTTATCCTGACGCTTTGCGGTACGGTTGTAAGCATCATGGATAATCTCTTCCGCGTTTCGCGGGTGATCGAATCTCCGCCTGTGTTTCAGATATTCCTGCAGCTTGCAGCAATCCTGATGAATGTCTTCCTGACATATTATGTCATGCTGTACGTCGAGACATTTGTAAAAGGCAGGAAGAAAAAGAGCTGGGTTGGCCATGTCAATCTGATCCTTGCCGCCGCCAGCGCGGCATATGCGCTCGTACTGTTTTTCCAGGCGCTGTCTCAGATCCGTGCCGGCGCAGTAACGGCGGGAATCCCGGGCATCGGCAGAATCCTGATCGGTTATGCGGTAGAGCTCTATTATCTGATTTCGACAATCGTGCTCATCATACGCTATCACAAGACCTTCGAAAAACGGGCGCTCTTCACGGCGCTGCTCGCGTATTCCGTGATTGTGCTGGCCGTGATCATTCAGCTGATACAAAGGCGCGGTGTGTTCCTCACATCCTTCGGGGCGACGCTTGGAAGCTACATCTTCTATATCGGGGTCGAAATCCCTGACCACAGGAATCTGCAAAAGAGTATTCATGTCGTCAGGGTGCTTGCGGAAGCCATTGACGCGAAGGATGCTTATACGAAGGGGCACTCCAGCCGTGTAGCGAAGTATTCCAGAGAGATCGCCAAACGCGCGCATTATTCGGAGGCGGTGCAGGATGAGATCTACATGATGGGCCTTCTGCATGACGTCGGCAAGATCGGCGTATCCGATGCCGTAATCACAAAGCCCGGACGGCTTACGGACGAAGAGTTTGAGCAGATTAAAACTCACCCCGAAAAGGGAGACAGAATACTCCGGGCAATCGAAGAGCTCCCGAAGCTCGCTGTGGGGGCAAAATGGCATCATGAGCGCTATGACGGCAGAGGATACCCGGACGGATTAAAGGCCGGGGAAATCCCGGAAGAGGCCCGCATCATTGCGGTTGCCGATGCTTATGACGCCATGACCAGCAATCGAAGCTACCGGAAGACAATGGATCAGAAGGCTGTCCGTGAACAGATCGAAAAGGGAAAAGGGACGCAGTTCGATCCGGATTTTGCCGACATCCTTCTTCAGATGATCGACGAGGATGAAGAATATCAATTGCGTGATACGGAAAACGCATCGACCTGAATGACACATTCCGGTCTGGCGATGCCCGTTTCGGGGAAGCGATCCCGCCTGACAAGCCGAAATGACCTCTCCGCAGCCGTTGATCATGATTTAATTGACGGAGCGATGAATTCGGATGAATTTTTTTCAGCGTTGTTGAGAGAGCTCCCGTGTCCCGGCGTAAAGCCGGGACACGGGAGCTGAATCACAGCGTGCCTTGCAGGAAAAGGACAAGAGGTCAGGGCGCATTTTTCCCGCAGGTACTGGCGGCTGATTGTGCGGCGTTGTCTCAGCCGAAAATCTGTCCGGGCAGCTTCAGCTTCTGTTTGGGCGGAAAGCTCTTGTCGAAAGCCTCGACGTCGGCGTCGTTCACATAGTAGCCCTGCGGGGTCTGGTAGACGCCGGTGACGCCGTCCAGATACCCGGGGATCAGCTCTTTGCCCAGGAAGAAGGAATCGTCCGCACCCTCGGGCAGATCGTGATAGCGGATGCCGAACTTCCGGGCATAGTCAAAGCCGCATTTGCTGTAAAAGTCGATGTTGCCCTCGAACAGTACCGCGCCGAAGCCCAGCTCCGTCGCCTTTTCCAGCGAGTAGTCCAGCAGCTTTTTCCCGTAGCCCCTGCGTTTGAGCTCCGGTGTGATCCCGATCGGTCCCATGGTCAGCACCGGGATGACTCTGCCGTCGTCGGCCTCGATGACTGTCCTCATGAACATGTTCTGTCCGATCAGACGTCCGTCCTGCTCCATGACAAAATCCAGCTCCGGAACAAAGGCCGGATCGTCCCGCAGCACATGGATCACATAGTGCTCGCTGCAGCCGGGGCGGTAGACGTTCCAGAACGACTCTCTCACAAGGTTTTCGACCTCTCTGTATTCCTCGGGTCTTTCCGGGCGAATGATGTAGGGGTTGTTCATTTTGTTCTCCTTCTGTGTGATATGACGCGGCCCTTCCCGCCGTTCATCTCCGCAGGGCAAAAGCCGCTTGTTTCCAATACGCTCTTTGGGGCCGCATGATCCGCCATCGGCGTCTCCCGGAAAAAATGCGCTCTGACGTTGAGCCTTTTTCTTGCAATATACAAAGGATTCCTGTGAAAGACTGCCATCGTCAGAACCCGATTTTTCTCAGGATTCGCTCTCGACGGATGATGCGGTATTGTCCTTGATAAAAAACCGTACAAACGCTTCGATCTTTGCCATGGCCCCGTCCGTCTTCTCCGGCTCCCGGTCGCACAGATGAATCAGCGCGGAGATCGGCGCGGTGTAAGCGAAGGCGAGCATTGCGGGATCGTCCCGCCGCAAAAGGCCCTTGTCCATCATCCCCGCGAAGATGCGGGTGAACATCTCCTCAAGCCCCGTAAGGAAATGTTTTGTGGCAAGATCCCGCGCCCGCTCATCCCGAAACTGCTCGATCGTCAGGAGCTTGCGCACCTTGACGATTTTTTCATCGTGAACCGTGACGCTCACCATCCGCATGGTCATCTCCCGCAGCTCATCCAGGGACTCCGGTATGGGAGGCAGGCGCTCCGGCGAGCCGAAGCGCGCATGATAGTAGGCGATCATTTCATCGAGCAGGGTGTTCCAGATTGCCTCCTTGCTCTCGAAATGCTTATACAGCGAAGATTTGACCATGCCGAGAGAGGCCGTCAGTTCCCGGATGTTGGTGCCCGCATAGCCATTCTGTGAGAACATGTCCAAGGCCGTCGCCAGAATCATGTCCTTCGTATCCTTTGCCATAGGAGCCTCCTCATACTATCCGCGGTCCTTGATGCGGAAAAAACTGGATCATAAGCAAAAGTGACCGTTCGTTCTCCCGCATTATAGAGAACGAACGGTCCCTTGTCAAGTCTTTTTCTATGGCAGCTCCGCAGACATCGGCGCCTCCCGAAAGCTGTGGTGCTGCCCTGTCGGTTCCTGCCCCGATTATACGGTTTTCGCGTCTGCCTTATCCTGTCTGAAGCAGGCGACCTGATGGCCGGGCGCGATCTCCGTAAGCTCAGGCTCCTCGCCGAAGCAGCGTTCGGTCGCGTACAGGCAGCGGCTGGCAAAGCGGCAGGCCTTCGGCAGATTGATGGGAGAGGTGATCTCACCCTTCAGAATGATGCGTTCCCGGCGGTTCTCCAGAGAGGGCACGGGGATCGCGCTGAGCAGGGCCTGTGTGTAGGGATGCGTAGGATGTGCGAAGAGCTCGTCGGACGGAGCCATCTCGATGATCCTGCCCAGATACATGACGGCGATGTTGTCCGAGAAATGGTGGACAACGCTCAAATCGTGGGTGATGAACATGTAGGTCAGGCCCATCTGCTTCTGCAGGTCCTCCAGCAGATTCAGGATCTGTGCCTGAATGGACACATCGAGAGCAGAGACCGGCTCATCGCAGACGATGAATTTCGGGTTCATGGACAGCGCCCGGGCGATGCCGATCCTCTGGCGGCGGCCGCCGTCCAGCTCATGCGGGTACGTGGAATAATAGCGCCGGGCGAGTCCGACAGTCTCCATCAGCTCCAGAACCCGGTTCTGGCGCTCCTTGGTGCCGGAGATGATGTTGTGGATGCGGAGGGGCTCCTCAATGATCTGGCCGACGGTCTTGCGCGGGTCCAGGGAGGCCAGCGGGTCCTGAAAGATCATCTGCATCTCCCTGCGCTTGCTGCGCATCTGCGACTCGCTCAGCCCGGCGATATTCTGGCCCTCCATGAGAATGCTGCCCTCGGTGGGCTCAAGCAGGCGGAGCACGACGCGGCCCGTCGTGGATTTGCCGCAGCCGGATTCGCCGACGACGCCCAGGGTCTTGCCGCGTTCAATGGAGAAGCTGACGTCGTCCACCGCGTGGAGAAGGCCCTTGGGCGTATGGAAGTATTTTTTTACATGCTTTACTTCAAGCAGTACATCCGCCATTTCTCACTCCTCCTTAAACAGGTGGCAGGCCACGAAATGCTCTCCCTCGACACGGGTGAGCGCGGGGCACTGCGTGCGGCATTTCTCGCTCGCATTGGGGCAGCGGGGACTGAATGCGCAGCCCTCCGGAAGATTGGTGGGGTCGGGCATCAGGCCGGGGATGGGCTTGAGACGCTGCGTCCGGTCCTCCATGTTGGGCAGGGACCCGAACAGGCCAGCCGTGTACGGGTGCGCCGTGTGGTTGAAGATATCCTCCAGCGTCCCGTACTCCACGATGCGGCCGGCATAGACGATGGCGACCGTGTCGCAGATTTCGGCGACGATGCCAAGATCATGGGTGATCATGATCATGGACATTTTGTACTTCCGTTTCAGCTCCCGGATCATGTCCAGGACCTGTGCCTGGATGGTCACGTCCAGAGCGGTGGTCGGCTCGTCGGCGATCAGGATCTCGGGCGAGCAGGCCAGGGCCATGGCGATGACGACGCGCTGCTTCATGCCGCCGGAGAACTGGTGCGGGAACTCCCTGCCGCGGTCCCGGGGGATGCCGACCATCTCCAGCATGTCGCCCGCTTTGGCAGCGGCTTCCTTCTTGCCGCACTTCTCATGCAGACGGATAACCTCGGCAATCTGGTATTCGACCGTCTTGGTGGGGTTCAGGCTCGTCATGGGGTCCTGGAAGATCATGGACACCACGTTGCCGCGGATAGCCTCCATCTGCTTTTCGGAGAGGGTGCTGATATCCTCTCCCCGGACCTTCACCGTCCCCTTCACAACGCCAGGGGGCGAGGGGATCAGGCGCAGGATCGAAAGGCCGGTCGTGGTTTTTCCCGCGCCCGTTTCGCCGACGAGACCGATGGTTTCGCCCTTTGCCAGCCTGAAGCTGATGCCGTTGAGGGCGTGCACCACTTCCCTGTCGACATGATACTCGACGTTCAGGTCCTCGATTTCGAGGGCATAGCTTTTTTCTTCAGACATAAACTCAGCCCTCCTCAGCGCAGTCTGGGATCGAGCGCGTCACGCAGCCCGTCGCCCAGCAGGTTCAGGGACAGGATCGTCGTCATAATGGCGAGACCCGGGAAGATGGTGAGATAGGTGTGCTCACGCATATAGGAGCGGGAGCTGGAGAGCAGCGCGCCCCACTCGGGCTTCGGGGGTGAAACGCCGAGGCCCAGGAAGCTCAGGCCGGAGATCGTGAGGATCGTGACCGCGATGCTCAGGGTAAACTGGACCAGGACCGGTGCGATGCAGTTCGGGAGGATATGATCCCAGATGATGGTGGAGGTCTTGGCGCCGATGGCGCGCGCGGCCTCGATATGCTCGCTCCCGCGCTGGGTCATGACGGAGCTTCGCAGCAGGCGGCAGAAGATCGGGATGTTGGAAATGGCGAGTGCGATGATCAGCGTAAAGGTGCCGGTGCCGAGGGCGGCGACGAGCGTGATGGCAAAAAGCGTCTCCGGGATCGCCAGAAACATGTCAGTGATGCGCATGATCACGCTGTCGATCCTGCCGCCGAAATAGCCGGAGATCGCGCCGAAGAAGCAGCCGACCACCGCGGCAAGGCACACGGCCGCGAAGCTGATAAAGAGCGAGGCGCGCGAACCGTAGATGATGCGGGCCAGCAGATCGCGGCCCATCTCGTCGGTGCCGAAGGGGTGCTTCCAGCTCGGCTCCTGCAGCAGCTCGTTGTAGTTCTGGCCGATCACGTCCGTATCGTAGTCAAAAATCACGCCGGCGAAGATGGCGAGCAGGAACAAAATGATGACGATCACGAGGCCGATCATGGCGCCGCGGTTTTTCTTCAGGCGCTTCCATGTCTCGGCAAACATGCTTCTCTGTCTGAAATCTGAGTTGTCCATATCCGCCCTCCTCACTGATACTGGGACTTGATCCTGGGATCAATAAAGGCATAGAGAATATCCACGATGAGGTTGACCAGAGAGAAACAAATGGAGAAAATGATGATGCAGCCCAGCACGACCGGAGTGTTGCGGGACATGATCGACTGCACAAGGAGCCTGCCGATGCCGGGCCAGGCGAAGACCGTCTCGCAGATGACCGCGCCGGCAAGCAGCCCGCCGATTCGAAGGCCGATGACCGTAACGGTGGGGATCATCGCATTGGGTACGGCGTGCTGGAGGATCACGTTCCGGTTGGAGACGCCCTTCGCGCGCGCCGTGCGGATATAGTCCTGACGGATAACCTCCAGCATGGAGGAGCGCGTCACGCGCGCCATGGCGGCCATGCTGTTGAAGCCCAGCGTCACGGCGGGCAGGATAATGCCCTTGAGCGTATCGACCTGGCCGCTCACCGGGAACCATTTCAGATGGACGGCAAAGACCAGGATCAGGATCAGGCCGAACCAGAACGTCGGACAGGAGATGCCGATGATGGCAAAGAACATCGAGGCGCTGTCAAAGAAGGTGTTCTGCTTGACGGCCGCAACAATGCCCAGCGGCAGGGCAAAAATCACCGAGACCAGGCTTGCCACCAGGGCCAGCTTGATGGTGTTCGGGAAACGTGACCAGATCTCCTTGGAGACGTCGATGCGGCTGGAGTAGGAGGTCCCGAAATCCCCGTGGAGGAGCTTCCAGACATAGCGGACATACTGCACAAGAAGAGGGTCGTTCAGGCCCATCTCGTCGCGCAGCGCCTGTACCTGCTCCTCGGTGGCCTGCTCGCCGAGTATGGTTCTCGCGGGATCGCCCGGGGCAAGACTCATGATGCAGTAGACGATCAGCGTCACGCCGAGCACAACCGGGATCATGGCGAGCAGCCGCTTTCCGATATATTTCAGCACGTTTTCACTTCCAATCTCAACTTGGGAACCGTTTTGAAACAGGCTGCGTGTCCCGGCCCGTCTTTTCCGCCCCGCAGCGGACGGAAAAAGAGCGCCGGGTTTGCGCAGCATTTCTGCAGTGTTCCTTATGCAAGAATGTCACACTGCCGAAAAGCCAAAAGACTTTTCGGCAGCATGCATTGTTATCGTTTGCTTTTCCGTACCGCAGGAGGGTACGGCCTTATGCCTGCGTCCGTGTGCGGATCAGTCCCAGGACCATTCGCCAACGTAGAAGTAGCCGTTCGGGAGAATGTTGACATTGGACAGACCGGTCTTGTAGGCGTACAGTCTCTGGTTCTGATACAGGGAGACCTGCGGGCAGAGCTCGTTGAGCATGGTGTTGACCTTCACCAGGATCTCGTTGCGCTCCTCGGTGGTACGGGCCGCGTCGGCAGCCTCGATGAGGGCGTCGATCTCCGGATCGTTCACACGGGACTTGTTGGCCGCGCCGATGGCACTGGAGTGGAAGTTGAGCATCAGATACTGGATCATGGAGCTGGCGGAGTAGCCGCCGATGAAGGCGGTGTGGTCGCCGGCCGCGGTCACGTCAAGATAGGTGGCGAGGTCCATCTGCTCGATGGTGGCGTTGATGCCGATGTCCTTGAGGTTGGCGAGGATGACCTGCGCCGCGCGCACCTTGGCGTCGTTGGAGCAGATGATGGAGATCTCGATGTCGGCGGGATTGCCGCCCCAGGCAGCGAGGTACTCCTTGGCCTTCTCGGGGTTGTAGCCCTCCACGCAGCCCTCGGTGGTGGAGCCGGAGAAGGAGGTGGGCGCCTGGGCGTAAGCGACGGCGGCGTGGCCGTTCTCGGCGATCTGCACGACGGCCTGCTTGTTGACCGCGCAGTCAATCGCCTTGCGGACGTTCGCATCGGAGAGATAGCCCTTGGTGTCGTTCAGGTTGAGGAAGTTGAGCGTGATGGAGTCAATGGTATCCAGGTAGAGGTCGGGGTTGTTCTCGATGCCGCCCAGGTTGGCAGCGTCGACGTCGATGACGAAATCGACCTCACCGGCCTCAAGGACCAGAGAGCGGGAGGTGCCTTCGGGGATGAAGCGCCAGATCAGATTCTTGATGGCGGGAGCGCCGGCATAGTAGTCCTCGTTGGCGACGTACTCGATGCTGTCGCCGTGGTTCCACCTGACAAACTTGAAAGCGCCGGTGCCGACAGGCTCCTCATTGAAGTTGTGGCCGGACTCGAGCAGGGCCTTGGGGAGAATGAAATTGGCGTGGTTGGCGAGGGAGTAGAGCAGGTTGGAGGTGTAGCTGGGGGTGGTGATGACGACGGTGTACCTGTCGGCGGCTTCCACGGAGGTGTAGTCCTTGGTGAAGTTGGCGACGTTGGGTTCGGACTGGGCCGCGATCATGGAGGCGACGACGTCGTCCGCGGTCAGCTCTTCGCCGTTGTGGAACTTGACGCCCTGGCGGAGATGGAAGGTCCAGGTGCAGCCGTCCTCGGAAACGTCATAGCTCTCGGCGAGGTCGCATACGGGGTTCATCTCGTAGTCGAGCTTCATCAGGCCGTTGTAGCTCAGCACGTTCAGGAATGCGGTCTGCAGCGCGTCGTGCGCAGTGGTGGACAGCGTGGCGGACTCGTCCGGAGCGGCAACGATCAGCGTGTCGTTGTCGGCAAAGGCGAGGGGGGCCAGCGTGAGCATCATCACGAGCACAAGTGCAAGTGCAAGGATTCTTTTCATGTGTTTTGTCTCCTTTCATATTCCGACGAGAAAGCGTCCCGTCCAATGATGATATAATAACACAATCCCTCGCGCTCTGTAAAATGTCATTATTCACAAAATAATTCAACAGTTTAAATCAAATATTGACAATCTATGAATGGTTTCCTAAAATACAGTCGTGTGATTTTCCCTTTTTGAAAAGGAGACCGCCATGAAGATACTTTATACAGGCTTCGCCCCCTTCGGCGGAGAGAGCGTCAACCCCTCCTTTGAGTCGCTGCGCCTGCTCCCCGATTCCATCGCCGGCGCGGATGTGCTGCGTCTCGAGCTGCCCACTTCGTTTGACAGCGCCGGGAAGCTGCTCGTCGAAGGGATCGCGCGCGAGCGCCCGGATATCGTGATCTGCGTCGGCCAGGCCGGAGGCCGCGCCGCCGTCACGCCCGAATTTGTCGCCATCAATTACCGCAGCGCCCGCATTCCCGACAACGACGGTTTTCAGCCCACGGACGAGCCGGTCTGCGAGGGCGGCCCCGTCGGGTACTTTACGAAGCTGCCCGTGCGCCGCATTGCCGAGCGCTGCCGCGAAAACGGCATCCCCGCCTCCGTATCGTATACGGCGGGCACCTATGTGTGCAACAACCTGATGTACACCCTGCTGCACGCGATCAAAACGCAGTTTCCCGCCGTGACCGGCGGCTTTATCCATGTCCCCTATTCCGCGGAACAGGCCGCTCCCAAAACGCCGCAGCCGCCGAGCATGGACCTCGGCATGATCGCCGTGGCCCTGCGCATCGCCGGCGAGGAGACGCTGTCTGTGATGCGGGAGAACGCACATCCGTTTTGATCATACTATTTACAGGAAAGAAGGTCCCATCATGAATCTGCAGGAGAAAATACTCGGGCGCTTTCTGCGCTACGCCGCCGTGACGACCCAGAGCAGGCCGGAGTCTGAGGTCATTCCCAGCACGCCCGGCCAGTGGGAGCTTGCCCATATGCTGATGGAGGATATCGCAGCCCTCGGCGTCCGGGACGTCAGCATTGACGAGCACGCCGTCGTCGTCGGCCGGCTCCCGGCCCGCCTGCCCGAGGGGCACGCGCCCGTGCCGGTCGTCGGCTGGGTCGCGCACATGGACACCGTGGACGTCGGCATGGCTCCGGATATTCACCCCGTCGTCATCCGCAATTATCAGGGCGGCGATATCTGCCAGAATGAGGAGAAGCAGCTCTTCATCTCCGTCGCCGAGCATCCGGAGCTGCTCAGGTATATCGGTCAGGACATCGTCGTGAGCGACGGGACCTCCGTTCTCGGCGCGGACGACAAGGCCGCCGTCGCCAACATCGTGACGGCGCTCGAGGTGCTGCACGATAACCCCGGGATCCCCCACGGCGAAATCTATGTCTGCTTCGTCCCGGACGAGGAGATCGGTCTTTGCGGCGCGAAGGCCATGGATGTCGCGCGCCTTCCCGTGGACTTTGCCTACACCATCGACTGCTGCGAGGAGGGCGAGCTTGTCTATCAGACCTTCAACGCGGCAAACGTCCGCCTGGACATCACCGGCGTGACCGCCCATCCCATGTCCTCCAAGAACAATGTCGTCAACCCCATCCTCATCGCGGTGGACTTTCTCAATCTGCTCGACCGCGGCGAGACCCCGGAGCACACGGAGAAGACCGAGGGCTTCATCTGGGCCCACGGGATCGAGGGCAACGCCCTCAACACGACGCTCAAGCTCCTGATCCGCGACCACGACAGGGAGAAATTTCTCGCCAAGAAGGAGTATCTGAAGGCCTGCACGGAGATGATGAAGCTGCGCCATCCCAAAGCCCGGCTCTCCCTCACCATCCGGGACGATTACGGCAACGTGAACGACGCGATCACCCCGGACAAGCGCAAATGCGTCGATTATCTCTTCCGGGCCATGGACGAGCTCGGGATCGAGATCAAGGACATCGCCATGCGCGGCGGTACGGACGGCTCTTATTTGTCCACCCGGGGCATCCCCACGCCCAACTACTTTACCGGCGCGCTCAACTTCCACTCCCGCTGCGAATTCATGCCGATGGGCGCGGTGGAAAAGTCCTGCCGCGTGACGCTCAAGCTCATCGAGCTTATCACCGATAACGGATAATAATGATCCCCGGAGCGCAGGCGCTCCGGGGATGAAAGGACATCTCATGCTCAACGATAAACCAGTGATCGGGATTTCCGCCCTTTTGTATGAGGCCTCGCGGGATTACCGCATTACCCACAGCTACGCCGAGGTCGTCACAGCCGTCGGAGGCATCCCCGTTCTCCTGCCGGCGGCCCTCCCGCCGGAGGACGTCGAGGCTCTGCTGCCCGGTCTGGACGGGCTGCTGATCCCCGGCGGAGCGGACGTCGATCCGCTCCTCTACGGGGAGGAGCCCCGGCGCGAGCTCGGACTGACCAGGCGCTCAAACGATGATTTTGAGATCCATCTTCTCAGGGCCGCGCGCGCCGCGCATCTGCCGATCCTCTGCGTCTGCCGGGGGGAACAGGTCCTGAACGTCGCCTTCGGCGGCACGCTGTATCAGGATCTCCCCTCTCAAGTTCCGGAATCGTTCCGCCATCAGCAGACCCCGACGGACCGCAACGACGCGACGCACAGTCTGGATCTCAAGCCCGGTTCTCTGCTCGCGGAGATCTACGGCTGCGAACAGATGGCCGTCAACTCCTTCCACCACCAGGCCGTCAGGGACCCGGCCCCCGGCTTCACGGTCTCCGCACGCGCGAAAGACGGGGTCGTCGAGGCAATTGAAAATCAGGCGGAGGGCATACTTGGCGTTCAGTGGCATCCGGAGGCCATGTATCTCGCCCATCCCGAGCACAGCCTCCTGTTTCGGTGGCTGGTTTCGGCCGCTTCCCGCTGACACGACGCGCACAATTGATATTCCCGGGCCTGCAGAGGCGCGCGACTGTCGCGATGGGAAGCCCTTGCGAACAAATCGGGGATAAGGCGCTGCGCAAGAAGTCTTTGTACCCCGTCACAGCGCAGCGGCTGAGGCCCGCGTCGATCACACGCTCGGCGAGCGCAGATCTGGACAGGTCCGTCTCCGAGATCAGGGCGATCCTGTCGCCCCGCACAGCCAGCGACCCGCGCCTGAGCACGCGTCCCTCCCGGTCCATCGTACAGATCATGGCGTTTTTCACGATCAGATTGAAGCTGTGATTTGAGTCCATTTTTACCCTCCCTGATTCAGTCCGCCGCGCCGTTTGTCGGCGCGATCAGGATGTCCCCCGTGATCCGGCGGGATTTCCCGGTCCGGGTCGCTTTATTTTCGCTCTTTTCTATTGGCTTCCTCCCTGCGCCGTACAGCCTTCCTGCGTTATTGTAGCAAAGAGCAGGGGGCCGTGTCAAACAAAAGCGGAAAAACCGGCTGTAATACCCCCGCCCGATACGCCGCGCCGACTGTTTGTCCAAATACGGATGCGTTTACCTTCCGTTAGAAATCGCATTTTCCTTTTTACATCCATCTTTTGGGCAAGAAACTTGTGCGGCAACAAGTGGAGCTGCGTTTTTCGTGCGCGGTTCCGTCTGAGCCGCGGACTTTTATAAAACAGGAAATACCGGCATGAAGGAGAAGATTTCCTTTAAAACCGCACGCTGATTGATCCTCGCATCGTTATAACATTTCAAACTTCATGTCATTCTGAGGAGCGCAGCGACGAAGCATCCCGTGGACAACCGAGAGATCCTTCGCTGACGCTCAGGATGACATACGAATTGTATCACAAGATAGGTAACTATTCCGTCTGCTCCCGTCATTCCGAGCCAGTGTCGCAACACTGGCGTGGGAATCCGTCTCTTCTTTGTGCAAGTTGAGCATGGAAACAGTGTGAAAGAGATGCGGATTTCCGCACCAGTGACATCGGTCACTGGTGCGCAATGACGCAGAACGGACATTTTTCCTTAAGGCAACACCGCACAATGCGGCAAGAGCAGATTCCGGGAAAACTTGGGTTCTGATGATGGCGCTTTTTCGCAGATATACTTTGTGTACCTCAAGAAAAAGTGACGAAATCAGGGTGCAAGTTTTCCGGAAGATGCCGCAGGCGTATTGTGCGGTATTGCCTTAAAATACAGTCCGGACTGAAAAGTTACCAAGATACTCCAATACCGCGTGTGCCTTTTGCTTTTTCATATTTCTGTTGGCACAGCACGAAAAAAGTACGGCGTTTTCGTAGAATGCTGCGATTACGCCGTACTTTGTCCGCTGTGCGTTTCATGAGACTTCCGGGAGGGGCAGGCCCACCCCTGCTTTTTACGGGCCCTTATGCGCTCACTCCGCCGTGGGGACGTTTTGGAAGATGCGGGCGATGGGGGAATCGGCGGAGACGACGAGGGTCTTGCTGCCGCCCGTGAGAGAGGCGCGGGCCATGTCGAGAGCGCGCATGAATTCGTAGAAATCCGCCTCCTCCGGGGTGTCGTAGACGGCGGAGAGGATGCGCATATACTCGGCCTCACCCTCGGCCTTGAGGGTCTCGGCCTTGGCGTTGGCCTCGGAGAGCGTGATGGAGACGGACTTGTCGGCCTCGTTGCGGATCTGCTTGGCCTCCGCCGCGCCCTCGGCGGCGTAGGAGGCGGCGATGTTGTCGCGTTCGGAGATCATGCGCTCGTACACGGCGGACTTGTTCTCGTCCGGCAGGTCGATGCGCTTGGTCTCGATGGCGAGCAGGGTGATGCCGTAGTTGTCGAAGGTGCTGCCGACGTTCTCCATGATGCGCTGGGCCAGAAGCCCGTCGCGCCCGGAGATGACCTCCTCCTGCCGCATGGAGGAGATGACGGTTTTGAGGCTGTTGTAGACCACGGTGTCGATACGGTACTCGGCGTTCGAGAGGTTGCCGGAGAGGCTCTGGATGAATTTCAGCGGGTCGCTGATGCGCCAGAGGACGAAGGAGTCGGCGACCATGGACTTCTTGTCGCTGGTGATGACGTCGCTGACCGCGAGGTCGTACAGCATTTCGGTCTTGGGCAGGGTGCTGACGGACTGGATGAAGGGCAGCTTCATGCTCAGGCCCGGCTCGTCCACGATTTTGACGACCGCGCCGAACTGGCGCACGATGGTGTACTCATTCTGCTGCGTGGTGACGAAGCAGGCCGAGGAGAGCAGCAGCGCCAGCACGGCGATCACGATCGGGACCGCAATTTTGACCGAAAGCTTGTTCATCATTTTCCCTCACCTCCCACATTGACGGCGGCAAACTGGTCGAGCGGCAGCGCGGTCTGTACACCGGTGTCGCTGTCGAGGATATAGAGCTTCATGCCGGGCAGAATGGACTCCATCGCCTCGTAGAACAGGCGCTGCTTGGTAATGAGGGGGTACTTCTGATACTCCTCAAACAGCGCGGAGAAACGGGCGGCCTGACCGTTGGCCTCGTTGATGCGGCTGGCCCTGTAGGCCTCGGCGCTTTTGACGATCTGGTCGGCGTCGGCGGCCGCGGCGGGGATGACCTCATTGGCGTACTTCTTGGCGTTGTTGACCTTGGTGTCGGCGGACTGCTTGGCGGTCTCCACCGCGGTGAAGGCGCGCTGCACCTCGGCCGTGGGAGGCTCGGCGTCCTGAATGCGGATGTTGGTGAGCTGGAGGCCGATGTCCTCGCTCTCCAGGCGGTTCATGACCTTCTCCTTGATGGCGGCCTGGATCTCGCTCTTGCCGGTGGTGATGACGGTATCGACGTTGTAGAGGCCGATGGTGTCGCGGATATAGCTCTGGCAGAGCATTTTGAGGATGCCGACCGGGTCCTCGGAATTGTAGAGGTACTTGATGGGGTCGGTCACGCGGTACTCCACATAAAAGTCCACGTTCACGAAGTTATAGTCGTAGGTGATCATGAGGGATTCCTCGTCCACACTCTGACTGCTGCCGATGCGGTAGCCGAGGGGGAAGCCCTGGATGGTCTTGGAGACCTTGGTCACCTGCTGGATGAACGGGAGCTTGAGCTTGAGGCCGGAGGTGGAGACCATGGTGGGCTTGCCGAAGGTCGTGATGACGGCGTACTGGTCCTCCTTGAGGGTGTAGCAGGCGTCGAGCACGGCCATGACCAGCAGCAGCGCGGCCAGGATCAGCACGGCCCCCCTGCCGGGCAGACGCAGCCTCGGGCGCGGCTTTTTTGCCGGGCCGCTCGAGTAGCTGCCGTCGGGATTGATGTTCACAGGCGTTACCTTCTCTCTAAATGATTTCGTTGACGGGCTCGGCGTTCATGACCCTGCCCGTGATGAGCCGTATCGTGCGGTTCGCGTCGATCAGGTTCTGCCGGTCGCGCTCGGAGACGTCGATGTGGTAGACCTTGCGCAGACGCCGCTCGTGCCGGCCCATGAGACGGGGGTCCCAGCGCGTCCAGCCGAAGACCGGGTATTCCGCGGTGGTCCACACGCGGTAGGCGAGGCCCCCGTCCCGGAGGGCCGCCTCCACGCGCCGAAACTCCCCCTCGTCGTTGGAGATATAGACGGTGAGCTCCGTATCCTTCAAAAGCACGGCACTTCCCCCTTATCGCCGGCGGAGCACCAGCGCCTCCCAGGGGCGGAGCTTCCCCGCGGGCGCGGGCGCCGGGTAGTTTGCGATCAGCGTCTCGGCGTTTTGGAATTCTGCCGGGATGGTATAGTCGAGCTCGTTGTCCGTGAAGCTGCACAGGACCAGCAGGCTCTCGTCCCCGAGGGTGCGGGTGTAGGCGAAGAGCTCCGGATGGTCCGGCTCCAAAAGCGCGTAGTGGCCGAAGGCGACCACGTCGAGCTCACGGCGAAGCCGGATGAGCTTCTGGTAGTAATGGAACACGGAGTCCGGGCGCGCTACCTGCTCGGCGGCGTTGATCGTCACATGGTTCGGGTTCACCGGGAGCCAGGGCGTGCCGGTGGTGAAGCCGGCCTCGGGCCCGTCGTCCCACTGCATGGGGGTGCGGGCGTTGTCGCGGCTCCTCTGGCGCAGCATTGCAAGGCCCTCCTCTTCGGTGAGGTAGCCCTTCGCGTGGAGGTCGCGGTAGTTGCCGAGGGATTCGATGTCGTTCATCTGGTCGATGCTGGTCCAGGGGTAGTTGGTCATGCCCAGCTCCTCGCCCTGGTAGACGTAGGGCGTGCCCTGCATCATGTGCAGGCAGGTGGCGAGCATCTTGGCGCTCAGCTCCCGGTACTCCTCCCTCTCGCTGCCGTAGCGGGAGACGACGCGGGGCTGGTCGTGGTTGTCCCAGTAGAGGCTGTTCCAGGCCATGCCGTCAAGCTTCGTCTGCCAGCGGCTCATGATCTCCTTGAGGCGCGGCAGGTTCTTGTGCTGAGCGGCATAGCGGCCGAGCGTGGGGTGGAAGTCCGCCTCCATGTGCTCAAACTGGAACACCATGGAAAGCTCGCTCCCGTCGAGGTTGGCGTAGGATTTGGCCTCCTCCAGTGTGACGCCGGCGCACTCCCCCACCGTCAGCAGCTCGCGCCGCGAGAGGACGCGGCGGTTCATTTCGCGGAGATATTCGTGCTCGTGCGGGCCGTTCGCCGTCAGCAGGAAGGGCGCGTAGCCGGTCGGCCCCGCCTCGCCGTCGGGCAGACCCTCGGGCTTGGAGATGAGGCTGATGACATCCATGCGGAAGCCGTCGATCCCCTTGTCCAGCCACCAGTTCATCATCCCGAAGACCTCGTCGCGCACGGCGGGATTGTCCCAGTTGAGGTCCGGCTGCTTTTTGGAGAAGAGGTGCAGATAGTACATATCCGTCCCCTCGTCGTACTCCCAGGCGCTGCCGCCAAAGCAGGAGCCCCAGTTGTTCGGCGCGCCGCCGTCCTTTCCCTCGCGCCAGATATAGTAGTCCCGGTACGGGTTATCGCGGGAGGCGCGGGATTCAACGAACCACCTGTGCTCGTCCGAGCTGTGGTTGACGACGAGGTCCATCACGATCCTGAGCCCCAGGGAGTGGGCCTTTTCGAGCAGGGCGTTGAAGTCCGCCATCGTGCCGAACTCCCGCATGATGTCCTGATAGTCGCTGATGTCGTAGCCGTTGTCGTCGTTCGGGGATTTGTAGACCGGCGAGAGCCAGATCGTGTCCGCGCCCAGCTCCCGGATGTATTCCAGCCGGCTCGTGATGCCGGGGAGATCGCCGATGCCGTCGCCGTTGGAGTCCTGAAAGCTGCGCGGGTAGATCTGATAGACCACGCTCCGCTGCCACCATTTTTCTGCCATAATCTTTTCCTCTCTTTTTCAGTTCATTCTGTCTGCCCCGGATGGGATCAGATTCACGCTCTCGCCGGTAATGAGGTCCACGCCGACGCCGTTTGCGCCCACCGCGTACCAGGCGGAGGTGGCAGTGTGGAAGAAGTCCTCCAGCTTCACGTTCTCATAGAGGTGGACAGTGAAGCTGCCGTTCGGATTTTCCTCCGCGTCCGCCTCCGGGGGATAGAAGCCGGTGGTGATAAAGTAGTGGATCTGGGCAAGTCTCGCAAGCTCCTCCGCCGTGTAAGGCCCGTCGGAGAGGGGGCGGAAGAAGGTCTTCGGCCTGAAGAGATAGCTGCCCGTCAGGATGTTGTCCCCCGCCCCGCCCGCGAGGGTGCTCTCGTCCCGCTCGACCTCCATCACGATGCCGTCCTCCGTGGCGGAGAGGCGGAGCGTCCGGAACCAGGCGGAGACATCCAGCCCGTGGGCGTCCGTGACGCGGGTGATGTGCAGCGTCGTGTCGTCCTCCTCGACGGCGCTTGCCCGCTCGAGCGTGAAGACCGTCTCATAGGGCTCGGGATCGCCGGAGACGAAGAGCGCGTGCAGCTCGATGTCCTTCTGTTCGAGATCCAGCCAGTACTTGAGCTTGTTCTCCGTCCGGTACTGGTAGACAAAGCCCACGTCCACGGGCTCCATGCGGTACTCCCCTGTGAGCAGATTATCCTCCGGGCCGCCGGCGAGGGTCTTCTCGTCGCGGTCGACCTGCATCACAAGCTCATCCCCGTCAAAGGCCAGGAGGAGCTCTCTGTACCGTTCGGAGTGGTCAAAGCCGTATTCGTCCGTGATTTTGGGAAAGCGCGCGCCGGCCTCCGTCTGTACCGCCTCGTCGAGATGCAGGGTGTAGACGCGCTCGTAGAAGGTGGGGTCGCTCGAACGGAACCAGCAGTGCAGCAGCACGTTGTCCGAGGCGATGCCGCTGAAGTCCACGAAATACTTGGGCATCCCGTCCGGCAGGCAATAGAGATAGCCCGCGGAGCGCACGGTCTGCTTCTTCTCCTGCGGCTTTTCCGCGGCGGGGGCCGAGAGAAAGACACAGCCCGCCACCACGTCGTCCAGCATCGTCCCGACCGTCTTGCCGAGGGACGCGACCTCCTTGGAGGCAAACATATAGACCCGCTCCCCGTTCTTGATCGCGACGCGGCGGTCCTTTACGTCGTAGCCGCTGACCTTGTAGCTGTAGACGAGCTCGAGCCCGCTCTTGTCCCCGATCGTGACGGCGGCGGGCTCCTGCGCCACGCGGAGATCGTCGTACTGCCCGCGCATGTAGTCGGTGAAGTCCTGCAGAAAGCTCTCCGCGGAATCGTAGCGGTATGCGCGCAGCATGACATAGGGGATCGCGCCCTCGTCCTGGGCATAGATGTAGTATTCCCCTCCCTTGAGCACGGCGGTCTTCCCGTCCGGGACCGTGACGCGGATATCCCAGTCGGCCAGCGTGTCGGTGTTCTCCGCGTGAGCGAGCGGATTGAGCGCCAGCACAAGGGCCAGAATCAGGCAAAGCGCAATCAGTTTTTTGCTCATAACATGCTCCTTTCGAGTCGTCCGTTTCAAAACGCAGGTTTTGTTTTCATCCGTATTGTTATTATACCAGCAAACCCGGGCTTTGAAAAGATGCAAATACAGAGGCAGCCCGTTCGCTTCACAGCCTGCTGTGCGCACTCGCCTGCGTGAGCGGTGTTTTTTGCGAGGTACACGTCCCCGCAAAAAACGGGTTGTATCGGTATTTCGCCTTGCGGGGCGAAAGAACGGAGAGGCTGAAGCCCCGCTGAGCTCCCTGAGGGGATTATCCGTGTTTTATTCGTTCTTTCAGCTTGACAGGGGCGGGATTCTTCTGTATACTTTAGCAAGCTAACAATTTAAACTGCAAAGCAGCGCTTGGAGAAAGGAGGCGGACGGCATGGCGGATGAGCTTGATCTGCGGGCGCAGGAGCTGATGGAGGAGAAGGACTCCGACAGCAGGCTCCGGGTCTACGCGGGGCCCATGGCGGCGTTCGTGTCCACCTCGCTCGCCGGCTTTGCCGTGTTCCAGCTCTGGGCCAATCTGACGGGCACGCTCGGCGCGGTCAGGCTGCGCGCGGCGCACATCATGCTCCTGCTGCCGCTGGCCTTTCTGCTCTACCCCACGTACCGAAAGGAGGCCCGGCGCCGCCGGCTGCCGCCGGTGTGGGATCTCGTGCTCTGCGCGGCGGCGGTGTTCTGTTTTGCCTACATCCTGCGGCGCTACGACGCTCTCGCCAGGAACGGACGGCTGAACGACGCGGACGTGCGCGTCGGCATCGTCTGTCTCGTGCTATGCTTTGAGGCGGCGCGCCGCACCAGCGGGAACCTCGCGGTCATCGCACTGGTGTTTCTCTCCTATTTTGCGCTGTGGGGCCGCTATGTTCCGGGCGCCTTCGGGACCACGGCCTTCACCCTCAAGCGGGTGATCAAGTCCCTGGTCTGGGACACCATCGGCATCCTCGGCACGGGCAGCGGCGTCTCCGCGACGTACATCTTCGTGTTTGTGCTCTTCGGCGCGTTTCTCAAATACAGCGGCTTCTCGCAGCTTATCAACGACATCTCGCTGACGCTCGTGGGGCGCTCCCCCGGCGGGCCGGCCAAGGTTTCGGTGGTCGCCTCGGCGCTGATGGGGATGATCAACGGCTCGGCCATCGCGAATGTCGCGACCACCGGGACCATTACGATCCCGCTGATGAAGAAGACCGGTTATAAAAAGGAATTTGCCGGCGCAGTCGAGGCCGTGGCCTCCACCGGAGGACAGTTCACCCCGCCGATCATGGGGGCGGTGGGCTTCGTGATGGCGGAGTTCATGTCCGTCAGCTACACAAAGGTGATGCTGGCGGCAGCGATCCCGGCGTTTCTGTATTATCTCGGGCTGCTCTGGTCCGTCCATCTCGAGGCCAGGCGCCTGGGGCTCTCGGGCCTTGCGCCCGAGAACATCCCGAACGCGGCCTCGGTCATGCGGGCACGGGGGCATCTGCTGCTGCCGCTGGTTCTGCTGCTAGGGCTGATGTTTGCAGGCTACACCCCGCTCTACGCCGCGATCCTCGCAATTTTTGCCACCGTGCCGGTATCCTGGCTGCGCAGGGAGACGCGCATGACGCCCCGGGTGATCCTCGCCGCCGTCTTGGAGGGCGCGCGCGGCGCCATCGGCGTCGGCGTGAGCTGCGTGATCATCGGCGTCATCATCGGCTCCGTGAACATGACAAGTCTCGGCGTCAACTTCGGCAATCTGATTTTGAAGGTCGTCGGCGAAGGGCAGCTCTTTCTCGGCGGGTTGATGGTGATGGTCATGTCCATCATCCTCGGCATGGGCGTGCCCGGCGTGGCCGCCTACGTGATCGTGTACGCGGTCGCGGTGCCGGTGCTGCGCGGTGTCGGCGCCACCGAGATGGCGGCGAACATGTTCTGCCTCATCTACGCCTGCCTGAGCAACATCACCCCGCCGGTCGCCATGAGCTCCTATGTTGCCAGCGGCATTGCCGACAGCGACATGACGAAAACCAGCCTCATCGCCATCAAGCTGGGGATCGCGGGCTTTATCGTGCCCTTCTTCTTCCTTGATAATCCGGTGCTGCTCTACGGGAGCACCGAGGGCGTCGGCCTCACGGCGACGGTCTACGCCTTTGCGACCGCCTGTGCCGGGGTGCTGGCCCTCTCGTCCGCGCTGTCCGGCCTGCCGGCGGAGCGGGAATCCGGAGGCGTGACCGCGCTCAGGATCGGGACGCGGGTGCTGCTGGCGGCGGCGGGCTTTCTGTTCATCAAGCCCGGGCTCATGACCGACGCGCTGGCGCTGAGCCTGATCGCGCTGGAGCTTCCGGCCGCGCGCCTTTTGAACAGGGCGGCAGCCTGACCCCGGAGGAAAGAGTTCGTCTCAAACCCGATGTCCTGTCGTTCAGCCCCGTCAGCCCGAGTATACACGCTGTCATTCCGATGTACGCGCTGTCATCCTGAGCGGAGTCGAAGGATCTTCCCGGGCGAATCGCAAAACCCGCTTTGCCCCTCGGGAGGACAGACGGGGAAGCGTTTTTTTTGAGGCGGACTCATGAATCAATATTCAAAACCCACGCGAAAACAAAGAAGGAGGCAAACACCATGAAAAAACTTCTCGCCATGATCCTCTGTGCGGTCCTGCTCTGCGCCGCGCTTCCGGGCGCCGCCTTTGCCGAGACCGACGTCAACTTCGTCACTGCCGGTACCGCCGGCACCTTCTACGCCATCAGCGTGGAGGTCGTGAAGCTCTGGAACGAGAACATTGAGGGCATCCACGCCGTGGCAACCCCCTCGGGCGGCGGCGTGGACAATCTGAACCAGGCCAGGGACGGCGAGGCCCAGATCGGCATTGCCAACGCAAACCTCGTCTACCAGTCGATGATGGGCACCGACGCCTTTGAGGGCGACGCAAATCCCGACATCCGCATCTTCGCCGGACTGTACTACAACCCGAACCAGGTCGTCGTGACCGACGCGAGCGGCATCGGGAGCTTCGCGGACTTTGCCGGGAAGCATTTCTCCGTCGGCGCAGCGGGCTCCACCACCATTGACGAGGCGGTGCACCATCTGGCCACCGCAAAGCTGACCCTGGATGACATGAAGACCGAGTATATGGACGTGGCCTCCTCCGCCGATGCGATCCAGAACAAGCAGCTCGACGGCGCGTGGATCATGGCGGGCGCGCCCAACGCCGGCGTGACGCAGATCCTCACCAGCTCCGACGCGCACCTGCTCGCGATCCCCGCGGACGTGGTGGACGCGCTCAAGGCCGACTACCCCTGGTACGCGAGCTATACCATCCCCGCCGGGACCTACGCCGGGCAGGACGAGGACGTGCCCACCTCCGCGGTGAAGCTCACGCTCTTCCTCACCCCCGACGTGGACGAGGAGACGGCCTATCAGATGGCGAAGGTCTTCTGGGAGAACTGGGACAGCCTGACCGAGAATTTCCCCGCCATGCGCGCCGCGGACCCGGCGAAAGCCTGCGAGGATCTGGCGGGCGTGCCCCTGCATGACGGCGCCGCGCGCTATTACCGCGAGATCGGCCTGATCGAGTGAGCATGAGAGATTTTGAGGCCCGGAGAATGAAGCGCGCCGGCGGCTCGCCCACGGTCGCGCTCAACGCGAAGGGGATACGGATGAAGGAGGAGGGGATCGATGTTCTCTCCTTTGCCGCCGGGGAACCGGATTTTGACACGCCCGAGGCGGTAAAGGCTGCCGCCGCCGAAGCGATCCGCCGCAACGACACCCACTACACCAGCGCTGCGGGCACCATCGCGCTGCGCCGCCGCATTGTGCGAAAGCTGTGGGAGGAAAACGGCATCCGCGCATCGGAGGACGGCATCATCGTCACCCCGGGCGCAAAGCCCGCGCTGTACGCCGCGCTGATGAGCTTTCTCGAGGAGGGGGACGAATGCATGGTCCTCACGCCGGCCTACCCCTCCTACCGCTCGGGCATCCTGATGGCTGGCGCGGAGTACGTGCCGGTCCCGCTCCGCTTCGAGGACGGCTTTGTCGTCACGCGGGAGATGCTGGAGGCGAAGGTCACGGCGCGCAGCAAGATGCTGATCGTCTGCAGCCCCTGCAACCCGACGGGACATGTTCTGACGAAGCGTGAGGTGCACGACATTGCGGATTTTGTGCTGGAGCACGACATGCTGCTTGTCTCGGACGAGATCTATGAAAAGCTCATCTATGACGGGCGGGAGCACCTGAGCTTCGGAGCCATCCCGGAGATCAGCGACCGCGTCGTCACGCTCAACGGGCTTTCCAAGAGCGCGGCCATGACGGGCTGGCGCATCGGGTATTCCGCGTCCTCGCCGGAGCTTGCGCGGGTCATGCTCAAGATGCAGCAGAACACCGTCAACTGCACGGCGTCCTTCACCCAGTTTGCCGCCATCACGGCCTTCGACTGCGCGGCGGAGACGGAAAGGATGCGGCAGAGCTATCTCGAACGCCGCGACCTCATCTGCGACGGGCTGAATGCGATCCCGGCGATCACCTGTCCGCGGGCAGAGGGGGCTTTCTACGCCTTCTTCCGGATCGACTGGAGGGACATGAGCGCCGGGGAGCTCGCCGATACCCTTCTTGACAAAGCGGGCGTGCTGGTCGTCCCGGGCACGGCCTTCGGCGAGGGCGGCGAGAAGTGCATCCGCATGTCCTTCGCGGCGGACAGGGCTTCGCTGCAGGAGGCGGTGCGGAGAATGCGGGAGCTTTTCGCGTGAGTCGCCCCGCGGCGAAACACATCGCACGGTATCCGGCAAACCGCGCACATGGCAAGAGGGGCTTTCCCCTCCCGGCAGGAATACCGTACTTCGCAGATGTACTTTGTGTACCTCAAGAAAAAGGCTCGAAATCAGGGCGCAAATTTTCCAGGAGATGCCGCAGGCGGATTGTGCGGTGTTGCCTAAACTGTCGCTGTCTATTCCGACAGCATCATGCGGTCGTTGTCGAGACTGCGGCCGGCGGCCTCGCGGAAGAGGACCAGAAGGTCCGGGACCGTGAGCCTTGCGCGCTCCTCGCCCTCCGCGTCGAAGATGACCCGGCCCCGGTCCATCATCAGGGTGCGGTTGCCGAGCTCGAGCGCGGACTGCATGTTGTGCGTCACCATGAGACAGGTGAGTCTGTTTTCCTCCACGATCTGCCTCGTCAGAGCAAGGACCTTCTCCGCCGTCGCGGGGTCGAGGGCCGCGGTATGCTCGTCCAGCAGGAGGAGCCTGGGGGCGTTGATGGTCGCCATCATGAGCGCAAGCGCCTGGCGCTGGCCGCCGGAGAGCAGGCCCACGGGCTGCTGCATCCGGTCCTCGAGCCCCATGCCGAGGGGCGCGAGCTTTTCCCGAAAGAGCTTCACGTCCGCTCTGGTGATGCGGGACAGCCAGCCGCCGCGCCCCGCCGCAAGGGCGAGGTTTTCCTCGATCGTCATGCCCGGCGCGGTGCCGCGCATCGGGTCCTGGAAGAGCCTGCCGATGACTTTGGCGCGCACATACTCGGGCTGGAGGGTCATGTCCGTCCCGCCGAGGGTGATACGGCCGCTGTCGGTATAAAAGGAGCCTGCGATGGCGTTGAAGAGCGTCGACTTGCCTGCGCCGTTCGCGCCGATGATGGAGACAAAGTCCCCGTCCCTGACGTGCAGCGAAAGCTCGTGCAGGGCGCGCTTCTCGTTGACCGTGCCGGGGTTGAAGGTCTTGGAGATGCGTTCCAGCTTAAGCACGGCCCTCGCCCCCCTTCGCCCGCGCGTGGCTGAGACGGCGGTGCAGTTCCGGGTACCGGTTTTTCAGATAGGGCCCGGCGATGGCGATGATGACGATGACGGAGGACACCAGCTTAAGCATGAAGGCGGGCATGTTGAATCGGAGCGCCGCGGCGTAGACCAGGCGGAAGACGACGGCGCCGAGCACGGCCCCGACGGCCCGCCGCGGGACGCCGCCCTTCGGGGCGAAGGCCCGGCCGATCAGCAGCGAGGCCAGCGCGATGGTGACCATGCCGGAGCCGATGTCGATGTTCACGGACTTCTGCGACTGAGCCAGCAGGCAGCCCGACAGGGCCGTGAGGCTGTTCGAGATGCAGAGGCCCACGATGGTCGTAAAGGCGGGGTTGATGGACGAGGAGCGGACCATGTCGGGATTGTCCCCCGTCGCGTGGATGGCAAGGCCTAGGCGCGTGCGCAGAAAGACGGTCAGGAACGCCACCGCGAGGATCACGGCGGCGAGGGCCGCGCCCAGCTTGTACTGGCCGGAGAGCGCCGTCCCCGCGAGCAGGGCCTTGAGCTTTGTGAACACTGTCGCGGTCCTGTTCATATTCAGAAGCGAGGCCCCGCCCATCACAGCGATGTTGATGGAGTAGAGCCCCGTGTTCACGATGATGCCGGCGAGCAGGCTGTCGATGCCGAGCTTGGTCTGCAGAAGGGCCGTGATGAAGCCGGACAGCACGCCCGCGCACATGGCGGCGGGGAGGGAGAGCCAGGGGTGGCCGGCGATGGCCACGACGGCCCCGACCACCGCGCCCAGGGTGAAGCAGCCGTCGGTCGACAGGTCGCACACGCCCAGCATGGTATAGCTCAAAAACAGGGCCAGCACCGTGAGCGAGCTGATCAGTCCCAGCTCCAGCGCGGTTTGCAGGATGGACAGCAAGAGAAAACACTCCTTGTCAGTAACGATTTCGGTGCCCGTGTTCTCCCGAGGAGGCGAAGAATCCTTCGCCTGCGCTCAGGACGGCACGGCGCTTTTTATTTTGCCAGATCGTCGAAGCTCTCGGCGGTGGTGATGGGCTGGACTCTGGTGCAGAAGGGGGCGAAGGTCTCGGCGATCTTTTCGTAGTCGAAGCCGAGGGCGACGCAGGTTTCGACGTTCACGGTGGCGGTGCCGTTGTCGAAGGTCTTGACGGGGAGCTTGCCGGGGTCCTTGCCCTCCAGCAGGATCTGGGCAATCATGTCGGCCGTTTCGACGCCGAGATTCGCGTAGTCCACGCCGTAGCCGAGGAAGGCGCCGTTGAGGGCAAAGCTGTCAGCCCCGGTGTAGTGGGGGATGCCGGCCTCGGCCAGAGTATCGCAGATGGCGAGCTCCGCGCTCATGATGGTGTTGTCGGTCGGGGTGAAGACCGCGTCTACCCCGTCGACGACCAGCGTGTCGACGGCGAGCATGACCTCATCCACCGTGGTGCCGGTTCGCTCGACATACCGGACGCCCTTCGCGTCCAGATACGCCTTTGCGGCGGCGATGGGGCCGGTGGAAGCATCCTCGCCCACGTTGTAGAGCAGACCGATGAGATCGGCGTCCGGGTCAGCCGCGAAGATGAGGTTCATGACCGCGTTGGTGTCAAGAAAGTCGGAGGTGCCGGTGATGTTCGCGCCCGGGGTCTCGAGCGAGTCGACCAGTCCCGCGCCGAGAGGGTCGGACACGGCGGCGAAGACCACGGGGACGGGGTTGTCCTCGGTGGCGCCCTGCATCCCCATGGCGACGGGCGTGGCCACGCCGACGAGGAGGTCCACCTCCTGGGCGAGGAAGTTCGTGATGATCTGGTTCATGATGTTCGCGTCAAGGTTGCAGTTGTCCTCGAGGATGTTGAAGGAGACCGTGTCGCTCTCGAGCTCTTCGAGTCTCGCGCGGATGTTGGCGATGATCTGGTTGAGGGAGGCATCGTCTACAAAGTTGCAGATGCCGACGGTGTAGACGGTTTTCTGTTCCGCCGCGGCGGACACGGACAGGGCGAGGAGCAGGGCAACGACGAGGAGGAGGGAGATGCTTTTTTTCATGGAAAACGCTTCCTTTCTCTTGGGACAGGCAAACAAAAAAACCCTGTCCCTGCAAATTTTCTTTGCTGGGACAGGATCGAAAAACGAACCTGCGGTGCCACCCGGCTTGACGCATTCGCGCCCACCTTTACGCGTACTGTCATACGCAGACCGTTGGTAACGGGGAGTCATGCCCCGGCTCACATACTCGGGCCCGCGCCCTTTCCGATCGCCCTCGGAAGTCCATTCGGCCGGATGTTTTTCGCCGCCCTCACACCGTCGGCGGCTCGCTGCGGAAAAAGGAACCCGGTCTACTCACTCTTCCTCTGCGGTTTGGCAAAAGTGTAGCATCCCGCCGCGGCTTTGTCAATGACCGTTTTCAACGAAAGAGAATTCATCAAAAACTGAATTTTTTCTCTTTTTCACAATCGTGTCTGCGTGTGTTTTTCCCCCCCCCTGTCATTCTGAGCGAAGCAAAGGATCTTTTGGGCAACACCGCATAATTTGCCTGCGGCATCTCCTGGAAAATTTGCGCCCTGATTTCGTCACTTTTTCTTGAGGTACACAAAGTACATCTGCGAAGGTGTTGCCTTTGTGAATCGCGCGTCGGCAGAAGATCCTTCGGCTCCGCTTCGCTTCGCCCAGGACGACAGGGAGGTGCGTCTTGCGACTGTCAGCCGTCCGCCGGAGACGGGGCGTATCCGAAGCGGGCTTTGCCGGAGGCGGTGAGCCTGATAAACATGTGCGCAATTCCCCGTTATCATGTGCCTTCCGGCTTTACAACGGAATGCGGCTATGCTATTATTTACCTGTCTTCGTACGAGCATTATAAATACTATATAGCAGGCGGTGAAGCCTCGGAGGCGGGTTTATGATGAAGCGGATTTACGGTTCCTTCTCTGTTGTCCATTTTCTTGGTCTGATCGCGGCGGCGGTCTGCGTCCTTGTTCTCCTCCCCTCTTCCGCTTCGGCGGAGGAGCCGCCGCAGTATCTGGAGAACGAATGGAATTTTGTGGACGGCTCCATGGATGTGTCAAACGGCATCCCGGAGAGCGCTTCGGGCAGGCTTGCGAAGATACGCGCGCTCGGGAAGCTGAGCGTGGCGACCTCGCCCTACTATCCGCCGCAGGAGTACATTGACGATTCCAAAGCCGGCGCGGAGCGCTTCGTTGGCGCGGATATGGAGCTTGCGCGGCTGATTGCGGAGCGCATGGGGGTGGAGCTTGAGATCGTCCCGATGGAGTTTACGGACGTGCTCTCCTCCGTCGCGGCCGGCACGTACGATCTGGCCGTGTCGGCGCTGTCCTTCACCGCGGGTCGCGCGGCCGTGCTGGAGATGTCCAAGGGCTATTATTACTCCGGGGAGCAGGCGTCGAGCGGTCTTGTCATCCGCGAGGAGGATACCGAAGCCATCCGCTCGGTCGACGATCTGGCGCAGCGCGTGATCGCGGCGCAGAGCGGCTCGCTCCAGGAAACCATGGCCGCCGACAACATCACCTTCTACCGGAAGTTCCGCAGGCTCCCCTCCGCCGGGGACGTGTACGACGCGGTCGCGGCGGGGAAGGCCGACGCCGGCGTGGTGGACATCGCCATTGCGCGGGTCTACCTTGAGAACCATCCGGGCTGCGGTCTCGTCCTCGTGCCGGATGTCAGCTTCGCCCTCAAGCCCCAGTACACGGGCGACCGGATCGCGGGGCAGAAGGGCGAGATCGAGCTTTTGTATTTCGTCAACGGCGTGATCGACGAGGTCCTCTCGTCCGGGCAGTACGAGCGCTGGTTTGAACAATATGCGCGCGAGAGCGCCGCAATGAAGTGATTTCAGGTGGTCCGAGAGGAGGCTTGAACGGATGAAAACATGGAAAACCTGGCAGATCGTCCTGTTTGTCGCGCTGTGCGTATGCCTGAATATCGGCGGGCGGCTTCTGGCCGTGTGGCTGGAGCTGCCCCTGTGGGGCGACTCCTTCGGCACGGCGCTGTGCGCCTATATCGCGGGCCCCGTGTGCGGCGCGCTGGTGGGTCTGACGGGGAACCTGGCGTACAGCGCGGTCAACCATCTCTCCGCGGCATATGCCCTCACCAGCATCGCCCTGGGCGTGATCGTGGGGATCGCGGCGCGCCGCAGCTGGTTTGACCAGTTCTACGGCTTCATGTCGGCCGCGACGCTGGCGGTGCTCGCGGCGCTGGCCGTGTCCGTGCCGCTGAACCTCGTTCTGGCCGGCGGATATACCGGAAACATCTGGGGCAACGGCGTGATGGACTATCTGACCGAGAAGGGCTGGCCCTTCTTCCTGTGCGCCGTTCTGGGGCAGCTCGCCATCGACTTTGCCGACAAGGTGCTCACGATCGCGGCGGTGTATGTCGTGATCCTGCTGCGGCGCGTACGCAATAACCGCAGGGAGGCGGAGGCGATACGGCGCGGCACCGCCGTGGCCGCCGCTTTGTTTCTGTGCCTGTCCCTGAACCCCTCCCCCTCCGCGCAGGCGGAGGAGGCCGCGCTGCCTGACTATAACGACTATGTACAGAGCGTTTACAGCAGCAACAACGGCCTGCCCTGCGGCGAGGCAAACGACATCGCCCAGACCAACGACGGCGTGCTCTGGATCGGCACCTACGCGGGCCTCTACCGCTACAACGGGCGGGAATTCCGCTGGGTGGACAATTATGAGTCCGTGCGAAACGTGAACTGCCTGTACGTGGACGAGGAGGGGCGCCTCTGGATCGGCACCAACGACAACGGCCTTGCCATCGTGATCCGCGAGAAGGTCGTGAACGTGCTGGACCAGTCCAGCGGGCTGCCGTCAAACTCCGTGCGCTGTGTGATCCGCGCGTCGGACGGGTATTACTACGTGGGTACCACCGGCAGTCTCCAGATGCTGGCGATGAACAACGGCCTCAAGATCGCCAACACCCTGCCCGAGGTCAACTACGCCGACAGCATCACCGCCGACCAGAACGGCAACGTGGCGGCCATCGCCTCCGGCGGGCGGCTCTTCCTGATAAACCGGGGAAACATCCTGTGCTCCATGCGTCTGACGGACGGGCAGGAGCTTTTCAACTGCTGCGCCTTTGCCCCGGACGGAACGCTGATGGTGGGCTCCTCCACCAACCACATCTACCGCTACGAGATCGCCGACGGCGATTTTGAGCTGCTGGACGTCACCACCTGCCGGGACGTGGCCAGCATCAACAATCTCAACTTTCTGGACGACGGGACGCTCTTTATCTCCACGGACAGCGGCGTGTCGTACATTGACGCGGCGGGCTATCACCGCGTAAACACCAACGACTTCAACAACTCCATCGACAACATGCTCTACGACTACCAGGGCAATCTCTGGTTCACGTCCTCGCGCCTCGGCCTGCTGCGGCTGGCGAAATCCGCGTTCAAGGACGTCTACGGCACCATTGGGATGGAGCGCCGCGTCGTCAACGCTATCGTCTCCTGGCAGGGCTGCTACTATATCGGCACCGACAAGGGTCTCGACGTGGTGGACCATGCCTGCCGCAGCCAGATCGAAAACGAGCTGACCGAGACTCTCGCCGGCAAGCGCATCCGATGCCTGTATGTGGACACGGCAGAGCACCTGTGGGTGTGTACCTACGGCAGCGGCCTGATGGAATTCGCGCCGGACGGGAAGGTCTGGACCTACAACGCGGACAACGGCAGCTTCGGCAACCGCGCCCGCATCGTGACCCAGCTCTCGGACGGCACGATTCTCGCCGCCGGCGACACGGGCATCAGCTACATCCGGGACCACAAGATCCGGAAGACCATCCGCAACGAGGACGGCCTCATCAATTCCATGATTCTGACTCTGACCGAGCGCAGCGACGGCACGATTCTCGCCGGCACGGACGGCGACGGCATCGCGCTCTTGAAGGACGGCCAGGTGACGGCCATGCTCACGCGCGAGGACGGGCTCAGCAGCGGCGTCATCCTGCGCACGATCCGCGACCCGAAATCCGAGGGCGTGATGATCGTCACCAGCAACAGCCTGTGCTATCTGGACCCGGACGGTACGATCCGCGTGCTGGACAGGTTCCCCTACTTCAACAACTACGACATCTGGGTCAAGGATGAGGACACGCTCTTCGTCATGTCCAGCGCCGGCATCTACGTCGTGGAGCGCGACGAGCTGCTGGCCGGCGGCGACATGGCGTGGGAGCTGCTGGACGCGCGGCGGGGTCTCGGCACCTCGCTGACCGCGAATTCCTGGAACTGGTATGACGGCAGCGGCCAGCTCTTCCTGCCCTGCGACACGGGCGTGTACGTGATCGACGTGGAGAAGTACAACAGCGATGTGCGCTCCTACCGGATGCAGCTCGCGTCCGTGAAGCTGGACGGGGTGCGTCAGCCGCTTGCCCGCATGGGGGCCATCACGGTGGGCCAGGGCGTCAGCCGCGTGGAGCTTGCCCCGGAGATTCTGAACTACACCATTCAGGAGCCCAACGTGGGCTACTTTCTCGAGGGTCACGATACCCAGTGGACCATCGTCCCGCAGAGCAGCCTGAACAACATCATCTACACCAATCTCCCAGCCGGCGGCTACACCTTCCATCTGGCGATCTTCGACAGTGCCGGCGAGCGCGTGCTGGAGGAGCGCAAGTTCGAGCTGGTCAAGGAGGGTGAAATCTACGAGCAGCCGGGCTTTTCGATCTACATGCTGACGCTTCTGTCCCTGTTCATCATCTGGTGCACCTGGTTTGTGGTGCAGCGGCAGCTCAACAAGCAGCAGATCAAGCTCAACATGGCGAACGAGACCGTCATGGCCATCGCGAACGCGGTCGACGCCAAGGACGTACTCACCCACCAGCATTCGATGCGCGTGGCGGAGTACTCGGTGCTGATCGCGCAGGAGATGAACTGCTTCAAGTGGTGGCAGCGCAGCAGGATGCTCTCGAGCCTGCGCAAGGCGGCCCAGATGCACGACATCGGCAAGATCGCGATCCCCGACAGCGTGCTCAACAAGGTCGGCCGCCTGACGGATGAGGAGTACGCGCAGATGAAATCCCACGTAGTTCGCGGCGCGGAGATCCTGAAGGACTTCACGCTGGTGGAACATGTGGTGGACGGCACGCGCTATCACCACGAGCGCTACGACGGCCGCGGCTATCCCGACGGACTCAAGGGCGAGGAAATCCCCCTCTTCGGCCGCATCATCGGCGTGGCCGACGCCTTCGACGCCATGACCTCCAACCGCGTCTACCGCAACCACATGGACACGGACTATGTCATGAATGAGATGAAGCGCGGGCGCGGCACGCAGTTTGATCCCGAGGCGCTGGACGCCTTCCTGCGTCTGGCCGACAAGGGCGTCATCAATCTGGACGAGATCTTCGCCCACAGGCGCGCGGAGATCCAGAACGCGGACCAGCACGAGGAGCTCAGGCGCCGCGTGGAGGAGGACAAAAAGATTCAGGCCGCCGAGATGAAGGGCGACGGGAAGAGCGCTCCCTCGGACGAGAAAGGAGCAAAAGAATGAAGCGGGTTTATCTTGCAACCGCGCTGACCTGCGCGCTTGTCCTGGCCGCCCTCATCGGCTGCTTCCGGCTTTTGAATCTCACCGGCGGGCAGGACGATCTGGTCGTCGGCTTCATCTACGACAACGACGAGAGCACGCCCTACACCTACAACTTTTCTCTCGCCAAGGACGCGGTGGAGAAAAAATACGGGTCCCGGGTGACGATCCTGACATGCAGCAACGTGCTGGACGACAAGATGGAGGACCCGCTGCGCGAGCTCTGCGCCAGGGGCTGCGACATCATTTTCTTCAACGGCTACAGCGAGCTCGTGATGGAGCTTGCCCCGGAGTACCCGGACGTCCAGTTCTGCCAGACCTCGTATATGGACATGCGCGGCAGGACGGTCCCCGAGAACTACCACAGCTTCAAGGGCGAGGCCTACCAGGGCCGGTATGTGAGCGGGATCGCGGCGGGCATGAAGCTCAGGCAGTTGATCGACGACGGGCTCATCACGGAGGATGAGGCGCTTGTGGGCTTTGTGGCGGCGTTTCCGACCTCGGAGGTCATATCCGGCTATACCGCGTTTTTGCTGGGCGTGCGCTCCGTGGTTCCGCAGGCCGTGATGCGCGTGCGCTACACCGGGACCTGGAGCAGCTACGCTCAGGAGAAGAGCGCGGCGCAGCAGCTTATCGGAGAGGGCTGCGTGGTCATTTCCCAGCACACGGACACCATCGGCCCCGCCATCGCCTGCGAGGAGGCCACGCAGAAAAAGGGCGTGTACTTCATCGGCTTCAACCAGAGCATGTCCGAGGTCGCACCCGGCGCGTCTCTGGTCACGTCCAGAGTGTGCTGGGAGCCCTATGTGCTCTCGGCGGTGGACGCGGTCATGATGAACAAAAAGATCGAATCGGTCGTCTCCGGACGTATCCACGGGACAGACGTCTCCGCCGGCTTTGAAAAGGGCTGGATCGAGATGGTGGATCTGAACCTCCAGATCGCGGCCCCCGGGACGCAGGAGGCCATGGACAGCGCCATCGAGCTGTTCCGGCGCGGCAGCGTCGATTTTGTATTCAAGGGCGACTACACGGGCGTCAATCCCGACGATCCCCTCGACACCTGCGACCTCCGCACCGGCTACATCGAAAACGGGGACACCTCCTATCCCCTGTTCCATTACATCCTGACGGACGTCATCACGGTCGAGGGCTGATACGTTCCAGCCGGTTCCGGCGGCCCGATATAATTGTGTATTATTCAGATAAGCGCGCGGCAGATTTGCAAAACAGCAAATCTGCCGCGCGTTTATTGATACATTGGGGCCGTACCGAGCGGGCTGCCGGGCGCCGGCACGGTCAATTCATCCGTCCGTTTTCCGGTCCGGACGGCGCAGAAGGGTCTGCACACCGCGGTCCAGGGGGATATTGGCCCATTCCGTGAGCTGCGACAGCAAAAGGGCCAGGGCCAGGCTCAGCGCCGTAACGGGCAGGGCCCAGGGAAGGCGCTGGATATACCCCGGCACCATCCGGGCGAAGGGGGGATAGAGCAGCCCGTCGCTGATCCAGGACAGGAGATAGGCCCCGAAGGACAGGCGGGAAACCCGGGCGACAAAGCGGCACAGCCCGTCCGGGAGGCTCTCCGTCCTGACCCCGCGCAGCGTCAGAAAGCACAGCATGCTCACGGCGTAGACCTCCGCATGGTCGTAGGTGACGCCGATCATGCCCGCGCCGCCGACCCCGTAGGCGAAGCGGTTGAAGAGCACGCACAGCGGCAGCAGCGCGGCCAGCAGGCACAGCGCCTTTTTTGCCGAAAGGCGCGGGCGGTATTCCGCCAGGTACGCGCCGGTGAAGTAATAGGTAATCGGGTAGAGGTTTTTCCACCACACGCTGAGAAGCTGGAGCCGGACGTTCAGAAGCGAGGGCAGGTGCGAGAGCACAAAAAAGCTGGCGATCAGAGCAAGGCGCTGCCGCCGCGTCTCCAGGCCGGAGAACATGAGGTTCAGAAACGGCATCATCAGAAACAGGCCGAGGTACATCATCACATACCAGCCGTAGCCGCTGGCATAGAAATTGACGACGGAGCCGACTGCATAGCGCAGGTCGATCTCCTCGTGCGCGAGAAAGGCGCGGTAGAGCAGGCACAGCACACTCGAGAGCAGATAGATTTCGAGGATGCGGACCACGCTCCGGTAGTAGCGGCGCGAGAGCCTCCGTCCGCGGCAGAGCCAGCCCGTGAGCATCAGAAACATCGGCACACAGGCCGTGAACAGCATCCGCAGCATGGCGGTGCACAGCGGCAGCGCGCCGCGGATGTCGATGTCGTAGATGCCGGAATTGTCCATGAAGTGCATCCCGACCGTGAAAAAGACCGCGACGGCGCGGATGAGATCCAGATTCAGATCGCGTTTTTTGTCTGCCATGTCACTCCTCCTCTCTTCCGACGAGCTTGTCCGCCGCACGCAGCAGCAGCGCCCCCGTGCGGCTGAAGGCCCGCTCCAGATCCGGCAGCACGGCGTCGAGCGCCCTGTCCCAGAGCGGAGCGAGCGTCTTCTGCCGCAAAAGCTCGATCAGGCAGCCCGCGGCGAAAAGCGCGGCCACGGTAAAGAGCGCGTGCAGGGGCAGGAGCGGCGAATCCGTGCAGGCTGCGGTGTGAAAGACACCCTGCCAGACCAGCGCGCTGAACAGGGGGTTTGCATGGAAGAGATAGACCCCGAAGCAGAGTCCGCCGATTCGGTTTACATAACGATTATGCCTGGGTTCCCGACCGCAGGCGGCCAGCAGGAGCAGCACGGCCAGCAGGAAGGCCCACGGGCTGTACACGCCCATGAAGCTCAGCGCGTTTTCCAGGCGCGCGAGATCCCCGTCCCGCTGTCCGGCAAGATCGACGAAGCTCAGCCTCACAACGCACAGCAGCAGGAGCGCAAGGGCAAGGATCAGGCTCCGACGGCCCGTGCGCCCCGCGCCCTCCGGCATATACAGACGCAGATAAGCCCCGCAGAGATAGAGCGCCGCAAAGAGCGGCAGCATCCCGGCGGCGAAGGAGACCCCCAGAAGCGACGGCAGCACGGTACAGAGCGTGAACAGCAGCAGGCACAGCGCCGCGTGGCTCTTCCGGTCCAGCCCGTCGGCCAGAATGTTGAGGAAGGGCGACAGGAGCAGCAGGAGCACATAGTAGCTTGCAAACCAGTACTCCCCCATCAGAAACGGGAGCACCGCCTCCCTGCCCTCCTCGTAGCCGATGGGCAACAGGCCGGTCAGGCCGAAGAAGGCCAGCATCCCGAGGCTGTAATACCAGACACTGCCGAGGACCGTGAGGATCTTTTTCAGGCGCAGGCGGGACTTTACCGAATAGTAGCCGGTGATCAGCACGAAGAGATCCACCCCGGTGCGCACGTGCATCCCGAGGAGATCGACGAAGAGCTTGTTGCGGGACAGCGCCAGCGCCTCCGAGGAAAAGCCGAAGGCCGCGTAGTGGTGCGCCACGATGGTCAGCATACTGAGGATGCGCAGGGCTTCGATATTGGAATTGCGCGCCGAGCCGTTTTCCCGGAGTGATCGCTCCATCATTTCACCACCACGTTTTCTTTTCCGAGGCGCTCCTCCAGCTCCAGGACCAGCCCCTCATGGATCAGGCAGCTTGCGCCGATGCGCTTTTTCTCCCGCTCGCAGTAGATGATCATCTGCTGGCTGCCGGGGAACATGGTGAGAATGAGCCGGATGCGCTCGAGCTCCGGGTCCTCCGCGCTCTTGAGCCTGACCCAGAGCTTGCGGTCCTTCGGGGGCGGCAGCTTTTCGCCCGGGGCGTTCACGTCCGAGAGGGGCCGTATGCTCTCGACCATGAGCTGCGGCTCCTTCTCGTCGCGCACGGAGATGCGCCCCTTGACGAGCAGGGCCGCGTTGTCCTTCACGTATACGCCGCCGGAATCCAGCGCGCGCTGAAAGGCCATGAGCTCCATGCTGCCGGTGTCGTCCTCGAGCTGGATATAGCTCATGAGTGTGTTGTTCTTCGTCGTACGCGTGCGGTACGATTCCACCACGCCCGCCACTGTGATCATCTGGTTGTCCTGGAAGCGGCGCGGCCCGTCCTCCGAGGCAAAGTCCCCCATGACCGCGCCCAGCGGTACCGCGCCGACGCGGCGCACCGCCTCGCGGTAGGCGTCCATGGGGTGGCCGCTTAGATAGAGGCCGGTGGTCTCCTTCTCCATGGCCATCTTCTCCATGGGCGTGTACTCCTCCACGTCGGGGATCGGGATGATCGCCGGGGCCTTCTCCCCTTCCTCTTCGAAGTCGCCGAAGAGATCGAGCTGGCCGGAGATATTGTCCCGCGCCGACTGGGCGACGGAGTCGAGCACCGGGCCCGCGATCTCCATGAGTGCCCGGCGCTTGCAGCCCATGGAGTCGAACGCACCGGCCTTGATGAGATTTTCGACAGCGCGGCGGTTGAGCTCCCTGCCGTTCATGCGGCGGCAGAAGTCCGCGAAGTCCCGGAACGGGCCGCTGTCTGTCCGCTCCTTCACCAGCGAGTCGATCGCGCCCCAGCCGATGCCCTTGATGGCGACGAGGCCGTAGCGGATGTCCTGCCCCTCGACGGTGAAGTTTGCGCCCGAGGCGTTCACATCCGGCGGCAGGAGCCTGATTCCCATTTCGCGGCATTCCGCAATATACTCGGCGACCTTGGCGCTGTTGTCGAGGATGGAGGTCAGAAGAGCCGCCATGTACTGCTGGGGATAGTGGCGCTTCATATAGGCCGTGCGGTAGACGACGATGGCGTAGCTCACGGCGTGGGCCTTGTTGAAGGCATAGCTCGCAAAGTCCAGGATCTCGTCGTAGATGGAGTCGGCCACGTCCTCGGGGATGCCGCGTCTGACGGCCCCGTCGATACCGCGGCTCTCGTCCCCGTGCACAAAGGCGATGCGCTCGGCGTCAATGACCTTGTGCTTCTTCTTCGACATGGCACGGCGTATATTGTCCGCCTGTCCCAGCGAGAAGCCCGCGAGGGAGCGAAAGATCTCGATCACCTGCTCCTGATAGACGATGCAGCCGTAGGTGACGGCGAGGATGGGGCGCAGGCTCTCGTGCTTGTAGCGTATCTTTTCGGGGTGCTGCGACCACTCGATGAACTTTGGGATGGATTCCATGGGCCCGGGGCGGTAGAGCGCGATGATGGCCGTGATGTCCTCGATGCTCTTGGCCTTGATGCCGGTGCAGACGGCAGTCATGCCCACGCTTTCAAGCTGGAACACACCCGAGGTCCTGCCTGCGGCCAACATGTCGAAGGTGGCCTTGTCGTCCGTCGGAGCCTCCGCCACGCGGAAGTCCGGCTCTTTTTCGCGGACGAGCCGCTCGGCATCATCGAGGACCGTAAGGTTTCGAAGCCCCAGAAAGTCCATCTTGAGAAGGCCCAACTCCTCCAGCGTTGTCATCGGGTACTGGCAGACGACGGATTCGTCGTTCATCGCCAGGGGCACGTATTCGTAGACGGGCCGGTCCGTGATGACCACGCCGGCCGCGTGGGTGGAGGCGTGGCGCGGCATCCCCTCCAGCGCTTTCGCCACGTCGATGAGGCGTTTGACCTTCTCGTCGCCCTCGTACATCTCGCGCAGGGGCTTTGAAAGGCGCAGGGCCTCGTCGAGCGTCATGTTGAGCGCCATGGGGACCTGCTTTGCCACCGCGTCGGTCTCCGCGTAGCTCATGTTCAGCACGCGCCCCACGTCGCGGATGGCGGCGCGGGCGGCCATGGTGCCGAAGGTGACGATCTGGGCCACATGGTCGTGGCCGTAGAGCCGGTTTACATAATCAATAACCTCACCGCGGCGGTTGACGCAGAAGTCCACGTCGATATCCGGCATGGAGACGCGCTCGGGGTTCAGGAAGCGCTCGAAGAAGAGGCTGTACTGAATAGGGTCCACGTCCGTGATGTGCAGGCAGTAGCTGACAACGCTGCCGGCAGCGCTGCCCCTGCCGGGACCGACGGGGATGCCGTTTCTCTTCGCGTAGCCGATGAAGTCCGAGACGATGAGAAAATAGTCCACAAAGCCCATGCGGTGGATCATGTCGAGCTCGTAGTCGAGCTGCTTGTGGACCTCGGGTCTGTCCGGGAAGCGCTCGGCAAAGCCCTGCTCGCAGAGCTTCTGAAGATAGGCCCAGCTGTCCGTCTCCCCCGCCGGGAGCCTGAAGCGCGGCAGCTTGTAGTTTCCGAACTCGAAGCGGAAGTCGCACATGTCCGCAATCCTGGCTGTGTTGTCGGCGGCCTCGGACAGCTCCGGGAAGAGGGCGCGCATCTCCTCCTCGCTCTTGAGATAGAACTCCTGCGTCTCGAAGCGCATACGATTCGGCTCGTCCACGGTCTTGCCGGTCTGGATGCACATGAGCACGTCCTGATAATAGGCGTCGTCCCTGTTGATATAGTGGGCGTCGTTCGTGAGGGCGAGGGGGATGCCCGTGTCGCGGGAGAGGCGGATGAGGCCCTGGGCGGCGCGCTCCTCCTCGGCGATGCCGTGGTTCTGGATCTCCAGGAAAAAGTGCTCCTCCCCGAAGAGCGCGCGCAGCTCGAGGGCCTTGGCCTTTGCCCCCTCATAATCGCCGCGGAGGAGAAGCTGCGGGATCGCCCCGGCGAGACAGCCCGAGAGGCAGACAAGGCCCTCGGCGTGCTCGTGCAGCAGCGGCCAGTCTATGCGCGGCTTGATATAGAAGCCCTCCGTGAAGGCGGCGGAGACGAGATAGCAGAGATTGCGGTAGCCGGTCTCGTTGCGGCAGAGGAGGATGAGGTGGGAATATTCGTTGTCCACGCCGTGGACACGGTCAGTGCGGCTGTGCGGGGCGACATAGACCTCGCAGCCGATGACGGGCTTGACGCCCGCCGCCTCGCAGGCCTTGAAGAAGGCGACCGCGCCGTACATGACCCCGTGGTCCGTCAGGGCGACGGCGCTCTGCCCCAGCTCCTTTGCGCGCGCGGGCAGCCTGTCCGTACGGCAGGCGCCGTCGAGCAGGCTGTATTCGCTGTGGACATGCAGATGCACAAAGGCCATGGTTTACTCCTCCAGCCTGAAGCTCATGATTTTTTTCATCCGGTGGCTGAGGCAGCTCTTGCTGACCGGGGGGCAGCTGAGCTGCGCCAGATCGGCAAGACTCGCCTCCGGATTTGTGACACGCAGCAGGGCCGCGTCCTTCAGGGGCTCCGGCAGCACGTCGAGACTGCCGTATTCCTTCACGAGGCGGCGGATGGCGGTGAGCTGCTCCTGCGCGGCGGCGACGGTCTTGTCGGCGTTGGCGCTGTCGCAGTTGATCTGCCGGGTGACGGTGTTGCGCATCTCCTTTTCGACCTTGGCGGTCATGACGCTCATGGCGGTGGCCGGCGCGCCGATGGCGGTAAAGAAGTCCGCGATGGCGTCGGCCTGCTTGAAGTACAGCAGGGCGTTGCCGGCCCGCTCCGTCTGGCGCGGGGAGAAGCCCATATCCAGCAGCAGGGTGCAGACCTCACGGCTGACGCTGTGGTGGGCTGTGGCGAGTTCAAGGTGATAGCGCTTCCCGGGATCGGTGACGCTGCCGCCCGCGAGGAAGGCCCCGCGGATAAAGGCGGCGCGGCAGCTCTCCTCCTCCAGTACGCTGAAGTTGACGTGGTGGGAGACCGTGCCCCCGATCTCCAGGTCAAAGGCGGAGAAAACCTGTCTGAGCTTGGTGTCGTCCGTGATGAGAAAGCTCTGCTTGCCTGCGGCCCCCTCCGGGGGGAGGCGGTCAAAGCTCAGGGAGAAGGCGCGGCGGAACAGGCGCGGGAGCCGCTGGGCAAAATCCGGGCTTGCGGTGATGACGCGGATCTCCCGCGGGGTGAAGCTGTGACAGTAGAGCAGCACGCCGTAGCACTCGGCGGCCGCGGCCTCGCGCGAATCCAGGCGGTCCCGGCAGAGCTCGCGTTTGGCGTCGGAGGAAAAGGACATGGAGCGGCCCTCCTACTTGTCGATGTCGCGGTTGAGGTTCATGGCGCTCACGCCCTTGGCCTTGAGATACTCCGTCAGCGCAGAGGCGATGGCGACGCTGCGGTGCCGTCCGCCGGTGCAGCCGACGGCAATCACGAGGCTGAGCTTGCCCTCCTCCACATAGAGGGGCAGCAGAAAAGAGAGCAGGTCCTCGGTCTTCTCCATAAAGGCGCGGGCCTCGCTGCTGTCGAAGACGTACTGGGCGACGGAGCGGTCGAGCCCCGTGAGCGGACGCAGCTCCTCGAGATAATACGGGTTCGGCAGGAAGCGCACATCGAAGACCAGGTCCGCATCCAGCGGCAGGCCGTATTTGAAGCCGAAGGCCTCGACCGTGACCTCGAGACTGCGCTTGCTGCCCGAGGGCGCGATGAGCTCATAGAGCTTCGCCTGGAGCTGGCCCAGGGTGAGACTGGAGCTGTTGACGATGAAGTCCGCCCGCTCGCGGATCGGGGCGAGCAGATCGATCTCCCGGTAGACGGCTTCTTCGATGCTGCCGCCGCGTTTTGCCAGCGGGTGCGGCCGCCGGGACTCCTTGTAGCGGCGCACGATGGTCGGCACGTCCGCGTCCATATAGAGGATGCGGCAGGCGCAGTTCATGTCCTTGAGCTGGTCGAGCGTCTTCAGAAGCTCGTCAAAGCCCTTCTCTGCGCGCACATCGGTCACAAGGGCGACCTTCTCGTAGCGCCCCCCGGTCGCGATGCAGAGCTCCGCAAAGCGCGGGATCAGCGCCACGGGCAGATTGTCCACGCAGTAGTAGTCCAGGTCCTCCAAAACATTCGCGGCGCGGCTCTTTCCCGCGCCGGAGAGGCCTGTGATGATTAAGAAATCCATATCGTTCTTCCCTTTTCTCTGTAGGGGCGGATATTATCCGCCCGTCTGTTCACGGCTTGCCCGGCGGGCGGCTGATAGCCGCCCCTACGATTTCTCCTCCGGTCCAGCGCCCCAGACGCTGTGCAGGGGGACCTGGGGGCCGTGATCTTCGAGCTTGTAGTCCGGCGGAAGCAGAATCATCTCAGGCTCGAGGACGACCTTGCTGTGCTCGTAGACGGTCCGGCGCACGCGCATCATGAGCTCATACACGTCGTGGGACGTGGCGCCGCCGATGTTGACGACGAAGCCCGCGTGCTTTTCGGAGACCTGCGCCCCGCCGACGGTACAGCCCTTGAGGCCCGCCCCGTCGATCAGCGCGGCGGCGTAGCCCCCCTCCGGGCGCTTGAAGGCGCTGCCCGCCGAGGGGAGATCCAGGGGCTGCTTCTCGCGCCGCCTCTGGTTGAAGTCGCGCATTTTTTCCGCAATGGCCTCCGGCTCGCCCTTTTCGAGGCGGAAGACGGCGCTGAGGATCACGCAGCCCGGCATGGTCTGAAACAGGCTCTTGCGGTAGGAGAAGGCGCACTGCTCGTTCGTCAGTTCATAGAGCGCCTGCTCCGGCAGGAAGTAGATGACCACGCTCTCCACCGCGTCCCTGAGCTCTCCGCCGTAGGCTCCCGCGTTCATCACGAGGCCGCCGCCCACGCTGCCCGGGATGCCGGAGGCAAATTCCAGCCCCGTCAGCCCGTTCTGCTGTGCAAAGCTCGAGAGCTTTGAGAGCGAGATGCCCGCCTCGGCGTAGATCGCGCCGTCCGGCAGGAGGAACATGTTGGTGAGCTTCCCGGTCGAAATGATAAAAAGGTCCTTCAGTCCCTCGTCCGGGAAGAGAATATTGGTACCGTTGCCGAGGATGAAGGGGGCGAGCTCCTGCTTTTTCAATAGGTAGCTGATGCGGGTCAGGCTGCTCACGTCCTGCGGCACGGCCATGGCCCGCACCGGTCCCCCGATGTGAAAGGAGCAGTGGGCGGCCATGGTCTCGTTCTCATAGAGGGCGAGTCCGGGCATCTCCTTTCTGATCTCCGCAATGGCCTTTTCGAGATTTTCCGCAGATGTACTTTGTGTACCTCAAGAAAAAGTGACGAAATCAGGGCGCAAGTTTTCCAGGAGATGCCGCAGGCGGATTGTGCGGTGTTGCCTTATAGTATTCCGGCGTCGATGGCCATGTCGTGCTCCATGGCCAGGGCCTCGGCCGCGTTGTAGCCCATCTTCTTCTGGCGGTTGTTCATCGCGGCGAGCTCCATGATGACGGCGAGGTTGCGGCCCGGGCGCACGGGGATGGTCACCTGGGGAATGTCCACACCGACGAAGTTCGCGCTCTCGCTGGTGAGGCCGAGACGGTCGTAGGCCTTGTCGCTGTCCCATAGCTCCATATGCACGACGAGGTCCACGTTGCTCTGGGGCTTGACGGCGCCCATGCCGAACAGGTGCTTGACGTTCACGACGCCGATGCCCCTGAGCTCCATGTAGTAGCGGATGAGCTCCGGGGCGCTGCCGATGAGGGAGTGGCGGCTCACGCGGCGGATCTCCACCGCATCGTCCGCGATGAGGCGGTGGCCGCGCTTGATGAGCTCCAGCGCCGTCTCGCTCTTGCCGATGCCGCTGTCGCCCATGAGCAGGATGCCCTCGCCGTAGATCTCCACCAGTACGCCGTGCACGGTCACCCGCGGGGCGAGGTATTTCTGCAGGGAGTGGATGAGGTCCGCCTGGAATTCCGAGGTATCCTCGTCCGTGATGAAGACGTTTCGGTCGAAGCGCTCCGCCATCTCGATGCTCTCCGGGAATTCCGACACGCCGTGGCAGAACACCAGCGCCGCGATGTCATGCTGCATGAAGCGCTCGAAGGTAGCCCGGCGCGTCTCCCTGGGCAGAGTGTCCAGATAGGTGCTCTCAACCCGGCCGATGAGCTGGATGCGGCTGGGGTCGAAATAGTCGTAGAAGCCGGTGAGCTGCAGGGCCGGGCGGTTGACGTCCGAGGTCGTCACCTGCCTGGATTCGTAATCGGAGGACAGATGCAGCGGCGTGATGTTGCCGTGGTCCTCCATGATCTTTTTCAGACTGACACTGTACTTGCTGCGCATATGCTTTCCCTTGCCCTTTCCTCATTCTTATTTCCGTGTTGTCTCTATATTACCCACTTTCCCGCTTTTTGGCAAGTTTTTTTCCACGCAGCCGGGCGTTGAGGCAAAATTTTATTTTTTTCTTTTTCCGCAAAATTTTCCTTGCATTTGCGAAACGCTTCTGCTATTATAAACAAGCTGTCATTCGGACAGCGAACACATGCAAGGAGGTGCTTCTCCATGGCGAAGTGCGAATTCTGCGACAAGGGCGTTACCTTCGGTATTCAGGTAAGCCATTCTCACAGACGGTCCAACCGTACCTGGAAGCCCAATGTGAAGCGCGTCAAGGCCATCGTCGACGGCTCTCCCAAGCACGTCTACGTCTGCACCCGCTGCCTGCGCAGCGGCAAGGTCACCCGCGCAGTGTAATTGAATCAAATTACCCGAACGAGCCTGTCCCCGGCGGACGGGCTCTTTTCGGTTTTAAAAGGCAACACCGCAGGGGTCGATCCCCGGATCGACCCGCCGAATGCCACGGATTGTTGCAAAACGGCGGGCCGATGAGGGCATCGGCCCCTGCGGTATTCGTATTATGCAGGGCTTCCCTCATCTTGAGGCAGCCCTTTGTTTGTCTTGGGAAACGATCAGTACGCCACGCCCCAGAAGATCATGTGCTTTGCGGGCTTGCCGCAGCAGGCGCAGACCTCGTCCAGCTTCTCCTGATGGAAGGGGATGCAGCGGGAGGACATGCCCGCCTGCTCCTTCATCCTGAGCTCGCACTCCACATCGCCGCACCACATGGTCTTGATGAAGCCGCCGTTCTTCTCCTGAAGCTCTTTCGCCTCTTCGATGGAGTGCGCGGCGTAGATATGCTCGTACAGGTTCTTTCTGGCTCTCTCGTAGAGACCCTGCTGTACCGCGTCCAGAAGCGCGGGGACCTTTTCGCAGAGCTCCTCGATGGCGACGGAGGTCTTCTCGCCGTTGTCGCGGCGGACGGCCACGCAGACGCCGTTCTCGATATCCTTGGGGCCCAGCTCGACGCGCAGCGGCACGCCCTTCATCTCATACTGCGCGCACTTCCAGCCGAGGCTGTTCTCGCTGTCGTCCAGCTTTACGCGCACGCCAGCGGCTCTGAGAGCCTCAAACAGCTCGCCCGCCTTCTCGAGGACGCCGGGCTTGTGCTGGGCGACGGGGACCACGACCACCTGGATCGGGGCCACCTTCGGGGGCAGGACCAGGCCGTTGTTGTCGCCGTGGGCCATGATGACCGCGCCGATCATGCGGGTCGTGGAGCCCCAGGAGGTCTGGAAGGGGTACTGCAGCTTGTTGTCGCGGCCGGTAAAGGTCACGCCGTAGGCGCGGGAGAACTTGTCCCCGAAGTAGTGGGAGGTCGCACCCTGGAGAGCCTTGCGGTCCTTCATCATGCACTCGACCGTATAGGTTGCCTCCGCGCCGGCGAACTTCTCCTTGTCGGTCTTTCTGCCGCGCACCACGGGGATGGCGAGGACGTTTTCAAAGAAGTCGGCGTAGCAGTTGAGCTGCTGCTCGGTCTCTCGCATGGCCTCCTCGGCGGTCTCATGGATGGTGTGGCCCTCCTGCCACCAGAACTCGCGCGAGCGCAGGAAGGGGCGGGTGGTCTTCTCCCAGCGGATGACGGAGCACCACTGGTTGTAGAGCATGGGCAGCTCACGGTAGGAGTGCAGCACACGGGACCAGTGGTCGCAGAACATGGTCTCGGACGTGGGACGGAAGGCCAGGCGCTCCTCGAGCTGTTCGCTGCCGCCCATGGTGACCCAGGCGACCTCGGGTGCGAAGCCATTGACAAGCTCGCCCTCTTTCTTCAAAAGGCTCTCCGGGATCAGGACCGGCATCGCGACGTTGACATGCCCCGTCTTTTTGAATTCCGCGTCCATGATCTGCTGCATATTCTCCCAGATGGCGTAGCCATAGGGGCGCAGAATGGTAAAGCCCTTGACCGAGGCATACTCCACCAGCTCCGCCTTGCGGCAGATGTCAGTATACCACTGGGCAAAGTCGACCTCCATATCGGTGATCTGCTCGACTCTCTTGTCTTTTGCCATAATCTTCCCTCTCAATCGCCAGGGCCCTTGCCCCGCCGTAATGTCGGCCAGCGGCCGCAGTCGTTTATTTTATAGAATCCGGCACCCCTTGTCAAGCCTTTCTCATGTCAAAAAAATGCAAACGCGAAGAAGCTCGAAAATTTTTGTCTTTTTTTTGTAATATTTATCTTGACCAATCGGCCGCGAGAAGGTATAATCACAGTAAATTCCCCATGCGTTCTGTGCGCGCCCGGTTTTGAAATCGCTTCGGGCATGGGGGGTTTTGTGCGCGGAAGACCTGTACCGCGGCTGTGCGCGATCCCGGAGATCGCAGGCGTGCCGCGGCTTTCAGGCGGCCGCGTGCGGAAAACGGAGGTGACACGCCATGAACAAACAGAAATTTCTGGCGGAGCTCGGCAGACTTCTGACATTCATGTATGAGGATGACAGAGCTCGCGCCCTGGATCTGTATGGCGAGATATTTGATGAGGTTGGGAACGACAACGCTGTGCTGCAGCTTCTCGTCTCCCCGACGCGGCAGGCTGTCAATCTGGCCCGCGCCTACGATGCGAAGGACCGCGGCGCGCAGTCGGCGGATGTTCCCGCCTATCTCAGCGTGATCGAGGATATCCGCGGCCAGGCGGAGGGGCTCCTGCCCGCGATGCCGAAGGCCGACGAATCGCAGCTCTCGCTTTTCGGCGAGCCGGAGCAGCCTGTGCAGCCCGCACACACCGAAAACGTGTTTGAGAGCTTCGGCTTTGAATTCCCCGTCGATGAGGAGCCCGCCGCCGAGAAGGACGAGCTGCCCGACGAGCTGCCCGACGGGCTGAACCTCTTCCCCGACGAGGACAGCGGTGTGGTTCCCCCCGCGCCCGCTCCCGCGCCCGCTCTCGTGGACCCGGTCGAGGGTTCGGAGGAGAAGACGCCCGAGCAGGAGCTCGACGATTTTGCAAACTCCGTGGCTGCCTTCCTCGCTGATTTCGGAGAGGCCGAGGAGGAGCCTTCCCCGGAGGCCGCCCCGGTCAGGAGCGCGCCGGAGGAGACGCTTCCCGCTCAGGAGCCCGTGGAGCCTGTCCAGGCGCCGCAGGAGGCCGAGTCGATCTGGGCAATCCCCGCGAAGCATGACGCGCCCGTCAGGGCAAACGTGCCCGAGATGAAGGAGACGGTTACCAACGTCTGGATACTGGTGCTCCTGACGGTGCTGGCGGTCCCCGTGGGTCTTGTGGGCGTCGGCCTGCTGCTGATTCCGGCGCTGCTCGCCCTCGGCCTTGCCGCGCTGTCGCTCTGGGTCGGCTTCCAGGGCCTGGTGATTGCGTTCACGTCGTTCAGCGTGTTCGCAGACATCCTGCTGGTTTTCGGCCTGTCGCTCTCCCTTGCGGCCATCGGCCTGCTGTTTTTCTGGGTCTTTATCTGGCTGATCGCCGGCGTGATCCCCTCGCTGATCCGCTCCATCTGCCAGTTTGTCGGCAAGCACAGTAACAAGGAGGTCCCGGTATGAAGAAGGTATGGAGAGTCATCCTCGTGATCGTCGTTATCTCCATTGCGGTCGGGGCGGTCAGCGCCGGCGTCGGCGTCCTCACCGGTGCGGATTTTGACCGGGTCGGCGCGGTGCTGGAGGAGAACGTCGCCGAGACCTACAACGTCGATCTCGACGCTTTCATCCACGAGTGGATCCCCGAGGCGCTCGACGTCATCCTTGGCAAGCCATGAACGGTAAAGCCGTCCCATTTCCCGGGACGGCTTTGTTGCATGGGACGTCAAAGGCAATACCGCATAATTCGGCAAGAGCAGATCCTGAGAAAATTTGGGTTCTGATAAAGGCACTTTTTCGCAGATGTACTTTGTGTACCTCAAGGAAA